>CAYHEM010000001.1:0-239786 GCA_964355765.1 uncultured Gallionella sp.
TGGTGCCGCTTGTCGGATTCGAACTGACGACCTACCGCTTACAAGGCGGTTGCTCTACCAACTGAGCTAAAGCGGCTGGAAGTGGCTTAAAGATTCGCTTCGAGAATGTCTGGTAGGTCGTGGCAGGTTCGAACTGCCGACCAACGGATTAAAAGTCCGCTGCTCTACCGGCTGAGCTAACGACCCCATTCGCAAAGGAGCGCGAATTATACGGATTTGTCACCTGCTGTCAACGCGAAATGCCGCTTGCCACAAGGCTTGCACGGCTATGCTTCACAATAAACCGTCGGATCATCCACACCGGCAGCGGCAAATCCTGCACGGCGCAAGCGGCAGGAATCGCATACACCGCAGGCGCGTCCCGCTTCATCAGCCTGATAGCAGGAAACGGTCTGTGCATAATTCACGCCGAGTTCACTGCCCTGTCTGATAATTTCCGCCTTGGACCAATTCAGCAAGGGCGCGTGCAGGGTAAGCGGATGACCTTCGATGGCAGCCCGGGTTGCAAGATTGGCCATACGCTCGAATGCATGTATGTAAGCGGGGCGACAATCAGGGTAACCCGAATAATCCACCGCATTCACGCCGATGAAAATATCCTGCGCCTGCAATACTTCAGCCCATGCCAGAGCCAGCGACAGCATGATGGTGTTGCGCGCAGGGACATAGGTTAGCGGGATGCCCTCCGTGGGCTGTTGCGGCACGGCAATATTATTATCGGTCAGCGCGGAACCGCCGAATCCGGTCAAGTCGATATTCACCACACGGTGTTCGCGCGCGCCCAGCATTTGCGCGACGCGCCGCGCGGCGGCCAGCTCGGAGTGATGTCGCTGCCCATAATCCACGCTCAACGCATAACAAGCAAAACCCTGCGCCCGCGCCATCGCCAGCACCGTCGCTGAATCCAGCCCACCCGATAGAAGCACCACGGCATTTTTCATCGTTAGCATAAAGCTCGCGAAGCGATTCGCTTGCCTCCTCGCCCGAGGAATGAAGATTGCCTTTCACGTTTGCCTCCTCTCCCGCTGGCGGGATAACCAGCCACTTGCCCGCTTGCGGGCTTAGTGGATTGGCTAGTAGTCCCACCAGAGGATTGAGGTGAGAGAACGGGCATGGCGAGTTTCATTGTCGAGGTTAGTCGTATCAACATACTCGTTAGTGCCCGGGGGCGTTGTTCCACAGCAACCTGTGCAATTGAAGCAGCATCCTGACTGGCAAACGGTCGCGCAATATCCATTCGGCCAGTTGTGTTGCATTCAGCTTGCCGTGCGCGGGTGAGAACAGCACCGCGCATTTTTCGTCGAGATGGTGTTGCTGCAGGATCTGCTTTGCCCATCGGTAGTCGCTCTCGTCGCACAGCACAAATTTGATTTCGTCATGCTGCGTCAGCAACGCCAAATTTGCCCAACAGTTTTTCTCGACCTCACCAGACGCCGGCGTCTTGACATCCACCACGCGCATCACACGGGGGTCCACTTCGTTGATCTCCAGCGCGCCGCTGGTCTCCAGCGACACCGCATAACCTGCGTCACACAGTGCGGCCAGCAAGAGCCGGCAATTTTCTTGCGCCAGCGGCTCGCCACCGGTGACGGTCACGTAATGCGGCGCGTATGCTGCAACCTGCTCGAGAATAGCGACGATGCTACAGTTCTGTCCGCCGCTGAATGCATAAGAAGTATCGCAATAGGTACAGCGCAGCGGGCAGCCGGTCAGACGGACAAATACCGTTGGTAATCCGATACGGCGGGTTTCGCCCTGCAGGGAGTAGAAAATTTCGCTGATGCGCAGTTGCGCGGCTGAATCTTGGCAAGGCATAGAGCCTACCTGGACGTTGTGATGAGTTCTTTGGCCTTGGCGGCGGCTTCGCTGTCAGGGTATTTGGCGACAAGTTGCTTGAGTGTTTTTTGCGCTGCTGTGCCCTGCTTCAGTTCACGCTGGCATGCGGCGATGCTGAACCACGCATTTGCCGCTCTGGGCATGCTTGGAAAGGTCTTGACCAACCCCTGGTATGTACCCAGCGCGCCCGCGTAATCATTCAACGCAAACTGCGCATCCGCCATCCAGTAATTTGCATTGGGTACATGTACCGATTCGGGGTGTTTGTCGATAAATTCCCGAAATGCTGTGACCGCATCCGCAAATTTCTCACCCTTAAACAGGCCGTAAGCAACCTCAAAGGCACGATTTTCCAGAACTGGATCGAATGGATCAACGGAAGCGTCTGCCGCAGGCAATAAATCGGCCTCTGCAGCAGCCGTTTCTTCCTTGGATTCAAAATGACGCAGGCGCGTGTCCAGATCCACATAAAAATCTCTCTCGCGCTTTTCGGCATCCTGCAAACCACGCACCAACTCTTCGTTTTGTCCGCGCAGATTGCGGATCTCACGATTCAGGACCTCGATCTGCCCCTGCAAGTCCATCAGTGAGTTGTTTTGCCGATCGGCGTCGCCATTCAGTTTGAGCACACGCTCCTCGAGTTGCTGGATTTGTTTGCGCGCCTCATCGTCTGAGAACAACCCCGCTTGTGCGGGCACGGCGACACACAAAGCCAGCAACAAGAGCGCTTGCTTCAGCATTGCTTTATTTTGCGTACATCAGATCGGTGCGGCGGTTCTGTGACCAGGAAGCCTCGTCATGGCCGGAAGCCCTGGGTTTTTCTTCACCATAACTGACGCTTTCCAACTGACCCTCATTCGCACCACCCAGTTCCAGCATCTTCTTCACGCCATCGGCACGGCGCTGACCGAGACCGAGGTTGTATTCATTGCTACCGCGCTCATCGCAGTTGCCTTCCAGCCGCACATTGCGGTTGGAATGTTCGCTCAGATACTTGGCGTGCGCTTGCACAACCGGCTTGTCTTCATCCTGCACGACGGCCACGTCAAACGGATAGTACACGCTGCGTTTGGCCAGGATGCTGGTCGGATCATTCAGCGGATCGACGGCAGCTTTAACAGGCTCGGCTGGCGTCATCTTCGGTGCTTCGGCCTGCTTGGTAACGGGCGCAGGTGCTTCACCCACGGGCGCCTTCTTCGGCTCGCTGGCACATGCGGCGAGTAAATTGACCAACACAATACTGATCATAAGTTTTTTCATAATGTTTCCTTTCGCTAGATTTTAAGTTAAGGATACGGTCCCCACACTGGTTCGCGTGCATCGCCGCTCTGCGTAAACATATGCTGCTTAACACGGCCGTCACTGGAAACGGTTGCTAATATACCACGACCACGCCCCTCACTGGCAAACAGGACAAGCTTGCCGTTGGGTGCAAAGCTGGGTTTTTTCTCCCATCCGCCCTCGGTAAGAAGGGACATTTGCCCAGTCTGAAAGTCCTGCATGGCGATATAAAACTTGCCCTTGGCAAGATAGGCGAATATGAAATTCTTGCCGTCCGGGCTGTGCCGCGGCGAAAAACTGGAACCCTCACCGAAGGTCAAGCGCTCTGTCGCTCCACCCTTCACCGGCATACGATAAATCTGCGGGCTGCCGCCGCGATCCGAAGTAAACAACAGATATTGCCCGTCTGACGAGAAATTGGGCTCGGTATCAATCGCGCCGCTGAAGGTGATGCGCCGAATATCGCTGCCGTCCGGACGAACCAGATAAATTTGTGAGCTGCCATCGCGTGTCAGCACCAATGCCATCTGCTTTCCATCAGGCGACCAAGCCGGCGCGCTGTTACTGCCGCGAAAATTGGCCAGCACCCTGCGCTGGTTGCTGTACAGCGATTGCACGTACACCACGGCATGCCCGGTTTCGAAACTGACATAGGCAAGCTGGCTACCGTCCGGAGACCACGCGGGAGACATGATCGGTTCATTCTGCGCCAGCACGATCTGTTCGTTATAGCCGTCGCTGTCTGCCACGATCATGCTGAAATTCTTTCCCTGCCGGTTTACGTAAGCAATGCGCGTGCTGAACACCCCCTTGTCGCCGGTCAGTTTTTCATAAATCAAATCCGCAATACGATGTCCGATAGCGCGCACCTGGTTTTCGTTTGCCGAGACCGCCTGCGCAATCAATTCTGTTTGTTTAACCACGTCCAGCAAACGAAACCGCGCCTCGATGCGGCCGCCCTGCACCACAACCGTACCAATCGCCAGAGCTTCCGCGCCGCGCACCTCCCAATCGGGATAGCTGACCTCGGCGGGCACATGCGGCGACTTGCCGGTCGGGTCGACCAGGCGAAACAGTCCGCTGCGCTGTAAGTCGCCCACCACCACCTCGTTAATGGATTGCACGATTTTTTCATCGCCCCCAAATGGCACGATGGACACCGGAATCTGATGCTCACCCGCACCGATGATTTCGATACTCAATGCCGCACCTGCCATTGAGGCCTGCACCAACAATACCAATCCAACCACGCCCCGCAATACACGCAAAATCATCTTTACCCCCTACTCAATCGGTTTGAACACAAGCTCCAACTCACGAAATCTGCTGAACAGCGCCGCATCAGCGGGCAACGGCAACGGCTGCGATTTCAGGATCGCACGTTCCACCGCGTTATCGTACGCCGCATTGCCGCTCGTCCTGGTCAACCTTGCGCTCAGCACCGTGCCGCCCGGCAACAGCGTTACCAAAAATTCGGCGCGCGCATCATCCGCCACATCTGGCGGCATGACGATGTTGCGGCGTACCTTGCTGACAATCTTGCCGGTGTATTCATCCACCACGCGCCCGATTGCAGCAGCCTGTTCGGCCCGTTCGCGCGCGACTCGCGCAACCTGCTCGGCTTTTTCGCGTGCGACCTGCTCAGCTCGCTCACGTACAACCTGCTCAGCCTTATCGCGTGCAACTTTCTCGGCTTTCTCCCGCGCAACTTTCTTTGCCTTCTCACGCGCAACTTTCTCTGCCTTCTCACGCGCAACTTTCTCTGCCTTCTCCCGCGCAACTTTCTCTGCCTTCTCCCGCGCAACTTTCTTTTCTTTCGCGCGCGCGGCCTGCAGATCAGCAAGGCTGATATCCGGCTCTACTTCGACAGGTTTAACTTTTCCTGCTTCCGGCAACACGGCCTCCGGCGGTGTTGGCGGCACGGCCTCCTCAACCGTCGGTTCGACAGGCGGCGGCACACTCTCTTCAAGCTTTGGCTCGACCGGCGGTGCCGCAGCTGGAGGCGGCACCGCAACCACCGCATCATCCGGCAGGCTCTGCCACAAATCCACACTCATCACCGCAGGCGACAGCGTCTGCCAAGTAAAACCAAAGTACAGCAGCGCGAAGAATGCACCATGCACAGCAACGGCAAGAATGCCAGCAGGCAGCCTGTAAGAATCCGGATAAACTGCCGCGTTCATTTCCGGGTTTGCGTCAACAGACCAATCTTCCTGATTTGTTGCTGTTGCAGTGCATCCATTACGTTGATGACTTCTTCATAACGCACGTTCTTGTCGGCGGAAATCACCACGGCTTGCTCCGCCTGCGCGCCCTGCCTGGTTTTCAAAATCGCGACAAGCTCACTGAATGACACATTGCTTTCCTGGCTGCTTCTTGCATGATCGCGCAACGCCAGCGAATTATCTTTCCTGATAATGACCTCCAGCGGCGCGGCCGGTGGCAGCAATGACTTGCCCACACTAGGCAAATCAACCTGACCGGGATTCATCATCGGCGCGGTAACCATAAAAATGACCAACAGCACCAGCATCACATCGATGTAGGGGACGACATTGATATCGTTCATCAGGCGGTTATTGGAGCGGCTATTCGATCTCATGGCTGGCGCTGCAACACATTGGAAAACTCTTCGGTGAAACTTTCAAAACGTGTGGCCAAACGGTTGATGTCGTGCGCGTAACGATTGTAGGCGACGACCGCGGGAATCGCGGCAAACAGGCCCATGGCCGTCGCCACCAGTGCTTCCGCGATACCGGGCGCAACATGCGCCAGCGTCGCTTGTCCGACATTCGCCAGGCCCCGGAACGCGTTCATGATACCCCACACGGTACCGAACAATCCCACATAGGGGCTGACCGAACCGACTGAAGCGAGAAATGCCAGATGCGATTCCAGCCGATCCATCTCGCGCTGATAGGTCGCGCGCATGGCGCGGCGCGTACCGTCCATTACCGCGGCGGCATCCATACCATGCTGCTTGCGCAGCTTCACGAATTCAACAAACCCAGCCACAAAAATGCGCTCCAATGCGCCCTGGTCGCGCCCCGAACTGCTGCTCGCATGCTTGTACAACTCGTTCAGGTTCTGGTTGTGCCAGAACGTCTCTTCAAATTCTCCGGTTAACCTGACCTCATTACGAATGGTGAACAGCTTGAGAAAGATATACCACCACGACATCAGTGATACCAGCAACAGCAACCCCAACACCAATTGCACCAGCACGCTGGCATTGCTGATGAGATGTATGAATGACAAATCCTGTGTTACCTCCATTACGTTCCTTTCCAGTTCAAATTTTCCACAGCTTGCGCAATACCTCCGGCACACTGACCGGCTTGAAACTCTCCATGGAAACACACACCAGATGCACCTCTCCTTCGGTCAGCACTTCATCGCCACGCAGCACGTTCTGCAGCAGCGTGAGGCGGCTGCGTCCGGTATCCTTGATCTGCGCCGAGACACTCAGCAAGTCGTCCAGCAGCGCGGGCTTGAAATAATCCAGCTTGAGCGTACGCACCACGAACACCACGCCAAATTCTCTCATCAATGCGGCGTTGCTGTAGCCATAATGCTCGCGCAGCCATTCAGTCCGCGCCCGCTCCATAAAGTTCACATAGCTGGCGTGATAAACCACCCCGCCGGCGTCGGTATCCTGAAAATACACGCGGATCGGCAGCGAGAAAGCCTTATGTTTAGACATCCAGCAAATCCCCATTGATGGAATTGCTCGCCACCACCAAGCCAAAATGCTTGTAGGCATGCGCCGTTGCCACCCGCCCGCGCGTGGTGCGTTGCAGGTAGCCTTGCTGGATCAGGTACGGCTCCAGCACATCCTCGATGGTGTCGCGTTCTTCACCAATCGCGGCGGCAAGGTTGTCCACGCCAACGGGTCCGCCAAGAAATTTCTCGATCACGGTCAACAACAGTTTTCGGTCCATCACGTCCAACCCGCACGCGTCTACATCGAGCATGGTTAACGCCGCGTCCGCCACTTCGTGCGATGCGTCACCGCCGGCCTTCACGTCGGCGAAGTCGCGCACGCGGCGTAGCAGGCGATTGGCAATGCGCGGCGTGCCGCGCGAACGGGCAGCGATCTCCAGCGCACCATCGTGCGACAGGTTCATCTCCAGGAGACTCGCCGAACGCATCACGATGCGCTGCAATTCCTGCGGCGTATAAAACTCCAGCCGCGCCACGATGCCGAAACGGTCGCGCAACGGATTGGTCAGCATGCCGGCGCGCGTGGTCGCGCCGACCAGCGTGAACGGCGGCAAATCGAGCTTCACCGAGCGCGCCGCCGGACCCTCGCCAATCATGATGTCGATCTGGTAATCCTCCAGCGCAGGATAGAGGATTTCTTCCACCACCGGCGACAGGCGATGGATTTCATCAATAAACAGCACATCGTTGGGCTCGAGATTGGTCAGCAACGCCGCGAGATCGCCGGCGCGCTCCAGCACCGGGCCGGAGGTGTGGCGCAGATTCACGCCCATCTCGCGCGCGATGATCTGCGCCAGCGTGGTCTTGCCCAGGCCCGGCGGGCCGAACAACAGCACATGATCGAGCGGCTCCTTGCGCTGCTTTGCCGCCTGAATGAATATTTCCAGTTGCCCGCGTATTTTCTCCTGCCCGACATATTCGTCCAGCATTTTCGGGCGCAGGGCGCGCTCCAGCACTTCTTCCTGAGGGGAGGCTGCGGCAGCGGAAATCAGTCGCGGCGCGGCAGAAAGGTCATCGTTGTGGATCATGCTTTCGATAATAACTTAAGCGCCTGGCGGATACCGTCCGACACGGTGCTGTCCGCAGGCAATTGTCTGGCCGCCCAGTCGGCCTCCTTCTCGTTGTAACCCAGAGCCAGCAGCGCGTTGACGACATCGCTGCCGGAGGATGGCGTTACTGCGCCCTGGCTAGCGCTGGCAGCGCTCACCGCGAGCTTGCCCTGCAATTCCAGCAGCAGGCGCTCGGCGGTCTTCTTGCCCACCCCGGGAATTTTGGTGAGCCGCCCGCTTTCCCGGCGCGCCACCACATCGGCAAGGTCGGCCAGGCTCATACCGGAGAGCACCGACAGTGCCAGCCTCGGCCCGACACCGCTGATTTTCAGCAGCTGGCGGAACGCCGTGCGCTCACCCGGCGAACCGAAACCGAACAGCAGGTGCGCGTCCTCGCGCACGATTAATTGCGTGTGCAACACCACCTTTTCATGCAGCACGGGCAGGTTATAGAAGGTACTCATCGGCACGTCCAGTTCATAGGCCACGCCTTGTACATCCAGCAGAATCTGCGGCGGATTTTTTTCCAGCAGTATGCCCGTTAGCCGACCAATCACTTCATCACCTCGTTGCCCAATACGCTATACCGCAAAACGGCACTCGGTTAACGATACCAGATTTCAGGGGCAAGAAAGCCTTGCCTGCAGATAAAATCTGCGCAGTATTCCCCAGGCACATGCTCGTTGCTTTATAATCCGTGCCCTTCGCAGAAAATGATCATGCGCATCGGCCCCTACCAACTCAGAAATAATCTTATCGTCGCCCCGATGGCCGGGGTGACCGATCGCCCTTTCCGCCAGCTGTGCAAACGCATGGGCGCGGGCATGGCGGTGAGCGAGATGGTGGCTTCCAATTCACTGCTATACGGCTCTGAGAAAACCAAACGACGCGCCAACCACGAGGGTGAGACCGACCCCATCTCGGTGCAGATCGTCGGTGCCGATCCGGAAATGCTGGCACGGGCGGCGCAACACAATGTAGATCACGGCGCGCAGATCATCGACATCAACATGGGTTGCCCGGCGAAGAAGATTTGCAACGTGATGGCGGGTTCCGCCCTGCTGCAGAACGAAAAGCTGGTGGCGCAAATTTTCGAAGCGGTGGTTGGCGCAGTGACGGTACCGGTCTCACTGAAAATCCGCACCGGCTGGGACAAGACCAGCCGCAACGCAGTGCGCATTGCGCGCATCGCCGAAACAGCCGGCATCCAGGCACTGGCGATCCACGGCCGCACCCGCGCCTGCGCCTACACCGGCGAAGCGGAATACGACACCATCGCGGCGGTCAAGGCAGCGGTCGGCATCCCGGTCATTGCCAATGGCGATATCACCACACCGGAGAAAGCCCGTTTTGTACTGCAGCACACCGGCGCCGATGCGGTCATGATAGGCCGTGCGGCACAGGGGCGCCCGTGGCTGTTCCGCGAGATTGAACATTTCCTGAATACCGGCGAACACCTGCCCGCGCCGGAAATCGCCGAAATCCGGGAGGTGCTGGCCGGACATGTTCAGGAACTGTATGACTTCTACGGCGAATTTACCGGGCTGCGCGTCGCGCGCAAACACATCTCCTGGTACACCAAAGGACTGGCCG
Source organism: uncultured Gallionella sp. (assembly GCA_964355765.1). Taxonomy (GTDB): domain Bacteria; phylum Pseudomonadota; class Gammaproteobacteria; order Burkholderiales; family Gallionellaceae; genus Gallionella. Next base: position 9,483 of record CAYHEM010000001.1, read on the forward strand.
GCTCGGCACAGTTCCGTCATCGGATGAATCAACTGGAAAGCCCTGCCGAACAGATGGCGGCTGTGGATGATTTCTTTGAACAACAAGCGCAGCACGGAGCACGGCTGCATCACATCGAAAGGCTGGCAGCATGAGCGATTGTCTGGTGAACGAAAATGACATGGCGCGCCATGTGCGCAAAACACTCAAGGAATATTTCAAGGATCTCGACGGCGAAAAACCCTGTTGCGGCATGTATGACATGGTGATGGACTGCGTCGAGAAACCGCTGCTCGAAATGGTGCTCGGACATGTCTGCGGCAACCAGACGCGCGCGGCAGAAATGCTCGGCATCAACCGCAACACCCTGCGCAAGAAGATGCAGCAACACGGCATTACATAAAAATGGTTTTCTCGTTTGTCCTTATCTCCCGCTGGCGGGATAACCAGCGACTTGGCTGCGGTTATTTGCAGCCTAGTCGAATGGCTAGTTGTTTCACCCAGAGAGTTAGAGAGAGGGCAAAAGAATCACTTTGTAATTTAGGATCATCATGACTGCCATCACTCAAGCGCTCATCAGCGTGTCGGACAAATCCGGCGTCCTCGAATTCGCCCAGGGCCTGCAACAGCTCGGCGTGAAGATACTCTCCACCGGTGGCACCGCCAGACTGCTCACCGACAACGGCGTGCCCTGCACCGAAGTGGCCGACTACACCGGCTTCCCGGAAATGCTCGACGGCCGCGTCAAAACGCTGCAACCCAAAGTTCACGCGGGCATTCTGGCACGGCGCGATCTGCCGGAACATGTGGCCACACTGGAGAAGCACGACATCCCGACCATTGACCTGGTGGTGGTGAACCTGTATCCGTTTGCCGCGACGGTGGCGAAGCCCGGCTGCTCACTGGAAGACGCCATCGAAAATATCGACATCGGCGGACCGACCATGGTGCGCGCGGCGGCGAAAAACCACCCTCATGTCGCCATCGTGACGGACCCGTCCGACTACGCCGACATCCTGGCCGAGATGCAGACCAACGACGGCGCGGTTTCCGGCGCGACGCGCTTTGAACTGGCGAAAAAAGCGTTTTCGCACACGGCCGCCTATGACTCCGCCATCAGCAACTATCTCACCGCGATCGACAGCGACGGCGCCAAGAGCGCCTTCCCGGCACAGATCAACTTCAACTTCGCCAAAGTGCAGGACATGCGCTATGGCGAAAATCCGCACCAGAACGCGGCGTTCTACCGCGACCTGAATCCGGTAGCGGGCGGCATTTCAGACTACACCCAGTTGCAGGGCAAGGAACTCTCCTACAACAACGTCGGCGACGCCGATGCTGCATGGGAATGCGTGAAGACTTTCGAGCAACCCGCCTGCGTCATCGTCAAGCACGCCAACCCGTGCGGCGTGGCGATCGCCGACAGCGCGTTCAATGCCTACAAGCTCGCGTACGCCACCGACACCACTTCCGCATTCGGCGGCATCATCGCCTTCAACCGCGAACTGGACGCCGAAACGGCGGCGCAGATCACCGCCAACCAGTTCGTCGAAGTCATCATCGCACCGGGCGCAACCGAAGCGGCATTGAAAGTCACCGCGGCGAAGCAGAACGTGCGCGTGCTCACCGTGCCGTTGTCCAACGCGCACAACCAGTTCGACTTCAAGCGTGTCAGCGGCGGGCTGCTGGTGCAATCGCCGGATACGCTCAACGTGCAGGCCGCGCAACTCAAGGTCGTGACCAAGGCGCAACCGACGCATGAACAACTGCAGGACCTGCTGTTCGCCTGGCGCGTGGCGAAATATGTAAAGTCGAATGCCATCGTGTTCTGCAAAGGCGGACAGACCCTGGGTGTGGGCGCAGGCCAGATGAGCCGCGTGGACAGCACGCGCATCGCCTCTATCAAGGCACAGAATGCGGGTTTGAGTCTGGCGGGTGCGGTGGTCTCATCCGATGCTTTCTTTCCGTTTCGCGACGGCGTAGACGTGCTGGCGCAGGCGGGCGCAATAGCGGTGATTCAGCCCGGCGGCTCGATGCGTGACGAGGAAGTGATCGCGGCGGCCGACGAGCATGGACTGGCGATGGTGTTTACCGGCTACCGGCATTTCAGGCATTAAGGCGGGGAAGGGATAAGAGGGAAGGGAGAAGGGTAAAAACAGGGATGGGTCACGCTATCCTCCCTTTCCACCCTGAAGCCTGAATCCCAGAACCACCAGCGCAATCAGCAGCAGCATCGCCACCGCGTTGTGCAGCACCGCCACCAGCAACGGCAGGTCGAGCAGCACATTGGCAACACCCAGCAGCGACTCAATCACCACCAGTCCGAATAGGATTTTGCCAAGCTTGCGCAAGCCTTCTGCCGCCATGACCCTGAAAGACAACCAAACCAGATAAGCAATCGTGAGCAGTGCGCCGACCCGGTGCAGCCAGTGAATCGCCGTCAGTTTTTCCGGGGAGAGCGGCAGGCCGGCTTCGTTCGGGCCGGATGAGAAATCCATGGTCGGCAGCAACGCGCCATTGCAAAGCGGGAAATCCGTGCAGGCGAGTGCGGCAAAATTGGCGCTGACCCAGCCGCCCTGCATGATTTGCGCCATGAGCAGCACCAAACCAAGCCACCACAGACTGTGTAATTTTTGCGCCGCGCTTGCATCAATTCCAGCCGCAGACGTCATCTGGCGCAACACCATCCATGTCAGCAGCATCAGCATGAACATCCCGCTGGCAAGATGCACCGAGACCGTCACCGGACGCGGCAGATATCCAAAGGCCCAGACGCCGAATGCCGCCAGAAAAACCATCAGCCCCAGCAGCAGGCTCGGCAGCAGGGGCGATTGGCGCAACGCCTTGCGCTGTTTCCATGCGAGCCCGCACACTACGACAGCGAGGGGGCCGAGCAGCTGCACCAACAGTCCATGCAGCTTCCACTGCCACGAACTATGACCGCGCGCCGTGCCAGATTTTTCCCCGTGAGCTTGGGGCGGCAGCCTTTCCTTCAGTGCATTTTCCGCATAGCAGGCAGGCCAGTTGGCGCAACCCAGACCGGCATCGGCAAGGCGCGCATAGGCGCTCAACACCACCGTGCAAAAAGCCAGAATGCAGGTAACCATAACAAGTTTGAAATACATCAGTCTGTACCGGAATCAATGACCGCGAGATTGTATGCGATCACGGCGAACAAGGCGCTTTCTGCGCGATGAAATTATGACTTGGCCTGCAGGTATATTTGCACGTTGTTGCGCCCGCTCTGCTTGGCCTTATACATGGCGCTGTCGGCATGCTTAAGCAACTGTTCCTCATCGCTGCCATGTTCGGGATAAACGGCCACGCCGATGCTGCAGGAAATTTCCAGGCGATGGCCAGCCAGTTCGAAGGGCTGACTAAGCGCATGGCGGATTTTTTCGGCCACCAGCATGGCATCCCGTTCCGCTTCGCTGTGTTCCGCCTCAATGCTCGGCAGCAGCACGATGAATTCGTCGCCGCCCATGCGTGCCACCGTATCCGACTCACGCATGCAACTCTGCAGACGTATTGCCACCTCCTGCAGCAACAGATCGCCGGTCTCATGGCCAAATTCGTCATTGACCGGCTTGAACTTGTCCAGATCGACAAACATCAGCGCCAAGCGGGTCCGGTCGCGCTTGACGGCGGCAAGCGCCTGGCGGATGCGGTCGGTCATCAGCGTGCGGTTGGGCAAATGCGTGAGCGCGTCATAATGCGCCTCATACCTCGTCCGGTCTTCTTTCAGCTTGCGCTCGGTCACATCATTGTAGATCGCCACCATCTCCCCGGAACTCAGCTTGAACACATAGTTTTCGCGCCAACCGCTGACGCGCTCATCCTCATAAAAGGCGGCCGGAAAGTGTTCCGCCTCACCGCTTTGCCAGACGCGCCGGAATACCTTGAGCAGGCCCATTTTCGTGATGCCGGGAAAGGCCTGGGTCACCTTCTTGCCGATCACCTCCGCGCTGGCCACCTTTTCGATGCGTTCCGCCGCTGGGTTAAGCGCAGTAAGGGTGAAATCCAGACCATCCGGAGACGCTTGATATATCGCAACGCCACTGTTCAGGTCTTCGAACATTTCCCTCAGGCGCGCCTCGTTTTCGGCAAAATATGCCGCCATTTGCAGATTGAGTCTGCGGCCGCGCACCAGCAGCCAGACGATCAGGGTCAGCAACAGACTCACGCCGGTGGCGGCATTGACGACGATCTGCGGTTTTTCCCGATCCAGACGCGCGTCGAAAGCGGGCAGCGTATGGATCATCATTGTCCATTCGCGGCCAATGATATCGATAGTGCGCACTGCGCGAAAAAGCGGCGATATTCCGGCGCCGTGACGGCTGGAGTCGTACATCAGGGTTCCGTCGAGTACCTTTTCACTATCATAGATTTCAATATCCACCCTGTCAGCCAACCCGCCAAGTATGCCGTTCATCAGGTTATCCATGCGAAACGGCGCATACACCCAGCCGACGATGTTGGCGCGGCGCTCGTCAAGGGTATCGACTGGGGCGCCATTTCGGTATATGGGCAGATACATCAGGAATCCGGCCTGGATCTGCTCATCGTTTTCCAGCTCCATCAGCAACCTGACCTTGCCGGAAATCACCGCCTTGCTGGAAAGGGCTGTCGTGCCGGAATCGCGCGCGCGCTCCATGGCGGCGCGGCGCACACCCGGCGCAATGTCACCGTCGCGCGGATACTCGCGGTCGGAATACATGTCGTAACCAAAGGCGCGCCGGTTACGGTGGTCAAACGGCTCGATGTAGATCACCGAGGTGTAGATTTCGCGCTCGCCTGACGGATGGATGGTGTATTCGGGGAAGCCCTGTTTACGCAGCGCCTCGATATGCTGTTGTTTCTGCTGCGACGGCACGATCTGCGCATATCCGACACCCTGGATGCCCGGATAGTTTTCTTTCAGGCGTAATTCGCTTACATAGGCGTGAAACTCGTCGCGTTCGACGCTGACCGAAGAGGTAAACAGGCCTTTTGCCCCGCGCAACACCTGCTCATAATTGGCCATGCGCCGCTCGATGCGCGTCTGGGCTTCCTGTACATCGAACATGAAATCGTCCTGCAGGTGCTGCGTGGAATCTTGTCGCGCATCCTGCCACAGGAGATAGGTGGCGCTCAGGGAAACAGCGAGCACCAGCAACGGCAGGAAACGCAGAAAACGCATACCCGTCAGCGCAGCCATGAGACGCGCCGAATAATGATCAGGCTCGGGGGATGTGATCGGTGGGCTGGTTTTCGTCGCCATCAAATTCTCCAACGCCACAAGAGCATTGCATGAACAAAAGCAACTAAGGTGAAGATACTACGCCGCACTCGATTAACGCGCAATGCGAACGCATGCGTTGCGGACAATCAGCCCTGCCGGTCCATCCTGCGATATTGCACGGCTTCGGCGATATGTGCCGGCTGAAGGTTTTCGCAGCCGGCCAGATCGGCGATGGTGCGCGCCACCTTGAGCACGCGGTGGTAGGCGCGCGCCGAAAGGTTAAGGCGGCCGATGGCCTGTTGCAATAAGGCGGCACCTTGCTCGTCGGGGGCGCACACCGTATCAATCTCGCTCACCGAAAGCAGCGCATTGGACTTGTCTTGGCGCGCCAGCTGGCGTTGTCTGGCAATCTCGATGCGCGCCTGCATGTCCGCGCTGGTTTCGCCGTCATGTTTGTTGAGCAGGTCGTCCTGCGCCACGGCGGGCACGTCGAACTGGATGTCGATGCGATCCAGAAACGGGCCGGATATCTTGCCGCGGTAACGCGCTACCTGATCCGGCGTACAGCGGCACTTGCCGTTGTAATGTCCCAGGTAGCCGCACGGACACGGGTTCATCGCCGCGATAAGCTGGAACTGCGCGGGAAAATCGGCGCGGCGCGCGGCGCGCGAGATGGTAATGCGCCCCGATTCCATCGGTTCGCGCAATACTTCCAGCACCCTGCGCTCAAATTCCGGCAGTTCATCGAGAAACAACACGCCATGCAGCGCCATCGAGATTTCCCCGGGGCGCGGGTTGCTGCCGCCGCCGACCAGCGCCACGCCAGACGCGGTATGGTGCGGCGCGCGATAGGGGCGCGTCTTCCACTTCGCCACATCGAAACTGCCATCCAGTGATTGCACGGCGGCACTTTGCAAGGCTTCGGCTTCGGACATCTGCGGCAGGATGCCGGGGAAGCGCGCCGCCAGCATGGATTTCCCGGTACCGGGCGGGCCGACCATCAGTACGCTGTGTCCGCCCGCCGCGGCAATTTCCAGCGCGCGCTTGGCCTGCGCCTGTCCTTTCACCTCACTCATATCGGGGTAGTGCGGTATTCCGATTTGCGGCTGGCTGACATGGGGCTGCAGTACCTCGCGCCCGGCGAGATGCGCGGCGACCTGCAGCAGCGATTGCGCCGGATACACGGTTGCGTCCGTCACCAGCGCGGCTTCGGCGGCATTCGCCTGGGGAAGAATAAAAGCGCGCCCCTTGCTGGCGGCATGGTAAGTCATCGCCAGCGCACCCCGTATCGGGCGCAGCTCGCCGGTCAGCGCGAGTTCACCGGCATATTCATAGTCGGCGAGTTTATCCGAGGGTATCTGTCCGGTCGCGGCGAGGATCCCCAGCGCGATGGGCAAATCAAACCGCCCGCTTTCCTTGGGCAGGTCGGCGGGCGCGAGGTTGACGGTGATGCGGCGTTGGGGAAATTCAAATCGGCAGTTCTGCAATGCAGCGCGCACGCGGTCCTTGCTTTCCTTGACTTCGGTTTCCGGCAAACCGACGATGGTGAAATTGGGCAACCCATTGGCGAGATGCACCTCGACGGTCACCAGCGCGGCCTCCATGCCGGATAACGAGCGGCTGTACAGCACAGCCAGACCCATGATTACTCCGCAGCCGTGTTGCGTTGCGCTTCCAGTTCCGCGACGCGCATCTCCAGCAAAATAAGGTGTTCGCGGGTGCGTGTCAGCACCTGCGCCTGTATATCAAATTCTTCCCGCGTGATCAGATCAAGTTTTTCAAAACCCTGCATGAGCAGGGCGCGGGCATTTTTTTCAATGTCCCTGGCGGGGCTGTTTTTTACCGCCTCGCTCAATTTGGCGGACAGTTCATCAAAGAATTTTGCGTTAAGCATGATGTTAAGTCTCCCGTTGTTGATGCGTCCCCGAAGTGTAACAAGTTACGCACTTGCCCGCCGCACCTGTCGGGTGCGCAAACGATCAAATGCGCACCAGGATCATGCTTTCATCCGGCAAGGTAACGGAAGCGTAATCGCAATACATTGTAATAAAAGAATTATTCAGTTCTGGCACGCATCCTGCTTAGTAGAGTGCGTGGATACTGTTATCCCGTTCTCAATCCCAGGAAAGGAATCATGATGAATATGAGTAAAGTCAGTTTCTGTGCGGCAAAAAGCAAGTTGTTGAACTCCCTGATGCTGGCTGCGCTGGCAGCCCCCGGTATAGCAATGGCCGAAGATGCCTCACCTTTTAGCGCAAACGTCGGTTTCACTACCGACTACATCTTCCGCGGAATTTCGCAAACCGCCCACAACCCGGCCGTGCAAGGCGGCATTGACTTCGCGCACGCCAACGGTCTTTACGTAGGCGTGTGGGGATCCAACATCAGCTGGATTGCCGACAGCGGTGCGATTGCTACCGGTAGTACTGGCATGGAACTGGACACTTACTTCGGTTTTCGCAACAGTTTCGCTGAAGACTTTAGCTATGACATCGGTTTCATCCGTTACAACTATCTGGGTAGCTATACGTCCGCAGCCGGTTTTGCCAAGGCTGATACTGATGAAGTTTACGGTGCGATCGGTTACAAGTGGATTGTCGCCAAGTATTCCTACGGCCTCGGCCAGTTCCTGACTATTCCCGGTGCAGCAGGCACCAACTACCTTGAAGTCAACGCCAGTGTTCCTGTTGCTGACACCGGCATCACCTTGGGCGCACATGTCGGCAAGCAAACTTACAAAGGCACGGCGGCGGCCACTAATGCAGCAGGCTCGTTGACCTATACAGACTACAAACTGGGCGCCTCCAAGGACTTCGGCGGTTATGTAGTAGCACTGTCCTACACCAACACCAATGCCACAGCAGCTTATACCTATGCAGCAACCGGCGGTAACTGGGCCAAGGGTACTGCTGCATTGTCCGTCACCCACGCATTCTAAAATATAAACACGGGAGCGGCATGCCGCCCCGTTACTTAAAGGAGATTTTCATGAAAATGGTTACCGCCATCATCAAACCCTTCAAACTCGACGAGGTACGCGAAGCGCTTTCCACCATCGGCGTGCAGGGCATCACCGTCACCGAGGTCAAGGGCTTCGGTCGACAAAAGGGCCACACCGAGCTGTACCGCGGCGCGGAATATGTGGTGGACTTTCTGCCAAAAGTGAAGCTGGAAGCCGCCGTGCAGGCCGAGCTACTGGATCAGGTCGTGGAAGCCATCGAAAAATCCGCTCGCACCGGCAAGATCGGCGACGGCAAGATTTTTGTGCATGAACTCGAACAGGTGATCCGCATCCGCACCGGCGAGTCCGGCGCAGAAGCGCTTTAAGGAGAACATGATGAAGATACGATTCTTGATAATTACACTGCTGACAGTGTTATGCGGCATGTCCGCAACGGCTGGCGCCGAAGAGGTTGTTGCGCTCGCCGCTGCGCTGCCCAACAAGGGCGATACCACCTGGATGATGCTGTCCACCCTGCTGGTGATCCTGATGATCGTGCCGGGGTTGTCGCTGTTCTACGGCGGGCTGGTGCGTGCCAAGAACATGTTGTCGGTGCTATCGCAGGTGTTCACCATCTTCGCGCTGGTGTCCGTCCTGTGGGTCATCTACGGCTACACCCTGGCCTTCGGTGACGGCGGCGCACTCAACGGGATGATCGGCGATATGTCCAAGCTGTTCCTCCTGGGCGTGACACCGGACAGCACGGTGGCGACCTTTACCGACGGCGTGGTGATTCCGGAGCTGACTTTTGTGGCCTTCCAGTTGACCTTTGCGGCGATCACCACCGCGCTGATCATCGGTGGCTTTGCCGAGCGCATCAAGTTCTCCGCATTGCTGGTGTTTTCCGCACTGTGGTTCACCCTCTCCTACCTGCCAATCGCGCACATGGTGTGGGCAACCGGCGGCTACCTGTTCGAGATGGGTGCGCTGGACTTCGCCGGGGGTACCGTGGTGCACATCAACGCCGGCATCGCGGCACTGGTCGGTTCAATCGTAATCGGCAAGCGCATCGGCTACGGCAAGGAGCCGATGGCGCCACATAACCTGCCGATGACCATGATCGGTGCCTCGCTGCTGTGGGTCGGCTGGTTCGGTTTCAACGCCGGCTCCAACCTCGAAGCCACCGGCGGCGCAGCGCTGGCCTTGCTCAACACCATCGTCGCCACGGGAGCTGCCGCACTGACCTGGATGTTTGCCGAGTGGACGTTACGCGGCAAGCCCTCGATGCTGGGTATCGCATCCGGTGCGGTTGCCGGCCTGGTTGCGGTGACGCCGGCTGCCGGACTGGTCGGCCCGATGGGCGCGATCATCCTCGGTGCGATCGCCGGCCCGGTCTGCCTGTGGGCGGTGTCCAGCCTGAAGATGGCGCTGGGTTATGACGACTCGCTGGACGTATTCGGCATCCATGCGGTCGGCGGCATCATCGGTGCGCTCGGCACCGGCGTTTTCGTCTCGCCGGCTCTGGGCGGCGTGGGGATAGATGACTACTCGATGATCGGGCAGGTCGTGACGCAGGCGACCGGCGTGCTGGTGACCGTGGCCTGGTCCGGCGTGGTCAGCTTCGTGCTGTTCAAGGCGATCGATGCGGTAATGGGCCTGCGTGTTTCGGAAGAAGCGGAACGCGAAGGGCTGGATACCGCGACCCACGGCGAGCGCGCCTACAACCTGTAAGTTGTTCTGGCTGTCAAGCAAAGGGCGTCCAAGGGGCGCCCTTTTTTATGCAGGGTTCTGCGCACTTAACAGGGCACATTCAACTTGCGCGGCACCGGGATCGTGCGTGCCACACGTGCTCCAGCCAGCCGCTCGCCTTCATGTTTAACTGTTAATTCATGGTGTTACAAATACTCTGCACGTTGGCACAAGTCTTGCTAACTATCTATATGTGAATTGTGACGCGGGAGCGATGAAATGAAAAAGATGAAACTGGTGATGGTCGGCAACGGCATGTCGGGGATGCGCACGCTGGAAGAATTGCTAAAACTCGCCCCGGACCTGTACGACATCACCGTGTTCGGCGCCGAACCGCACGGCAACTACAACCGCATCCTGCTGTCACCGGTGCTCGCCGGCGAGATGACGATCACGGACATCATGCTCAACGATGTCGACTGGTACGCGCAACACGGCATCACGCTGCACCTGAACAAGACGGTGACGCGGATCGACCGTATGCGGCGCAAGGTGATCGCTGCCGATGGCACCGAGGCCGATTACGACCGCCTGTTGCTGGCGACCGGTTCCAACCCGGTCATGCTGCCGGTGCCGGGCGGCGATTTGCCCGGCGTGATTGCCTACCGCGACATCAAGGACACCGACACCATGATCGAGGCCGCTGCACATTACCGCCATGCGGTGGTGATCGGCGGTGGCCTGCTCGGGCTGGAAGCGGCGAACGGCCTCAGGCTGCGCGGCATGGACGTGACTGTGGTGCACCTGATGCCGTGGCTGATGGAGCGCCAGCTCGACAAGACAGCGGCGCAAATGCTGCAAGCTTCGCTGGAAGCCAAAGGGCTCGAATTCAAATTGGAAAAGCACACCGCTGAACTGATCGCCGCAGAATCCGGGCGGGTGTGCGCGATCAAATTCAAGGATGGCGAAACCCTGCCTGCCGACCTGGTGGTGATGGCGGTCGGCATCCGCCCCAACACAAAACTGGCAGAGGCCGCCGGCCTGTATTGCGAGCGCGGCGTGGTGGTGAACGACACGCTGCAGACTTACGATCCGCGCATCTACGCGGTGGGCGAATGCATATCGCACCGCGGCGTCGCTTACGGCCTGGTGGCGCCGCTGTTCGAACAGGCGAAGGTGTGCGCCAACCATCTGGCAGAGTTCGGCATCAGCCGCTATACCGGCTCGGTGACATCGACCAAGCTCAAGGTCACCGGCATCGACCTGTTTTCCGCCGGCGACTTCAGCGGAAGCGAAGGCACGCAGGAAATGGTGCTGAGCGACCCGGCCGGCGGCGTATACAAAAAACTGGTGCTGAAGGACGACAGGATCGTCGGCAGCGTGCTGTATGGCGATACCACGGACGGTTCCTGGTATTTTCAATTGTTGCGCAACGGCCAGAACATTCGCGCGCAGCGCAATCAGCTGATGTTCGGCCAGAACCAGCTCGGCAATGCCGGCCACCAGGGGCGCAGCAGTGCCGCTGACCTGCCCGACGATTTTGAGGTCTGCGGCTGCAACGGGGTGTGCAAGGGTGACATCGTCAAATCGATCAAGGAAAAGGGCCTGTTCACGCTGGAGGATGTGCGCAAGCACACCAAGGCCTCCAGTTCCTGCGGTTCATGCACCGGGCTGGTCGAGCAGATCCTCTCTTCCGTCGTCGGCGGCGCCTACGCGCCCCAGGATGCCGCGAAGAAACCGATGTGCGGCTGCACCGATTATTCGCATGACGAGGTGCGCGGGGCAATCCGCAAACACCGGCTGCTGTCGATTATCGAAACCATGCGCTTCATGGAATGGAAGACGCCGAACGGCTGCGCAAGCTGCCGCCCGGCACTCAATTATTATCTGTTGTGTGCCTGGCCGCACGACTATCAGGATGACCCGCAGTCGCGCTTCATCAACGAGCGTGTCCACGCCAACATCCAGAAGGACGGCACCTATTCGGTCATGCCGCGCATCTATGGCGGGGTGACCACGCCCGCGCAACTGAAGCGCATCGCCGAAGTGGCGGAGAAATATGCCGTGCCGGCGGTCAAGGTCACCGGCGGCCAGCGCATCGACCTGCTCGGCATACACAAGGAAAACCTGCCGAAAGTCTGGGCCGATCTCGACATGCCTTCCGGCTTTGCTTATGGCAAGTCGATCCGCACGGTGAAAACCTGTGTCGGCTCGGAATGGTGCCGTTTCGGCGTGCAGGATTCGACCGGCATGGGCATCGCCCTGGAGAAAGCATTCGATCGCATGTGGGCGCCGCACAAGGTGAAGCTCGCCGTGTCGGGCTGCCCGCGCAACTGCGCCGAGGCCACGATCAAGGATGTCGGCATCGTCGGCGTCGATTCGGGCTGGGAAATCTACATCGCCGGCAACGGCGGCATCAAGGCGGAAGTGGCGCTGTTCCTCGCCAAGGTCAAGAGCGCGGCGGAAGTGATGGAATATTCCGGTGCCTTTATCCAGCTCTACCGCGAAGAGGCGCACTACCTGAACCGCACGGTGCATTTCGTGCAGCGTGTCGGTCTCGACTACATCAAACAACGCGTCGTCGAGGATGCAGCCGGCCGTCAGGCGCTCCACGCGCGGCTGCTCGATGCGCTGAGTGTCGAGAAAGACCCGTGGGCCGAGCGCGTAGCCGGCGTCGAGGCGCAAGAATTCAGCACGATCCGGTTTTCTGACAACATCGAAACGAAGGGAAAAGACCATGAGCAACTGGCTGAAAATCTGTCCGCTTGAGCACATCCCGCGGCTGGGTTCGCGCGTCGTAAACAACGGGGATGTCGACATCGCTGTATTCCGCAATGCCGAGGACGAAATTTTTGCTGTCGATGACCGCTGTCCGCACAAGGGCGGGCCGCTGTCGCAGGGCATCGTTTTCGACCGGCGCGTCACCTGTCCGCTGCACGGCACGACTGTCCATCTCGATACCGGCGAAACTGCCGCGCCCGACACGGGTTGCACGCACAAGTACCGCGTGCGGGTGGATAAGGGTGATGTATACCTGAATCTTGGTTGACCCTGTTTGAAAGGAAAACTGGCATGTACCTCGATACCCTGGACCATTTCGCCACGCTCGCTGCCAGCAAAGCCGCCGCCGCGCGCGCTTCGCTGCCGGCCTTTGTCGTCGGCGCCATGATGGCCGGTGCTTATGTAGGCCTGGGGATCATCCTGATTTTCAGCGTCGGCGCGACGATCGATCCGGCCTGGCAGCGTCTGGTCATGGGTGGCTCCTTCGGCATCGCCCTGACTCTGGTCGTGTTCGCCGGCGCCGAACTGTATACCGGTCACACCATGATCATGCCGATTGGCCGGCTGCGCGGCCATGTCGACATGGCCGACCTCGGCCGCGTGTGGGCGCTGAGCTGGATTGGAAATCTCGCCGGCGCCGTTCTGCTGGCACTGGTCTTCGTCGCGGGTGGCGGCGGCGTGTTGCTCGGCGACGGCGCGGCACTATTGCAGAAAGTGGCGACGGCGAAAATGCATGCGCCCGTCGGCGAGCTGATGGCGCGCGCCATGCTGTGCAACTGGCTGGTCTGCCTGGCGCTGTGGATGTCGGCCCGCACCCGCAGCGATGCCGCCAAACTGGGCGTGATCTTCTGGTGCCTGCTCGCCTTCATCGCCAGCGGCTACGAGCACAGCATCGCCAATATGACGCTTTTCTCCATCGCGTTGCTGGCCGAGCATGGCAATGCCGTCTCGCTCGCAGGAATGGCGTACAACCTGCTGTGGGTGACGCTGGGCAACACCCTCGCCGGCGCGCTGTTCATGGCTTGCGGTTACTGGTTCGCCTCGAAGCCGGCGCCGGCGGCGTTGCCCTCCGCAACGGCCAAAGCCGTGCCGGCGCGATAGTCCGGCTGACCTGCACACTTTCCTCCAGGAGCCTCTCCGGCTCCCTTCCAGAGGCACCGCCAGGTGCCTTTTTTTGTTTTCGGCAACATGTCACCAAGCCAGACACATCATGATTCGGTACAATGGCGCCCTATATGACCGACCTCATCACCGAAAAAACTCTGTTTTCCTCTCTCAACCTCGACCCGCTGATACTGCGCGCCATCGAAGAATCCGGATACACCGAACCGACACCGATACAGGCACTGGCCATCCCGCATGTGCTGGCAGGGCAGGACTTGATGGCGATGGCGCAGACCGGCACCGGCAAGACGGCGGCCTTCACCCTGCCGCTTTTACAGCGCCTGCTGCCCTTTGCCAGCACCAGCGCCTCGCCTGCCCGCCACCCGATCCGCGCACTGATCCTCACGCCCACGCGGGAACTGGCGATCCAGGTCGGCGAGAGCGTCGCCACCTACTCCAAACATGTGCCGCTGCGCTCCACCGTGGTCTATGGGGGTACCGATATCAAGGCACAGAAGCCGGTGCTGATGAAGGGTCTGGAGATACTGGTGGCCACGCCCGGGCGCCTGCTCGATCACGTCGAAAGCCGCAATCTGATGCTCAACCAGGTGCAGATCCTGATCCTGGATGAGGCGGATCGCATGCTGGACATGGGCTTCATGCCGGATTTGCTGCGCATTCTCGCGCTACTGCCCAAGCAGCGGCAGACTCTGCTGTTTTCGGCCACTTTTTCCGACAGCATCAAAAAGCTGGCGCAGGACTTTCTGCGGCACCCGGTCACGGTGGAAACGGCACGCATCGAAACCGAAAACGAAAGCGTCAAACAATCGGTCTATATGGTTGAACATGAGCATAAGTTCCACGCACTCACCGCGATCATTCGCGCACGTGAAGTCAGACAGGTGCTGGTATTCACGCGCACCAAGCTCAGCGCAGCGCTGGTCGCGCGCAAATTGGCGCGCGACGGCATTTCTGCCGACGCCATTCACGGCGACAAGACCCAGCAGGAGCGCATCAAGGCGCTGGAGGCATTCAAGGCAGGCAGTATTATTGCGCTGGTGGCCACCGATGTGGCGGCGCGCGGCCTCGATATCGACCAGTTGCCCTTGGTGGTGAATTACGAGTTGCCGATGCACGCCGAGGATTATGTGCACCGCATCGGCCGCACCGGGCGCGCAGGCGCCTCCGGAGAGGCGGTGTCATTAATAGACAGTCAGGAAGAACGTAAACTAGACGACATCGAAAAATTATTGAAACGCACACTCCCGCGTGAACACCTTCCGGAGCCGGCACACAAGCGGCTCTACACCGGCCACGGTCCGCTCAAGGCGGTCACCGCCCACGCCCGCAAACCGGCGGCGGATGATTGGTTCAGCAAGCCTTACGAACCCTCGCCGTCAACGCATCAGGTGAAAGCGCAAGCACCCTCAAACGCACCCGCCAAGCCTGTGGCAGCACTCTTCAGGCGCAAAGCCGAGCCGGCAACCTAATCGAATATCTCCACGCAGTTACGCCCCAAATTTTTGGCACGATAAAGTGCCCGATCTGCATTACCGATCAGGATATCGACAGCCGTTTCAACATGGGTTGTAGCAATCCCGATGGAGAGGGTCACCTGAAAGGGGTGGGCGCCATTCGGTATCTCATGTTCGGCGACGGAGGCGCACAATCTTTCGGCGATCTGCTGGGCTTCTTCCGTGCCGGTATCCGGCAACAACATGACAAATTCCTCACCACCATAACGAACCAGCAGGTCGTGCGGGCGCAGTTGTCTGGCCATGCAGCCCGCCACCACTTTCAAGGTGACGTCACCCGCCAGATGGCCATAGGTGTCATTCACACGCTTAAAGTGATCCAGGTCGGCCACCATAAAAGTCGCCGGAGAGCTGTTCAGTACACAACGCTGCAAAGCGCGCGGAAAGGCATCATTCATCCAGTGGCGATTGTGTATGCCGGTAAGTGCATCGACGTATGCCTGTTGCTGATATTGGGTGCGCTCGTTTTGTGAACAGATGAGTGCTCGGCTGCCATGGCGCATGCGTCCGGCGACGATGCCCAACAGATTGCGTGATATGGCATGCGAGCTATCCACCAGCGACCAAACAGTATCCTCAGGAACAGCAAGGACACGGGTCGGCCTTAACGCATCCACCAGGGCCGAGGGGGGCTTGCCATCGACGAGCGAAATCTCGCCGGCGCATTCTCCCGCTTGCAAGGTCGCGTATTTGATATTTTCCTGCGCAACCAGATGAACGGCCAGCTCTCCTTCAAGAATCAGATAAAGATGCGCATTATCGACATCCGGCTGGAGCAATTTCTCGCCGCCGTCCAGGTCCCTGATCGAACACCGCTCCAGCATGTACTCCACCGCGGCAAAATCGACCCCGCCGAAGAGACGGTTCTGCATAATCAAATCGTAATCTCTTTGATTCATTCTCGGTCTCCGGTCATCAACCATGCTAACGGAACACGATGGTCTTGTTGCCGCAGATCAGCACGCGGTCTTCAACATGGTAACGCAGACCGCGCGCCAGTACCGTTTTCTCGATGTCGCGCCCGTAGCGTACCAGATCGTCCACCGTATCGCCGTGATCCACGCGGACCGTATCCTGCTCGATGATCGGCCCCGCGTCCAGCTCGTCGGTCACGTAATGGCAGGTCGCGCCAATCAGCTTCACACCGCGGTGAAAAGCCTGGTGATAGGGCTTCGCACCCACAAAGGACGGCAAAAAACTGTGATGGATGTTAATGACGCGCCCGGCGTAACGCTGGCAGAAATCCGGCGGCAGAATTTGCATGAAGCGCGCCAACACCAGTGTGTCGCCCCGATGCTGTTCAAACAGTGCGCCGATTTCGGCGAATGCCGCTGCCTTGTCGGCCATGTCAACATGGATAAACGGAATGGCGTGCCATTCAACGAAGCTGCGCAGGTCTTCGTGGTTGGAGATCACGCAGGGAATCTCCACTTCCAGCTCACCACTGCGCCAACGATGCAGCAGATCGTTCAGACAATGATCCTGCTTGCTCACCAGGATCACCAGCCGCTTCTTCTGCGCGGAATCGGAAAGTTGCCAGGCCATTCCGAACTCTTCGGAAAGCGGTGCAAAACGGCGACGAAACTCATGCGCAGCGAACGGCAGCGAGTCCGCCAGGATTTCCTGGCGCATGAAGAAATGCTGCGTCTCCAGGTCGGTGTGGTAGCTCGCCTCGACGATAAAGCCGCCATGCTGCGCGATGAAGCCGGTAACGGCAGCGATGATGCCCGCGCGGTCGGGGCAGGAAATGGTGAGTGTGTAGCGGTGCCTGTTCATGTCAGTCTCCCGTCAGCTTGATAACAGTTCCCCTGATAGCCAGCACCTTCAGAGGCTCCTCTAAACACCTCTCCCTGACGGCCTCCATCGGGCCCAGTCTGGCCAAAAACTGCAATCCTACAAAGCCACTCCCTGATCGCGCAAGTATTCTTCATAGGTGCCATGGTAGTCGGTCACGCCCTTGGCGGATATCTCGAAGATGCGCGTCGCCAGCGATGAGACGAACTCACGGTCATGGCTGACGAACACCAGCGTACCCTTGTACAGGTCCAGCGCGGTGTTGAGCGATTCGATGGACTCCATGTCCATATGGTTGGTCGGCTCGTCCATCAGCAGCACGTTGGGTTTTTGCAGCATCAGTTTGCCGAACAGCATGCGCCCCTTCTCGCCGCCGGACAGCACCTTCACTTTTTTCTTCACGTCATCGCCGGAAAACAGCAGCCGCCCCAGCGTGGCGCGCACCGCCTGATCGTCGTCGGAGGGGCCGCGCCAATAGGTCATCCAGTCCATCATGTTTTCATCTTTGGCAAAATCGGCGGCGTGATCCTGCGCGTAGTAGCCGAGCCTGGCTTTGTCCGCCCATTTAAGCGTGCCGGTGTCGGACGCGAGTTGACCTGCCAGGCAGCGTAGCAGCGTCGTCTTGCCGATACCGTTCGGCCCGATGATGGCGACCTTCTCCCCCGCATCGATACGGAAATTGACATTGGAAAACAGCATGCGATCAAAACCCTTGGCTATTTTCTGCGCTTCCACCGCGACACGATGCAGCTTGTCGCGCTCGTCGTATTCGAAGCGGATGAACGGATACTGGCGGCTGGACGGCTTGATGTCTTCGATCTTGATCTTGTCAATCTGCCTGGCGCGCGAGGTGGCCTGCTTGGCCTTGGATGCATTGGCCGAGAAGCGCGCAACGAAGGCCTTCAATTCGGCAACTTTCTCTTTGGCCTTCGCGTTGTCCGTCGATTGCTGCTCGCGCGCCTGGGTCGAGGCCAGCATGTAATCGTCGTAATTGCCCGGGTAAGTGGTGATCTTGCCGTAGTCGAGATCGGCCATGTGGGTACACACGCTGTTCAGAAAATGACGATCATGCGAGATGATCACCATGGTCGAGTTGCGCGCGTTGAGCACATCTTCCAGCCAGCGTATGGTGTTGATATCGAGGTTGTTGGTCGGCTCATCCAGCAGCAGAATATCCGGGTTGGAGAACAACGCCTGCGCCAGCAACACGCGCAGCTTGAAGCCGGGCGCGACTTCGCGCATCGGCCCTTGATGCAATTCGATGGCGATGCCAACGCCAAGCAGCAGTTCGCCCGCGCGCGCTTCGGCAGTGTAGCCGTCATATTCTGCAAAGGCTGCTTCCAGATCTGCGGCGCGCATGTAATCCTCTTCCGAGGCGTCCGGATTGGCGTAGATCGCATCGCGCTCGGCCATGACCGCCCACATCTCGTCATGACCCATCATGACCACGTCCAGCACGCGCATATCCTCGAAAGCAAATTGATCCTGGCGCAACTTGCCCAGACGCTCGCCCCGGTCCAGCATCACCTCACCGGAACTCTGCTCCAGATCGCGGCCGAGGATTTTCATGAATGTGGTCTTGCCGCAGCCATTGGCGCCGATCAGGCCATAGCGGTTGCCGTCGCCGA
The DNA here is from genome assembly GCA_964355765.1 of uncultured Gallionella sp. Taxonomy (GTDB): domain Bacteria; phylum Pseudomonadota; class Gammaproteobacteria; order Burkholderiales; family Gallionellaceae; genus Gallionella. The sequence continues at coordinate 28,155 of CAYHEM010000001.1, forward strand.
ATTTGACGGAGACGTTCTCGAATAGCGGCTTTGCGCCGAACTGCATGGTGATGTTTGCGGTGGATAACATGGACTTGCCTTATAAAACAAGGCGCGCATTCTAACATTGCACGCGCGACCCGCCGAATTAAACGCTGACACATTTGGCAGAATAGCGGGTCTATCGGCTAGAATGCAGCGAGCTCATTTCACCCAACATCATGGTTCCTCATCTCACTACTGCGCTGACCGGCCCGCTGCTTGATCTGGAGCGGCGTTTTCTGGCCGCCATGCCAACTATCGAACACTGGTTCCGCTCACAATGGCTCGAACATGCCGTGCCATTTTATGCTTCCGTGGATTTGCGCAACAGCGGCTTCAAGCTTGCGCCAGTCGACACCAATCTGTTTCCCGGCGGCTTCAATAATCTCAATCCGGATTTTTTGCCCTTGTGTGTGCAGGCGATGCAAAGCGCAGTGGAGAGAGTGTGCCCGGAAGCGCGCGGCGTGCTGCTGATCCCGGAGAACCACACGCGCAACCGCTTCTACCTGGAAAATGTCGCACAACTCGTCACCATCCTCAGGCAGGCCGGCATGCAGGTGCGCATCGGCAGTCTGCTGCCGGAAATCACCGCGCCCACACCGATTCAGCTGCCAAACGGCGCCACGCTGACGCTGGAACCGCTGATGCGACACGACAACCGGCTCGGGCTGGCAGATCCCGGAGCGGAGTCCGGGACAGGTTTTGACCCGTGCGTGGTCCTGCTCAACAACGACCTCTCCGCCGGTGTGCCGGACATCCTGAAGAATCTGGAACAGGCGGTTTTTCCGCCGCTATCGGCAGGCTGGAACGTGCGGCGCAAGTCGCAGCATTTCGCCGCCTACCATCAAGTGTCACAACAGTTCGCCGCACTGATCGGCGTCGACCCCTGGCTGATTGACCCGTATTTCGCCGTGTGCCACCAGGTCAATTTCCATGAGCGCATCGGCGAGGAATGCATCGCCGCAAAGGTGGACGACATCCTGCAGAAAATGCGCGTGAAATATGCCGAATATGGCGTGAAACACGACCCCTTCGTCATCGTCAAACCCGATGCGGGCACCTACGGCATGGGCATCATGACCGTGAAGGATGCCAGCGAAGTGATCGGATTAAGCCGCAAGCAACGCAACAAGATGGCCGTGATCAAGGATGGTCTGCCGGTTTCCGATGTGCTGGTGCAGGAAGGCGTCTATACCTTCGAGAACGTGAACGAAGCAGTCGCCGAACCGGTGGTTTACCTGATCGACCATTATGTGGTCGGGGGGTTTTACCGCGTGCACACCGAGCGCGGCGTAAACGAGAACCTCAACGCGCCCGGGATGCGTTTCGAGCCGTTGGCGTTTGAGGCCTGTTGCACCCTGCCGAACCCGGATTGTGCGCCGGACGATATGCCCAATCGTTTCTATGCTTATGGCGGCGTGGCACGGCTGGCGTTGCTGGCGGCGGCGATAGAAATCAGAGAACAGAAGACAGATGACAGATGACAGAGGACAGAGGACAGAGGACAGAAGTTTTGTTGCGGCTGCGCCGCGCCTTTAATAAAAGCGTCATGCAATGGCGCACAATAATCTGCCTTCTGTCTTCCGTCTTCTGTCTTCTGTTGTCTGCCTGCGGCAGGGAGCCCCCCGCCTACCAGGAACAGGGTTATGTGTTTGGCACCCTGGTGGACGTCAGCATCTACGGAGAGGATGAAGCGCATGCACGGCAGGCGGTGAACGAGGTGCTGCATGAATTCCAGCGCCTGCATGACATGCTGCACGCTTGGCAGCCGAGCGAGTTGAGCAGGCTGAATGCGGCATTCGCCAAGGGCGAAAGCCAGGCCATTTCGCCGGAAATCGACGCCATGCTGCGGGATGCGGCGCAACTCTCGCAGCAATCACAGGGCACCTTCAACCCGGCCATCGGAAAGCTGGTCGAGCTGTGGGGTTTTCACAGCGACGCGTTCAAGCCGGTGCAACCCGATGCGGCGCAAATCGCGCAACGGGTGGACAACAATCCGCAGATGAGTGACATTACCCTCTCCCCCATCCCCTCTCCCGCAAACGGGAGAGGGGTAACTGCTTTCAGCCATAACCCGGCCGTGCAGCTCGATCTGGGCGGCTATGCCAAAGGATATGCGCTGGACCGGGCGGCGCTATTACTGAAACAGCGCGGCATCCGGCATGCGCTGATCAACATCGGCGGCAACATTCTCGCACTGGGTCAGCACGGCAAACGTGCCTGGCGCGTCGGCATCCAGCACCCGCGTAAATCCGGCGCGCTGGCAACACTTGAGCTGCACGATGGCGAAGCGATCGGCACCTCCGGCGACTACCAGCGTTACTTTGAAGCGGACGGAAAACGCTATTGTCACCTGATCGACCCGCGCAGCGGTTATCCCGTGCAAGGCGTGCAGGCGGTTACCGTTTTGACGCGCGGGTCACGCGCCGGCGTCCTGTCCGATGTCACCTCCAAGCCGCTCTTCATTGCCGGAACCAGCGGTTGGCGCGCCGCCGCGCAACAAATGGATTTATCCGAAGCGATGCTGGTGGACGCGCAAGGCAGCATTCATCTCACAACTGCACTACAGAAACGACTAGAATTCACAGACAAGGACGCGCGGATCGAAATGGCGCCGTAAGCGTTCCAGCACAGAAAACAGTCGAACACAAAGCACGCCACGCGCCGATCATCGTGCTGGTGACGGCGCGTTAAAGGGGAGCGATTCAGATGATAGGAATCATGATAGTCGCGCACAACGCACTGGGCGAGAGTCTGGTCGATTGCGTCAAACATGTGCTGGACAAAGCACCGCAGAATCTCAGGGTCTTGTCTGTTTACGCCGGCGACGACCCGCAGCAGAAGCTGTCCGAGGGTCGGGAACTCATCCGGCAGCTTGACAGCGGCGACGGCGTACTGATTTTGGCGGATATCTTTGGCGCCACACCGAGCAATATCGCACGGCAACTGTGTCATGCCGAACACGTCATGGGTGTGGCCGGTGTCAACCTGCCCATGCTGTTGCGCGTGGTATGCCATCCCGGCAAGTCCCTGCCCGAACTGGCGCGCATCGCGCACGAAGGCGGCCGCGAATGTATTGTTTACATGGACCAGGAAAATCCAGAATGCTGCAACAGGACGTGCTAATCATCAATAGACTCGGGCTGCACGCGCGCGCCTCAGCCAAGCTCACGCAACTTGCTTCCGGCTTCAAATGCGAGGTGATGCTGTCGCGCAACCAGCGCCGCGTGAACGCGAAAAGCATCATGGGGGTAATGATGCTGGCGGCCGCCAAGGGCGCGACCATCAGCGTCGAGACGAGCGGCGAGGATGAAAGCGCAGCGATGCAGGCCATAGTGAACCTCGTCAACAACCTGTTTGGAGAAGGCGAATGAGCTTTACGCTGCACGGCATCTCCGTCTCCAGCGGCATCGCGATCGGCCATGCTCACCTGGTGTCGCACAGCTCGCTGGAGGTGTCGCATTACGTGCTTCCCAGAAAATTCGTCGATGCAGAGATTGCGCGCTTTGATGCCGCACTGCAGACCACGCGCAATGAGCTTTCCGATCTGCGCAGCCATCGCCCAACCCATGCCGCCGCCGAGTTTGATGCCTTCCTTGAACTGCACCAGATGATTCTGGACGACCCGCTGTTGAGCGTTGCGCCGCGCAAAATGATTGCCAGCGAGCATTGCAATGCCGAATGGGCGCTCAAGGTGCAGATGGAAACACTGGTTGCGCAGTTTGATGAATTTGAGGATGCCTACCTGCGTGAACGGCAGAGCGACGTGAAACAGGTGGCCGAACGCCTGCTCAAACAAATGCTTGGCTACCCCGGATATCAGCCGGCGCCGAAGCGCCATGACATCGAGACTATTCTGGTGGCGCATGACTTGAGCCCTGCCGATCTGATCCAGTTCAAGCCGCAACAATATGCCGCATTCATTACCGATGTCGGCGGCGCGACCTCGCATACTGCGATTGTCGCGCGCAGCCTGAATACGCCCTGTGTCGTCGGTTTGCACCATGCACGCGAATTGATCCGCGAAGACGACCTGCTGATTCTCGATGGTGAGCAGGGCGTGCTGATTGTCAATCCCGACAAATCCATTCTTGCCGAATACAAGCTGCGCCAAAGCGAATGGGAACTGGAGCGCAAGAAACTCAAGCGGTTGCGCAGCGCGCACGCCAATACACTGGATGGCACAGCCATCGAGTTGCACGCCAATATCGAGAAGCCGGGAGATATCGCCGAGGTGAAGGAAAACGGTGCGACCGGCATCGGCCTGTTTCGCAGCGAATTCCTGTTTCTCAACCGCGACGAACTGCCGGATGAAGAGGAGCAATTTGAGGCCTATCGCGCGGTAGCAGAAGGCATGGAGGGCCAGCCCGTCACCATCCGCACTTTCGATCTGGGTGCGGACAAACAGCTCAAGGGCGCAGAACGCGTCGCCAACAACCCGGCACTGGGATTGCGCGCCATACGCCTGTGCCTGGCCGAACCGCAACTGTTCCGCCCCCAGTTGCGCGCACTGCTGCGTGCCTCACATTACGGCAACATCAAAATACTGATCCCGATGCTGTCCAGCGTATCGGAGCTCAACCAGACCTTGCAGGTTATCGCCACGACCAGAAAAAATCTGGAAGACGAAGGCATCCCCTGCGACCGCAACGTGAAAATCGGCGGCATGATCGAAATCCCGGCCGCCGCGCTGGCGATAAATGTCTTCGCCAAGAAACTGGATTTCCTGTCCATCGGCACCAACGACCTGATTCAGTACACGCTGGCGATCGATCGCACCGACGAAGACGTCGCGCATCTATACGACCCGTTGCACCCTGCCATCCTGCATTTACTGGCGCATGTCATCGGCACTTGCAACAAGTTAAGTGTGCCGATTTCGGTATGCGGCGAAATAGCCGGCGAATTGCCCTACACTCGTCTATTGCTGGGTCTCGGGCTGCGCCAGCTCTCGATGTTTTCGGCGCAGGTGCCCAGCATCAAACAACGCGTGCTGACCACCAGCCTGCCGGAACTGACCGCCGTGACGCAAAAAATCCTGCGTGCCGATGACCCGCTCAAGATTCACGAGCTGCTTGCCCGGTTGAACGCATAGCCAGCGCAGGAACCCACATGAGGCTCCGATCGCGGGGAAACTGTCAGGATAGGCGCAAGACATGAAAACGTTATTCATCACCGAAACGCGCGCGCGCCTGCGCACCTGGCTTGCCATCGGCTACGCACTGTTTATCGTGTACGCGAGCCTGTCACCCTTTAGCGGATGGCGCGAACAGGGGCTGAATTTCACCGAAGTGCTGGCTGCGCCCTTGTCGCTCACCTATACCGCGTTCGATACGGTCATCAATCTGCTGTCCTATCTGCCGTTCGGCCTGCTGGTCGGTTTGACGTTGCGCGCGCGTTTCAGCGCGTCAAACAGCGCACTGCTCGCCTTGTGCCTGAGCATCCTGTTGTCGGCTAGCATGGAATATCTGCAAATGTATCTGCCCGGGCGCATCAGCTCCAATGTGGACTTGCTATCCAACAGCCTGGGCGCGTTAACAGGCACATTGCTGGCCATGAGCATGGCCTCACGGACCTGGCTTTTTTCGCGCTTGACACATTGGCGCGGCAACCTGTTTCATCACGGCAAGGAAATGGACTTCGGCCTCGCGTTGCTGGCGCTGTGGATCTTCGGGCAAATCAATCCTTCCCTGCCGATGCTGGGCAATGTATTTATCAGCGAAGCAGCGCGCCAGCCGTTTGCCATGCTGCCGCCCACCCCGTTCGATATCTGGGAAAGCAGCGCCGTGGTGTTGAATTTATTGATGCTGGGTACGCTGATGCTGACTTTGCTGCGCGTGCCGCGCAATACTCTCACGGTATTACTGGTTGTGTTGAGCGTGGTCGCCCTGGCCAAGTTCATCACGGCCGCGTTGCTGCTCAAATCCTGGGCGTTGTTGCTGTGGATCAACAGCGAAGCGGTGCTGGGGATGCTGCTGGGAATGTTGCTGCTGTTTGCGATGCTGTGGCTGCCGCGCCGCGCCGCCATTGTCTCGGGCGCCGCGGTGGCGCTGAACTATTTTGTTATTGTGAATTTCGTGTTCGACGGCAATACGCCTGCGGCCGCAAAGTCCATCTACCACTGGCATTACGGCCATTTGCTTAATTACAACGGTCTGGCACAGACCATCGCCTTGATCTTTCCGGTGCTGTTGTTGTTGCACCTTTGGCGCACGCGAAAAGTATAATTCCGCCTGGATTCTATTTCTCCGAGGTTACCCATGAGTTTTTTCGACAAGCATGTTTTTTTCTGCACCAACCAGCGTGAAGACGGCAGCGACTGCTGCAACAACCACGGCGCGCAAAAGGTGCGCGCTTATGTGAAGGACAAGGTAAAAGAACTTGGCCTGTCCACCCGCCACAACAGCATTCGCATCAATTCCGCCGGTTGCCTGGGGCGTTGCGAGGAGGGGCCGGTCATCGTGGTCTATCCCGAAGGCACCTGGTATACCTACCAAAACGAAAAAGACCTCGACGAAATCATCGACGAACACCTCAATCACGGCCGCATCGTCGAGCGCCTGAAGATCTGATGCCGCAAACACGCAAGGTCTGTGCTTGCCACCGTTCGCCGAGCAAGATATGCGTAAAAGGGCCGATGTGAACGCGGTGCTAAGCGCACACGGACTGCGCAAATGCTACGACGGGCAAGCGGTCGTGGACGGACTGGACATTTCCATCGGTCGCGGCGAATGCTTCGGCCTGCTCGGGCCGAATGGCGCCGGCAAGACCACCACTTTGCGTTTGCTGCTCGGTCTGATCACGCCGGATGCGGGCGAATTACGCTTGCTGGATCATGCCGTGCCGGAAGAAGCGCGCGCCGCGCGGCTGCGCGTCGGCGTAGTGCCGCAGATAGACAATCTCGATCCGGACTTCAGCGTGGCGGAAAACCTGCTGGTATATGGACGCTATTTCGGCATGAGCGATGCGGCTGTCGAGGCGCGTTTGCCGGAGCTGCTGGAGTTTGCCAACCTTGCCCAGAAGCGCGACGCCAGGATAACGACCCTGTCCGGCGGTATGAAGCGGCGGCTGACCCTGGCACGCGCACTGGTGAACGATCCGGAAGTCATTTTTCTCGATGAGCCGACCATCGGCCTCGATCCACAGGCACGCCACCTGATCTGGCAACGCCTGCGCGAACTGACCGCACGCGGCAAGACGCTGTTGCTCACCACGCACTTCATGGACGAGGCGGAGCGGCTGTGCCACCGGGTTGCAGTGATGGATAACGGACGCATCATCAGCGAAGGCACGCCGCGCGAACTGATCGAGCGGAACATCGAGCCGCAGGTCGTAGAAGTGTTTGGCGAAGGCGCGGCCGAATGGGCGCAAAATCACGCAACGCGCCATGCACAACGCTTCGAAGTCAGCGGAGAGACGGTATTCTGCTACGTTGAAGACGCCCAGCCCCTGCTGCTGGAGTTGCATCAGCAACCGGAGCTGCGCTACCTGCATCGCCCGGCAAATCTGGAAGATGTGTTTCTCAAGTTGACCGGGCGGGAGATGCGCGAATGAATAGTCGCGTTACACGCGAGGGAAGGGATAAGGGAGAAGAGAAAAGGGTGCGCGCTTCGTGCGCTTTTACCCTTGAGCGGCAACGCCGCGTTCCCTTCCCTCTTCTCCCTTCACACATTCGGTACGAGCATCCATGAACAAGAATCATTTCGCCCTGCCACACCTGAGCTGGCGCTTCATCCCGATCTGGCGGCGCAACTTCATGGTATGGAAAAAAATGGCAGGCTCGTCGATACTCGGCCATCTTGCCGATCCGGTGATCTACATGCTGGGTCTGGGTTACGGGCTGGGCGGCATGCTGCCGGAGATCGGCGGCATGCCCTACATCACCTTCCTTGCCGCCGGAACGGTATGCTACAGCACCATGAACAGCGCCACTTTCGAGGTGCTGTATTCCGGTTTCACGCGCATGCACGAACAGCGCACCTGGGAGGCAATACTCAATACTCCCAACACGCTGGATGATATCGCGTTTGCGGAAATTGCCTGGGCAGCAAGCAAGAGTTTGCTGTCGGGACTTGCGGTACTGGCAGTCATCTGGCTGCTGGGACTGTCGCATTCGCCGCTGACGCTGTGGCTCATCCCGCTTTCGCTGCTGGTCGGACTGTGCTTCGCTTCGCTCGGGCTGATCATGACCGCCATCGCGCCCGGCTACGACTTCTTCATGTACTACTTCACCCTGATCATCACGCCGATGGTGCTATTGTGCGGCGTGTTTTTTCCGGTTGACCGGCTGCCGCCGTTGCTGCAGGACATATCATCCATCCTGCCGCTGACGCATGCAATTAACCTGGCGCGACCGCTGCTGAATGACGTGATTCCGGCAAATTTTTTGTGGCATATCGCCGTGTTGCTGGGTTACGCGCTGGCCGGATTTTATGTGTCGCTGGCGTTGCTTCGGAAAAGGTTGGCTCAGTAACGAACCGTTAGCGCACTTGGATGTAACAGGTAAGCCTTCAGGGAACGATAACACTGCGCGATTTTCGAAGTGACACGAATTGAGCTTGGCTCCGAATTACAGTGCCGTAAAGCTGCACTTCGTGAACGACTGGTCAGTGCCAGATGGTCGTCCGAGTTGTGATTCGTTATGTTTAACTCTGTTTGTACAAGGTAGTATCGTGCCAAGCACTTGGCAAACATACTGAAAGATATGGGCGCAAAGTCTCCGGCCTAAGGGAAACTATGGTAGCGGGACCGCAATATAGGGGTTCACCTTATACCGGTCTCACTTTCTCCCCCACAGTCGTTGAAAATAAAAATCGCCAGCATATCTGCCAGAAAACGGTACGTGCTGCGAGTTGGCATTGTGTGACGAAGCAGGATGTGAACGACTATGGCGGACAATAGCGGTATCGGGAAGCTAGTACGGCCCATCTTTTCTCCTGCCATTACCCTACTGAACCGTATGGGGTTCACCAGGAAATTTGTGCTGCTGTGGCTGGTGTCAGCGGTTGCTGTTGCCGTAGTAGTGACCGGACTGTTTATCAGCCTTGACCAGGGTGTCCAGGTCAAGCAACAGGAACTGCAAGGCCTGACGCTGATCGAACCGGTTTCCCAAACCGTACAGCTCATCCAACGGCGCCGTGGAATCTCGGTCGGGCTGCTCAGTGGCCACGAGGCCATGAAGGACAGGCTTGCCGCCCAGGAAAAAGAAGCTGCTGATGCCTTCAATGCAATAGAAGCAAAACTGCCTGTCCGTCTGGCCTCAAGCGAAGACTTCCTGAACATCAAGGCAGCGTGGCAGCGGTTGAGCAAGGAGGGTCTCCACCAGACGGCGGAAGAGAACTTCGCCGCGCATACCCGCCTGATCGGGCAGATCCAGTTATTCGAAGAGCTTATCACCGATGACTATGCGCTGGTCTCGGACAGGGATATCGCCACGTCCTATCTGATTGATGCCACCATCCACAAATTCCCGCACGCGCTTGAACACCTCGGACAGCTGCGTGCCTATGGCACCGGCATTCTGGTCAAAAAGCAGATCACCGAGCACCAGAAAATCAAATTGAACAACATGATTGCCGAGCTGCGCAGTGTGCTTTATGAGCTCTTGATCAATATCGAAAAAACCGGCCATTACAGCCCTGCAGTGCTAGAGTCACTCGATGCGGCGTACGCTGGCATTGAGAACTCGTCACAACAAATTATCGACCTCGTGGAGACGGACATCCTTGGCGGCAATTTTGTCACGCCTGCCGAGGATTTTTTCGATATGTCTACCGCGGCGATCGACCGTGGCTATGCGCAAATGCACCGGGTACTGCTACCTGCTGTCAGGAATCTTATCGAGACGCGTATTGACAAGGCAGAATATACGCTCTACCTGAGTGTCGGCGGCGCCTTGCTGTTGCTGATAATGATGGTCTATATCTCAATCAGCATTTATTACGCCATTATCGGCAGCATTAAATCGCTGGTTCATTCCGCACATGCTTTTGCCGAGGGCGACCTGAACCAGCGAGTCAAGCTCGATGCGCATGACGAGCTCAGTCTGATAGGCGACAGCTTCAATGTCATGATTGCAGCACGCAAGCAGGCAGAGGAAAAGCTACGGCTTACCCAGTTCGTCAGCGATCAGGCGCCTGAGTGCATTTTCTGGAGTGATGAGCAGGCGCGCATCCACTATGTCAATGAAGCGGCATGCCGTGAACTTGGTTACACAAAAGAAGAACTGCTGGCGACGTCCGTCCCGGATATCGACCCCGATTTTCCCGCCGCCGCATGGCCGGCTCATTGGCAGGAGCTGAAACAGAAAAAGCATCTTACTCTTGAGACAAGGCACAGGCGCAAGGACGGCTCCATCTTCCCGGTCGAGATCACTCTCAACTTCGTCAAATTTGGCAACATCGAATATAACATTGCATACTCCAGGAACATCACCGAACGCAAACAACACCAGATGCAACTGGAGGCGAGCCGCAAGCATTTTGAAAATGTGTTCAACTCCAGTAATGACGGCATATTTATCCTCAACATGCAAGGCAGCTTCATCGATATCAACAGAAGTGCCCATGAGCGCCTGGGATATTCAAAAGAAGAAATGCTTGCCCTGAAAATTACGGAGCTGGATCCGCCAGAATTCGCCGTCAGGGTACCTGAACGCTTTGCACAGATCATGGAGCAGGGCAATGCTGTATTCGAAACTGCTCATTACCGTAAAAATGGCTCCACCATGCCGGTTGAAATCAGTGCCAGAGTCATTGAGTTGGATGGAGAGGAGATGTTTTTAAGCATCGTCCGTGATATCACCGAGCGCAAACAGGCCGAAGAAAACATTAACCTCCTGGCCTTTTACGATACGCTGACCAACCTGCCGAATCGTCGTCTACTGCTGGACCGTTTGCATCAGGCAACAGCGGTCAGCACACGTAGTGGCCGGCATGGCGCAGTGCTGTTTCTGGATCTGGATAACTTCAAGACCATCAATGACACGCAAGGCCATACCGCGGGCGATCGGGTATTGGTCGAGGTGGCACGCCGTTTGCAGGATTCTGTGCGCGAGGGCGACAGCGTGGCGCGGCTGGGCGGCGATGAATTTGTGGTTGTGCTGGAAGAGTTGAGTGCTCAACAGGATGATGCGGTTAACCAAGCCGAACTGGTCGCGGAAAAGATTCGTGACGAACTGACCCGGCCTTACAGGCTGGAAGATTATGATTACTACACCTCGGCCAGCACCGGTATATGCCTGTTCCTTGATCATCTGAAAAGTGTGGAAGACCTGCTCAAGCACGCCGATGTCGCGATGTACCAGGCCAAGCAGGCAGGACGCAATACCATCCGCTTCTTCGACCCGCTGATGCAGGCGGCACTGGATAAGCGTGCGTCTATCGAAGCCGACCTGCGCCAGGCGCTCGCCCGGCAGCAATTCCGCCAGCATTACCAGGTGCAGGTTGACAGCCGTGGCAAGGCAACCGGCGCGGAAGTATTGTTGCGCTGGGAGCATCCGCAACGCGGTTTCGTGTTTCCCGACCAGTTCATCCCGCTGGCCGAGGAAACCGGACTGATCGTGTCGATCGGACTATGGGTGCTGGAGGCCGCCTGCGCCCAGCTCAAGGCCTGGCAGAACGATACGCTGACCCGCGACCTGACGCTGGCGGTGAACGTCAGCGCTAGACAATTTCACCAGGCTGATTTTGTCGCCCAGGTGCAGCGCGTGTTGCTGGAAAGCGGCGCGAAGCCCTCACATCTCAAGCTGGAGCTGACCGAGAGTACCGTGCTGGAAAACATCCAGGACACCATCGCCAGGATGCGTGAAATAAAACTGCTCGGTGTGTATTTCTCGATGGATGACTTCGGCACCGGCTATTCCTCGCTGCAATACCTGAAACGCCTGCCGCTAGACCAGGTCAAGATCGACCGCTCCTTTGTGTCCGACATCACCAGCGACCCAGACGATGCCGCGATCGTGCAGGCCATTATCGCGATGACCGATGCATTGGGGCTGAACGTGATTGCCGAAGGGGTGGAAACCGAGGCACAGCGGGACTTTCTGATTGAACACGGCTGCCACGCATTCCAGGGTTACCTGTTCAGCAAGCCGGTCGCCGTGGAGGAATTCGAGGCGTTGCTGAGGCAGGGCTGATCGCTTTTGATATTGAGACGCATTGAATATCCGCTTTGTGGAAGCGCGACTGTCTCCTGTGTGTCGAGAGTCGAAATTAACCAGCGAAAATTGGGGGTCGCAAAGCTGCCCTTCGCTCAGCAAATTGAACTCAAGCGTGAAATCGTATCACCGTTAAATTTCAACCGTCTATTGACAGCATGCGCAGCAAGCCATTTTGCCTGATGCGCTGGCGTGGCGCTGCCCGTATAATTCGACTGTTGTAAATTCAAGTGGCTGCTGATCATGTTATGGGTTAAAGCGTTTCACATCATTTTCGTCGTCAGCTGGTTCGCCGGCCTGTTCTATCTGCCGCGTATCTTCGTCAATCACGCGATGGCGACCGAACTCGCCGAAATCGCGCGCCTGAAGCTTATGGAGCGCAAGCTGTACCGCTTCGTCACGCCGATCGGCGCGCTGGCGATCATTTTTGGCCTGTGGCTGTGGTTCGGCTACGGTTTTTCCGGCGGCTGGCTGCACGTCAAGACCACGCTGGTGGTTCTGCTGGCGTGCTATCACCTGTATTGCGGCCATCTGGTCAAGCAGTTCACCGCCGACAAAAACACGCGCAGCCATGTTTTCTACCGCTGGTTCAATGAAGCGCCGGTACTGCTCCTCACGGCGATCGTCATCCTCGTTACCGTCAAGCCCTTCTGATGCCGGATTTTTTCGCCCCCTGCCCGCGCGGGCTTGAACCCCTGCTGCGCAACGATCTCGAAACATGGGGCGCGCAAAATGTGCGCGCCACCGAGGGCGGCGTGCAATTTTCCGGCGACTGGGCGCTATGCTACCGCGCCAACCTGGAGAGCCGCATCGCCAGCCGCATTCTGTGGCGCGTGCAGGAAACGCAATATCGCAACGAGCAGGATATCTACCAGGCCGTGTTCGCCCTGCAATGGCAGCGCTGGTTTGACGTCACCCATACCATCCGCGTGAATACCACCGCGATTCGCTGTTCGCTGAAAAGCCTGGAGTTCATTACCCTGCTGGTCAAGGACGCGGTATGCGACCGCTTCCGCGCGCACTGCAACGAGCGCCCGAGCGTGGATACGCTGCAACCGGATATGCGCATCCATGTCTTCATCGAAGACAACAGGCTGATGCTGTATCTGGACACTTCCGGCGACGCGCTCTTCAAGCGCGGCGTGCGCCAGCACACCAACATCGCGCCGCTGCGTGAAAATCTGGCCGCCGGCATCCTGCGCATGACTGGCTGGCAACCGGGCACGCCGCTGCTCGACCCGATGTGCGGCAGCGGCACGTTTCTGATCGAGGCGGCGCAGATATCGCTGAACATTCAGCCCGGCATCGCGCGCGGCTTCGCCTTCGAGAAGCTGAAGAATTTCGATGCCGCAAAGTGGCAGGCCATGCGCGCGCAGGCGATCGCCGCACAATTACCGGTTGGGCCGCTGGAAATCTACGGCAGCGATCTGTATGGCGATGCCATGAAAACGGCATGGCGCAACCTGCAGGAAGCGGGGTTAGCGGAATGTGTGCAACTCAAGCAGGCCAACATCCTGGAAATCTCCGCTCCAACGGAACACGGCATACTGGTGGCGAACCTGCCTTACGGCGAACGCATGGGTGAACTGGACGAGCTGGCGGAGCTGTACCCGAAATTGGGCAATGCGCTGAAAAAGAAATTTGGCGGCTGGATTGCCTATCTGTTCACGGCAGACAAGGCCATCCTGAAACTGATGCGCCTGTCGCCTTCGAGACGTACGCCGCTGTTCAACGGTGCCATCGAATGCCGTTTGCTGGAATACAAGATCGTGGCCGGCAGCAACCGCAAATAAGCCGGCAGCTTTACGCCTTGCGCCATGATCAGGACAACTTCAAATTTTCCGTGCCGCTCATCACATCGCGATCTTTGCTGAAATTGCTTTCCAGCTTGATGCGCAGGCGCAGATCGTTCACCGAGTCGGCGTTCTTCAGGGCATCCTCGTAGGAGATCGCACCTGATTCAAATAAACTGAACAGCGCGCCGTCGAAGGTTTCCATGCCCAGCTCGCGTGACTTGGCCATCACCTCCTTGATCGCGTGCACCTCGCCCTTGAAAATCAGATCGGCAATCAGCGGGGAATTAAGCAGAATTTCGATGGCTGCGGCGCGTCCTGTGCCATCCCTTTTCGGGATCAGCCGCTGCGAGATGAGCGCCTTGATGTTCAGCGACAGGTCCATGAGCAGCTGTTCGCGGCGCTCCTCGGGGAAAAAGTTGATGATGCGATCCAGTGCCTGATTGGCGCTGTTGGCGTGTAACGTGGCCATGCACAGGTGGCCGGTTTCGGCAAAGGCCACGGCATATTCCATGGTTTCGCGGTCACGAATTTCGCCGATCAGAATCACGTCCGGTGCCTGACGCAGCGTGTTCTTCAGCGCGTTATGCCAGGAATCGGTATCCACACCGACCTCGCGGTGGGTAATGATGCACTTGTCATGCTCATGCACATATTCCACCGGGTCTTCAATGGTAATGATATGGCCGTAGCTGTTGTGATTGCGGTGACCGAGCATGGCCGCCAGCGTGGTGGACTTGCCCGAGCCGGTGCCGCCGACCAGGATCACCAAGCCGCGCTTGGTCATCACGATATCCTTCAGTACCGGCGGCATGCCCAGTTCATCGAGATCTGGAATCCGGGTCGTGATGGTGCGCAACACCATGCCAACATGCTGTTGCTGCATGAATATGTTGACGCGAAACCGCCCGATTCCGGGCGGGCTGATCGCGAAATTGCATTCGTGGGTAGCCTCAAACTCGGCAGCCTGCCGGTCATTCATGATGCTGCGCGCCAACTCCTGTGTGTGCTGCGCTGTCAAAGATTGATTGGAAACCGGCGTCATCTTGCCATCCATCTTGAACGCCGGCGGAAAGTTGGTGGTGATGAACAAATCGGACGCTTTCTTGCTGATCATGCCGCGCAGCAAGTTGTGGATTAGCTCGGTCGCCTGGTCTCTTTCCATGATAAAACTCCTGAATTGTGGGGCGTTGCGCTAGCCGGGGAACATATCCTTGTTCGCGGCCTTGCTGCGCGCTTCCGCCGGAGTGATCATGTTTGCCTTAAGCAGATTGGTCAGGCACTGATCGAGTGTTTGCATGCCCATGTTCTGGCCGGTCTGAATCGCCGAATACATCTGAGGCACCTTGGCTTCTCTTATCAGATTGCGGATGGCCGGAGTGCAAATCATGATTTCATGTGCCGCCACGCGTCCGGAACCGTCTTTTGTCTTGAGCAGTGCCTGTGAAATCACTGCACGCAGCGACTCGGATAACATCGCGCGCACCATTTCCTTTTCGTCGGCGGGGAACACGTCGATAATACGGTCGATGGTCTTGGCCGCCGAACTGGTGTGCAGCGTGCCAAACACCAGGTGCCCGGTTTCCGCCGCAGACATCGCCAGGCGAATCGTTTCCAGATCGCGCATTTCGCCGACCAGAATAATATCGGGGTCTTCACGCAAGGCGGAGCGCAAGGCATTCTGAAATGACAGCGTATCCCGTCCGACCTCGCGCTGGTTGATCAGACATTTCTTGCTTTCATGCACGAATTCGATCGGATCTTCCACCGTCAGGATATGTCCCATTTCGTGTTCGTTGCGGTGATTGACCATCGCGGCCAACGTGGTGGATTTACCCGAGCCGGTAGGCCCGGTGACCAGCACCATGCCGCGCGGATAATCCGAAATGGTTTCAAAACTCTTCGGCGCCTTGAGTTCTTCCAGCGACAGTATCTTGGAGGGAATGGTGCGCATGACTGCCGCCGCGCCGCGATTCTGAACGAATGCATTCACACGGAAGCGTGCCAGATTGGGCACTTCAAAAGAGAAATCCACCTCCCGGTTCTCTTCGTAAAACTTGCGCTGCTGATCGTTCATGATGTCGTACACCATGGCATGCACTTCCTTGTGCTCCATCGCGGGCAGGTTGATGCGGCGCATGTCGCCGTGCACGCGAATCATCGGCGGCAAGCCGGCGGAAAGATGCAGGTCGGAAGCTTTGTTCTTGACGCCGAAGGCAAGCAGTTCGGTGATATCCATTATAATCTTCCCTGTTTGATAACGCGGCCATGAGCCACATAAAAAGGACAGTCAGCGCTCGGGATTATGACTACAATCGCTTCCAACTTGCAAGCTGTGCGCGCCGCCATCACCGCTGCGGCCATCGAGGCAGGCCGCGCATCCGGCGAGGTGACCCTGTTGGCGGTCAGCAAAACTTTCATGCCGGATGCGATACGCGAGGCGCATCGCGCCGGGCAGGTCTTTTTCGCCGAAAGCTATGTGCAGGAGGCGCTCGACAAGATCGCCACGCTGCAGGACTTGCCGATCGAGTGGCACTTTATCGGGCCGATTCAAAGCAACAAGACGCGCGCCATTGCCGAACACTTCACCTGGGTGCATAGCGTTGACCGGCTGAAAATAGCCGAGCGCTTATCCGCGCAACGGCCCGCACAGTTGCCGCCATTGCAGATATGCCTGCAGGTGAATATCAGCGAAGAGATCAGCAAAAGCGGTGTACCATCCGGCGAAACGGCGCAGCTGGCTCTGCGGGTGGCGCAACTGCCGCATCTTGATCTGCGCGGACTGATGGCCGTTCCAGCGCCAAGTGACGATGTCTCCTTACAGCGTGCTGCCTTTGCGCAATTGCGCGAGTTGCGCGATCAGCTCAATCAGCAGGGTTTACGGCTCGACACCTTATCCATGGGCATGTCGCATGACTTTGCCGCGGCAATCGCCGAAGGGGCGACCCTCGTACGCGTCGGCGCGGCAATTTTTGGCAAAAGACCTCTGCACAACTACTGCGCTTGATGATACTTTGTCGAAGAGCGGCTCAAAATCCTCATGTATTACACATACATTCCGGTTTTCCGCCACTTTTCTCCTCGTCTGATCTGCGCTCGCTACATTGTGCAGAGGTCTTGGCAGGCTAGGCAATAAGAGATAAGGAAACAACATGAACATTTGCTTTATCGGTGGTGGCAACATGGCTAGCGCACTCATCGGCGGCCTGCTCGGCAAGGGATACACAGCCGCACAGATCAGCGTGGTGGAAATCAGCGCGGACAATCGCGCGCGGCTACAACGCGATTTTTCGGTGCGGGCTGTGGAGCATCTAGCCGCAGGCATAGCCGGCAGCGAGGTCATCGTCTACGCGGTCAAACCGCAGCAATTACGCGAAGTCGCGCTTCAGCTTGCGCCCATGCTCAGCCAACAACTGCTGATCTCCATCGCCGCCGGCATTCGTGCCGCTGATATAGCACACTGGTCGAACAATCCGCTAGTGGTGCGCGCCATGCCCAACACCCCGGCGCTGATCCAGAGCAGCATGACCGGTTTATATGCGCTGCCGGAAGTCGGCGCTGCACAGCGCGAGCAGGCGCAAAACATTCTGGCGGCGGTGGGCGAAACGCTCTGGCTGCAAGACGAGACGATGCTGGATGCAGTAACGGCCATTTCCGGCAGTGGTCCGGCCTATGTGTTTTATTTTATCGAGGCGTTACAGCGGGCGGCCTGCCAACTGGGCTTCAATGCCGAGGAGGCGCGCCGCCTGAGTCTGGCGACCTTTCTGGGCGCCAGCAAATTGGCTGCCGGCAGCGACGAGGGTGTCGGCGTGCTGCGCGCGCGCGTCACTTCCAAGAACGGCACCACCGAACGCGCCCTGCTGAGTATGGCCGCAAACCAGGTGGCCGAACATATCGCCCAGGCCGCAAAAGCCGCCGCAGAGCGTGCCAGGGAAATGGGTGACGAACTGGGAGCGCAGTCATGATGAATGAAGCCCTGCTGTTTCTGTTTGACGCGTTGCTGCAGCCGTTCGCGGCAATATTGCTGCTGCGCTTCCATTTGCAATGGCTGCGTGCACCGCTGCGCAATCCCCTCGGCGAATTCATCATGGTGCTCACTGATTTTCTGGTATTGCGCGCACGCCGCTTTATTTCTGCCATACGCGGCCTGGACAGTGCGACGCTGCTGCTCGCGCTGCTGGTTGAAATGCTTTACCTGGCCGGATTGTTCTGGGCACAAGGCCATGCGTTTCAAGGCTTCCCGCTAGCAGGACTGTTGCTGATGGCCACGATCAAACTGTTCAAGATCAGCCTGTATTTGCTGATGGCAGCAGTGATCGCTCAGGCGATCCTGTCCTGGATAAACCCCTACACTCCGGTCGCGGCGCTGTTGGTATCCGTCACCTACCGCTTTCTCCAGCCCTTGCGCCGTATTGTGCCCATGCTGGGCAGCGTGGATTTATCGCCGATGCTGCTGTTCATTATTTGCCAGCTTATCGTGATCGTGCCAATTGGCGCACTGGAACGCATCGCGTACGGAATGCTATAAATGCCCGACTGGTATCGCCGCAATGTCGATGTCATCACACTGACGCTGCATGTGCAACCTGCTGCGAAGCGCAGCTGCATCGCCGGATTACACGGCGATGCGCTCAAAATTCGGCTGACCGCGCCGCCCATTGAAGGCCGCGCCAACGAGGCGTTATTGAAATTTGTTGCTGCGTTATTCGAGGTGCCCTTGCATCAGGTAGAACTTAAACAGGGTGTGCAATCGCGCCACAAGGTGGTGGCCATCACCGGCAGCAACATCGAACCCGATGACCTGCTGAACACGCAATAAAAACGCGTAATGTTTATGCTCAGGTAATGCATCAATCCGCTGGCACAAATAAAACGCCTCGCACGAGGCGAGGCGTTTTACTCAAACCAAACAGCAGAATTGCAGACGGTGAAACCGGCAGAAATTACATCATGCCGCCCATGCCACCCATGCCGCCCATATCACCACCGCCCATACCGCCGGCCGGCTTTTCTTCTGGCGATTCGGCAACCATGCAAGCGGTCGTCAGCATCAGGCCGGCAATCGAGGCCGCATTTTGCAATGCGACGCGCGTCACCTTGGTCGGATCAACCACCCCCATGGCCAGCATATCGCCGTATTCGCTGGAGGCCGCGTTGTAACCGAAGCTACCCTTGCCTTCCAGCACTTTATTTACGACAACCGAAGGCTCGTCACCGGCATTGGCCACGATGGCGCGCAACGGAGATTCCATCGCCCGCAACACGATGGTGATGCCTGCGTCCTGGTCGTGGTTGCTGCCCTTCAGACCAGCCACTGCCACCTTGGCGCGCAGCAATGCCACGCCGCCGCCGGGGACAATGCCTTCTTCCACCGCGGCACGTGTCGCATGCAACGCATCTTCCACGCGCGCCTTCTTTTCCTTCATCTCAACTTCAGTTGCCGCACCGACCTTGATCACCGCCACCCCGCCGGCCAGCTTGGCCTTGCGTTCCTGCAGTTTTTCCTTGTCATAGTCGCTGGTCGATTCTTCGGCCTGCTTGTTGATCTGGCCGATACGGCCCTTGATTGCATCTTCCTTGCCGGCACCGTCGATGATGATGGTGTTGTCCTTGCCCACTTCGATGCGCTTGGCTTGACCCAATTCCTCCAGAGTCACTTTTTCCAGTGTCAGGCCGACTTCTTCGGCAATCACGGTACCGCCGGTCAGGATGGCAATATCTTCCAACATCGCCTTGCGACGGTCTCCGAAACCAGGAGCCTTGACGGCAACCGTCTTCAGGATGCCGCGAATGTTGTTCACCACCAGGGTGGCGAGTGCTTCACCGTCCACATCTTCAGCGATGATCAGCAATGGGCGGCCAGCCTTGGCAACCTGCTCCAGCACCGGCAGCAGGTCGCGAATGTTGGAGATCTTTTTGTCGTGCAACAGGATGTAGGGGTTTTCCATCAAAGCCAGTTGACGATCTTGGTTGTTGATGAAGTAGGGAGACAGGTAGCCGCGGTCGAACTGCATGCCTTCCACGATATCCAGTTCATCTTCAAGTCCGGAACCGTCTTCAATCGTGATCACGCCTTCCTTGCCGACCTTTTCCATCGCAGCAGCGATCTTCTCGCCGATCACGGTGTCAGAGTTGGCGGAAATGCTGCCAACCTGCGCGATCTCCTTGCTGGTGGTGCAAGGCTTGGAAATTTTATTCAGTTCTGCAACGGCCGCAATGACTGCCTGGTCAATGCCGCGCTTCAGGTCCATCGGATTCATGCCGGCGGCAACGAACTTCATGCCTTCCTGAACGATGGATTGCGCCAGCACGGTCGCAGTCGTGGTGCCGTCACCGGCCACATCGGAGGTCTTGGAAGCGACTTCCTTGACCATTTGCGCGCCCATGTTCTCGAACTTATCCTTCAGTTCGATCTCTTTAGCGACAGATACACCGTCTTTAGTGATTGTTGGCGCACCATATGAGCGATCCAGCACCACGTTGCGACCCTTCGGCCCCAGCGTGACCTTGACTGCATCGGCCAGAATGTTCACGCCGATCACCATTTTGTTGCGTGCCGCGTCGTGGAATTTTACGTCTTTAGCTGCCATGTTGTTTCTCCTGTAATTCGTTGATTGCTTATGCCTCGATCACGCCGATGATGTCATCTTCACGCATGGTCAGCAGTTCCTTGCCATCCATCTTGAAGGCCTGACCTGAATACTTGCCGAACAGCACGCGGTCGCCAACCTTGACAGTCATCGCCTGCAGCTTGCCGTCGTCACCGATCTTGCCTTTGCCCACGGCTACAATTTCGCCTTGATCGGGCTTCTCGGTAGCCGCATCGGGAATCACGATACCGGATGCGGTCTTGCGCTCTTCTTCCATACGCTTGACGATGACGCGATCGTTCAAAGGACGAATTTTCATACTTGGTTCTCCTAAATCATTGAGTTAATCGAATGCGAAGACGGGTTGTCGGCTTTACAAGTCCTCGACCAAGCTGGCGAAAAACCAGCCCACCGGTTAGCACTCCCCGCCAGCGACTGCTAATAATAGGGGTTACCCTGCCCGATTTCAAGGGCAGTGCGTAAATTATTTTAGAGGCGGGAGTGTGACCTTGTTGTCCGTGCTGAACTGGTAGTCACGGAAGATATGCTCTGCGCTCAGGATTTGATAGGTGCCATCGGCGTTGCGATGGGTCGTATCCTTGAGCCGGTAGGTATAGTGCCCGCAAGTCCAGCAAGCATAGTTACGCATGTGGGTGCACAGGCAAATTTTGTCCTTGACTGAAATTTTCCTCGCGCCCGGATGCGCTTCCAGTTCGCGATAATATGCATCGATATAGGCACAGTGGCCATCGGCATCGAGCAGATAACCGAAAGCTTCGCAGTTCGGGCGTATGCCCGAGCCGATGGCCGGGCAGTTTTTCAGCATGCGCATCGGGTAACCGGTGGGTGACAGCATGTTCACCTCAATATCCGTTTCGCTGGCCTTGAAGTATTCCTGCTGCACCTTCTCCGGGATGCCGCATTCCTCGGCAACGGTAAAGCGCGTCGCGACCTGCACTGCCGCCGCACCGCTTTCCAGAAAATCCACCGCATCGCTACCGGTAAAGATGCCGCCCGCAGGAATCAACGGGATATCGAGATGCTCGGCTTGCAGGAATTGCCTGATTTCGAGAAAAATGGCGCGCAAATCATATTGCGCCCAATCCATGCCAAAGCCCAGATGCCCGCCTGCCAACGGCCCCTCCACTACAATGAAATCGGGCAAGCGCTTCAACCTGGCATTCTTGCGCAGGAATAACTGCAACGCGCGCAATGAGGAGACGATGATGCCCAGCTGGGCATCGCGAAAGCGCGGGTGATCTTCCATCAGCGCAAATGAACCGAGATGCAAACCCGCCGCCAGGGTGATGCCATCGATTCCCTCATCCAGCGCAGTCACCAGCCGCGCACGCAAAGTCTCGCGCGGCGCATTCATGGTGAGCTTCTCCATGCAGTTGATGAAAATCATGCCCTCACCGCGCTTGGCTTCCATGGAGCGCCTGACATGCAGGCGCGTTGCTTCGGCAACATGCCCGAGGTCGAACTGAACGGCAGACTTGTCGAGGTTGGCGGCGTTAAATTTGTAGTGCTTCTGTTTATCTTTGACGAAGCTGGTTTTGTAGTGGCGGTCGGTCACGGTCGGCAGCATGGCGTCGGAAATATGGCCGACCCCGCCCAGCCGCGCCACTTCCAGCGCCAGTTCGGCGGTAGAAATATCCACGCCCATTCCGCCGATCATGATCGGCACCAACTCGCGCCTGCCAAAGCGCAGGCGGAAATCATCCACACGTTTCATTACTGCTATCCCCCGGCCGCTCACCTGATCATGTTTTTGCAAGTGAATCGGCGATTAATCGTTATCTACCCATACGAGAGGCGAAGAATGCCACAAATCCTGAAGGAACGGAAAACAGGCCGATTTCAGGGCGCTGCAGGTTTGACTCAACCCAGCAAATTACTCAAAGCGCCATGCAGGTCACCGAACTGAAAGCCGTATTGCGCGGCCTCCAGCTTCGCGGGAAGCGCCCGCTGCCCTCCCAGCAACAGGCCGGCCGATTCGCCCATCCCCAGCTTCAACAGGGCGGCAGGAATCGCGAACAATGCCGGGCGGTGCAGAACTGCCGCCAGCGTCCGGGTAAATTGTGCATTGCTGACCGATTGTGGCGCGGTGAGATTGCAAGGACCGCGGACCTGGTCGTCGCGCAGCAGGCGCAGCACGATCGCCACATAATCCCTTATATGTATCCAGCTCATCCACTGCCGCCCGTCACCAATTCTGCCTCCCAGCCCCAGCCTGAACGGCGGCAACATCCGCCCCAGCATGCCCCCGTCATTGCTCAACACCAAGCCGGTGCGCAGCAGGCAGACGCGCACGCCGGAATTTTCGGCAACCCGTGCCGCCTGCTCCCAAGCCTTGCACAACTGTGCCGGGAAATCGTCGCCCGGCGCGGACGTTTCATCCAGCAGGGCATCGCCGCGATTGCCGTAATAACCCACTGCCGAACCACTCAACAATATGCCCGGCCTGCGTTCGGCAGCGACGATGTGCTGCACCAGCTCCTCGGTCAGCGCAACGCGGCTCGCCCACAGAACCTGCTTGCGCTGCGCGGTCCAGCGACGATCCACGATGGGCTCGCCAGCCAGGTTGATCACCGCATCAAACCCCCGTGACGGCGACCACTCGGCCAGTGCAGCCAGCGCATGAACCCCGGCGCCGCATTTGACCGGGACGGAAGCGGGGTTGCGGCTAAACACCGTCAACTCATGGCCCTCTGCCAGCAATGCCTTGCACAAATGCCGACCGATAAATCCGGTGCCGCCAGTCATGAGGATGCGCATGGGAAACCTCCAATAGATCTGCTTGCCAAGTTAACGGGGATTTTTCCGCAAAACCCGTTATGATTTCGCCTATGCCGAATCATACTCCAACCAATACCGGCCTTCTCGCGCGCAGCTTCTCCGCCGTGTGGCACCCGTGCTCGCAGATGAAGCATTACGAGAATTTTCCGCTGGTGCCGATTGCGCGCGGCGCGGGTGTGTGGCTGTTTGATTTCGATGGCAACCGCTATCTGGACGCGGTCAGCTCCTGGTGGGTGAACCTGTTCGGGCATGGCAACCCGCGCATCAACGCCGCGCTGCGCGACCAGCTCGACACGCTCGATCACGTGATGCTGGCCGGCTTCACGCACGAACCGGTCATCGCACTTTCCGAGCGGCTGCGCGAACTGGCGCCGACCGGCCTGGGGCATTGTTTCTACGGCTCGGACGGCGCATCGGCAACCGAAATTGCGCTGAAGATGAGCGCGCACTACTGGCGCAACAGCGGCAAGCCGGGCAAGACACACTTCATCAGCCTGCAGAACAGCTACCACGGCGAGACCCTGGGCGCGCTGTCGGTCACCGATGTCGCGCTGTTCCGCGACGCTTACGGCGCACTGATCGCGCAGCAGGCCACCGTGCCGACCCCGGACTGGCGCGCTGCAGAACCGGGCGAAAGCGCTGAGAATTTTGCGTTGCGCTGCGCCGCCGCACTCGAAGATCATTTGCGGCAACATCACGCCGAACTGGCCGCCTTCATCATCGAGCCGCTGGTGCAGGGCGCGGCGGGCATGGCGATGTATCACCCGGTTTACCTGCAACGCGCGCGTGAACTGTGCAGCGAATACGGTGTGCATCTGATCGCCGACGAGATTGCGGTGGGCATGGGGCGCACCGGTACACTGTTTGCCTGCGAGCAGGCGGCACTACACCCCTCTCCCGCAAGCGGGAGAGGGGCTGGGGGTGAGGGTTGTGGAATTACCCCCGATTTCCTGCTGCTGTCCAAAGGCATCACCGGCGGCTATCTGCCGCTGTCGCTGGTCATGACGACGGACGACATCTACCTGGCGTTCTATGCCGACGAAACCGCACGCGGCTTTCTGCATTCGCATTCCTATACCGGCAACCCGCTGGCCTGCCGCGCAGCACTCGCCACGCTGGATATTTTTGCGCAGGACGACGTGCTCAACGCCAACCGCTCCAAGGCCGCATTTCTCAACAAGATTGCCAAGCCACTGCGCGACCACCCGAAAGTAAAAAACTTTCGCAACACCGGCATGATCTGGGCGTTCGAGGTGGACACACCGCATGCCGATTTCGCGCGGCGCTGTTTCGCGCTGGCCCTGCAAAATGAACTGCTGCTGCGACCGATCGGCAACACGATTTATTTCATGCCGCCGTATGTTATCAATGAAGAAGAAATGCAATGGCTGGTCACCCGCACCCTGAATATCGTGGAGACGCTGGCGTGAAATTCATCTCCATCCTTGTCGCCACGCTATGCCTCGCATTCAGTGCACAGGCCGCAGAGTTGCCGTCTGCGGTCAGGCAGGCGCTGAGGCAGGCCGGGATTCCGCAATCGGCAGTCGGCATCGTGGTGCAGCAGACCGGCGGACGCAAGGCGCTCATCAGCCTGAATTCCAAACAGGCGATGAACCCGGCTTCCACCATGAAGCTGCTCACCACCTACGCCGGTCTGGATATGCTCGGGCCGGCCTACACCTGGAAGACCGAAGCCTGGCTGGATGGCGAGCTGAAAGACGGTGTGCTGCACGGCGATCTGGTGCTGAAAGGCTATGGCGATCCGAAGTTCACCATCGAGCAGTTCTGGCTATGGCTGGCCGAGTTGCGGGCGCGCGGCCTGCGCGAAATCCGCGGCAACCTGGTGCTGGATCGCAGCTTCTTCGACCTGCCGCCACATGACCCCGCCGCCTTCGACAACGACCCGGTGCGCGCCTATAACGTCGGGCCGGACGCGCTGCTGCTCAACTTCAATACGCTGCGCCTGCGCTACCTGCCGGACGGCGACAAACTGAAAGTCATCACCGAGCCGCCGCTGGAGGGCATCTTTCTGGACAACCGCCTCGCACCGGAACCCGCAGGCGGGTGTGGCGGCTGGGATGACCGCATCATCGTGCAACCGGGCGGCGACAGTGTCGTGCTGGAAGGCGGCTATCCTGGCGAGTGCGGAGAGCGCGAGCATCATCTCAATGTGATGCCGCATAGCCGTTTTGTCGAAGCCGTATTCCGCGCATTGTGGAAGGAACTGGGTGGAACCTTGCAGGGGGAATTGCGTGAGGGTGCTGCAGGAGACAGCGCGAAGCTGTTCTCCACGCACCATTCCGACCCGCTGAGCTTGATCATCCGCGACATCAATAAATTCAGCAACAATGTCATGGCGCGGCAACTGTTCCTGACGCTGGGCACGGCAGCTTTTACTCCCTCTCCCCTTGCGGGAGAGAGCGGGGGAGAGAGGACGAAGAAAGAGGTAACCTTCACCAACATCGAACGCAGCGTGCAGGCCGTGCAGGATTGGCTGCACAGGCAACGGCTCGATTTTCCCGAACTGGTGCTGGAAAACGGCGCGGGGTTGTCGCGCAATGAACGCATCAGCGCGCAACATCTGGCGCAACTGTTACAAAAAGCAGCAGCGCATCCGCTGAATGCCGAATTACAGGCTTCGCTGCCTATTCTCGGCGTGGACGGCTCGGTAAAAAAACGCCTGATGGAAACTCCGTCTGCCGGTTACGCCCATCTGAAAACCGGCACGCTGGAAGGCGTCAAGACCCTCGCGGGCTATGTGCGCTCGAAAAATGGCAGGGGATGGGTCGTGGTGATCTTCATCAATCATCCGAATGCCAAATTCGGACAGGACGCGCAGGACGCGCTGATTCAGTGGGTTCAGCAACGCCGCTGACGCACTGACCCTCCCCGGATAATTGCGGTGCATCCGTTCAGGTATCGGCAGCCGCCTTCAGCACCTCATATTCCACCATCACGCTTTCCTTGCCATCGCCCAGCCACACCTGGCCATCCTGAATGGTGCACTGTAGCTGCATGTTGCGCTGTGCCAGCGCGGCCAGGGCGCGCGTACTTTGTTGCGCAAGATTGATCACGGCGAGATTTTTCTGGCGCGCGAACTGGCTGCTGTTTTGCGCGAACCACATCTCGGCAGCGCGCCCCCCATAGCAGTACACCACCACCCGATTGGCGCGTCCGCACGCCTTGCGAATGAGCTTCTCATCGGGGATGCCGACATCTATCCACAGCTCGATTGCGCCGGTCAGGTCCTTCTGCCAGATATCCGCCTCATCGTCTGCTGTCATGCCCTGGCCAAACTCCAGGTATTCGTGTGCATGCAGGGCGAAGGCCAGCAGGCGCACCATCATGCGCTCGTCGGTTTCCGAGGGATGGCGCGCGAGCGTCAGCGCGTGATCCAGATAATAGTGCCGTTCCATATCCGCGATTTGCAGACTGGCTTTAAAGATGGTTGCCTTAATTGCCATGAATTATTCTGTCACTCTGCCGCGCGTGCTCTTGAGCGCACCGCGCCTGGCTTTACTGTCCATTCTTTTCCGCTGTGAGCTGCGCGTTGGCTTGGTCGGGCGGCGCATGACCGGCAGCACCGCAATACGCTGCACCAGCTCCTTCAGGCGGCGCAAGGCCTCGCCGCGATTCATTTCCTGGCTGCGAAACTCCTGCGCCTTAATGACGATCACTCCGTCTTTGGTGATGCGCTGATCGCGCAATGCAAGCAGGCGCGCCTTGAATTCATCCGGCAGGGAAGACGCGGCAATATCGAAGCGCAGGTGCATTGCGCTGGATACCTTGTTGACGTTCTGCCCGCCGGCGCCCTGCGCACGCACGGCAGTCAGCTCAATCTCGTGGTCAGAAATGTTTACGTTGTGGGCAATGTATAGCATGCGCAATTTTCAGAGGCCTTATGACAAGCCCAGATCACTCCACATCGCGTCCACCTTAGCCTTCACCTCAGCACTCATCACGATGGGCGTGCCCCATTCGCGCCGCGTCTCGCCCGGCCATTTATTGGTCGCATCCAGTCCCATCTTGCCGCCGAGGCCGGACACCGGACTGGCAAAGTCGAGGTAGTCGATCGGGGTATTTTCCACCAGCAGCGTGTCGCGCGCCGGATCGACACGCGTGGTAATCGCCCAGATGACTTCCTTCCAGTCGCGCACGTCGATGTCGTCGTCCGTCACGATAATGAACTTGGTGTACATAAACTGGCGCAGGAAGCTCCAGATGCCGAACATCACGCGCTTGGCATGCCCGGCATATTGCTTCTTGATGCTGACCACCGCCATGCGATAGCTGCATCCTTCTGGCGGCAAATAAAAATCCGCGATCTCGGGGAACTGCTTCTGCAGCAGCGGCACGAACACTTCGTTGAGCGCGACACCGAGCATCGCCGGTTCGTCGGGCGGCTTGCCGGTATAGGTGGAGTGGTAGATCGCATCGCGCCGCAGGGTGACGCGCTGAATGGTGAACACCGGAAACTTGTCCTGCTCGTTGTAGTAGCCGGTGTGGTCGCCATAAGGCCCTTCGAGCGCGGTTTCGTTCGGGTGGATCACGCCTTCCAGCACGATCTCGCTTGATGCGGGCACCTGCAAATCGCTGCCGATGCACTTCACCAGCTCGGTCTTGCTGCCGCGCAGCAGCCCGGCGAACTGGTATTCGGACAGGCTGTCCGGGACCGGCGTGACCGCGCCGAGGATGGTCGCCGGATCGGCGCCGATCACCACCGCGACGGGAAACGGCTGCCCCGGGTTCTTTTCGCCATGATCGCGAAAATCCAGCGCACCGCCGCGATGTGCCAGCCAGCGCATGATGGTCTTGTTCGGGCCGATGACCTGCTGGCGGTAGATGCCAAGGTTCTGGCGCGGCTTGTTCGGGCCGCGCGTGACCACCAGCCCCCAGGTGATCAAGGGAGCCACATCGCCCGGCCAGCAGTGCTGGATCGGCAGCTTCGAGAGATCAACATCCGCGCCTTCCCACACCACCTCCTGGCAGGGTGCCGAGGAAACCAGCTTGGGCGGCATGGTGAGCACTTGCTTCAGCACCGGCCATTTTTCCCAGGCATCCTTCAGCCCCTTGGGCGGCTCCGGTTCCTTCAGGAAGGCAAGCAACTTACCCACTTCCCGCAACGCCTGTGTGCTCTCCTCTCCCATGCCCAGCGCCACTCGGCGTGGTGTACCAAACAGGTTGGCGAGTACGGGCATTTTGTAGCCAGTCGGGTTTTCAAACAGGATGGCCGGGCCCTGCGCACGCAGCACCCGGTCGCAGATTTCGGTCATTTCCAGGTGCGGCGAGACCGGCACACTCACGTGCTTGAGCTCACCGAGCTTTTCCAGTTGCGCGATAAAATCGCGCAGGTCACGGTATTTCATTGCTTGCCCCTCCCGCATCGCAGCCGCTGCTGCCTTCCGCGCGATGCCTCGATCAATGTGATGCGCAAGCGCATATTCTATGCGACTTGCCCGAATCGCGCCGGATAGTATTGCGCCGCCGTTGATACTATAATTCGCCACCTTTTTAATCTGTTCGCCTGCCGGAAACCAAAATGCAGCTGTTCGCCTTTGGCATTAACCATCAAACCGCGCCGCTTGCCGTGCGCGAACAAGTCGCGTTCAATGCGGACGGGCTGGAGAGCGCGCTGCGCGACCTGGTGGGCAACGGCGCGGCTAAAGAGGCGGCGATCCTGTCCACCTGCAACCGCACCGAGATGTATTGCAACGCCGCACAACCCAACCACGCCATCGACTGGCTGGCGGAATACCATCACCTGCCGCGCAAAGATATCGAACCCTATCTCTACACACTGCCGCGCGAGCAGGCAGTGAAACACTCGTTCCGTGTCGCCAGCGGGCTGGATTCGATGGTGCTGGGCGAGCCGCAGATTCTCGGGCAAATGAAGCTGGCGGTGCGCCAGGCCGAAGAGGCCGGCACGTTGGGATTTTTGCTGCACAAATTGTTCCAGCGCACTTTCTCGGTCGCCAAAGACGTGCGCACGCAAACCGAGATCGGCGCGAACCTGGTATCGATGGCTGCGGCGGCGGTGCGTCTGGCCGAGCGGATTTTTCCGAGCATTTCCGAGCAAAGCGTGCTGTTTATCGGCGCGGGCGAGATGATCGAGCTCAACGCGGTGCATTTTGCGGCGCGCTCGCCCAGACATATCACCGTCGCCAACCGCACACTGGAGCGCGCACATGTACTGGCGCGGCGCATCAGCGGCCATGCGATTACGCTGAACGAATTGCCGGAACAACTCGCGCATCACGACATCATCATCACCTGTACCGCCAGCCCGCTGCCAATCCTCGGCAAGGGCATGGTGGAGCGCGCGCTCAAGGCGCGCAAGCATCGCCCGCTGTTCATTGTCGATCTCGCCGTACCGCGCGATGTGGAGGCGGAAGTTGCCGAGCTGGACGACGTGTTCCTGTACACCGTGGACGATATCGCCGAAGTGGTGAAGGACGGTCTCGACGCGCGCCAGAGCGCGGTAAAGGAAGCCGAGGTCATCATCGATTCCGGCGTGGCGGATTTCGTGCACTGGATGGAATCACGCGAAGTGGTGCCAACCATCCGCGCGTTGCGCGACCACGCCGAGCGCAACCGCCGCCAAGAAATGGAGAAAGCCTTGCGCCTGCTGGCCAGGGGCGAAAGCCCGGAAAAAGTGCTGGAAACGATGAGCAGCGGCCTGACCAACAAATTCCTGCACGCGCCGACCCACGCGCTGAATCAGGTGCACGGCAACGATCGCGAAACATTCCTTGATGTCATTCATCGCCTGTATCACCTGCATCCCGACGAATGAAGCCTAATATCGCCGCCAAACTCGCTCGTCTGAGCGAGCGTCTGCACGAAGTTGACCAGCTGCTGAGCACCGAGGAAGCCACCAAGGACATGGATGCGTTCCGCAAGCTTAGCCGCGAGCGCGCCGAGCTGGAGCCGGTGGTATCGCTGTACCACGCCCACCAAGCCTGCCAAGCCGACATCAAGACCGCGCGCGAAATAGCCGCCGATCCGGAGATGAAAGAATTCGCCGCAGCCGAAATCGAGCAAGGCGAGGCGCATCTCGCGCAACTTGATGGCGAATTGCAAAAACAATTGCTGCCCAAAGATCCCAACGACGAGCGCGGCGTGTTCCTCGAGGTGCGCGCCGGTACCGGCGGCGACGAGGCTGCGCTGTTCGCCGGCGATCTGTTCCGCATGTACGCGCGCTTCGCCGAGCGCAAGCGCTGGCAAGTCGAGGTGATTTCCGAGAGCCCCGGCGAAATGGGCGGCTACAAGGAAATCATCGCCAGAATTGCCGGACATGGCGCGTATTCGGTGCTGAAATTCGAATCCGGCGCGCACCGCGTGCAACGCGTGCCCACCACCGAGACTCAGGGGCGCGTGCACACTTCCGCCTGCACCGTCGCGGTGATGCCGGAAGTGGACGAGGTGGACGAAGTCGTGCTGAACCCCGCCGACCTGCGCATCGACACGTTCCGCGCCTCTGGTGCGGGCGGGCAGCACATCAACAAGACCGATTCTGCGGTGCGCATCACGCATCTGCCGACCGGTGTGGTGGTCGAGTGCCAGGACGGACGCTCGCAGCACCAGAACAAGGCACAGGCAATGCGCGTGCTGGCGGCGCGCATCATGGACACGCAGGTGCGCGCACAGCAGGCCAATATCGCCGCGACGCGCAAAAGCCTGGTCGGCAGCGGCGACCGCTCCGAACGCATCCGCACCTACAACTTCCCGCAGGGCCGCGTCACCGACCACCGCATCAACCTCACGCTGTACAAGATGGATGCGATCATGGACGGCGATATCGGCGAACTCACCGGCGCGCTGATGGCCGAGCATCAGGCCGAACAGCTTGCCGCGATGGCGGAAGATGCCACCTAGCCTCGCAGATATTTCCCGCAGCGATAGTCAGCAATTGGAGTCCGCGCTCGGGCTGGATACCGGCTGCGCGCGTATCGAGGTGCAATGCCTGCTGCAGGCTGTGTTACGGGTGAATCGCACCCACTTGCTCACCCACCCCGAACAGATTCTCAACGCCGAGCAGCAGGAAAATTATGCCGCGCTGTTCGAGCGGCGCCTGGGTGGCGAACCCATTGCTTACATTCTGGGCGAGCGCGAATTCTTCGGGCTGAATTTCAGGGTAACGCCTGCAACGCTGATCCCGCGCGCCGACACCGAGTTGCTGGTCGAGCTGGCGTTGCAGCGGATTCCGCAACACACCCCCTCACCCCAGCCCTTTCCCGCCCGCGGGAGAGGGCGCTTGCTCGGCGTGCTGGACTTGGGCACCGGCAGCGGTGCGATTGCGCTGTCCATCGCCCATGCGCGACCAGATGCGGACGTGACAGCGGTGGATGCCTCGCAGGAGGCACTGGATGTGGCACGGGAGAATGCACAGCGCCTGAACATCGCCAACGTGCGTTTGCTGCACAGCAACTGGTTCACGGCGCTGACGGGCGAACGCTACGACCTGATCGTCTCCAACCCGCCGTATATCGCCGAGGGCGACGCGCATCTCGCACAGGGTGACCTGCGCTTCGAACCGCGCAGCGCGCTGGCTTCGGGCGCGGAGGGGATGGACGATATCCGTCACATCATCGCGGCCGCGAAGGGCCATCTCAATCCCGGTGGCTGGCTATTGTTCGAGCACGGCCATGACCAGGCCGAACGTGCGCGCGCACTGCTGCAGCAAAGCGGCTATGCCGAGGTGTTTTCGGCGCGCGATCTGGCGGGAATCGAACGGGTCAGCGGCGGGGCGATTCCCTGACATATTGTTTGTCAGCCCCCGGCCTTTCCGTCATAATCCGCCCCGCCGTTCATACCAATGGGAGAGCGTGTCAGTCATTTCAATGACCCTGACACCGCCGAAGGCGTAACACCCGCAACCGCTCAGGCACAAAGAACCATTGGGATAGGCAAATCTGGAGAGTGTTGGATGACCAACCACCGAAGGGGCACGCAACGCGAGTTGTAATCTCTCAGGTACCAAGGACAGATGGGGCGTAGCAGATTTCTGCTGCGCCTTTTTTATTGCCGGAAAATAGACTCCACAAAATCGCCATGCTCAAACAAACTCCGCTGAATACAGCACACCGCGCGATGGGCGCAAAAATGGTCGACTTCGGCGGCTGGGACATGCCGGTGAACTACGGCTCACAAATCGACGAACATCATCAGGTACGCAACGACTGCGGCATGTTCGATGTGTCGCACATGCGCGTGGTGGATGCGAAGGGCGATGGCGTGCGCGCCTTCCTGCGCACCCTGCTGGCGAATAACGCCGACAAGCTGACGCTGCCCGGCAAGGCGCTCTATTCCGCCATGCTGCGCCCGGACGGCGGCGTGATCGACGACCTCATCATCTACTTCATGAGCGAGCAATGGTTTCGCATCGTGGTGAATGCGGGTACGGCGGACAAGGATATCGCCTGGATAAAAAAACAGGCCGTTTCATTCAAAGACCCTCACCCTAACCCTCTCCCGCCTGCGGGAGAGGGGATAAAACCCATCAACATCACCTCGCGCGACGACCTGGCGATGGTGGCGGTGCAGGGTCCGAACGCGCGCGCCAGTGTGTGGCAGGTGCTGCCGCAGGTTAGGGCCGCTACCGAAAAGTTGCAGAATTTCCAGGCGGCCGATTGCGGCGAATACTTCGTGGCGCGCACCGGCTATACCGGCGAAGATGGTTTCGAGGTGATGCTGCCCAAGGTAAAGGTCGAGGAATTCTGGTACGCGCTGAACAAGGCGGGTGTGCCACCCATCGGGCTCGGCGCGCGCGACACGCTGCGCCTCGAAGCCGGCATGAACCTGTACGGGCAGGACATGGACGAAAACGTGAACCCGCTGGAATCTGGCCTGGCATGGACGGTGGACCTAAAGAGTGAGCGCGACTTCATCGGCAAGGCCGCGCTGCTCGCCGCGCCGGTTACACGCAAACTGGTCGGACTGGTGCTGCTCGATCGTGGCGTGCTACGCGGCCATCAGCAGGTGCATACCGCGCACGGCGAAGGCGAAATCACCAGCGGCAGTTTTTCGCCGACCCTGAACCAGTCGATCGCGCTCGCGCGGCTGCCTAAAGAAGTCCAAATCGGCGATCAGGTGCAGGTGGCGATTCGCGATAAAATGCTGTCGGCCAAAGTAG
Source organism: uncultured Gallionella sp. (assembly GCA_964355765.1). Classification (GTDB taxonomy): domain Bacteria; phylum Pseudomonadota; class Gammaproteobacteria; order Burkholderiales; family Gallionellaceae; genus Gallionella. Next base: position 61,647 of record CAYHEM010000001.1, read on the forward strand.
TCAAATACCCGTTCGCGCGCAACGGCAAAGCAGTTTGTAGCCTTTAGACGTTAGTCGCTAGTTAAGACAAAATAACGCGCAGCGACTACATCAACTAACGACTTACGTCTAACAACTTACGACTAACAGGAGATTCAAATGAGCAACCCAGCAGACTTGAAGTACACCGCTTCCCACGAATGGGTCAGGAGCGAAGCCGACGGCACCATCACCATCGGCATCACGCAGCATGCGCAGGAACTGCTGGGCGACATGGTCTTTGTCGAACCCCCTGCAGTCGGCCGCAAACTCAAGGCCAAGGAAGAATGCGTCGTAGTGGAATCGGTCAAAGCCGCCGCAGACGTATACGCGCCGGTGAATGGCGAAGTGACGGCGGTCAACGGCGAACTGGACAGCACCCCGGAAGCCATCAACACCGCCCCTTACGCGGCATGGCTCTTCAAGATGAAGCCGGACAATGCGGCGGACGTGGCGGCGCTGATGGATGCGACGGCCTATCAGGCAATTGTCGAGAGCGAAGCACATTAACGACAGGAAAGGGTGAAGGGATAAGAGGGAAGGGTAAAACCTGAGGCGCGCAACGCGCGCCACCCTTCTCCCTTCCCTCTTCTCCCTTCTCAAGGATTTAATATGCCCTTCATTCCCCACACCGAATCCGACATCCAGTCGATGCTGGCCAGCATCGGCGCGAAAAGCATCGACGAGCTGTTCGATGAAATTCCTGCCGCACTAAAAAACGGCAGGCTGACTGCCAGCGGCGAAGGCTTGAACGAGATGCAGATCGCGCGCCTGATGCACGCGCGCGCCGCGCAGGATACGCAACCGCTCAACTTCATCGGCGCGGGCGCCTACGAGCACCATATTCCCGCCGCGGTCTGGGAGATCGCCACACGCGGCGAGTTCTATACCGCCTACACGCCGTATCAGGCTGAGGCCAGCCAGGGCACGCTGCAAACACTGTACGAATACCAGACCATGATCGCGTCGCTTACCGGCATGGACGCGTCCAACGCCAGCCTGTACGACGGCGCATCCGCGCTGGCCGAGGCGATCCTGATGGCGGTGCGCATGCACAAGACTTCGCGGCGCGTGCTCCTGCCCGCCAGCATCAGCCCGCTGTACCGCAGCGTGGCGCACAACATCGTCAAGCTGCAAAACATCGAACTGGTGGAAATCCCGTTTGACATCGCGAGCGGCACGACCGACCTCGCTGCATTGCAGCAATATGCGGGCAGCGACCTCGCCGCACTGGTCATCCCGCAGCCGAATTTTTTTGGCGCGCTGGAAGAGGTCGACGCATTGACCGACTGGGCACACGTACAGAATGCGCTGGCCATCGGACTGGTTAACCCAACCTCGCTGGCACTATTGAAAGCGCCGGGCAACTGGGGTGAAAAGGGCGCGGACATCGCCGTAGGCGACGGCCAGCCGCTCGGCGCGCCGCTATCCAGCGGTGGCCCGTATTTCGGTTTCATGTGCTGCAAGCAGGCGCTGGTACGCCAGATGCCGGGGCGCATCATCGGTCGCACCGTGGATGTGGACGGCAAACCGGGCTTCACGCTGACGCTGCAAGCGCGCGAACAGCACATCCGCCGCGCCAAGGCGACGTCCAATATTTGCAGCAATCAGGGACTGATGGTGACGGCAGCGACCATTCATATGGCGCTGTTAGGCGTGGACGGGCTGCGCCGCGTCGCCGCGACTTCGCACGCCAACACGCACGCCCTAGCACTACAGGCCAGCGACGTTCCGGGCGTGCAGCCATTATTCAGTGCGCCGCATTTTCATGAAGTAGTGTTGCGTTTGCCCGAAGCTTCCGCCAAAGTGTTAGCCCGCATGGCCGGACAAGGCATATCGGGCGGCTTCGATCTGCAAGCGCACTATCCGCAACTGGGCAATGCGCTTCTGGTATGCACCACCGAGACCAAGACCGGCGAAGACTTGCAGCGCTTCGTGGCGGCGTTACGCCACGCTTTAAATTAAAGGAGATTAGCCATGAGCAAGAATGATGAATCCAACAAGCAGGCTGTGACGCTGAAGGGCACACCGATTACGCTGTTCGGCACATTTCCATCCGTTGGCGATATCGCCCCCCCATTTACGCTGGTATCCAAGGATATCAAGGATGTCGCACTCAAGGACTTTACCGGCAAGCGCAAGGTGCTGAACATCGTGCCCAGCCTGGACACCGCCGTGTGCGCCACGAGCACGCGCAAATTCAACGAGGCGGCAAGCAATCTGGCCAATACCGTGGTGCTGGTGATCTCCGCCGACCTGCCGTTTGCCATGAGCCGCTTCTGCGTGGCGGAGGGGCTGGAAAATGTCATCACCCTGTCGCTGATGCGCGGCCGCGATTTCATGCGCAACTACGGCGTGAAAATTGCCGACTCGGCCCTGGCCGGAGTATGCGCCCGCGCCGTGCTGGTGCTGGACGAGAACGACCGCATCCTGCACGCCGAGCTGGTTGACGACATCACCCACGAACCCAATTACGATGCGGCGCTTGCCGCACTGAAATAACCATGCTGATATTTGAACGCTCCCATCCCGGGCGGCGCAACGCGGCACAGGCTCCGAACGGGCATGCCCGCTTCCCCCATCCCAACCTTCTCCCGCAAGCGGGAGAAAGGGCAAACGAATCGCTGCGCGAGCACTACGTTGATCACAGTGCTACAGTCAGCGGCATTCCCGCCGCGCTGTTGCGCCGGGATCAGCCGCTGTTGCCGGAGGCCTCTGAGATGGACGTGGTACGCCACTACACCAGGCTATCGCAGAAGAATTTCTCCATCGATACGCACTTCTATCCGCTCGGTTCCTGCACCATGAAATACAACCCGCGTGCCTGCAACCAACTGGCGATGCTGCCGCAATTTCTGGCGCGCCATCCGCTCGCCCCGGAATCCACCGGTCAAGGCGTGCTCTCCTGTCTATACGACCTGCAGGAAATTCTCAAGGATGTGACCGCTATGGCGGGCGTCTCGCTCACGCCGATGGCCGGCGCGCAGGGCGAATTTGCCGGCATCGCGATGATGCGCGCCTATCACGACGCGCGTGGCGACACCGGCCGCAACGAGATCATCGTGCCGGATGCGGCGCACGGCACCAATCCCGCCACCGCAGTGATGTGCGGTTACACGGTCAAAGAAATTCCCACGGATGCGAACGGCGACGTCGACCTGGATGCGTTACGCGCCGCCACCGGCCCGCAGACCGCCGGGCTGATGCTAACCAACCCTTCCACGCTGGGCGTGTTTGAAAAAAACATCCAGGAGATTCAGAAAATCGTGCACGACGCGGGCGGCCTGCTGTATTACGATGGCGCCAACCTGAACGCGATCCTCGGCAAGGTCAAGCCCGGCGACATGGGCTTCGACGTGATCCACATGAACCTGCACAAGACCTTCTCCACGCCGCACGGCGGCGGCGGGCCGGGCGCGGGTGCAGTCGGTGTGGCGCAACGCCTGTTGCCGTACCTGCCGCTCCCGGTGGTCGCCAAACTCCCCTCTACCGCAGGCGGGAGAGGGGCCGGGGATGAGGGTGAATATCGTTACTTGACCGAACAGGACTTGCCGCAATCCATCGGCCAGTTGTCCGCTTTCGGCGGCAACATAGGCGTGCTGCTGCGCGCCTATGTGTACGCGCGCATGCTGGGCGCGGAAGGCATGCACCGCGTCGCCGATTTTGCCACACTCAACGCCAACTACCTGATGGCGGAATTGCGCAAGGCCGGCTTCACCGTCGCCTTCCCGCAACGCCGTGCCAGCCATGAATTTATCGTGTCGCTGAAAGAACTGAAAGATGCCACCGGCATCTCCGCCATGAACATGGCGAAACGTCTGCTGGACAAGGGCTACCATCCGCCGACCACCTACTTTCCGATGCTGGTGCCGGAATGCCTGCTGATCGAGCCGACTGAGACCGAATCCAAAGAGACGCTTGATGCCTTCGTCAGCGCGATGAAAGAAATCCGTGACGAAGCTTACGCCGCGCCGGAACTGGTGAAGAGTGCGCCGCACAGCATGCCGGTGCGCCGCCTCGACGACGTGAAGGCCGCACGCGAACCCGATTTAAAATGGAGGCCCACTGCAAGCGTGGCATGACTCTGATAGGCCATCGACAAACCAAGCCATTCTAATTCGCGCTGGCATTTGTCATTTGGCATGTTACCGGTATAATGCGCCGCTTCCAAGGTTGGCCGGTTTGCAGGGTTGGCTGGAAAAATTGCAGAAAATGGCCTGGTAGCTCAGTCGGTAGAGCAGAGGACTGAAAATCCTTGTGTCGGTGGTTCGATTCCGCCCCGGGCCACCAACATTTATAAGGCTTGCAGAAATGCAGGCCTTTTTACTTTTCTACAAATACAGCGGGTTTTTCTACAATTCCTCATTTAAGAGGCTCTACTTTCTCGCCTTTTCTGTTCCGCGTATAGTGCTCAGTCATGGCGCGTGTCTTGTGTCCGAGTAGCTGCTGTGAGCGTGCCAGATCGTCCGTGTCGGTTGCAGTCTTGGCGCGAATATCCCGGAATTGAAAATCAACTCCAGCGGCCTTCCTTGCCCTGTCAAAGCGCGTGCGCAACGCGCCATACGTCAACCTCTGGCCGCTGCCATCCTGCAGCAGTGCATCGCCACCCATGATGCTGTGCTGCCGCCCTGTGATACGTTCGATTAACACCGCAAGCTCTCCCACAACGTTGATGCGTAGTTTCTTACCCGTTTTATTCTGCGTGAACCACAGCATCCCCTCCCGAATGTCGCCACGGCTCAGCTTGAGCAGATCGGCTGGCCGCTGTCCGGTGAGATAGGCCAAGTCCATTGCGTCTTGCACGGTGTAATGAGCTTTTCCCCATACAGCGGAAAACTCTGTGTGTTCGATATACCGGTCACGGCCTGTTTCGCGATGCCCTTTGACACCGGCGCAAGGATTTGGCGCATCGGTATAGCCCCATGCCCGGGCGTAGTTAAAAACATGGCTGAATAATGATTTTTCGCGGTTCGCCCGAACAGGCGCATCCTTGCCGCGTTCATCCAAATAGCGTTTGATGTGGTGCGGCTTAATGGTATCTATCGGCATCGCGCCGAATACCGCTTCCAGGCGCGTCATTTCTTTTTCGTTGTCGCGCTGGGTCTGCGGTGCTTTACTTGGAAATACTTCCTTGCGGTAGCGTGTGGCCACGCCAGAGAATGTGCTGTTGCTACGGTCAACCGGTTCGCCTTCAATCTCAGCCCAAAGGCGTTTTGCAATAGACAAGTTTTGTCCGAGCTTTGTCCACTTGCGCGGCGTATCCGTTGAGACATGGTAGTACGTCTTGCCCTTGAGGTTCATCCTCGGCGGTAGATCGTGATTGATGGTGCGCTTGCGTCCCATTATGCGGTGCTCATCGCGCTCCAGTTCGGTTCTGTCACAGCCGGTGCAGGCACTATGCTGCCGCCGCACAACTTCGCCTGCACGTGTTCGCGTAGCACTCTCGCGTGTCCATTCGCGCCAGTCGCGAAGTGATAGCCGTTCGCCTTGAGCCATGCGATCTGCTCACCCTTGCGCTTGCGCTCAGTTAATTCGGCCAGTTCGGCTTGTGTAAGAAACATGGTTTTACCTCACTACACCTGGGCGCATCCGGCGCGCAGCCTGCCTGCTCTTTAGGCGTGACTGATAACGGCTGGATGGTTTGTATGTCGGGTCGATCAGGCGAATCCGCTTATAAAGTTTTCCAAGTGTCAGCGACGCATTGATGCCGCTGTCCGAACTACCCATGTACGGGGTAATGTCGCGTTTTGGCTTCATGCTACTTTTCCCTGGGGGTGCTGTTCAATATTGGCCGGCGCGAATGGCATTACCCGCGCCGTGTTGATTTTCGCCATCAGGGCGTTTATCCTTTCTTGCATCGCTGCCACTTCATCGGTAACGCCGTTGACCAGGAATATCTCTCGCAACGCTGTATTCTCTTCCTTGGCCTCTGCCAGTTCTTTGGTGAGCTTGGCGATTTCGTCCTTCATGGTGGCGTTCCAGTTATGAAGATATGGCACCAGGTTAATATCGCCCGGTGCCAGTTCAATATCTCTGCTGTAAGGCGAAACCAGCTTCCCCGCTTCACTGATAAACCAGCCGTCCCATTCAGGGTGTGAGAGCTTGAAATGTACCCCGCGATAAACCATGCGCAGTAATTCAAAAGCCATGAAAGGAACTTCAATTTCCCCCTTTTCCCACCTTGACAGGGTTTTCAGATGTACTCGAAGGTATGCAGCGCATTGGCGTTGACTGATCTTTAGTACGCGCTTACGCATGTAGCAAAAACCTTCTGCCGACACCCTCTTATACTGCGACTGAACAACCCATTGCGGGTGATAGCCTGGAAATGCTGCGTTAATCTCAGCGGAGTTCGGCTCAAGAGCCTGCATCCAGTAAGCCCAGCTGGTTTTCTCGCTGGGGTATCCTTGCAAATTGTTCTTGCACGTTTTCCTGGGCTTGGTATTCTTCATTCAGCCTTACTCCTATTGAGGCTAGTTGTGCGCCGGTGCTTGGCGGTTCCGGTGTACAACGAATTAAAAACCTGCTCACGCTCCCGCCTGTTACATAAGCAGCTTCCCGTTTAATGAATTTCTACCCAGAATGGCCGGTTGTATTTATGTCCCCCATACTCCTGGTAACTGTAAATACCCTGGTGCGTTTGCCTTCGGCCAGCCAGTTCCTTCAGTAATCTCTCCAGCGCATCTTTGCCACCTTTATCAACCGCATCCAATACCTGGAAGCGCGCATTCCGGCTGAGCACCAGCTTCCACTCTTCGTGCGATAGCATCTTCACGAGCTCACGCTCTGCCATTGGTTCAGCGGCGATTTCTTCATCCGTTTTTTCGTGCCGGTCATACCCCAGCAGCCTGAGCGCTTCGGTCAATTTAGGTGACCAGAAAAGCTGCCTTTTGCCTTTGAAGCACAGCCCAAACTCAGTGAATAGTTCGCCGCTGGCCTTGTCGCCTTTGATGTAGTCGGCCAACAGTGTGAACGGGGTGCGCCCGCCAAGCCGCTTGCCTACCTTGGCATAGCTCTTGGTCATTTCGCTGGATGCGCCCCAGTGGCTATCCGTGAGGGTTTTGGATGCTGCGGTTGCTTCATGGCCGAACTTCGCCACGTACTCCGCCGCATAGTCACCGCTCCGCACGTCGAATGCGAACAGGAGCATGTCATTGATCTGGCTGCGGTCGGCGATGCCCACCTTGATCAAGGTCTCGATCCATGTCATTTGCAAAGCCTGCAACGCTTCGAGCTGCTCAGGCTTTGCAAATACCAGATCGTGCGTGTGCGGATGCCAGCCGTGCACACCATGGGTGACTTCCATCGAGCGGATGCTGCCCACGCTGCCTACCGCTGCCATGACGTTCCGGTAGAGCTTGCTCTGCTTGAATTTCTTGAGTGCGCCGGAAAACAGATCGAGGTTGCTTTTCAGCGATTGATTGACCTGGTGCGGAAAGGTCAGGCTCATCAAATACACCGTTCCACCATTCGCGGACCAAGTGTTGATCGCGCCCTGGAGTTCCTGCCGCCGTCCTTCGGTAATCTTCGCCGCACATACCGGGCAATGCCACACGCTGCCGCATGTGGTGAGGTTGCCATAGCTTGCCCCGTTGTCTGCACGGTACACGGCTACACCAGATGCGCACATGGTGCTGCGCTGGCAATGCGCTACCCGTTCTTGTGGCAGCAGGCCTTGTGCTGCCCGCTGCAATTGATAGCGCGCCTTGCGGTTTTGCATCACCGCTTCGTCTGCGCCCGCTTTGGCCGCTTTCTTTGCTGGTTTTGGTATTGAGGAGCGGTCAACAGTATTCGCATAGATACCAAGAAGGTCAGACCCCTTGCGACCGGAGACGCTCCGGTGGTCAATTCGAGGCTCGGCGCTCAGCATGCCCGCACCTGCATGTGCTTGAGGAAACGCCGGAGATACGACCTGAGCACGATCCGTACGGTGTAGTGGAGCTCGTCCCAGGCATTTACGGCCAGATCGCAAGGAAAACCGAACGCATGGAGAAATATTGTCCTGTTGGCGTACCCGGCTGCATCCCAGGTGCGCTGTATGGGGTCAATAAGCGATGACTGAGGGGGAAGGCTCACTGCAAGGGTGCGGCAAGCTTCCGGGTGGCTTGTGGTGGTTTGGCGGTTTAGCATGGCGGCTCCTATCAGCGTTGCGGTTGTGCCGGTGTTGCTTGTTTGCTTTGCGCTGCAACTATTGCCCACGCAACCAGAACAACCATTACAAAAACCGCAGCGGGCTTTCCGCCGCTGCCGCTGAGCATTGATACCGGACAGGGGACACTCATGATTGCCTCTCCCCTTCATCCTCAGTCGATATCTCACCTGGCTGCTGGCCGACCAGCAATACGGTTGGGTAAAGGCTGCTAATCAATTCAGCCTGATTCTTTGGGGTGGTTTTCTCGGGCAGGGAAAGCAGAATGTTTCTGCCTTGCAGCATTCTGAAAAGCAGATAATTCTCCGCCATCAACCCGTAAAGCTCTTTTGTGTCGGCTTCTGATTTCTCTGAATATGACGAAAGCAGGCCACTTTCCAGAGCGCGGTTCATCAGCTCCGCAATGCGTGCATCATTGCCATCCATGCGATCCAGAATCGAATCTACTTGCTCTTGCGGAATGGCTGGATCAACTACAAACCGGCTGGTTTGCATTGGTGCAACGATGCCGATGCCGGGGGGTATTTTTTGCGCAACTGCGCTGGCTTGCTCGGTTTCAGCTTCGTTGAACTCGATTCCTTTGCTTTCGTAGAACTCGCGCAGACTTTGCAGGAAAGCCATGTCGGGAACAAACCGGCCAGTTTCAAAATTCTTGAGCTTATGGCCGGCCAGTTCGCTTTGCTCGATCACGTTGGCTTGAGTTAAGCCGAGTTGGAAACGGACAGCGCGAGATTGCTCAGCCGTTATGGGTAGTTTCGATGGGATTTTCATTTGCAGCTCCTCTGCTATTTAACGTAGCCGTTTGCTACGATGGAAAAACTATAGCAAATGCTTTTATAAATAGCAAGCAGCTTTTTTAGGTAGCCTTTAGGGCCGTAAAAAAGCCGGGGCGTTTTTCACCCGGCTAACCGCACTGAACCGCAATAGTATTAAAGTTTCTTTTTAGAATTTAAGATCAAATTAAGATTCTCCGCCACGTCCAAAAAAGCATGATCAGCGTGGGCTTCCATTAGCTTATCAAAACCCTTACGTTCTCCGCGAAGCATTCCTATCATGATCTGCACGAGCGCAATACTTTGCTCCGGCTCCAACCAACGAAGACAATAAACAGCCCGAGCTAAAAATTCCGGTTCCGATTCTGCAACACCGCCATGGTGCAAAGAATTGGCTTTAATGTCGAACGGATCATCATCACCATAAATAAAATATGAAGGTGAAACTCGGAGCACTTCACACAAAAGCCGTATTTCTTTTACCCCTGGTCGATTGATGCCAAGCTCATACAACGAAATTACGCCCCGAGATAATCCCTTTCCATCCTTATCGGCTTGTTTGGTTAAGGTGGCTAACTGATCCTGAGTAAAGCCTTTAGCTTGCCGTTGATACTCGAGACGTTTCCCAAGCTCGCTTTCTGGCTCTGAGGTGCTAACTCCCAAACCTCCATCCACTTCATGAGCTGAGCGCTCCAAACGGCGCAAGTCTTTCTGTTGCGATGAGTCTAAAGGCGTACTTTTTTGCTTTTTTGCCATGGCGGTTTTGTGGTTAAAAACGTATTAATTGTCCAGTTGAATCTTCCGGTGCTCCGCTAGTTTACTTGCTTCCGGCTGGTTGCCGTTATTCCTATCACGCACATTATCACAGGAATGCAGGGCAGCGCGCCAGTGGCAGGGTATCCAATGGGGAACCACCCAATGGAAGCAATCCAGGCACCGGCCAGCATCGCCGTTTCTGATGGTTCCGGATCCGGCGATCGATCATCGTTATTCATGCCGGTAGGATCCAGCGGCAGAAAACCAAAACCGGCTTGCAAGGGGTGTGATCTGAGAAAGCATCAGGACATCACCAAAATTTATTGCCTGGGCGAGACACCGGACACCGGCGCAAAACCAACCCCGCGCCCACCGGATCGCGCCGGACGGCGGCGCGACTCAGGCAAAAATATTTGGGAATTTCCCAAAGGGTTAGAGCTTGCCAATACGCGCTCGGTGGGCGCCACCATGAGCGGGCGGATGCCGAGCTGGAAGCCGCCAGAGCCCGCAAAATGGTCAACAAAGTATTGCAGGGCGTGGTTCACAGGAAGGGGGTAGGCTTTTTAACGGTGGGGCGTTAAACAGGCGTTAAAATAATTGCGGGAAGCGTTAAGCCCGCGAAAATAGGGCGTTAAACAGGGTGTTTACTTTTGTATAGCATTTGCTATATAGTGCGCTCACCTAGTCCCCGCGTTCCGAATCGTCACCGTATGGTGAGCTTGGCTGGTAATCTCCAGTCTAGGGCGCGGAGACGGTCTTCTTCCTTCCGCTAGCGCCTGTTAGCGAAAATTCCAAACGTTCCGAACCTTGCTGTTGAGCATCTTGCGCCAGCGATCATGCTCGCTTCTATCGCCTTCCCGGTACGATCTCGCAATAGCTCCAGCCACCATGTCGGCCAACTGGATCAAGTTGTCCCGGTGTGACTCGGCAAATTTCACGCTGACGATCTTCCCTCCCCCTGATTCGCGTTTGAGATACGCGCCTAGCTCGCGCTTGAACTCGCGGTCTCCACTTCCGTCGATTTTTACCCTCGCACCGGTCAGTGCACCGTTGTCGTGTTTGAGAAGGGACTTGACGAAGAAATTATAGAACTGGCCCTTGTTTTCGCGCAGGTAGTCGCTGTAAATCGTTGACTTGTCCACAACGAGGGCGTGCACCGTGAACTTGCAGCCTGCGACCGCATCAAAAAATCCATCCTTCACCTGGGCAGAGCACTTGTTGAACTTGAACTCGGTTCTGATGCGCAGAGAGGCACGTGCCGCCTTGATGATTGCGCTCGCGCGTTCAGCTTCCTTGAAGTCATCAAAAACGACCATTGCAACCACGAAGTGCGGCGTAGAGCCACGCGCCAGCTTGAAGCCGGCATCACCGCTTTCATCAATCAGGACTAGCAAAATTTACCCTTTGGGTTTGTGTATTCAGAGTGGATGCTACACCATCGGGAAAAACTTATCCTTTCTACAATTCTGGAGCATGGCCGCGCTGCCGCTTGATTTCAACCGTGCTAAATACGCACCATTGTAGAATCTCTGCACTGTAACTGATTGATCTAACAACTTTCTAGCTAGGCCTGAAAATCCTTGTGTCGGTGGTTCGATTCCGCCCCGGGCCACCAAATAAACAATGACTTGGGCTTTTTAACCTAAGTCATTTTTTTTGTGCCACTAATAGGCAGTCTCTAGATTGCCCTTTTTTACCCGTAATTTTAAGAGATTCACCGTTACCATCAGCACAAGGCGATCGGGAGCGTGGTCAGCCACACTCCAGCACCGGGTACGCGAACCGCCCCATCGCCCCTCCCGCCTTGCGCTTTTGCAGCGCGCCGCAGATGGACAGCATGCTGTCGCCATGCTTGCGATTGATGGCGTGCATCAGCTCCAACAGTTTGAGATGCTTCTCCTCCCGCTGCTGCTCAGCCATCTGGAACAGGTCGAAGCTGCCTGACTGGCGGATGGCGATGTCGCTGGCGATCAATCCGCAGGCACGATAGTGCTGCTCCGGATCGTGCAACGCGCCCAGCGCCCTGCCCGCTTCGCTCGCCAACAGAAAGTAATCCGCGCTCGGGTAAGGCAACGTCGACGTGACGGCCTGCTTGTCGAAGGACTTCAGGGTCAGAAACACCGTCAGCTGCCTGGCGGTCAGCCGTTTGCTGATGAGCTCTTTCGACAGGCGCATGGCGTGCCCGAGCAAATGCGCGTGGATCGCCTGCCGGTCCTGTGTCAGTCCGCCCATCGATGCGGTACGCGCCACGCTCCTGGGCAGCCTGGCTTCGGTCTCGACCTGGTAGACGGCGGTACCGTTGAGTTCGTGCCACAGGTCGGTGCCGGCCTTGCCCAACAGGCGTTTTATTTCGCGTTCCGGCACATCAACAAAATCGGCCGCGGTGCAAATAGCGAATTTGTTGAGCAACGCCTGGCGGTTGCCGCCGATGCCGGGGATGTCGCGCACGCTGACACGCTCCAGAAAATCATGAATACGCCTGCCGGCGACGATGGTGGTGCCGTCGGGTTTGTTGTATTCCGAAGCCATCTTGGCCAGGGTGCGGGTAACGGAAATACCGATGGACACGGTGATGCCGACCTCGTAGCGGATAATGGTACGCATCTCATCGGCAATCGCCTGATACGATTTGCGATGCAGGCTGCGCAGTCCGTTCATATCCATGAATCCCTCATCGATGGAATATTCCTCGATCGCCGGGCTGTAGCGCCGCAGGATGGCAAAGAGCTTGTCGGATATCTGGCCGTAATAGCGGAAATCGGCAGACAGGTAATGGGCCCGTGGCAGCAGCCTCCTGGCATCCCACACCGGCATTCCCGTGGTAATCCCCGCCGCCTTCGCATCATAGGTCTTGGCAACCACGCATGCATCCTGGCTGGACAGCACGCACACCGGCTGGCCCCTCAGATCGGGGCGGCGCAATAGTTCACAGGAGGCATAGAAACAGTCCGCATCCACATGCGCAATGGCATTGGGCCAGTTTCCGATGAGCATGACGACTACGCGGTTTACTTGTACTTGCGGAACTGGCCGACGACGATGCCGAAAATTTCCATGTCACCCTTGGGGCGGATGACGGGATAAGCAGGGTTGGCAGGGATCAACACATATTTATTGTTCTCTTTACCGAGCGTCTTCAGGGTGAATTCATTGTCGATCACGGCAATGACGATGTCGCCCACGTTCGCCACGACGCGTTTTTCCACGATGACGGTATCGCCCGGCAGGATGCCGGCATCAATCATGGAATCGCCTTTGACATTGACCAGCACGGTGCTGGACGGATGCGATACCAGATACTCGTCGATGGTCAGCGTGTCGTGATTCGCATCTCCTGCCGGGCTGGGAAACCCGGCGCGCACACTGTCAAAAACAGGCCTCTCAAAGAAGCGCCTGCCCGGCTTAAGACGCTTTTCCGGCGTGGTCTCCAGATAGCCCTGCAGCTTGAGCCTGGCCACCAGCGCCGCCACCGGCGACTTGGACTTGAGTCCGACGATGCCCATGATGGTCGAATAGGGCGGCAATACGCCGGTTTCGGCGTAATAGTCCTGAAGCTTGTGCAGATAAATTGAGTCGCTGTTTTCCATGGGGCGACAATAATGGAACGATCGTTCCATTGTCAAGCGTTAACTCAAAAGCGACGCGCATATTCATTCCGCAGCCGGCCGCCGGAATTCAAAATCGGTTAACATTTCGCCGCCGTTCATCCAGCATTTCCCAGGCAATGGATACGATCATTACGCTTTTTATACTGTTATTAGCCGCGCTGGTATGGTTCTGGTTCGACAGTCTGCGCGCCCTTGAAGTCGCCCGGAATGCAGGGAGACAGGCTTGCAGCCATGCGGACGTGCAATTTCTCGACGACACTGTCGCCAGCACCGCACTGGCGCTGGTGCGCGACAAGTCCGGGCGCAGAGTGCTGCGCCGCACCTATCGTTTCGAATTCAGCGAGACCGGCAACACCCGACTGGAGGGGCAACTGATCCTGCTGGGCGACAGAATCGAAGCCGTGACGATGGAACCCTATCAGATACTCCCCTGAGCTGACGCCGGTCAGCCCAGGGTTCGAGCGCGTCAGGCGGCGGGAGCCGGCTTCTTTTTGGGTTTCTTTGCTTCCTTGGTTTTGCGTTGCTGACCTTTAGCCATGATCACTCTCCTTGGGTTGAAGTACGCGCATATTAATACGAACCGACAAGGCTGCGAACAAGTTTCCGCAACCGACTCGCGAACCCTTGTTTACGCCGCCGCCCCCAGTAATTTGACATACGCTTTTGATGTTTTGGTATACTCCGCCACCCCTATCAACAGGCCAATGCCCGACGCGTTCGGGCATTTGACTTTTCGGCACATACAGCAATGACCGACCTTTCCGGTGAAGACCTGAGCACCCCAACCAGCGCGCCTGCCGCTGACGCCAACATCGCGCGCGAGGTTAAACGCCGCCGCACCTTCGCGATCATCTCCCACCCGGACGCGGGCAAGACCACGCTCACCGAAAAGCTGCTGCTGTTCGGCGGCGCGATCCAGATGGCCGGCACGGTCAAGGCGCGCAAGAGCGGCCGCCATGCAACCTCCGACTGGCTGGAAATCGAGAAGCAGCGCGGCATCTCGGTGGCCAGCTCGGTAATGCAATTCACTTACGACGATTGCGTGATCAACCTGCTCGACACCCCCGGCCACCAGGATTTTTCCGAGGACACCTATCGTGTGCTGACCGCGGTGGACGCGGCAATCATGGTGGTAGACGCGGCCAAGGGTGTAGAAGCGCAGACCATCAAGCTGCTCGAAGTATGCCGCCTGCGCAACACGCCGATCATCACCTTCATCAACAAGATGGACCGCGAGGTGCGCGATCCGCTGGAGGTGCTCGACGAGATCGAGTCGGTGCTGAAGATCCATTGCGCGCCGGTGACCTGGCCGATCGGCATGGGCAAGCGCTTCCAGGGCGTGTACCACCTGCTCAACGACGCGGTGCTGCGTTTCACGCCGGGCGTGGAGAAAGCCAATCAGGAAATCGAAACGCTGCGCGGCGCGCAGATCGACAAACTGGCGCAGCAATGCCCGAGCGAGATGCAGACCATGCGCGACGAGACCGAGCTGGTTACAGGCGCAGGCGCATCGTTCGACCTGCAGGAATTTTTGCGCGGCCGGCAAACGCCGGTGTTCTTTGGCTCCGGCATCAACAATTTCGGCGTGCGCGAAGTGCTGCGTGCGCTGGTGGACTGGGCGCCCGCCCCGCTGGCGCGCGAGACCGACAAACGTATGGTGCGCCCGGACGAAACGCCGTTCACCGGCTTCGTGTTCAAGATCCAGGCCAACATGGATCCGAACCACCGTGACCGCATCGCCTTCATGCGCGTGTGTTCCGGCCGTTACAGTTCCGGCATGAAAGTCAAGCAGCGCCGCACCGGCAAGGACATGAAACTGGCCAACGCGGTGACCTTCATGGCCAACGAACGCTCGCGCATGGACGAGGCCTACGCGGGCGACATCATCGGCGTACACAACCATGGCCAACTGCAGATCGGCGACGTGCTCACCGAAGGCGAGGCGCTCACCTTCAAGGGCATCCCCTATTTCGCGCCGGAGCTATTCAGCCGCGCACGCCTGCGCGATCCGATGAAGGCCAAGCAGTTGCAGAAGGGCTTGCGCCAGTTGGGTGAAGAAGGTGCGGTGCAGGTGTTCGAGCCGCTGGTGGACAACACGCCGCTGATCGGCGCGGTCGGGCAACTGCAATTCGAAGTGGTCGAGCATCGCCTGAAATCGGAATACGGCGTGGATGCAGTATTCGAACGCGCCGGCATTCACACCGCGCGCTGGGTGACCTGCCCCGACGCGCATCACCTCAACGAATTCATCAAGGCCAATCAGGGGCGTCTGGCCAAGGATGTGGACGGCAATTACGCCTACCTTGCCGACACCGGTGTGAACCTGCGTCTCGCGCAGGAGCGCTGGCCGAAAGTACAGTTCCACGCCACGCGCGAACACGGCCAGCAACTATCCTGAGCCACCAGGCCAGGGGGGTTGCTGCTACGTAACCTGCGGAAAACCTGCTACTTGGACAGCGCGTTGGCAACATCGCGCTTGTGCTCTTCTTCCTGGATCAGGATATCTTCCAGCACGCGCCGCAAGCCGTATTCCTTGAGCGCCTCGGCCTGGCCGATACGTTCCTTGTAACGTTTGATCGCATACTCCTCGCCCTTCAGGTCCTGTCTGAGCATCTCCACGCTATCCTTGGCAATCTCACGTTTCTCGACATCTATGGTTGGCACGCCGCCGAGAAAGTCGATCTGCTCGGACAGCATCACGGCATGCTGCATTTCTTCCGTGGCATGAACCAGCAACTCCTTCTGGATGGAGTCAAATTGCGGCCCGTTGATCGTGGCTGCGTGCTGCACGTACTGGATGGCCGCCGCGTATTCCCATTCCAGATCCTTGTTGAGTTCGGCTAACAACTTCTTCATGGTAATTTTCATCTGGCGTCTCCCGTGATTTATCGATAGTGCGATTCCATCTTATCAATTAGCTGACTGGCGCGCTATCGGTTAAGCTAACGCCCGTTTTCAATTCATTTCAAGAACACCATGGCTCAATATGTAATGTCGATGCTCCGCGTGAGCAAGATCGTTCCCCCGAAGCGCCAGATCATCAAGGACATCTCTCTCAGTTTCTTCCCCGGCGCCAAAATCGGTCTGCTCGGCCTGAACGGCTCGGGCAAATCCACTGTACTGCGCATCATGGCGGGCGTGGACAAGGAATATGACGGCGAAGTGCAGCACCTGCCCAACATCCGCATCGGCTACCTGCCGCAGGAACCGCAGCTGAATCCCGAGCACACTGTGCGCCAGGAGGTTGAAGAAGGCCTCGGCGAAGTGATGCAGGCGCAGAAGAAACTCGACGAGGTGTATGCCGCCTATGCCGAAGAAGACGCCGACTTCGACGCGCTCGCCGCCGAACAGGCGCGCCTCGAAGCGATCATCGCCGCCTCCGGCTCGGATGCCTCACACCAGATGGAGATCGCCGCCGACGCGCTGCGCCTGCCAGACTGGGACGCGATGGTGAAGAACCTCTCCGGCGGCGAAAAGCGCCGCGTGGCACTCTGTAAACTCTTGCTGGAAAAACCCGACATGCTGTTGCTCGACGAACCAACCAACCACCTCGATGCCGAATCGGTGGATTGGCTGGAGCAGTTCCTGGTGCGCTTCCCCGGCACCGTGGTCGCCGTCACCCACGACCGCTACTTCCTCGACAACGCCGCCGAATGGATTCTGGAACTGGATCGCGGCCGCGGCATCCCGTGGAAAGGCAACTACTCGAGCTGGCTGGAGCAGAAGGGCGCGCGACTGGAAACCGAGAACAAGCAGATCGACGCGCACATGAAGTCGATGAAGCAGGAACTCGAATGGGTGCGGCAAAATCCGAAGGGACGCCAGGCAAAATCCAAGGCGCGTATCGCCCGCTTCGAAGAGCTCAATTCGCAGGAACACCAGAAGCGCAACGAAACCCAGGAAATCTTCATCCCGGTCGGCGAGCGCCTCGGCAACGAAGTCATCGAGTTCAATAATGTCAGCAAGGCCTACGGCGACCGCCTGCTGATTGACGACCTCAGTTTCAGGATTCCGCCCGGCGCCATCGTCGGCATCATCGGCCCGAACGGCGCGGGTAAATCCACCCTGTTCCGCATGATTACCGGCAAGGAACAGCCGGATAGCGGCGAAGTGAAAATCGGCTCCACCGTCAAGATCGCGCATGTCGATCAGGCGCGCGACTCGCTGGAAAACGACAAGACCGTGTTCGATGCCATCTCCGGCGGCAACGACATCCTCACCGTCGGCAAATACGAAACCCCGTCGCGCGCCTACATCGGCCGCTTCAACTTCAAGGGCGGCGACCAGGCCAAACTCGTCGGCCAGCTATCGGGCGGTGAACGCGGCCGATTGCATCTGGCGCAGACCCTGATCGCGGGCGGCAACATGCTGCTGCTCGACGAACCCTCCAACGACCTCGACGTGGAAACCCTGCGCGCGCTGGAAGACGCGCTGCTCGAATTCGCCGGCTGCGTCGCGGTGATCTCGCATGATCGCTGGTTCCTCGACCGCATCGCCACCCACATCCTCGCGTGTGAAGGTGATTCGAAGTGGACGTTCTTCGACGGCAACTACCAGGAATATGAGGCGGACAAGCGGAAGCGGCTGGGTGAGGAAGGCGCGAAGCCAAAGCGGATTCGGTACAAGCCTATTAGTCGGTAAACCGTGGTCTGTCCCCGAATATTTGTGCGAATATTTGTGTCCCCGAATATTTGTGTCCCCGAATATTTGTGTCCCCGAATATTTGTGCCGAATATTTGCCACCCCCATGCTGCTGCAATCAATCACCGGAGACACCATGAGCGTTTTACCAAAATGCCCGAAATGCAGTTCTGAACTCACCTACGAAGACGGGAGCCTGTACATCTGCCCCGAGTGCGCGCATGAGTGGTCAAGGGAGGCTTCCGCCGAGTGTGCGGTGCATCAGCGCGTGTACAAGGATGCATACGGCAACGTGCTGGCTGACGGCGATTCGGTCACGGTTATCAAGGATCTGAAGGTCAAGGGCTCATCCTCTGTGGTCAAGGTGGGCACCAAGGTAAAAAACATCCACTTGGTGGATGGCGACCATGACATCGACTGCAAAATCGACGGCATCGGCGCGATGCAGTTGAAGACCGAATTTGTGAAAAAAGCCAATTAAGGAACCAGGGGTGTCAGCAGCGAAGACGGTTCCAGAACAATAGGGGACAGACCACAACAATAGGGGACAGACCACGGTTTCCGCTCCAATTCCAGCCTTGAGTTTAGGGTCGGGTCACGGGGTCAGGTCTTGCATTATCGCAAGCCGATTAGCCGGTAAATTTGTGCTCCCCCCTCTCCTGCAAGCGGGATGATGGGCTGGGGAAGAGGGTTGCGAGAGATGTGGCAGCCTGCTGGCTAACTTAGCCAGCAGATGCAAACTGCACGCACTGCACAAACTGCATCTTGCTTTGAATTCAAGGCGGAGTCTCAACATTCGTTGCCGCCAACCAGCCCGCGCTCGAATTGTCCCGGACAAAAGAGTATATTTCCGCACACCCGATCCTGAATCTATCCCTTAATACATTTATGTACAGGAGGTGCTGAGATGAAACGAAACCTTGTAATGCTTTCTCTTGCGGCAGTTTTGCTGGGCTTGTCGTCCTTCGCCCGCGCCGACCTGAACAGTTTCCTGAATAACGTGAATGTCGAGGCCAGAACCAACCTGAAAAACTTCACGATCAAGCTGAGCGCGCAATTCGGGATTCCAGAAACGGAAGT
Source organism: uncultured Gallionella sp. (assembly GCA_964355765.1). Classification (GTDB taxonomy): domain Bacteria; phylum Pseudomonadota; class Gammaproteobacteria; order Burkholderiales; family Gallionellaceae; genus Gallionella. The sequence continues at coordinate 80,672 of CAYHEM010000001.1, forward strand.
GCAGCTCATCATCAAGAGCGTGTCGAAACCGTCGGATGCCTTCATGATCCTGCAGATCGGCCAGATGGCGAATGTGGACCACAGGACGGTGTTGCAGAAATACAAGAGCAGCAAGAGCAAGGGGTGGGGCAACCTTGCGAGCAAATTGGGCATCAAGCCCGGTTCACCCGAATTCCATGCCTTGAAGCGCGGCGACTTTTCCTTTAGCGGGAAGCGCAGCGAAGGCCGGATGGAACGCGATGATGGCGGGCCAGGGCGCGAGCATGGCAAAAGCAAGGGGAAAGGCCGCGGCAAGGATTAAGGAACATCCGGGTCGTGTCTTGCATCATCGCATCGGCGCTTGTCCCTCCTGATCACTGGGGTCAGTCCCGATTGATCCATGAATCGCCCCGCAACCCGGAAATATTAGGGAACAGGCCACGGCTTCCGCAAGCTTAAAGGGCACGCTCATGGCACCATTTCCACAAGAACCCTTTCCGCCTTCATCGATCCGCCCAGCCACAACCTAAGAATAATCAGGGACAGACCACGGTTTCCGTGTGCAAATCGACTCGCCCTGCCTTTGATTGCCCCTTTCGCTAGGTCTAATATGGGAACGGAGTCCAATAAACTCGAATAAACTGCCAGCATGCAGTGACGTTGTAAACGATGTACGTTTTTCTGAACGGAAAGAATTTCATGTCGAGGAATCGATGGGGTCAGACTTGATTGATTCGGCGTAGCTGGCCGCGTCACCCGTCTTGACGGACGGCGCGTTGCGCCGAGGTTCTAAGGCCGTTCACATTTCCCGCATTGGTCATGTAAAATCGCCGCTGCATTACGCGGGACAACGGAGGATTTATCCTGGGCCTGCCTGGTATTCACCAGGTACCGGTGGAGGCTAAATAATTATTTCAACATTCATAGGATTCTGTTAAATGAAATTAATCAGGGGAAGTTATGTTGGTTTGATCGTGGCATTGGGCCTGTTTTCTGCCGGCGCTGTGGCGAGTGATTCCAGTCACGGCCATGCTGGACACGATAACCACGCTGGGCACGGTGCATCGAGCGAGGCATGCGTGGGTTTCGGTCCGCAAACTCCGCGCGATATTGATAGACCACAAGGCGAAAACCAGATCACCTTTGCAAAAGCGCCAAATCGCAACGAATTGAATCTGTGCAACATCCACTTCCATAAAAACGCGGAGCACAAGGCCAAGGCATTTTCTATTTATGCCGGCGATGGCGACGGGCATGGTTTTGAGAGCGGCTATCAATGCAATATCAGCAAGGAATTGAGCAAAGCGGAGCTGGCAGCGACCGCAAAACCGGTCTGCAAAAGCGAGCACGGTGAACTCAAGCCGGGCGACACCATCGAGGTGCATTGGGTGCATTCCTCTTGCGACGTCAAACCCGGCAAAGGGCTGGGCTCATGCCTGACCGAGACCTGTTCCAGCCCGGCGCTGCGCGTAGAGACCCAAGTGTTTACCCTGGTCAACGATCCGAGCGCGCTGGACTTCAACACGCTTGATTATGATGGCAATGTGGTCAACGGTTTCCATCAGGCGAAGGCGATTCCGGAGAATACCGGCACGCCGGTCGAGTTCGCGGGTTCGACCACGGGCCCGAAATACACCGAGCAGGTCTGCTCTCCGCTTCAGGTCACGTGGAGCGTTCGCCCGCAGTGCGCCAAGGTGAACATCGCCACGGTAGGCAAGTGGTGCGAAAGCAATGCGTTTGAAGAAGACCACGCCCACGGCGTACGCAAACTGGTGATCAATCCCAAGTTGCTGTCCAACATCAAATAAGCGTTGAGTTTTTCGGTGTGGTAGCACACCGGCAAGTCACTTCAGCCGCTTCCTGCCGTCACACTGTATCGTGGCAGGGGCGGCTGATTTTTTGGATCAAAGGATCCTGAATTACACAGCAGTCAGTTATTTAGGCGATACACGTGCCAATAGTCGAAATTGTTGCATAAGCCAAAGCGTCGTTGGAGCCCGATAAATCGGGCTCCAACACATGGACATCAATTTTTTGCAGTTTTAATTTCTGACTACTGAATAAGGTGGCCACCATGGAAATGAAGAAGATCAATTCGGGCAAGTTGCGCGCCATTGGCTACGATGCACGCGCAAGGATGCTGCAGGTTCAGCTCGACAACGGCAGCACACTGCAGTATAGCGGCATCGGCGAGGATATCTGGCGCCGCCTCAGCAGCTCGGGGGCGGCATGGAGCTTCTATCGCGACAACATCGAGGAGGAATTCACTGCTGTGCGCATTTCCGGCAGCGCCCCCGCAGCCAAAAACCCGCTCGACGATTTATTCGGGAAGCCCTGAGCGCGTCTGCGAAATTCAAGTAATTACCTGCCTCACTCTCCGATCGCCATCTCCAGTTCCAGCCAACTTTCCTCCAGCTCTGCCAGTTTCGCTTCCAGCCTCGCATGCGCCGCATTCAATGCGCCGATCCTGTCGCGGTCGGGACTGGCGTAGGTGGCGGGGTCGGCGAGTTGCTGGTTGACGGCGGCGAGTTCCGTCTGTGCGCTGGCCAGCGCGGTTTCTAGCCTGGCCTGTTTGGACTGCAACGCCTTGCGGTTGGGCTTGGGCGCGCTTTGGGTGCGCGGCTTTTCCTGCTGGGGCTGGGCGGCGGCTTCGCGCGGGCGTCGGGTTTCAATCCAACTCTTGTAGTCTTCCAGATCGCCATCGAATAATTTGGCTTCGCCATCGGCAACCAGCCAGAGCTCGTCGGCCACAGCGCGGATCAGGCTGCGATCGTGCGACACGATCACCACGGCACCGGTGTATTCCTCCAGTGCGATGGTGAGGGCGTCGCGCATGTCCAGATCAAGGTGGTTGGTGGGCTCGTCGAGCAGCAGCAGGTGCGGCTTCTGCCAGGCCAGCAGGGCGAGCGCGAGGCGGCTTTTCTCGCCGCCGGAGAAACTCGCCACCGGACGGTCTTCGCTGTCTGCAGCCAGGCCGAAACGGCCGAGGAAATTGCGCAGCGCTAGCGTGGTTTCCTTGGGCGCGATCCGTTCCATGTGTTGCAACGGCGTGGCTGCGCTGTCGAGATTTTCCAGTTGATGCTGGGCGAAGTAGCCAATGCGGATGTCAGGGGTGATCTCCAGCGTGCCCGAGGTGGGCTGCAACTCACCGACCAGCAATTTAATGAGTGTGGATTTGCCCGCGCCATTGGGTCCGAGCAGGGCGATGCGCGCACCGGAACGCAGCACCAGTTCGACATTCTTGAAGAGCGTCTTGCCGCGAGGCTCGCGTAGCGAAACGTTTGCCCCCTCGCACGCTTGCGGGAGAGGGTTGGAGAGAGGGGAGTTGTCGCCATAGGCAAAGCCCATCTTGTCCGCGCGCATCAACAGATCCGGGCTGCGTTCCGGCGCTTCGATCTCCAGATCGAAATGACCGTCGGTGATATGCACGGCAGCGATGCGCGTGATTCTGTCCAGCGCCTTGATGCGGCTTTGCGCCTGCTTGGCCTTGGTGGCTTGGGCGCGAAAGCGCCGCACAAAGTTTTCCAGATGCGCGATCTTTTCCTGCTGCTTGCTGAATGCCTGCTGCTGCTGCGTGATCTTTTCCGCGCGGGCGCGCTCGAAATCGTCGTAGTTACCGGTATAGCAGTCTATGGTCAAGTCATGCACATGGGCGATGCGGTTGACGCAGACGTTGAGGAATTCGCGGTCGTGCGAGACCAGCAGGATGCTGCCGAGATAGCGCGCCAGATATTGTTCGAGCCACAGGATGGCTTCGAGATCAAGATGGTTGGTGGGTTCGTCCAGCAACAACAGGTCGGCGCGATGCATTAGCGCGCGCGCCAGATTCAATCGCATGCGCCAGCCACCGGAGAAACTGCTAACCGGGCGCTCCAGCGTGTCGTTGGCAAAACCCAGCCCGTTCAGCAGTTGCGCGGCGCGCGCCTTTGCACCATAACCATCGATGTCTTCAAAACGATGCTGCGCCTCGAACCAGGCCGCGTTGTGATTTTCGCGCGCCAGCGTTTTTTCCAGCAGACGCAGCTCGGCATCGCCATCGAGCACGAACTCCAGCGCGGGTTGATCGGAATTGGCGATCTCCTGTTCGACGTACGCAATGGTCTTGCCGGATTGTATGGAAACCTCGCCGCTATCCGGCTTGATCTCCCCGCGTATCAGACGGAACAACGTGGATTTGCCGCAGCCATTCTTGCCGACCAGTCCGATGCGCTGGCTGGTGTACGCCTGTAGATTCACATTCTGGAGTAACGGGATGCCGCCTTGCAGGTAGGACATGTTCTGAATATTAAGCATGGGCACAATGATAGCAGACGGGGTAGGTCATTCAGGTATTCACGGGCTCGCGCAAAACACATTTCCGGCAGCCTCGAGAATCAAGAATCGAAGATGCTCAGCCTTTCCGCAAATGCGCCTTACTCATTTACCGACCCTCTTCTCTTTTGAGTTGCTGGTAACGCAGCTTGGCCGCGTGATCGTCGCGCGCAGAATCGATTTCGCGCATGACAGAGCGCACATCGGCCGCCTTTTCGTCCTGCGCAAAGCGCCCGGTCAGGGCCGTGTCGGGAAACAGCTCGCCGCGCTGGTAGAGCGCCCAGATTTCCTTGCCGTACTGGGTGGCCTGCAACTCGGGGGCAAACTGGCCAAAGTAGTTGGCCAGATTTTCCACGTCCCGCTCGAGCATGCGGCTGGCATTGTTGTTTGCGGCGGCATCCACCGCTTGCGGCAAATCGATGATGACCGGCCCCTGGCTGTCGACGAGCACATTAAACTCGGACAGGTCGCCGTGAACGATGCCCGCACACAGCATGAGTACCACCTGCCGGATCAGCATGGCGTGAAATTCCCGCGCCTGTTCTGCCGTGAGCTCCAGATCGTTGAGCCTGGGGGCCGCCGCGCCATTTTCGTCCGCCACCAGCTCCATCAGCAGCACCCCCTCATAAAACCCGTGGGGTTGCGGTACGCGCACGCCTGCGGCAGCAAGTTTGTACAGGGCATCAACCTCGGAGCGTTGCCAGGCTGACTCCTGTTCCCTGCGCCCGTAGCGGGAGCCTTTTTCCATGGCGCGATTCTGGCGGCTGTTTTTTGTCTTGCGCCCTTCGGTGTAGTGCACCGCCTGATGGAAGCCGCGTTGATTGGCTTCCTTGTAAACCTTGGCGCAGCGAATCTCGTCGCCGCACTGGACGACATACACCGTCGCCTCCTTCCCGCTCATGAGTTGGCGCATGACCTTGTCGATCAGTCCGTCCTCGACGAGCGGTTCAATTCTCCTGGGGACTTTCATCGGCTCAGGGCGTCAGCCTGGAGCATCGCCGCGCGCGACGCGGGGCTTTCGAGGCTGATGCGTCCCAGCTTGCCGGCGCGATATTCGGTCAGCAGAATCATCGCGGCCTTCTCCAGGTCGAGTGCGCCGCCACGGCCCTTGAGCAGGCAGCCGCGCTTCCTGGCGACGGCCTCGATCACGCCGATACCATCCATTCCCGTCACGTCCAGATTGAAACGTTCGGCCAGCTGCGCGGGATAGTGCGCCAGCAGGATGGCGGCAAGCGATTCGGCGATCTCCTCTTCGATAATGGCGTTGCGGCCGATGGCGTGGATTGCGGCGAGCATCAAACCGTCGCTGTTGTGTTCGATCCTCGGCCACATCAGGCCGGGCGAGTCGGTGAGCGTCATGCGCGCGTTCAGGCTATGGCACTGCTGTGATTTGGTCACGGCGGGTTCGTCACCCACGTTGGCGATACGGCGTTTGAGTAGCATGTTCATCAGCGTGGATTTGCCGACATTGGGAATGCCCATGATCATCATGCGCAGCGGCTTGTGGTTGTTGTCGCGATGCGGCGCGAGCGGCTGGCACAGCTTGGGGACTTTGGCGGCATCGCTAGCGCTCTTGCAGCTTAACGCCACGGCTTTGACATTTTTTTGCTGGTTGTAGAAATTCAGCCACTCCTGCGTGACGACAGGATCGGCAAGATCGGCCTTGTTGAGTATTTTCAGGCAGGGACGCTGGCGGTGTTCGCGCAACTCCCTGATCATCGGGTTACAGCTCGCTTCCGGCGCGCGCGCATCCAGCACCTCGATAACGACGTCGATGAATTCCATGGTCTCGGCCGCTTTCTTGCGCGCCGAAGTCATGTGACCGGGAAACCACTGGATGGACATTAGAGATTGGCTTTATGAGTGAGGGCGGATTTTACTCCGGGTGGTTCACCCCCGCCGAACAAAAAACTGGCGGGGGCGATCGCGGGCAGGGCTCGCTCCGGCTCAGCGACGCTGCGGGGAATCAGCCAGGCTTCAGCAACGCCAGTTGCGCGGCATTCAGATAACACCATTCACCTTCGGCGACCCCCAGCTCATTCAGTTTCAACTTGCCGATCTGCGTGCGGCACAATGCGACGCAATGGTTATTGGCGGCCGCCAGCATACGTTTGACCTGATGGTATTTGCCCTGCTCCAGCACAATCTCAATCTGGTGAGTATCGACCCTGCGGCAGGACACCGCCGCCAGCGGCACGGGCTCATCATGCAACTTCACCCCGGCCAGCAACCGCGCGACCAATTCCGGCGTGGCTGGGTCATGGATGGTGGCCACGTAGAACTTGGGCACATGATGTTTGGGCGAGGACTGTTGGTGTATGAACGACCCGTCATCCGACATCAGCAACAGGCCGGTGGTGTCGTGATCGAGGCGCCCGACTGGTTGCACGTCGCGTCGGGTGAATTGTTCCGGCAGGAGGGTCAACACGCCGGGGTGATGGCTGGCCTTGCGGGAGCATTCGAAATTGACCGGCTTGTTCAACGCGATATAGACCTGCTTGTGATAAACCCACACTGCGCCGTACACGGTGAACTCGAGGCCATCGGTCTCAAAAACACTGCGGCTGTCCCGGATGACTGTGCCGGCGATGCTCACCTCGCCGTCGGCGATCAGTTGGCTGCACCATTTGCGGGTGCCGAATCCCTGCGTTTGCAGGATGCGTTCCAGGGTTAGTTTGCTCATGGCGCGACTCTATCAGAAGCGCCGTGAATTTCGCATGTTTGATGCCGGAGCGTGAATATGGACGACGACATCGCGGTATTTTCCCGCGCGGGTGTCGCGCAGCGGCTTGGGGGTGAATGGTCTCGAATGTGCCCTGAACAGCCTGATTAGCTGGGCTTCTCGGACGGTTATGCCTTAAAACACGGCCTGCTCCTGTTTCTGTTCCTTTATAATAAGCACAACACAAACTCGCCGCCGCTGCGCGGACATTTTGAGTAACTGATGAAACTTTCCTGCCGGAGGATGCGCTGATTCACGATTGGAAACGCCGGCTCGTATTCTGGAGCGGGGCAATTAGCGTAGGCTTGGCCGCAATTTTGCTCGCAGTCATTTGTGAGTGGGCAAACGACGTATTCCACAAACTGCTTGCCATTTCACCTTACCTTCCCCTGGTGGTCACCCCTCTCGGACTCGCACTGATCGTCTTCCTCACCCAGAAATACTTTCCCGGATCGCAAGGGAGCGGCATTCCCCAAACGATCGCGGCGCTTGACCCCGAAAATGGCATAAAAGTCCGTGAAGAAGTGCTTTCCTTGCGCGTGACATTCGGGAAAATCATTCTTACGGTCATGGGGTTGATGTGTGGAGCATCGGTGGGACGTGAAGGCCCTACTGTGCAGATCGGTGCATCCATCATGCATAAGCTGGGAGGCCTCGCCCGCTTCGCCAAACACGACCTGGACAAGGGACTGATCCTCGCCGGCGGCGCCGCCGGAGTCGCCGCCGCGTTCAATACACCGCTGGCAGGTATCGTGTTTGCCATCGAGGAGATGAGCCGTTCCTTCGAAGAGCACAACAGCACGACCATCCTCATGACGGTGATCATTGCCGGTATTACCTCGCTTGCCCTGCTCGGGAATTATTACTATTTTGGCCGCACCTCCGAAACGCTGACATTTGGCAGGGAATGGGACGTGGTCATCCTCTGCGGCATCACGGGTGGCCTGCTGGGCGGCGCATTCAGCCGGATACTGATCGAGTTCAACAAGGGCCTGATCGGGCGTCTTGGCGAGTGGATGCAGGCAAGGCCGTTTGCATTTGCTGCAGCCTGCGGATTAGTGCTGGCGCTGCTGGGACTGGCTTCCGGCAACAACACTTACGGCAGCGGATACAGCGAAGCGAAAACGCTGCTCGATGGCAATACACTCTTGCCGGAAAGTTACGGTCTGTTAAAAATGATCGCCACCATCGTTTCCTATGTCAGCGGCATGCCCGGTGGCCTCATGGCACCCACACTTTCTGCCGGAGCGGGGTTTGGCGCCAATATCGCGCACTTCTTCACCTCCGTGCCGGAAGGCGCGGCTATCATCCTCGGCATGGTCGCCTATTTCTCCGGCGTGACCCAGGCACCGATCACCGCTTTCGTCATCGTCATGGAAATGACAGACAACCACGAAATGTTATTGCCACTGATGGCGGCGGCATTTATTGCAAAAATCTGCTCACGGTTAATATGTCCTACACCGTTATTTCATATGATGGCAAAGAACTTCATTCGCAAGTCGCTGCCCGACCCGAAAGCAGAAAATACAAAAAACGGACAGGACACGGCTTCAGGTATTTGAGCCCCTGAAACCGGGACGCATAAAGCCGCACGCACCCTGGCGATCTGCTCTGGCAAACGGGTGATCGCGGTGGTATAAACCGGTCAGCGAGCAGAGGTACTGCCAGCATGGCAAACGATGTATTCAGTTTAGATCTGGGGTTGTTATGAAAATATTGGTGATTGGTTCCGGTGGTCGCGAGCACGCGCTCGCATGGCGTCTTGCACAGGGTGCGAAGGTACAGAAAGTTTTTGTCGCACCCGGCAACGCCGGTACGGCGCTGGAAGACGGCGTGGAGAATGTCGCCATCACCGCCATCCCCGAGCTGATCGAATTTGCGAAACGCGAAGACATTTACATGACCGTGGTTGGCCCGGAAGCGCCGCTGGCCGCAGGAATCGTGGATGCCTTTCGCGTGGCAAAGCTGAAAATTTTCGGCCCGACCCAGGCCGCCGCGCAACTGGAATCCTCCAAGGATTTTGCCAAACGTTTCATGACGCGACATAACATCAACACCGCGTTTTTCGAAACTTTCAGCGATAGCACCGCTGCCAGGGCGTATGTCGAAAAGCACGGCGCGCCCATCGTGGTCAAGGCGGACGGACTGGCTGCCGGCAAAGGCGTGGTCGTTGCCATGACCCAGGATGAAGCGTTTGCCGCCATTGATATGATGCTGTCCGGCAACCAGCTTGGCGATGCCGGCGCGCGCGTGGTGATCGAGGAATACCTTGAAGGCGAGGAGGCCAGCTTCATCGTCATGATTGATGGCAAGAACGTGCTGGCAATGGCCACCAGCCAGGATCACAAGCGCTTGCTGGACGGCGACAACGGCCCCAATACCGGCGGCATGGGCGCATACTCGCCCGCACCGGCAGTCACGCCGGAGATTTATGCGCGTGCGCTGCGTGAGGTCATTCAGCCGGTGGTGCGCGGCATGGAAAGCGAAGGAATTATCTACACCGGATTTCTATACGCGGGCCTGATGATTTCGCCGGACGGCGGTATCAAGGTACTGGAATTCAACTGCCGCATGGGCGACCCGGAAGCCCAACCGATCATGCTGCGCCTGAAGAGTGACTTCGCCGCCATCGTCAAACACGCCATCGACGGCACGCTGAACAAGGTCGAAGCCGAATGGGATCGACGCACCGCCCTCGGTGTAGTGCTGGCGGCGGCAAATTATCCCGGCACACCGCGCACCGGCGATGTCATCGCCGGTTTGCCGAAAAAACTGGAAGACGCGCATGTCTTTCACGCCGCCACGACCCTGCAGGACGGCAAAGTGGTCACCAACGGCGGACGTGTGCTGTGCGTCGTCGCGCTGGGCGACATGATCAAGCTGGCACAGAAACGCGCCTATGAAATCGCCGACGGCATTCATTTTGATGGCTGCCAGATGCGACACGACATCGGCTGGCGCGCAATTGCATCGAGAAAATAATTCCCCCTCCCGTGCTACCGTACACCCCTCTCCCGCAGGCGGGAGAGGGGCTGGGGGTGAGGGCTTCCATTCGGAGAAATGCGTTTGAATTCTGCCACCCAAGCTCGCCGCATTGCCGCATACCTCAGGCGCGGCGGCCTGATTGCCTATCCTACCGAGTCCTGCTACGGGCTGGGCTGCGACCCGGACAACCGGACAGCGGTATTGCGTCTGCTCAAACTCAAACAGCGCCCGCAACACAAAGGCCTGATCCTGATCGCGGCGAGTTGCCGTCAGGTGGCGCGCTATCTGCACCCCCTCACGCCTAACGAGCAGGAGAAATTACGGCACGCTGGCGCGCAAGCAGTTACCTATCTGATACCGGCACATCATTCCGCACCGCGCTGGTTGCGCGGCAGACACGCTACGCTGGCGGTGCGCCTCACCGCGCATCCCGTAGCAGCGCAACTGTGCCGCAGCGTCGACAGCGCCCTGGTTTCCACCAGCGCCAACCGCAGCGGTCAGCGCCCGGCAAAAACCTACGCGCAATGCCTGCGCCTGTTCGGAAAAAAGGCGTGGGTCTTGCCGGGGCGTGTGGGCAAGCGCAAGAAACCTTCCACGATACGCGCCTGGACGAACGACAAAATCCTGCGCGATTAACCCGGAAAAAATCATGAGCAACCCCGATTCCGCCGCCGTCAAAAAATACCTGCTTGATCTCCAAAACCTTATCGTTGCGCGCCTTGAGCTGGTGGACGGCAAGAAATTCATACGCGACAGCTGGGACCGGCCGCAGGGGGGCGGCGGCATCAGCTGCATTCTCGAGGAGGGCAACGTGCTCGAGCGCGGCGGCGTGGCCTTTTCACACGTGATGGGTGACAGCATGCCGGCCGCCGCTACCGCGCATCGCCCGGAACTGGCCGGCCGCCGCTGGGAGGCAATGGGCGTGTCGCTGGTATTGCACCCGCGCAATCCCTATGCCCCCGCCACCCATGTCAACGTGCGCATGTTCGTAGCAATGAAAGACGGCGAAGAACCGGTATTCTGGTTTGGCGGCGGCATGGATCTGACGCCGTACTACGGTTTCGATGAAGACGCGGTGCATTTCCATCAGGCTTGCAAAAATGCGCTCGCGCCCTTCGGTGATGACCTGCATCCAAAATACAAGAGGTGGTGCGACGAATATTTCTACCTCAAGCACCGCAACGAGCCGCGCGGCATCGGCGGCATCTTTTTCGACGATCTTTGTGAGCCGGATTTCGCCGGCGCCTTCGCCATTCAGCGTAGCGTCGGCGACCATTTTTTGAAGGCCTACTTGCCGATTCTCGAACGCCGCATGAACACCTCTTATGGCGAACGCGAGCGCGATTTCCAGCTTTACCGGCGCGGCCGCTATGTCGAGTTCAATCTGGTGATCGACCGCGGCACCATCTTCGGCCTGCAAAGCAACGGCCGCACCGAGTCCATCCTGATGTCCATGCCGCCGCTGGTGAAATGGCGTTATGACTGGCACCCGGAGCCGGGCTCGCCCGAATCTGAACTGTATGAGAAGTTTCTGACGCCGAAGGATTGGGTGTAGAAAACCCGCCGATCATTTTTTTCGTAATACAATTCCGCGAAACCAGCCGCGAGCCAGTAGCGGCTCGTGGCTGATTAACTCCAGTTCCGGCGCGGCACGCAACACATCCTCGAACACCACATCCATGCGCGTCGCAAAATGGCGCGTCAGCAGGTTAAACGCGCGGCGCAGCCACGCTGACTGTTGCGGACGCAGAAACTTGTCGAACAGGATGATGGTGCCGCCCGGCTTGAGCACGCGCGCCGCCTCGCGCAGGCATTTTTCCGGCTGCGGCACCACGGCGACGATCAGGTGCAGCACCACATGATCGAATTGCGCAGCGGCGAACGGCAGCGCCATGCTGTCACCCAGCACCCAATCAACATGTAGCTTCGCGGCGCGCGGCTTGGCACGTGACAGCATCGCCGCATTGAAATCGAGCGCGGTGTAATGGTGCAGCACCGGCAGCAGCGGCAGATCCAGCCCAGTCCCGACCCCGCTCAACAGCACCTCCTCAGCCTTGTCCGTCGGCAAGGCGCGCAACGAGTGCAGGCGCGCTTCCCGCATCGGCCGCTCAATGACCAGATCGTAGATCGGCGCGATCAGACTATAGCTATAACGGAGCAGCGGGGTTTCGCGATAGGGTTGGCGGTCGTTTCTCATGAAAACAGTGTAGTGGAAATTTCTGGCCGTGGGGTTTTACCGTCAGAACGAATAGGTGACGCAGCCGCAAGCAGTGTTGCGCTAGCGGCTGCGCGCCCAATAATCCAGCGCCACCCCCGCAAACACCACCGCGCCGAACCAGTTGTTGTGCAGGAACGCCTTGAAACATTGTGCGCGATTCCGGTTTCGGATGAGGGTGTAGTGATACAGCGCGACGCCTGCGGCAACGGCTAATCCCGCATAGAACGCCCAGCCCAGTCCGGCCATCCGCCCTGTAATTGCCAGCAATACCAGGGTAGCGGCGTAGCAGGCCATCACCGCCGCCACGTCGTATTTGCCGAATAACAGCGCGGAAGAATGGATGCCCAGATGAATATCGTCATCTCGGTCCACCATCGCGTATTCGGTATCATAAGCAATCGCCCAGAACACGTTGGCCAGCAGCAACAGCCAAGCCACTGGCGGTATGCCGCCAAGCTGCGCGGCAAACGCCATCGGGATACCGAAGCCGAAGGCGATGCCGAGATAGGCCTGCGGAATGGCGAAGAAGCGTTTGGTGAACGGGTAGCTGGCGGCGAGAAATACGGCGGGAATAGACAGCAGCAAAGTGAGTGCATTCAGCATCAGGACCAGCAAGAAGGCAGCTAAAGTCAGCGCTGCCGCCAGCCACAACGCCTCTGCTTCGCTTATTTTTCCGCTGGCGAGCGGGCGCTCCCGGGTGCGTTTGACGTGGCTGTCGATATGACGGTCGGCGTAATCGTTGATGACGCAGCCCGCCGAGCGCATCAGCACGGTTCCGAGCGTAAAGATAACGACGATGTGCCACGCCGGATATCCACCGCCCGCAATCCATATGCCCCACAGCGTCGGCCACAGCAGCAGCAGAATGCCGATGGGACGGTGCAGCCGGGTAAGCTGGACATAGATAGACAGGCGTTCGGCAAGAGTCATTTTGATCGGGACAACAGAATGGTTTCCCCGGGTTTCATCTTGCACATTTGACCTGTTGCAGGAAGCAACATTGCGATCCTTTTTTGGAGAAAGATGTTACTCCTGGGCTCGTTCCCGGATAATGCGTACCACCTCCGGTATCTTGCGCAGCTTGCGCATGATATTGGCAAGATGCAGGCGATGGCTCACTCCCAGGGTGAAATGCAGGGCGGTGTATTCACCTTCACTGCTGAAGCTGACATTCTCGATGTTGGATTCGGATTCGGCGATCGCGGCAGCGACTTTCGCCAGCACCCCGCGCTGATTGGCGACTACCAGCTTGAGGCTGACCTCGAAGGAGCGGCTGATGTTCTTGTCCCACACCACATCCAGCCATTGTTCGCCAACGCGTCCTCTGCGCAGGGTCGGGCAATCATGGGTGTGCACCACCAAACCCTGCCCGCCGGCCAGTACCCCGACAACCGGATCTCCGGGGATCGGGCGGCAGCATTTGGCGAACTGTACCGCCATGCCTTCCGTGCCCTGTATGGTGATGGCGGTGGCAGCCGCCTCACCCGGCGCCGCTTCGCCAAGGCAAGCCAGTTGGCGTGCCACCACCATGTTGAGGCGACGACCCAGCCCAATGTCGGCAAAAATTTCCTGGCGCGTCTTTACGCCGGTATTTTTGAGCAATTTATTCCAGTGCGCCTTGCCCACATCCTGCGGCTTGACGCCCAATATGTGCAGCGCCTGATTGAGCAGGCGTTCGCCAAACTTTGCAGATTCACCTGACTGGATGGTCTTGAGAAAATGGCGGATCTGGCTGCGCGCTTTGCTGGTGCTTACATAGCCCAGCCAGGCCGGATTCGGTTTGGCCTGCGGCGCAGTCATGATTTCCACGCGATCGCCGTTCCTGAGTTCGGTCCGCAACGGCATCAGCTCATGGTTTACCTTGACAGCAATACAATGGTTGCCGATATCGGTATGCACGCTGTACGCAAAATCCACCGCGGTCGCGCCGCGCGGCAACGAGAGGATCTTGCCCTTGGGCGTAAACACATACACTTCATCCGGAAACAAATCGACTTTGAGGTGTTCGAGAAATTCCGCCGAATCGCTGCTCTGACTCAGACTTTCCAGTAATTCCTGCAACCATTGATGGGTTTTCTTGTGCAGATCGCTGATGGAAATATGGCCGGTCTTGTATAACCAGTGTGAGGCCACACCCGCCTCGGCGATCTTGTGCATCTCATGGGTGCGAATCTGAATTTCAATGGGCGTGCTGAACGGCCCGAACAGCGTGGTGTGCAGCGATTGGTATCCGTTCACCTTGGGAATGGCAATGTAATCCTTGAACTTGCCCGGGATCGGGTTGTACAAACCGTGCAGCACACCCAGCGCCACATAGCAGGAAGAAAAATCATTCACCAGCACACGAAAGCCGTAGATATCCAGCACCTCGGCGAAAGCCAGCGACTTGCTCTGCATTTTCTTGTAAATGCTGTAAATATTTTTTTCCCGGCCAGACACATCGGCCTGAATATTGGCCTCCGCCAGCCGCTGCCGTATCGCATCGAGTATTTTGCTGACCACTTCGCGGCGATTGCCGCGCGCCACTTTGAGCGCCTTGGAGAGCACTGCAAAGCGATTGGGGTTCAGATGCTTGAAACTCAGATCCTGCAGCTCGCGGTAGATGTCATTCAGCCCGAGGCGATTGGCAATCGGCGCGTATATTTCCATGGTCTCGCGCGCGATCCGTTCACATTTGTCATGCGACATGGATTCCAGCGTGCGCATGTTGTGCAGGCGGTCAGCCAGCTTGATCAGAATGACGCGCACATCGCGCGCCATTGCCATCAGCATTTTGCGGAAATTTTCCGCCTGTGCATCTTCGCGGGTTTCAAACTGAATCCTGTCCAGTTTGCTCAATCCATCCACCAGATTGGCAACCGGCTTGCCAAATTTTTCCGCAACCTGTTCAGTAGTCGTGCCGGTGTCTTCGACCACGTCATGCAGCAATGCGGCGATGATCGCCTGCACATCGAGGTGCAGGGTGGTCAGAATGCGCGCGACGGCAATCGGGTGAGAAATATAGGGATCGCCGGACTGGCGTGTCTGGCCTTGATGGGCCGCCCGGCTGAATTCAATTGCCTCGCGGACGTGCTCGACGTCCCGCGGCTTAAGATAGGCGGAGGCTTCCTCGACAAACAGGTTGATGTCGGTCATTCGGAATCACAACATTATCGGGGTGTTGAGGAATAGGGCGTGCAACGGCAGTGCCGAGCGCAAAACCGAAATTTCAATACAGGTTCACCCTTGCCGAAGGCCCAACCGGAACCCAAGGATGAAAAAACGGAATTCACTCTTGAGTCAATAAACATGTTGGGCCCTTGAGAATACGGCTTTACCAAGCGCGGTGATTTATAAATACCCTGTAGTCAGGCCTGACCACGGTTGAGAATTTCCTTGCCCACCTTGCCTTCACTGATTTCACGCAGTGCGACGACCGTGGGTTTGTCCCTGCTATCCTCCACCAAGTGTGCCGCACCATTGGCCAACTGGCGCGCGCGATAAGCGGCTGCCAGCGTCAGCTCAAAACGGTTGGGTATTTGCGTAAGACATTCTTCGACGGTTATGCGTGCCATGGTTTACTCCGGGTTCTGTAATTGGTTAATTAATGTCTGATAGCGGGACAACTGCCCCACACAATGCAGCCTTGCGGAAAGCACGATGGCATTGAGTTCACGCAACGCCTCGTTCAGATTGTCGTTGATAATAACATAATCGAATTCGCCAATATGAGAGACATCCTCGCGCACCGCCGCCATGCGCTTGGCGATGACCTCGTCGTTGTCCTTGCCGCGTCCTCGCAGGCGTTGTTCCAGTGCTTCCCGCGAGGGCGGCAGTATGAAAATACTGATGCATTCCGGGAATGCCTGACGCACCTGCGCCGCGCCCTGCCAGTCAATCTCCAGCAGAATGTCGTGCCCCCTGGCATTTTCATGGCTGATCCAGGTTTGCGACGTCCCATAAAGATTGCCATAGACTTCCGCACTTTCCAGAAACTCGCCGCGCTGCATCATGGACAGAAAAGTGCTGCGGCTGACAAAATGATAGTCCTTGCCGTCGCGCTCGCCCGGGCGCGGGTCGCGGGTCGTGTAGGAGACCGACAAGTCGATTCCCGGATTGATGTTCAGCACGGCTTGCACCAGACTGGTCTTGCCCGCACCGGATGGTGCGCTGACGATAAATAAATTTCCCGGCATCATTTACTCCAAATTTTGAATTTGTTCGCGCATCTGCTCGATGAGTATCTTCATTTCCATCGCGCAGCGCGACACTTCTGCATCCACCGACTTGGAACCCAGTGTATTGGCCTCGCGGTTGAGTTCCTGCATCAGGAAGTCGAGCCGCTTGCCCACGGCACCGCCCTGCACAAGGATGCGGCGCATTTCGGCAAGATGGCTGGCCAGCCGTGATAGCTCTTCGTCCACATCGATTTTACTGGCAAACAGCGTGATTTCCTGACGCAGGCGTTCGTCCCAGGAATCCTGTAGCGGGGCGTTCTGCAGCGCTTCACGCAAACGGGTGGTGAGTTTCAGTTCGTATGCGGCAATCGCGGCGGGAACATGCGGCATCACGCCATTACGCAACGCCTCGATCTTCTCCACGCGCTGCAACAGAAATTCCCTGGTCTTTTCGCCTTCGCGCGCACGCGAGGCGGAAAATTCCTGCAGCACCTCCTGCAACAATCCGAGCAATGCGGCGCCTAATTCATCTGCCGAGGCAGTCGGTGTTTCCAGCACGCCGTTCCAGCGCAGCACATCCGCCACGCCCATGCTGCGCGCATCTGGCAGAACAGACTGCACCTCATGGTTCCAGGCAGCCAGCTGCTGCAGCAATTCACGGTTCAGTGCTGCACCGCTTTGCCCGCTGCGCGCCGCGTAATTGATGCGGCACTCCACCTTGCCGCGCTGCAATTGCGCGGTAATCGCCTCGCGCAACTGACCCTCGAGACCGCGCAATTCATCCGGCATGCGCAATTGGACATCCAGATAACGATGGTTGACGGCACGCAGCTCCAGCGCAAGCGAGCCGCTGTCAAGTTCTGCACTGCTGGTGGCGTAGCCGGTCATGCTTAGAATCATGGTTATTGCGTCCGAATAAAAGGCTGTGCCAATGCAGTGCATTATATTACGATTAAGGCCTATGAATTTTTCGATACACCAAGCCAGCCATATCGGCAATCGCAAATACAATCAGGACCGTGTTGCACACGCCTACAACAACGACGCGCTGCTGCTGGTGCTGTCAGACGGCATGGGCGGACACCTGCACGGGGGGTTGGCATCCAGCTCGGCCGTCGATACCTTTATCGAGTCATTTGGCCAATATACGCAGTCACCGCCTGCGGATCCGCAGGCATTTCTGGTGGGGACCATGCGCCGCGCGCATGAACGCATCATGAACTTTCCGCATGAAAAAAATATCGAATTTCCCGGAACGACCTGCACCGCCGCCCTGATACAAAACGGTAAGCTGTATTGGGGGCATGCCGGTGATTCACGCCTTTATGTATTCCGCGACAGTGCGGTGTTATTCAAAACGCGCGATGATTCGATGGTGCGCCAGTGGGTCGAATGGGGCATGATCTCTGCGGAGGAAGCGCGCACCCACCCGCAACGCAATAAGATCACCAATTGCCTCGGCGGCTCCGCTGACATGTTCCACATAGAACCCGGCGAGCCCGTCTCCCTGCAATCCGGCGACGGGGTATTGCTGGGTAGCGACGGCCTGTGGGGGCCGTTTGGCGACGCGGAGCTGGCTGATGCTTTCTCCTCCAGGTCCGTTGCCGATGTGCTGAATAATCTGATTGCCTGCGCGCTGGATCGCGAAGAAGGGCACTCCGATAATGTGACCGGCCTGGCAATACGCTGGGGCAACAACGAAATCGCGCACCCGGCCGCCGAAGCGGTCAGTTGCATTCTGAAAATCACCTAGGGAAATAGGGAGTAGAACGGCACTTTGTACCTCAGTGGTAAGTAGAATACCCACTTACTACCCACCACTCACCACTCACCAGGAATACACCATGCGCCCAAGCTCCAGAAAACCCGACCAGTTGCGTCAAATTCGTATCACCCGCCATTACACCAGGCATGCCGAGGGGTCTGTCCTGATCGAGTGCGGCGACACTAAAGTCATCTGCACCGCCAGCGTCGATGAAAAAGTGCCCCCGCACAAAAGAGGCAGCGGCGAAGGCTGGGTCACCGCCGAATATGGCATGCTGCCGCGCTCCACCAACGAGCGCATGGCGCGCGAAGCAGCCAGAGGCAAGCAGTCCGGGCGCACACAGGAAATTCAGCGCCTGATTGGTCGCAGCCTGCGCGCGGTAGTCGATCTTGGCAAGCTCGGCGAGCGCACCATCCAGATTGATTGTGACGTGATCCAGGCCGACGGCGGCACCCGCACCGCCAGCATTACCGGCGCGTTTGTCGCCCTGCACGATGCAATCACCGGTTTGATGGGCAAAGGACTGGTCAAGGAAAATCCGCTCAGGGATTTCATCGCCGCGATCTCGGTCGGCATCTACGCCGGCGTGCCGGTGCTCGATCTGGATTACCTTGAGGACGCTGCCTGCGACACCGACATGAATGTGGTGATGCTTGGCAACGGCCACTTTGTCGAAGTGCAGGGCACGGCAGAGGGCCACCCCTTCACCCGTGCCGAAATGGATGAGTTGCTGGAACTCGCGAAGCGGGGCATCGAGCAACTGGTCGGGATGCAGCGCGCGGCGCTGGCTGAATAGGCAAAGCAAAAAACCGTCCGCAGATTGCGCAGATTAAAGAGATTGAAAACCCGAATGTTTATGCCGTGCAATCTGCGTTAATCTGTGTCATCCGCGGAAGAAAACCAACATGAAAAAACTCGTTCTCGCCTCCAACAATCCCGGCAAGCTGCGCGAATTCCAGTTCCTGCTGCAACCGCTCGGCATCGAGGTCCTGACGCAGGCGCAGCTCGGCATCGCTGAAGCCGAAGAGCCGCACGCCACCTTCATCGAGAACGCGCTTGCCAAGGCGCGTCATGTCAGCCGTTTGAGCGGCCTGCCTGCGCTGGCCGATGACTCCGGCATTTGCGTCAGCGCGTTGGGCGGCGCGCCCGGTGTGCAGTCCGCGCGCTATGCCGGTGAGCCGAAATCGGATCAGCGCAACAACGAAAAACTGCTCCGGGAAATGCAGGGCATAACGGATCGGCGCGCCCATTACTACTGCGTACTGGTCTTGCTTCGCCATGCCGATGACCCGCAACCACTGATCGCCGAAGGTGAATGGCACGGCGAGATTGCGTTGCAACCCAGCGGGGAGGGCGGCTTCGGTTACGACCCATTGTTCTGGCTGGCGGAAATGAACAAGACCAGCGCACAGCTGGAACGTGAACAGAAACACGCCATCAGTCATCGCGGCAAGGCATTGCGGGTATTGCTGAAAAAACTGCAGGCACCGTCCCAGGCTGCCTGATTTATTCGTCCGGCGCGCAAAGCCTCTCGCAGGGCACGCCGTCGCCGTCGCCATCTATCGTTTCGGCACCACACTTTGTCAGGTAGTGCCGCGCCTCTTCGCAGGAAACCATTTCCGAGCAGCGTGTTTTATTCCCGCATGCGGCGCCATCAGGTGCGCCGGTACGGGGTGATGCGAAAGCGCGCGGATGCTGCCTGCGCCATTGCGCCGGCTCGACAGCCTCGTCCGCCCAGAGCCCGCGCCCGGCCTGCTGCGCGTCGCGCTGCAATGCTGATAATTCGGGCAGGCTGCGAAAACGCGAATACTCCCACGCCATACCGCGCCTGACCTGCTCTTGATTCACGTTGATTGCGCCGATCGACACCACTGCCACCAGCCGCCCGTAATCATCCACGGCACGACTCGCCACGCCTACCTGCTTATCCAGCACCAGCTCGGCCAGCGATTGCTGCGATGCCGCGCCGTAGGGCTGCGCCTTCTCCGGCGCATCGATGTCGGCGAGACGGACTTTCATCGGTTTCCCGCCGCGCAATACCAGCAGGGTATCGCCATCCAGCACGACGATCACTTTGCCGGAGAAGTTTGCTGCCTGCGCCCAGCCAGCCATGCAAAACAGCATGGCGCAAACCAGACAGCGCATGCCAATGGTCACAGCAATAGGCTCTTGATGACCGCCAGACACAACAGAGTATAGCCAGCGGCGAGCAGGTCATCGAACATCACCCCCAGCCCGCCGTGCCAATGACTGTCGAAATAACGGATCGGCTGCGGCTTGATGATGTCAAAGAAGCGGAACAGCACGAAGGCGAGTACCGTCCAGCCCCATCCGGGCGGCGTGAAGAACAGCACCAACAGGAACGCCACAATCTCGTCCCACACCATGCCGCCATAATCGGCGGCGCCCAGTGCTCTGCCGGTAACGCCGCATGCCCATACGCCAATAGCAAACGCGCCAACCAGCAGCAGCATAAACATCTTGTCCGAGAGACGCGGTGCGAGAAACCAGTACATCGGAAAAGCAAGCAGCGTGCCGAACGTGCCGGGTGCCCTGCGCGCCAGACCGCTGCCAAAACCAAACGACAGCAAATGCGCCGGATGGCTCAGCAAAAATCGCCAGCCAGGTTTGACGAACAGTTCACCCGAAATGGTCATAGCCGCGAATCTCGATATCGATTGGACTGCCCGCCGCATCCTGCACGACACAACCGCGCCCGGCAATCGTTTTTCCGATGCGGGTCAGCGGCAGGTTGAGGCGCACGGCCATTTCCGTCAATTCCGCATGGCGCGCGGCAGGAGCGGTAAAGCACAACTCGTAATCGTCGCCGCCCGACAGGACGAACTGCGTTACCAGCGGCAGCTGCCCTTGCAGGGTCGGAGACAACGGCAACGCCGCAAACTCGAGCTGTGCGCCCAACTGCGAAGCCTCGAGGATATGCCCGAGGTCGGCGAGCAGGCCGTCGGAAATGTCGATCGCGCTCGTGGCAATGCCGCGTAGGGCCAGACCCAACGAAATACGAGGTTGAGGGTGATGCAATGCCGGCAGGCAGGCGGCGAGTTCGGCAGCGGACAACTGGATGCGCCCTTGCAGATGCGCCAGCGCCAGCGCGGCCTCACCCAGATGGCCCGACACCCAGATGTCATCGCCGACCTGCGCACCGCTGCGGCGCAATGCCTGCTGCGCAGGCACTTCGCCGAAAATGGTCACGCACAGGTTGAGCGGCCCGCGCGTGGTGTCGCCGCCAATCAACTCCACACCATGCTGCTGCGCCAGCGCAAAAAACCCCGCGCTGAACTGCGCCAGCCATGCCTCATCTGCCTCGGGCAGCGCCAGCGCCAGTGTTGCCCAGCGCGGTGCGGCACCCATTGCCGCCATGTCGGACAAATTGACCGCCAGCGTCTTGTGTCCGAGCAGGAACGGATCTGCATCGGGAAGAAAGTGTGTGCCGCTTACCAGCATGTCCGTTGACACTGCCAGCACATTGCCCTCACTCGCCTGCAGCAGCGCGGCATCGTCCCCTACGCCAAGCAACGTGCCGGGTGTGGCGCGCGTGAAGAAACGCCGGATAAGATCGAATTCCGATGTGCTCATTTACAACTCCGGAAAAACTTTTTATCCGCAGATTGCGCAGATTTAGCAGATTAAAACTAACTTCGGCTCTTTGCTGGCAGCACTTATCGCTTTTAGCAATGTGTATGATTCAATCTATTTAATCTGCGTAATCTGCGGACAAGGGTTCTGAATCCTATCTCGCGTTAACCTCGACCGTGCGCACCCGCGGCGCCAGCTTGTCGAGCACGCCGTTGACGTATTTATAGCCGTCGCTGCCGCCAAAAGTCTTGGCCAGTTCAACCGCTTCGTTAATGACGACTTTGTAGGGGATTTCGGGGTGCTGGGATAATTCAAACGCGCCCAACAGCAGCACGGAAAACTCCACCGGGCTGAGCTCGGCAAGCGGCCGATCGAGACAGGGAGCAAGCAACGCTTCCAGACTGGCATGCTGGCTCAACGTGCCGCGCAACAGTCTGGAGAACAGCTCCTTGTCGTAGCGGCCAAGATTCTTCTCGGCGTGAATCTGTTTTTCGATTTGCGCCTCTTCACCCGCGGTGACACGCCATTGATAAACACCTTGCAGGGCAAGTTCGCGCGCGCGATGGCGCGGGCTACTCCTTCTGGCAATTTTTGTTTCGTCGCTGGCTGCGACCTTGCTCATGCCAGGCCTTTCAGCAGATTGGCCATCTCGATGGCCACCAACGCGGCCTCGCTACCCTTGACATGCATGCGTTCAATCGCCTGTTCATCGTTATCGGTGGTGAGAATCGCATTGGCCACCGGCACACCGCATGCCAATTGTACTTCGTTCACGCAGCGCGCCGACTCGTTTGAGACCACCTCGAAATGATAAGTGTCGCCGCGTATCACCGCACCCAGCGCAATCAGCGCGTCAAATTTTTCGCTCTCCGCCATGTGCAAAAGCGCCAGCGGAATTTCCAGAGCGCCCGGCACCGTGACCAGCAAGATGTCGTCCTCGGCGACACCCTGCTGCACCAGTTGCGCGCGGCATGCGCCAAGCAGGCCTTCGCACACTTCGGTATTGAAACGGCTTTGCACGATGCCGATGCGCAGGCCCGTGCCATCGAGATCTTTTTCCAGTTCTTTCATTGGGTGTTCCCTTTACTCGTGAGAGGCGTAACCGACCACTTCCAGCCCGAAGCCGGTCATGCTTGGCAGCTTGCGCGGCGTGGCCAGCAGGCGCATCTTGCCCACACCGAGGTCGCGCAGAATTTGCGCACCGATGCCGTAACTGCGTGGATCCCAGCGCAACACCGGATGGTCTTCCAATGTGGCGCAGGCGCGTGTCAGCAGATCCTGCGATGTTTCCCCGTGGTGCATCAACACCAGCACCCCGCAGGGCGACTGGCTGATTTTTTTCAGCGCATCATGCACGCTGGTGGAGTGCGAATAATCGACCTGTTCCAGAAAATCCATCACCGACAACGGCTCATGCACGCGCACCAGGGTTTCGGCATCGGGGCAGGCTTCGCCCTTGCGTAACGCCAGATGGACGCGTTGCGTGGTCTTGTCCAGATAGGTAAACAGATCGAACATGCCGTAGGCCGTCTGTACGCTGCGCTGCGCCACGCGTTCGACCAGCTTTTCGTTATGGCTACGGTATTCGATCAGGCTGGCGATCGTGCCGATCTTGAGCTTATGCTGTTTGGCAAATTCAATCAGATCAGGCAGCCGCGCCATCTCGCCGTCATCCTTGAGAATTTCACAAATCACCGCTGCCGGGGTCAGCCCGGCCAACTGCGCCAAGTCGCAACCCGCTTCGGTATGTCCGGCACGCACCAGTACCCCGCCGTTCTGCGCCATCAGCGGAAAGATATGACCGGGCTGCACAATATCGGAGGGCCGTGCGTCCCGGTTGGCCGCCGCCTGGATCGTGCATGCACGGTCTGCCGCCGAGATGCCGGTAGTCACCCCTGTTGCCGCCTCGATGGACAATGTGAAATTGGTACCCATCGGCGAGCCGTTTTCGCGCACCATCAATGGCAAATTAATCTGTTTGCAATGCGCCTCGGTCAGCGTCAGACAAATCAAACCGCGACCCTGCTTGGCCATGAAGTTGATCTTCTCTGGCGTGGCGAATTCGGCGGCGAACAGCAAATCACCCTCATTTTCGCGGTCTTCCTCGTCCACCAGCACGACCATGCGTCCGGCGCGCATCTCAGCGATGATTTCCTGTATTGGCGCAATGTCCGTCATTTGGTTTATTCCCTCTCCGCCTGCATCATGCGCTCGACATAACGCGCAATCAAATCAATCTCCAGATTCACTTTCGCGCCCGCTCGCAACTCATCCAGCATCGTCACCTTCAGTGTGTGCGGGATCAGGTTCACCTCAAACTCCGCGCCCGCGACGCGGTTCACCGTCAGGCTCACGCCGTTGATTGTGATGGAGCCCTTCACCGCAATGTATTTCGCCAGCGGCTGCGGCGCGCGCACCGCCAGCTGCCAGCTCTCGCCAATATCCTTGAACGCGATGATTTCACCCACGCCGTCCACATGCCCGCTCACCATGTGTCCGCCCAAACGGTCCGACAGGCGCAGCGCCTTTTCCAGATTGACATGGCCACCCAGATGCTCCAGCCCGACGGTGCAATTCAGCGTCTCGCGCGATACATCAACGGTAAATTCATGGTCGTTGAGGGCGACCACCGTGAGGCACACGCCATTGACCGCGATACTGTCGCCGATTTGCACGTCCTCCAGGCCGAGCGATGCGGCGGCCACACTCAAACGCAGACCGCCCTCGCGATCCTCCGCGCGCTTGATCAAACCAACATCTGCAACAATTCCACTAAACATTTTCCACCCTTTAATGTTGCTCCAAAAAACTCCCGACCTCCCCCTTAATCAGGGGAGGAGCGCCTCCCCCCTGACAAGGGGGGATTGAGGGGGGTTTACCTTTTTCACTCTTGCCTGGATGCGCAAATCATTCCCGACCTGCCGTATATCCTGCCACTCAAGGCCAATGCGCTGCGCCAGATCGGTCAATTCACCCAGCTGCGCCATACCACGCGCAACATCGCCGAGCAGTTGGGGCGCCATGTACAGCAACAGTTCATCAACCAGTCCTGCGCGCAACAATGCGCCATTCAGCGTGCTGCCCGCCTCCACCAGCAACTCGTTACAGCCGCGCCGTGCCAGATCGCGCAGCATCGCAGCCAGATCCACTCTTCCAGTCGCATCCGGCAATATGACAACCTGCGCGCCGAGGCCATGCAGCATGGCGCTTTTTTCCTCGTCCCGAACGGCGGTATAAACCAGCGCGCCTCCGCCAAGCAACACGCGTGCTTCCGACGGCATGCGCAACTGGCTGTCCAGCACCACGCGCAAAGGCTGGCGCGTTGTGCCAGGCTCACGCACATTCAGGCGCGCATCATCCGCCAGTATCGTGCCGATACCGGTCAGCACTGCGCAGGAGCGCGCGCGCCAATGCTGCACATCCTGCCTGGCCGCATCGCCGGTAATCCACTGGCTCCTGCCATTACTTAACGCGGTGCGCCCATCCAGGCTCATGCCAATCTTGCTTCTGACCCACGGCATACCGCGCGTCATGCGTGCAAAGAAACCGATGTTCAGGTCCCGCGCCCCGGCTGCCATCAGACCGCAATCCACTGCAATCCCTGCTGCGCGCAGCCGTGCGCTCCCCGCGCCCGCCACCTCCGGATTCGGATCCTGCACCGCAACCACCACGCGCGCCACGCGCGCTTCGATCAAAGCCTCGGCGCAGGGCGGCGTGCGGCCATGGTGACTGCATGGCTCCAGCGTGACATAAGCCGTCGCGTCACGCGCCGCAGCGCCCGCAACGCGCAGCGCGCAGATCTCGGCATGCGGCTCGCCGGCGCGCTCATGCCAACCCTCACCGATGAGCGCCGCATCTTTCACCAGCACACAACCGACGCGCGGATTGGGCGTGGTGGTATACAGACCGCGCTCAGCCAGTCTGAGCGCCCGCGCCATCCAGTAACTGTCTTGCGTGCCGACCATGTTATTTCTTGACGCGTCCGGAGGTCCTGCGCACCGGCGACTTGCGCACCGCCTCGACCGCCTCGGTAAAATCACCGACATCCTGAAAACTTTTGTATACCGAAGCAAAGCGGATATAGGCCACCTTGTCGAGTTTCAACAATTCCTTCATCACCATTTCGCCGATCTGGCGCGAATCGACCTCGCGCTCACCCAAGGCGAAGACTTTTTGCGTCACACGATCGATTGCCGCATCGACCAGCTCGGTCGGAACCGGGCGTTTGTGCAATGCGCGACTGAAACTGGTGTGCAGCTTCTCGTCGTCGAATTCGCAGCGCGTTCCGTTCTGCTTGACCACCTGCGGCATGCGCAACTCCACCATCTCGTAAGTGGTGAAGCGCCTGTCGCATGACAGGCAGCGGCGGCGGCGGCGAATACTGTCGCCCTCCTCGCTTTCGCGGGTATCCACCACCTGGGTGTCTTCGCCTTTACAGAAGGGGCACTTCATGGGGAAGGGTAAAGGGAGAAGGGAGAAGGGTGGGGCACTGTTTTCCCCCTTTCCTCTTCCCTCTTCCCCCTACTCACTCTAGTTCCCATACACCGGAAACTTCGTGCACAACTGTTGCACTTCGCCCGCCACGCGCGCGATCACCGCGCCGTCATCCGGCGCATCCAGCACGTCGGCAATCAGGTGCGCCAGCTGCTCCGCTTCCAACTCCTTGAAGCCGCGTGTCGTCATCGCCGGAGTGCCAATACGAATCCCGGAGGTCACGAACGGTTTTTGCGGATCGTTCGGGATGGCATTCTTGTTCACCGTGATATGCGCGCGTCCCAGCACGGTTTCGGCATCCTTGCCGGTAATGTTCTTGGGCTGCAAGTCCACCAGGAACAAATGGCTGTCGGTACGCCCGGACACGATACGCAGGCCGCGCTCGTGCAACACCATCGCCATCACGCGCGCATTGTCCACCACCTGTTTCTGGTATACCTTGAATTCCTTGCTGGCCGCTTCTTTTAACGCCACCGCCTTGGCGGCGATCACATGCATCAACGGGCCGCCCTGGATGCCGGGGAAAATCGCCGAATTGAGTATCTTTTCGTATTCAGCCTTGGCCAGAATGATGCCGCCGCGCGGACCGCGCAGGGTCTTGTGCGTGGTCGTGGTGACAAAGTCCGCAATGCCGACCGGGCTGGGATATACGCCGCCCGCAATCAACCCGGCGTAATGCGCCATATCCACAAACAGGTACGCGCCGACACTATCGGCAATCGCGCGGAAGCGTTTCCAGTCGATTACCAGCGAGTAGGCCGACGCACCCGCCACGATCATCTTCGGCTTGTGCGCCGTCGCCAGCGCCTGCACCTGGTCGTAGTCGATTTCTTCTTTTTCGTCCAATCCGTACTGGATGGCGTTATATAACTTGCCGCTGGCATTGACCGACGCGCCGTGCGTCAAATGTCCGCCATGCGCCAGCGACAGACCAAGGATGGTGTCGCCGGGTTTGAGCACCGACATATACACCGCCTGATTCGCCTGCGAACCGGAATTCGGCTGCACGTTGGCATATTCCGCGCCAAACAGCGCCTTGGCGCGGTCGATCGCGAGCTGCTCGGCAATATCCACATACTCGCAACCACCGTAATAGCGCTTGCCCGGATATCCCTCGGCATACTTGTTGGTCAACTGGCTGCCTTGCGCCTCCATCACCGCCGGACTGGTGTAATTTTCCGAGGCGATCAGCTCGATGTGATCTTCCTGGCGACGGTTCTCGTCCTGGATCGCGGCCCACAATTCGGGATCGACATTGGCGATGGTGTTTTTTCTGGAGAACATGTGTTTATTCCTGAAATGATGAAAACGGGAAAGACGCGGATTTTACCACGCCAAATTACTTGCCTGCGACGGTCATGCCTTCCACGAGGATCGACCCGCACTGGCGCGAACCCTGTACCAGCACATCATTGCCAACCGCGACGATGTTGCGGAACATGTCCTTGAGATTGCCCGCGACGGTGATTTCCTGCACCGGATACTGGATTTCGCCGTGCTCCACCCAGAAGCCCGCCGCACCGCGCGAATAGTCGCCAGTCACATGATTCACGCCCTGACCGAGCAACTCGGTCACCAGCAAACCGCGTCCCATCTGCTTCAGCAGGCTGCTGAAATCCAGCGCGCCGGAGCGCAGGATCAGATTGTGGTTGCCGCCCGCATTACCCGTGGTGGTGAGGCCGAGCTTGCGCGCCGAATAGCTGCCGAGAAAATATCCGCGCAACACGCCTTCTTCGATAATGCGCCGCGACTGCACGCGCACGCCCTCGTCGTCGAACGGGCTGGAGGCCAGGCCTTTGCGAATATCGGGAATGTCTTCAATGTTGATATGCGGCGCAAACACCGGCTGATCCATCTGGTCGAGCAGGAACGAGGACTTGCGGTACAGGCTGCTGCCGCTGACTGCGCCGACAAAATGCCCAAGCAGGCTCGAAGCAATCGGCGCCTCGAACAGCACCGGCACCTGCATGGTATTGAGCTGGCGCGCGTTCAGGCGGCGCACCGTGCGCTGCGCCGCCATCCGCCCGACCTGTTCCGCCTCCAGCAAATCAGCGGCATCGCGCGCCACGCTATACCAGTAATCGCGCTCCATGGCGTCGTCCTTGCCGGCAATCACTGCACAACTGATGCTGTGGCGCGAACTGGGATAGCCGCCGATAAAGCCGAGACTGTTGGCATGCACGAACTGCGCCTCATGCAGGTTCACTGTTGCACCTTCCGAGTTGCTGATGCGCTTGTCGGTATCCAGCGCGACGCGCTCGCAGCGTTGCGCCAGTTCGATCGCAGCGTCCACCGGCAAATGCCACGGGTAATACAACTCCGGATCTGGACCGTCATGTGCCAGCAGGTCGGCATCGGGCAGGCCGGAGCAGTCGTCTTTCGCGGTGTAGCGCGCAATCGACAATGCGGCATCCACGGTATCGCGCACCGCTTGCGACGAGAAATCCGAGGTGCTGGCATTGCCGCGCTGCTGGCCGATATAGGCGGTGATGCCCAAACCCTTGTCGCGGTTGTATTCAATGGTCTCCACTTCGCCCTGGCGCACGGTGACCGTCTGGCCGAACCCTTCGGATACCTCGACGGAGGCCGCCGACGCGCCGCGCTGTTTGGCATAGGCCAGCATCCCCTGGGCGAGATTGCGCAGGCTCTCCGCAGAATGGGAGAACCTGTCTGGTGTCTGATCGTCGGGACGTGATGTAGGCGGGACGAGGTGACTCATAACTAAAGGCATCGGCAAAGAAAGGCGTTATCATAGCAGCATCACCCAGAACTCCAGCCTGCTATGAACCAGCACCCCAAACACGACCCGAATGACGAAGAACTGGAGCTGCCGCCCAGTAAAACCAAAATCAAGCAGCAGATGCACGACCTTCAGGACATCGGTGCGCAGCTGGTGGAACTTGGCAAGGATCAGCTTGCGCAATTGGATCTGCCGGAAACATTGCGCGATGCGGTGCGCGAGATGCATCGCATCAGCAAATTCGGCGCGCGCAGCCGCCAGATGCAATATATCGGCAAGCTGATGCGCGGAGTGGAGGATACCGCGCCCATCATCGCCAAGCTGAACGCGTGGAAAGGCTACTCACAGCAGCACACTGCCCATCTGCACCAGCTGGAGCGCTGGCGCGACCGCCTGCTGGAAAGTGATGACGCATTGACCCAACTGCTCGCCGCCTACCCGCAGACTGATGCGCAGCGCTTGCGCGCGCTGATCCGCAACGCGCATAAAGAAAAGGAGGCGAACAAGCCTCCCAAGAGTTACCGCGAAATTTTTCAGCTCTTGCGCGACCTCATGCCTGAACATGAATGATACGAACCGCATAGACATGACGACCATTCTTCCCCATATCACCCTCGAATCCGGCAAGCAACCGCAGCACAGCATCATCTGGCTGCACGGCCTGGGCGCCGACGGGCAGGACTTTGTGCCCGTTGCCGACGAACTGAATTTGCCCGTCGCGGTGCGCTACCTTTTTCCCCATGCGCCGCAGCGCCCGGTCACCATCAACGGCGGCTTCGTGATGCGCGCCTGGTACGACATCAAGGGCCAGGATATCGGTGCTAAGCAGGACGAGGCGGGAATCCGCGAATCGCAAACTTTGATCGAGGCGCTGATCGCACAGGAAGTGGCGCGCGGGATTGCGCCGGGCAACATTATTCTCGCCGGATTTTCCCAGGGCGGCGCCATCGTGCTGCACACTGCCTTGCGCCAGACTACCCCGCTGGGCGGCGTGCTGGCACTTTCGACCTACCTGCCGCTGGCCGAAACGGTTGCCCATGAAGCGCAGGCAGGCACACTGACAACCCCGATCTTCATGGCGCACGGACGCAGCGACACGGTCGTGCCCTGTGCGCTGGGAACTACCTCAAGAGATGCACTGCTCAAACTGGGCTATGCGGTGCAATGGCATGAATATCCGATGCAGCATTCGGTATGCCCGGCGGAGTTGCGTGATATCGAGGCCTGGCTGACAGCGGAACTGCTTAAATAGAAGGGGGAGCGCATTCCCGGCAGTAACGAAAATGACATCATGTTGCAACTGACCGAAATCAAATTGCCGCTGGCTCATGCCGCAGACGAAATCAGCAAAATCATCCTCAGGCGGCTGGGCATTGTCGCGGATGAACTGATTGATTACACCGTCTTCCGGCGCGGCGTGGATGCGCGCAACAAAAATAGTATCCGCTTCACCTATACGCTGCATGTAGCGGTACGCGATGAAGCCGCAGTTCTGGCGCGCTTCAAAAACGATCCGCAGGTTTCGATTGCGCCGGATACCCGTTACCATTTCGTTGCCCACGCTCCTCAGAACCTTTCCTCAAGACCCGTCGTGATCGGCATGGGTCCCGCCGGCCTGTTCGCCGGACTGCTCCTCGCGCAGATGGGCTTCCGGCCGCTGATGCTGGAACGCGGCAAGGCGGTGCGCGAACGCACCAAGGATACCTTCGGGCTGTGGCGGCAGGGCGTGCTCAATCCCGAATCGAACGTGCAATTCGGCGAAGGTGGCGCGGGCACCTTCTCCGACGGCAAGCTGTACAGCCAGATCAAGGACCCCAAACACCTCGGCAGGAAAGTACTGGAAGAATTCGTCAAGGCAGGCGCACCGGAAGAAATCCTGTATGCCAGCCATCCGCATATCGGCACTTTCCGGCTGGTAGGCATGGTGGAGAAAATGCGCGCAACCATCCAGTCGCTCGGCGGCGAGATACGCTTTCAGAGCCGCGTGGACGACATCGAAATCGAAAACGGAAAAGTGCGCGGCGTGGTGTTCGCCAGCGGCGAGCGCCTCGCCACAGATCATCTGGTGCTGGCCATCGGCCACAGCGCGCGCGACACCTTCGAGATGCTGCACCGGCGCGGCGTGACGATGGAGGCCAAACCGTTCTCGGTCGGCCTGCGCATCGAGCACCCGCAAGCGCTGATCGACCGCGCCCGCTACGGCGGCAACGCGGGCAACCCGCTGCTCGGTGCGGCGGATTACAAGCTGGTGCATCACGCCGGCAACGGACGTTCGGTATACAGCTTCTGCATGTGTCCCGGCGGCACGGTGGTCGCCGCGACCTCGGAAGCGGGGCGAGTGGTCACCAACGGCATGAGCCAGTATTCGCGCAACGAGCGCAACGCCAACAGCGGCATCGTGGTCGGCGTCTCGCCGCAGGATTATCCCGGCGGCCCGCTCGCCGGCATCGAATTCCAGCGCCGCTGGGAAGCGCGCGCCTTTGAACTGGGCGGCGGCAACTATCAGGCGCCCGGCCAGCTGGTCGGCGATTTTCTGGCAGGCAGACCTTCGCGCAACTTCGGCGCGGTGCAGCCGTCCTACACCCCGGGGGTGCACCTCACCGATCTGTCCACCACTCTGCCGGACTATGCGATTGCCGCGATCCGCGAGGCCCTGCCTGCCTTCGCAAAACAGATCAGGGGATTCGACCTCGCGGACGCGGTGCTGACCGGCGTGGAGACGCGCACCTCGTCACCGCTGCGCATCAGGCGCCACGACGATGACCTGCAGAGCGTCAACACCGCCGGCCTGTACCCCGCCGGAGAAGGTGCAGGCTACGCGGGCGGGATCCTTTCAGCGGCGGTGGACGGCATCCGGATTGCCGAAGCGCTGGCATTGAGTATGATGGGCAACAACACATTATCGACCGGGGCCATATGACAGATGCCAGCCTGCTTTCCTCGCTCTCCGCCATCGTGGGCGGCGATGCCGTATTGACGGGCGAGGCCAGCGCGCCGTATTGCGCCGACAAGCGTGGCCGTTATACGGGCTTGGCGCTGGCCGTGGTGTTTCCCGCAGATACGCAGCAGGTCGCGGAAGTGGTGCAACTGTGCGGCGCGCAGCGGGTATCCATCGTGCCGCAGGGCGGCAATACCAGCCTGTGCGGCGCATCGGTACCGCTGGCCAAAGGCAGGCAGATTGTGCTCAACCTGGCGCGCATGAACCGCGTCCGCGCGCTGGACGCCATCAACTACACCATGACCGTGGAGGCGGGCTGCATATTGGCGGATGTGCGTGCAGCGGCGGAACAGGAAAACTGCCTGTTTCCGCTCAGCCTGCCGTCTCTTCAACATTGCGCGATCGGCGGCAACCTTTCCACCAATGCCGGCGGCATCAACGTATTGCGCTACGGCACGGCGCGCGAACTGGTGCTCGGGCTGGAAGTGGTGCTGCCGGACGGGCGCATCTGGAACGGCCTGCGCGCCTTGCGCAAGGACAACTCCGGTTACGACCTGAAACAGTTGTTCATCGGCGCGGAAGGCACACTCGGCATCATTACTGCCGCCGTGCTGAAGCTGTTTCCGCGCCCGCGGGCAACGGCCACGGCGTGTGTGGGATTGCGCGATCCTGCGGCAGCGGTCGCCTTGTTCGCGCACCTGCGCGCCACCTGCGGAGACCGAATCAGCGCCTTTGAAATCATCGCTCGCTCCTGCCTGGATCTGGTGTTCCGCCATATTCCGGACACGCTTGAACCTTTTGCCAGACGGCATGAATGGACAGTGATCATTGATCTGTCCGATGTGCTGGATGTTCCGCTGGACGCGTCTCTGCACGCGGCGCTGGAAAGCTTCACCGGCGGCATCGAGGTCTTTGCGGTGGCCGCCGAAAAGACGCAGGCCGAAAAATGGTGGGCGCTGCGCAACAGCATCAGTGAGGCGCAACGCATCGACGGCTTCAGCATCAAACACGACGTCTCGGTGCCGGTCAGCAACATCGCGCAATTCATCACGCAAGCCGATGCCGCGCTGCAGAAGGCCTTTCCCGGCGTACGCATCGTCTCCTTCGGCCACATCGGCGACGGCAATATTCACTACAACGTGTCACTGCCGGACGCCGCCCAGAACAGTATATTCATCGCACAGCACGAGCATGCAGTGAATCTCCTGGTGTATCAGGTCATCGCGCGGCTCAATGGCAGCATCAGCGCCGAACATGGCTTGGGCCAGCTCAAACGCGAGGAGCTTACCCACTATAAAACCGCTCTGGAACTGGAACTGATGCGCAGCATCAAGCACACACTCGATCCGCACGGATTGATGAATCCGGGAAAGGTGATTTGAGGCGCACCTGCGACACACAAGTATTTGCGCAACTCTCTATTTTTATGGATAATGCGCCCCCCCGTGAGTGCGTACACCCGCCGCACCAACTTACTCGCAAGGAAAGAAAATGAAAGCAGATATTCACC
The DNA here is from genome assembly GCA_964355765.1 of uncultured Gallionella sp. Classification (GTDB taxonomy): domain Bacteria; phylum Pseudomonadota; class Gammaproteobacteria; order Burkholderiales; family Gallionellaceae; genus Gallionella. Next base: position 114,088 of record CAYHEM010000001.1, read on the forward strand.
CTGATTACCATGAAATTACCGTGACCTGCAGTTGCGGCCATCATTTCAAAACCATGTCCGCAATGGCCAAGCCAGAGCTGAAGGTCGAGGTTTGTTCCGAATGCCACCCGTTCTACACTGGCACACAAAAAATTGTGGATACTGCCGGACGTATCGACAAATTCCGCCAAAAATACGGCAAGGCCGCCGCATAGTAACCAGCGACTTGGCTGTGGTTTCATACAGCCTAGTCGAATGGCTATGCAAGGCTAACCAGCGACTTGGCTGTGGTTTCATACAGCCTAGTCGAATGGCTATGCAAGGCTAACCAGCGACTTGGCTGTGGTTTTATACAGCCTGGTATCGCACCACAGAATTAACGGAACATATTCGAAACCTGTAGGGCGGAGCGCATAGCGGTTCCGCCGGATAAGTCATCTGGCGGATCGCCCAAGGGCATCCGCCTTACGAGGATGCGCGTGGATTCAAAATGATGTTCGTAATTTACGGGTTACGACACCAGTCGAATGGCTATGCAAGGCTAACCAGCGACTTGGCACTTGCCTGGTGGAATGGCTGATCGTTCCACAGGGAACTTCGCGCCGTGGATCCATCAAAAGGCAGCGTCGCTGCCTTTATTTATTGGCGGCGACAATCTTTAACGCTAACTCGCAGCTGAACAGGAATGATCATGCGCCTTCTAATCACCGCTCTCGTACTCGCGCTGCTGACTGGTTGCGCACAGAACCCGGTTTCCGGGCAAAACGATTTCGTGATGATGTCGGAAAGCCAGGAGATTGCCACCGGCCGCCAAGCCGACGCGCAGATCAAGAAGCAGTACAAGGTCTATGGATCGAAGCCGTTGCAAGACTATGTCAATCGTGTCGGGCAGCGCATCGCCAAACAGAGCCACCGCCCCAAGCTGCAATTCCATTTCATTGTGCTCGATTCTCCCGAGATCAACGCCTTCGCGTTGCCAGGCGGTTACGTTTACATCACGCGCGGCATCCTGGCCTACCTCAACAGCGAAGCCGAGCTGGCCGCCGTGCTGGGACATGAAATCGGCCATGTCACCGCGCGCCACGGCGTGCGCCAGCAAAGTGCCGCGCAGGCCGCCAATATCGGCCTGACCATCGCCTCCATCTTCGTGCCCGAGGTTGGTTCGATGGGTGGGCAGAACCTCAGCAATCTCATCAGCGGTGCACTGCTGTCAGGCTACGGGCGCGAACACGAACTGGAAGCCGACCGGCTCGGCGCGGTCTATCTGTCACGCACCGAATACGATCCGCAGGCCATCATCAAGGTAGTCGGCGTGCTGAAAAACCAGGAACTGAAGGATGCCGAACTGGCCAAGCAGGAGGGTCGCGAGCCACGTCGTTACCACGGCCTGTTCGCCTCGCATCCGGACAACGACACGCGCCTGCAACAGGCGGTGGGCGAAGCAGACAAGAACGCCACGGCTCAGGCACACTTCGAAGGACGCGAAGAATTCCTGCGCAGCACCGAGGGACTGCTGTTCGGCGAAAGCAGTGACCAGGGCGTAGTGCGTAGCAACCGCTTCTATCACGATGAGCTGGGCATCACTGTCGCCTTTCCAAAAAACTGGCAGGTGCACAACCTGCCGGACGCACTGGTCGCCGTCAGCCCGGGTGGGGATGCCACGCTGCAGATGAAAATGGACCAAAAGCCGCGCGGTACTCCCGTCGAATATGCGCGCCGCATGATCGGCTCAAGCGCCAACGTTCAGCGCCTCGACCTTGGCGGTTTATCCGCCGCAACCTTTGAACTACCGAATACCGCGGGCGGCGTGATCTATCTGGACAAGTATGCCTACATCCTGCAGGCACAGTCCAAGACGAGCAACGGTATTGGTGCACACCGCAACGATATTTTTGATACGGTGCGCAGCTTTCATGCCATCACCGCCGAGGAGCGCAAGCTGGTCAAGACACTCGTCATTCGCGTTATCACCGCACGCACGGGCGACACTTACGCCAAACTGGCGCAGGGCTCACCACTGGGCGGATCAGCGGAAAGCTATCTGCGCCTGATAAACGCGCAATATCCTAACGGCGAACCGCAAGCGGGGCAGCGCATCAAGATCGTAGAATAGCGTCATGACAAACAACAAAAACCGTAGCGAGCGGTCCGAGAGCAAGGCGCACGGAGCGCAGCGAACGCGACATACCTCACAGGTAGGCGAGGAGCGAGCACCGCGCAACACCGCTATCGAACCGCGCAGTAGGTTTTAATGTATTTCATCAAACCCACCGATCCCCATCCCATCACCCCCGCCAAGGCATTGCTGCTTGGCGTGCTGATCTTGATCTGGGTTAGCACCGGGCTAATCGGGCATGACCCGTGGAAACCGGACGAAGCGACCGGTTTCGGACTGATTTATTCCATGCTGCAAAGCGGCGACTGGCTTGCTCCGGTACTGGCCGGTGAACCGTACATGGACAAGCCACCGCTGTTTTACTGGACAGCGGTGCTGTTTGCCAAACTCTTCTCGCCGTTGTTGCCGCTGCACGATGGCGCGCGCCTTGCCAGCGGTTTTTATATTGCACTGACGCTGCTGTTCACCGGCCTTGCCGGACGCAAGCTGTATGGTGAAAACCGTGGCTGGGCCGCCGCAATCATTCTGATGGGTTGCGTTGGCATGCTGGTACGCGCACACCAGATGGTGACCGATCTTGCGCTGCTCACCGGCTGCGCGCTGATGATGCTCGGGTTTACACTCAGCCAGGAACGCGCCGTGCGCGCCGGCGTGCTGATCGGCACCGGCATGGGTATCGGTTTCATGTCCAAAGGCTTTATCGCACCGGTGTTCTTCCTCCTCACCGCCACGCTGTTGCCCGCGCTGTTTAGCCAGTGGCGCGTGCGCAGCTATGCCGTCAGCCTGGCTGTCGCCCTGCTGTGCGCGCTGCCGTGGCTCACTGTCTGGCCGTTGCTGCTGTATCAACATTCGCCCCAGCTGTTCGCCGACTGGGCATGGACGCACAACATTGGCCATTGGCTTGAGCACGCGAAAAAAGGGCCCAACAGTGAATCGCTCTACTACCTGAAAAATCTGCCGTGGCTGGCATGGCCCGCCCTGCCGCTGGCGGCGTGGGTGCTGTGGCAATCGCGCCAGCGCCTGAGGCAACGCGACGATTTGCAATTGCCGCTGGTCGCCTTTGGCGTGATGCTGGTCACACTCAGCCTGGTGCCGCATATCAAGGAGGTGTTTGCGCTGCCGATGCTGTTGCCCCTCACCCTGCTCGCCACCGCCTCGCTGTCGTCGCTGAAACGCGGCGCGGCCAACGCGCTGGACTGGTTCGGGCTGATGACCTTTGCGCTGGCCGCCATTCTCATGTGGTGGGGTTGGGCGGGCTTGCTGCTGGACAATCACGCCAAAATCACGCAACTGCTGAAAGATTATCAGCCCGGCTTTGATCCGGCGTTTCATGCCGCGCCGTTTACCATCGCCATTATCGCCACCGTGCTATGGCTGTTGCTGGCATGGCGCGTTGGCCGCTCGATGCGCCGCGCGGTGGTCAATTGGGCAACCGGCATCACGCTGGTTTGGATATTGGCCATGACACTGTGGCTGCCATGGCTGGACAGCGGCAAAAGTTACCGCGGCATGGTCGCCTCACTGAAGCAATCCCTGCCGGAGCAATACCAATGCATCGGGCGCGACAACCTGGGCGAGGGACAACGCGCCATGCTGCATTATTTCGGCGACATCATCACGCGGGATGATCCTGGTACGCGTTGCGATTTGCGCCTGATCCAGAGCGACAAACTATCCAAGCCGCTGCTCGAGGTGACCGGTTGGAAAGAAATCTGGGAAGGCAGTCGCAAGGGCGACAAGAACGAACACTACCGGCTATACCGGCGCATCTGAATACCGCACTACAGCCTCAGATAAAAACCTTCAGCAGCATTCTCGTTGCCAGGACGAACAGCAATCCGGCAAAAGCACGGCGCAGCAATTCCAGCGGCAGGCTATGAGCAGCCTTCGCACCGAGCGGGGTGGTGAAGGCGCTACCCAGGGTAACCATCAACAGCGCGGGAAGGTAAACGAAGCCCAGTGTGCCGGCGGGCAACGTGTGCAATGCCAAACCGGTGACAACATAACCCGCCGTGCCGCCGAGCGCGATGGGAAAGCCGAGCGCAGCCGAGGTGCCAATGGCCTGCCTGAGCGGAATGTTGTGCCACAACATGAAGGGCACGCTCAGCGTCCCGCCACCGATGGAGACGAGGCTGCTGATTGTGCCGATGCCGCCACCGACCAACAGCAGGCCGACTCGCCCGGGTAATTGCCGGTTGGCCTTCGGCCTGAATCCCAGCAACATTTGGGTGGCGGCAAAATACACGAACAACGCAAAAAACAGCGCCAGATAAAACCACGAAATACTGCCGGCAAACAGCGCGCCGAGCAGTGCGCCCAATAACATGCCCGGTGCGGTATGGCGCACGATATGCATGTTGACCGCACCGCGCGCGTGATGCGCATAGGCACTGGCGACGGCAGTATAGAGAATGGCGGCCATCGAAGTGCCCAGCGCGAGATGCAGGTTCTGCGCCCCGCCCAAATGTTGCGCTTCAAACAGCCAGCTCAATACCGGCACCAACACCAATCCCCCACCGATACCAAACAGCCCGGCAAAAAAACCAACACCTGCGCCCAGCAGAAGATAGGCGGCATACCATTCCATCAGGAAGCCCCTACCGTATCGTGCACCAGGCTCTTCAGAATGTAGCTCCACTCCGCCGGATCAAGCGGAGTAATCGACAGGCGGTTGCCGCGTTGCAAGGTACGCATCCGCGCCAGTTGCGGATGTCGCCGCAATTCGCCGATAGTAATGAGCGGTATTTTACGCAGCAGTTGCACATCCACATTAAACCAGCGCGGTTGCTCCGGCGTGGCCTTGGAATCGAAGTATTTGCCCTTGCGGTCGAATTGCGTGGCATCGGGATAAACGGTGCTGTTGACCCTGGCGATACCGACGATACCCGGCTCTTTGCAGTTGGAGTGGTAGAACAACACACCATCGCCGACCCGCATCTGGTCGCGCATGAAATTGCGCGCCTGATAGTTGCGCACACCATACCATGCCACCGTTTGGCCGGGCATCGCAGCGAGATCGTCAACGCTGCAATCAGACGGTTCGGATTTCATCAACCAGCAGCGCATGGTTTGCATCCACAAATAAAAAGTGCGATCCAAAAAGATCGCACAAAATTAAAAGTCCCCCACCTGTGCCGTTGACCCGGCATCTTGAACCTGCGGTCCAAGTGGTCGCTTCCCTGCCGCATCAGGATCATCCAATTGGACGTTCACAACAGCGGCATTGCGGGTCGCGACCTAAACTAACTTATTGGCCCAAAGAATTACAGGTCTGACGAACACCGTAGGGGACAACCTAGAACAGCTTCTCCTGATCGGCTAACGCCTCATCGATCGCTGTCTCCATGCTGCTCATTCTACGCTTAAAGTCGGCAAGGTCAAATCCGCGTCCGATCTTGACTGAATGCAGTTCGTGGGTAATATTCAGGGCGGCCATGATGGCAATACGCTCGACGCTGGCAATCTTGCCAGCATCGCGTATTTCGTGCATTTTCTTGTCCAGATAGGCAACGGCATCGAGCAACTCGCCGCGCTCCTCATCGGGGCAGGCGACGCGCAACTCGCGGTCGAGTATTTTGATTTCCAGCGTTTTGGATGTGCCGTTCATGACTGTTCTTCAGGCAGCGCCACCAACAATTTCTCCAGCCGCGTCTTCGCAATATCCATTTTGTCGCTGTATTGACGGTTACTGCTGAGCGCATGCGCCAATTCCTGGCGTAATTGATGATTTTCCACGCGCAACTTGCCACTCACCCGTATGAGTTGCGCAAGTTTACCCTCCAGAGCATTTAGTTCATTTTCCACGTGGCGACTATAATTTGAAAAGTGCTGCCAAGTCAAACGCTAAGCCAGAGTTTTGAATGCGGTTTGTGGTTTTTTGGTAAAGCGTCGCCCTCATGCTAAAATCCACGCTGCTTTGAGGTTCTCATCTGGTGACGGATGAGTTAAACGGGAAACAGGTGAGGGTGAATCAACCCAATGCCTGTGCTGCCCCCGCAACGGTAAGCGAGTGCGGATTTGCCAGTATGCCACTGTGAGCAATCATGGGAAGGCGGCAAATCAAGACTTGTGAGCCCGGAGACCGGCCTGAGAGCAAAGGTAACAGGAGATGCTGCGGGCGGCGCATCGGAAAAGAACAATTCAATCGTTCAACTCTGCTTTCCCCCACCGCATTTCCTGAATATAAACATTCCAGCGGGGTCGCTTGGAATTTACTCAGGAAACAACCATGAAACAGAAATTGTTCTCAATCGCACTGTTTGGCGCGATCGCCCTTCCCATTGCCGCTTATGCCGAAACACCTACCCTGGACGAAGTAGTCGCCACAGCGACCAGATTTCAGGCCGCGCCAGAAAGCTCACCGGTGAGCGTCACTGTGATTACCGCTAGTGATATCGAAAAAAGTGCCGCTAGAACATTACCGGCATTACTGGCGCAGCACGCTGGCATTCAGGTGCGTAGCAATACCGGCACACCTGATATGGCAATCGACTTGCGCGGATTTGGTATGACCGGAAATCAAAATACGCTCGTTATGCTGGACGGTCTGCAGCTCAACGACATTGAACTGACCTCGATCAACTGGTCAGCCATTTCGCTCGCCTCGATAGAGCGCATTGAGATTATCAACGGCAGCGGCGCTGTGCTTTATGGCGGCGGTGCAACAGGCGGCACAATTAATATCATTACCAAGCACCCTAGCAAGGAAATGCAAGGCAGCGGCAGCATAGGCCTGGGAAGTTACGACACCAAGGAATGGCAACTTGCACTCTCTGGTGCAGGTGATCACATTGGAATGCGCGTCACGGCCAGCGGATTGAATTCATCCAACTATAGAGCCAACAACAAGATCGTACAGAATAATCTGGAGGCCGATGTACGTGGAGATATGGGACAGGGCGAGGCTGTCTTGAAATTTGGCGCAGACAGTCAGACGATTCGTTATCCTGGAAATCGCAATGTCACTCCGGCAATTAACCTGTTTATTACGGATCCACGTGGCTCGGCGACACCGCTTGATTACGGTACGCGTAATGGGGGGCACGTCAGTCTGGGTACCCGTCAGTTGTTGGGTTTTGGTGAGTTTGCGGGTGAAATTTCATATCGTGATACAAAGCGGGAGGCATACTTTGATGCGTTTGGGGGGAGCTTCCTGGACACAAAACTTAATCTGCTTTCTTTTACACCCCGCATGAAAATTCCCTATCAGCTTGGTGGCTCTGGCAGTGAGCTGATCGTTGGTGTGGATATTGCCGATTGGGATTACGATTCCAGACGCTCAAATAGCCCGGCTACTATTGGTACACCAACAACACATATTCTGGCCAAGCAATCCAATCGTGCGCTGTATGTGCAGAACGCATTGCAACTAGGCGCCGACACCAAATTAACGTTGGGCGCTCGCACTCAACAGGTAGCTTATCAGGCAAGCGATGCTGCTAACCCCGCTGCATCAGACAACCAGGTGCGCACCGTAAATGCATATGAAATTGGATTGCGCCAAAAGTTGAATCCAGACTTTTCGTTGTTTGGCCGCATCGGCCATAGCTTCAGGGTTGCGACTGTGGATGAAATTTTTAATCAATTCGGAGGCCCTGGTTTTACCTCAAAAATTACTATTTTGGAACCGCAAACGTCTCAGGATAGCGAGATTGGTATCGACTACAAGGGTACGAACAACAAAGTGCGCCTGGCACTTTTTCAGATGAACCTGAGCAACGAGATTCATTACAATGCAATTACCTTTGCCAACATGAATCTCTCGCCGACGCGCCGCTATGGACTAGAGCTGGAGGGTATGCATAACTACTCCGATAAGCTTCAAGTTGGTGCTGCCTATAGCTGCACGATAGCAAAATTTCGTTCGGGTACTTATGGCGCCACAAATGTGTCAGGGAATAACATTCCACTGGTACCGCGACACGGGCTAACGCTTTCTTCTTCCTGGAAAATATCCGAGAAAACCACGCTAAGCGGAAATGCCAAATATGTTGGACAGCAACATTTCGATAATGACCAAGCCAATACATTTGGTCAGAAAATGCCCGCTTATACGACAGTGGATATGAAATTGACTCATCAAGAAGGTGCTTGGTTGTTAGCCGGGTCTATTAACAACCTGCTCAATGAACAATATTTTACTTACGCCATTGCCAGCACAACACCTTTATCGGGCATATATAACGTCTATCCGATGCAGGAGCGCAATTTATCGCTAACCGCAAAATATCAGTTTTAGCGGCTAGTCAGCGATATGCAAAACTTATAAGCAAAGGCGGCTTTCGCCTTTGCTTTTTCCCTGACTTCATGTACTGTTGCCACTGTAAAAAAAATTTATTTCCGGAGGGGATATGAACAACAACCGAATTAAAACCATCGCAATTTTCGCAACGCTGGTCGCATTGATGGCGGCAACGCGCGATCACCACTTCGGCTCCGCCTTGCATCTGCCAGACGCTTCGCTGGCGATATTTTTGTTGGCGGGTTTCTATCTGCCGCGCCGCGCATTGCCCGTGCTGTTGATTGGTGCCGGATTGACGGATTATTTTGCAATCAACTATAACGGCGTGAGCGATTTCTGCATTTCGCCCGCCTATTTGTTCTTGATCCCAACCTATGCCGTGATGTGGTACGCGGGGAAGTTTTACGCGGCACGCCACAACCAGTCCTGGCGCAGTCTGTCGCTCTTCGCGACAACGGCGCTGCTGGCGACCAGCGCGGCCTTCGTAATTTCCAGCGGCAGCTTTTATCTGTTCTCCGGGCGTTTTACCGGGGTGACTGCACTGCAATATTCGGGAAGCGTGGCCAAATATTTCCTGCCCTATCTAAGCGGCGCATTTTTGTATCTGTCGATTGCCGCGGGTATACACGTAGTCGCAGCCAGTTTATCCAAACGTTCTTTGCCCGCCTGACCATCCCTTAACATTATTGTGAGGCGCCATGCACGCTAAAACCGTCATGGTGCAGGGCACGACTTCAGATGCCGGCAAGAGCACCCTGGTTGTTGCCCTGTGCCGCTGGTTGGTGCGACAGAACGTGAAGGTCGCACCGTTCAAGCCGCAGAACATGGCGCTGAACAGTGCGGTTTCCAGCGATGGCGGCGAAATAGGCCGCGCCCAGGCGGTGCAGGCGCAAGCCGCGCGCATACTGCCACACAGCGACATGAACCCGGTGCTGCTCAAACCGAACAGCGACACCGGCGCGCAGGTCATCATTCACGGTCATTCCATCGGCAATATGCACGCGGTGGATTATCACGCTTACAAGCGAACCGCGCGTGCCGCGGTATTTGCCTCGCACGCGCGCCTGAGCCGGCAATACCAGGCAGTGGTGGTAGAAGGTGCAGGCAGCCCCGCCGAAATCAATTTACGCGTGGGTGACATTGCCAACATGGGCTTCGCGGAGGAAGCAGACTGCCCGGTCATCCTGATCGCCGATATCGATCGTGGCGGGGTGTTCGCGCATATCACGGGAACGCTGGCACTGCTTTCAGCAACGGAACAGGCACGCGTGGTCGGCTTCGTCATCAACCGTTTCCGCGGTGATTTGTCGCTGTTACAGGACGGCCTGGATTGGCTGGAGCTCGAAACCGGCAAGCCGGTTATCGGCGTGCTACCCTATTTGCACAGCCTGCATCTGGAAGCGGAAGATGCGCTGCCGACTGCACACTCCGTCCACCAACCCTCACCCCAACCCTCTCCCGCCTGCGGGAGAGGGAGCCACAACCAAGGCAAGCTGCGCGTCATCGTGCCGGTCCTGCCACACATCAGCAATCACACTGACTTCGATCCGCTACGCCTGCATCCGCAGATTGAGTTTCATTTTGTAACGCTGGATGAAACCATTCCGGCGGCAGACTTGATCATCCTGCCTGGCTCCAAGGCGGTATGCGCCGATCTGGCATGGTTGCGCAGTTGCGGTTGGGTCGAGGCTATTCAGCGACATTTGCGCTACGGCGGCAAACTTATCGGCATCTGTGGTGGCCTGCAAATGCTGGGCGAATATATTCACGACCCGCTTGGACTGGAAGGCGAAGCGGGCAGCAGTGCCGGACTGGGCTTGTTAAAACTGAACACCACTTTGGCTGCCGAGAAACAACTGCGTAATGCGCGCGGCATACTCTCGCTGGAATCTGCTCCGGTACAAGGCTACGAAATCCATGCCGGCGTTTCTACCGGCAGTGCGCTGCAGCATCCGGCATTGCGGCTGGAGGATAGCGCGGGGAATATTTCAGCCGATGGCGCAATTTCACCGGATGGACAAATTTTCGCCACCTATTTGCATGGCCTGTTTGAATCGCAACAGGCGACCGATGCTTTACTGCGCTGGGCTGGGCTTTGTCGCCCCGTAACACCCGACTATCACGCCCGTCGCGAGGCGGACATTGATCGGCTGGCGGATACGCTGGAGCAGCACCTGGATATGGCGCTGCTGCGCCGGTTATTTGCACTGGAGGCACAACATGACGGAACACATTGAGACCCCACCCGATGAACAGCAACGTCATCGTGCGCGCAAGCAACACCACAAGGAAATCGTGGATGCCAAAATTGCCTCCGCCGCGCAACAGCGCGGCGTGATTGTGGTGCTCACCGGCAATGGCAAGGGCAAGAGCAGCTCGGCTTTTGGCATGATGGCGCGCGCGCTCGGACACAACATGCGTGTTGCGGTGGTGCAATTCATCAAGGGCAGCTTCTCCACCGGTGAAGAAAGCTTCTTCAGGCGTTTTCCCGAGGTTGAATATCACGTGATGGGCGAGGGCTACACCTGGGAGACACAGGATCGCGAACGCGACATCGCCAAGGCTCAAGCAGCGTGGCGGGTGGCGCACGCCATGTTGCGCAATCCCGAGCTGCAGCTGGTGGTGCTGGACGAAATAAACATCGCGCTGAAATTGCGCTATATAGAAATTGAACAGGTGCTGGAAGCGCTGCGCAAGCGCCCCGCGATGCAGCACGTAGTCTTGACCGGACGCGCCGCACCCGATGCACTGATCGAAGCGGCCGACACGGTTACCGAAATGCGTGCTCTCAAGCATGCGTTTGACGCGGGCATTCAGGCGCAGGACGGCATTGAGTTTTAGCACTAAGGCGCAATCTACCCTTTCGAAAACCCACCGCCCAACGTCGCGAGTGCTGGTCAGATGGCGCGTTGTTTTATCAGCATTTGGGAGGCGGTCTTTATTCTGCTAAAGTGCGCGCCATGAATATGTCCAGCCGCCAGCTCTATCTGCGTCTCCTCAGTTACGTCAAACCCTACTGGCGCGCCTTCAGCGTCTCGCTGCTCGGCATGATCGTCGTCGCGGCCACCGAACCGCTGGTGCCCGCACTGATGAAACCGTTGCTGGACGGCACCTTCGTGCACAAGGATCAGGCAATGATGCGCATGGTGCCGGCCATCATCATCCTGATCTTTCTGGTGCGCGGCCTGGCGACGTTCATCGGCACCTATGCGATCAACTGGGTGGGCAACAAGCTGGTCATGGATTTGCGTGACGCGATGTTCCGCAAGCTGCTCTCCTTGCCGACACACTATTACGACGATCACGCCACCGGCTCGCTGATTTCCAAACTGACCTTCGACGTCACCCAAGTGACCACTGCGGCGACCACGGTGGTGACGATTTCGGTGCGCGACAGCATCGTCATTGTCGGCCTGCTCGGCTGGCTGTTCTATCTCAACTGGAAGCTGACGCTGCTGACGCTGCTGATGGCGCCGGCCATCGCCATTATTATCCGCGTCCTCAGCAAGCGCATGCGCACCAGCAGCCGCGACTCGCAGCGCGCGATGGGCGACATCACGCAGGTCATCGAGGAAAGTGTATCGGCACACAAAGTGGTCAAACTGTTCGGCGGACAGCAATACGAGCGCCAGCGTTTCAACGAGCAGGCCAACTGGGTACGCCGCTACGCCATGAAACAGGCCGCAGCGGGCGCGGCGAACGTGCCCATCGTGCAGATGGTCGCGGCCGTCGCCCTTGCCGTCATCGTCTATCTCGCGACGCTTCAATCCCAGGCCGACGAGACCACCGTGGGCGGTTTCGTCTCGTTCATCATGGCGATGCTGATGCTTACCGCACCGATTAAACGTCTGACCGGCGTCAGCGAATTCCTGCAACGCGGCTTGGCGGCCGCAGAAAGCGTGTTCGCCCTGCTCGATACCGAAGGTGAAACAGACAGCGGCACGGAAACAATAGGCCGGGCGCGCGGCGAGTTGCAATTCGAGCGGATGCAGTTTGCCTACGGAGAGGATGGGCGGCTTGCGCTGCACGACATCACGCTGCATATCCGCGCCGGTGAGAATATCGCGCTGGTCGGCGCCTCGGGCAGCGGCAAGACCACACTGGCCAACCTGGTGCCGCGCTTCTATACGCCGACCGGCGGCACGATCCTGCTCGACGGCCACAATCTTGCCGACCTGACGCTCGCCAGTCTGCGCGCCAATATCGCGCTGGTGAGCCAGGAAGTGGTGCTGTTCAACGACACGATCGCGGCGAACATCGGCTACGGGCAGATGCGCGCAGTCGCCGAGGATGAAATCATCGCCGCCGCCACCGCCGCGCATGCGATGGAATTTATCCGCGAATGGCCGGAAGGGCTCAACACACTGGTCGGCGAGCGCGGCGTAAAACTGTCCGGCGGCCAGCGCCAGCGCATTGCCATTGCGCGCGCCATCCTCAAAAACGCACCGATCCTGATTCTTGACGAGGCCACCTCCGCGCTGGACAGCGAATCCGAACGCTATGTACAGGCTGCGCTGGAAACACTGATGCAGGGGCGCACCACGCTGGTGATCGCGCACCGCCTCTCCACCATCGAAAAGGCGGATCGCATCGTCGTGCTGCAGAAGGGTGAGATCGTCGAAATCGGCACGCATCCAGAATTGCTGGCCAGGGACGGCGTGTACGCGCAGCTGCACCGCATCCAGTTCGCGACGGTCGCTGATGCCTAGAAAGTCCCTTGCAGCAAATCCCTGATGGAAATAGCCGCCATCCTGCTCTGGATAATCGCCGTGATCCTCGTCACGGCAGGCATCGCAGGCCTCGTACTGCCGGGTATTCCTGGCGCTGCCGTGCTCTTTGCCGGACTCGTTCTGGCGGCCTGGATTGAAGACTTCACCTATGCCGGCGTCGGCATATTGTCAATTCTCGCCATTCTTGGCATCCTGACCTATGTCGTGGATTTTGGGGCGGGCATTCTGGGCGCAAAACATTTCGGCGCCTCGCGGCGTGCCATGGCCGGTGCCATGCTGGGTGCGCTCCTGGGAATCTTTTTCGGTTTGCCGGGACTACTGCTCGGCCCGTTTGCTGGTGCGGCCATCGGGGAATTCTCACAGCAGCGCCATATCGGTGCGGCTGGCCGGGCCGGTTTGGGTGCCACGCTCGGACTGGCACTGGGCGTCGCCGCCAAACTGGCTTTGGCCCTTTCCATGCTGGCCGTATTCGCAGCGGCACGTTTCATGACGTAGATCATGGAATTCTGAAATGGACTACAATAAGCTCAACGAGTCGCGTCAGATTGGCATGTTAGCTGCGAAAACCTGAATTACGCTAACCCAACATAACCACAAAGGAGATCACCATGGCCGTTCTTGTCTGCAAACCTGCCCCCGATTTCACCGCCAGCGCCGTGATGGGCAATAACGAAATCAATGGGAACTTCAATTTCAAGAAGCATGTCGCCGGCAAATACGCCGTAATCTTCTTCTATCCGCTGGATTTCACCTTTGTCTGCCCTTCCGAATTGATCGCTTTCAATCACCGGCTGGAAGAATTCAAGAAACGCAATGTCGAGGTGATCGGCGTGTCCATCGATTCGCAATTTACTCACCTGGCATGGAAAAACACGCCCATCGACAAGGGCGGAATCGGACAGGTTCAGTATCCGCTGGTGGCCGATATCAAGCACGAAATCTGCAAGGCCTACGATGTCGAGGCCGAAGGGGGGGTGGCGTTCCGCGGCTCATTCCTGATCGATCGCGCCGGCATCGTGCGCCACCAGGTGGTGAACGACCTGCCGCTGGGACGTAACATCGACGAAATGCTGCGCATGGTAGACGCGCTGCAATTTACCGAAGAACACGGCGAAGTCTGCCCGGCAGGCTGGAGCAAAGGCAAGGCCGGCATGAAGGCCTCGACCGAGGGCGTTGCGAGCTATCTGGCCAATCACGCCAAGGAACTGTAGAGAAAACAATAGAGAATAGGGGACAGACCACGGTTTTCTACCCCGCAGGCGACTCTCCAGACCCAGGCGCCACTGACTTACGTGGCCGCCCAGACTGCCCCGGCACTACCCGCCTGCCGACCATTTGCGCTACCTGTGCTGCAAAGCGTTCACCGCCCAGCGCAAAATTGCCATTGGTCGCGCGACGAATCCTGTCCACCATGCCGGGCTCCAACTCGTAGCGAAACAGCTCGCGGTAAGCTGCATACAGGGTAGCCGCATCGCTTCCAAGCGCGGCATACAGCGGGTGCGGCTGCACCAAGGGATCCTCTTCGCCCTGCGCATTGGCGCGGTAGCTTGACCACTGATAGTCCGCCGGATGCGCCACCATGCCCGCTCGCACCGGATTCAACTCGATATAACGCTGGCAACCCAGCAAATAGCTTTCCTCCTGCACAGGACAAGAACGAAAGCGCCCCTCCCATAATGTTCCACTACGCCGATAGGTACGATTCACATACTGCACATAGCGCTGCCCCAACAGCTTCATCAAAGCCCCACCGGCATCCGCGCGGTCGGAAGAAAGCAGCAAATGCACATGATTCGTCATCAGCACATAAGCATGAATCCGACAGCCAGTCTTACCCGCATACTCGGTCAACCAATCCAGATAGCGGCGGTAATCTTCATCGGCGAAAAAACAAGGTTGGCGGTTATTACCCCGCTGGATGAGGTGAACGGGGACATTCGGCAGCGCGATGCGGGCACGGCGAGGCATGATGAATACCGATTTTTTCTAAGGGATAAAGTCTAGCAGAAAGCATCAAACCGTGGTCTGTCCCCTATTATTCACCGAAACCCTAAACCGTGGTCTGTCCCCGATTATCCAGGATGAAACTCATAATTCATTTTCCGATTGCCGCGCGCACTTGGGAAAAAGCAACCTCACCGGGAATCGTCTCCACCGCTCCACTACGCACCTGAGCAATGCGCCGCTGCGCTTCTTTAACCCATAACTGCCGAATGTAACCATCCTCTGCCGGATCAAGACTTTCCACCAAACGATCCGCCAACAATGCACGCGCCTCGCTCGGCAACGCGAGCGCACCCTCGGCTATTTGCTCCAGTGTGATTTGCATGGCTTGCTCCTCCGATAACGACGAATGGTGGCATTGTTGCGGATAGACGTGATTGTGGCAAGCGCAAAAAAACAGGGGAGACCGAAGTCTCCCCTGTTTATACATCAACTACGTTTGCCGTTGTTTGATGGGCTGTTGTAAAACCCCAACCCACCCTACGCTCGTTGAACCCTAAACCGTGGTCTGTCCCCGATTATCTAACGTGGGACACTACTAACGTGGGACACTACTGATTATTCATATTACTTGAGCGCATCGAGTAGTGGTCCCAGAAATTTCTCATAGGGCCGCCAGCGCACCACCGACGATTGATAAATTGGCTGGCGTACCTGTGTCATGCTGGCGGTGCGCACCATGCGCTTGTTCCGATGGAAGTTGAGGCAGGCATCATTCCATTCCAATCCGCAATACTCGATCAGGCGGCGCGATTGTGCCTCCTGATCTGCCACGATGTCTTCATACTGCACATCAAGGAAAGCGCCGTCCGGCAACACCTTGCGCCAATGTTCCATCAGGCGCGCATAGTCCGCATAATAGCGGCCCAGTTCGGCCAAGTCGTAGGTGTGCTCCTGCCCGCGCTCGAACGGTGTCGTGAAGCAGGACAGGCAGGTATCCACCGGATTACGGATGACGTGAATGATCTTCGCGTTGGGCAGCATCAGGTGGATCAGGCCGAGTGCCAGAAAATTGGCTGGCATCTTATCGGTAATGTGCCGCGCATCCGGTGCGCGCCGTTGCAATCCGGCAACATAATCCGCACCCCACGCAGACAGACATGCCTGATCGAGCGAGTGCAGGTTATCCGGAAAGGTCGCACCCGCGACATCGCGGCGCAAAATTGTTGTCAAGTCCGGCAATTCACCCGCGCCATGCACATCGGGGTGACTGGCAATGATTTGCTCGGTCAGTGTGGTGCCGGAACGCGGCATGCCCAGCACAAAGATCGGTACTGTCGATGAATCCCCGCCGCCGTGCAGACGTTCCAGCGTCGCCTTGTCTAAGTTGCGCATGATCGAGGCAAAGTGACCGGCCGTTTTGTCCGCGTCATAGTCGAAGCTGGCGCGCTTCAATCGACCGCCTTCGAAAAAGTGCGTAAAGGCCTTAGCGTGATCGCCGGTATCGTCATAGCTTTTGCCCAGCGCGAAATGCAGAAACACTGCGTCTTTATCCGTTAGCGGTGTAGTGCCGTTGCGCATCGCCACCTCAGCCGCAATCAGCGCCGCCAGATTTTCGTCGCCTACTTTTGCCTTTCTTGCCAGGGCTAGACTCAAGCGCACTGCCAGATCATCCGGCCTGATCTCAAGCGCCTGCCGCAGGCTGGCTTCCGCCTCGTCAATACGCCCCATGTCCATGTACAGTTTTCCGAGATTGCTATGCGCTTCGGCATGGTCGCTCTCGATCTGCAGTGCCTTTTGGAAACTGGCCTCGGCCTCGTCCGGTTGATCCTTTTCCTGGAGTACCTTGCCCAGATTGACAAGCGCATCTGCATTGTCAGGTTGAATCTGCAGTGCCTGACGGTAGCTGGCCTCGGCCTCGTCGAGACGAGCGATTTCATGAAGAATATTGCCGAGGTTGTAATGCGCAATCGCATAATCCGGCTTGATCTGCAAAGCCCGCCGGTAGTTGGCCTCGGCCTGATCCAGTCGACCCAGTTCCTGGAGGATGTTACCAAGGTTGCCATACACCTCGGCATGGTCTGGCCTGATCTGCAGCGCCTTCAGATAGCTGGCTACGGCCTGCTCCTGACGCCCCTGATCGCGCAGGGTATTGCCCAAATTGAAATGGATATCGGCGTCATCCGGCTTGATGCGCAGCGCGCGCCGGTAGCTGGCCTCGGCCTCGTTTAGCCGGCCCATCATCAGGAGCGTGTTTCCAAGGTTGTAATGCGCTTCGGCGTCGCCAGGAAGACATTCTACTGCCTTGCGCAATGCCGGCAGGCTTTCCCTGCCCTGCACCTGAAGCAATACCCCCAGCACCTTCCAGGCAAAACCAGCATCCGGATAGCGCTCGAGCAACGTACGCGCTCGGCTTTCCAATTCCACATGATGACCGGCGCTGAACAAGGCGACCAACTGGTTGAGTTCAGCTGGTGACGGAGCCATCCTCGAACCAGGTCCGGATTGGGACTGGCAGCATTTCTTGAATTTCTTCCCGCTGCCGCAAGGGCAGGGATCGTTACGTCCAGGTTTATTCATGAGATAGGGTGCGTGATAAAAGCATTGGCTGTTGCAATTGTCTTGTTCGTCATTTGCGTTTCAAGGGATGCGCAAGCTGCGCAGATCAGAACTGTTTTGGCAGGCCCGCCTGTTTCAACACCGCATTGGCGGTATGCCGGGATTTGATTTTACTGTCCACAGGAAAGTGAATTTTTGTGATCGGACAAAATCAGATTTCAGGTCGCCCTTGCCCTGCCTTTCAAAGCGGCATCCTGCCTGCCACAAAACATCTTTCAGCCTTGCAGTGTAGCTCCATCAAGCGGCATGCCGACAGGCCACATCGAAGCGGCGTGTAAACAACTCGAATGGCACCGACTCGCCATCTGGATAATCATTTGCTTCCAGCAGTTCCGGGATCAATACGTGCAACTTGGCAAGCAGCGTCTCCGTGGTATCCGCCTCTGCAACCAATCCTGGGACATCATCGCTGGTAGCGACCCACACCTCAGCCTCATCATCCCATTCAGCACGAATAAATAATGCTTTCATCGCAATCTCCTTTACTCAACACAGCGCAAAGTATAACAAGAACCCGCCAATTGCAGCGCAAAAAACAGGGGAGACCGAAGCCTCCCCTGTTTATACATCAACTACGTTTGCAGGTGTTTGATGGGCTGTTGTAAAACTCAACCCACCCTACGCTCGCTGAAGCCTGTTCCAAGCTTGCCGAAGTGCTCAATGCATCTTACGCCAGGTTATTTCCCCAGCTCTTCCACTTTCCCGAGAATCTCGCGCGACTGTGCATCGCTCAGCAGGGCAGAGGTGTCTGGTGCATAACCGTGCGGGCAGAGGAGTTCGCCCTTGACCACGCCGAACAGGCGGCAGATGGCGGGGCGCACATCATAGACGGAACATCGATTGGTTTCGGTATCGAGCAGCGGACAGGTGTATATCTTTTGCTTCAGGTTATTTTGCATCTGTTGCTTAACCTCTTCTGCGGTACGCCCGGACGCCTTGATACAGCGCAGATATTCCAGCCGCGATATGATAACCGGGCCGCAGCAATCAAAGCAGCCCGGCTTGCATTCAAACGTGGGGAGTTTGCTCAAAAGCGCGTCTATTTTCGCCAATTTTGCGGAGTTATTCATCTGATTAATCCTGATTCCAGGTCGTCAGAGTATCGCTCAGCCACTTGTTTCCTGCAATACACAAAATCCTAATCTCCTGCTTTTTTCAGCACAAAAAACAGGGGAGACCGAAGTCTCCCCTGTTATACATCTACTGCTATTTGCTTGTCGGATTATACAAAAACTGCTAACCCGACCTAAGCAAGCTTGCTGATAAACTACTTACCAAGCCATTTCCAGCATCATCGAGTATGCGTTTGTTACCGAACCAGCAGCGGCGCGGGACGAACCACTGTAGCTGTTGTACCACGCGTGCAGCGCAACGTTCTGATACATGTCATAGACGGCATTCAAAGTCCATGTTTTGAGGCCGTTCGAAGCGGCAGCAGCGCCGGTGTCAGCGTTCATGTAGGCAGCACCGATATGCAACGAGTGTGGAATTACAGAGTAATCGACACCGATGGTGGTTGCTTTCTTGTCCGGATTACATGCTGCTCCGGCGGCACATGCAGCTGTACCATTGTATGCATTCATGGCGCCCGTAGTATGGGGAGCCTTGGCGTGCTGGGCGTATATACCTATCTCCTTGCCACCCACCTCACCATGTGCCTGGAAGTCGAAGAAGGTCTTGTCAGTTTTATATGCTGTAGCAGCCGATCCACTCCATGACTGTCCGCTTACCTTGCCGGCGCCCACCACCATCGCCCAGTCACCCACAGTCGGCGTAGCGGCAACACGTACATAGGTACTCTTCAGGTTTCCGGCGCCATTAGCACCATTATTTTTATAATTGGTGCCCACGGTAAATGGAGTCACGTTAATGAAGCCCATGTCGTTCTGTGCCACGAGTGCAAAACCGGTTGCCTCTTCTGTAGCCGCCGCGCCTCTGACGTACTGGACAGCAGAAGTATTGGAGCGATCTTCGGCCCAACGGTTAGCACGCAAAATGCCGCCGCTGGACAGTTCGTATCCAACCATCGCGCTACCACCGTCCGTCATGAACGGAACCACGGAAAGTTTGGCGCCACCCATGTCCCATACAAAAGGCATCCTTATGATACCCACAAGAGGTCCAGTGTTCAGCATCTGGCCTTCAAAGAAGAAGCCGACATTTTCAGCGATGCGGCCACCGCCAATCAAAGCGAATTCGTCGAAAAATTCCCACTTACCATCAGCCAAGGTTGCGGCTCGAGCATTCTGGCTCGCCGCGCCAGCAGCATTGGCAGAATTATCCTTCAGGTAGCGCAGTTTGATGATCATGGACAAATTCAGCGTGTCAGGAATCGACAGGTGATCGCCTTCCACTTTGCCTTGCGCGCCCATCATGGTGTAGCCGGATGCCTTGAAGGAGCGGCCAAAGCTGTTCAGAATCGGAAAGTGTTGCTGGTGGCAAGCGGCGCAGGCCATGCCGACTTGGCGAGCATAGGCCGGAATAGCGGCTGCTTCCGGGGCAAACACGGTTGCTGCCAACACGCCTGCCAGAGAGAGAACGATTTTCTTCATTGTGTATTTCCTCTTTAAACGATTAAAAAAGTTGATTGGTTTTTACGACTCGAAGTGATGGGTGTCAACCCTCCTGCCACCACTGGGGACGGACTTTATAGAGTGGCGGGAGAGGCTGTCAAAAGTTTGAGCAAGAAGTGTGGTTTTTTTGCAACAGAATCTCAGGCCGCTGCATGTTTCGATTATGTGCTATTCTTTCAGTATGTACAGGAATAAGGACATAAATTATGGATGCAATTACCTATACCAATGCCCGCAATAGTCTTGCAAAAACCATGGACAGAGTGAACGATAATCACGAGCCCGTGATTATCACGCGCCAGAACGGCGCTCCTGCCGTATTGATGTCGCTGGAAGACTTCAACGCATGGGAAGAAACCGCCTACCTGTTGCGCAGCCCCGCCAATGCCAAGCGTTTAAGCAATGCTGTTGCGGCCATCAATAGCGGCAAAGCCAGGGAACGGGCTTTGCTCAAATGAAAATTCTTTGGGCGGATGCAGCGTGGGAAGACTACCTGTGGTGGCACAAAACGAATGATAAGGTTTTCCAGCGCATCAACCGTCTGATCGAGAATATCCAGCAAACGCCTTTTACCGGACTTGGCAAACCGGAGCCTTTAAAGCATGAATTATCTGGTTACTGGTCGCGCCGCATCACCGATGAGCATCGGCTGGTTTACAAGATCAATGATGACTGCGTTGTTATTGCGCAGTGCCGCTACCATTACTGTTGAGCTTTTCATAATTTCGCGACATTCGCTTTATGAAATAGGCAAGCCCTCCCCCGCTTGCGGGAGAGGGTGAGTGCCCTAGTTCAGGGAAACGCCATTAATCAGCGACCCTTGCCGGATTTTTCCTTGCGCACCATGGCTATCACTTCATCCAGCACGCGCATGGTATCTGCCGGTTGCAGTCCGGTGATGAGGTATTTGCCGTCCACAACCAGGGTCGGCGTGCCGGTAAGACCATAGCTGCGGATCATTTGCTTGGCGCGCACAATTTTGCTTTGCATCGTGAACGATTTGTAGGCCGCCGCGAATTTTGCGCGATCCACGCCGCGCGCCGCGACAAAATCGAATATCCTGGCCTCATCGCTCAAATCGGTCTCGTCCACGTTCCACGCCTTGAACAACGCATCGTGCACCGGATGCAGCTGACCGAGCATCTCAAGCGCGTAATAGGTGCGCGCCATCGGCTCCCAGGTATCGCGGAAAATAACCGGCACGTAAGTCAGCGCTACATCCTTGGGCATGGCCTTTTCCCATTTGCTCATGAGCGGATGCAGCGTGAAACAGTGCGAACAGCCGTAAAAGAAAAACTCCAGCACTTCTATTTTTTCGGTGGCGGCAGGCTGCGCCGGATTCAGCAACTTGTACTCCTTGCCCAGTTCGGCCGCCAGCGCGGTGCTGCCAAGCAGCAGCGCTGCTGCCATCACCAAACTTTTTATGAATTTATTCACTTGATAGCTCCTCTTGAAAATAATGGATTAAACCTACTGCGCACGCATTGGAGTGGCATCGACTCCATTTTGTTTCAGTGAAGCGCGTGTGCGGCTCAATTCGTTAGCATCTTTGTAGGGCCCCAGGCGAACGCGATACCACACGCCCCGGTCTGGAATGGTTGCGATCTGGATGCTGGATTCCATCCCCAGCAGGGCAAGCCGGGCCTTGAGTTTTTCGGCATCGTCCGGGCTGGAGAATGAGCCCGCCTGCAAGAATTGGGCTTCGGCAGCGGCAAGAGGTTTGCTGTCCACCACGGGCGGCGGGGCTATCCGGGGTTTGTCGGCCGGCGCGACAACGGCCGCACCCTGCTTGTCGGTCAGCACCGTGTAAAACTCGAAGCGCGGCTTGCCATCGTTCGCAGCGGGGGCCGGCGGCTCGACAGGGGCAGCCGGTTGCGAGGTGCCCATCAGCGTCCTGGCGACCACCTGTTCATTTTTCAGAAACGGGCTGGGCGATTTCATGAGATACCAGGCCAGCCCGGCCGCCATGCCGGCGCCGATCACCATGCCGACCAGAATGCCGGTCAATAGCGAACTGCCGCTTTTATTCGATGCCGCGGATTTGTTGCCCGTGTTTCTGCCCATTGCCTGCTTCCTTTACATTTTTTCCGGCGCGCTTACGCCAAGCAGCGCCAAACCATTCTTCAGGGTCTGCGCGATTGCTGCAATCAATGCCAGCCGCGCCAGCCTGACCTGCTCGTCCTCGACCAGAAAGCGCGAGGCATTATAGTAGCTGTGGAAATCGGCAGCAAAATCTTTCAGGTAGAAGGCGACCAGGTGCGGCGCGAGATCTTCCGCCGCAGACTCAACCACCTGCGGGAAGTCAATCATCTGTTGCAGCAATGCGGTTTCGTAGCCACTCTCCAATGCACTCACCTCGACATGATGCAGGGCCTGGCGGTCGCCGCCCCACTGCGCCAGT
This sequence comes from uncultured Gallionella sp., assembly GCA_964355765.1. Taxonomy (GTDB): domain Bacteria; phylum Pseudomonadota; class Gammaproteobacteria; order Burkholderiales; family Gallionellaceae; genus Gallionella. The sequence goes on from CAYHEM010000001.1 coordinate 136,691, forward strand.
ACCGCGTGGATGCGGGCATGGGCATACTGGATGTAATACACCGGATTGTCGTTGCTCTGCGATTTGGCCAGATCGATGTCGAACACCAGCTGCGAATCGGGATGGCGCGCGGCGAGGAAATAGCGCGTGGCATCGCAGCCCACTTCGTCGATCAGGTCGCGCAGCGTGACATAGCTGCCGGCACGCTTGGAGATCTTCACTTCCTCGCCATTCTTCAGCACCGTTACCATCTGGTGCAGCACATATTCAGGCCAACCACTGGGGATGCCGGTATCCAGCGCCTGCAAACCCGCGCGCACACGCGTGATGGTGCTGTGGTGATCGGCTCCCTGTTCGTTGATGACGCGCTCGAAGCCGCGCCGCCACTTGTCGAGGTGATAGGCCACGTCCGGCACGAAGTAGGTGTAGCCGCCGTCACTCTTGCGCATCACGCGATCTTTGTCATCGCCGAAATCCGTGGTACGCAACCACAGCGCAGCATCCTGCTCGTAGGTGTGGCCGCTGGCGATCAGCCGGTTCACCGTCTCCTCGACCTTGCCCTCGGTGTAGAGCGCCGATTCCAGCGAGAATACGTCGAACTCCACCCCGAAGGCGCGCAAATCCAGATCCTGCTCGCGGCGCAGATAGGCCACGGCAAAATGGCGGATCGCCTCGGCATCGTCCGCATCGCCTTTGCCGGTGATGTGTTGGTCGTCGGCTTCGATGTTTTCTTTGGCCAGGTAGGCGCGCGCCACGTCGCTGATGTAGTCACCGCGATAACCGCCTTCCGGCCACGACGGATCATCGGGCGTGACGCCCTTGCAGCGCAGTTGCACCGACTGCATGAGGTTGTCGATCTGCGCGCCCGCGTCGTTATAGTAAAACTCGCGCGTCACATTCCAGCCCGCCGCATGCAACACGCGGCACAGGCAATCGCCCACCGCCGCACCGCGTCCGTGACCGACATGCAACGGCCCGGTTGGGTTGGCCGAGACAAACTCCACCTGCACCTTGCGTCCGCCGCCGGCGTGAATATGGCCGTAGCCCGCACCTGCCAGCAGCACCTCGCGCACCACCAACTGCTTGGCGCTGGTGGCGATGGTCACGTTGATGAACCCTGCACCGGCGATCTCCACCTTCTCCACTGCTGCGGATTCGGGCAATGCCGCAATCAACGCCTGCGCGATGTCGCGCGGCGGCTTGCGCAGTAACTTGGTCAACTGCATCGCCAGATTGCAGGCGTAGTCGCCATGCAGGGCGAGCTTGGGACGCTCGATCAGGATGGTCACGCCGGCATGCTCCGGCGCGACCTCGCGCAACGCCTGCGCGAACAATTCGGAAAGATGGAATTTGAAATTCACTGACGCTGACCCCGCTTGATGGCTTCAAAAGAGGCGCGGATTATAGCAGCCTGACCCTGCCCGTCAGCAGCAGCGTTTGATGCCCGTCCATCTTTGCTGCAACTGCTGCGCGCACCAGGCACGACGCGACAGCGCCGGCGCGCCCGCATGGTCGGCGGCACGATGCGCCAGATAGCGCTCATAGCCATCGTCGCCGCTGAGACGCCGGATCGCTATCCAACCCTTTTTGAGCCATTTACGGGCCGTCGCGAGCGGAGTGAGTGCAAGGCGCACGGAGCGCAGCCACCGGAATGTATCTGCAAATACATGAGGATGGCGAGCACCGCGCAACACAGCAATCAAGCCGCGCAGCAGGCCAGTCAGTCGCGCGCCCATGCTTCCTCCAATTTTGTCGGATAATGCGGCGCCTCGGTCAACGGCGGCACAGCCTGACCGCGCAAATGGCGCTTACAAACGCGCAGCATATCGACGACGATCAACCACAGCAGGGCGACGAAAAACAGGGCCAGCACCGCATCCAGACGCATGTTGAAGATCAGTTGCGGGGCAACAGCGGCCTTGTCCGGCGAGAGCAAGCCGGCGGCAAGTTTGTCGGACATCCCGTTGGCGGCGGCGAGAAAGCCGATGCGCGGGTCGCTGCTGGTCAGCTTCTGCCAGGTTGCCGTGCTGGTGATGACGATCAGCCAGGTCAGCGGCAAAACCGTCACCCAGGCATGCCTGAGCTTGCCAGACTTCACCAGGATGCCGGTTGCCACGCACAGCGCGATGGCCGCGAGAATCTGGTTGGAAATGCCGAACAGCGGCCACAAAATATTGACCCCGCCGTTCGGGTCGATCACGCCGATATACAGAAAATAGCCCCAGGCCGCGACCACCACCGCACTGCTGAACAACACGGAGGGATACCACGAGGTGCGCCCCAGCGGTTTCCACAGGTTACCAAGCAGATCCTGCAGCATGAAGCGGCCGACACGCGTGCCCGCGTCCAGCGTGGTGAGGATGAAGACCGCCTCGAACATGATGGCAAAGTGGTACCACATCGCCAGCATCCCCTGACCGAACGCGCTGCCGAAGATGCTGGCCATGCCCACCGCCAGCGAAGGTGCGCCGCCGGTGCGGGCGAACAGGGAAGCCTCGCCCATCTGCTGCGCGAGCAGGCTCATCTGCTCAACGGTTACCGGGAAGCCCCACGCAGAAATGGTCGCGACCGCCTCCGCCGCCGTTGTGCCCACCACGCCGCCGGGCGAATTGATGGCGAAATACACGCCGGGGTCGAGCACCGTGGCGGCGATCATCGCCATCATCGCCACCAGCGACTCCAGCACCATGCCGCCGTAACCGATCATGCGGATATCACGTTCGTTGGACAGCAGTTTGGGCGTAGTGCCTGAGGCGATCAGCGCGTGAAAGCCGGAGATGGCGCCGCAGGCGATAACGATGAACACGAAGGGAAACACCGTGCCACCAAAGATCGGGCCGCTGCCGTCCACGAACTGAGTCAGCGCCGGCATCTTGATCTCGGGGCGCAGCCACACGATGGCCAGCGCCAGCAGGATGATCGTGCCGAGTTTCATGAAGGTGGACAAATAGTCGCGCGGTGCGAGCAGCAGCCATACCGGCATGACGGCGGCGGCAAAGCCGTAGCCGATGACGGCGAAGGCCAGCGGCAGGCCGGGGTGATCGAACAGTTCGCGCAATCCGGCTTGCTGGTCGATCCAGCCGCCACCCACCACCGCCAGCAACAACAAAATCACGCCAAGCGCCGAGCCTTCGAGTACGCGTCCGGGGCGCAGTTTGTACATATACAGACCGACCAGCATCGCGATGGGGATGGTCGCCGCCACTGTGGATGTCGCCCATGGGCTGTTCTTCATCGCGTTCACCACCACCAGCCCGAGCACTGCAATCAGGATGATCATTATCAGGAAGGTGGCGATCAGCGCCGCCACGCCACCGACCCCGCCCAGTTCGTCACGCGCCATCTGGCCGAGACTGCGCCCGTCACGCCGCGTGGAGAAGAACAGTGTAATCATGTCCTGCACGCATCCGCCCAGCACCGCGCCAAACAGGATCCACAGGGTGCCGGGCAGATAGCCGAACTGCGCGGCCAGTGTCGGACCAATCAGCGGGCCGGGACCGGCAATGGCGGCAAAATGGTGGCCAAACACGACCCAGCGATTGGTCGGCATAAAGTCGCGCCCGTTGGACAAGCGCTCAGCCGGCGTGGCGCGCGTCGCATCGATGCTCAGCACCGTTGCCGCAATCCATGCCGCATAGAAACGATAGGCAATGGCATAGATGCACAACGCCGCCGTGACGAACCACAACGCGTTGATGGTTTCGCCCCGGTTGAGCGCGATGCCGCCGACGGCGGCCGCACCCAGCACCACCACGCCCACCCAGGCCAGCAGAGAAAAATAGTTCGTTTTCATAAATAATGTGCCGTTCGAAGAAGCAAAAATTTGTGCGACAATGCTACCCCAAAAATCGAAATATGTTCACCCCCCTTTCCAGCCGTACTTCACGGTGACATAACCCATCAGGACAGAATGTTTTGGAAAAACTCAGGCAGTTGCTAGCGACAGACATGGCCGCGGTGGATCAGGTGATTCGCACACGCCTGCATTCAGAAGTGTTGCTGGTCAATCAGGTCGGTGAATACATCATCAACAGCGGCGGCAAACGGCTGCGTCCGGCTTTGGTAGTGCTGTCTGCCGAGGCCTTCGGTTATCAGGGAAAGCATCACCATAATCTGGCGGCGGTGGTGGAGTTCATCCATACCGCCACGCTGCTGCACGACGACGTGGTGGACGAGTCCGAGTTGCGCCGCGGACGCGCCACGGCCAGCGCACTATTCGGCAACGCGGCCAGTGTGCTGGTCGGTGATTTCCTTTATTCGCGCGCCTTCCAGATGATGGTCGAGGTGGGTGAAATGCGCGTGATGCAGACGCTGGCAGATGCCACCAATACCATCGCCGAGGGCGAGGTGCTGCAACTGCTCAACTGCCACGATGCCGGCGTGGAGGCCACCAACTATATGCACGTGATTCATTGCAAGACCGCCAAACTGTTCGAGGCGGCCATGCGTTTGGGCGCGATACTCGGCGCCGCATCCGACACGGATGAAGCGGGCACCGCCAAATACGGCATGCATCTTGGCACGGCTTTCCAGTTGGTGGACGATGTGCTGGACTACTCCGCAGACGAACAGCAGACTGGCAAACATCTTGGCGATGATCTTGCCGAGGGCAAGCCGACGCTGCCCCTGATTTACGCCATGCAGCACGGCACGCCGGAACAAACTGCCGTGGTACGCAGCGCAATCGAGCAGGGTGATACAGAGAAATTTGCCGAGGTATTGACGATTATCCATGCCACCGGCGCGCTGGATTTCACGCGTCAGCAAGCCCTGCGCGAAGCAGAAGCGGCATGCGCAGCCATCGCTTTTCTTCCCGATTCAAAATACAAACAATCTTTGCTAGAATTGGCGCACTTTGCCGCAACGCGGCAATTTTAGCTTTGCGAAAAACGGCCTCTTGGAGCGGGGTGTAGCTCAGCCTGGTAGAGTACTGCGTTCGGGACGCAGGAGTCGGAGGTTCGAATCCTCTCACCCCGACCAGCCTTTCATGATGCTGGTACACCAAGCCCGCTCGATTTCTGTTTTCATCAAGTCTCGTTTCAGCCCATTGCCTTAATTCAGCTTGTCGAATAGCGCGACGCTCAATGCTCTGCCGGGGCGGCCTCAATATGCACGGTGTGCGTCGGGAAGGCAATCTGGGCGCCGTGCCGATCAATAATCTCAGCCACCTTCAGGAGCACGTCCTGCTTAACCTCATGAAAGTGCGCCCATGCCTTGGTTCTGGTGAAGGTGTAGATGAAAAAATCGAGGGACGAGGGTCCAAAGGCATTGAAGTTTACGATCAGAGTCTGGGTCGCATCGATCTCCGCGTGATTCTGCAACATGGCCTTCACCTCTGCCACGATAGTGTCCATTACGCCGATGTCTTCGTAGCGGATGCCAATGGTCTCCTTGATACGGCGATGGGTCATCCTTGTGGGATTCTCCACCACAATGGTGGTGAACAGGGCGTTCGGTACGTAGATGGGATTCTTGTTGAAGGCGCGGATGCGCGTGTGGCGCCAACTGATATATTCCACCGTTCCCTCGATATTCTTGTCCGGCGACCGGATCCAGTCGCCCACGCTGAATGGCCGGTCCAGATAGATAGTGAGTCCCCCAAAAAAGTTGGCCAGCAAATCCTTGGCTGCAAAACCAATGGCGATGCCACCGATGCCACCGGCGGCCAGCACGCCTGAGATGCTGAAATCGAGGGTTTGCATCGCCACGAGGGTGAAGAGGGTGATCACTGTAAGGCGAGCAAGCTTTGACAGTGCATCGATCGTGGTGATGTCCACCACCTCACCCCTTTTCTCGCGTATCGCGACGATGTTGGCGGTGACGTTGTGAATGAGGCGGATCATGAACCAGGCCAGGCAAAACACCACACCCACATTGCGGATGGGGCGCACAGCATCGAAGAGGGCGGCGTCGGTCTCCCTGCCGACAATGCCGGCCGCGATGGCAATACCGACCAGCCAGATGATAATGGGTAGCGGCCGTTTCGCCGCATGAGTGAGGGCGTCGTCCCAATGGCTGGCGGTTTGGCTGACCATCTTCTCCGCACGGCGAAGCAGGAATTGTGCAATGACACTGACCAGCACGGCGGCCAGCACCACCAGGAATACTTGAAAGACCCAGGGCTCTACCAGGGAAGGGAGCCACAATTTATCTGCTAATGTTTTCATATCCATTGCGTCGCCGGCCATCATGGAAGGAGGGAACTATTTTAACAGACCGCATCGGACAGTAATCCGCCCCTCATCGTAAACGCTGGGTAAGCTCTTTGCGGGATGTTTGCTTTATTGAACTACGGCAGAGAAAGTGCCAATGTCTTGCGCCAGACAAGATGAAACAAATAGATAAATGGCAAGCCATCACAGGCTGTTTTATGAAGCATAACCTGCGTTCTGGACGCAGGGGCGTTGCTCACGAATGACCCGGCAATAATGCCCTTGCTACCGGCCTATTGCCTGTCCTTCTCTTCCGGCAATTTATTCATGGTCAGCAGGAGGGTATTGACCAGGTCTTCTTCGACATCAAATACTATTTCCGATTGGCTAACCTTGGCAAAATATGCCCTCTTTGCCCGATCCTTGCTCCCAATCGAGAATACAAACGGCTTCTTTATTTGCTCCTGATATATCGTCACCTGCAGCATCGGTGAAACGAGGCCATACGGGGCGAGATCGGTGGGACTCTCATCGGCAAAGGCCTTTATTTCACCATTTTTTATTACATAGAGAAATTCCAGTACCTTGGCCATGGAAGCCATACCCGTTGTGGGTTCAACCATGTTCCATTTTGATATTTCCTGCTCGACGACTACCCTGGGGGCGCCACTTTTAACGATTTCCAGTCGTCTCATTTTGGCTGGATCAAAATCCAGAATGGTCTTATCCCGCAAGGCATAGGTATCCACGCTCACTTCTTTCTTGAGATCCGCATGAACGCGATACACCTCCGGCCGTCCCCTGAACATGGCATACGCCACATTATTGGTGGGTCCTCTTTCTCCGAAAACGATGATGTTTTCCCCGGCTGCAGACTTCAAACCCATTTCGACCTCGGGGTCACCCAGACCCAGCTCGGCCAATTTTGGCTGCTCGACCTTTTCAAACAGTACCGCATCTTTTCTGGCTGTGACGACGTTCGTTAATAACTTTTCTATTGCCTTCGTATCCCCTTTTACACTTAAGGGCTGCACCAGCTTCCATCCGTCCTTGTCCTGAATAACCTTGATTTGGCGGTTTTCCTTGATGTAATTTATCCAGAATTCCGAGATATCCTTCACGACGGTGGGGAGCAGTTTTAGCTTTTCTTCTTTTAACACCTTAACCGCTTCCTCCTTCTGGTCGTAGAAAAAGAACACACCGCTCAGTGTGATCAGCACGATAAACCAGAAGAGTGTCTTTTTTGTAAAATTCACGCGCCCCGCCTTCTTCTTGCAGTTACACCCAACCCCACCACCAAAAGCAGTGAGGGCACAATCACCACGGAAAGCCAGAAAACCATTTTTCCCTGCACGGCAGTCATCAGGAGGGGTGTCAGGCCCGGTTCTTTTCTCCTGACCGAAATCAGAATATCTTCCTCTGCCAGCCAGTTAAGCATGTTCAGGAGGAAATCTTTATTGCCGGCCTTCATGAATTTATTGGACGCAAAATCAGAGTCACCCGTGACCAGGATCTTCCCCCATGTTTTCATGAAGTCGTCCGGCGCTTCCCCTGCCTTGGCCGTGTCAGCATTGGCTTTATCGTCCTTCTTGTCCGCAAGGTCCACCTCCACTGCGGTAACGGCTACCACACTGATGGGGCCACGTTTGTGCTTGTCAGCATCAAACTCTTCATCTTCCTTGGTCAGTTTCCGCATATCACTGGATACCGCCCAGCTCTTGTCGCTCGTTTTTGCCAGTTCCCAGCTTCCCTTGGCAGGCTCTTCTTTTATATGCACAGACCGGGCAAACGGGAAAAAAGTAAACTGATCGAAGTCACGGGTAACAGGGTGCTCCTTGTGATATTGCACCACCACGGGTATAGCGATATTACCCCCGGAAGCCTGGCTCATCTTGTCGAAAATGAGATCGTCCGTGAGCTCAAAGCCGAAGCCACTCAGATAGCTTGTTAAATTGGGCAAACCGCCACTGGGGTCAACCATGAAAATGACGCGACCGCCTTCTTTCACGAATGCGGTTATCTTCTCCAGCTCGGCTGGCAGGTAGTCCGTTTCAGGGCCGCTCACCACCAATACGGCGGCATCCTCAGGCACCTTTTCCGCGTTGATTAACAGCAGGTCGTGTACCTGGTGATTTTCTCTTTCGATCGCGTCCTTGACATACGAATAGCCATTCTCTTCAGTGCTATCGATACGTTTTTCGCCGTGTCCGCTAACAAAGTAGAACGTCTTGATGTCTTTACTGATTAACTTAAGCAGGGAATTGGTGAGTTTGTTTTCAGATTCAGTGCCAATAATTTCCTGCTTGTCGCCGTACTGTAGTACGGTAGTTCTGTAGGACGTAATCCCAAACTTTGCTGTTTCTATCGGATCTCTGTCCGGATCTACAAAGCGGAAGTTGAAGTTGGGCGAGTGGTAAGAATATTCACTCAACATGTCAGACATCGCCTGCCTCGTCCGTTCATCACCGCGATAGAAAGCAATGGCCTCAACATCCTGCTTCAGGGATTTGAGTATCTTGACCGTGTGGTCAGAGAGGGTATATCTGCTATCTTTTGTCAGATCGACTCTCACCTTGTATTTGATCGACATGCCCGCAACAAGCGCGATGATCACAAAAAACACCGCGCTCATGACAGCCGTGTTAAAGGCATACTTGGTGGAACGCTTGGTAATAAAGTCCCTGATTTCCGGAAAATAAATATAAAAAAACAGCAGCAGTACCAGCAGCCCCACCCAAATCAGCGTCAAGGGCAGATTGCCCATTTCACCGGTTACCGCGTAGGTAATCCCCCCTGCCGCCAGCAGAAAAATGGCCAGCATGCCCAATGGCACAAACAATCCTTTAGCTTTCATTATTTCCACCTCTTCGTTTCTAAACTTCTAAGCGTAAGAAACAGAAACAGGACAATAAAGCAAAGGTAGTAAATGATATCCGTCGAATCAACGACCCCCTTCGACATGCTTTCTATATGCTCGTTAATCGAAAGGTAACCAAGAAATTGACCTAGCCCGGCTGAGACCAGCTGGACGGAGTAACTTAAAAACCAGAAAAAGAACAGCATGGCAAAAGATAGCGAAGCCGAGACAATCTGATTTTCCGTGAGGGAGGAAGTAAATAGCCCCAGAGAGATGGCTGACGCCCCCAGCAGAACCAGGCCCAGATAACCCGTCGCAATGGGCGCCAATTCCGGCTCACCCAAAGTGATTAGAAGAATAGGGTAGGTCGCCGTCAGCAATATCATGGTGAGCAACACCACGAGGCAAGACAGATATTTGCCCAGTACCACATCAACATCATTGATCGGAAAGGTCAGAAGCAGCTCGATCGTGCCGGTTTTTTGCTCTTCGGCCAGCAGTCTCATGGTCAATAGCGGTGTCATCAGCAACAAAATGATACCAATACTGCCAAACAGCGGCCGTATCACCGTCTCATTAATATTCAACAGCTGATATTGCTTGGCCAGCATGGGGTCGGACTGGGCTTGATAACTAACAATCGAGAAAGTGGCGACAAGGTTATAGAAAAAATAACCCGTCATCAGCAAAAACATGATGATCACGATATAAACCGTAAACGAGCTGAAATAGGATTTCAGTTCCCGATTGAGGATAAGGCTGACATTTCTGATATTCATGCCTCCTCCTTCGTGACCAGCTTGATGAAAATATCTTCCAGGCTAACCTCCAGGAGGCGCATTTCTACTAGCTCAAACTTGTTTCTTTCAATCATGGCCTGGATTCCTTGCCTTCCCTTTTTCTCATCTTCCAGTACGACAATAAATCTGCTGTCATCACCGGAAGCCTGCTCTCTTTCAACGCCCTGTACGCCGTTCACACGCGAAAGTTCCTGCTCAATCTTCTCTGCATTACCGTTGATGCGTAACAACATCCGCTGCGCGCTATCAGTTGCAAGATTCTCCGGCCTGTCTTCTGCCACCACTTTTCCCTCGTTGATGATGATCACCCTGCCGCAGAGGATGCTGACTTCCGGAAGAATATGGGTGCTGAGGATGACGGTGTGCCTGCCCGCCAATTCCTTGATCAGACTTCTGATCTCCTTGATTTGCTTGGGATCCAGCCCTACTGTAGGCTCATCAAGAATCAAAACATCGGGGTCGTTGACCAATGCCTGGGCAATGCCGACTCTTTGCCTGTATCCACCAGAAATCGTGTTGATTAACTTGTTGGAAACATTGTTGAGGCCACAGTCATCCATGACCTTGTCGGCTTTTCGGTTGACCTCTTTGGCAGGCGTCCCCTTGATGGCCGCCACAAAACGAAGGTAATCGTTCACCTTCATGTCTTCATAAAGAGGGACTCTCTGCGGCAAATAGCCGATCCTTTTGCGCACATTCAAGGAGTCTTCGAAACAATTATAGCCAGCCACGATGGCCTTCCCTGAGGTGGGAGGGAAAAAGCAGGTCAAGATACGCATCATTGTCGTTTTCCCCGCCCCGTTGGGTCCAAGAAGACCCAGGATTTCGCCTTTTTCAACAGAGAAACTGATATTGTCAACGGCGCGAAACTCGCCATATTCTTTAGTTAAATTTTCGACTTCGATCATTGTAGGGACTTTACTCAAAAATGTTTTTCAATGGTAGCCGTATCGGCTTTATGTTTCGCAACGTTGCTTGCGCTCTAATATCCTGCTGGCGCTGCATCAAACACCGCCCGTAATTATACCTTAGGGTCGCGTTTTTGCGATGGGGAAAATAAATTTCGCTGCAAGCTTTTGATCCACCAGTATCTATGGCGCACGACCCTGAATGTGGTGCCCTGTTTTAAGGCGGAACAGGGCGGGCTGCCGTAAAAAAATGCAGGTGATCCCGCTGCTGGCAAAATCGGCTCGGGTGATACAATTCTCCGGTGAGCACAAACGAGTGCTGAACTTCATCAGAGTCAAGCTGTCGCAGTGAGGGCCGTCATAGACGATTTTGGTTCGCGCTTCACAAGGCCTGGTAGTCGCGCTGGGCGCTTTACTTACCGTGGCTGATCTGGAGAGATTCAAGCAGCCACAGCGATGGTGGCTTTTTTATTCAAAAACTCATAATAAGGTCTTAAATGCCATGAGTAAGGCAAGCAACATCAGGGGTTTCGCCATTATTTTTCTCCTCGCATTCCTCGCTGCGGGGTGCGGCAAGGGCGCAGAAAATGCGCTGGGAAGCGATGGCACCACGAAAGACCTGTCCATCGGCAGGATGAAGGTGTCTATCATGCCTGAATATGACGATCCCAGCGTATTGGCAATATATGACGGCAGGTTTGAGGAAGTTTCAAGCTATCCCATCAAGACAAGTTTTCTCATTCCCAAGGGTTCAGTAATCAGCGATGCCTGCAGCCTCTCGCATGAAGGCCAGCATTTTTGCCAACTTTACAAAACCATCAACAAGGGCAATTACGATGAGGTAAGCCTGCTCCTACCCTACCCCAATTTTTATCTCAGCTTTCACACTCCGCAGCTCGACGTAAAGATCGAAAAGAAAGCAATTGACTACCAGATCAAAGCAAATCACCTCATAAAGAGTCTGGAAGTCGATATTCAGCAACCCTTGCGGAGCACTGAATTTAACATCATTCCTTCGGAAAACGCTGCAAAATCTCAAAGCGACGGCTCAATCAGTATCGTCAAGGGGTTTAGCCACACTGTCTACCAGCTTGAGAACATCTCAGTAAATCAGGAAAATACTTTCAGGATCAATTATATAAAGAACGATCCCAGCCCATCGGTTGATATCAAATATACCTCTATGAAAGAACCGCAGAGCCAGAGTACGTCTTATGAATCCCAGAGAAACATCAAGACGATGATCTATGTCATGTTCGGAACCGGCATCTTCGGCGCTATTGCACTGATTGCGTGGTATTTCCGGCCACGGAAAAAAAGGCAGGGCAAACTGCCATGAACCCCAACAATCCGTTAGCCATTGTGGTGCCTGAAAAGTCGCTGGGTTACAGGCCAAATTTAAACAAGCCTGGTCAGGCCAAAGCTTGTTATATGCCTGATAGGCAATACGGGATGAGTCAATTTTTTTTCCGCAGGACAATTTTTTTATTCTGCCTGCTCGTGTCGATAATCTACGCCATGGGCATATCCAGCGCCTCGGCGTTAACCGTTAACGAGGTTGCGAAAGACCTCGCCTGCCCATGCGAATGCCCACTGGTCCTGGAAGACTGCAACATGACCTGCGGACTCGAATGGAAGAATGAGATTGGCGAGAAAATCAGCAAGGGCATGAGCAAGCAACAGATTACGGATTATTTTCTCGAAAAATATGGGGACGATGCTCGCATTACTCCCCTGCAGAGAATTCAGGGCAAGATTTACCAATACACAAGAAGCTTTGGTAAAGCAGACTGGGCATTGCTGGTGATCGGATTGATTGTGTGGGTCTCACTGATGTTTCTTGGCCTCTACCTTGGCATCAAAAAACTTTCTGCCAACAAATCGTAGGCGCCCTGAAATGCTCACCCAACCACTGCAAGGGATCGCTGACCCGCAGATTATTTTATGAGTTATATCGAAACCCCGCCTGGCCATCGTTTTCCCTGGTATGTTCGCCTGTTCCTTGCCAATCAACGACGGCGCTATGGGCGCGAACTGGAGCCGGCAAGATTGTGGGCGCGTTCACCCAAAGTTTTTGTCGGCCTGTCATTGCTCTATGGTGCACTGGACCGCAAATCATCGCCCATCGAGCCGCCGCTACGGACGCTCATTACGGTGCTGGTGTCTCAGATCAACTGGTGTGCATTTTGCATCGACATCAATTCCGCCACTGGCCTCAAACGCGGCCTAACCGGAGCTCATCTGGCAGCCTTGTCGGAATTTGAAACATCCACGCTTTTCGACGCCCGCACCAAGGCGGCACTGGCTTACGCTGCAGCCATCACCTATACAGACCGCGAAGTGGATGCCGACCTGATGGCGCACCTTAAAAGCCATTTCGACGATGAGGCTGTCATCGAGCTCACCGCACTAACGGCATTCCAGAATCTTTCCAGCAAATTTAATTCGGCACTGGATGTCGCGGCAGAAGGATTTTGCAACGCCCCCGCGCCCTCTCCTGTCGCAACCAAAATAGATAATACATGAAAGTGCCCGCCAAGCCCCTTCTGACAAGTATCGTCCTATTTCTGCTGCTTGGCGGAAGCGCCATCCTACTTACCTTCATGTACCTGACCGACCAGAACCCTGGCACTGTGATCAGTAGCCTTCAAAGAGAAGGAAAACTATTCCTGTACGGGCACAACATGGTTGAAAAATTATCTCCCAGAGAAATCACCTATCTCTACCGGAGTACCTGCACCAGGAAATGCCACGGCAGAGATGTCATCGAGAAGAAGCCCAGAACCGCCTCTGAATGGGAGTCGGTGGTCACCCGCATGAAGGCGCCTGATCGTGCCGGAATAACAGATCGCCAAGCGGGCGCCATCACCCAGTATCTGCAGAACAATTTTTTAAGCAATGTACCGACTGTACTTCCAGAGAAGACCATGAAGTTTCTCAAACAGTATTTATGGCGAATGGATTTCGGGGTGGGCGACCTGTTTCTGGATATTATTTATGTGCCTCGCGAACACTTCCGCCTGTTGCGCTATCTGGGCGTAACCGATTTACCACCGGATCAGCAGAATGCCATTTTTATCGTCTACATTAATACTCATCGTGGGACGCTTCCCCATTGGGATCTCGCAGAACTGTCTGAATTCCGCGTTAACCATGGCAGCCCACAAGCCGCTATCAGCTGGAATGTTCTCTACCGTGATGGGCAGCGACACCATAATCAGGGAATCCTCACCTTCCCGGGTATTGATGCCAACCAAGCAAACGAACTGGAAGTTACAATGAAACTGGAAGGCCTGGGAACCAGGACATTCCAATGGAGTCTACCCGTACCAGCCCTACCGGAATAAGTCATGCCGAACCTCAAATCTTACAAACTTCTCATTGTCCTTGCCGTTGTCGGGCTAGCGGTTGCGCTCAGCGTTGCCGGCCTGTTGATTATGCAAGGAAGCGCAAAAAACGAGCTTCCCGCAAATTCATCGGGAGCCAGAGAAGCCGCCCCAAACTTCGAACTTGTTCTGCTTGATGGCAAACGCTTTCAACTCAGTGACTATAAGGGGAAGCCCGTCCTGATCAATTTCTTCGCCTCCTGGTGTTTGCCCTGCAGGGAAGAAATGCCGGTCCTTGAGAAAATTGTTGGCGCCTATGAACCCAAAGGCGTGGTGTTCGTGGGAATTGCTGTCGATGACACCGAAGAAAAAATGAAAGATTTCATAGCAAGATACAAGGTTACTTTTCCGGTCGGCCTTGATAAGACAGCAGATATCCAGAAGTCCTTCGGCTTGTATGGCATACCCACCACCTACTTTATAGATCAAGAGGGCATGATTAACTACTTCCACTCGGGTGCAGTGACAGAGGATTTGTTGGAACATGAACTCGATAAACTGCTTTAAAAAATTCTGCGCAGCTCTTCTCATCGTTGCCTTGACATCCGGGTGCAGCGAGGAAGTCATCAAACCGTTGCTTCAGGTTGGTGAAAAAGCCGCGCCTTTCACTCTTGAATTGGTCGACGGGAAACCAAGCCAATTGGATCAGTATGCCGGTAAGGGACTCGTCATGACCTTCATGTCCTCATGGTGCCCCTGCTCCAATGAATCCATGCCACTTATAAAACAGGCCTATGCAGCGCATCAAAACGATCCGATCGTGTTTCTGATGGTAGGCATACAGGACTCCCGGTCAAATTTTGAAGGTTTCGTTAAAAAGTGGGCGGTCCCTTTCCCTGCCGGCCACGATAAAAATGAGCGTCTCGCCAAAGACTACGGCGTCAGCGCTCCACCGACCACCTTTTTTATTGATAAAAACGGAATGGTCAAACGGGTTTTCTTCGGCAACATTGCCAAGAAGCCGGATGAATTCCGGCAGTGGGTCAAGGAGATTATTCAATGAGTGGCAGCATGGCCGTGTGGGGCGGGTTTACCTCTTTTTTTTCCGTCTGGCAGATCTGCATCCTGCAATTCAGCCCGTTCTTCATCGCCTTTATCGTCGGGATTTACCTGGCCACACTCGGGCAAAAAACTGATCCGGGAATTCTTCGCTGGATCGTCCCGCCTTGCATCGTCTATGCAGTAGTCTTTACTATTTTCTACGCCCTGCTGATCGCATCCGGGTTAGACATTAGCCGGCCGCTGATCAGGAACGTGGGCAACCTGCGAATCGTTTCAGGAATCCTTATCCTGCTGGTGAGCATGTATATCTTGCTGGTCAATCGCACACCCTTTCTGGGCAGGATGCATCGTCCGCCCCTGTTAATCGGCCTGTCCCTGCTTGTCGGGTTTTCCTTTGCCATCATGTATTCCCCCTGCATTACCCCGATGCTGTCTGACATCATGGGGCTGGCGTCCCAGCGGAATACCGCAACCGAGGGATGGTATCTGGCTTTTTGTTACGGCCTCGGCATCAGCATCGCTATGGGCATGGTGTCAGTTGCTCTTATTTGGCTTCTTGGAAAGCGAGAAATTGTTTTGCGCTACGCGAACTTGCTAAAAAATGTTTGCGGCATCACCCTGCTGGCCCTTGCATTCATGAACATGGCCGGCCTGATGAGACACTACAAGGCGTTTGTTCTCGGGTTTACGTTTTGAACACACCGGCCAAGGGCATCAAAAAACAGGTTTTCGGCGGCATGCTTGTCTGCCTGAGCGCTATAACCGTATGGTTGGCCGAGATGATAGGATTTGAACTGGATCCTTTTTATGTTGTCCTCTTCGTTACTGGAGGCGGCCTGTTTCTGTATGGTGCGATACAGAAAAAACAACATAACAAACTCGCTCAGCACGAATCGTATAATCGGTTCACAAAAATAATTTCAAACCAGAAAGAGGGTCAATGAAAAAACCAAGTTTGTTGCTAACCAAGGGGAACCTTGCAGGTTTGCTGGTCATCGCCCTGTCTATCACGGCTTTTATTGGTTGGAAATTAAGCCATGATCAGGTTGTTAAAGCGCCAGCAGAGATAGAGGATTACCTTTTTTGGGAGGCAAAGGAATTAACGGATTTCAAGTTGACAGGCGCCGACAATAAGCCGCTGGGCCCGAATGAATTAAAGGGGAAGTGGAGTTTTATTTTTTTTGGTTATACCCACTGCCCCGATGTTTGCCCCCTCACCCTGAGGGTGTTGGGACAGGCATTCACAATACTCGAAAAGAATCCAGAGGCTTTTCCGGAAATTCAGGGTGTTTTTGTTTCGGTCGACCCCAAGCGGGACACACCCGAATCGCTTAAAGAATACGTCTCCTATTTCAACGACAGCTTTATAGGCGTAACTGGAAGCATTGCCGAACTGGATGATTTTTCCCGGCAAATGAGCGCGTTGTATACTCTCCACGCCAATGAGGCTGGCGAATCTGGCGATAACTATCTGGTGAGCCACAATTCGACTGTCTTTCTTGTAGATCCCCAAGGAAGGCTGTACGGCCGATTTCCGCCTCCGCAAACTCCACAGGAGATTGCGGGAGTATTCACGAAAATACGTATGTTTTATAACGAAAGGAGCAAGAAACAATGGGGATTTTTCTAAACATATTAATTGCGCTGTCGCTTGGACTGGCTACCCCGATCGCATCTGCCGAAAACGGCGACATTCAGATCCTGGATCCCTGGGTACAGGCCGCGCCCCCCAACGTTAAGGTGCTGGCTGCTTATCTGGAGATCAAAAATAACGGCGTGAAGCCTCGCATATTGGTTGATGTTTCCAGCCCCAGTTTCGACCAGGTCGGGATTCATCGAACTGTCATGCATGGAAACATGGCCCACATGGAACATCTGAAGGAATTGACCATTCCCCCTCATGCTTCGGTGACACTGAAACCGGGCGGGCTGCATTTAATGCTGATGGATGCAAAAAACCCGCTCCATGCCGGCGATTCGGTACTTATGACATTGACCTTCAAGAATGGCAGCAAGGTCGCTGTGAAAGCAACTGTTCGCGCCAGCCAAATGAAAGAGATGGGGCATGACGCTCATATGGATCACTCCGAGCACATGAAACATAATCATTAAAAATAATGGCTCACCGCAAGCGCCTCGCTCTCGTAACGCGCTGCCTTGGCAGATGAAAATGTTTAAATTTATATTTGGCAGCTTCTTGCTCGCGCTTCTCACAGGCAGTTTATTGCTTGTCCAGGGCTGCAACGAAAGTACGACGACCCAAGAAACCACGATGGAAGCGGCTCCGGATTTTGATATCGAACTCTTTGACGGCGGAAATTTCCATCTAAGTGAGCATAGGGGAAAGGTCATCGTACTCAATTTCTTCGCCTCCTGGTGTGTCTCCTGCGGCGAAGAAACGCCCATTATTGAAAAGCTGGCGCATGAATATTCGCCCGAGACAGTCGTGTTTCTGGGCATCGCCGTCGACGACACGGAAAAAAAGGCAAAGGCCTTTATGCAGAAAACGGGGTTAACCATCCCTGGCGGCCTGGATAAAACCGGAAAGGTCAAGGAGGCTTACGGGCTGTATGGCATGCCCACAACCATCTTTATAGACAAGAACGGCAAAATAAGCTATTTGCATGCGGGCGTCGTAACAGAAGAATTGCTGAAACATGAGATTGACAAATTGCTTTAAGGGTAAATCCCATCATTTCCTCAAAACATAGGAACCCGGTTCAGGAGTCGCGGCTGTACGCCCTCTTTAATTTAATATGAAAGTGAACACCACTATGTCTCTCTATAAAATATGCATGATGGTTATTATTGCGACCACGGTAACGCTGCTCTCTGGCTGCTCAGACAAAAATGAAGCAAAGGCCCCAGAAAACGCTTATGTTGAGGAACAAAGACCCCTGATTATTGGCATTGTCGGTCCTGAAACGGGTGAAGAAGCAAAATACGGCATCAGCGTGGTAGAAGGCGCATTGGCAGCGGCCAGACGCTTCAATGCTCAGGGCGGCATCGGTGGCAAAGAAATCAAAGTGCTCCACTATGACGATCAAAGCGACATAGGCATGGCCTCTAAAATCGTTAAGGACCTTATTAGTCAAAAAGCCATCGCGATATTAGCGGCCCCTACAGGCTCTTCCACCTTTTCGCCTATTTATCTGGTTAATGACTCCAAGACCCTCTTTATCTCCGTTGGATCAAGAAGGCATCTCAAGGCAAGCGGCCCGTTTGTGTTTCGCACCGCCGTTCCTGATGATCTGGCAACGGAAGATTTAATAAAATACGCTGTCACAGAGCTGGGATATGTCAATTACGCATTGGTGACATCCGCTACCGACGAGTTTTCTCTGGATTTAAGTTCGATGTTCAGGAGGGCGCTGGGCAAATACAATGGGGTGATAAAAGTTCAGGCTGACACCTATGATTCCTTTACGGGCAGCATCGACTTGGGTCCGGTGATCAGTGCGCTAAAAGCCAGCCCAGACCCCTTGCATGGTGTAATTTTTACCGGCAGCGCCAGTGAAGGCATTCTTTTTGCCCAGGAAATGCAAAAAGCCGGCCTCACGCTCCCCATCATCGGCGGCGAAAATCTTTTCTCGGAAGAGTATTTGCAAAGCGGCGATGCCGTGAACGAAACACTTCTGTATACGTCCTTTTCTACGGACAGCAAGTCACAAAAAATGGCCGAGTTCATGAAAGATTATGGAAAGGCCAATCCGGATCGGTTTGCTGCCTTGGCATACGATACCTTCATGCTGGTTGCCGAGGCAATCAAGGAATCAGGCTCGACCGATCCTACTCTAGTGAGAGAAACCTTGATCAGCCGCAAGGACTGTGAAGGGGCGACGGGACTAACGAGTTTTACCTCGGAGAACATGCCGGTCAAACATCCCATCATTTGCAGAATCAAAAAGGGCGCCAACGAGGAAAGAAGCTTTGTATTGAAACAATGACATCAGTGGGCGCTAACGTTTTCTAAATGAGCCAAGCTGGCCGGCAAATCAATACGGGCAAGTCACCGATAAGCAGAGCCGCTAAAAAGATTTCCGGCCACCGTTTGTCCCGCTCTTTTGTCGCATGTATAATTCTGGCGCCCGAGAGACTCAAGTCACGTTATGGATGGAACTACTGATAAAACTGCTGGCCAACTGGGGGTTGTGTCTTGCTCTTGATTGAAAAAATTGTTCGAGCCGAAGACGGCTGAAGCACTAAAAAGAATGAAGCACTACGCTAGCGTACTCAACCTTAAGGAGGATTGACATTATGAAGAATCGATTCATGGGTAATAAAGCAGTTATTGGATTATTGGCTGTTCTGTTGACTGGTTTGTCGGGTACCAGTGCTGCAGCAGAGGGACACGCGAAAAAAGTTAATTACGATGAAATGGTGCTCATTCCCGCCGGAAAATTCATTTACGGTGAAAACGTCTACGGTGTAAAAGAGGGTAGGAAAGAAATGAGCCTGCCTGCCTTTATGATCGACAAGTATGAAGTGACCAACAGGCATTATGCCATGTTCAATCTGGATCATAGATATGAACCCATTATGGCTAATTTCCCCGTGATCATGGTTTCGCATTACGATGCCATAGCCCATTGCGATGCGCTCGACAAAAGACTCCCTACAGAGCAGGAGTGGGAAAAAGCCGCGCGTGGCACGGACGGACGAACTTACCCATATGGAAACGAGTTTGATGTGGACGCTGCCGTAACCAACGAGACCGATTTCGAGGGCCATCCGATACAACCGCTGGGGGTAGGGACACACCCAAAAGGGGCGAGCCCCTACGGAGTCATGGATATGTCCGGCAACGTCTGGGAATGGACCAGCTCCTACCATGAGCGGTATGCCGTGCTTAGAGGCGGATCGTTCTTTGAGGACGGGAGCCACGCCAAGACGACCAGCTCACTGCGCAGTATTCCTCAGGACAGCAAGGAATATGCCGGTTTCCGTTGCGCCAAAGACGTCGAGAAGAAACCTAAAAAATAATAACCCCCCCCGGAACCAGTGTGGTACTGGCAGGGACATCGATCTCATCCAGCCACGCCAGCCAAAGACTGGCCAAGGGGCCATTCACAGTAAACCTGTTAAACCGTGAACGGCCCCTTGCTCGATTCATAACGATGGGTTGCCTGCTTTAGAATTGTCGCTGTCCCCAGCAAAGGCTGCTTCGAACTGCCTGGTTAACCATATTCCGCCGGTGCAGAGATACAGATATAACCGGCTAGGTCATTTATGAAAATCAAACAATCGCATTGGCATCATTTCTTCGGCGGGACCGCCCTGCTGCTCCTCATTGCCCAGGTTCTTTCCGGCTCGGTTTTGACGCTGTTCTACCTGCCTGACCTGCAAGAAGCCTATCTAAGCGTGCAGTACCTCTACAATGAACTGGGCGCAATCGCCTGGGTGAGGGATACCCACCGCTGGGCTTCGCTGTTCCTGTTTATTGCCGTCATCATGCATTTTGTGAGGAGTTTCCTGAGAAAGGATTACCTTAACCGGGACAGCAAGACCTTGTGGCTGACCGGCATGCTGCTGTTCCTGCCCCTGCTGGGTTTCCTGGTGACCGGCCTTATCCTGCCATGGGAATGGAGAGGGTACTGGTTCATGGAAATGGTACCCAATTACGCGCAAGAAATCCCCGTGATCGGACCTTCGTTAAGCACTTTCCTCATCGACACTTTTACCCTTAATCGGACATTGGCTGTACATGTTTGCATTCTTCCAGCCATCACCTTGGTGCTGATGGGCATTCACACCTTTACCCGGGTTATAAAAAGAGCGGGGGGGCTTACCCTGTATGTCATTGAGCATCTTCCGCTCTCCATTCCGTTTCTGCTCGCGATTGCCATCCTGGCCTATGTTCTGCCGATGCCTTCACAGGACCCCGTGATCATACCGATGCCGCTGGCAGGTGAAAATATTCCGACGGCAGAGTGGTTCGTTCTCATCTTCTACGTGCCCTATTTATATTTCAAGGGGTTCATGGCGACATTGCTGGGCTTCTATATCCCGCTGACCCTTTTTCTGGTTCTGGCGATATTTCCTTATTTTCTCAAGACAAAGAGCCGCAGGGATATCGAAAAAACCCCGCCTGAGGCTCCTTCCGTCAAGAATAGCGGTATATTGGCGAAAATAGGCGCGCCCTTTCGACGGTCACTGGGGGCAAAGCTTTATACAAAAACCATGGGCGTTCTGACGGTTTCCCTGGTGGCGCTGGCCTTGTTCGGCCCGCTTTTTGCGGCTTCCCATAAATCCCCGACACTGGGCTGTAATTCATGCCACAACACTTCCATGGGAGCCCGGTTGGGCCTGCCGCCACCAAGCTTTAAGGACAGGGTGAAGAACCCCACGCTCAAGGATAATATGTTCATGGTGGGACACTGGTTCTACCCACAAATTATCTGGTAAAAGCGGCCGTGATGGCCTGTTGTTGGTTAACGGAGCAATACCTGATGGCGCTGCCATACGGCGGTTGCTCACATGTAAATAAGCCGTAGACGAGAGTGTTTTTAAATAAAAAAGGAGGGTGCTTTGATTCTGAGGCGTAGAAAGACGTTTTATGGCCTTATGTTGCTGGTTATCGCCTTTGCGGTAGCGAGTTGTGGCCGTTTGGGAGACACCGACACTCTGCCTGATGATGGACCAGAAGTCGTTGCGAAGCGATTTTATGAGTTGATCTCGGCCGCGAAAATGGAGGGGGGCACTACGACTGCCAGCGAGGCATACAAAATGGTCGATATCTCTGTTTCCAACTTAAAGCTGAACCAGTTCCTGGAAATTATCAAGCGTTACCCGGAAAAATTTGTGGTGGACGTTGGTAAAGCCGAGATCAAGGGGACTCAAGCCCTAGTCGCCATAAGCTACAAGTTGCCTTCCAGCTTTGGTGGCGAATATACGGTGCAGGAAGTGGTGCCTCTTAATGTTGACCACGCCAGCCACACCTGGAAGATTGATTTTACCGGTGACACCTATGGTATGCAGAAGGATGAAGCCATAGCGGCAAGCAAGTCAGAAACTTCACTAAAGGCCCAATAATCATGGATGCTGCCAAAATTGCCGAGTGGGTCAGGAATCGAATCCAGTTAAAGAAAGGGCAGGCGGTACCCTCGCATGTCAATTTCTTTTATTGCTTCGGCGGCATCTCACTGTTTCTCATCCTTCTCCAGTTAGCCTCTGGCGTGTTCATGCTTTTTTTCTATACCCCCGAACCCGAAAAGGCATTGCTGAGCATTGCGAATTTAAGCAATGAAGTCACCCTGGGCTGGCTATTCAGAGACATGCACCGGTGGGGCTCCACCCTCCTTCTGGCCACCGTGTTTTCTCATATGACCGTAGTTTTTTATTTGAAAGCCTACCAAAGCCCCCGGCAATTTACCTGGTTGACCGGGGTTTCTCAGCTGCTCCTGGTATTCATGATGGTTGTATCAGGAATTATTCTTCCCTGGAACTGGAGATCCTATTGGTCCTTTGCATTATGGATGGATTACGTTGGAACTTGGACAATTGCCGGGGAACCCATCAAAAACATGATACTTGATAGCTTTACCCTCAATATAGCGTACTACACCCACATCCTTGTAATTCCGTTAATTCTTGCGATTTCTTTGCTTTTCCACTTCAAAATGATAAAGCGTTACGGAATATCAAAGCCGCTATAAACCACTGCAGGTTTTTGGGAGTCACTGAATGATAGGAAACAAAAAAAGAGAAATTATCGTGGCGCGCAAATACGCCCCTCCTTATCCGCAAGAATTCCATGCTTTTTGGCCGGAGCATGCGGTAAAAGCCAGCGTGTTGGTCGCGGTTATATTCTTGGCCTTGGCATTGCTATCCTATTACATCGGGGTGCCGATGGACCCCGTTATGCCGCCCATGCCCGATGAGGGTTTCCGCGTGCCCGCCCCGGAGTGGTATCTGATGTTTCTGTTTCAGCCTTTCTGGTACCTGACCGGAGATAACGCCAAGTGGTTAGCAATTGGCACGTTCTGGCTTCCACTCCTGGCGGTGGCTTTCCTGTTTCTGGTGCCGGTTATTTTCCGTAAAAACACCAAGACGCGTTTCGGGTTCAAAGCCACTTCAATAGTGGCTATTGCCATCTATGCCGTGATTGCCTGGGTTATTCCAATGGGGGCAGTGGTAGCCAGCGGTTCTCCCATCAAGGCCTTGGGTTGCCCATCCTGCCACAATCCAATGATGGGTGTAAGACAGGCCTTGCCACCTGCAAAAATGGGCGAATATTACCGAATTGAGCGCCAGCGACAGGTTAATTTGGGTGGTTATAACATAGGCGGTGAAGAGACTGAGGATCATGCAGGTGGATCTTACAAGGATGCGAACTGGCAATTGCGACATGTTTATGAGCCCACGATGACATGGTGATTTATTGCTTAAAATGTCCCAATATGATCAGGTGTTCCCAATGAAAACTGCCTGCAATTTTTTTCTCCGTAAAACCAGCTGGGTCCTGACTTTACTATGCGCGACTCTCATGGTTGCAGGAGTTGCCTTCGCAGTGGATGGTCACGACCACGACCATGGCCATGACCATAGCAGCAATAAAGGCCAGAGCGAGCCGCCAACTCCCGTCAAAGAGATAGCGCTACCTGAAGGGCTTAGTTCAGCACAGTCAATGGCCATAGACTCGACCGGACGTCTCTGGTTTACCGAAAAAGTCGGCAGAAAACTGACGGTGTATGACCCTGAAAAAAAGGAATTTACCACCCACGCCCTTCCCGCCTCATGGGGGGAAATGGGATTTTCAAATATGACAATGGGGCCAGATGGGGAAATCTGGTTTACCGTGACCCGATGGGTTGAGGGTACGGAACAGCCAAATATTCTGGGACGATTCAGCCCTGCAGATGGATATTTCACGAAGTATACCCTGCCTAATCAAACGATTCCGGAGGAACTGATCATTGATGCTCAGGGCACTGTATGGTTCGTCGCTTCCAATAAAAACAACCTCTATCGTGTTGATCCAAAGACTTTTGCGCTAAAAGGCTATCCCATTCCTAGCGACAACGGGAACCCCAAGAATTTAGCTGTCGATCAAAAAGGCCATATCTGGTTTGCCGAATCCAACGTCAATAAGATTGGCGAATTCATTCCGGAGCAAGAGCTGTTTCATGAACATGCGTTGCTCACTCAATTCGCAAACCCGGGGAAAATTACCACTGATAAGCATGGCAAGATATGGTTCGTGGAAGTGACCGCAAACAGGCTAGGGATGTATTACCCCGAGCAGAAACGCTTTGACGAGGCTATTATCCCCACCCCTGGCAGCACACCTGTTGCGCTCGCAACGGACAATAACGGGAATGTGTGGTTTTTGGAATACAAGGGTAACAAAGTGGGCGTCTTTAATCCTGAGACGGCGAGGTTCCATGAATACAACATTCCCAGCTTCGGCAGTTTGCCTGCGGACATGGTGATAGATCGCAAGCGATCCCTGCTCTGGTTCACACAAAGCGCCACGGATGCAAAACGGCTGGGGATGCTTTCCATTGAAGAAGCATTGGCAACAAGCAATAAGCAGGATGATGCGCCGCCCGCTCCCGATGCCGAAAAAACATCCAATGGGAGTCTGCTCAACTGGCTTGCTTTTCTCGTCGCAATGGCAGGCGCCGCAGCATTCGTCGTCTGGTTGACCCGGAAATCTCGCCGGGGTGGGCATTCATAAGCCGGGTGCCTGCTTATTTTATTGGGCGTCGTCAAAAAACATTGTTTTCATCCCATGAAACTTTGCAGGTGTGGACGTAACGATAAAGTGGGGCCCGCTGATTTTCCATTGGCACGCTCTGGGAAACAGGGGGAAATCTCTCCTGGCCTTGCCGTGTTTCCTGCCATCGCGGTGCCGCCCCTATCTCTTTTTTAACAAGGATAATGTAGTGAAAATAGTAACCGTTCTCTGGATAATTCTCTGTGGCAGCCTCTCCTCTACGGCATGGGGGGCCGATATTTCCAAGTCGTTTAAAACGCCCACTGAATATACTTTACCCACAAGATTGACGATAGATAAAGCCGATTCTGTTTGGTTTATTGAATCCAACTTGAATAAAATTGGCAGATTTCAGCCTGCCAAAGGTGTTTTTTCTGAACACAATATCCCCACGCCGTCCAGCGCTCCTACGGACTTGACCATCAGCAATACTGGCAAGGTCTGGTTTACCGAATCAGATTCAGACCAGCTCGGCGTACTTGACCCTATCTCATTGACATTCAAGGAATACAATATTCCAACGATACAAAGCATGCCCACCGGGATTGCTGCCGATGTCCACGGCAACATCTGGTTTACCGAATTTTATGGCAACAAAATTGGCATGTTCGACCCTCGGAAAGAGACATTTCGGGAATACCCAATTCCAACACCCGCCAGCCGCCCGTCGGGTATTGTCGCGGATACAAATGGCATAATCTGGTTCGTGGAAACTGAGGGTAACAAGCTGGCCAGGCTAAACCCCAAGGATGGCGTGATCCATGAATTCGCACTACCGGAATCCCACCAGACTCCAAGGGAAATTATCGTAGACGAATCGGGAGCGCTCTGGCTCGGCGGCAATATAAGGCGTGACTTGATGACTTTTGATCCTGTGACCAAAAAATTCAGATCCTATGCACTGCCGAATAGCAGTGTGATTGAAGATATGGTCGCTGCGCCTGGTGGAAAGATTTTTTGTACGCTCAAAACGAGTAATAAAATAGCTGTGTTCGATATCAGAACCAAGGCATTTATGGAATTTGATGTAGGTATTGGCAAGGGCAAGCCCAAAGGCATTGACGCTGATTCAAAGGGGGATGTCTGGTTTGCTGATATGGAGAGGAATGCTTTAGTCAGGTTGAATGTGGATGTGGTGAAGAAACTATGGGTAAAGTGACCTGTTCAGAAAACTGTGAATTGATCGATAGCCTGTCATCAAAGGTGAGAAGCATATGAAAAAATACTTATGGGCAGCGGGAGCGTTTCTTTTGGTAATTGTTACGGCTTTAGGCGTAATGGTTATTCCCAATCCGTTAGGCGCGCAGATACTGGCAGAAGTCAAGTACCGGGGCTATCTCCCCTACACCACTGACGAGGCTGTTACGCTAGCCTATACCCGATGCACCACCTGTCATCCCGCTGACAAGATGCTCAAATATTGCAGTCGTTGCGGGCCGCCTTTTATTGTCGTCACCCATTCCATGAAAAAATACACGGCATTGATGAACCTGCAGGGTGGCAAAGTCAGGTCGTTCTCAGATGCAGAGGCAGTGGCAATCGCTCAGGTCTGGAACGGCCTGGTTGGAAATTGGGAGCCAGATTGGGGTTTTAAGGACGTCCACAAGCTCCTGCAAGGCGATCAGGCGCTGATTCGTTTGGCAGAGACTCCAGTGGAAAAAAGGCCCATAGAGTGGGCGCTAAAGACCAAACAGGCGCCGGGCGCTCATAAAGAAGATAGAGAAAGCATTCCCTGATCACATGAGGCAGCGCTCATGGGGCGCTGCCTGTTCAAGCAATCAATTTCTCGATAATTTTTGCATAATAGTGCTGACGCAGATTCTGCCTGGCCATGAGGAGAATCAGGAGCACCGGTACAAAATGTATGCCCACGGCAAATCCGGGTTGAGTGGCAAACTGCCAAGTGTAATATAGCGCCAAACACAACGCCACGATAACGCTCACAATGGACAGCGCCAAGAAGAAATTTTTTCGCCTGATAGCACGCTTGGCAAAATGCAGCTCGGAGTCGGTCAGATTCATGCGCACAATTTATCGGTTCAACATGGGCAGCAAGAGGCATTCTCCCAATTCATTATTTACCCGCATATTTACACTTGCAAATACTGTTTCTGACATATTGAATGATTTGCTTGATTTCTGCATCGGTAAACGTTTCCTTCCAGCTCGGCATTGCCTCGGAAAACCCCGCCGAAACGCCGCCCGATTTGACCACCTTGAAAAGAAACTCATCTGTACGTGCCGATAAAAGTTTTGCGTCGCTCAAATCACGGGCTTTTACGCCTTCCCCAAGAATTTCTGCAAGAGGGCCATCCCCTTTACCAGCTTCCCCGTGGCAAGGAGAACAATTCGCAATAAAATTATCCTTGCCTGCCGCCCCGGTGTAAGTTCCAGTGTTAAGCGATTCTCCCGCGAATCCAGTGTTGGCAAAAGCCACCGCGCTCAAACACAAAACAACAGAAATCACCCTCACTTGATACCTTTTCATCACACACTCCTTTTTCTGATTATGAACACCGTGGCTGGGTTCTGGAAATATATCGAGAAAGCCTTATTCGATTGCGGCGTCCATTGAATCCATGGGGTACACAGCAATCTCATCTGATTTCTCTGTTTCTTCGCGCCTCTTTCGTTCAGCGGATGCCCATGATTGCGCCGCCAGAATATCGTTTGCCACCGCATGTCCCCGAACAAGACGGTCACGCACCGACACACCGCCTCGGTAGTTTGCCTCGATATGCAGGCCGGGGATTTGTTTCAGGCGCTCCGCAATCGCCTGCATGCGCATCTGGTAGGCACCATGATATACCGGCAGTGCTTCCAGATGCCGATCGATGCGCACCATCTCCGGGTCGGATTTTAGATCTAGCAACGGACGCAACGTTCTGAGGGTCTCATCCACGAGCCGATCGTCGCTCCAGTCTGCTACCTGAGGTGCGCGCACTCCACCTAGGTACGAAGTGAGCAGCACCTTCCCCGGAGGCGCCCGATCCGGAAACAGGGTGCTCATCCACAGATTTCCCGTTAATACCGCGCTTTCTCCCCGTGGCGCCAAAAATCCTGAACCATCCAGCGGATGCCCCACTGATTCACGCGCCAGGCCTGTATGCACGACAGTGACAGCGGCATAGCCTATTCCGCGCAGCAACTCTGCCAGTTCGGCGTCCACCGGTTTAATCAGGGCAGCCGCTACTGAAGCAGGCGTTGCCACGATCACATGACGGGCGAACAAGCTTTGCTGGCCCTGCGGTGTCGTAGCCGTTACCCGCCAACCATCCCGTTCGCGCACCAGTTCGTCCACCGAGTAGCCGGTGCGCACTTCCATGCCGGGCGTTCTAGCCAGATTTTCCGCCAGCATGCCCATGCCATTATGAAAGGAAAAGGTGTCGGTAGAGCAGGCTGTGCGGCGACGCAAGACACGGTTAACCAAAACCCCTGCGGCCAGACTGCCGTAACGCCGCTCCAATGCTTTAAGTCGTGGCAATGCGGCGGCGGCACAGGTCAGGTCCGGGTCTGCTGCCAGCGTTCCGGCAACAAAGGGCTCGATAGCCTTTTCCAATACTTCACGGCCAAGTCGGCGGGTAATGAATTCGCTGACAGACTCGTCAGCCCGCCCACTGGAGAAGATAAATGGCTCTACCAGCAGGCGCAGCTTGCCCCGCATGCTCCATAACGGTGATGTCATCATGGGGCCCATACGCATGGGCAGCGCCTTCAGGCAGCCACGGTGCAACAGATAGCGGCGTGCCTCGGCCGCAGGCATGCGGGTGGTCTTTGCCGATTCCAGTCCGGCTTCGCGTACCATGGCCACAACCTCGGGGCGGAAGTTCAGCACCATGGAGGCGGCACGCTCGGTCTGGTAGCCATCCTGCCGGGTGCTCATGATCTTGCCGCCCGTCCGCTCGCTGGCTTCCCAGACTTGAACGGACAAGCCGCTGCGCGCCAGCCACCAGGCAGAAGCCAGCCCTGAGATACCGCCACCGACAATCAGTACGTCCAGCTTATCCATCTTGTCATGCCGCCGGTTTTTCTTTTGTTTGATCGATCTTGTCGTGCTTGTTTGCCTTGAGCTGCGCCTTCATTTCTTCGAGCAAATCGCGTCCCAGCAAATCACCTGGATTTTCTCTTACCGCCACAAAATTTCGTATGGTTTCAAACCGTTTGTCGGCTTCAGGGTTATCCTTGAGGCGCGGCACGCGCTCGCGGGCGATCTCGTAGGCATCGAAGCTCAATTCCTGCATCCCAAAACCCTTCATGCGTTGCACCGCACGCATCATGGCCACGTTACGGAAACGCGTCAGGTCGCCGGAGGTGATGCGCTCAAGCCCTTCCTTGCGCGCATTGAATTCGGCAGCCTTCTTGATGCCTGCCCGGTTAAAATCGGGCGCAGACAACACGCGTGCCAGAGCATCTTTATCCCACTCCACACCGCCGGTGAGCTGAGCGATGGCCTCCTCGGCATCGAGGCGTTCCACTATGGTGGCACGCCGCTTCTTGGCGAAATGCTCTGCGGCATTTTCCAACGCGGGCGCCACGAACATGAGCGCCTGGGGTGACTTTCCGGCAAGAAATTCCGTGAGCAACCGATCAGATTCATCCGACCATGGCAGGCTGCGACCGGGTTGTGTTTCTGATTCCAGCCTGTCCAAAAGCTTGACGTTTACTTCCAGCCTGCCTTCAGAGCGAGCGACATCCTCGGCAACCGCACGCACCCCCTCCCGCAAAAAGGCAGGCATGGATGTCAGGCGCTCCTGCGCCTCTTCGCTCCATGGCAGGTTACTGACGGAGGGCTGCGCTGCCTGTTGAATTTTTTTTTCAGCCTCCTTGGGCTGGGTATCCGGTCGAGGCGGTCCGCCACTGCCGAAGCGCTTCGCGGACAAGGTCGCCAGGTGCTCTTCCGTGACCACCTGCATACCCAGTTCGTGCACATAACTCTCGGCGCGATTTTTTACCATCTTGCGCAGAAAGGAGGGAACTCGCGAGAGACGTTTCTCGGCCTCCGCGCTCCAGACGAGTGTCTTCGGCTGCTCAACCAGCGGTTCGATAATAGCCGCCCCATCAGGCAAGTGGACGCACCATGGATCTGTATCCATCAGGCTGTCGCCCATGGCGAGCGGACGCGCCCGGCAACCACCGCACAATTTCTGGAATTCGCAGCTGCCGCATTTTCCCTGTAACTTTGGATTACGCAGGGACTGAAAAACGGGCGATTGATCCCAGATATCCCAGAACTTTCTGTCACGAATACTGCCTTCCTCATCTGGAATATAGGGGCATGCCGTGACGCCGCCTTCCGGCGTAATGCGGCAATAACTGATGCCTGCCAGGCAGCCGCCGCCTTCATACCCTGCGGCGCGGGTAAGCGTTGACTGGGGGTTGCGCTGATAGGCAATGCGTTTGTAGTGAGGCGCGCAGCGTGCGCGGATCAGCAGGTCCTGGCTTTGTTCCTGCGCTTGCACCAATTCCTCAAGCACCCGTTCGTAGGTGATGGGGCTGATATCCGACATGGATTCGCCGCGGCCGGTGCAGATCAGGAAAAACACATTCAGCACCCGCGCGCCTGAGGCACGGGCAAAATCGATCATTGCCGGTATTTCATCGGCATTGGATTCGGTAACGGAAAAATGTATCTGGAAAGACAAATCGTGGCGCTTGCAGGCTTCAATGCCGTTTAAGGTTTTTTCCCAAGCGCCGGGCAAACCCCGAAAGGCATCATGCTTTTGCGGATCAAGGGAATCGAGACTAATCCCCGCGCCCATTGCTCCTGCGGCCTTCAGCGATTGCACGCGTTTATCGGAAAGTGCGACGCCATTTGTTCCCACCACCATGGAAAGCCCAAGTTTCGTGCCATGAGCCAGCAGTTCTTCCAGGTCAGGGCGCATCAGCGGCTCGCCACCGGTCAACACTACCATGGTCTCGGTGCTGCGGCCGGCAATCTCCTCCAGCAAGCCGCGCACTTCATGAGTAGTCAGCTCGCCCTCGCCACCGTGTTTCAGGGTCTCCGCATCCATATAACAATGTTCGCAGGCAAGGTTGCAGCGCTTGGTCAGGTTGATTGCAAGCAGAAACAGGCCATTCGTGTCGTGGTTAACTATATGAGGCACTTGCATCGTCGTCCTGTTATAAGCTGGGGTTGCTGCGCGGATCCTGAGGATCCATGTGAAAATAGCCTTTGGATTGCCACTCCTGCTTGACAGTGCTGACCGTGACGAGATTGATATGGCTTAGCTTGTTGTGCTGCGCCCATTTTTCAACTTCCTTTATCAGCATGCCGCGCACCATGTCCGGTGCACGGCTGAGACTGTCACGGGCGTCCTCGTCCCAGGCCATGGTTTCACCGACTTCGGCTGATCCCGACCTGAAAGTGTCCAGCACCTGTCTTACCAAATCTGCGGTAATTTCAGTCACGCCGTTTTTGACGGCGATAGCGGCTATCGCATTGCGCGTCATATCTCGGCTCATGCCTGCCGGCAATCCATGTACCAGTTCCTCCGCCTCGCCGGTCCACGACAGTGTGCCCCCGCTCGCCGCGGTCTTGTTGCCGAAACCAAATGGGCAGCGCGATGCCTTGGGAGCCTGCTGATCCCGGCCGCCCATGGTTTTTTCCATTTCGCCACGCGCCCGCTTGAGACCATTTTCTGCCACAGCCAGCGTGACTTCTGCAAGGCCATTCTGCTTGGCATAATCCTCGACAGTCTTCTTGCAGCTGTCTCGCATGAAACCCTCGGGCACCCGCATCAGGCGAGCGAGCGCAGCAACTTGCCAGTGAAGCTCGGCTGTGGAATTTTGCGCGGGTTCGGTTGCCGGCGCCTCTGCTTCAAGAAACGGTTCAATATGCCCGGCTTCCACCACGGCGCTTTTTTCCTGGCGGGCCTTCTTCTCGGCGCGCATGCTGAGATTGCCGCGCACCGAAAGGTCTTCGATGGTAAGCAACAGGGCGGTTGCCTCACTGGACCAGCGCATCGCATCTTCTGCCGTGGGTTTGTGCTTTAACTCGCCGGCATCGTAGGCAGCAACGATCTCGCCCATGGCCTGCTCTGCATGGCTCGGCATGAGTTGTGCGGTGGCTTCCTCCACGATTCTCTGGGTAATTACGGTATGGCCATGTTCCTGCGCATAACGCAATATGGCCATGCGCGCCATGTTACGGACAAATGAGGGCACCCGTTCCATCCTGGCTTCGGCTTCGTGTGTCCAGGAAGTGGTGATCTCCGAAACAACATCCACCTCGGGCTGGTACTCACGCATGCTGAGTAAAAGGGCGCAATCAACACTCTCCAGCAAATGTTCGCTATTACCGCCAATATCAAGATCGTCATCAGCATGGATACCCAGCTTGCCAACGATCAGCAGTGATGGCTTGGCTTTTTTAACGTATTTTTCGATGGCGTCATGAGGCTTGCCGGCCAGCAACTCTGTTTCTATCTCCACACCAGAATCCCTGGCGATAGAGCGGGCGACAATCAAGTGGCCTTCGTATATTTTAGCCAGCCCGGAATCGATGATTTCTTCATGCAATTTTTCCTGATCCTTGAACTTGAATACCTTGCCGGCCTCTTCCGACAACACCCCTGCAATCCGATTGAAGGCCACGTAATGGTAATAGGGATCAAACGCTGCAATAACCTTGACGGGCACCTGCCAGCGCTTAGCCAACGCCAGGGCTGTGAGCAACCCCCCATAAGCTTTGCGCGAACCATCCACGGCAACGACTATGGGACCCTCCTTGATAGGGCGGTCGGTTTCCTTGATGATAATCGTGTCTACAGCTGAACGCCGTGCTACACGCTTGCTTACCGTACCTAGCCTGCTCCCTTGAATAGCGCCCAGACCCATAGCGCCCATCACGAGCAGCTCATACCTGCCTGAATTGGCTTCCTTGGTGAGCTCCCAGTAATTTTTACCTTCCAGCGAGCAACGCGTGAAATCTATCCCAAGTTGATCGCATTGAGCGGCTGCCTGATCGAGGTAGGAATCCGTAATGATCGATAGGCCACGGGTAATCAGGTCATCATGCACATCACGCTGGCGCTCCAACTCCTGTTCTTGCTTGAATTGTTCTGGTAGGCCGCCCTCCATCTGACGGAAACGCAGATCATGCAGCTTGGCGGCGTAGACGTGCGCACCGGTAATCATAGGGTCGTCTACCAGACCCGCCAATTCTGCGGCGCTCCGCATTGCGGCATTGGAATGGTCGGAGGAATCCAACGCAACCAGGATGCGTTGAAACAATCGGCTATTAGGTAATGGCAGAGACTCTGCGGCAACGGCCAGAGAAGCTTGGGACGTCATGTGATAGGACCTCTTTTACTTTGAGCATAGAGAAATGGTATGTATGCAACGCGTTTTATAGGTAGCACGCGTATGCAAGAATTATAGGGCAAATTCTAATGCCAGAAGTTTTGAAAAAGACAAATATTTTTTGCTTCCACAAAATGAGAGAGGTACATCCTTGGATTTTCATCCGTTGGACGTACCTCGCTCAGACCCACTACTACAATTTAATTCAACTTGCCTGCTTGCTTACCCCAATTTCCAGGTGAACATTCGGCGTGATAAATCTTTACCATGCAACCTTTACTTCAACTTGACATTAGCAGGTGCGTGCCTGTTACCGCCAGCCACAAAGCCACCGCCAACCAACTCCGACCCCGGAGCGCGCCCGGTCATTTCCGATTCCATCAGCTCCTGCGCTTCCTTGAAGTCATCACTCTTCGACGCGTTCAGTGCAGTGACATCACCCTTGATAGGCTTGAAAGTTGACTTAGGCGCAAGGTACTCAGCCACAGACTTAGGTGCACCAACATCTTGCATCGCCCGGATAAAAGCAACGATATTCCAGATGTCCTGATCCTGAAGAACGTTGCCCCAGTTAGGCATGGACGAGGAGAGCGATACAGCCTCACCACCACCCTTGATAACTGTAAACAATTCAAGATTAGTCTTCTTCTGCATGTAGTCGCCGCGCGTCAACGTCCTTGGACGTGGATCAAGCTCTGAAGCGCTAGGTCCATCGCCCCTCATCAACCAGCCGTGGCAGGCGATACAATAGGAATAATAGTAGGATTTTCCTTGATTTGGGTCAGCGCCTTCAACCAGCGTTACACCGAAAGTGGGAGACCAGTTGTTCGCCCACTGATCGTAGACGCTCTTATCTTTCACGCCATCCGACGCTGGTGCTTTCACACGATCCCACAACTCTGTCTTGAGGCTACCTTTTTGCTGCTGGCCATAACCGCTTTCCGTTTTATAAGTTCCGGCTTTGACTCCATCTGCTGCGACAGAGCTGCGCTTGCCGACACCGGTCAAGTAGTCAAACGGTGCGATACCGTAGGTGCTACCGCCATGCCCCTTCTCCATGTCATCGCCTTCTTTCAAAAAAGCGGCCGATGCAGCTTCTGCTTCAGCTTCAGTGATGGTAGGGCACTCTACCTTCTGCCCTCCGGCAGTGCAGCGCTTCTCTGCAGCAACAGCAGAGGCACTCCCCCACAACATGCCTAAACTTGTTACTGCGATTAGGCCGATTTTCAACTTGGCATTCTTCATTTTCTATTTCTCCCTCTTTAGACCGCCCCCCCGCAAGAGGGGGTGGCCGATTATTCAACCGAATCTATGCGCAAAAAGAGTAAATCAAAGCCCCTTTACTCGTTCCGCAACAGTGAGCTGCCCATGCTCGAGCAAGCCTGGCAATTGCTGCGCTTCCTTGTAGTCACCCACTGCAAGGTTGGAAGGCCCCTTCTTAGGATCGTCAACAAAGAACGCGGCTCTCATTTCCAGATGCAACGGTCCGCAGAAGTGCGTACAGAAGATTTCATATTCCCCTGCGATGTCAGCGGTGAACTCATGCACGCCCGTAATGCCGCGCGGCAGGTCCATGTTGGATCTCTGGCCATAAGGACCATAGATAGTCAAACCCATCGTAACGTCAGGATTCTTGGTGATGCCAGACGCCTTGTCGATGTTGGTTGCGAACAAACGCACCTTGTCGCCCTTGTTCACCCGCACTTGACGTGGGATGTAACCATAGCTGAAGGCCTTCATGTGAATTTCCTTAACGCCATCAACAACCTTCACGCCTGGTGCTGTAGACTCTTTAGGAATAAAGTATCTATTTGAAAGTGCACGGTGAGGAGGATCGAGCAGGTCAACACGACCATCAATCAAACCACCCTTCTCTGCCTGGCCCTTGGTCCAATCCTTGATCAGATAAGCCATCAGACCCTTGGCGTTATGCGGCTCGCCGTCCACCGGCATAATCCTCAAGGTCTTGCCGTAGGTTGGGCTCTTTTCGCGCGCATCCCACATCTCGAAGTTAACCGGGAAAATGACACCCGTTGGGCTGAACAGGCCTGTTGAGAACTTGTTCAAGGCCATCACGTAAGAGTTATCTGGGGAGATGGAAATATGACCCGTTCTATAGTGAGTCGGGATTTCGTCAACCACTTCAAGTTTCGCGTAGGACACCTTAACGTTAGCGTCTGCAACGAAGCAGCTTTCATAGACATACTTGGAAGTCAGGCCGTCCGGGCTATCGATACCAGCGCGATAGGAACCGCCATCCTTGTTATACACGTCCATTACCGAATGCAGAGGGCCCGCGCAAGTTGGGATAACCTTCTTGACTGCAAGTTTATCGACATCGATAACGGTCATGGTTGCCGAGAGCTTGTCGCTCACCACAACCATAGTGCTTTCAGGGTTGATGTCGGTGCCATGCGGGTTTTTGCCCACTGGTATTTCCTTGATCAACTTGAAAGGGCTAGTGGAGAACACACCCACAGTGGAATGGTAATAGTTACCGGCGAAAACATATTTACCATTCCTGGTAGCGTCGATGTAATCCGGAGCACTCGGAGCAGGACCCCAGTCGATTACTTCTGTTTTACCTGATTTGATCTCGGTCTTGGCCATTTTGCCGCTATATTCACCCGTTGAAAACAGGTGTTTGCCGTCGGTGCTCAAGGCAATATGGTGAACGCCGAACGGAAACGGCAACGCGATGACTCTTGCCAAATAGCCTGTTTGAAGATCGAACTCGCAAATCGTGTTAGCACCTTTGTCGTTCAGATAGACAAATTTGCCGTCGGGCGTACCATTTTTATTACCTTTGTTGGAACCGCCGAATGAAATTTCATGTGTGTCAACGCCGCAATCAATGTGGCGATAGGTTTTAAAACTAGGGATACCGATAACCGCCATCTTGCCGTCCACACCTCCGGACGAGTACAGGATCATGGGGTCAATCGTTGGTGTATCCTTACCATCCGGAACCGCATTCTGCCAACCCGGAATAGCCAGCGGATCACCAGCACCAAGTTGGGCAGCAGCACTTGCCGCTCCCGACATCAAGCAACTCATCGATAGAGCGCTCACCAAAAGAAACTTATATTTGTCTTGCATTATTACCTCCCTGTACGCAACTGCTTAAAGATTAGGATAGCGCAACATTGACGCCGGCCTTCAACCCAGAATTTACTCAGGTACCGCGACTGCCATACTGCTCTACTTCTATACTCAAATTTACAGAATCATCACATCAAACCGGGCATTACTTTCCATCCCGACGACGCCACGACCCTGCCTCTGCCTGCCCTACTTATTACAAAACCAAATTACAAACTTTTCAAAATAATGCGTCATTTTGTCACATGTGACATTCTGACGCAGCCTCATGCGAATAATTACACCACCCGCTTGACGCAGGTTTGACATATGTCAAAAAAATGGCAATTTTTGCGATGAATATCATTTAATCCGGAACTATTTATGATCACCGTAGTCGTCGCCCCCTTGGGCTACTTGCGAGGGTGCCGGATATACCAATCCAAACAAGACGCAAAAGATGAATGGAGCCGCCCACGGTTCGACTTGCTCACCACGAACGGCCATTCAGGATGTAACAATAGTTGGGATGCCCTGCACCAGAATATTTTGGAGGCTAGCCTTTGCCTGGCTTCCGCCCACCACGAACTACACCAACGGCAAACACCGCCGCCCCCAGAACGATAAGCAAGAGAAACTCGTAAGCGGGAACTCCGCCACGCAATGTCAGCAAGCTATCCAGCACGCCCAGCAACATCAGGATAAAGCCCAATAGTCTGGTCTTTACCCCGCGGTTGCTGATCTCAGCATCTTCAACCACTATGCTCATTGCTTGTTAGAACTGTCGGCAGCAGCGCTGCGCGCCCACCAGAGCAAGCCGCCCACGAACAGCAACATAATCACCAGCGCGGTCACGAGCGGCTTGGAACCGGTGGCCGGCTTTAGCAACATCCAGTACCAAGTGGTCATGGTGTGCTGTGAGCCCTTCTCGCTAAAATTGCTGCCATCCCATGCGGCGAATGCAACCGGGATAAACTTGCCTTCGACGAACTGGATATCCTTTTCTGCTTCAGATGTGGTGAGCGGTCTGGACATAACCACCTTCCAGGTTCCGTCGCTGTAGCTTGCCTTCGAAGTAAGCCCCACTGAAGCCGCATCGCGCTTCTCAATCTCCTTGAATCCCTTGGAGGTGAGTAGATTGGTGGTTTCCGCTCCACCCGCTATACCGCTTTTCCAGTGCCAAATATTCACAGGTAGCGATGCATCACCCATACCGAAATAAGGCTTTTGCATTTCCGATGGAATCGTGACAGGTAGCTGCACTGCGACACCGTCTTCCGCGATAGGCGCATCGGCAAGCTTCTCCGCATCGCCGTCTCCGGGAATACTCTTGGTGCGGTCGTCCCACTCCAGCAACATCGCAACCATCTTGTCGTTGTACATCGCACGCACGGTGATGGTGTCGTTGGATGGCCTGAAGAAACGCTCCTGCCCAATAATTTGCGGAACCAGCACAAAAGTGGTCGGTATAGATGCTTCCCAGCGCTCATCATCCGTAGTATTGGGCAATTCGCCCTCCACCATGTCCGCCTTGATAACGGTATTTTCCGCATTGACCGTTTTATCGGTCTTGGCCAGCGATGCCACGTAGTTAGCTACATGCCAGCGCTCTTCGACAGAAAGTATCTTCTTGCTTCCAGGATCTGCAAAGGACGGCATCTCGGTGCCGGGAATACCGGTAGTAATCCGCGTAAAAATGTCTTTGGGATCATTGCTGCCGCGGTAAGTCCATGGCTTGGTCAGGTTGCGTGGCCAGGTACGTTCACCCGCATCTCCTTTGAGTCGCTTGGAGGCGCTGCCTTTGCCGGATTTACCATGACATTCGACACAGCGATCACCGTCCTCAAACAGTTTCTTGCCATTTTCAATGCTTTCGGCAGAAGTTGCGATCTGAGTGCCGTAATCAACCAGTTTGGCGGGTGCCGCTTCAAATCCCGCAAACGTCTTGAGATAAGCCACCAGATCCCACATGTCCTGCTCGGCAAGTATGTCTTGCCAGCCTGGCATTGCGGTTCCCGGCATGCCGTCACGAATCATACGAAACACGTCGTCGTCGCCAGGCACCATTTCATCAAAAGCGGAAGTTTTGATTTTGTAGTTGCCCGAGGTAAAGTCACGTGGCGGCGGGTTGAGCATATCCTTGGCCGCCCCCTCACCGTCGCCTTCACTGCCGTGACACCAGGTGCAGCGTTTGTCGTAAATCTCCTTACCCTTGTCAGCAGTGCCGGGTTTAGCCATTGCCGTTCCGGCCACAAATAACGCAGAACAGAAAGCCAGGAGCGCCAGTTTATTTATATGATGAGTCATCGTTATTCCTAAGCGTCGATTATTCATGAGCCCACGACCTTGGCGCTCTGCCGGTGTAGTCATACAAGAACAGAATTACCTTCCATATCTCGTCTTCGGTCAAAAAGTCTTGCCAGACGGGCATGGACGAAATCCACGGAGCTGCTTCTTCAGGCAAGCCTGGGCCGCCTGTAGCGATACGCCAGAACAGGAATGATTCCTGCAATTGAGCGATGGTTCCCACGTCCTGGAAGTTCAGAGGCGTAGGGTTCAGACCGGAGGCGTAAGGCCCCTTGCCATCCAGCTTGTCACCATGGCAATACTGGCAATTCTGGATATAGACATTACCGCCCTCGTTGACCAGCTCCCTAAACTTCACCGGATCTTCCTTCTCGAATTTACGATAGGGATTTTCCAGGGTTGCCAGGTTGTAACTCTTGCCATACGCCTTGAACTTGGTCGGGGGAGCCGGGTGAATGGTGCGCAACTCCACCGGCGCCTCGTAACTGGGCAGCATGCTCGAGTAAGTGTAGTAACCAGCCAGCAGGGGCACGAGAACAAATACTATGTTCCGCACCATCTTCTTGGACGGGTCTTCAACCAGTGCATTGATGGGGCCGGTCAGTTCCTGCACCCCCTCTTCGGTAAAGGTAAATACCATCACCACGCCAGCTATGACAAACACCATGTACATGGTCAGCAGACTCTTGGGGATCAACTGACCCAACAACACGTCGAACACCAGGATAAAGCTGAAATAAATTCCAATGATCACCAGCGCCATTTGCAACAGGCGGGGGATGAGCCTTTTTTTATGTGTCGTATTCATTATTTAGACCCCGCCATGTAGTTCACCAGCATTTCAAGCTCCTTCGCTTTCATATCGTCACCGAATGTAGCAGGCATCATTCCGCCGCTAAACCCTGCGGCGATAACTTTCTCCGGATCGACTAACGCTTCGCGCAAATAGTCTTTGCTCTTGCTTGCGCCAATCTTGGTCAAATCCGGCCCCAACTCACCTGCCTGATCCGCTATCTTGTGGCACATCCCGCAGCTATACTTGGCAATGACTTCCTCGGCCGTCTTCAGCGGAGCTGCCGCAGCCGGAGTTGCGCCTTCGGCGGGAGCGGCTTCCATCTGGGGAATTTCGACGGTCACTTCACCACCGCTGGAATCCTGAAGATAAGCCGTGACTGCCGCAAGCTCGGCCTCGTTCAGGCCGATACCGCCGCCCGTCACGTCAGGCATGGGACTCTCGGTGTCGTTACTGCCTGACTTGCCGAAACCGGCAACCACAAAGGCTGACGGCTTTACCAGTGACTCGTGCAGATATTCCTGCACGGTCTTAGCTGCGCCCTTATAACGGGCATCCTTCATACGCTCTTCAGACACGGCAGCAACCTTGTCCAGCATAGGAGCCCGGCCCATGGCGTTGTGGCACAGGGTACAGGTTCCCTTTCCGTTGAAGATCTTGCCGCCCAGCTCGATGAATTGATCCATGGTCATTGCGCCAAGATCAATCTTTTCCTCCACCGGCGGCGGCGCAGGTTTGATCTGGGGAATACCGTAGTTGGAATAGCCCCAAAAAGCTACGACCGTCATCAGGCTGAAAAAGGCTACCTTGAGAAAATTCTTCATGCCTGCTCCTTCCAATAACCCTTGGCAACAACATGTTTGCCGC
Organism: uncultured Gallionella sp.; assembly: GCA_964355765.1. Classification (GTDB taxonomy): domain Bacteria; phylum Pseudomonadota; class Gammaproteobacteria; order Burkholderiales; family Gallionellaceae; genus Gallionella. The sequence goes on from CAYHEM010000001.1 coordinate 176,842, forward strand.
TAATCGTACTCAGCCAGAAGACAAAGATGACCATGGCCATGAATATGACTGTCCCGACCGATACCACGCTGGCCGCATAGCCCAGACCAGGGGTATATGCGTCAGGAGACGCATCACGGAAGATATTGGACACATGCCAGTGCTGGCGAATACCGGAACGCACATAACCCATCAGGCCCATCAACCAGGTAAAGGACACCGCCAGCAGAAACAGCGCGTATTGCGAGCGGGCCGGCATACGTCCCCAATTCAATGGCGCTACGTCCTTCGCACCCTTGTACATGAATGAGTCGATAACCAAGCTGATGATAATAATGACCAAAGTGGAAAGAACCTGCGGTATGGAAGCCGCGACCTTGTATACCGTGTTGGTAAAGTAGCCGTAATAGATACCCAGAAACACGATATTCAACAGGCCCACGGTAAACAGGGCGGCCTGCGCCGCATTGCCTGCTGCCGCCCATGAAACGGTGGCCACCTTATTGGCACGCCGGTAATACAGGAAGCTCAGGAAAGTGCCGCAGAGCAGGAAGTTTACTGCCGTGTTTTTTGCCGGCATGATGCCCAGCACACCCAAATACTTGTGATATGGCCCGCCAAGATCCTTGAGTTCTGAATTGGTCAGCACCAGCGTATGCGGCGTAAACCAAACCAGGAAAGCAATTACCAGCACGATGGCGATATATTTGATCTTGGGGTTATAGCGATAAGCGCCATCGCTACGCCCCATGCCGCACCACAGATAATAGTTGGCCGACAGGAACAAGGCGCCGATCAGCACCGCCTGGATAATAAAAATCCAGGCGAACACACCACCCATCAGGGTAATACCCATCTGCTGGCTATAGGCATACATTTCGGCGGTGAGGTAATAACCGGCGAAAGGCAGTGGCAACAGTGCAGAGATCGCGATGAAGTTGGCGTTATAGCCTACCCAGTCATAATGTGCTCTAACCGACTGCTTCGATGCGCTGAGAAACTTGAACGCGGCATAGGCGCCCACAACCGAACCACCGTAAGCCACGTTGGCGACCACCCGGTGAATGTTGATCGGGTTCCACAGGAAGTTATGAATCGCCTCCCAAGTGTTGCCATTAAACACGCCCGCCGCATCCACGGCCGCCGGACTCATCATGAAGGTCGTCCAGGCATTCGCCAGGAACATCAGCTGCAATCCAACTGCGTTAAGCAGCAGACCGAAGGTCAGGTGCACCCATTTCTTGTTGCCACCCTGCAGCCAGTGCCAGCCGTAATAATAGATATACAGGACCGCGCTTTCGGCGAAGAACAGCAGCGCGTACGCAAACATGCTCTCCTTGAAAATCAAGGACAAGTACTGGAACAAGTCTGGATAGAACAGGATCAGGCTGAATGCCAGCAAGCCGCCCAGAAGTGCGGTCAGCGAGTAGGCCGTAATGCTGACCTTGATGAACTCGTAGGCCATGTTGTCATAGCGCTCATCCCGGGTCACCATGCCGATCACCTCAATGATGAACACGAACATGGGTACTGCGACCACAAAGGCACCGAACCAAAGGTGCAGCTGGGCCACCAGCCATACCGTTACTCGCGGGTTCACGTACTTGACAGTCGGGTAATCCGCTGCGGTCAGTTTCGGCGCTGGCGGGTAAATTATCGCATTTGCGACAGGTTCTGCAGCCGCATCCGAGTCAGCTACTGATGCCGGGGCAGCTGCCACCGACGATTCAGTTGCTGCCACTTCGGAAGCATAAGCTACAGACATGGAATCGGGCAGCATGAACGTGGCCAAGATAGCCAGCATAAATGCCCCGAAGATTATTTTCATATTCCGTGTTAGCAAGATCTACTCCTGGTTTATGCACGCATGTGCGTTACCCTAAGGGAAAACATCCTTAAGGATGATGATGAATCCTTAATGGCCGCCATACACCAACGTCAATCCCTGAAGTTTCATCAGGGAAAAATCTAGGGCAAAAAATACAAGGCAAAAAACTATAAACGCACCGATAAACGGTAAAAAATAAGCTTTCATGTCGTTACGCCCCCAAGAACCACACAAAGAAAACAGTCACTGCAGCCAGCACCGAGAAAAAAAAGACTGGCCCTATCCACGGGTACTTTGATGTTCCGCACTCTTCTGAATCACAATTATCACTACTCATACAACACCCTCCTTTAGCGGTTTATCTGCCCGTTATGGCAACCTCTCTCGCAAAAAAGGGGGGGATTCCCCCCTCTCGAGCCCTGCCTTGCTGGACTAACTACATGACGTATATATACAGGATCAGGCAAATAAAGATGACATTCACCACCAGCCCGGAAAAAATAAGGCTGTCGGCAAGATACTTTTTGCTAAGCCATTTCATGAGCTAGTCTTACTTGGCCGTACATTTACAAAGCTTGCGAATATGCGCCAACAGTCCATCCACCTCAGCATCGGACAAGGTTGCACTCCAAGGCGGCATCAAGGGTGACTTGCTGATAGCCGGTCCGCCATCCTTGATCACGGTCCTGATATCGTCATCGGAGCGCTTTTCCATATCCGCAGCGACGGTGAAGTTACGCGGGTCTGTGGAAAAGCTCTTGGTAACATTAATGCCCTTGCCATCCCCAGCAGTGCCATGACACTGCGCACAGTAAAAGTCGTACACCTGCTTGGCATCATCCGCTGCCTGCGCCGTGCCAGCCGCACTCAGAGCCAAGCCAAGTGCCATGGTAATCATTATTACAAATCTCGACATGAGTCTATCCCTCCGTTAATTCGTTTCTATCACTCAAAGGTGGCTATGTATGCCGCCACGCCTTCCATGTCACTCGTACTCAGCGCACTGGAGAAGTCCGGCATATCCCGAACCGGCTTGAAGGACTTGACGTCCGCCAGATAGGCATAAACCCAGTCTGGATTCAGCCTCTTACCAGCCCCAACCAGAGAAGGTCCACTCAACCCACCCAACACCGCACCCTTAGATTCGGTCAGATGGCATCCGCCGCATGGCATCTTCTTAGCGAAGATATTTTTGGCCTGCGGGGAAGCTTTAGGCTTGATTTTGCCCGCTGCCACTTTAGGCGAGGTCAAACCCATCAGATAATCGGTGAGCGCAGCAGCATCTCCGGCTGACGACTTGGGATGATTACCCGAGTTCTTGACAGTAAGCGAGTTGTATTGCATGGGGCGAATCGGCTTGGGATCTTGCAACCATGCTGCAAGCCACGCCCTCTGAAACTTGCTGCCAGCATAAAATAGCTCTGGCCCTTTTTTGGCCAACTGGTCTGCAATGGTCTTTTCTTTTGCCGGACCATCTGTGTAATGACAGCTGACGCAGCTCTTCTTGAAGATTGCATCACCACCACCTGCATAACTGGGCGCTGTCATAGTGACCAGCAAAGCCGCTCCAAGGGAAACGGTAACTGCTAGCAGTTTCATATTCGGATTCCTTTCTTCTATGGATTCAAAAACTGTTACGGATTGGATCGTTATTTGGGAAACTCTAAAAAATCTCCATTTCGGCGCTCCCACTAAGACATGGCTCCAATCCAATCAACGGACTGGCAACCTGCGCGCGAATGACAGACTTATCAGGGCCCCCTTTTTATCAACTTATTATTATTATCAGAAACAACCAACATCTATGGAGTCAATCCCCGCCAAGCCTTATCAGGCCTAGCTTTGTAATACCCCTAACGACCACATTGGTGCGGAAATATAGCATAACAAAACCCCATTTTATTGATCTAGGTCAACTTGTGCGGGTCAATTTGTCAACGCCTCCGATCACTATGAGCGCCCGCCCACGCGTCGGTTGTGGCCGCCTCAAAGTGGCCAGGGCGCCGCCACCCTGCTCTTAAAAATAACTCAGCAGCACACTCTGCTTCCCCCAGCAGCTTCAATATCAAATGGCAACCCGCCGCCACAACCTGCGAACAAGCCATAGTGACGGCTGAAATCGCCGATAAACTCAAAGTGCCCACGGAAACGTGTCTCTTGAAGCATGCGCCAGGTATTGCCGCAAACCGGGAAGACGCGCCCGGTCTCGATATCGTGGTGCTTGTCCAATACCAGGCGGTGCGGATGATCGGGCAGGGTGCCGCGATAAATGACCGCCTGCCCATAGTCCTCGCAGGCAGTTTCCAAGTTGTCCAGCTTGAACAGGCGATAGGTCGCTGAATAAAAACGAATATTTCCTGCAATCAGGGCAAGCTGCGAATCGGTAATGTCCAACGGCCTGTCGGTCACCAGACGCGGGTCGGCGAAACCCTGTCGATGAGCCACTCGCAAAAAATCGTTCCAATAGAGTGCGCCCCCCAGACACTCGCCGTACATGACCGGCTCATCGCGAACCTGATCCGGCACGCGCCGGTCGGCGTACACATCAGAAAAATAAAACTCACCGCCCGGCTTGAGCAGACGATGCACTTCGCGCAATACGGCATCCTTGTCGGGCGACAGATTGACCACGCAATTCGACACGATGACATCAAAACTGTTGGGCTCAAGTTCGAGTTCATCGAGAAGTTCAATGTAGCCCTGCTTGAAAGTGACATTGTCAAAACCGAATAGCTCGCTGTGGTAGGCACGATGCTTCTCGGCAACCGCCAGCTGTTCCTCGGTCATATCCACCCCGACCACCTGACCGCGCGCTCCCACGAGCTGCGCCAGTACATAAACGTCACGCCCGGAACCGCTGCCCAAATCCAGCACCCTGCAGCCTTCCAGCAGGGGCGGGCAGACCAGGCCGCAACCATAGTAACGAGAGGTGACCTCCGGGTGAATGCGCGCCAACAGAGGTTTGAGCCAGCCCGGCACTTGCGATATATCGCAACATGCCGAAGTCTTCAGGTCATCGGAATGTTGCAATTGGCGACCGTAGTAATCTTTAACCAGGTTATGCATGACTTTTCAACCCTTCATTATTTAAGATCAATGTTGCGCCTCAGGATAACTCAACGGGTAGCACAGGGCTGGCCTCTCTGGACAAAATGCAGATCGGCAAAGCCAGCCCTGGCCGCCTCCGCAGTATTGTCCGTATCCGAGGCCACGGCCAGGAGCGTCACTTCTCCCTGCTCCGTTCCAAAACCCAGCTTGAAGTCGGCAAGTAAATCTCTGCGCTCTGCCACCCAGCCACCCGCCTTGGCAGCGCCCGATTCCACCACAACCATCCGAGTGCGGTCGGTGTAGGCATTAGGCAGATAGGTTTCGACCGGATAGCGATTGTCCCAGACATAATTCAGCGCCGCATCCGGCACCGCGTCACCGTAAATAGTACGCGCCAAGCCTAACTTGGCGCGCGTGATGAAGTCAATCCTGGAGGCTGGCAATTTGAACGCCACGTAAACACGCGCAGCATAATCATCGCCACTTTTTTTGTGCATGTCTGCCTTGACCAGCGGCGCATCAATTCGCCAGCTCCAGCACAGGATCGGCGTCCTGAAAAGATCGACTTCGACCTCGCGCGCCAGCAGCGTCATGCTGCCATCGGCCGTCGCCTCGATCGCCGGAACGCCGTCCCACAACCTGATGCGGTAATGTGTCGCAGGCACGCGCTTGTCAAGTTGCAGCAAACGCCACGGCACCGGCAAGGCCGTGTCCGCTGCGTCGAAGCGGCCAACCCAGCTTTCCCCTCCGGCATGGGCCGCGGGAGCGGTAACGCCCAGCAGCAGCGCCCAACAACAAAAGATCAATCTGGGCATGATGCTGCCTGCCACCAACTTGCCGGAACGCGCTTCAGGTCATCTGGCTCGTCTACGTCGTGCAATAACGAGCCAATTTCCAGCGACCAGCCCAATTGCCCGATGCGGGCGATGGTCTCTGCCGCCACGCTGTCCGTGCTCCAGGCAATATCGCTGAACAGTGACGGGTGAAATTTGGCGAGTCCCAGCAGCGCATAGCCACCATCTGCCGCAGGATAAATGACGGCGTCTTTATACTTGAGCGCCCTGGCGGCCTCACGCAACAGGGGCGCACCCATTTCGACGCAATCGGTGCCGATCAGCAGCACGGCCTCATCATGTTCGAGCGCACGCTGTGCGGCGCGGGCAAGCCGGGCGCCAAGATCGCCGTCGCCCTGCGCACTGGTTTCGATCCCCTGGGCGATGCCCACACCACGCCAGTCAGAAGACGTGATCTCGGGCGTCACGCATAACTCGACCGGGCCAAACACAGCACCTACCGCACCCGCAAGGGTTCGCCGCAGCATCTGGCGCGCCAGCTTTGCCGCCCCCGCCGGCCCAAGCACTGGAATAAGCCGCGTCTTGGCAAAGCCAGCCACAGGCGCCTTGGCAAATACAATTATTCTGGTCATCGGTACAACCTCGCCAGTTCACTGGCGGGCACACCGCGCCAGTAAGACCAGCGCAATCGCCACATTAACCATATTGTTTTCCATACACCCTTGGCATCCCAGCGCCGCCCGGAGGTCACCGCCCGCTCCGCCAGACAAATGGGTGCGGATTGCGCCGACAGGCATTTGGACATCTCGATATCCTCCATCAGGGGCTGATCCGGAAAGCCGCCCACCGCCTCGAAAGCGCGCCGGGTCATGAACATGGCCTGATCGCCAGTAGCGATTCCGCTCAGGCGCGAACGCCAGTTCATCAGTCCGGCAATCACTCGCAGCATGGGCGAGCTGCCATCGATGCGCACATCAAAATGTCCCCATGCATATTCGTGAGCGCTGCGGCGGATGGCCGCTTCGATTGCCTGCCCCGCGCACGGAGGTAACAGGGTGTCTGCATGCAGAAACAGCAGAACATCGCCCTCTGCGACCGTTGCGCCCGCGTTCATTTGCCGAGCCCTGCCGCGCTCGGTGCAAATGACCTGCGCACCGGCGCGAGCAGCTATTTGCTGCGAGTCATCCTCGCTCCCGCCGTCCACCACAACCACCTCGGCGCCAGCCGCCCGCAGCGGAAGGAGATGATTCAGCAAACCCGGCAAGGCGCCGGCTTCATTGAGGACGGGAATAATGATCGAAAGCTGCATGGGTTAGGCTCGCCGCTGTTTAATTGCCTGGACTATCCGTTTGGCGAGCAGTGGAAACAGGCCCAGCAATGCAAAGGACAGCAGCAGCGCCGGCGAAAGGATACCAGACAGGCTGTCAACGCGCGCCAATTGCGTGCCCGCGTTCACATACACCAGCGTACCCGCCAGCATGCCAAGTTGGCTGACCCAATAGAAGGTGGCCGTACGGATATGCGTCAGCCCCATCAGCAGGTTAATCAGAAAAAACGGGAAGATCGGCATGAGGCGCAACAGAAAAAGATAGAAAGCGCCCTCTTTTTCCATACCCTCGTTAATCCCCTTTAGTTTGTCGCCGAAACGATGCTGCACCATGTCGCGCAACAGGTAGCGAGAAACGAGAAATGCCAGCGTTGCGCCGATGCTTGATGCAAAGGACACGAGCAGCGTGCCCTGCCAGAAACCGAATAACGCGCCTATCGCCAGCGTCATGATCGCGGCCCCCGGCAGCGATAACGCCACGACTGCGACATACGCCGCAAAAATTGCCAGTGTAGTCAGCCAGGGGGACTGCGCTTGCATGACGGCGAATTCCCCCCGGGTTTCCTTGAGCACATCCAGCGCCAGGTAATGATCAAGGCCCATGCCAAAAAACACGGCAATGGCCACCACGACCAGCAGGCCGATAATCGTTTTTTTCATGCTGGCCGCTCAGCCGTGCAGCGCACCGCCGCAACTGCTGCCCTGCCCCGCAGTACAGGCGTAGCAGTGATCGGCAACACGAATACTATTGCCCCGCAGGTCGTTTTGCAGAAGGTCGCGCAGGTGCGGGCGTCCTTTGCCCGGCAGCGTCAGTTCGAGCTGCTGGTTGAAATCGCAGTCATAAAGGTAGCCCTGCCAACCCACGCTTACCAGATGGCGGCACATCACGTTATCAAGATGGGTTGCGGAGAAATTTTCCTTGAGCAGGCGCATGTAGTCGTTGAATTGCCCCCTGGAAATCAGCGTACTGCCAAACCGCTGAATGGGCATGTTGGCAATAACGAACAAATGATTGAAGACGATACCAAAGCGCTCGAATAATTCGCGCTTGTAATCCGCTTGCAACGCAACCTGATCAGGCGGCAGCGAGGGGCCCTGCGGGTTATAGACCAGGCTCAGAGTGAGCCCGCTGCCTTCATGCCCATAACCCAGCGCGTTAAGTTGCCGGAGCGCCGCGACGCTTTTATCGAACACGCCCTTTCCGCGTTGTTTGTCCACATTGGCGGAGGAATAACAGGGCAACGATGCCACCACTTCCACCTTGCGACTGGCCAGAAATTCGCCAAGGCCTTCCTGTCCATGCTCAAACAGAATCGTCAGGTTGCAGCGGTCAATCACGTGTACACCCATGGCTGTCGCCTTGCTCACCAAATCACGAAAATGATGATGTAACTCCGGTGAACCGCCGGTCAGGTCAAGCGTCTCAATCTGCCGTGCCGACAGCACTTGCGGAATGAGTTCAATGACCTCATCGACCATCACTTCCTTGCGTCTGGGTCCGGCGTTGACGTGGCAGTGCAAACACGTCTGGTTGCATCGATAACCCAAGTTGACCTGCAATGTTTCCAGCTTGCCGCGGTGCAGTGCAGGGAACTCAGCGGACTGTAGCAAGGGTAAAGTGGCGTGCATAATCGTTCTCATATAATGGACTGGAAACTGCCTTGCGGCCAGCTTTCTGCTTCGAGCCAGCAAGACAACCGCGCCGGGAACGCAGCGCTCCGACAGGTCAAAACGCGCCCGGAATTTTTTGCCCCAGGCATTTTATACTGGTTCTATCAGCATTTTTCTTTCACCCACCATCTGACTATACTTTGCCCCCTGCCGATCGAAGGAACTTTATCGGCTTCTACATGCCAACGGCGTAGTACACAGCGTTCGGCGGCTACCGGACAATTATCAATCCGTTTTCTGAAAGGTTGTTCCATGAAAGAATGTCGCAGCATCATCAGCCTGCTTTTCAAAGTACCTGTGCTGGTTCTCTTTTTGGCGATGAACAATACCAGCTTCGCAGGAGTGTCAGACATTTCGCAGGCCGAGCTGATGCGACGCATCGAGTCTGACCACGCGCAACTCGTTCTGGATGTACGCAGCCCGGAAGAATATAAAGCGGGCCACATCCCCGGCGCAATCAATATACCCCACGATCAAGTGAGTTCGCGCCTGGCTGAAATCAGCTCGCACAAGAACAATGAAGTGGTGCTGTACTGCCGGAGCGGCAGGCGCGTAGCAATTGCGGCGGATATTTTGCAATCTGCGGGTTTCAGCAAATTGCTGCATCTGGATGGAGACATGTACGATTGGCAAAGCAACGGCAAACTGCCGGTAGTGAAACAACCATGCACCTCATGCTGAACGATTAACTCTCGCATAACTCACGGATTTCCCGAGCACGATGGCCCGAACCGAAACTTGCCATTCGGGGCCGTTTTGAATTTGAAACAAATTGGTTTTGTATCTGTTAGAATTTACCCTGCTGTCGCATTTGTTTCCGGTTGGTTCGCCGTAACGCCGTATTGTTTTCTCCTGGAAAACAAGCGGGTCTGACGGCCAGCGTGAAGCTGACCCGATTCTGCTGCGACGGAATGTACCGTATCAAAGCGCTGCCAGCGTGCAGGTCAGCAGATCATTGAGGTGCGAAGCTCCAGCCGTTTCGCGGCAATTCCCTTGCATAATCGAGTGCCGGAGCCTTCTAACCACGCGACCCCCTGCGGGAGATGTGTGCGTATTTCATATCTGCCTTTCCTTTCACGATTTCTGGCCGCTCCGATACTTTTATCTGGCTATCGCCGAAAGGAGCCTCAAATGTTTAAAAAAATATCATGGTTATTACTGGGTGCGCTGTTTGCATTCCCTGGCACCGCACTGTCCGGGGAAAGGAGCGGGGAGGTCGAACTGGCCGTTACCGTCGCCGCACCGGATGACAGCAAGGATGTGAGGGTCTGGCTTCCCTATCCAACCTCGGACAATGTGCAGGATATTTCGAATGTCCGAATAAAAGGCAATTTTTCACACAGCGGCATTTATCGTGAGAAAGAAACCGGCAATCTCGCCCTTTATGCCGAGTGGACCACGCCAATCAAGGACCGGGCCATTACCCTGACCTTCGATGCCACCGGCAGGGAATTGATCAGGAAAGATTTCCCCGCAGCGGAGCCACCTGTACCTGTTGAGATACAGGAATACCTCAAGAGCACCAGGTTCATTCCGACGGATGGCAAGGTCAGAGAAATTGCCCTCAGCATAACCAATGACAAGCAGAAAATTAGCGAAAAGGCACGGGCCGTTTACCAGTGGGTCGTCGAAAACACGGTACGAGACCCGGACGTCAAAGGGTGCGGCACCGGAGAAGTTGAAAAAGTGCTCGCCAAGCGCGGTGGCAAGTGTGCCGACATCAGTTCCGTGTTTGTTTCAATCGCCAGGGCGGCCGGGGTGCCGACACGGGAAGTCTTTGGTCTCAGGCTGGGCAAGAAGGATGTAGAAGACATGACCAGCGGGCATCACTGCTGGGCTGAATTCTATGTGCCCGGTTATGGCTGGGTGCCGGCGGATGCCGCTGACGTCAGAAAGATCATGCTGGTAGACAAGCTGGACCTCAAGGGCGCCGGGAACACGATCGACTATTACTTTGGCGGTGTTGAGCAATACCGGATTGCGCTGGCCAGAGGCGGCAGGGGGTATTACCTGAACCCGCGCCAGAATGACGGTCCGCTTAACTACTTCATGTACCCCTATGCCGAGGTTAACGGAAAGTCACTCGAATGGCTGGCAGCCCAGACCGACCTGAAATACAAGATCAGCTTCAGGGCGCATTGATCGGGCTCCGGCTTCCAGACCAAGAAACGATAATGAAAAACCAGAATATATTAATGAGATAGAAAGCGTGCCATGAAAAAACTTATATTTTTTGCAGCATTATTTTGCTCGATGGTATTTGCACGTAGCGGAATAGCCGCAGAGGCAATCAGCATTCTCGGCGATCCCTGCACGGCGCCTTTGGCCAAAAAGCTGGGTGACGCCTTTACGAAAAAAACCGGGACGGTGGTGAACGTGGAGACAGCGGCCTGTGCCGCAGGTATTTACAAGGCCAGCAACGGGCTGGTGGATATCGGGGTAAGCACCCATGAAGTTGTGCTCAACTATCTTCCGGAGGGAACCGTCAACAACGTTATCGCCAAGGCTCCCACGGTCGTGCTGGTCAACAAGGCCAATCCGGTCAATGACCTCAAGCTGCAACAACTCAAAGATATCCTCGCCGGCAAGATTAAAAACTGGAAAGAGGTGGGGGGCAATGATTCGGAAATAAAGAATGTCCTGCTGCAACCCTGCACCACCACCATTTTTGCCAAAAGGTCGGCGCCCTTCGGCAAGGATATAAACAGACTGACGCAGGCAGGGAATCCCGTGGCGGCAACCAACCAGCTGGTTGAAGCAAATGAGGGGGCCATGGGACTGCAGATCTACGGTTACGAAAGCCCCGAGGTCAAGGTGATAACCGTAGACGGCTATCTGCCCGATGAGAAATCCTTCCCTTCCCAATACCAGTTTTATCAAGACTACAACGTAGTCACGAAAGATAATGCCAACAGCAATACCAAGGCCTTTGTTGATTTTGCCATGAGCCCGGAAGGACAGGAGATCGTGGCCTCGTTGAAGCATATAAGGGCGCAGAAATAGATAGAGCGGGTTCATCCCTCAATACACTTGAACACCCATAACATATAACAGTCACAGAGAAACGGCTGTTGCTTACCTCCCTGTGGGTGTCTTCGGACACCCTTTTTTTATGGCTCACTGGATGAACCGTGACAAGATACAGGCCGTTGCTTGCCGGCTACCCGCAGTATGTTTTCAACAGGCGCATGCCCGAGCGATGCGATAATACGCAACGTACAGTTTCGCAACCGTCTCAGCGTGGCGAACAACCATTACAAAATTGAATTTTCAAGAAAACACTATATGAACCCATTGCTCGATTTTTCCGGCCTGCCGCGCTTCGCGGAGATCAAACCCGAACAGGTCGCTCCGGCGATCGAACAACTGCTGGCGGAAAACCGCGCACTGATTGCGCAACTGCTGGGCGATAGCACGCCGCCCACCTGGCAGAATTTCATCTTGCCAATGGAAAACGCCAACGAGCGGCTGGCGCGCGCGTGGGGACCGGTCGGGCATTTGAATGCGGTGATGAACAGCCCTGAGCTGCGCGAGGTGTATAACGCCACGCTGCCAAAGATTACCCAGTATTACGCCGAGCTCGGCCAGAACCTCGCGCTGTTCGAGAAATTCAAGACGTTGCGCAACAGCGCTGAATTCAGTGAATTGAGCGCGGCACGCAAAAAAATAATCGAGAACGAACTGCGCGATTTCCGGCTTGGCGGCGCTGAACTAGCGGATGCGCACAAGGCACGCTATCTGGAAATCCAGGAACGCCTGTCCGAATTGTCGTCGCGTTTTTCCGACAACCTGCTTGATGCCACCAATGATTACACGCTGGTGATCGAAAGCCGGGACGAGTTGAGCGGCCTGCCTGATGACGTATTGCAGGCGGCGCGGGAAGCTGCGCAGGCGGCGGGCAAAACCGGCTGGTTGTTCACGCTGCAAGCCCCGTCCTACATGCCGGTGATGCAATACGCCGACAACCGCGGGCTGCGCGAAAAAATGTATCGCGCCTATGGCACGCGCGCCAGCGAGTTTGGCAAAGCGGAACAGGACAACACGCTGCTGATGGATGAGATCGTGCAACTGCGCGGCGAGGAGGCAAGCCTGCTGGGTTTCGCCAACTACGGCGAACTGTCTCTGGCAAGCAAGATGGCGGACAGCCCGCAGCAAGTGGTTGGGTTCATGCGCGAGCTGGCGCAGCGTGCTCGTCCCTTTGCAGAAAAAGATCTGGACGAACTTCGCGAAGTTTCTCGCACCGAACTGTGCATAGACGAACTGCAATCCTGGGACATTGGCTATGCCAGTGAAAAACTGCGTGAGCGGCGCTACGCTTTCTCCGATCAGGAAGTAAAACAGTACTTCCCGGAAGATGCAGTACTGTCCGGCATGTTCAAACTGGTCGAGACGCTGTACGGATTACATCTCAAGGCAGCCGCTGCCCCCGTGTGGCACAAGGATGTGCGCTTCTTCGACCTGCGCGATGCAGAAGGCGAGTTAGTCGGCCAATTCTATCTCGACCTATACGCGCGCAACAACAAGCGCGGTGGAGCATGGATGGACGATGTCATCACGCGCCGCCGTATTCAGAAGACAGGGGACAGGGGACAGAGGACAGAAGAAATACAAACGCCCGTAGCCTATTTGAATTGTAATTTTGCAGCACCCGTCGGCGAAAAGCCGGCTTTGTTCACGCACGACGAGGTAATCACGCTGTTCCACGAATTCGGGCACGGTCTGCACCACCTGCTCACCGAAGTGGAGGATCTCGGCGTATCCGGCATCAACGGCGTGGAGTGGGATGCGGTGGAGCTGCCCAGTCAGTTCATGGAGAATTTCTGCTGGGAATGGGACGTGTTGCACAGCATGACGCGCCATACCGAAATAAATGAAAAACTGCCGCGTGCTTTGTTCGACAAGATGCTCGCCGCAAAAAATTTCCAGAGCGGCCTGCAAACGTTGCGCCAGATCGAATTTGCGCTGTTTGACATGCTGATGCACAGCAATTTCGAGGCGGGCGGCGCAAAATCCATGCTCGAGTTACTCGATGAAGTGCGCGCCGAAGTGGCGGTGCTGGTTCCGCCAACGTTCCAGCGCTTTCCGCACAGTTTTGCGCATATTTTTGCCGGTGGTTATGCGGCGGGCTATTACAGTTACAAATGGGCGGAAGTGCTGTCCGCCGATGCTTACAGCCTGTTCGAAGAAAATGGTGTGCTGAATCCCGATATCGGCGCACGCTTCCGCAGCGAAATTCTGGCAATGGGCGGCAGCCGCGGCGCGATGGATTCGTTCAGCGCGTTCCGCGGTCGCGAGCCAGCCATCGACGCATTATTGCGGCATAATGGGCTGCTCGAAACACCTCGCGAGGCAAGATGAAACTTGTCGCTTTGTTTTTGGGTTGCTTGGTATTGATGCCATCCGGCGCGCAGGCGGGTGAGCTGTATCGCTGGCTGGACCCGCAGGGCGCGGTGCATTACGGTGACATACCTCCGATGGGGGCGTTGCAAATCGAAATCCTGAAATATTCCGACACTGCCGCACCCAACGAAGACCTCCCTTATGAAACACGCCGTGCATGGCAGAATTTTCCGGTCACTTTGTATGTCGCGAGCAACTGCACCGAGTTTTGTGATCAGGCGCGCCATCTGCTGAACAAGCGCGGTGTTCCATACAGCGAAGTCACCCTGCAAACCAAGGAAGATATTGATGCCTTCAGGACGCTTTCCGGCAGCGACAGCGTACCTACCCTGGCGGTAGGCAGGAGTTTTTCGAAAGGTTTTCTGGCTCAACGGTGGCATGGCGAACTCGACATTGCCGGTTATCCGAAAACCGCACCTTATCCTGCGCCGCGCATAGCTCCTCCCGCTTCCGCTAGCCAGCCAGAAGTTCCTGTTAACCCCGAATCCGCTGGCGAGGCTGCCTCGGACGACGCTGTCGAACCATGAAGCTGGCGACCTGGAACGTCAATTCGCTCAAGGTGCGCCTGCCGCATGTGTTGGGCTGGCTAGCCGCCAACCCGGTTGACGTGCTGTGCCTGCAGGAAACCAAGCAGCAAGACGGTGATTTTCCGCAGTCCGAACTGCTGGCGGCGGGTTATAGCAGCGTATTCAGCGGACAGAGAACCTACAACGGTGTGGCGATTCTGAGCCGCACACCGGCCGGTGATATCCAGACGGGCATCCCGGATTTTGCCGATGAGCAGAAGCGTGTCATTGCAGCTACCTTTACTTCCGGTTCGATTACGAAGGAACAAAGCGACGACGAGCGAACGACGCGAACAGTGCTCAAAGCACGGCCAGGAGTGAGTGAGGAGGCCAACGCAGTTTCACCGATGCAATCGGATCGGATTCGGGTGGTGTGCGTCTATGTGCCCAACGGGCAGAGTATTGACTCCGACAAGTACCAATACAAATTATCCTGGCTTGCCGCGCTGCACGATTGGCTGAAGCGTGAACTGACACGCTACCCGAAGCTGGTGCTGCTGGGTGACTACAACATCGCGCCAGAAGACTGCGATGTCTATGACCCGAAAGCGTGGGAAGGCAATGTACTGGTGAGCGCGCCGGAGCGAGCGCAGTTCCGCAATCTGGTGCAACTGGGCCTGCACGACAGCTTCCGCCTGTTTGAGCAGGCGGAAAAATCCTATTCATGGTGGGACTACCGCATGATGGCGTTCCGCCGCAACCGGGGGCTGCGCATTGACCACATATTAATCAGCGAGCCGCTCGTCAAGCTATGCAAAAGCTGCGCGATCGACAAAACCCCGCGCAAACTGGAGAGGCCATCGGATCATACACCGGTGGTGGTCACGCTTTAACCCTGCGCTTATTCCCGGCGTTATCGCAAATCGGCTTTCCACACATTGCCATAGGCTTTCCCGCTACGCGACATAATCAGCATCTGGTGCCTGCTGGCAAGCCACATAAACGGGAATGCCACGCTATAGCCGAGGCCACCCATGAGGGTGAACCAGGCAAAACCCGGGGTCCATTTGATCCATGCATCAAGAGAATATGTCCCCGTTCAGAAAAGCAAAGGGGCAGGCGGACGCGGAAATCTTCAGCCATTTTGGTATGCCTACCGCGAAGCTGAAAATTAAACCCAGGGGAAAAATGATGCTGATGCCAAACAGGTGGATATGCGCCACTCTGGTAAGCGTTTGCAGGCTGGCCCCTTCACCGGTCTCGGTCAGCTTTTTGACTTTTGCATACTGGGCAAGGCCAACCAGGCTGGGCATGGCAAGATGACACACCGCACAATGTTGCCCGAAGGTCTCTTTGAGGCGCGGCTCCCAGTCTGCTTCGGGCGCACCTGCACGCACCGTGGTTTTGCGGGCACCGATAAAACGGGTTCGGTGACCTGTTCGGCACGGGCATGATGTTTCTGCCACAAGGGGTTAAATCGGCGCGCATGATGAGGCAGGCAGTGGAGCATCCGGTGCCTTGCATCGAAGCCGAAAAGTTGCGCACCGTCAACGATGCGGTGATAAAATCACCCGCCGAAATCTATGAAAAGCAAGCCTGGAAACAGGGGTCCAAAAAATGAATCAGGATATTTTGCAACGGCTGACGGAAATGCTGGAGGCACGCAAACAGGCGTCACCGGAAAGCTCTTATGTCGCCAGGCTATTCAGCAAAGGCGAGGATGCCATCCTGAAAAAAATTGGCGAGGAAACGACAGAAGTTATCCTTGCAAGCAAGGAGGGTGACAAGTCCCATTTAGTGTATGAAACCGCTGACTTATGGTTCCATTGTATGGTGCTGCTTGCGCGGCATGATTTGAGCGCGGTCGATGTGCTGAACGAATTGGCACGTCGTGAAGGCTTGTCCGGCATTGCAGAAAAGGAGAGCCGTAAAAAGGACTGATGATGGGAGACTGTATTTTCTGCAAAATTGTCCGCGGTGAAATTCCTTGCCGCAAGCTGTATGAAGACGACGAGGTGCTGGTTTTTCATGACATCAACCCGATCGCCCCGGTGCATTTCATGCTGATTCCCAAGCTGCACCTCACTTCGTTGATGGAGGCCGAGGATGCCCATGCCGCCTTGCTTGGCAAGATGCTAGTATTGACTCCCAAACTGGCGCTCAAGCAAGGTCTGGAAAACGGTTTTCGTACCGTGATCAATTCCGGCAAGGGCGGCGGACAGGAAGTGTTCCATTTTCATATTCACGTCATCGGCGGCGACAACATCCCTCCTATGGCGCGACGCAGCTAATTTCAAGGAGAAAATCATGGGTTCACTCAGCATTTGGCATTGGCTGATCGTGTTGCTGGTCATTGCGCTGGTATTCGGCACCAAGAATCTGCGCAACATCGGCAGCGATCTGGGTAACGCGGTAAAAGGGTTCAAGGAAGGCATGCGCTCCGACGATGAGGCGGCCAAGCAGATTAAAGAAGGCGACAAAACCATCGAAGGTGAAGTTAAAGACAAGAAAACGACCCATGTGTGATCGTTGAAAAACGACCGTGCGCACGCACGTTTCCCAATAGCCCGCAATGGTTTGCTAAACCATGTTTGACTTCAGCTTGCCCGAACTGATGGTGGTCTTGGTGGTGGCGCTCGTCGTCATCGGGCCGGAGCGCCTGCCGAAAGTGGCGCGCACCTTGGGGCATCTGTATGGGCGGGCGCAGCGCTACATCAATGGCGTGAAAACAGACATCGCGCGCGACATGGCGATTGAAGAATTCCGTCAGTTGCAACAAAAAATGCAAGCCGAAGCCAGCGCGGTGGAGCAATCGGTGCAGCAGGCCGCGCAAACGGTGGATCAACAAGTGCAACAACTCAATTGTACGGTTGCACAACCGCCGGTGAACGCCCATCCATCAATGCAACTGCCATTGCCATCCGTATCGCCATCGGCAGGCAAGCCGTCCCAGACGCCACCCGCTAAATCCTGATGAGTACCAGCGAAAGCTTCATCACCCATCTGATCGAACTGCGCACCCGTTTGCTTCATTCCGTGGGCGCCTTGCTGCTAGTGTTCATCTGCCTGTTTCCATGGGCATCCGATCTCTACGCCCTGCTGGCGCAACCGCTATTGGACAGGCTGCCCAAGGGCGGGCAGATGATTGCCACCGATGTCACAACACCATTCTTCGTGCCGCTCAAAGTGGCGCTGATGGCCGCTTTTGTAATTACCTTGCCTTACGTGCTTTATCAAATATGGAAGTTCGTCGCGCCCGGTTTATATGTGCACGAGAAACGCTTGATCGTACCTTTCATCATCGCCAGCACGATACTGTTTGCTTGCGGCATGGCGTTTGCCTATTTTGCAGTATTCCCTGTGGTATTTGGTTTTATCACCGCGTCCGCGCCTCAAGGTGTGGCGGTGATGACCGATATCGACAAATACCTCAGCTTCGTGCTCGCGATGTTCATGGCGTTTGGCGTCACTTTCCAGGTACCGGTAGTGGTCGTGATGCTGGTACGCCTGGGATTCGTCTCGGTCGAGAAGTTGCGCGAAATTCGTTCTTATGTGGTGGTCGGCGCATTTGTGGCGGGCGCAATTTTCACCCCGCCGGATGTGGTATCGCAATTTATGCTGGCGATACCGCTGTGGTTGCTGTTCGAAGCTGGCATTGCGGTGGCCGCGTGGGTAGGCAAGGGAAAATAGAATGCTCATCCTAACGATCATGGCGCAGGCCACCCAGAATGATGAATCGTCCGCGCCCTGATCGATCCCTCACCCCCGCTCCCCCTCTGGGTGAAACAACTCGCCATTCGACTAGTGTCGTAACCCGTAAATTACGAACATCATTTTGAATCCACGCGCATCCTCGTAGGGCGGATGCCCTTGGGCGATCCGCCGGATGACTTATCCGGCGAAACCGCTATGCGTTCCGCCCTACAGGTTTCGAATATGTTCCGTTAATTCTGTGGTGCGATACTAGGCTGCAAACAACCGCAGCCAAATCGCTGGTTGTCCCGGAGGGTGAGCGGCCTTATTGGAAGCAATTCGTGCGCGCGTGCTGCCCATTGCTGGATGCGCTACCCGCACAGAAATTACGCTGGCCGCAAGTCGCTGGACAAAGGCCCGCTGGGGTTTTAAAGTGCGCTTATCAAGCATAATTTACCATTTTGGGGACAAAAAATGAAACCGATACCACCCGATCTGGCCTGGTTTAACCTGCCAAATCTGCCGACACCCGTCAGAGTGCTTTTTTCAGGATACTTGCTCGCAGTTGGGCTGGGTCTGTGTTTGGCTGGCTTGCAAATCATGCTGACGCACGGCATGGCAGATGGCAAGCCGGGGCTTTCTCTGGATGACATCGTGTACAGCTATTATGGTGACCGCACCGGCAGCAAACTGGAAAGCAAGCTCAACGGGTCAATGAAAGATACAGGGACGCCAGAAGCCCGTCTCGATATTATTAAATGGGCGCGCGACGGGGCGCCAGAGACTGAATGGGAACCGCACTTCAAGGAGGTTTTTAATCAGCATTGCGTGATGTGCCACAGCACCACTCCCGGTATTCCGGATTTTACCAAGCTGGAGGAAGTCAAAAATTCAGCTAAAGTAAATGAAGGTGCAAGCATCTCAACGCTGACCAGGGTTTCACATATCCACCTGTTCGGCATCAGTTTTATTTTCTTTTTCCAGGGATTCATTTTCAGCTTCGCGGTAGGCGTACCAAAATGGTTGAAAATTTCGGCGATTGCTTTTCCATTTGCTTTCCTGGTCGTGGACATATTCTCCTGGTGGATGACCAAATGGGATCCCGGCTTTGCATGGCTCACCATCGTTGGCGGTATTGGTTACAGTATCGCCTCCACGATAATGTGGTTTATCAGCATGTACCAAATACTGATCATGTCGCGCAATGGCAAGGTGTATGGCAATGCGTGGCAGGCCGATCTGTAAGGCGGACAATCGCATTGGAAATGCCTGGTAAATTGACTGCAACCTCTGGCGTCGGCTACACTTGCCGCCTGGATTGCCTATCCTTTTTGCGTTACAAGCCAGTCATCTTCACCTCGATCATCGTTGTTTTATTATAGGAGAAAAAAATGGCGCGCTGGACTGAAAGCACTGCTGATATAAATCACATGGTCTCGATTTCGCAACATATCCCTGTTGGTGACATTGTTCGAGTTGTACTCAAAAACGGAACCGTCATTGAGGGGGTTTTCCGGCGAATGAATATTGAAAATAATGCCGGGAAAGGTGGTTGGAAGTTTTGCGGAGAATGTGAAATTGAAACAAAAGATCACGCCCATTTTGTTTTAGATTACCTTGATATCAAGTCTGCATCCAGTATATGGAACGATCCTGTTTCCACTGAATATCATCGTCTTGGCCTCATCACCCTGGATCACAGAACAGAACTACAATAATCCAGTGCCCGGCTCGTCCGAACCGGCGAGGTAATCAGAACTCGATATTGATTAGCCAGTCATGGCACATGACATTGATCGCAATGAAATGCCTGCCTGGCAACACAATCTGAATCGCGGGTAATAGCTCAGGATTTTGCTTAAGAAAGTCGAACCATGCTTCGACTGAGGCAACGAATGCGCTGTGCTGACGGAACCGGCCTGGCTAAAAAACCGATCAGAACCCAAGCGACTCGACGATGGCGACCAGGTCGGCGAAACTGGCCGACCTGAGCTTCGTCTCCAACGCACCCTTGTCCAACCCCTCGCACTCGAATCTGGTCCATCCCACCTCGTCGGGCAATTCGCGGATTTCCAGTGGCGACATGAAGCCAATGCGGCAGATATGAGCAAGGCACGCACGTTCCGGCTCAGTGAGTTCCAAGCCGTGATACCTCAGTATTTCCAGGTAGCGCTCTGCAGTGCGGTTGAGCCTGCCACTGACTTCCAGCGTGTTTTTCTGCCCCGCTGTCAGGTACACGAGCGGCGGGCCAAAAAAGACGTTGGTTTTTCCGATTGCTCGCCGTGGTTTTGCGGGCATCGATGAAATGGGGTCAATCCCAGCGGGATCGGCCCCCTCTTGGTCAGGCTCGGGTGTCATGCCAGAGCCGTAGAAATGCCATTAAAAGCATCAGTGTTTGCTGGCGCCATGGTGTGGTTGGCTAATGGCATGCACTTTCTCGTGATCAGCGTTCTTCATCCCATGAGGAAGCTGGGGTGGTGTTTCCGGCTCGATCTGGATGAAGCCCCTATTTCTGGCACCGTCCTGAACATTGTGAGGATTATGGCATTCGGTGCAGACAAACCAGCGCTTCTTGCCCGTACTGGCCCATTCGCCGATGCGCTTGCCGTGAATACCGTCTCTCCAGTCGCGCAATTTGTCGCCGTGACATTTGCCGCACAGTCGTTGCGGCTGATCAAAGCTGACCGGATCGCCAAAATTGTCCACCAGCATGTTGCGCTGGGTCTTGTGGTGGCAATCGAGACACCAGATACCGCCACGACCATGCTGCAGGTTCTTGGCATCCGGCAGCATGGTTTCCATCATCGGGATCGGCGTTGGCTTCTTGTCCTTCGGGAGCGTCGGCGGAACAAATTCGGGACCGACTCCGTTATGGCAGGCCACCCCGCACATGGGCAGGATATTTAGATGTTCAGAACGAGGCTTGACGACAGCCTTTCCGGCAGGAATCTTGTCCATCAGGGGCATGCTGCCGAGTGGGACGGTGCCATCGAAAGGATCGCCCCACCAGAGCACCGCACCGGTTTTAGGCGAACACTTCACGTTAGGCAAGCCTGGCTTAAGTTCACGCTTCGTCACTTCTGAAGCGCCCTTTCGGCTTTCGAAGCAAGTGACGTCTTCCTCAGCAAAGGCAGAAGAAATCAGCCCACCGCAGAACACGAAAATCATTGTATTGAATATAAATTTTTTCATGACTGTAGCCTCACTGTGCTTCAATTGCAGCAGACTTACCGCCACTCACGACATCATTGGATTTCACTGCTTTTCCCCCTCTGTACCTGACCTCGCCGAGCAGGACGCCAATAGAACCCTTGAGTAGAAGGGTCAGTATTAAGAAACCGATCGCACAGTTGCCGATGGTCATCATGATTTCAAGCATGGTCGGGTAATACTCGGTCACTTCGCCGATGGGGGAGGGGATGAATCCGGGAACGATCAACCCCATGCCCTTCTCGACCCAGATTCCGCCAAACGCCAAAACACATGCTATGGGAAGCAGCTTGTAGTTGGTGCGGATGCTGGGGGTCAGAAACATCACAAAGGCGATAATCATTGCGATCAGGGAACCCCAGAACCAGGGAACAAGCTTGGTGAGCCCATGCAGGCCAAACATCAGGTAGTAAAGACCGTTCGCATGCTCGGTGCGCGCATACAGCTCCGACACGACTTCCGACATCGTCAGGAAGAGCGCGATGCCGAGGCACCAGGTGATGATGGTCGACAGCAGGTCGATGGCTTCGTCCTGTATCCAGAACTTGGTGTTCTTGCGGATGATCATGAAAATCAGGATGATCAGACAGGGGCCCGCCGCAAACGCGGTCACGATGAAGCGGATCGGCATCATGCTGTGGAACCACATCGGACGCGCGGGCAAAGTCGAGATCAGAAAAGCCGTGACAGTATGAATGCTGAGCGCCCAGACGATCGAGGTGTAAACCAGGGGCATGAAGAACTTCGTGTTTATCTCGCCGTCTGAATACTTGACGAAGAGATAGTAACCCCCGCAAATAAGGTTAAGCACGAGATACACGTTGAGTACCAGCACGTCCCACGCCAGCACCGAGTGGGGAAAATTGTAGATGCCGATGAAAGGGATCATGTGCCAGAGCCGGTCCGGTCGTCCCATGTGAGAAAGCACAAATATCATGACCATGATCACCGAAGAAACCGCCAGTGTTTCACCCAGCACCGTGACTTCATGCATCGCCTTGTGATGGAAGACGTAGGCGGGAAACACGATGGTCACTGCTCCGGCAGCAACGCCAACCAGGAACACGAGGTTGGCAAAGTAGAGACCATCGTGAATCTGGCTGGTCATGCCGGTAACGATCAGACCCTCGGTGTTTTGCAGATAAAACCCGTATAGCGAGAACGCGCTGAGGACTGCAAGAAAGCCCAGCCACCCATAGAATTTTATGCCGCCTTTGAGAATGTAGCGAATGTAATCGGGAGCGAAACTCATTAGTTTATGCACGGCTTAACCCCCTCAATCAAAGAAATAAAAGAATTTTGGAAAGGTGTTGAGTTCGGCCTTCAGACGGAACACATTTTTTTTGGCCAGTATCAAACTCACTTCACTTTCGGGGTCGAGTAAATTGCCGAACTTGCGGGCGCCCACCGGACAAACTTCGACACAGGCTGGATAGCGTCCGTCACGGTTTCGTTGTACGCACCAGGTGCACTTTTCAACGACGCCCCGCATGCGCGGCCGGTTGCCCAGATAATGCGTCTTCGGGTTCATGTCTTCCTTGGGAAGGACGGGGGTGGTGAGGTTGAAACGGCGCGCCCAGTAAGGGCAGGCGCCCATGCACATGCGACAGCCGATGCACCAGTTGTAGTCGATCACCACCACGCCGTCCGGCTCACGGTAAGTTGTTCTGACCGGGCAAACCTTGACACAAGGGGGTTTCTCGCACTGCATGCAAGCGATCGGCATGTAGTTCGAATCCGCTTCCGGAACGGCTTTGGGTTCGTAAAAATACTCTCCTTCGAGCACCACACCGGCCGGGCTGTAAGCGTTACCCCCGACCTGGATGCCAAGTCCCTCTGGATAACCATCCTGCATCTTGTCTTTCGAGAACTCCCCGCGTGCCATCTTCAAAACCTGAATCCACTCGATAGTTTCACCGGTTTGCTTGCCGCGCGATTGGTTGTTTTCCTCAACGCATGCCTTGACACAACGGCGACAACCGATGCATTTCCTGATATTCAGCGCGTAACCCAGCAGAACACCTTCCTGTGCAGGGGCGCCATCGACAACGACAGCCTTGCCGTACTCTTCGGAATAGCGTTTTTCAAGCCGGGCACGCGCTTCGGCCTTCTCCTCATCGGTCATCAGGCGGTAGTTGCCCTGAAAATGCTCTGCCCATTCGATGTTGGCTTGGGCATCGTCTGACTGAGTCATCAGCGCAGCAGCGCCCAAGAGCGAGGCCGCGCCCGTTTTCAGAAAGTCGCGGCGGGAGTTTTCCTCGGAGGGATCGTTCGCCTCGGGCTGAACCTGGCATTCGGAAGGCAGTTCCGGGGAGGGATCGTCAACGGTTATCTTGTTCTGAGTCACAACTGTTCTCCTGTAAGGATCATCATTTTCATATTGGATAACTCACGGTGATCAAATTAATCCAATAAGCATGTTGCAATGAAAGGCCGACCTGTGCCGTAAGTGCCGTCCCCGATTAAGCGCTACCGAGCCTGGCTTGCGCACTGGCATGACCCTGCGCAGCGGCTTTCTGCCACCATCCCAGCGCCTGGGCGGCATCCTCAGGAGCGCCGTCGCCGCTGGCATACATCACGCCGAGTTTGAATTGCGCATCGCTGTGACCCTGTTCGGCGGCTTGCTGAAACCAATCCACCGCCTTGGCGGCATCTCTGGGAACACCGTCACAGTTGGCAGATATCATGCCGAGCATGAATAGCGCTTCGCCATAACCTTGCGCTGCCGCTTCCTGATACCACACAAATGATTTGGAAGACTCAGCCAGGCCCAGGGCGTTTTTGTCAGGGATGCCAAACCTTGCTGCGTACTGCGCCAAGGGCTGGTCAAATTCGGTCATCTCAAGAGAAAATACCTGGCCGGTTTTGTACGCCATCCCAAGCAAATACTGCGCGACTGCATTCCCCGATTCTGCCTCCTTTAGCAATTGCGCAAGCTTCTCTTCAGATGTGAATCCTTGCGCTGTTGCCACTGGCTTTTCGGAATAGCGTTCCCCGAGCCGGTCAAGTGCTTCAGCCTTCTCCTGGCTGGTCATCAGATGATATTTTTTCTTAAAACGTTCAATCCAATCGTTGTTTGCCCGTGCATAGACCGATTGTGTCATGAGCGCGGCAACGCCCAGGAGCGAGGCCGCGCCCGCTTTCAGAAAGCCGCGGCGCGAAGTGGCCTTGGCCGTGTCTTTCGGTTCAGGCTGAATTTGGTATTTGGAAGGCTGCTCCGGGGAAGGGTTCGCGGATAACTTGATATGGGTCACAACTGTCCTCCTGTGATGGTCGTCATGTTCATATTGGGTAAATCGCAGCGATCAGATTAATCCAATAAGCGTGTTGCAATGAAAGGCCGGCTCGGAAATCGCCTTTAACGATCCTGCCAACGCTACCACTCGCCTGAAGCAGGCGACTGTTTCCAGCTTTTGATTTTGAATGTATTTAGAATCGTTCTGCAGTCCGTCATCACCGCTTGAACAGAATATCCTGCATCACAGCGGGAAGTAGTCCTGCAGAATGCCGCTTTCTTATTGTCTCCAAATACTGCCCGAGACGTTTTTTTTAATACTATAACAATTACTCGCTTTAGTGTCTTTTTTTTCAAAACATGTTCCCGCTCACGGAATTTTTTTACAAATCCGCTAAAGTCTTTGTTTTTAGGCGCCTTCAACAGTTTTGCTCAAGCTGGATACAACAGAATGTATGCTGCTTGTTGTATAGATTCCGTGTCTTTGGCTTAGCGCGGCTTTTATTCCCGCTTTTTTGCGCTATTAAAACTCCAGTGGATCGACGTCCAAAGACCAGCGCAACTTACGGGAAGGCATGCTATCCAGCAAAGGTTGCCAGAGGCGCAAAAACGATTGCAGGTCCTTACGCTTGCCCCCTTGTATCAGCAACTGCGCACGCAGGTGGCTGGCACGGCGCGGCAGAGCGGCGGGCACCACACCGAAAACTTCTACACCCTGTTTCAGCCCGAGGGCGGCAGCGCGCGCCTGGTTAAGAAACCCATATACCTCGGCCTCCTGTTTACCCTCGGCGCGCAACAT
Source organism: uncultured Gallionella sp. (assembly GCA_964355765.1). Taxonomy (GTDB): domain Bacteria; phylum Pseudomonadota; class Gammaproteobacteria; order Burkholderiales; family Gallionellaceae; genus Gallionella. The sequence goes on from CAYHEM010000001.1 coordinate 202,332, forward strand.
GGCCTGATACACAAAGGGTGGAAAGCCTGCCATCTGCCGTTCGGCCAGCTGCTCCGCAGCCCAGCCCTCGAAATCGTGCGTCTGCAACGCACGAAACAGCGGATGGTCATGGAAGACTGTCTGGATCAGCACTTCGCCGGGCTTGTCGGCGCGCCCGGCGCGCCCGGCCACCTGCACCAGTTGCGCGAACAGTTTTTCCGCCGCGCGGAAGTCGCTGCTGTACAGCGCGCTGTCCGGATTGAGCACACCGACCAGGGTCAACGCCGGAAAGTCGTGGCCCTTCGCCAGCATCTGCGTGCCAACCAGGATATCCACCTCGTTGGCGTGAATCTGCTCGCGCATGGCCTGCCAGGCGCGTTTGTTGCGCGTACTGTCGCGGTCGACCCTCAGGATGCGCGCCTTCGGGAAGCGTTCCTGCAACACGCTTTCCACACGCTGCGTGCCGCTGCCGACCGGATGCAGATCGGCGTCGCCGCAGCTCGGACAGGCGGGCGGCAGACGCAATTGATCACCGCAGTGATGACAGCGCAGCCGTTTGTCGTTCAGGTGCAGCACCATCTTGCCCGCACAATGTTTGCAACCGGACAGCCAGCCGCAAGCGCCGCACCTCAACACCGGCGCATAACCGCGCCGGTTGATAAACAGCAGGCTCTGTTCACGGCGCGCGATGCGCTGCCCGATCTCGTGCAGCAGTTTTTCGCTGATACCATGATGCATCACCGCCTGATCGGTGTTAACGCAACGCACCGAGGGCAGGCGCGCCTCGGCCTGTGCTCGCCCGCTCAGCTTGAGCAACCGATAGCGCCCGCTCAGCGCATTGTGGTAACTCTCCAGCGAGGGCGTCGCCGAACCCAGCACGATGGGCACACCGCGCTGGCTGGCGCGGAAAATCGCCACGTCGCGCGCGGAATAGCTCAACCCGTTCTGCTGCTTGAACGAACCATCATGCTCTTCGTCCACAACGATCAGCGCAAGCCGGGGCAACTCCGCGAATACCGACAGCCGCGTACCGAGCACAATCCGGGCGTGACCAGACTGCACCTGCCGCCAATGATGCAGGCGCTCACTTTCGCTCAATCCGCTGTGCAGACTGGCAAATGGTGTGCCGGGGAAACGAATATGAAAATACTGCTCCAGTTGCGGGGTGAGGTTAATCTCCGGCACCAGCAACAGCACTTGGCCGCCGCGTTGTAACGCATGGTGCATAAGATGCACATATACCTCGGTTTTGCCGCTGCCGGTGATGCCATGCAGCAGAAAGCAGGCAAAGCCACTAGCTTGCGCCACGGCATCCACCGCGTGCTGCTGCTCGGGAGTCAGGGTATGCGCACCATGAAAAACATGGCCTTTCACGTTTGCCTCCTCTCCCGCTTGCGGGGGAGGATTGAGGAGGGGGTCTCCAGAGTGCGCAAAACTCTCAACCCACCCCTGCGCCACCAACGCCTTGATCTGCGCACCTGCCGATGCCGAGAGACTCTTGAGTTGCGCCAAATGACAGGGCTGCTCGGCCAGCCTGGCCAGGATACGCCGCTGCACCACCCTGCGCTTCGGAAAGCTGGCGAGTTCGAGGGCCGCACCAGCAGCGCTCAGGCGATAGCACTCGGACTGTTTCACAACGAGCGGTTTGTCGGAACGCAGGCGCGTCGGCAATGCGGCCAGTACGGTCGGGCCGATAGGGTAGCGGTAGTAGTCGCTGCAGAAGCGCAGCAGGTCAAGCAATTCCGCCGACAACGGCGCGCTGTCATGCAATACCTGCTTCACCGGTTTGATGCGTTCCCACTCCATCCCGGAAGCATCGGCAAGCTCCATCACCACGCCGACCATCTGCCTGCGGCCGAACGGCACGACCACGCGCTGGCCGACGCCCGCCTCCCCGTCCACCCTGTAATCAAACAGAGTGGCCAGAGGAACATCAAGGGCGACGCGGACTATAGACATAGTTTAGATTGTCGCAGAAATAGAAAAGCCGCAGGTATCTCCTGCGGCCTGTCGTATAGGTAACGCCATCCAGCCTCAAATTTTGCACAACGTAACGAGCGCATAACCAATGACTTGGCTGGTGCAGCTTACCAGCTTAGTCAGATGACTCGTCGTTTCATCAGTAGTTGTGCAGTGGTTTTAGTGATATTTGCGGCTCAGCTCATGCACCGCCGCAACCAACGCTGCCGCGTGGTCGGGGTTGGAATGCTGCGAAATGCCGTGGCCGAGGTTAAACACATGACCGCTGCCGTAACCGTAGCTCGCGAGTATGCGTTCGACTTCGCTGCGGATCGCTTCCGGCGAGGCGAACAGCACCGCGGGATCCATGTTGCCTTGCAACGCGACCTTGTTGCCGACCTTCTGCCGGGCGATACCGATATCCATGGTCCAGTCCAGCCCCACCGCATCGCAGCCGCTGTTGGCGATGTTCTCGATCCACAGGCCGCCACCCTTGGTGAACACGATACTGGGGATGCGCACGCCGTCTTTCTCCTTGATCAGGCCGTCGATGATACGCTGGGTATAGGCCAGCGAAAATTCGTGGAATGCCGCATGGGACAGTACGCCGCCCCATGAATCGAAGATCATTACCGCCTGCGCGCCGGCTTCGATCTGCGCGTTTAGGTAAGCGATCACTGCCTGCGTGGTCGTGTCGAGGATGTGATGCATCAACCTCGGCTCGTTGTACATCAGGGTCTTCACCCTGGCATAGTCGTCGCTGCCGCCGCCCTCGACCATGTAGCAGGACAAGGTAAACGGGCTGCCGGAAAAACCGATCAGCGGCACGCTCCCATCCAGCGCCTTGCGAATTTGCGTCACAGCATCGGTCACATAGCGCAAGTCTTTGCCGATATCCGGCACGCGCAGCGCCATGATTGCCGCCGCATCGCGCAACGGGCGCTCGAATTTCGGACCTTCACCATCGGCAAAATACAACCCCAGCCCCATTGCGTCCGGCACGGTGAGAATGTCGGAGAACAGGATGGCCGCATCCAGCGGAAAACGTTCCAGCGGCTGCAGCGTGACTTCGGTGGCGTAATCCGGGTTCTTGCACAGGCCGAGAAAACTGCCGGCACGCTGACGCGTGGCGCGATATTCCGGCAGATAGCGGCCTGCTTGACGCATCATCCACAGCGGTGTGTAGTCGGTTGGCTGACGCAACAGGGCGCGCAGGAAGGTATCATTTTTCAATTTGAAGTTCATGGTTATCCTATAAAAAACGATCCGCAGATTGCGCAAATTTACGCAGATTTTTTGGTTTTAATCTGAGTAATCTGCGCCATCTGCGGACTAACGGTTGGTTGTTATCGCGGCAGCACCGACGAGCCCATCAAATACTCATCGACCGCACGCGCACACTGGCGTCCTTCACGGATGGCCCAGACCACCAGCGACTGGCCGCGACGCATGTCGCCGGCGGCGAATACCTTGTCTGCACTGGTGCGGTAATTTTCCGTATCCGCCTTGACGTTGCCGCGCGCATCCTTGTCTACGCCGAATGCGTCCAGCACTTTCTGCACCGGGCTGACAAAGCCCATCGCCAGCAGTACCAGATCTGCTTTCAGTTCGAACTCGCTTCCCGCGATTTCGCTCAACTGGCCGTCCTTCCACTCGACGCGCGCCGCACGCAGTTTCTCGACTTTGCCGTTGCTGCCGGTAAACTCCCTGGTGGTAATCGCCCAATCGCGCGCACAGCCCTCATCATGTGAACTGGAGGTACGCAACTTGAGCGGCCAGTTCGGCCACACCAGTGGCTTGTCCTCGCATTCGGGCGGGCGCGGCATCACTTCGATCTGGGTCACCGACAACGCACCGTGACGATTGGAAGTGCCGACGCAATCGGAACCGGTGTCGCCACCGCCGATCACGATCACATGCTTGCCGGAGGCGGAGATCGGGTTTTTGCCGTCGCCGGCAACTTCACGGTTCTGCGGAATGAGCAACTCCAGCGCGAAATGCACGCCGTCCAGTTCGCGCCCGGGCACCGGTAGATCGCGCGGCGTTTCCGCGCCGCCGGACAGCACCACTGCATCGAATTCCGCCAGCAGCGCATCCGGCGCGATGGTTTCGCGAGCGGGGTTGGCCACGCCACTGTCCCGCCCTTTACCGATGAATACGCTGGTGCGAAAGATCACGCCCTCTGCCTGCATCTGCGCCGCACGGCGATCAATGTGGGATTTTTCAAACTTGAAATCGGGAATGCCGTAACGCAGCAGGCCACCAATACGGTCGCTTTTCTCAAACACAGTCACGCTATGCCCGACGCGCGCCAGCTGCTGGGCGGCGGCCAGGCCTGCCGGGCCGGAACCGACCACGGCGACTTTCTTGCCGGTTTTGACGGCTGGCGGTTGCGGCAGGATCCAGCCCTGCTCCCAGCCCTTGTCGATAATGGCATGCTCGATGGACTTGATGCCCACCGCGTCATCGTTGATGTTGAGCGTACAGGCCGCCTCGCACGGCGCAGGGCAAATGCGTCCGGTAAACTCGGGGAAGTTGTTGGTGGAGTGCAACACCGCCAATGCCTCACGCCAGTTGCCGCGATACACCAGATCGTTCCAGTCCGGGATGATATTGTTGACCGGGCAGCCGCTGGTGCAAAACGGGATGCCGCAATCCATGCAGCGCGCGCCTTGCACCTCGGCCTGCTCGTCGTTCAGGCGCAGAGTGAATTCGCGATAATTTTTTAGCCGCTCCGCCACCGGCAGGCTGGTCTCGCTCTGACGCTGGAACTCCAGGAATCCGGTTGATTTTCCCATTACGCGGCCTCCTTCTGCTGCGCCGCAATTTCCTGCAGGGCGCGGCGGTACTCGGTCGGCATCACCTTGACGAACTTCGGCAGGTATTGCAGCCAGTGATCCAGAATGTCGCGCGCACGCGCGCTGCCGGTGTGCTGCCAGTGATTCCGGACAAACTCGCGCAGCACCTGCTCGTCCGCCTTGTTCAGATGGTTGAAATGCACGCGGCCATGTGCTTCCACTTCGCCCGTCTCGCTGGCCTCAGCCTCGGCAGGCACCGGTTCCAGCGCGACCATCGAGAGATTGCAATGTTTCTCAAAACTGCCCTCCTCATCCAGCACGTAAGCCACGCCGCCGGACATACCCGCGGCAAAATTGCGCCCGGTCTGGCCAAGCACGACAACGATGCCGCCGGTCATGTATTCGCAGCCGTGATCGCCGAGCCCTTCCACCACGGCAACGGCGCCGGAATTGCGCACCGCAAAACGCTCGCCCGCGACACCGTTGAAATAGCATTCGCCCGAGGTGGCGCCGTACAGCACGGTGTTGCCGACGATGATGTTCTCGTGCGCGACCAGCTTGCTGTCGGCCGGTGGCATGATCGCGATGCGCCCGCCACAGAGCCCCTTGCCGACATAGTCATTGCCCTCGCCGCGCAACTCGAACGAAATACCGTGCGCCAGGAACGCGCCGAAGCTCTGGCCCGCCGTGCCGCTAAATCTCACCTGAATGGTGTCATTCGGCAGCCCCGCATGGCCGTAACGCCGGACGACCTCGTGCGACAGCATGGCGCCGACGGTGCGGTTGGTGTTGCTGATCCTGCTCTCGACCAGCGCCGGTTTACCGTCGTTCAGCGCATCTTGCGCCTGAGCAATCAGAATATTGTCCAGCGCCTTCTCCAGCCCATGATCCTGAATCTCGGCATGACGGCGCGCCACGCTGGGCGGTACGTCCGGCTGGTGGAATACCCTGGAGAAATCCAGCCCTTGAGCCTTCCAGTGCGCGATGCCCTGTTGCATATCGAGCAAATCGCTGCGCCCGATCAACTCGTCGAACTTGCGCACCCCCAGCTGCGCCATCAATTCGCGCACCTCTTCGGCAATGAAGAAGAAAAAATTCACGACATGTTCCGGCTGGCCGGTAAATTTTTTGCGCAGTTCGGGGTCTTGCGTCGCGACGCCCACCGGACAGGTGTTGAGATGACATTTGCGCATCATGATGCAACCTTCCACCACCAGCGGGGCGGTGGCGAAACCGAATTCATCCGCGCCCAATAGCGCACCGATCAGCACATCGCGCCCGGTCTTGAGCTGGCCGTCCACCTGCAACGCGACGCGCCCGCGCAACTGATTCAGCACCAGTGTCTGCTGCGCTTCGGCCAGCCCCAGCTCCCACGGCGTACCGGCATGTTTGATCGAGGAGATCGGCGATGCACCCGTGCCTCCGTCGAAGCCGGAGATGACGATATGGTCCGCCTTGGTCTTGGCCACGCCGGCCGCCACCGTACCCACGCCAACCTCGGAAACCAGCTTGACCGAAATCGTCGCGGACGGATTGGCATTTTTCAGGTCATGAATAAGCTGCGCCAGATCCTCGATGGAATAAATATCATGATGTGGCGGCGGCGAGATCAGCCCCACGCCCGGGACCGAGAAGCGCAATTTAGCGATGTACTCCGATACCTTGTGACCCGGCAGCTGCCCGCCTTCGCCTGGCTTGGCGCCCTGTGCCATCTTGATCTGGATCTGGTCGGCGCTGCTCAGATACTCGGCGGTGACGCCAAAACGGCCTGAAGCCACCTGCTTGATGCGCGACCGCAACGAGTCACCCGCCTTAAGCTCCTGATCCCTTGAGATGCGGTTTTTACCAATGATGTCGGAGAGCATTTCGCCGCCCTTGAATAGCTTGAAGCGCGCCGCATCCTCGCCGCCCTCGCCGGTATTAGACTTTCCGCCGATGCGATTCATCGCAATCGCCAGCGTGGTGTGCGCCTCGGTGGAAATCGAACCAAGCGACATCGCGCCGGTGGCAAAACGCTTGACGATTGCGCTGGCCGGCTCAACTTCTTCCAGCGGTACGGCCGCGCCCACCGGCTTGATCTCGAACAGGCCGCGCAAGGTTTTCAGCTTCAGGCCCTGCTCGTTGATCAGCCGGGCATATTCCTTGAAAGTGGCGGCATTGTTGGTGCGCGTGGCGTGCTGCAGTTTCGCGATGGAATCGGGCGTCCACATGTGTTCTTCGCCGCGCACGCGCCAAGCGTACTCGCCGCCGGCCTCAAGCGCATTATCCAGTACGGGGTCGCCGCCAAACGCATTGCGATGGGTACGAACTGCTTCTTCGGCAACTTCGCGCAGGCCGATGCCTTCAATCTGGGTCGCCGTACCGGTGAAATATCTGGCCACGAATTCCGCGTTCAGGCCGATTGCCTCGAAAATCTGCGCGCCGCAATAAGACTGGTAGGTGGAAATGCCCATCTTGGACATCACCTTCATCAGGCCCTTGCTAGTGGCTTTGATATAACGCTGCTTGGCTTTTTTGGCATCGACATTTGCGGGCAGGCTCATCGCCATGATCGTTTCATAAGCCAGCCATGGACACACTGCCTCCGCGCCATAACCGGCCAGCAAGGCAAAATGGTGCACTTCGCGCGCCGAGCCGGTGTCCACCACCAGGCCGGTGCTGGTGCGCGAGCCGGCACGCACCAGATGATGATGCACCTTGGCGCAGGCGACCAGCGCGGGCATCGCCACGCGCTGCGCTGAAACTGCGCGATCCGACAGGATCAACACGTTGTAACCGTCAGCCACCGCCTTGTCGGCAGCGGCACACAGCGCCTGGACGGCATCCTCACAGCCTGCCGCACCTTGCGTGACCGGATAGGTCATGTCCAGCACCAGCGAACGATAACGTCCCTGGGTGAGCTGGTCGATGCGGCCCAGTTTCGCAATATCGTCATTCGACAGTACCGGCTGATGCACCTCCAGGCGCAAGGGCGGATTGGTTTCGTCGATGCCGAACAGATTGGGTTTCGGGCCGATGAACGAGGTCAGCGACATGACGATTTCTTCGCGAATCGGGTCAATTGGCGGATTGGTGACCTGCGCAAACAATTGCTGGAAATAATCGTAAAACGAGCGGTTCTTGTTCGACAGCACCGGCAACGCGGCATCCGACCCCATCGAGCCGATGGCCTCCTCACCAGCATTCACCATCGGTGCCAGAATAAACTTGAGATCTTCCTGCGAATAGCCGAATGCCTGCTGGGTATCCAGGAGCGTGGCATTGAGCGGCGGCCTACCAGATACCTCGGGCAGGTCACCGAGAAAATAGCGCGATTGCTCGATCCACTGACGATACGGCTTGGCTGCGGCGAGCCTGCTCTTCAACTCCTCGTCCTCCACGATGCGTCCGGCCTGCATGTCGATCAGAAACATCTTGCCCGGCTGCAGGCGCCACTTCTTGACAATCTTGTGCTGCGGAATATCCAGCACACCCATTTCAGAAGCCATCAGCACCATATCATCTTCGGTGATCAGGTAACGTGCCGGGCGCAGGCCGTTGCGATCCAGCGTCGCGCCGATCATGCGACCATCGGTGAACGCGACCGCTGCCGGGCCATCCCATGGCTCCATCAGCGCGGCGTGATATTCGTAAAAAGCGCGGCGTTCTTCATCCATCAACGGGTTGCCCGCCCACGCTTCTGGAATCAACAGCATCATCGCATGCGGCAAAGAATAGCCGCCCATCGTCAGCAATTCCAGCGCGTTATCGAAGCAGGCGGAATCGGATTGTCCTTCCACGATCAACGGCCAGAGCTTGTCCAAATCCGCGCCGAATGCCCTGGAAGACATGGCGGCATGGCGCGCCGCCATCCAGTTCACATTGCCACGCACGGTATTGATCTCGCCGTTATGCGCGATCATGCGGAAGGGTTGTGCCCGAATCCAGGTCGGGAACGTGTTGGTGGAGAAACGCTGATGCGCCAGCGCCAGCGCGCTGGCGACACGGGTATCCTGCAAATCGAGGTAATACTTGCCGACCTGATCGGCCAGCAACATGCCCTTGTAAACGATGGTGCGCGCAGATAAAGAAGCGATATACAAGCCGCGATCACCCGGCAAACACCGCACCGCATGCTGCACGGTTTTGCGGATCACGAACAGCTTGCGCTCGAATGAATCCGTATCGGGACAATTGGCACCGCGTGCAATGAAGACCTGGCGTATGACGGGCTCTGCCTTCCTGACGCTCTCGCCCAACCCGGAACCGTCCACGGGCACATCGCGCCAACCCAGCAGCAGCTGGCCTTCTGCGGCGATATGTTCAGTAAGAATTTGCTCAGAAGCTGCGCGGTTTTTTGCATCACGCGACAGAAACAACATGCCCACGCCATAGCTGCCGACCGGCGGCAATGTCATGCCCTGCGCTGCGCATTGCGCACGCATGAACGCATCGGGGACCTGCAACAAAATACCCGCACCATCGCCAGCCAGCGGATCCGCTCCCACCGCGCCGCGGTGGGTCAGATTTTTCAGTATCTGCAAGCCCTGACGCACGATGTCATGACTCTGCTCCCCCTTGATATGAGCGACAAAGCCCACCCCGCAGGCATCGCGCTCCTGGCGCGGATCATATAAACCTTGCTGCAAAGGTAAAGAACGGTTGCTCACGGTGTTCCTCAATCAAATCAAAGGCCAATAAAATGGCGACACAGGTCGCCACATCAAATGCGAAAGGGCGGGAATCTTACCTTGTCTCAAGGCTGCGGGCAACCTTAGCGAAGGTTTTGTGACGCGATTTAACATCGTAAAATCGGGCTTGTGCAGCAGGAAATGCAGAATTGGAATAGGGTCAGGCGTTGCTGCAGGTAATCCGGAGCAGCCCTGCCAGAAGCGCCGTTAAAATCCCCCCTTGCCGGGGTCAAAAAAGTAAATCGGCCTCCCGCCGTCCTGACACGACAATCCGCCTATCCACGCAATTCGGAATGATCGAAGGGCGTGCGTCGGCTTCCGCTGCCCTGTTTATGTTAATCTGCGCGGGTATTTTTCAGGCGATTGGTCATGGACGGTTATTTAAAACGCATCCTCAACGCGCGCGTATATGACGTGGCGCTCGAAAGCCCACTGGAGCCCGCGCCCAATCTTTCCGCGCGCATCGGCAACAGGCTGCTGCTCAAACGCGAGGATATGCAGCCGGTGTTCTCCTTCAAGCTGCGCGGCGCCTACAACAAGATGGCGCAGCTCACCCCGGAACAGTTGAAACTGGGCGTCATCACCGCCTCGGCGGGCAACCATGCGCAAGGCGTGGCGCTCTCGGCGCAGAAGCTTGGCTGCAAGGCGGTCATCGTGATGCCCGCCACCACGCCGCAAATCAAGGTTGATGCCGTCAAGAGCCGCGGTGCCAAAGTGGTCTTGCACGGCGATTCATATTCCGATGCCTGCGCCTATGCGCTGGAATTGGGGCAACAGGAAGGCATGGCCTTCGTCCATCCTTACGACGATCCGGACGTGATTGCCGGGCAGGGCACCATCGCGATGGAGATTTTGCGCCAGCATACCCAGCCGATTCACGCAATTTTCTGCGCCATCGGCGGCGGCGGACTGGCCGCCGGCGTGGCGGCTTACGTCAAGCAATTGCGCCCGGAGATCAAAATCATCGGCGTGCAACCGGTCGATTCCGACGCCATGTACCGCTCCGTAAAAGCCAAGCGGCGCGTCACGCTCGACCATGTCGGGCTGTTTGCAGATGGCGTGGCGGTGAAGCAGGTCGGGCAGGAAACTTTTCGGCTGTGCCGCAAGCTGGTCGATGAAATCATCCTGGTGGATACTGACGCCACCTGCGCCGCGATCAAGGATGTCTTCGAGGACACCCGCTCTATTCTTGAACCGGCGGGCGCGCTGGCGATCGCCGGCGCCAAGCTGTATGCCGCCCGCGAAAATCTAAAGAATGAGACGCTGGTCGCCATCGCCTGCGGCGCGAATATGAATTTTGACCGCCTGCGCTTCGTCGCGGAACGCGCCGAAATCGGCGAACAACGCGAAGCAATTCTTGCTGTGACCATCCCCGAAACGCCCGGCAGTTTCCGCAAATTCTGCTCGCTGCTTGGCAAGCGCAACATCACCGAATTCAATTACCGCTTCGCCGACCCGAAGGCGGCGCAGGTGTTTGCCGGCATTCAGGTACGCGATCAATCCGAAACCGCGGAACTGGTGGAAAAGCTGCGGCGCAACAAACTCCCCACGCTTGATCTCTCCGGCAATGAAATGGCCAAGTTGCATTTGCGCCACCTGGTTGGCGGGCGGGCGCCCGAGGCCAAGGACGAGATCATGTTCCGTTTCGAATTTCCCGAGCGCCCGGGCGCGCTGATGAATTTTCTCAACAGCATGAGCCACAGCTGGAATATCAGCCTGTTCCACTACCGCAACCACGGCGCGGACTATGGGCGCGTGCTGGTCGGCATGCAGGTACCGCACCACGACAAAAAAGCGTTTCGTGAATTTCTCGACTCGCTCGGCTACCGTTACTGGGATGAAAGCGATAATCCGGCGTACCGGCTGTTTCTGGGTTAAGAATTAAAACACCACGATCCTGCATCCCTGCTTGTCGCAGCGCAATGCCGAGCCTTGCTGATGCCAGTCACCCAGCACCCAGCGTTCACAACGATGTCCATCCACAACATGTTCATGGCGATCAGGCAGATGGGTATGGCCGTGAATCAAGCGCGGGTAGCGATATTCGCGCAACAGCGCGGCGACTGCAGCATCGCTCACATCCATGATCGCACTGTCTTTGGTTTGCTTTTCAAGCGTACTGCGCGCACGCAACTGTTCGATATAGGCCTTGCGTTCCGTTAGGGGCCTGGCAAGAAATTGTTGCTGAAAAGCCGCATCATGCACCTGGGCGCGGTATCGCTGATATTCTGCGTCGCCGCTACACAATGTATCGCCGTGGCTCATCAAGGTCGGTGTGCCATACAGATCCAGCAGCGTCGGATCCTGCAACAACCTGGCTTGGCAGGCGTTCGCCCATGCTTCACCGATCAACAGGTCGCGGTTGCCGTGCAACAGATATATCAGCGTGCCGCGCCGTGCAAGGCCGCTCAATTCGGCCATCACCCGGGCGTGGAATTCATCCTGCAGGTCATCGTCGCCCGCCCAGTATTCAAACAAATCACCGAGGATATACAGCGCTTCGGCTTGCGGCGCCACGTCGGCCATGAAGCGCTGAAACGCCACCATACTGCCGGAATGATCGGCGCTGAGATGCAGGTCGGAAATAAACAGGGTATGGGGCACGGCAGGATTGAGGAGCGAGGACCGGGTTAAAAGCAATTCAGTCGTTTTGCCTCAATCCCCGGTCCTCGATCCTTATTTGACCACTTCAGCTTTGGTGATGATGACATCTTCTGCGGGTACGTCACCGTATCCTGCGCGATTGCCGGTCTTGACCTTGCCGATCTTATCCACTACTTCAGCCCCTTCGACGACCTTGCCGAAAACACAGTAGCCCCAGCCGTCCTGTCCTGGATAATCGAGAAAACCATTGTCTTTTAAATTAATAAAAAACTGTGCCGAGGCGGAATGCGGCGCCGAGGTCCGCGCCATGGCAATCGTATAAGTATCGTTGCGCAAGCCATTTGCCGCCTCATTCTGAATCGAGGCCCTGGTAAGTTTTTCCTTCATGCCTGGCTCAAAGCCGCCACCCTGAATCATGAAATTGCCAATCACGCGATGAAAAATGGTATTGCTGTAAAAACCGCTATTTACATATTCCACAAAATTCTTCACGGTAATCGGGGCTTTTTCGGCGTCCAGTTGCAATGTAATAACGCCGTGATTGGTATGCAGTTTGATCATGATTTTTTTGCCTTGAGTTGATGAGTGTGATGATTGCATCGCGCAGCTCAGCAGGAGCGCGAGCAGCGTGGTAAACAAATATTTCATGCTATGCGGCTCCTTCGTAAATGATCTGCCAGCGATTGTTTTGCCTGATCCAGTATTGACGTTTCTTCATGCGATTGGACAGGTTGCTGCTGCTGTAATTCTGTTCAAAATTGACCACGACCATATTGGGTTGTTCGGGATAATTGAAAACGCTGATGTTCGACATGCCGACCCTGATCCATGATTTCGCACCGTTCACCAGCCGTTTCTGTTTCGCCCACGCCGGGTAACTGAGCCGATCACTGGAAAAATTATGCGCGTAATGCTTAAGGTAGCTGTCGGTGTCAAGACTGGCCCAGTCCTTGCGCCATTGCTCAATCGTTTGCAACAGGGTATCCCGCTCGTCCTGGTCCTGCTCGCCACTCCAGTCCACGCGATTGGAAATGATGACCGGCGTAATGCCCACTTGCAGATAGGGCGCCAGTTTCTCCAGGTCCTCATTCGCCAGCACGACGCAGCCATCGCTGGCGCGCGGCGGACGACTATAGGTATCGCTGGGTGTGCCGTGCAACCAGATGCCGCTGCCGGTGCGCTTGTTTTTCAGATCCCATTCATTCGGGTAGCTGAGCGGATAGGCTCCGCTGCCATACATGTCGGCCAGCTTGTTTTTCGGCAGTTCGGCTTTTATGAAATACACGCCAATCGGTGTGCGCTTGTCGCCTTCTGAAACTTTTTCAGTGCCCAACTTGCCGATGGTGATGTAGAAATCCGTCACATAGCGCGGTTCACCGTTGACGTTTTCATAAACAATCAGCGTGGCACGGTTGGTATCCACCACCAGCGCATATTTTTGCCGCTCATCCAGCTTCCACAAGAAGCGAGGTGCAAGCTTGCTGTCGGGTTGTGATAAAACACGCTGCAGACGCGCCCGCGCCTCGTCACGCAGGTCATTAATCTTGTCACTTGGCGCATTGGCCGCACTACCGAAATGATCGATCGCTCCGGCGCGCGCCATCAGCACATCACCCTTGACCAGATGCGCCAGCTTGAAATTCGGGTTGACGCGCAGCAGGCTGTCCACCTCGTTGAGCGCGATATCGAGGCGACTATTTTTGATGGCCTGCAAACTTTTTGCCAATTGCGCCTCGGTGCTGCGCGGATCAGGCGCAGCCTGCGCCATGCCGAACAGCAGGCCGCACAACAACGAAAAAATGACTGTCCGGTTAAACATGGTTAGTGGGCGTGCTCTTCCTGGATCAGCCAGTTATCACCTGATTTCACCATTTGCAAGGTTTTATTGTTGGAAATTTTCAGGTGGCTGGCGCGGTAAAACTGGTTAAATTTCACGGTGGCATGCTCGCTGTCGCTGAATTCGACGGCCGCATTGCTGATGCCCACCTGGATGAACTTTGGTTTGGTGAGGCGATCTTGCCGGATGGCTTTCCATGCCGCGCGGCTTTCGCCGCTGGGCGTCTTGAAGTCATCTGTGTAGAACGACAGGTATTTATTCACATTTTTGGAGGACCAGGCCGCGGCCCAGGCGTTGACGGTTTTTAAGACCTCGCCGCTGCTATCCGGTGCGGGAGCAGGTTCAGCGCTTTTTTTAGCGGGCGCAGGCTCGGCTATGCCGGCTGACACCGCTCCGGCCTCGACTGACGCCAAATTGTTCGAGGGCGCATCGGCCGGAACTGCGGTGGCCTGCGCGGCAGTTGATTTGCCGCGGGCGCCGCCGGCGAATAAATCCTGGATCATGGCCAACTTGGTTTTTGTGGTGGTGTTGCTGCGATCCAGTTGCAAAGCGCGGTCATAGGCCTGGCTGGCCATCTTGGCATAAATGTCGCCAAGGTTTTCATGCGCAGTCGCGTAACTGGGATGGGTGCGTATCGCCATTTCCAGCGCCAGCTTGGCCTTGTCATATTGACCCTGACTGGCGTACAACACCGCGAGATTGTTATAAGGCTCGGGCAACTCAGGATAGTCTTCGGTGAGCGCCAGGAACACCGCGATCGCTTCGGCGATCTTGCCCTGCTCGGTAAAGATCAACCCCTTGAGGAAACGCGCTTGCGCATCCTTGGGCTTGTCGGCCAGCAATTCATTTACTTTGTCCAGCGCCTGACTGTGCTCACCCCGCTTGAACAGTTTATTGGCATCCTGAATGTCGCCGGCATGGGCAGCGAGGCTGGTGCTTGACAGCCATACGCCAATAATCAGCGCGACATAACGAGAAGGGCGGTTGAACATATTCATGTTAATTATTTGGTTTCCTGGAGATGCGGGCTCAAGCAGCGGGTGATTCTACCAAATTACGTGCGCATTTTCACCGTATCTGTTTGTTGGCGTCCCAGCCCTGCTGGTGTTTCGGGTAAAATCCACCGCGCATTCTGCAAACTAAAACTAAAATCGAGAAATCCAGCATGAGCAGTGCCCCACAACCAACCCTTTCCAATTTTATCCGCAGCATCATTGACGCCGATCTGACCAGCGGCAAGCACAGCAGCATTGTGACACGGTTTCCGCCGGAGCCGAACGGCTACCTGCACATCGGGCATGCAAAATCCATCTGCCTGAATTTTGGTTTGGCACAGGATTATCACGGCAGGTGCAACCTGCGTTTCGACGACACCAATCCGGAAAAGGAGAGCGAGGAATACGCGCTGTCCATCCAGGAGGATGTGCGCTGGCTGGGTTTTCAGTGGGATGGCGAGGTACGTTGGGCCTCAGACTATTTCGATGCGCTCTATGGTTTTGCGGTTGAGCTCATCAACAAAGGTCTGGCCTATGTGGACGACCTGTCTCCCGAGCAGATGCGCGAATATCGTGGCACCTTGACGCAACCGGGCAATAACAGCCCGAGCCGCGCCCGGGCCATCGCCGAGAATCTTGACTTGTTCGAGCGCATGAAAAATGGCGAGTTTGCCGATGGCAGCAGGGTGCTGCGTGCCAAGATCAACATGGCCTCGCCCAACATGAATATGCGCGACCCGGTCATCTATCGCATCCGCCGCGCGCATCACATTCGCACCGGCGACAAGTGGTGCATCTATCCAATGTACGACTACACCCATTGCATTTCCGACGCGCTGGAAGGTATCACCCATTCCATCTGCACGCTGGAATTTGAGGACCACCGCCCGCTCTACGACTGGGTACTGGACAACATCACGATTCCCTGTCACCCGCGCCAATATGAATTTTCGCGCCTCGAGCTGCACTACACCCTCACCAGCAAGCGCAAGCTCTTGCAGCTGGTCAACGAAAAACGCGTGACCGGCTGGGATGACCCGCGCATGCCCACCATCACCGGCATGCGTCGTCGCGGCTATACGCCGGAAGGCATTCGCGAATTTTCCAGACGCATTGGCGTATCCAGGAGTGAAAATAGCGTGGATATGGCCATTATGGAAAGTGCAATTCGCGACGATTTGGAAGGTTGTGCCGCGCGCGTCATGGCGGTCCTTAATCCGCTCAAGGTCAGCCTCATCAACTTCGGCGACGCGCAGACACGTGAAGCTGACTTTCATCCCAATCGTCCCGAGTTCGGCAAGCGCCTCGTTCCGATCAGCCATGAGATTTTTATTGAGGGGGACGATTTTGCCGAAGAGCCACCGTCCGGGTGGAAACGTCTTACCCTCGGTGGTGAAGTGCGTTTGCGCCACAGTTACGTCATGCGCTGCCATGAAGCGGTGAAGGACGCTTCCGGCAAAGTCATCGAATTGCGCTGCAGCCTCGATCACGACACGCTGGGCAAAAACCCGGAAGGGCGCAAGGTCAAGGGCGTGATTCACTGGGTATCGTGTAAGCACTCACTATCAGCGGAGTTCAGGTTATACGATCGATTGTTTACCGTGCCGGAGCCGGATGCTGACCTGGAAAAGGACTTTCATGAGTTTCTCAATCCCGCCTCGCTGACCGTGGTACAGGGTTGGGTGGAGAGCTGCGTAAAGGATGCCGCGCCGGAAACACGCTACCAGTTCGAACGACTGGGCTACTTCTGCGCGGACCGCCGCGAGCATCTGCCGGGCGACAAACTGGTATTCAACCGCACCGTGACGTTGAAAGACTCCTGGACCAAGGCGCAAAGCTGATCATGCTGAAAATCTACAACACGCTTACCCGCGACAAGGAATTATTCAAACCCATCACCCGCAACCAGGTGCGGATGTATGTTTGCGGCATGACGATCTATGACTATTGCCACCTTGGCCATGCGCGCGTGATGGTGGTCTTTGACATGGTGTATCGCTGGCTGAAAGCCAGCGACTATGAGGTAATTTATGTGCGCAACATCACCGACATCGACGACAAGATTATCAAGCGCGCGGCGGAAAACAACGAGTCCATTCATACGCTCACCCAACGATTTATCGATGCAATGCACGCAGACACCGATGCGCTGGGCGTGCAACACCCTGATCATGAGCCGCGCGCCACGCAATATGTGCCGCAAATGCTGGCCATGATTGCGCAGCTGGAAAAGAACGGGCTGGCCTATCAGGCAGCAGATGGGGACGTGAATTTTGCAGTGCGCAAATTTGAGGGTTACGGAAAACTGTCCGGCAAGTCGCTGGAAGACCTGCGCGCCGGCGAACGCGTCAATGTTGCTGCTGACAAGCATGATCCGCTTGATTTCGTGCTGTGGAAGCAAGCCAAGGAGGGCGAACCGGAGGAGGCAAAGTGGGGTTCAAAGTGGGGCAAAGGCCGACCCGGCTGGCACATCGAATGTTCAGCGATGGGCTCTGAATTGCTCGGCCAGCATTTCGACATTCACGGCGGTGGCGCAGACCTGCAGTTTCCGCACCATGAAAATGAAATCGCGCAGAGCGAGGGCGCGCACCAATGCAAATTTGTGAATGTCTGGATGCACAACGGCTTCGTGCGCGTGGACAGCGAGAAGATGTCAAAGAGCCTCGGCAACTTCTTCACCATTCGCGAAGTGCTGAAGAAATATGATGCCGAGGTCTTGCGCTTCTTCATTCTGCGCGCACATTACCGCAGCCCGCTGAACTATTCCGATGCGCACCTCGACGACGCCAAGGCGGCACTGACGAGGCTGTATACGGCACTCAAATCCTTGCCCGCTTTCGCGGCGACCGGCGCGGCGCGAACGGAGGCGATCGCCTGGAACGAACCTCATGCCCAGCGTTTCAGGATCGCAATGGACGACGACTTCAACACGCCGGAAGCGATGGCCGTCCTGTTCGACCTCGCCAATGAAGTGAACCGCAACCCCTCACCAGAAGCTGCAACCCAACTTCAACTGCTGGCGGGTATCCTGGGGTTGTTACAACGTGACCCGCAGGAATTTTTGCAGGGCGGCGACAGGAAAAATATGAGTGAAGCGCAAATCAACGAGCAGATTGCCGCGCGTTTGGCCGCCAAACAATCCAAAAACTATGCCGAAAGCGACCGCATTCGCAAGGAACTACTGGACCTCGGTATTGCGCTGGAAGATACCCCGCAAGGCACGACCTGGCGCCTCCTCTGACGACCTGGTTACACGTCCAGGTTTTTTACACCCAGCGCATTCTTTTCAATAAACGCGCGGCGCGGCTCAACCACATCACCCATTAACGTGGTGAAAATCTCGTCCGCCGTGATGACATCTTCAATACGCACCTTGAGAAGGACGCGATTTTTTACATCCATGGTGGTTTCCCACAATTGAGACGGATTCATCTCGCCCAATCCCTTGTAACGCTGGACGGCTACACCGCGCTTGGCTTCTCCCAGCAACCATTCGATCGCTTGTTTGAAGCTGGTGACCGCGCACTTTTGTTCACCGCGCACGACGTATGCACCCTGTGATATCAGCCCATTCAAGACCTCTGCTGTCCGGCGAATTTGCACGTAGTCGCTGCCATGCAGAAAGTCACGATCCATGTAACTGACCGATTGATTACCGTGATACAGCTTTTCCAGGCGCAGACGATAGTCTCCTGCCTCATCGGTCTCTACCGTCACTTTGATGCCGGCACCACAGGCGGTTTCAAGCTGCTGTGCGCTGTGCTGCGCTTGTTGCGCATCATCCAGCGACAGGGCGGGCAGGGTGAGCAACGCATGGCTGGCTTCCGCCGCCGTAAAGCGCGACAGGCGATTGATGACCGCTTCTGCAAGAAAATATTGTTTGGCGATTTGCCCCAACGCGGCAGACTCTATCGGGGCGGCCTCTGCCGACGGATACAACGCAGCATTCTTGAGCGCAGACTTGAGCATGTAAATTTTCATCTCCTGGTCATCTTTAAGATAGCGCTCGTCCTTGCCCTGCTTGATTTTGTACAAAGGCGGCTGTGCGATATAAATATGGCCGCGCTCGACCAGCTCCGGCATTTGCCGGTAGAAAAAGGTGAGTAGCAGGGTGCGAATATGAGATCCGTCCACATCCGCGTCCGTCATGATGATAATGCGGTGGTAGCGCAACTTGTCTGCACTGTATTCATCTTTGCCAATACCGGTACCCAATACGGTAATCAGCGTGGCAATTTCCTGCGAACCAATCAGTTTTTCAAAGCGCGCTCTTTCCACATTCAGGATTTTGCCCTTCAACGGCAAAATAGCCTGAAATTTACGGTCACGTCCCTGTTTGGCCGAGCCGCCCGCAGAATCTCCCTCCACCAGATAAAGCTCAGAAAGTGCCGGGTCTTTTTCCTGACAATCCGCCAGCTTGCCGGGCAGGCCCATCCCATCCAGCACGCCCTTGCGGCGCGTCAACTCACGCGCCTTGCGCGCAGCTTCACGAGCGCGGGCCGCATCAATGATTTTGCTGACAATAATTTTTGCATCGCTGGGATTCTCCAGCAAAAACGCGCTCATTTGTTGTGCGACCAATTCCTCAATTACCGGACGCACTTCGGAGGAAACCAGCTTGTCTTTTGTTTGTGACGAGAATTTTGGATCGGGCAATTTTACCGACAGTACCGCGGTCAAACCTTCGCGCATATCATCGCCGGCCGTGTCCACCTTGGCTTTTTTTGCCAACTGCTCTGCCTCAATATAATTGTTCAGTGTGCGCGTCATGGCGGTGCGCAGCGCGGTCAGGTGCGTACCGCCATCCCGTTGCGGAATGTTATTGGTAAAGCATTGCACGCTTTCCTGATAGGAGTCGTTCCACTGCATGGCAATTTCTGCAGTAATGCCGTCCTTTTCACCCATGGCGTGGAATACCGTGGGATGTAGAGAAGACTTGTTGCGATTCATGTATTGAACAAACCCCTTGATGCCGCCGCTGAAGGCGAAATTTTCTTCCTTGCCGGTACGATGGTCGATCAGGGCAATTTTTACGCCATTATTCAGGAAAGACAACTCGCGCAGGCGCTTGGCCAAGATATCAAAATGGAATTCGACCAGCCCAAATATTTCTTCGGCGGGCAGAAAGTGAACCAAGGTCCCCTTTTTGCTGGAATCGCCCACCACCTTGAGCGGAGAAACAGGGTCTCCATGATTAAATTCCATAAAATGCTCTTTGCCATTGCGATAAATCGTCAGCTTTAACCACTCAGACAAGGCATTGACCACAGAAACACCGACGCCATGCAGTCCACCGGATATCTTGTATGAATTGCTGTCAAACTTTCCGCCCGCGTGCAGCACCGTCATAATGACCTCAGCGGCAGAGCGATTTTCTTCAGGATGAATATCGGTCGGGATGCCGCGTCCGTTATCACTGACGCTAATTGAGTTGTCCGCATGAATAATGATGGTGATTTCGTTGCAATGCCCCGCCAGCGCCTCATCCACCGCATTATCAACCGCCTCAAACACCATATGATGCAGGCCGGTCCCGTCGTTGGTGTCCCCAATATACATTCCAGGACGCTTGCGTACCGCCTCAAGACCCCTTAGTACTTTAATGCTGCTTGAAGTATATTCATCATTCATTGTTTTTCCAGTATCCATTTTGTTTCACGTGAAACATCAAATGCGCATCGGCATAACAACATAACGAAACTCCTTGTTTTCGGGTGTTGTCATGAGAATGCTGCTGTTGGGGTCACCAAACGAGAAAATAGCTGTATCGCTGCTGATATTGTTCAGCCCATCCATCAAGTAGGTAATATTAAAACCGATATCCAGGGCTTCACCATGATAATCCGTCTCAATTTCTTCCTGCGCTTCTTCTTGCTCGCTGTTATTGCTGATAATGCTGAGATTTTTTTCGGTCAACACGAAGCGTACCCCACGAAACTTCTCATTGGATAAAATGGCGGCGCGCTGTAATGCCTGCTGCAAGAAAAGCCGCTCCATGCTGAGATGGTTGCTATATTTCGGGATAACCCGCTCATAGTCAGGAAATTTTCCTTCGATTACTTTTGTGGTTAAGGTAATACCCGAAAACATCGCCTTGATTTGTTGTGGTGAAAGCTCCAGTTCGACACTTTCATCGCTCTCGGCCAGTAATTTGGATAATTCCATAACGGCCTTGCGAGGTAAAATTATTTCCTGTTTTTCATGATCGCCGCCAATTTCCCTGGCGTTGTAAGCCAGGCGATGCCCATCGGTTGCCACAACCCTGAGCATGTTCCCTTCAATTATCAATAACACGCCATTCAGATAATAACGCACGTCCTGTTGCGCCATTGCGTATTGAACAGACAATAACAACCCTTTCAAAATACCTTGCGCCAGGGTGATTTTTTTGGCGTTTTCCAGCTGATTATTTAACTTGGGGAAATCCTGGGCTGGCAAGGTTTGTAAGCTGAAGCGGCTTCTGTTCGTCTTAATTTGCGCTTTATTTTCTTTCAGGCTGATGGTTACTTTGCTTTGGTCAGGAAGAACTCTTAAAATTTCCTGTAATTTTTTTCCTCCGACCGTGATGGCAGCAATATTCTCACTTTCTGCGCCAATATCGACAGTCGTTGTAATTTGTATTTCCAAATCGGTTGCCGTAAATCGTATTACACCGTCCTTTTTTTCAATTAGTACGTTAGATAATATTGGCAAGGTTTGTTTTCGTTCAACAATTCCAATCACTATTTGCAGCGGTTTAAGTATGGTTTCTTTATCAATTTTTTCAATAAACATAATATATAAATCCTTAATAGAAACTAATAAGCAACCCTTGCTTGTGTTAATAACATAAAAAACTATTTAAATACATTCTCTTAAATATCAACAAACCCCGTTGCGCGGATGTTGATAAGTAACGGCCATAATGTGGATAATTATTTCGGCGATCACTTAACGGCGAATTACTGACATATTCTATACATGAAACCCACAACCTTATCCACGTAAAATTTGAAGCAACACCTTATAGTCAGCATCGAGCGTCGCATCAAGCATTCTGAGGTTTGCTATCATTTTGCAGGCATGAATAACCGTCGAATGATCTTTTCCGCCGAAAGCATTGCCTATTTCAGGCAGGCTCATTGACGTTAATTCGCGAGCGAGGCTCATCGCCGTTTGCCGAGGCCGGGTCAAGTTGCGCGTTCTTTTTTTGGAAAGCAGATCCACCATTTTAATGTGGTAATAATCAGCAACTGTTTTTTGTATGTTTTCGATAGAAACCTGCCGGCTTTGTGCAATTAAGATGTCTCTTAATGCTTCTTTTGCTGTTTCTGTTGAAATGGCGCAACGATGAAATTTAACATAAGCCTCGACCCGTTTTAATGCGCCTTCCAGTTCACGAACATTTGAGTTGACATGCTTGGCGATGAAAAAAGCGACGGTTTCATTGAGTGCGTAACCGCTTAAGCTGGCTTTTTTAAGCAGGATAGCCACGCGCATTTCCAGTTCTGGCGGCTCGATCGCGACGGTCAATCCCCAACCAAAGCGCGAGATCAAGCGACTATCGAGCCCGGCGATTTCCTTGGGAAAGGTATCGCTTGTCATGATCACCTGTTTGTGCGAGTCAATAAGCGTGTTGAATGCGTAAAAAAATTCTTCCTGTGTTTTGTTTTTTCCGGCAAAAAACTGAATATCATCAATCAGAAGCGTATCCAGGGAATGATAATACTGTTTGAACTCCTCAAATTTGTTTGACTGATAGGCGCGAACGACATCGGAGATATACCGCTCCGCGTGCATGTAGCAGATTTTTGCCTGTGGGTTGTTCACCTTGATTTGATTGCCTATCGCCTGGATCAGATGTGTTTTTCCCAATCCAACACCGCCATAGATAAACAGGGGATTGTAGGATGCGCCCGGCAGCTCTGCTACTTGAGTTGCGGCGGCAAAGGCAAGCTGGTTGGCCTTGCCGATAACAAAGGTGTCGAAAATTAAATTCGGGTTGAGCTTCCCATAGCTGCGAAACGAGGTTTCGATTTTGGGTTTTCCGACAGGAGCGACCGCCTCTTTCTTACTGGATTTGGTTTCTGGTGATCTGTTTGCCAATTCCGTTTCAAGAACACGAAATTCGAACGACGGGGCCTGTGAATAAACCAGGTTAGCCTGCCGACTTATTTCGGGCAGGAAGCGTTCCTGAACAAGCTTTAAGGTGAAACTGTTGGGTGCAGTCAGTACCAACGAGCC
Source organism: uncultured Gallionella sp. (assembly GCA_964355765.1). Classification (GTDB taxonomy): domain Bacteria; phylum Pseudomonadota; class Gammaproteobacteria; order Burkholderiales; family Gallionellaceae; genus Gallionella. The sequence goes on from CAYHEM010000001.1 coordinate 225,397, forward strand.
ATTTTCGCTCTCGAGTAGCAGCGGTTTTATCCATGAATTGTATTGTTGGGGCGGCAAACTCTTTTCAAATGAGCGGAGGCATGAATCCCAAAAAGAAATATCCTGCATAGTTGAGCGTAATGGGCGGGTGGGCGGCTACAAAAGTTACCGCATTCTACCGCGCAAAGGGAAACTTATCCACAGGCAAACAAGCAAATTCAACTTGACACAAGTACCGTAACGCTTTGTAATGGCGCGCTTTACGATTCAACACGCTCACAAGGAAAACCATGAAACGCACTTATCAGCCCTCCGTAACCAGAAGAAAACGTACCCATGGATTTTTGGTACGCATGAAAACACGGGGTGGCCGCGCCGTTATAAATGCGCGCCGCGCCAAGGGCCGCGCCAGACTTGCAGTCTAGTATCACCGGTCAATTTGGCGCCGCATACCGACTGTTGCGCATAGACGGCTTCAGTCATGCTCTGCATGCAGAAAAGATTGAAAATGAATATTTCAAAATATTTTTTGTGCGCAACAGTCAAGAAAACGCCCGGCTTGGAATAGTCGCAAGAAAAAAAATATTGTCAGGCGCACCACACCGAAATCGTGTTAAAAGATTCATCCGTGAAACGTTTCGCCGGCACGACATTAAAACCTGCCGGTTGGATATGGTTGTAATGGTTAAACGCATTTGCGCCCACGAGGGCGGTACAGGAAACGACAGTCTGGATGCGTTGTTTAGCCGGGTAAAAAACCGATGCGCAAAATTGTAATCAAGCTGATCCATGTTTATCAATACTTGATTAGCCCGCTTGGCCCACCCACCTGCAGATTTGTTCCCAGCTGTTCGCATTACGCCTGCGATGTTTTTGCGAAACACGGTTTCATCAAGGGCGCCTGGCTTAGCATTAAACGCGTGTTGCGCTGCAATCCTTGCAATCCAGGCGGATATGATCCCGCGCCTTAAACATTTAAGAATTTGATCAACCATGAACGTACAAAGACTGTTTCTGTTTTTAATTTTTGTGTTTTCGCTAGGGTTGATTTGGGACGGCTGGCAACGCTATCAGCATCCTGAGCAATATACCCAGCAAAGTGCGCCAGAGAATAAGGGGGGCGTCCCTGCGCCCCAGGTAGCCACGCTCGCAGCGGTCGCACCGGAAATCATTGCCCAACAACCCGCCCAGCAGCCAGTTGGGAAAACAATCCATGTCAAGACGGATATGTTTGAGGCCGAAATTAGCACGATTGGCGGAGATATCAGTCGCCTGGCGTTGCTGGGGCATCCAGATGGGCAGGACAAGAATAAACCGCTGATGATTTTCGAGCGCGGCGCGAACACTCACAATTATGTCGCGCAAAGCGGCCTGCTTGGCGCTGGACTGCCTAACCATCATAGCCCGTTTATTTCAGAGCAGGATCAGTACGTACTCTCCGGGAATGCCGAGCAGATGCAGGTGCGGCTGACGGCGGCGGGGGATTCCGCGCTGAAAGTCACCAAGGTCATTACCTTTCACAAAGGCAGTTTTTTGATTGATGTTGCCCATGAGCTGGAAAACACCGGACAACAGGCAGCAACGGCGAGCAGCTACTTTCAGTTGGTTCGCGATAGCGTTGCAACGGTAGGTAACACCATGTTTTTGCAATCTTTCACCGGCATGGCAGCCTATACTGATGTGGAAAAATTCAAAAAGGTCGCTTTTTCTGACATTGAAAGTGGCAAGGCGGAATATCCCAAACAAGCGGACAACGGCTGGATTGGAATACTGCAACACTACTTTGTGGCGGCATGGCTGCCAGAGGAAAAGACCAGCCGCGAGTACTTCATGCGCAAACTGGATGGCGACGTTTATTCGGCGGGTATCATTTTGCCGGAGCAGGCCATCGCTCCCGGGCAGAAAACGGTTGTAGGCACCCGTCTTTATGTCGGCCCCACACAGAACAGGCTGAATAATATTGCCCCCGGCCTGGGGCTGACAGTAGATTATGGCTGGCTGACCGTCATTGCCAAGCCGCTGTTCTGGACGATGACGCTGCTTAACGATTGGACGCACAATTGGGGCGTTGCCATTATTTTGCTGACGGTCTTAATCAAGTTATTGTTTTTTCCGCTTTCCGCGACCAGCTATCGTTCCATGGCAAAGATGCGCATCGTCGCGCCCAAACTGGAAAAGCTGAAAGAGCAATGCGGCAGCGACCGGGAAAAACTCAACCGCGCCATGATGGAGCTGTATAAGACAGAAAAAATTAATCCGTTGGGTGGCTGTTTGCCGGTGGTGGTGCAAATCCCGGTGTTTATTGCCCTGTACTGGTCAATTTTATCGAGCGTGGAGATGCGTTATGCGCCGTTTTTTGGCTGGATAACCAATTTGTCTGCGCCGGATCCGTATTACGTCTTGCCTGTAATTATGGGGGCAAGCATGATTATTCAGACACGCCTGAATCCCAAGCCGGCTGATCCCATGCAGGCCAAGATCATGCAAATCATGCCGATCGCTTTCAGTATCGTTTTCTTCTTCTTTCCTGCAGGATTGGTATTGTATTCCGTGGTGAATAACATTCTGTCCATTGGCCAGCAGTGGTATATCACCCGGTCTGCCGAGGAAGAGGTCAAAGGTGCCGCAGCCAAGCGTTGATACCATTGCTGCCGTTTCCACGGCGCAAGGGCGCGGAGGCATCGGGGTCGTGAGAATCTCCGGGCAACGCGCCACAACTCTGGCGCGCGAAATTCTGGGCAAGGTGCCCATTGCGCGGCATGCCACCTGCGGTCATTTTCTGGACGAAAACGGCGACATTCTGGATCAGGGTGTCGTCTTGTTTTTTCCTGCCCCGCATTCCTATACCGGCGAAGACGTGCTTGAACTGCAGGGACACGGCGGCCCAGCCGTACTGCAACGGGTGTTGCGGCGCTGTCTCGATTTGGGCGCGCGGCTGGCGCAACCGGGCGAATTTACACGGCGCGCCTTTCTCAACAATAAACTCGATCTAGCGCAAGCGGAGAGCGTCGCCGACCTGATTGATGCCAATACCACCGAGGCTGCGCGCAGCGCGATGCGTTCCCTGCGCGGGGAGTTTTCCGCGGCCATAAACGGCCTGGTCGATGAATTGATCTACCTGCGGATGCTGGTCGAAGCGATGCTGGACTTCCCGGAGGAGGAGGTGGACGCCGTTGACAAGGAGCGTCGCAATGCCTTGCTGGGGGGTGTGCGGGCGCATTTGCAGCATACGCTGGACACCGCAAGGCAGGGCAGCCTGCTGCGTGAAGGCGCATACGTGGCCATTGCCGGGCAGCCGAACGTTGGCAAGTCCAGCCTGCTGAATCGCCTGGCCGGCGAGGAGGTGGCGCTGGTCAGCGAGATCCCGGGGACGACTCGCGATGTGATTCGCCAGTTGGTGCAGATTCGCGGGGTGCCCTTGCATATCATGGACACGGCCGGGCTGCGCGAATCGGCGGATATCGTGGAGAACATGGGCATCGCGCGCGCCCACCAGACCCTGCACCGCGCCGATCTGATCCTGCTGTTGCTGGACGCAAGCACGGGCCTGACAGAACAGGATGAGGCGATTCTGGCCGGATTGCCGGCCGGCATCCCGCGACTGCTGGTATTTAATAAGGTCGACCTGCTGGATTGTCGCTCCGCCGTGTCCGCTAACCTGCCGTTTGTGTGCGTCTCCGCTAAAACCGGTGCGGGGATGGACGAGTTGCGCGCCAGGCTGCTGGAGGCGGTGGGTTGGCGCGACCAGGAAAGCGGCGTCTTCATGGCGCGGGAGCGTCACCTGCGCGCCCTGACGCTGGCGCAAACTTACCTGACCCAGGCGCAGGAGGTGTTGTCTCATGCAGAACTGTTCGCCGAGGAGCTGCGCCTGGCGCAACGCGCGCTGAGCGAAATTACCGGGGAATTTACCCCGGACGACCTGCTGGGCGAAATTTTCAGCCGGTTTTGTATCGGAAAATAACGGTTTCACGTGAAACAATGCGGTTAATCCCAAATGATCCATTAGGCTGTAGGAGCTCGATTTATCGAGCGATTGTTGACAAGAATCGCGCAATAAATTGCGCTCCCACAAGAGGGCTTGGTTCTAATTAATTATCTGGGTTAATGCAAAAGTCACGCAGTGGTTCGTTTGCCCCCTCTCCCGCAAGCGGAGAGGGTTGGGGAGAGGGGCGGGCACGGTGAATTCCATTTTCAGTAGTTGTACCTTGCGTCATGCCTGTTGGGATTCCCGGGGCGCTGATGTATGATGCGCGTCCTTTCAGGAACAGTTGCAAGATGGGAACTTCTAAAAATCCAGAGTTCGCCTAAATGCAAGGCGCAGAAAAAATTTCGCCGCGCCGCATAAGCTTCATATGTAAGCAAGAAAATTTTTTCTGCAACGCAGCAGTTGGGATGAAATTGTGGATTTTTGAGGTTCTCATATGAATTTCCCCGAGATATTCGATGTAATCGTGGTGGGCGGCGGTCATGCCGGCACGGAGGCTGCTCTGGCCAGCGCGCGCGCGGGGTGCAAAACCCTGTTGCTCAGCCATAACATCGAGACGCTCGGGCAGATGTCCTGCAACCCCTCCATTGGCGGAATCGGCAAGGGGCATCTGGTCAAGGAGGTGGATGCGCTCGGCGGCGCCATGGCAGCTGCAACCGATGAGGGTGGCATCCAGTTCCGTATCCTGAATGCCAGCAAGGGCCCGGCGGTGCGCGCGACACGTGCGCAAGCCGACCGCCTGCTCTACAAACAAGCTATCCGGACTAGGCTGGAAAATCAACAAAACCTCTGGCTGTTCCAGCAGGCGGTGGACGATTTGCTGGTCGAGCAAGACCGGGTGTGCGGGGTGGTTGCGCAACTGGGCTTGCGCTTCAAGGCGAAGACCGTGGTGCTGACCACCGGCACCTTCTTATCCGGGCTGATTCATGTCGGCCAGGCCAATTATCCGGGCGGGCGCGCGGGCGATCCGCCGTCCATCAGCCTGGCACAGCGTCTGCGCGAGCTGAATTTGCCGGTGGGGCGGCTGAAAACCGGCACGCCGCCACGCATCGACGGCCGCAGCATCGATTATACGGTGATGCAGGAGCAGCCGGGCGACGACCCGGTGCCGGTGTTCTCGTTCATGGGGAATGCCGCGCAGCATCCGCGGCAGTTGCCTTGCTGGCTTACCGAGACCAACGCGCGCACGCATGAAATCATCCGTGGCGGTCTGGATCGTTCGCCGTTGTTCACCGGGGTGATCGAAGGGGTGGGGCCGCGTTACTGCCCGTCCATTGAGGACAAGATTACCCGCTTTGCCGACAAGACGTCGCACCAGATATTTATCGAACCGGAAGGGTTGACGACCCATGAGGTATACCCGAACGGCATTTCCACCAGTCTGCCCTTTGATGTGCAGTTGGCCCTGGTGCGCTCCATCAAGGGGCTGGAGAACGCGCATATCCTGCGTCCCGGCTATGCGATCGAATACGATTATTTCGACCCGCGCGGGCTGAAGAGTTCGCTGGAAACCAAGGCGATCCACGGACTGTTTTTCGCCGGCCAGATCAACGGCACGACCGGTTATGAAGAGGCGGCTGCGCAAGGCCTGCTGGCCGGGGTGAATGCGGCGCTGCAGGCTACCGGGCGTGAAGCCTGGTGTCCGCGACGCGACGAAGCCTATCTGGGCGTGCTGGTGGATGATCTGATCACGCGCGGGGTTTCCGAACCGTATCGCATGTTTACCAGCCGGGCTGAATACCGTCTGCAATTGCGCGAGGATAATGCGGATTTGCGGCTGACCGAGATCGGACGCAGACTGGGCGTTGTGGATGATGCGCGCTGGCAGGCGTTTGACCAGAAGCGCGAGTCCGTCGCACGCGAGCAGGAAAGGCTGCGCACCACCTGGGTGAATCCACGCAATCTGCCGGCAGAAGAGGCGACGCGCGTGCTGGGCAAACCGATCGAACGCGAATACTCGCTGCATGAACTGTTGCGCCGGCCGGATGTGACTTACGCCAGCCTGCTGACGCTGCCCGGCGCGGGCACCGGGGTGGATGATGAAAAAGTCGCCGAGCAGGTGGAGACCCAGGCAAAATACCACGGCTATATCGAACGCCAGCATGACGAGATTGGGCGCAATGAACAATACGAGACGCTGGGGTTGCCGGAAGGCCTGGATTATGGCGGCGTGCGCGGGCTATCGATTGAGGCGCAGCAAAAGCTTAACCAGCATAAACCTGAAACGGTCGGCCAGGCGGCGCGCATTTCCGGGGTCACCCCGGCGGCAATTTCCTTGTTGCTGGTGCATATCAAGCGCGGGTTTCGTGATGATCCAACCACCCAGAAGCGCGCATGAACTTAGAGGAAGCGTTACAGCGCGGCATCGCGCAATTGAAGATTACGCTGGACGCGGAGGCGCAGGGCAGGTTGCTGGAATATCTGGCGCTGCTGCATAAATGGAACAAGGTCTATAACCTTACGGCGATACGCGAACCGCAGCAGATGGTGAGTAATCACTTACTTGATAGCCTTGCTGTTTTGCCGAATTTATGGGCGGGGCGGTGGCTGGATGTGGGGTGTGGCGCGGGTTTGCCGGGACTGGTGTTGGCGATCGCGCAGCCAAGCTGGCCATTCACCCTGCTGGACAGCAACAGCAAGAAAACCGGCTTCGTACAGCAGGCGATTATCGAATTGGAATTAAAAAATGTGAGCGTCCACTGCGCACGAGTGGAAGCGTGGCAGCCGGAGGAGAGATTTGACGGAATCATCTCGCGGGCCTTTACCGATCTGGGTGATTTTGTGCGCTCCACCCGGCACCTGATGGCTGAACGGGGTCGGTGGGTGGCGATGAAGGGTGCGCCGCTGCAGCCGGAATTGGCAGGTGTGCCGGAGGGATGCCAGGTAGAACGCGTCATACCATTACAGGTGCCGGGTTTACACGCGGCGCGCAGTCTGGTGATCGCAGCATGCAAGGGGAGCCAAGCAACATGACGAAGATATTAGCGATAACGAATCAGAAGGGAGGGGTGGGGAAAACCACCACCACCGTGAATCTGGCGGCCAGTCTCGCGGCGGCGCAACAGCGTGTGATGCTGATTGATCTCGATCCACAGGGCAATGCCACCATGGGCAGCGGCATCGACAAGCGTGATTTGCAGGCCAGTGTTTATGAGGTGTTGTTGGGCAACAAGACGATAGTCGAGGCGCGGGTCCGCTCGGAGGCTGGAAAGTATGACCTGCTGCCCGCCAATCGGGACCTGGCCGGCGCGGAAGTTGAACTGGTCGGTCTGTCGCATCGGGAGACGCGCTTGCGCGACGCCGTGCTAAGCGTTGCGGAGCAGTACGACTATATCCTGATCGATTGCCCGCCCGCGCTGAATTTGCTGACCCTGAATGGTTTGTGTGCGGCCAGGTCGGTGATGATCCCGATGCAGTGCGAATACTATGCCCTGGAGGGGCTCAGCGATCTGGTGAACACCATCCGCAAAGTGCGCGCCAATTTGAACCCGGAGTTGGAAATCGAAGGCCTGCTGCGTACCATGTTCGACCCGCGCAACTCGCTGGCACAGCAGGTTTCGGATCAATTGCAGGAGCATTTCGGCAGCAAGGTTTACCGCACCGTGATTCCGCGCAATGTGCGGTTGGCAGAGGCGCCCAGCTATGGCGTGCCGGTGTTGTACCACGACAAATCTTCCAAGGGGACGCAGGCTTATCTGGCTCTGGCAGGAGAGTTAATGAATAACGCAGCGCAATCGGCTGCTCAAGCTTAAAGAGAGAAAACATTATGTCAAAACCACTCAGGGGATTAGGGCGCGGACTGGATGCATTGCTGTCCGGCGGCAAAAGTGAAAAAGACGAGGTGATGCGCGACTTGAACGTCTCGCTGCTCAAGCCGGGAAAGTATCAGCCGCGATCGCACATGGACGAGGCTTCGCTGAATGATCTGGCGGCATCCATCAAGGCGCAGGGCGTCATGCAGCCGATCCTGGTGCGCCAACTGGCGGACAACAGTTACGAAATCATTGCCGGCGAAAGACGCTGGCGCGCCTCGAAGTTGGCGGGACTGACCCATGTGCCGGTGTTGGTGCGCAGCGTGCCGGACAATGCGGCGCTGGCGATGGCGCTGATTGAAAATATTCAGCGTGAAAACCTCAACCCGCTGGAAGAGGCCGTGGGCATCCAGCGCCTGATCGACGAATTCAAGATGACGCACCAGGTCGCCGCGGATGCAGTGGGTCGCTCGCGCAGTGCGGCCAGCAACCTGTTGCGCCTGCTCAAGCTGCCGCAGCCGGTGCAGGCCATGCTGATGGAAGGCAATCTCGACATGGGCCATGCTCGCGCCTTGCTGGCGCTGGAGAACGCCCAGCAGATATTGCTGGCCAATAAGATCGTGGTAGGCGGCCTGTCGGTGCGTGAAGCCGAAAAGCTGGTGCAGGATTTATTGAACCCGGCGCCCAAGCACAAGAAAGCCAAGCCCGGGCGGGATATCGTCAGGCTGCAGGAAAAAGTCGCCGACCGGCTTGGCGCCCATGTTGAAATACGTCATGGTGCCAAAGGCACCGGCAAGCTGGTCATCGAATACAAAACGCTCGATCAGCTCGACGGCATCCTGTCAAAGATGGGCGTGCGGGGAGAATGAATAACCGTTAAGTAACTTGGCGGGCGATAGCCAACCTTAAAATCGCCCGATAGCCCTGCATAGCCATTCCACTAATCCATCAAAAAACGATGGATAAGTGGCTGGTTAAATCGGGCTCCTACAAAAAACGCCACTGTGGGAGCGCAATTCATTGCGCGATGGCATCGCCATTCAGATCGCCCCGCATAGCCATTCCACTAAGCCATCAAAAACGATGGGTAAGTGTCTGGTTAAATCGGGCTCCAGCACATGGACTTCAATTTTTGCAGCTTTAATTTATGACTACTGAGTAATCCGGGTTTATCCTGAATAACCTGCTGGAGCCTAAGCGTTTGCGTAGGAGCGATCCCTGCTCGCGAAATGGAGAGCAATCGCACGCAGGGCCTACTTCTGCAGTTTGCGAATAATTTCAGGGCAATTACACTTGACTTGAAGCAAGGGAATAGCAGAGAATGCGCGGGCTTTTTGTTGCCCTTGTCCAACAAGTAATGCCCAAGGGCACATCAATGAACGATGCAACAAACAAAACAATAAGCCGAACACTCAGAAAATCGGCGCGCTGGCAACTCATCGTAACGGTACTCATTTCGGGTGTGTCCCTGCTGGTTGCTGGAATGAATGCAGCGATTTCCGCCATGGCAGGGGGCGCGTCCGTTATTGTTGGCGGGCTTGCCGTGCTGACAATGGTGCGGCGCATTGACGGGCTAACGCCCGGTGCCCTCCTGATGTCGATGCTGAAGGCTGAAGCGATCAAGGTGCTGGTGATCGTCATTCTGTTGCTGGCGACTTTTAAGTATTACCAGGGGCTGGTTCCTTTGTTCCTGATATTGGGGTTGGCAGGTTCTGCGCTGGTGTCCGGCGCGGGCTTGAGAGCCATAAATAACGAAAACGATGAGCATAATTGAGTAGGATATGTAATGTCCACTGAACATGAACTAACACCCGCCAGCTATATCGGGCATCATTTAAGCTTCAACGTCAAACAGGTAGGCGATGGTGCCTTCTGGTCCGTAAACTTCGACACCTTGGTCGTATCCGGTCTGCTTGGCCTGCTCATCTTCGGCTTTCTCTGGTGGGTGGTACGTGGCGCGACAGCGGGCGTCCCCGGAAAAACACAGGCTTGCATCGAACTTCTGGTCGAGTTTATTGATGGCCAGGTTAAAGGCGTCTTCCATGGCGATCGCAACAAGTTTGTGGCCCCGGCAGCGCTGACTGTTTTCGTCTGGGTGCTTGCCATGAACGCGATGGACTTTCTGCCCATCGACATCATGGCCTGGATTTATCACCATGTATTCGGCCAGGAGTTTTTCCGCGCAGTGCCCACCTCTGACATCAATGCCACCTTTGCCCTTGCGCTATCGGTGTGGCTATTGATGATCTTTTTCAGCATCAAGGTCAAGGGGCTGGGCGGCTGGATCCATGAATTGTTCTGCTCCCCGTTCGGCGCCAACCCGCTGGTGTGGGTGTTTAACCTCATGTTTAATCTGGTCGAATATGTCTCCAAGCCGCTGTCTCACTCGATGCGGCTGTTCGGCAACATGTACGCCGGCGAAGTCATCTTTCTGTTGCTGGGCATGTGGGCCGCAAACGGTCTGGCCGGAACCATCCTGGGGGCCTTGTTCAGCGGCGGCTGGGCGATCTTTCATATCCTGATCGTGGCGCTGCAAGCGTACATTTTCATGATGATGACGGTTGTCTACATCGCGATGGCGCACGAAAGCCACTGATTTTCTTGTCACACTTATTTTTTAATCAACTTTAGTAAATCGAAAGGAAGCAAAAAATGGAAAACACAGTTCAATATTTGGCGATGATCCAGTCCTACACCATCATTGGCATCAGCCTGATTATCGGGTTGGGCGCCGCTGCCGCCTGTATCGGCATCAGCATCATGTGCAGCAGCTTCCTGGATGGGGCAGCTCGCCAGCCTGAAATGATTCCTACCCTGCAAGGCAAAGTGTTCCTGCTGATGGGTCTGATCGACGCACCTTTCATTATCGGCGTGGGCCTGGCCATGATGTTCGCGTTCGCTAATCCGCTACTCGCCGTCATCAAGTAATTGACCATTGCGGGTATCACACCCAGCGTAAGGAATAGAAATGAACATTAACCTGACACTGTTTTCGCAGGCGCTGTCGTTCGCCATTTTCATATGGTTTACCGTGAAGTTTGTGTGGCCACCTTTGATGGAGGCCATTGAGTCACGTCAAAAAACCATTGCGGATGGCCTGGCCTATGCAGAGCGCTCGAAGCTCGACCTGGAGTTGTCGGCCAAGCGTTCCGCGGAGATTTTGCGCGAAGCCAAAGAAAAGGCCGGCGAAATTGTCGGCCATGGCGAAAAACGCGCCAGTGAGATTGTCGAAGAAGCCAAGGCACAAGCCAAGATTGAAGGCGATCTCATCATCGCTGGCGCCAAGGCTGAAATTGACCGGGAAGTGTTTCAGGCCAGAGAGCAATTGCGCACGCAGGTGTCGGCCATCGCGCTGGCCGGGGCTGGCAAGATTCTCGGTCGTGAAATTGACGCCAAGGCGCACAATGACCTGCTCGACAAACTGGTTGCGGAAATCTAAACGCCATGTCTGAAGCCATCACCATTGCCCGGCCATACGCGCAGGCAGCATTCGAAGAAGCGCAAAAACTGGCCGACCTGAAGGGTTGGTCAGAAGTGTTGCAGACGCTTGCCACGGCAGTCACCTACGCAGAGATGCGTACCGTGATTACCAGTCCGATTGTTGATAAAACGCAGCTCGTCGATCTGATGGGGGCAGTGTTGGGCGGCCGAGCCACGCCGCAACAATTGAACTTCATCCGGGTGCTGATCGAAAATCAGCGCCTGTTGCTGTTGCCGGAGATTGTAGCCAGCTACGAGGCGCTGAAGGCCGAGTCGGAAAGAATTGTGAGTGTGGTGGTGGAGTCGGCATTTGAGCTGTCAAATGCACAGCAGGAAAAAATTATAAGTTCACTGAAATTGCGCATGGACCGGGAAATAAAGCTGGTCTGTAATATCAACAAAGAATTGTTGGGTGGCCTGGTTATTCGCGCCGGAGACAGGGTGATCGATGGCTCGGCGCGCACCCGTCTTGGCGAAATGGCAACCGCCCTGGCCTGATAAAGATATATCAAGATAAGGAAATCCAGATGAAGCTCAATCCTTCTGAAATAAGCAATTTGATTCGCAGCCGCATCGAAAATTTCGAAGCGCTGACCCAGGAGCGCACAGAAGGTACCGTAGTCAGCGTGACGGACGGTATCGTGCGGGTGCATGGCCTGTCAGACGTCATGCAGGGGGAGATGCTGGAATTCCCCGGCAACACCTTCGGCCTGGCGCTGAATCTGGAGCGTGATTCCGTCGGTGCGGTGGTGCTCGGTGAATATGAGCACATCACCGAAGGCGACACGGTCAAGTGCACCGGACGTATTCTGGAAGTGCCGGTCGGCCCGGAATTGTGCGGCCGCGTGGTAAATGCGCTGGGGCAGCCGATTGATGGCAAGGGCCCGATCAATGCCAAGATGACCGACAAGATTGAGAAAGTTGCGCCGGGCGTCATTTCGCGCAAGTCGGTTGATCAGCCGGTGCAAACCGGGTTGAAGTCGATCGACTCGATGGTGCCGATCGGTCGCGGTCAGCGCGAGCTGATCATTGGCGACCGTCAAACCGGCAAGACCGCCGTGGCGGTAGATGCCATCATCAACCAGAAGGGTCAGAACATGACCTGCGTGTACGTGGCGATTGGTCAAAAAGCCTCGACGATCGCCAACGTGGTGCGCAAACTGGAGGAGCACGGTGCACTGGGCTACACCATCGTGGTTGCCGCAACCGCTTCCGATTCTGCCGCGATGCAGTTCCTGGCACCCTACGCCGGCTGCACCATGGGCGAATATTTCCGCGATCGCGGACAGGACGCGCTGATTGTTTATGATGATCTGACCAAGCAGGCTTGGGCGTATCGTCAAATCTCCCTGCTGTTGCGCCGTCCGCCCGGCCGTGAAGCCTACCCCGGCGACGTGTTTTATTTGCACTCCCGTCTGTTGGAGCGTGCAGCGAGAGTGAACGCTGACTACGTGGAAGCATTCACCAAGGGTGAAGTCAAGGGCAAAACCGGTTCGCTGACCGCCTTGCCGATCATTGAGACGCAAGCGGGCGACGTATCCGCCTTTGTGCCGACCAACGTGATTTCCATTACCGACGGCCAAATCTTTTTGGAAACCGATTTGTTTAACGCGGGTATCCGTCCTGCGATCAATGCCGGCGTCTCGGTGTCACGCGTGGGTGGAGCAGCGCAGACCAAGGTCATCAAGAAGCTGGGTGGCGGTGTGCGTCTGGCACTGGCACAGTACCGCGAATTGGCTGCCTTCGCGCAATTCGCTTCAGATCTGGATGAGGCGACCCGCAAGCAGCTGGAACGCGGCCGCCTGGTCACCGAATTGATGAAGCAGTTGCAATACGCACCGCTGTCGGTCGCTGAAATGGCGGTCACGCTGTTCTCCGTAAACAAGGGCTACTTCGATGACGTGGCGGTACCCAAGGCGCTGGCGTTTGAATCGGCTTTGCATTCCTACCTGAAATCCAGCAACAAGAGCCTGATGGACGCAATTGAGACCAGCAAGGAGCTGAACGCCGACAACGAAAAACTGTTGTCTGCAGCGATTGAGTCATTCAAGTCGACGGCTGTTTATTGAGGCGGGGAGTAAAAAATGGCTGGCAGTAAAGAGATCCGCGCGAAGATAAAGAGTGTAGAAAATACACGCAAGATCACGCGCGCAATGGAAATGGTCGCCGCAGCCAAGATGCGCAAAGCCCAGGAACGTATGCGTGCATCGCGTCCCTATGCCGAAAAGATTCGCAATGTCGCAGCGCGCCTGTCACGCGCCCATCCGGAATATGAACATTCCTTCCTGGACAAGCGGGAAAATGTCCAGAATGTCGGACTCATTGTCATCACCTCCGACAAGGGATTGTGCGGCGGCTTGAACACCAACATCCTGCGCATGGCCGTCACCCGCATGAAGACCTGGGAAGGCGAGGGGAAGGGTATCGTGGTTTGCCCGATCGGCAGCAAGGGGCTGGGTTTCATGTCGCGCATAGGCGCCAAGATCCAATCCAAGCTGACCGGACTGGGTGACACGCCACATATTGAAAAGCTGATCGGCACCGTCAAGGTGATGCTGGATGCTTATGCGGCGGGTGAAATCGATGCCGTTTACCTGTGCTACAACGATTTCATTAACACCATGAAGCAGGAACCGCGCATGGATCAATTGCTGCCGTTGAGCGGTGAGCAGTTGGGGACGGCCAAGGGCAATTGGGACTATATCTACGAACCGGATCCCAAACAGGTGATCGATGAACTGCTGTTGCGTTACGTCGAGTCGCTGGTGTATCAGGCAGTTGTGGAAAACATGGCCTCGGAACAAAGCGCACGCATGGTGGCGATGAAAGCCGCTTCCGACAACGCCAAGAGCGTCATCGGCGAGCTCAAGCTGATTTACAACAAGGCACGCCAGGCCGCGATTACCCGCGAGATTTCAGAAATCGTCGCAGGCGCAGCGGCAGTGGGTTGACGCTACGGTGAGTTACTCAGTGGTCAGAAAATAAAGCTACAAAATGTAGGAGCCCGATTTATCGGGCGATATCGGACGATTTTAAGATTGGTTATCGCCCGATAAATCGGGCTCCTACAGGTGCAGTAGGTTAACGTTAGTCGGGACCAAATCCTGAAAGCGCAGCGGCGGTGGGTTGACGCTACGGCGAGTTACTCAGTGGTCAGAAAATAAAGCTACAAAATGTAGGAGCCCGATTTATCG
>CAYHEM010000001.1:239886-242132 GCA_964355765.1 uncultured Gallionella sp.
GGCGATATCGGGCGATTTTAAGATTGGTTATCGCCCGATAAATCGGGCTCCTACTGGTGCAGCGGCAATAGGTTAATTGAGAACAGGCAGCGCGTTACAAAATTATATTTAGACGGGGAATTCTAAAAATGAGTCAAGGAAAGATTGTTCAGTGTATCGGTGCGGTGGTTGACATCGAGTTTCCGCGCGACCAAATGCCCAAGGTATATGAAGCGTTGCAACTGGCAGACGTGGGATCGTCCACTGCCGAGGCAGGCTTGACCTTTGAGGTGGAACAGCAACTCGGTGACGGTGTCGTGCGCACCATCGCCATGGGCTCATCCGACGGCTTGCGTCGCGGGATGCTGGTGAATGCCAGCGGCAGGGGCATTACCGTTCCGGTCGGCAAAGGTACGCTGGGCCGCATCATGGACGTGCTGGGTCGCCCGATTGACGATGCCGGTGAAATTGCCTGCGAGGAACGCCGCGAGATTCACCAGAATGCGCCAAAGTTTGACGAACTCTCCCCGTCGATTGATTTGCTGGAAACCGGCATCAAGGTGATCGATCTGGTTTGTCCGTTCGCCAAGGGCGGCAAGGTGGGCCTGTTCGGCGGCGCGGGTGTGGGCAAGACCGTGAACATGCTGGAACTGATCAACAACATTGCCAAGCAGCACGCGGGCCTGTCGGTCTTCGCCGGCGTGGGTGAGCGTACCCGCGAAGGCAACGACTTCTACCATGAAATGTCGGAAGCCGGCGTTATCCAGCTGGACAATCTGGAAGAATCCAAGGTCGCCATGGTGTTCGGCCAGATGAACGAGCCTCCCGGCAACCGGCTGCGCGTGGCGCTGTCCGGCCTGACCATGGCCGAGCATTTCCGCGATGAAGGCCGCGACATCCTGTTCTTCGTCGACAACATTTACCGATTCACCCTGGCCGGCACCGAAGTGTCCGCGCTGCTGGGTCGTATGCCTTCTGCGGTGGGTTACCAGCCGACGCTGGCGGAAGAAATGGGACGTTTGCAAGAGCGCATCACCTCGACCAAGACCGGCTCGATCACCTCGATTCAGGCCGTGTATGTTCCGGCGGATGACCTGACCGACCCGTCTCCGGCAACCACCTTCCTGCACCTTGACTCCACCGTGGTGCTGTCGCGCGACATCGCTTCGCTGGGTATTTATCCTGCGGTTGATCCGCTGGACTCCACCTCGCGCCAGCTCGATCCGTTGGTCGTCGGCGCAGAACACTACAACGTGGCACGCGGCGTTCAGGCCACGCTGCAGCGTTACAAGGAATTGCGCGACATCATCGCGATTCTGGGCATGGACGAACTGGCACCGGAAGACAAACTGGCCGTGGCGCGTGCGCGCAAAATCCAGCGCTTTCTGTCGCAGCCGTTCCACGTGGCCGAAGTGTTTACCGGCGCCCCGGGCAAATACGTCACCCTGAAAGACACCATCAAGGGCTTCAAGGGAATTATTGACGGCGAATACGATCACCTGCCGGAGCAGGCGTTCTACATGGTCGGCGGCATCGAAGAAGCAGTTGAAAAAGCCAAGACACTGTAAAGGCACAAGGGGACAAGCATGGTAGCGACGGTACATGACGATGTGGAAAGCAAGAAAGAAGCGCTCTTTCCCGGGACCGTACATGTCGATGTAGTCAGCGCGGAAGAAGCACTCTTCTCCGGGCTGGCAACAATGATAGTCGTCCCCGGGGAAATGGGCGAATTGGGTATTTATCCCCGCCACACCCCGTTGATGACGCGCATCAAGCCGGGCTCGGTCCGGATCAAGCGGGCAGATCAGGCGCAGGACGAACTCATCTATGTTTCAGGCGGCATGCTTGAAGTGCAACCCGGCGTAGTGACCATCCTGGCGGATACCGCGATACGCGGTACCGATCTGGATGAAGCCCGCGCACAGGAAGCCAAGCGGGCAGCGGAAGAAACCATCAAAAATCGCGGTTCCGATATCGACTACGCACAGGCACAGGTTGAGTTGGCCGAAGCGATTGCACAATTGCGCGCTATTCAGCAAATACGCAAACAAACCGGGCACTAAACAGTACCAGCAATCTAAAAACCGCAGTTGCCACCCCGCTCATGCTTTGATGCACCTTGTGCGCTTTTCTACAATCTCCGGGAGCGCGGGCGTCCCCGCCCGCATCATGCCGACGAGACGTCGGCGCTCCAAAAAATCCAGTTGTCTCGATGGGTAATCCCCCCATTTTTAGCAGCGGTCAGAAGTAGAGTTGATTAAAGCCAA
>CAYHEM010000002.1:0-228716 GCA_964355765.1 uncultured Gallionella sp.
TTTTTTCTTGGCGACTACTTTTTTCGCTGCCGGTTTTTTGGCGGCTACTTTTTTCTTGGCGACTACTTTTTTCGTTACCGGTTTCTTCGCTGCGGGCGTCTTTGCTTTTGTGTTGGATGTTACCATTTTCACTCTCCATAAAAATTTAGAACATTCACTACGACTCACTTCACACCCAAACGCCCTGTGTTCTAGCGAAAGACGCTTGCGGCATCGGCACTCTATCCACGTTTAAAAAAACCTGCAACAAATTTCGTAATTTTTTTGTGGAAATTGCAACATTTACAAAATCAGTTTTTCATCTGCATACAATTGCTGTGCCGTTTCGCGTTTCCGCACCAGATGCACGGCATTGCCATCCACCATCACTTCGGCAGCCCGCGGTCGGGTGTTATAGTTGGAGCTCATGCTCATCCCATACGCACCAGCGGAAAGCACGGCCAGTAAAGACTGCGGCGCGATGGACAGCTTGCGTGCATGACCGAGAAAGTCGCCTGTTTCGCAGACTGGGCCGACCACTTCGTAGATCGAAGATTGCATCTCACGTTCGCTCTCTCCCCCGCAAGTGGGGGATGGTTGGGGGTAATCAGCGGCTTGCCCGCTTGCGGGCTCAGTCGAATGGCTAGTAGTTCCACCAGAGGGTTGGCGACATACCGGCAAAATGTCATGGTGCGCATCGTACAGAGCCGGACGCATCAGGTCATTCATCGCGGCATCCACGATAGCAAAATTCTTTTCTTCACCATGTTTGAGATATTCAATGCGTGTCAGTAGTACACCGGCGTTGCCGATCAGCACCCGCCCCGGTTCGAAAATTAATTTTTCGCTGCGTCCGTTGAGCGCATTGAGTAGCGCGGTCACATAATCCGCAATGACCGGTGGTGTCTCGTCGTTGTAGCAGATACCCAGGCCGCCACCGAGATCGATGTGGTCGAGTTGGATACCTTCACACGCCAGCGCATCGACCAGTGCCAGCACCTTTTCTGTGGCCGCGATGAACGGGCTGGTTTCGGTGAGCTGTGAGCCGATGTGGCAATCCACACCGGTGATACGCAAATGCGGCAATGCCTGCGCTCTGCGATACAGCGCCAGCGCTTCTCCATAGGCCACGCCAAACTTGTTTTGTCTGAGGCCAGTGGAAATGTAGGGATGCGTTTTGGCATCCACATCGGGATTTACCCGTAAACTAATTGGCGCGACTTTGGACATGCTGCCCGCCACCTCGTTGAGCCGTTCCAGTTCGGCAGCGGACTCGACGTTAAAGCACAGGATGCCCGCCTCCAAGGCCATGCGCATCTCGGCAACGCTCTTGCCCACGCCGGAAAACACCACCTTGCGCGCTTCACCGCCCGCCGCCAGCACGCGCTGTAATTCTCCGCCGGACACGATGTCGAAACCTGCACCCAAGCGCGCAAATATATTCAGGATCGCCAGATTGGAGTTTGCCTTTACGGCATAGCAGATCAGGTGGTCACGTCCATCCAAGGCATTTGCAAACTGGCGGTAACTGTCAGTCAATGCGGCGCGCGAATACACATAGCAGGGTGTGCCGAACTGCGCGGCGATATCCGCCAGCGGTATTTGCTCAACCTGTAGCGCGTCGTTTCGATATTGGAAATAGTTATTCATGGTTGCCTTGTTGAGAGGTTGGCGGGGCAGAGGGGGGGTGCGTGAGCGGCCCCTTGTGACCACAGCCTTGCAACAGTAATGCGATAACCAGGATAATTGTCGAACGCATTTCATAACCCAGATAAACTCGATGACGCGGATTATAAAGGCTGAACATGATTGAAAGCGAATTCAACCCATTGGCCGATGCCGTTCTGGCGCGCATCGAAGCGGCGATTGATGACAGCAATGCCGAGTGTAGTCGCAGTGGCAACGTTCTGGATGTCGAGTTTGATAACGGCCAGAAGGTCATCATCAATCGCCATGATGCAAATCAGGAGATCTGGGTTGCCGCCAGGTCTGGCGGCTTTCATTACGCGTGGCAGGGCGGTGTATGGCGCAGTCAGCGTGATGGCAGTGAGCTGTTTGGCAAGCTTTCCGAGCTGTTCGCCGAACAGGGCGAGCGGTTGGTGTTCTAGCGGAGAGCTGTCCCCTGGACAGCCCTGATAAGCCCGGCGCTTGTTATTGCGAGCGTCGCGCAGCAATCCATGAAGGTAGCAACAAGGTCAAAGCACTGGATGGACATAATGCTTGTGCGGCCCGCAATGACGGTTTTGGCGCCCCGTCTGCACGTCAGGGCATGATCTCCACATATTCGTAGACTTCGCAATCGCGCAGGGTGTTGCGCACATCCAGCGGCGCCTTTGTATACCAGGCGTGCGGATCGTGACGGTCTATTTCTTTCCCCAGGAACCTCACCAGATCGCAGATCGGTTCGACGACGTTGGTGCGGTAGCGTTCGTCGTCTTTCACGTAGGCGAGATAGAGATTTTTCATGCAATTGCCCCGGCACCACGCCTGCGCCTCGCACTGGCCGCACGGCATGTTCGGATGTGGTTGCAGCGGGCTGGGTTTGAGCCAGTTTGCGACGACATCGCCCTGCAGCATCTCGGGTGCATACATCATGTCCGGGCACGGGAATACCTTGCCGTCCGGCATCACGTTGAGAATGTGTGTGGATGCGCGGCATTGGGTTTTGCCGTGATAGAGCTCACTCGCGCGCGTTGGCAGTACCTTGTTGCGCACGATGCCCATGATCGGAATGACCGGGTACAGCTCGCCGCTGGAAAAGAATTTATCGACCAGTTGCGTGATGACCGCTTTTTTTCTCTTCATCGCTGCGGGCGTATAGGTGCCTTCACCAGCGACGAACTGGAAATACACATAATCGAAAGTGCGCGCCAGCTCGTCCAGCTCTTCGAACGAAGTATCCTCGTTGCTCCAGGTTACGCGCGCCGTGAAAGTGCCCGCCATACGGTCGCGCACCGCTTGAGTGTTCTTGATTACTTGCCGATACACCCCGCGTCCACGAAAACCGTCGGTGATCGCTTCCCCGCCATCGATGGAAATCAGGATGTTGGAAAGATTGGACAGGACGCTGTCCGGCAGGTTGTCGAGCAGCGTGCCGTTGGTCTGAAGCTGAAAGCGGAAGGTGGGATAACGTTCCATGATCTCCCTGATGAAACCGAGATTCAGGGTCGGCTCGCCGCCGTAAAAAGTGACATAAACCTCATGTTCGGAAAGATGCTTCCTGATGAAGGCATTCAGCGCGTCAACGGTATAGGAAACCTTGTCATGCGAGCCGACCACGTCGCCCACGCCGAGCGAGCAATAAGTGCATTTCAGGTTGCATGTCAGCGTGGTGAGCAGTTGCAGCTCCACACGGCTGCCCACGATGGGCGACATGCTCAGTTCTGTTTCGGCGATTGCTTGGGAGCATGACGGGAAAAAAGCGATTGGAGTGGGCATGGCTGAACTTTGCTTCGAGCTGTGTTGCTAAAAAACGGAGAGCGTATTTTAACCGGAATACAACGTGCGGGGCAGCAGACGGCGGTCGTTACGGTTCGATCAGGGCAATTTTCCTGCTGCAACCATGCGGTTGAGCAGGGTGTTGATCGAAACCCACATGACCAGATCGTCGAAATTTGAGGCCGTGTTATGGCTGACAAAGGTGTTGTTGTTGTCGGCGTTCTCGGCTTCATCGCCGCTGGCACCAGCCAGCTGGCTACCATTGCTGATGTAGGCGCCGGCGCCATTCTTGCCGTGCGAGAGAAATACCGCCGGCACATCGGTCGCGACTGCCGTGCCACCCGATGCGGCGGAAATAACATCCGGTACGCCAGGTGAGCACAGCGCAAAACTGGATGCCACCGGGGGGGTGGAGAGGGCAGGGCTGCAATCAGTCGTGCCGGCGGCAATCTGATCGGCGAAGCGCCTGGTGACCCGGTAGGTATAGCGGCGTTCCCATGCGTCCGTTTCCTTGATCCCCAACGTTGCCCACGGCAGCACACCGGTCACGGTGGTGCCGGTGCAGGCAATGGCACTGTTGGTGGCCACCGTGTTGCCCGAAGCAGCAACGCAGGCGCAAGTGTTGCCTGTGATGGCCTCCACGCCGGCATTGGTTTGTCCCGTTGCCAGGGTGGCTTGCGCCGGACAGGGCAGGCGGCCATTGATAATGGCATAGCCAATCAAGGTCTGCTGGATTTCACTCAGTTGTTTGCGGGTTTCGTTGATACGCTGTGACTCCATCTGAGTGGACAGCGTCGGTATCAGGCCGCCCAGCAACAATCCGACGATGGCGAGCACGATCGCCATTTCCGTTAACGTGAAGCCGCGACATGAGTAAGGTTGGATATGTTTCATGGCAGGGGGCATTCATTCACGTTCAGACTGGTTTCGATGCAATACAGGACGTCGTTAAACATGCTGCTGTCTGTCTCGGTTTGATAATTGTCATTCCCGCCGTTATTGGGGTAGTTGCTTTCATTGCGCCCTTCCAGATAATTTGACAGAACTCCGCGCTCGCTATTGGTGGTGGTCGTGCTGGCGCGATTCTGGCCGGATAGCGCGCTGCCCGCAAACAGCACGATCGCGGCATACCTGCCGCTACCATTGATATTAACGCAATCGCCGCCCCAGCCCCAGCATGAGTTGGTGCTGGCCTCCCTCGGTCTGTATTCATCGCTCAAGGCATAGAACAGGTGATCTTTCCAGTTGTCCCACCACGGGTACAGCAGTTCCAGTTCGGTGGAGGGAGAGGCTGCGTAATAGGGGCAGTCCAGGCCGTTGCCCGAAGTCATCAGATTGGATCCGCCCATGTCATTGTCCGAATCGCTTTTCGAGGTATTGACCCGGTATGGAACGCGACCTGCGTATCGGTCGTCGTTATCGTCGTAATTGCTGTTTACCGCATAATCGCTCAGCGAGAGCGGTGCCGGCCATGGCAGGCTCTTGTTGCTCGACCAGTCATTGTTGTTGCCATAATCTGCCAGGCATTCTGCCACGACTCTGGTCATGTCTTTCAGTTTACGGGTGAAGTCAGCGCGTTTCAGCATCGCGTTCCAGAGATCCTGGCGGGTGATGAATAGCATGCGGTCATTCACTTCTCCATCATTCTCGCCCTGAATGAATTGACTGACTGCGGAAGCAACAGCACTTACGCTGGCATTGTTAATGCTGCGTGCGGTGTTATTGTCCAGATAGGCGGACGCGGTGTAATTACCGCCACAGAGGGGTGCGTCACTGCCGCTGCGATTTTGTGCGTTTCGAGGTGTGCCGGGGGCAAAGATCACTGCGACCACCTGGTTGCTGTCGCTGTCCAGCCGGGTGCCGTTCGCTGCGTAGGCCTGTAACTGCCCATTGGTGTCCCAGTTCATCAGGCCGGTCTGGGGATTGTTTTTGTATGTGCCCGAGACCGCATACCACAGGCATTCGCCGTCACCATCTCGCAACGGCGCAAGCCCGAGCGTTCTCCATGGCAGACGGCCAAGCTGACTGACGTTCTTGCTCCCGCAAGATCCCAGCGGGCTGCTGCCTTCACCGTTGCTGCCGTTGATGTCTGGACAGGGCAGATAGCCGTGCACCTGGCCCGTGTGGGTATCGCCATAGGTAATGGCATAACCGATCAATGCCTCTTTGGCCTGCGCCAGCGCGATGACAGTATTTTCCTGGCGCGCGTTTCTCAGCGTGGTTATGCTGAGCGTGCCGACCAGTGCGGCGGCAATACCCATGACTACAATCACGATGGTCACAATTAACGCGGCGCCTTGTTGTCTGCACGAAGGGCGGTAAATATGTTGAGAGCGTGACATCAATCAGTCGCCCGATTCCCCAGGGTCCTGGCTTGCTATTTCTTGTGGTTCCGCTGGAGGCAACAGCACCGTTTGTCCTACTTTTATCCTGACAGGTTGTGACTGGCCAGGGATGGCAACCGGGACGCTTTCCGGTGACTGTTCATCGCTTGCGCCGGTGATTTGCGGTACGCCATTGATCCAAACGGTGCGCTCACCACCCTGTCTCTGTACGATGCCGCCGACACTCAGCGCAGGGGGGCGACCGGGCGGTTTGATGTCCGGTTGCTGTCCGAACTCGAGGCGCGCACGTTGTTCGGGCGTAAAGAACAGGCGGCCCAATTCGGTTGCTTCGCAGGAGGGCGTTATGGCAAACAGGGTGATTGCCGAAGCAATGATTGAGATCTTCTTCATTGGGGTGTGTTCCGGTTCTTCAATGTGATCCAGCCGCCGTTGCATTTCGCCTTGACATGCGTCGTGGCAGTTGCGCCAGCACCCTCAGCCGAGGCGGCGCGTTGCAGCTTGCAGCCTTCAAGCTGATACCAGCCCTTGATCTGGCTGCTGAGCGCAGCAAAGAAATTGGACAGTTGTCCTTCATGCAGCAGGTCGAACTGCAACTCCATTTCGCTGTAGTGAATGTCAAAATTTCCCGCGCTCACCGGCGCCTGGGGTGTATAAATTTTCTGCGGTGCGATGGTGTAACTAAATTCGGTCACCAGATTCTGCTGGCGGATTTTTGCTAAACCTTCCATCCAGTCCAGGCGCTGATCGTCGCCAATGACTTTGTTTTTAATTAAAGAGCCATATTCGTTGGAATAAATCTCCATATTTTCCTGATCCTGATAGGCCGTTGCCAGACGATTGCGCGCATCGTTGAGCAGGGTTTGTGCGGCGTGCAATTCATTTTGTGCTTTTTCTGCATAATCGCCGCTGTTGTATAAAATAGCCGAGCTGGCAAGTAATGAGAGGCAAAAAGCCAGAACGCTCCAGCGTATCAGAGAGAAATCTGATCTGGAGAACTTCATAATGGCGGCCTCCGGGAAAGCTTCAGAGAGAAGTTCAGCGTGTGGTCATTCGGAATGTTCTGGTCCGTGATGCTGCCACTCGGGCTGACGTCAAACGGCATTACCAGCGCCGTTACCTGATAACCCTGCGCCGACAAACTTTCCTGGAATTGCGCCAGGTAGTTTAATGCGGCCCGGAAGTCGCTTGCAAAACCAAGCAGGCGCCCATTGAGGGTAATGACTTGCGCGGGAACATCGGCAAGCGTGTTAGGCGCAACCGGCTCGGCAGCACTCATCCGCCAGGAAATCGTATCGAGCTCAATCTGGGCGTGGAGGTCAAGTGCCCCACTGATCGGGTGCAGAATGTCATTCGGGACATATCTGTATTGACCAAGCTTGCGCATCACGGTTACGCCTGTCTTCATGTCGGCCGCGAGCGCATAGGTGTTCGGGAAGGCTTGGGTGATTTTTTGTGTTTCGTTCAAGGTGCGCTGTACCTGTTCTTTGAGAGACGCCACTTCTGATGCGCTGCTGCTGCTTTGCCAGAGATTGGCCGCGCCCCACAACAGCATACCGGCCAGCAGGATGCCCCCCGTCAGGTTAAGCGCGCGTCCTAATTGCCATAGCGTAAAGTAGTGCGTGTGCGCCGCGCTCGCATAATTAGTTTGCGGCGGATGCACCGTGAGTTGGTGCAGGAATAGCTGGCTGGCATCCGAATCGGTGAACTGGTAATCAATCTTGAGTTGCTTGGCGATATCCGCGAGGTTAACAAGGTCATAGCGCACGTCCGCGCTTCTCGGCAAGTGCATTTGTATTTCGATCAGGTCGCTGCTATGGGCCAGCAGGCGCACATCGAGGGTTTGCCCTGAGGGCAACAGACTCAGGCTTTTCAGGTATTGGTAAGTGCGGGTGAGTTCTATTACCGCGACTTGCTGGAAGGTCTGGTCGCTGCTGATGGGTGTCAGCCGGGAAATTTGCAGCCGATGTTTGCTGAAATAAGTTTGACGCAGTCCGGAAAATTTTTCCCAGGAAATGAGTAATAAATGATCGGATAGATGATCTTTGACCAGTGGTGCACTGATCTGTGGCACGGAATAAATGCCAGCGAGCGGGGTTTGCTGAGCCAGCAGGATGTCCAGCCAGGGCTTGATGAGTGACGGATTGGTCAGTGCGGAAAACAGCATGTCGTCGTCACGCCGTCCGGTTTTTTGCCGTTGCAGCAAGGTTGCCTGATGAAAAGGCGTGCCACGGTAGAACTGGTCGAATTTACGAGCCAGCAACGCCTTGCGACTGCTCCCGAACAGGTGCGGAACAGTTTCCTGGCGAAAATCTTCCTCGATCAAGTCCACCAGCAAATAAGTTCGGCAATGCGCGGTTTTCAGAAATTTGGCGAAATCTTTCTGTCCATCCGGCGAGCCGGAGAATTCGTGTTGTGCAACGATATTGCCGCGCGACATGAGTTGCGCGTGGAGGTGGCCGGCACTCAGAAATAGCAGCAGGCGCTTCATCAGAATTGCACCTTGCCGATGATGTCGTAAATCGGCGATAGCACCGACAACATGACCCATCCGAGTAATGCGCCGAGGATAAGTGTCATGGTCGGTTCGATCATGACTTGCACCTTCTGGATGGAATCTTTCACGTCGCGATCATAAAAATAGCTGACATTGAGCAGCGCCTTGTCCAGCGAGCCCGTCGCTTCGCCTACTTTGAGCATGCGTATAACCAGCGGCGGAAACATGCCGGTCTGCTGAAAACTTTGCGTAAGGTTCCTGCCGGATTCGATTTCGTGCGCCACGTCATCCAGACTCTTTGCGAGCACTTGGTTGTCGACCACGTCGCGTGAATTGGCGATGCAGTCGAGAATGCTCACGCCGGAGCCGTACATCATGGCGAAGGTATTGGCGAAGCGCGCCAGGATAATTTTGCGCAGGATCGGGCCGGTTACCCAGAAATTGAGTTTCAGGTTGTCAAACCGAAACTGCATTTTCGGGCTGGAGACAATAAGCAGTTTGGCAACAGCCAGCAGAACAATCGGCAGGATAATCAGCAGGTGCCAGTAATCCACAAAGAATGCCGAGGTGGCAAGCAGGATGCGTGTCTGGATCGGGATTTCCTGCCCCATGCCCTTGATGAAACCGACCAGTTGCGGAACCAGATAAATCATCAGGAAAAAGGTGATCACCACCACGATGGAACCGACAAAAGCGGGGTAAATCATGATGGTCTTGGTGTGTGATGCCATTTCATCCTGCCATTTGAGCGATTCGGTGATGTGATTAAAGACCTCGGGCAGTCGGCCGCTTTCTTCTCCGGCATGCGTCAGGCTGATGAAGATTTTATCGAATGCATCCGGGTGATGTGCCATTGCCTGGGAAAGTTTAAGGCCGCCCTCGATCATCTCGAGCAGATTGGCGATGATCTCCCGGAAGTACATGTCGCTCATCGTGTCGCGCAGGTCGGCAAGGGTTTCCAGTAACGGTACGCCGGCATTGGTGAGTTGCTCAAGGTTGAAGAAAAAAGTGATCAATTCGGGGCGTTTGATTTTGCTGCGGCCAATGCGATATTTTCCGGTGTCCACATCGGCATTAATCAGATCCAGGCCGCCTCGTTTCAACCGCAACTCCAGATCGATTACATTGGCCGCGTCCTGCAGCCCTTTGCTGGACTTTCCCTGACTGTTGATTGCACGGTAGGAATAGAGTGCCATTAGCTAAACCTGTCAGTCAGATCCACCACACGGCTAACCTCTGCGAGCGAAGTGAGGCCTTGCTGAATTCGGCGAATACCATCTATGGCCAGCGGGCGGAATCCTTTGGCGAGCGCGGCCTCCTTGATCCTGCTGGTGCTGGCACGGGAAGAAACCAGATCATCCAGATCGTGATCCATCTTCAGAAGTTCCATGAGGGCAATGCGGCCACTGTAGCCATGGTGGTTGCAGGTGTCACAACCGGCGGCGCGATACAGGGTGATATCCTGGCTGGGCCCGATACCCAAGAGCCTGCGCTCCGGCGCATCCGGTTGATAGGCGTATTTGCATTCCTTGCACAGCAGTCGTATCAGGCGCTGCGCCACGATGCCGATGATGTTGCCAGCCATGATGTCCGGCAGGATGCCGATATCGAGCAGGCGCGGGATCGCACCGATGGCCGAGTTGGTGTGCAGTGTCGAATACACCTGATGGCCGGTCATGGCAGCGCGGAATGCCATTTCGGCAGTAGGGTGGTCGCGGATTTCACCGACCAGAATAATGTCCGGATCCTGGCGCATCATGGAGCGAATGCCGTTGGCAAAATCCAGCTTGGCGGCTTCATTTACCGAGGTTTGGCGGATCAGCGGAACCGGATATTCAACCGGGTCTTCCAGTGTCATGATGTTGACCGACTCGGTGTTGATGTGATTCAGTATGGAATACAACGTGGTGGTCTTGCCGCTGCCGGTCGGGCCGGTTACCAGTACCAGACCCTCCGGTTTGGCGATAATCATTTTCAGCATGTGAAGCGCGGCGTCGTCCAGGCCGATCTTGTCGAGCGGTACGATGCCCTTCTGCCGATCCAGAATGCGCAGCACGATGTTTTCGCCGTGCGTGGTGGGATGCGAGGCGACGCGGAAATCAATTGGGCGGCCGGACAGGCGCAGGGAAATCCGCCCGTCCTGTGGCGCACGTGTTTCGGCGATATTCATGTTGCTCATCACCTTCAGGCGCACCACCATCGCTGACCAGAAGCTTTTGTGCAGGCTGCGTACCTGGCGTAACACGCCATCGACGCGGTAGCGGATGCGCAGGAAGCTGCTTTCCGGTTCGAAGTGGATGTCGGAAACACCGTGCTGCACCGCCTCGGTCAGCAGCGCATCGATCAGACGCACCACGGGCTGGCTGAACTCGCTCACGCCGGACTGCAGGGTCTGGTACTCCATTTCACCCGGTTCGATCTCGTGCAGGATGCCATCGATGGAAAGTTCGAAGCCGTAGTACTGATCGATCGCGCGCAGGATGTCGGATTCGCTGGCAAGCTGGGTGATGAGCCGGTACTCATCCTTGAGCAGGGCGCGCACCTGATCCAGCGCGATAATGTTGTCCGGATCGGCGACGGCCAGGGTCATGACGTGGCTTGCCTTGTCCACTGACAGCGGTAGTATTTGATAGCGTCGCGCGACGTCCTTGGGGATGAGCGCCAGCGCGACCGGGTCGATGATGATGGCGTCGAGGCCTACGCTTTCCTGCCCGAGATTTTCAGACAGTACATCACGGATGGTGGCTTCCGAGAGAAAGCCAAGGCGCACCAGCAGGCGTCCCAGCGGCTGATGCGTTTTATTTTGTTCCTGCAGGGCGATGCGCAACTGGTCGTCGCTGATCACGCCTTTGTCGACCAGTATCCGTCCCAGCGGTTGTTGAAGTTGGTTCTCGATCATGAATTAATCAGCGAGACAGTTCTTTTACACGTAGTTCGATTTGCGCGTGATCGAAACCCGCGCGGTGTGACGGATCAAATCGCAAGGCACGTTGGTAATGTTGCAAGGCCAATTGACCTTGGCCAAGATGGTCAAGGCTGACGGCAAGGTTAAAGATGAATTCCGGGTTGCCGGGTTCCAGTGTATTGGCATTGAAATAGGCCTGTTGCGCCTCGCCCCAGCGCGACTGCTCGGCGTAAAAATTGCCCAGCGCAAAATGCAATGTGGCGGCATTGCCCTGTTCGCGCAACAGGTTTTTCAGCCGGCTCTCGGTGTTTTCGTCACCGACTCTCAGCGTGGACACACCGGCATTGGCCGCCGCATTACGCGGGTCGAGTTCCAGAATGCGGGCGTAATACTGCGCCGACATCATGTTGTTTCCCTGTTGCTGTGCAATGGTGGCCAGTCCCAGCAGTACGTCGATGTTGCGCGCATCTTTCTGGAACAGCGCCAGATACAGCTGTTGTGCCTGACCCAGTTCGCCCCGCCGGTAGGCAGAATACGCGTCCAGCAGTAGCGGATTGATTTGCTCGGCTTCTTTCTGCGGCTCAATTTTTATCGGGCTGTCATCCGGGCGTGGCGGTTCGCTCACCTGTGCCGGCTGGACCGGTACGTTCTCGGGAGGGGCGGAAGGCTTTTCCTTCAGGGTGCCCTGGCTGGCAGCCTGTGTGCCGATGCCGGGAATCAGGGTTTCTTGTGGCGCGGCGAGGGTGGCGGGCTGTACCTGATCGACCGGCCGGGCTTGAACAATAGGTCTGGCAGAAGCCGGGTGGAGTGGCGTAATGGTGCTGGACGAGTCGAGATACCATAAATAACCCATGCCGACTGCGACCAACAGAACTGTGCCACCCGAGATAAACAAGATTTTCTGGTTGAGCGGTGAGCGCCCCGGTAATGGCAGGGGTGATTTTGCGCTGAACAGATTCTGCCCGGCGCTACGTGCTGCCTCTTCAACACGTTGGGTGTCGCCGGTGCTGCTTGACTCCTCGCTGGCTTCCAAGTCCTGGTCTTCCATCCGTAGTTCGTCAGCCGACGTGGCATGACCATTTGCTTGCGTTTTTTTACGTGCATCCAGAAGCAGGCTCATGTCACGGCTTTTCGGGATCTGCCGGCGGGGATTCTTTGAAGAAATCCTGGTTTGGCAGCATGTCGCGGTAAGCGCTGAAATCTCCGGTGATGCTGGCATCTTTGATGACTGTCGGGCGCAGAAAAATCACCAGTTCGGTTTTGGTGTTGATGTCGTTGCGATTCTTGAACAGATTGCCCACCGCCGGGATGTTGGACAGGCCGGGTATGGTATCGG
The DNA here is from genome assembly GCA_964355765.1 of uncultured Gallionella sp. Lineage (GTDB taxonomy): Bacteria > Pseudomonadota > Gammaproteobacteria > Burkholderiales > Gallionellaceae > Gallionella. The sequence goes on from CAYHEM010000002.1 coordinate 12,498, forward strand.
TGTTGTTCTTTGCTTCATCCTGCATGAGCCCGCCCATTACCGCGATCTGGTAGTTTTCGATTTTTAATATCGATTCCATTTCACGCGTCGAGGTTACCGGGATGGGACTGGCAACAGTAAGCGACGGATTCGGATCGTTGACATAACCCAGCAGACGTGAAATTGAAGGACGCAGGTTGATCTGCACCGTGTCGCCTTCATTGATCTGCGGTGTCACGCTCATGGTGAAACCGATGGGGACGGTGTTGAGCGTGGTGGTGTAAGTGGTGACTGAGCTGGTTTGGTTGGTTGTCGTGTCAGCCTTGACGGTAAAGTACACCAGGTTGTCCACGACGCGCAGCATGGCGGTCTGATTGTTCATGACGCTCAGCTTGGGGCTGGACAATACCTTGACTGTGCCGAACGATTCCAGCAGCGAGACTGATGCGGCCAAATTGCCTAATCTGGAGGTGGTATTGCTGTAATTAAGAACGAACAAGCTTGCAGTATTGCTGGCGACCAAGCCGGTTCCGACACCGGTCTGGCCGGTTGCCGCTTGAGTTAACTGGAAACCACTGCCGCCGCGCTGCAGTAAAGACCAGTTGATGCCTTGTTGATATTGGTCATTCAGCCGTACTTCCACGACGGTGGCCTCGATCAAGACTTGCCTGCGTGCATTAGCCATGATTTGATCAACGAATTTCTGAACGCTCTCATGCTGTTTGCCGGTGGCGCGCACGGTGATCAGGCCGTTTTCCGGGTTGGCGATGACCGAGGCAGCCAGCAGGGTCTGGTAGTTCCTGTAATCACTCTCGGCTGAGACATTTACGGGCGCTTTGCTGCTGCTCTGCGTTGAAGGCTCGGATTTTTCTGCACCTGCAGTCCCGGTTGGGGAATCCTGCTGGCTGCTGGTGGCAGCACGGCGTCCCACAACAATTTCCTTATCGGTCTCGCGCAGAATGTCCTTGATGTTCTGGATCAGGGTTTCCCAAAAATGATTTTTGGAGATGTTCTTGATGGTGAGTGAAGAATTGTTGCCACTTGTTCCCGTTGCGCCGCCGCTGGATGTGCCTGAGCCAACTTGCGTTGCATTGGCCATATCACCCTCGGTGTCGCGCGTCATGTTTACATAGTCAATTTTGTAGCTACGCAGATAGGGCGTGTCCGGCATCACGGTCAGGTTGCCATTTTCCAATTCGTAGCGCATATCAATTTGCTTGGCGATGCGCGTAAGAATTTGCGGCAGGGTTTGGCTCAGTGCATTCAGGGTGACGGTCCCCTCAATGCCGGGATGGATATCCAGGTTGATTTTTGCATCTCGCGCCAGGGCAAACAGAATCTCCTGTGCCGAGACATTGGTGACAACGACGCTGTAAGTGTCCGCTTTGACGGAAGGTTTGGGCGGGGGAAGCAGCGCAGCCCGTCTGATAGGTTGTGGAATTGAGGAGGTCGGCAAGCTATCCTGAAGCTGGATATGCTTGTCCGAGGGATGAATCGGTTTGGTGCCGCAACCTGCCAGAAGTGCACTGGTAGCGCAAAGGTACAGCAGATTGCGTGAACGCATTCTCTTCTTTCCCTTCTGACTGTATTTTATTCTTTCATATTTTCATGTCGTTATTCTTTCTATCGAGAGGGAGCCTAACAGCTTTGCAATCCTTGCTCAATATGCCATTCGGCCTATATATTAGTACGCATAAACGGAGACGGAGAAGGCTTCCTGATAGCGTTTTGGCAGGTCATTGATTCCGCTGCGCGCTGCAGAAACTGAAGGATAGGCACCGTAGAATGCGCGCAGGCCAGTCTTGTTCCCGAACTTGGCGGGCAGCAGATAAATGTCGGAGAGTACGCCCAGTTTATCAGCGCGTATCAGGAAGCCTTCAATGCGATCCTGGTTCATCGTTTCGCTGTAGAACAATTGAATGCCTGCGACAGCGGTTTTCTGTTTGAGCAATTGTTGGCCAGCCGTCATGCGTTGTTCAAACAGACTTGATTGACTGACTATCGGGGCGGCGCGCGTCGTGGGTGGCGCGGTAGCTATTGCCGTTTTCGATGGCGGATTTTCAGTAACGTCAGTTTGCGCCAATTTTTTCTCGGTTGCTGGCGCAGGCGAGCTGTCTGGTTGAGCAGAGACTGTGGGCTGCAGGTCCGTTGCAATTGCAGTCGCTGGTGTGGAGGAGATATTGATTTCTGTCTTCTGTTCGCGGCCTCCCACACTGGGCTTTGCCGCCCACCAGGCAACCAGACCTGCTAGAAGCAATGCGGCAACGGCACCGCCCGCCAGCAATTTTTTGTCGGGCAGGACTCGGGCAAGCTTGATCTCGCTGTCCCGCATCGCCGCTTGCACATGGCGCGTTTTGACGTCGTGGGTGTCTTCTATAAAGGCCGCCAGCAAAGACTTGTCCGCGAGAATGTTGACGCGGCGCATCAATCCATTGGATGCGCCGGCAATGAGTTTGACGGCATCCGCCGAGAAAATGTCTGGTCCATGGTAGCCTGCCGCGCGCATGCGGAACATCAGGTAGCTTTCAAGCGCGCTGCGCGACAGCGGTTGCATGTGGAAGTGATGCACGATGCGATCCTTGAGCTGGCGCATGTTTGGCTGATCCAGCTTGGTATTCAGCTCCGGTTGCCCAAACAGGATGATTTGCAGCAGCTTGGCATTGCCGACCTGCAAGTTATAGAGCAAGCGTAATTCTTCCAGCGTGTCCAGCGGCATGGCATGCGCCTCATCCACCAGCACGACAACACGCTTGCCGGCGCGCGCTTTTTCCTCGAGCCTGTTCTGAATGTTGCGCATGATGACACCGACGCGCTCGCCGTCGATGCCCAAACCAAGCCCATCGGCGATCGCGTAGAGCATTTCTTCGCGTGACAGGCTGGGATTCGCCAGATAGATGGTTTCGATATGCTCAGGAAGTTTCTCAAGCAGCATCCGGCATAGCATGGTTTTGCCGCTGCCAACCTCGCCGCTGACCTTGATGATGCCTTCGACTTCGCTTAACGAGTAGATCAGCGCATCAAGGATATCACCGCGATTGGCGCCGGAAAAAAAGAACACCGTCACGGGCGTGATTCTGAAGGGCTGCTCGGTCAGTCCAAAGTGTTCCAGGTACATTTGGGAATCCTATGGGTTAAATTTCTCATGTGCGCCCAGGCGGCTGTGCAGCGTGGTTCGGTTGATACCGAGCAGCCGAGCGGCCTCGCTGATATTGCCGGAGGCGAGTTCCAGTGCGGTGGCAATATGACAATATTCCTGTTCGTGCAGATATTGATCCAGATTGAAATTGCCGGCTTGGAGACTGTCCTGGATTTTCTTTTTGAGTTCTCCGACTGCTGAAGCGGAGGTCTCCAGCGGGTCAAATTCATCCCGTAGTTGCGTAGCATCAATTGTTATGCCGGGATATTTTGTGATCAGGCGAATGACGATATTGCGCAATTCACGGGTGTTGCCGGGGAAGCCGTAGTGTTCCCAGCATTGCAATGCATCCGGGGCCAGTTCAAAAGGTGCCTGCCTGATTTGCTGCGCATAATAAGCGCGGAAATGGTCGAGTAGAAGCAGCTTGTCCTGGCCCAGTTCGCGCAGCGGCGGAACCGAAATTGAAAATACATTCAGGCGGTGGTACAGGTCACTGCGAAATGTGCCGGTTTTGACTGCATCGCGCAAATTGCGATTGGTCGCGGCGATGATGCGTGCCCGGCTTTTGCGTGTTTCGGTTTCGCCGACGCGTTGATATTCACCATTTTCCAGCACCCGCAGCAGCTTGGTCTGAAGTTCCAACGGCAGTTCGCCGATCTCGTCGAGAAAAAGTGTGCCGTCCGCAGTCTCTTCGAAAAAACCGGATTGTGCGCTCGTCGCGCCGGTGAAGGCTCCCTTGCTGTGGCCGAACAGGGTGGGTTCGATGAGCGTGGGAGAGACGGCGGCACAGTTGAGGGCTTTGAATGGCGTGTCCGGCTTGCTGCCCAGTTTTTGTAGCGCGGCAGCTACCAGTTCCTTGCCGCAGCCTGACTCTCCTTCAATCAGCACATGGAAGGGGATGGCCGCATACATGGCAATCTGGTTGCGCAGCGTTTGCATGGGCGCGCTCTGCCCGATGAGGCCGAGTGATTGCCCGAGGCTGTGTTCCCCGCCCTGAACGGCGAGCGCGTCGTTGAGCTGTTTCTTGATTTTTTCCGGTGCGCAGGGTTTGGCAATGAAATCGGTCGCCCCCAGTACGCGCGCGTGGCGGGCATTGCTTTGCCCATCTTGCCCGGACAAAACGAAAATCTTGATTGCTGGAGAATGCGCCAGCAATTCGGCGATCAGATGAAAGCCTTCGTCGGGGCGGTGCGGAACGGGAGGCAGTCCCAGGTCGATCAGCGCCAGTTGCGGGGGGGCCGGCAAAGCGCGCAATAAATCGATGGCGGCAGCGCGCGATTCAGCCAGATGGACGCTGAAATCATTGCCAAGGGCCACCGCCAACCCCTCGCGAACCAATGGGTCGTCGTCAACGATCATCAGGTCGGGACGTGATGAGGCGTTCAATTTGAGCTCATGGTGGTAGGCATCAGGCGTCGAGCATAACGGCAAGCAGGCGCAATCTCAACAGATAAATGGAAAGACGGCTCATTTACTTACTGAATGTATTGAGAATTGCAATGTGGCTGGTTTAGAATGCGCCCCTCTGAACCACAGGATTCCAATTTTGTCTTCACCCACCCTGGTCGAAATTCGTGACCTCAACTTCACCTATGATCGGCGGCCTGTCCTGCAGGGGATCAACATGGTCTTTCCCAAGGGGAAGTTGGTCGCCATCATGGGCTTGAGTGGCTGCGGCAAAACCACGTTGCTGCGCCATATCGGTGGTGCGCTCAAGCCGACCAAAGGCTATGTCAAGGTGGACGGGCAGGTGATTCACGAGCTTGATCGGAAGAGGCTGTACGCCATGCGGCGCAAAATGGGCATGCTGTTCCAGTTTGGCGCGTTGTTCACCGATATGTCGGTCTATGACAACGTGGCATTCCAGATGCGCGAGCATACCGATCTGCCGGAAGAGATCATCCATGACCTGGTATTGATGAAGCTGCAGGCGGTCGGCCTGCGCGGTACGCACAGCCTGATGCCGTCCGAGTTGTCCGGAGGTATGGCGCGGCGCGTGGCTTTGGCGCGCACCGTGGCACTCGATCCGATGTTGATCATGTATGATGAGCCGTTTGCCGGACTGGATCCGATTTCGCTGAGCGTGGTCGGCGATTTGATCCGTCGCCTGAATGATGCGCTGGGGGCGACCTCGATCATCGTTACCCATGATGTGCAGGAGTCGCTGAAAATCGTGGACTATGTTTATTTTGTGGCGAGTGGGGTGATCATGGCGGAGGGAACGCCTGACGAGATCCGCGCTTCCGATAAGGAGTTTGTGCACCAGTTTGTGCATGGCGAGATGGACGGCCCCGTGCCTTTCCATTATCCCGGCGGTGATTACCGCCAAGACCTGAACTTGAGAGACTGACACAATGCCGGCAGTTAATGCGATCAAGGGAGTTGGCCGCCACACCATCAATGCGGTGTGGCGCATCGGTGTGGCGACGCGCTTTTTTCTGCTCACGTTGAAGCACTCGGGCAGCGGTTTCCGGCGTTTTCACCTGATCAGCAAGGAACTGTTTTCTACCGGAGTGATGTCGCTTATCATTATCGTGGTAGCGGGGCTGTTTGTCGGCATGGTGCTTGGCTTGCAGGGCTATGAGACGCTTAAGCGCTACGGCTCAGAGTCGGCGCTGGGCAGCATGGTGGCGTTAAGCCTGGTACGCGAACTGGGGCCGGTGGTGGCCGCGTTGTTGTTTGCCAGCCGCGCCGGTTCGGCGATGACGGCGGAAATCGGCCTGATGAGAGCAACCGAGCAGATCTCGGCGATGGAGATGATGGCGGTGAATCCGATCGCGCGCATCGTTGCGCCGCGCTTTTGGGCCGGCGTAATTTCCATGCCGCTGCTGGCTGCCCTGTTCAGCGCGGTGGGTGTGTTCGGTGGTTATCTGGTCGGCGTGGTGCAGATCGGTGTGGATGAGGGATCGTTCTGGTCGCAGATGCAGGCCGCCGTGGATTTTCGCGAAGACATTATGAACGGCGTGCTCAAGAGTTTTGTATTCGGCATCGTGGTAACGGTGATTGCGCTGTTCGAGGGTTTTGATGCACCCCCCACGGCGGAAGGCGTATCCGGCGCGACGACGCGCACGGTGGTCACTTCTTCACTGGCGATTCTGATACTGGATTTTGTTTTGACCGCAATCATGTTTAGAGGGAATTGAGTTATGGAACGTACAACGATGGATCTGTGGGTCGGGATCTTTGTGATGGCAGGTATTGGTGCGCTGGTGATGCTGGCGATGAAGGTGGGGAATCTGGGTACCTATAACGTGTCGGAGGCGTACCAGGTGCATGCCTATTTTGCAAATATCGGCGGCCTGAAGTCCAAGGCATCGATCAAGAGCGCGGGCGTGCTGGTGGGGCGGGTGACAGATATCACCCTGGATACGGAACGCTATGAAGCCAAGGTGGTGATGAGCCTGGATAAGCGTTACCAGTTTCCCAAAGATACCTTCGCCAATATCCTGACTTCCGGCTTGCTGGGCGAACAGTACATCGGGCTCATGCCCGGCGGCGACGATCAGATGCTTAAAGAGGGCGAACAAATAAAGATGACGCAGTCCGCCATGGTATTGGAAAACTTGATCGGCAAGTTCCTGTACAGCAAGGCAGATGAGTCGGCTAAATAATCAAGGGGTTTCAGGAATGAACATGTTGTTGAAAGGTGTTGTCGCGTTGCTGTTTCTGGTAAGTGTTGCCCGGGCCGAGATGGTCGCGCCGGATGTATTGATCAAGAGCACCGCGCAGGATGTTATTGAGATCGTCAAGCAGGACAAGGACATCCAGGCAGGCAACCAGAAAAAAATTCTGGAATTGGTGGATGCCAAGGTGTTGCCGCATTTTGACTTCGCGCGCATGACGCAGTTGGCGGTGGGCAGGTATTGGCGTAGCGCAACCCCTGAACAGAAGCAGGCGTTGGTGACGGAGTTTCGCAATATGCTGGTGCGCACCTATACCAAGGCATTTACTGTGTATCGCGATCAGTCGATAGAATTCAAACCGTTCGAGATGGCCGCCGATGCGACCGAAGCGACCGTCAAGACCACGATTACTAAACCGGGTGCCCCGTCCATCCCGGTCGATTACGAAATGAGAAAAACGGCCAATGGCTGGAAAGCGTTCGATGTGTCCATAGAGGGCGTCAGCATGGTCATCAGTTACCGCAGTACCTTCGGCACGCAAATTGACCAAAACGGCATTGATGGCCTGATCAAGATGCTGTCCGATAAAAATGCTAGCTTAGCCAATGTGTCACTGCGCAAGGAAGAGGCAAAATGATTACGCGCGAGGATGGCCGGCTGGTGGTGCGCGGCCGCCTGACTATTGCGACCGTGCCCGAGTTGTTCGAGGCAGGTTTGCAGCATTTGACCCGTGAAGATCTGCTGGTGGATCTGTCGCAGGTTGAGGCGGTGGATTCCGCGGCGGTCAGCATGTTGCTTGGCTGGCTACGAGCTGCACAGCGCAGTCAGCATACCTTGCGCGTGGCCGGTCTTCCGGAAGATTTGCTCAGTTTGGCACATCTGTATGGCGTGGCAGAATTGTTGCCCCAGCAATCTGCCTGATTCTTTCATACATTAACAATAAAAACCTGCACGCCAGAAGCGCGGCAAAAACACAACTAGGCAGACAATGCAAAAACTGGCAATTCAGGGTGGCAGCCGGCTTAACGGCGAAGTGCGTATCTCCGGCGCCAAGAATGCGGCCTTGCCAATATTGTGCGCCAGCTTGCTGACCGGCGATTCGCTGCAGCTTGGTAATGTGCCTGATCTGAATGATGTTGGCACAATGCGCAAGTTGTTGCAGCAGATGGGCGTGGCGATAGCGGTAAACGGCGGTCAGGTTACCCTGTCTGCAGCGCAAATTGACAAGCTCGAGGCACCTTACGACATGGTGAAAACCATGCGTGCCGCAATTCTGGTGCTGGGGCCGCTGGTGGCGCGCTTCGGTGAGGCGCGCGTTTCGCTGCCGGGCGGCTGTGCCATCGGCTCACGCCCGGTCGACCTGCATATCAAAGGTCTGCAGGCGATGGGCGCGGAAATTCATATCGAGCACGGTTACATCCACGCGCAGGCGAAACGGCTTAAGGGGGCACGGATATGCTTCGATCTGGTCAGTGTCACCGGCACGGAAAATCTGATGATGGCCGCAACGCTGGCGGACGGCATAACGGTTCTGGAAAATGCGGCGCGCGAACCGGAGGTGGTGGATCTGGCGCACTGCCTGATTAGCATGGGCGCGAAGATCGAGGGTGCCGGCAGCGACACCATCACGGTTACCGGGGTGGAAAAGTTGCATGGTGCGAGCCATCGTGTCATGCCGGACCGTATTGAGAGCGGCACCTTTCTGGTGGCGGCAGCGGCAGCAGGCGGCAATATCACGTTGACCGATACCCGTGCCGATATCCTCGACAACGTGCTGGAAAAGCTGCAGGAGGCTGGTGCGATTATTCAAATGGCCGGGGGCACGATCAACCTACAAATGAATAAACGCCCCAAAGCGGTGAATGTGCGCACTGCGCCCTATCCGGCGTTTCCTACCGACATGCAGGCACAGTTCATGGCGTTGAATGCTATCGCAGAAGGTAGTGCCATGGTGGTCGAAACGATTTTTGAGAACCGTTTCATGCACGTGCAGGAGCTGCGCCGCCTTGGTGCGCAGATTGACGTGGAAGGAAATACCGCCATGATCAAGGGTTGCGCGCAACTGGAAGGCGCGACCATCATGGCGACCGATTTGCGCGCTTCGGCGTGCCTGGTCATCGCCGGACTGGTGGCGCAGGGCGAGACCATCGTGGACCGCATCTACCATCTGGATCGCGGGTATGAGCATATTGAAGCGAAACTGTCGGCGCTCGGTGCTAATATTCGTCGGATGAAATAAGAACCACTGTGCGGCTTGTGAAGGGAGAAGGGGGGAGGGAGAAGAGCAGCGGCAGATTGGAGGTTTTTACCCTTTCCCCTTCTCCCTTGAGTGCCGCAGGCACGAGCCCTTCACCGAGATTGCCCGTTTGTGACTGACTCGTGAACATAAAATTATGATTACCATCGCACTGTCCAAAGGACGTATTTTTGAAGAAACGCTGCCGTTATTGAACGCGGCGGGCATTACTTCGCTCGAAGACCCGGAGTCCTCGCGCAAGCTGATTCTGGCGACTAACCGGCCTGAGGTGCGCCTGATTATCGTGCGTGCCAGCGATGTGCCGACCTATGTGCAATATGGCGCGGCGGACATCGGTGTGGCGGGCAAGGACGTGTTGAACGAACACGGCGGAACTGGGCTGTACCAGCCGCTGGATCTGAATATTGCGCGTTGCCGCATGATGGTTGCGGTGCGCGACGATTTTGATTATGAGTCTGCGGTGCGCCAGGGCGCGCGCTTGCGCGTGGCGACCAAATACGTGCAGACCGCCAGGGATCACTTCGCCGCAAAGGGCGTGCATGTGGACCTGATCAAGCTGTACGGCTCGATGGAGCTGGCACCGCTGGTGGGGTTGTCGGATGCGATCGTCGATTTGGTGAGCAGCGGCAATACACTGAAGGCGAACCACCTCAAGGCGGTCGAAGAAATTGCCGCCATTTCATCGCGCCTGGTGGTAAACCAGGCTGCGCTCAAGTTAAAGCATGACCTGATTCAGCCCATGCTGGATGCTTTCGCACTTGCGATCAGACAATAGGGGTTATTTCAAAATGAACATCAGACAGTTTTCCAGTCGTGCGGCCGGGTTCAATGAAGAGCTCACCAGGCTGCTGGCTTTTGAGGAAACCGCGGACGAGCAGCTGGAATTGACCGTGGCCGGCATTCTTGCTGATGTGCGCCGGCGCGGCGATGCCGCTGTGCTGGAATACACGCGCAAGTTCGATCGCCTGCCACTGGAGAATGCTGCGGCGATGGAATTGTCGCAGCAGGAGTTGCAGGCGGCGTTTGACGGTTTGCCCGCCGAACAGCGCAGCGCACTGGAACAGGCCGCGCAGCGCGTGAGCGACTATCATCACAAGCAGGTGCAGGCTTCGTGGAGCTACACCGAAGCCGATGGCACACTGCTTGGCCAGCAGGTCACCCCATTGGATCGCGTCGGCCTGTATGTGCCGGGCGGCAAGGCGGCCTACCCTTCCTCGGTGCTGATGAACGCGCTGCCCGCAAAAGTGGCGGGCGTGGCCGAATTGATCATGGTCGTGCCGACGCCGGACGGCGTGAAAAATCAGCTGGTACTGGCGGCGGCTTACCTGTCCGGCGTGGATCGCGTGTTCACCATCGGCGGCGCGCAGGCAGTGGCGGCGCTGGCCTACGGCACGGCGACCATTCCCAAGGTGGACAAGATTGTCGGCCCAGGCAACGCCTACGTAGCCTCTGCCAAGCGCCGCGTCTTCGGTGTGTGCGGCATCGATATGATCGCCGGGCCGTCGGAAATTCTGGTGATCTGCGACGGGCAGACCCATCCGGACTGGATCGCGATGGACCTGTTTTCGCAGGCCGAGCACGATGAACTGGCGCAGGCGATATTGCTGTCGCCGGATGCCGACTTCATCAAGGCAGTGGCGCAAAGCGCGGACCGCCTGCTGGCGCAAATGCCACGTCGCGACATCATTCAAACCGCGCTGGAGAATCGCGGCGCTTTGATTCATGTCGCCGATCTCGATGATGCCTGCATCATCAGTAATCGCATTGCGCCGGAGCATCTGGAATTGTCGATCGAAAACCCGCAGGACTGGCTGCCAAAATTGAAACATGCCGGCGCGATCTTCATGGGCCGCTACACTTCCGAATCGCTCGGCGATTACTGCGCCGGGCCGAACCATGTCCTGCCCACTTCCGGCACTGCACGTTTCTCCTCGCCGCTCGGGGTGTACGATTTCCAGAAGCGCAGCAGTTTGATTCAGGTTTCCGCGCAGGGCGCGCAATCGCTCGGCGCCATTGCCGCCACGCTGGCGTTCGGCGAGGGATTGCAAGCGCACGCCCAGTCGGCGTTGTTCAGGAAAAATACGCCATCCTGAGAATGCAGGGCACCTCGTTTCGGCCGAACTCGTATCGCACCACAGAATTAACGGAACATATTCGAAACCTGTAGGGCGGAACGCATAGCGGTTTCGCCGGATAAGTCATCCGGCGGATCGCCCAAGGGCATCCGCCCTACGAGGATGCGCGTGGATTCAAAATGATGTTCGTAATTTACGGGTTACGACACTAGATTTTCCGTGCAAATACCTTGGACTTGCGCTGGTAGTTGTACAGCAATTTTTTCTGTGCAGGCAATTCGGTAATGTCACTTTCCTTGAAGCCGCGCTCGATGAACCAGTGTGCAGTGCGCGTGGTGAGCACGAAGAGTTTCTTCAGTCCCTGCGCCTTGGCGGTAGAGATCATGTGGTTGAGAATGGCCTCGCCGTAGCCGCGACCATGGCACTGCAGGTCTACTGCCAGGCCGGCAAGTTCGGCGGCGGCCTCGTTGGGGAAGGGATACAGCGCCGCACAGCCGATGATGCGGTGGTCGTGTTCCAGCACCACGAAGCGCTCGATTTCGCGCTCCAGCAGTTCGCGTGAACGCCGCACCAGAATGCCTTCCGTTTCCAGCGGGCGCAGCAGTTCGATAATGCCGCCGATATCTTCAATGGTGGCCTCACGCAGCGTGTTGAGCGTGCTTTCCACCATCATCGTGCCGATCCCATCATCGCTGAACAACTCCTGCAGTACCGCGCCATCGGTGTGGCGGCTGATCATATGGGTGCGCGCCACGCCGGCTTCGCAGGCGCGTATCGCGCAGGGCAGAAACAGGCCTACATCGTCCGGCAGTTTGCGTTTAGTGGAGAGCACGTCCTGCGCCTGGGTGATGGTAAGCTCCCTGAGCAGATTGCCCTTCTTGTCTTGCACGCCGTCGGTGTCCATCAGGAATATCAGCTTGTCGGCATCCAGCGCGATGGCGGTGGCCGTGGCAACATCTTCCAGCGTAACGTTGAATACCTCCCCGGTGGGTGAATAGCCCAGCGGCGAAAGCAGCACCACCTCACCGAAATCCATGCGATCGTTCAGCGCGGCAACATCCACCTTGCGCACGCTACCGGTGTGCATCAGATCCACGCCGTTGATGATGCCGATGGGTTGCGCGGTGATGAAGTTGCCGCCAGCCACACGGATATCGGCGTTGGCCATTGGCGAATTGGCGAGCCCCATCGACAGCAGCGCTTCGATTTCCACGCGCACCCTGCCTACCGCTTCCTTTACGCAGCGCATGGTTTCGGCATCCGTGAGGCGGATGCCGTGATGGTAGGTGTCGTCGAGGTTGTTGTGTGCCAGATGCTGTTCGATCTGCGGGCGCGCGCCATGCACCAGCACCAGCCGGATGCCGAGTGCGGCAAGCAGATTGAAATCATGCGTCAGTTCTACGAACTTGCCGTCGGCTACGACTTCTCCGCCAAAGGCGAAGACAAAGGTTTTGCCGCGAAACGCGTTGATATAGGGCGCAACGGAGCGGAACCAGGCAACAAAATCGGGTGTGGTGGTGATGGGCATTCAGCGCCTCCTCGTTATGATTCTTGCACAGCGCGCATCATGCCGCGCTACGCCACATCTAGCAACTGTCCGGCGATGGGTCTGTTGATGCAGGGCATGTTTTTTCTCTATGCCCCACTCCCTACTAGCCAAAATCTCCCCACAGTGTTTGCAGGGCGGCTAACCCTGCAACCGCAGCGGTTTCGGTGCGCAGTACGCGCGGCCCCATGCGGATCGGTGTGAAGCCGCAGCGGGCTGCGCTATTGCTTTCCACCGGGGTAAAGCCGCCCTCCGCGCCAACCAGCAATACGACGCGACCGGGCGGTTTCGCCTGGTTGTGCAATGAAGCCGTACCCTGTGGCAGCAGGATAAATTTTGCGGCCGGCGCTTCCTGCGATAGCGCGTTCATTTGTTGCAGCCATACCATGATGTTCAGTGGCGTATGTATCTCAGGAAGCAGATTGCGTCCGCATTGCTCGCAAGCGGAGATGGTCACTTGTCGCCAATGTTCGAGGCGTTTGGCAATGCGTTCGGTGGATAATTTGGCCACGCTGCGTTCGGTGTCTAGCGGCTGGATTTCTGCGACGCCCAGTTCAGTGGCTTTCTGGATCACCCAATCCATTTTTTCGCTGCTCGATAAGGCTTGGGCCAGGACAATGTGCAGAGGGGGTTGCGGTTCGATGGCGCGGGGTTTCAGCTTTTCCAGCAGGACGCGTTTGCCGCTGATTGGGCCGATGACGGCATCGAGCGCATTTCCCGCGCCATCGAATAGTTGTACGGCATCGCCCGAACGCAGGCGCAGGACGCGGCTGGCATGATGAGCGGCGTCAGGGGGCAGTTCGAAGGAGTCGCCAGCATGCGGCGGCAAGGGGCAATAGAAGCGTGGCAAAGGCATGTTCAGATTCCGGGGCGAATGGGCTGGCGTGATAATATAACGGCCTTCAGTTGGTTGTCAGGAACAAGCGATGGTCAGTTTGCAACCCCCACTGTGCGATTTTGGCTGGAAGGCTCGCGATTTCGACCTGCCCGGCGTGGATGGCAAGCGCTACAACCTCACCAGTGCGCGCGGCAGCAACGGTCTGCTGGTGATGTTTATCTGCAATCATTGCCCTTATGTGCAATCCATTCGCGACCGCATCGTGCGCGACACGCGCGCGTTGCTGCAATACGGCATCAACAGCATCGCCATCATGTCCAATGACCCCGCCGAATATGCCGAAGACTCATTCGCCAACATGCAGCGGGTGGCGCGGCAGTATGGCTATCCTTTTCCCTATGTGTGGGACGAGACCCAGCAGGTTGCGAAAGATTACGATGCGGTATGCACGCCGGATTTTTTCGGCTTTAATGCCAATCTGGAATTGCAGTATCGCGGCCGGCTGGATGCTTCGCGCAAGGAGGCGGTTGCCGATGCCCCGCGTGATCTGTTCAATTCCATGGTTCAGGTGGCGCAAACCGGGCAGGGGCCGCGCGAGCAAATTGCCAGCATGGGCTGCTCGATCAAATGGAAAAATACGGCATGACGCGAAGCGCATTGCATGGCATGAGCACGGTGCTCAGGGTCGTGCCAGCAAGTTAAGGGGGATAGCGTGAAGGTATTGATACTCGGCGCAGGCCAGGTCGGCTCCACGGTGGCGGAAAGCCTGGTGAGCGAGGCAAATGACATTACCGTGGTCGATTGTGACGGCGAGAAACTGCGCCAACTTCAGGATCGGCTGGATTTGCGCACGCTGACCGGCAATGCCGCTCACCCATCCACGCTCGAACAGGCGGGTATCGCAGACACCGACATGCTGCTGGCTGTTACACAAAGCGACGAAGTCAATCTGGTGGCCTGCAAGCTGGCCGCTTCGCTCTACAACACGCCAACCCGCATCGCCCGCATCCGTTCCATTGATTACCTGACCCGCAAAGAAATATTCAGCCCGGATAATTTTTGCGTGGATTTTTCGATCTGCCCGGAGCAGATCCTCACCGACTATATCGTCAAGCTGATTGAATTTCCCGAAGCGCTGCAAGTGCTGGAATTTGCCAACGGCAAGGCGTCGCTGGTAGCGGTGCGCGCCTTCACCGGCGGCCCGCTAGTGGGCAATCCGCTGAGCTTTCTGCGCAGTCACATGCCGCAGGTGGATACGCGCGTCGCTGCAATTTTTCGCAGGGACAGCCCGCTGATTCCCGAGGGCGATACCGTGATCGAAGATGGAGACGAAATCTTCTTTATCGCCGCGGCTGACAACATTCGCAGCGTGCTCAGCGAAATGCGCCGCATGGATGAACCCAACAAGCGTGTCATGATTGTGGGCGGTGGCAACATTGGCCGCCGTCTGGCCAAGGCGCTGGAACATGACTATCAGGTCAAGCTGATTGAATACAACAAGAAATCCTGCGAAAACCTGGCAGGGGAGCTGACCAACACGCTGGTGCTGAATGGTGATGGCACGGATGAAAATCTGATGCAGCAGGAGCACGTCAGCGAGGTCGATGTATTCTGCGCGCTGACCAATGACGACGAGAACAACATCATGTCGGCGTTGCTCGCCAAACAGGGTGGCGCGCGCAAGGTGATTGCGCTGATCAATCGTAGCGCGTATGTCGGACTGTTGCAGGGTGGCAAGATCGACATTGCCCTGTCCCCGGCACAGGTCACCATAGGCTCGCTGCTCGCCTATGTGCGGCGGGGCGATGTGGTGGCCGTGCATTCATTGCGGCGTGGCGCGGCGGAAGCGCTCGAACTGGTGGCCCATGGCGACCGCAAGTCTTCGCGCGTGGTGGGGCGGCGTATTGAGGAAATCGATCTGCCCAAGGGCGCGACCATCGGCGCGATCGTGCGCGGCGATCAGGTCATCATGGGGCACCACGATATGCTTATCGAGGCCGAAGACCATGTCATCGTGTTCGTTATCAACAAGAAGATCGTGAAAAAGGTCGAGCAGTTGTTTCAGGTCAGTATCGGGTTCTTCTGATGCACCGTGTATTGATCGTTGTTCGCGCCCTGGGTTTGATGCTGATGGTGTTCAGCGCCGCCTACGTCATGCCGGTGGTCACCGCGCTGATTCATGCGAATTACATCATGCTGCTGAATTTCCTGCTGGCGATGGGCTGGACAGTGGCCATCGGCTTTCTGATGTGGGCGCTGACGCGCCGCTACAGGGGAGAGCTGTCGATCCGGCACGGCTATCTGCTGGTGGTGACCATGTGGACGGCGATGCCGATGTTTGCCACGATCCCGCTGTTGCTGATGATGCCGGACTTGTCCTTTACCGATGCCTACTTCGAAACTATGTCCGGCATCACGACCACCGGCGCCACCACGCTGGTCGGTCTGGACACTCTGCCGCCCGCCCTCAATGTCTGGCGGCATGAGTTGCAGTGGCTGGGCGGGTTGGGCATTATCGTGCTGGCGGTCGCAATTCTGCCGTTGCTGGGTATTGGCGGGCGCCAGTTGTTCAAGGCGGAAATGCCCGGACCCATGAAAAATGCCGGGCTGACGCCCCGCATCGCCGAGACAGCGCGCAATCTGTGGGTGGTGTATGTGGCCATCACGCTGGCATGCATTGCCGCATTGAAGTGGGCGGGCATGAATTGGCTGGATGCGGTATGTCACGCTTTCTCGACCATGGCGCTGGGGGGGTTTTCCACGCATGATGCCAGCGTCGGTTATTTCGATTCCCCGATGATCGAATTTGTGATGATCCTGTTCATGTTGTTTGCGGTGATCAATTTCGCCACGCATTTTCTGGCCTGGGGTGGAAAGAACCTGGCCATCTATGCGCGCGATACGGAAGCGCAGGCGGCGATCGGGTTGGTCGTGGCGAGCTGTTTCGGTGTTGCGCTGTTTCTGTGGTGGAACGATGTTTATGCGGAATTCGGAACGGCGTTGCGCCATGCCAGCTTCAATGTGGTTTCGATCGGGGCGAGCTCCGGTTTTTCCAGTGTCGATTACGGGCAGTGGCCGATTTTTGCGTCGATGTGGATGTTGTTTGTCGGGTGCATCGCGGCCAGCTCCGGTTCAACTGGCGGCGGAATCAAGATGGCGCGCACCCTGGTGCTGTTCAAGCAGGCCGGGCGAGAGTTCCTGAGACTGCTGCATCCGGCCGTGGTGAATCCGATGAAAATCGGCGGGCATGTTGTTCCCAACAATATCGTGTTCTCGGTGCTGGGCTTTATTTTTCTTTACTTCATGACGATTGCCACGCTGACCTTCGTGCTGTTGATCAGCGGCCTGGATTTTCTGACGGCTTTTTCGGCGGTGCTGGCCTGTGTCAACAACTTCGGCCCGGGTTTGGGTATGGTCGGGCCGGCGAGCAATTACGCGGGGCTGAACGATTTTCAGACCTGGGTATGCTCCTGTGCGATGCTGGTCGGGCGACTGGAAATCTTCACCGTGCTGATTCTGTTTACGCCAAATTTCTGGCGACGATAATGATCATTCCTTGAGCCCGAACAGGGCGAGATTTACACCTCAATTCCGCAGTTGGGCCGGTTGGCTGCCAAGTTAGTATGGGAGCCGTAAGCCGGTCGAAAAAAATCGTACCGGCAGCTGAGAGCAAACTGGGAGGCAAGGTTGGCCGAAGATCTGCCATTGTCGGGCAAGAAGGTCGTGCTGATTGACGACAGCACCACTATCCGGCGCAGCGGCGAAATCTTTTTGTCGCAGGCGGGTTGCAAGGTAGTGCTGGCTGAGGACGGCTTTGACGGTCTGTCCAAGGTGGTTGATCACCGGCCCGATGTCATTTTTATCGATGTCGTGATGCCGCGTCTGGATGGCTATCAGACCTGCGCCCTGATCAAGAACCACCCCCAATTTGAAAATATTCCTATCGTTATGCTAACCAGCAAGGACACGCTATTCGACCGTGCGCGCGCCAAGCTGGTCGGCGCGGATCAATATCTGATCAAACCCTTTACCAAGAAAAACCTGGTGGAAGCCATTGTCGCCTATGCAACCTGATCGAAGCCTTCACGCGCACGCCACTAAGCGCCTGTCGGTGTCCGATGAACAGGCATCCACGCTGGGCGTGCAGGTGGCAGGGCAAAACTGGCTGGTCGACATGGCCGACATCAGCGGGGTGTTGCCCTTGCCGCCGCTTACTCCGGCGCCACTGACCCAGTCATGGTTCCTGGGTGTGGCTAACGTGCGCGGCCTGTTGTACGGCGTAACCGATATGGCCGCCTACTGCAAAAAAGGCAAGGCGTCTGGGGCGGTCGACAATCGCATTCTGCTGCTTGCCGAGCATTACGCATTCAACGCGGCGCTGCTGGTGGATTGTGTGCTGGGCTTGTGCAATGCAAATGCCTGGAAGCAAGAAGGGATCGAAGGGGAAATGCGGTACCGCGATGAGCTTGGGAAACTGTGGCACAAGCTGGATGTGGCTGACTTGCTGGGCCATCCAGCGTTCATGCAAATCGGCGCGGAGTGATTTCCGGTTAGGGAAAGGAATACATGGCATTCAAATTCGCGTTTCCGAAATTTGCGCCGACCGGAAAGAAGACGGCTGGCACCAGCCGGCAAATAAGATTATTGAGCACTTCGCTGGCGGTGTTTTTCTGCATTGGCGTCGTCGCGGCTTATGCCAGCAAACGCGAGGCGGTTTATAGCGCACGCTATCTGACGCAGTCGGGCAGGTTGCTGACCTTGTCTCAGCGTCTGGACAGAGATGTGCAATTAAGTGCGCTGGGAAACGCCTCGGCATTTGAGGGGCTGGCGCAGCACAGAAAAAACATTGCCGGAATTTTGCGCTTGCTGGACAAGGGAGACAGCAGCCTGCCGCCGACCGGGAGCGCTGCACGTACGGCGCTGGATGAATTATGGGTGAGTGCAAGCGAGATGCTGGCGGATGTGCAGGCGCTGGAGGCAGGGCGCCTTGGGCTGGTGACGTTGGGTGCTGTCGCGACCACAAGCGAGGCTGCGGGTGCCGAGTTCCGCCAACTGACCGGGCGGCTAACCGAGTCTGCCGGTGGCGCACAAAAGGAGCATGCCATTCGTTTTGTCCTGTCCGTCGAGCGTATTGCCGGAGCTGTCGCGCGGGCACTGGTGACGGAGGTTTCCCCGGAACAGTTGGCGGTATTGAACATGGAGGTTGCTGCCGCCGAAGAGAGCCTGGCAGCGCTACCGGCAGCGAATCCGCAGGTGCAGCGGTTGGCGGTGCTGTTCGAGTCGTACCGTGACAACGTCAGGGTAGTGAATGCGCAGTTGCGCGCACTGGTAGAGGCGCAGGGTGCTGCCAGATCAATTTCCGGCAAGATCAACCTGGTGCTGGCGAGAAGTCAGCGACTGGTCGATGCGTATCAGTCGGGCTGGGCTGCGCGCATTTTTGGTTCGGTTGCCTTGCTGTCCGGGATGCTGGTGCTGTTGCAATTGCTGATCCTGGTAAAAATTTACCTGGACGATTCGTGCCGGCGCGCCGAGCAGGCGGAAAATTTCAGCCGGCGCAATCAGGAAGCGGTCCTGCGTCTGATGAACGAATTGAGCGAACTGGCGGAGGGCGATCTGACGGTAAATGTCACGGTGTCTGAAGAAATTACCGGTGCGATTGCTGATTCAGTAAATTACACCACCGAGGAATTGCGCAAGCTGGTGGCAAGAATTACGCTCGCGGCCGACCAGATGGGAGGCGCAACGCACCAGGCCGAGCAGCTATTCAACGGGTTGCTGGCAGCAACGCAGAAACAGACGGAAGAGATCAGGGGGGCGGATGATCTGGTGCAGTCGATGACCCGGTCCATTCAGGAAGTCGACGCCAGCGCCGTCAAGGCGACTGAGGTTGGTCAGCACACCCTGGCCGCCGCCAAGCTCGGCGGCCGCGCGGTACGCAACGCGATCGCCGGCATGAACGGCATTCGTGAGCGGATACAGGATACTTCCAAGCGTATTAAGCGTCTCGGCGAAAGCTCGCAGGAAATTGGTGAAATTGTGGAACTGATTTCCGACATTACCGAGCAGACCAATGTGCTGGCGTTGAATGCGGCGATTCAGGCAACCTCTGCCGGTGAGGCGGGGCGCGGTTTCTCGAGGGTGGCAGAGGAAGTGCAGCGCCTCGCCGAACGTTCCGCCGAGGCAGCCAGCCAGATTGGCGCATTGGTGAAAACCATTCAGAGCGATACTCAGGACGCGGTGGCCGCGATGGAGAACAGTACGCTGGGCGTGGTGGAAGGCGCCAAATTATCCGAGGTGGCTGGCCAATCGTTGCATGAGATCGAGCAGGTCTCCAGGGAGCTGGCTTCGCTGATCGGCGGCATTTCAGTGTCTACTCAGGCGCAAGCCGTGATGGCCGGCGATGTGGCAAATGCGATGCGGAACATTCTGAAAATTACCCGTCAGGCTACTGAAGATACCAGCCTGACGGCTAATTCGATCGCGCAGCTCACCCCTTTGTCCGCCAGCCTGAAGGGCTCGGTAGCGGGCTTCAGGTTGTAGCGTTGAACGAGATCGCATATGACGCATAACGCACCATTCGACCGCGATGCATTTGTAGACGCAAAGCGCGATCTGGACAACGCGCTGGCCACCCTCGGCGCGCGGCTGGAGCAATATTTTGAAAAGCCTGCCAATGTTGCGGCGTTACAGGCGGCGCGCAGTGAGCTGCAGCTTTTGCTTACCCTCCTGAAAACGGTCGGTCTGAAGGGTGTCGCAGCATTTTGCACCGAACTGGAAATTGTTCTGGATGAGTTGGCATCGCAGCCAGGCAGGGCTTCCGCGCTGTATCGTGACGTGGCGCACCATGCCATGTTTGGCCTCGCGCACTACTTCGACGAACTGGCCAATGGCGCCGATAACGCCGAGCTGCGCCTCTTCGCGCAATATCAGGAGCTGCAGCAGTTGCGCGGACTGGAGAGGTCGTTCGAACTGGATTTGTTCTATCCCGACCTTGCCGTGACCTTGCCGCAACCGTTGCCGGAGATGCATATCGAGGGTGATGCTTCTTCCAGGCTAAAAGTCTTGCGCAGCCAGTATCAGCAAAGTTTGCTGCGTTTGCTGCGACGGGAGGGAACGGCTGCCGCATTGCAGTCGATGCAGCAGGTTGTGCATGACGTGATGTGCAGTGTGCCTCAGGACAACAGTCGTGCGTTCTGGTGGATTGCCGGCGGGTTGCTCGATTGCCTGCGGCTGGACGGATTGCCTCCCGAGCTGAATGCGCGGAACCTGCTGGGGCGCATAGACCGGCAGATATGCCGGGTGATCGATGGCAGTGCTGCAGAGGTACGGCCGGTGTTGAATGAAATGCTTTACCTGGTCGGGCGCAGCCACAGCGTGAGCGATCTGGTGGTGGAGATTAAGCGGGTATATGCGCTTGATTCCTGTCTGCCCAAACCTGCCACCCTGTTGCCCGGCGATGTATCCCGGATTCTGGGCGCCATGCGCGACCTGCTGCGCGTGACCGAAGAAAGCTGGGAGCGCTGTACGCAGTGCGACAGAACGGCCTGCACTGAATTCATCGAGTACGCCGGGCAGCTCGCGGAGCAGAGCAGGCGATTGAATCACAATACCTTGCAGTATCTGACACAGCAGCTTCAGGCGTTTTCGCAATATGCTAGCGGGCCGGAGCATGTGCGGCTCATCGCCCTGGATATGGCGATGGCGCTGTTGTTGTTGCGCGGAGGTATCAGGTACTACGGCAGTCTGGACAGCCGCTTTCAGGAACAGGCGCGTATTATTTCCGGGCGTATGCAAGCGGCGGTGCAACGGCAGCCCGAGGATGCGCAACGGTTAACAGAGCTGGTTCACCTGCATTGCAGGATGGGGCAGGGTGATGTGCTGGTGCATTTGTTCAATGAAATGCTGGCGAATCTCCAGTATGTCGAACAAGGGTTAAACGCTTTCTTCAACGATGCGGCCAGGCGCGGAGAATTAACCGGGTTGCTGCGCCTGCTGGGGCAGATACAGGGCGGCTTGCGCCTGGCTTCTCTGGAGTTGCCGGAGCAGTTGCTGGTGACGATTCAGAATAATATCAACCGTTTTGCGCAGAGCGATGATATTCCCGAGACGCTAGAAAGCGCTGCACTGGCCGAAGCAGTGAGCGCACTGGAAGATTATCTACAGCACCTGGCGCACGGCCAGATGGCAGAGACTTCATTGCTGCTGAAGTCGCTGGAGGCGCTGTCCGGGTTGCGGTCAGTTTCTGCACAGGCGGCTGTGGCGACCGAGCCGCTCAGGGTTCCGGCGGAAACGCAGCAGGCGGTGAGCGAAGACCAGGAGCTGCTCGAAGTCTTCCTGGAGGAAGCGCAGGAAGTGTTGCGCGGTATGCGCGATAACTTGGAAGTTTGCCAGCTGCATCCTGGCAGCCACAAGCCGCTGGAGTCTATCCGGCGCGGTTTTCATACTCTCAAGGGCAGCGGGCGCATGGTCGGCCTGACTGATCTGGGTGACGTTGCCTGGTGCGTCGAGCGTGCGCTGGGCAAATGGCTGCAGGACAACAAGCCTGCCGTTCCCGGGTTGCTGCATTTCATCACCACGGCAACACAAAAATATACCGACTGGGTGGATGCACTCAACAGACAGGGCGGGGTAAACATTGAAGCAAATGAGCTGATTGCCGCTGCGCTGCAAATTGAGAACGGCATGATGCCCGAGCTCCCCGTCAAGGCGCAAATCCAGAGTGAGGTGGATGGACAGTTGCTGCTGGCATTCCTGGAAGGAGCGGACGATCTGTGCCCCAAGATAAGTGCAGGGCTGCGTGCGTGGCGTGATCGACCGGAAGATGAGGAGCCGTCGCAATTGCTCAAGCGATTGTTGCACACGTTCAAGGGCAATGCGCGCATGGCGGGCGCGATGCGTGTCGCTGAGATTGTGCATCAAATGGAAGAGCGCATATTGTCCGCTGCGCAAACCCGTCCAGAACCGGCGCTGCTGGATGGGCTGGAAAATCATTTTGACGATATCAGCGTTCAACTGGAAAGTTTGCGCAACATTCAGGTCAAAGAGGAGATCGTGCCTCAACACTGGCGTGCGCATGATCAGGCTGCGCCGGATATCACCGTGCTGGAGGCGGGCGCAGAGCATGTGTTGCCGGGCACTATGCTGCGGGTGCGTTCCGATGTGATCGACCGGCTGGTGAATGATGCCGGCGAGATCTGTGTAGCGCGCTCGCGTATGGAAACCGAAATGCATTCAATCAAGGAGGGTTTGCTGGAATTGACCGGCAGCGTATCGCGTCTGCGCAAGCAACTGCGAGAGGTGGAAATCCAGTCAGAAAGCCAGATGCAGGCGCGCGTCCCGCTGATAAAGGAGCGTGCTGAACAGTTTGATCCGCTTGAAATCGACCGCTTTACCCGTTTGCATGAATTGGTGCGATTCATGAACGAAAGTGTGCATGACGTGCAGACTGTTCAGCAGGGGCTCCTGAGAAATTTTGATGAAACCGTTGCCGCGATAACGGCGCAGGCACGCCTTGGGCGCGCATTGCAGCAGGATCTTATGAGTATACGCAGGGTGCCGTTCGCCAGCATCGGTGAGCGGCTGTATCAGATCGTGCGGCAAACAGCAAAGGAGCTAAACAAGCGCGCCAACCTTGAGTTGTCGGGCACGGAGGTGGAGCTGGATCGCGCCGTGCTGGAAAAAATGACCGCACCATTCGAGCACCTGCTGCGCAACGCCCTGGCGCACGGCATCGAAAATAGTCTGGTACGCACACAAAGCGGAAAAAGCCCAGTCGGCGAGATCCGTCTGGAGTTACGTCATGAGAACAACGAGATAATTTTCGAATTCAGTGATGACGGCGCCGGGCTTGATCTTGCTGCATTGCGCGACAAGGCACAGGCCAAAAGCTTGCTGCGGTCGGACGAAACAGTCAGCGACGAACGGCTGGCGCAATTGATTTTTGTCTCGGGCATTTCTACTGCGAACGAAGTCAACGAAGTGGCAGGGCGCGGCATTGGCATGGATGTGGTGCGCAGCGAGATTGCCGCGTTGGGCGGGCGCATCGATATAAGC
The DNA here is from genome assembly GCA_964355765.1 of uncultured Gallionella sp. GTDB lineage: Bacteria > Pseudomonadota > Gammaproteobacteria > Burkholderiales > Gallionellaceae > Gallionella. Next base: position 36,005 of record CAYHEM010000002.1, read on the forward strand.
TCGAAAAAAGGCACGGGAACACAGTTCATCATTCGCCTGCCGCTCACCATGGCCGTCACGCATATCTTGATAGTGCGCTGCGGCAATGTGAACTATGCGATTCCCTCCACCCTGGTCGAGCAGGTGCGCCAGGTGAAATCGACGGAACTTGCGCAATTTTATGATGATCGCCGGGTTACGTGGCAAGGCCGGTCATATGCGTTTTATTACCTGCCCCACTTGCTGGGCAATACCGAGCGCACCGCGGAAAATTTGCCGCACAATTCGGTGCTGCTGCTGCGTAGTGGCGAGCAGCACATCGCCTTGCATGTTGACGGACTATTGGGAAATCAGGAAGCGGTGATAAAAAATATCGGCCCGCAGCTGGCGCAGCTGCCATGGATTGCCGGTGCGACCGTATTGGGTGATGGAGCGCTGGCGCTGATTCTCAATCCGGCGCAACTGGTGCAACGCAACGCTGCAGCAGCACCCAAGTCACCCGACACTTCAGCGGGCGTATTGCATACCCAGCCACTGGTAATGGTGGTCGATGATTCGCTGACCGTGCGCAAGATCATCACGCGCCAGCTGGTACGCGCCGGATACCAGGTGGTCACTGCCAGAGACGGCGTAGATGCGCTGGAGCAGCTCGGCGAGATCAATCCGGCCGTGATGCTGCTTGATATTGAAATGCCGCGCATGGATGGCTTCGAGCTGGCCCAACAGCTGCGCCGCGATGCCAAAACACAAGACCTGCCGATCCTCATGATTACCTCGCGTAGCGCGGACAAGCACCGCGATTATGCGATGCAACTGGGAGTGAATGCTTACCTGGGCAAACCGTATCGGGAAGAAGAGTTGCTGCGCCTGATCGCCGGGTTTATTGTGGTACCGGAAATGGTCTGACCAGTAAAAGGGTGTGGAGCGGGCAATTATCCGGGAAGCGGCAAACCAGCCGCTTCCCGGATAACGCATTCTTGTTTAGCATTCAGTTATCGTGGGGACGTAGCTCAGCTGGGAGAGCGTCGCGTTCGCAATGCGAAGGTCGGGAGTTCGATCCTCCTCGTCTCCACCATCTACTACAGGCACTCCCACTTCCAGATGGCCTGCAGCATCAAGCCGGACATTTCTACTGGCTCTCAACGGGTAACCGATTTAGTGCAGGCACACCATATTCGTTCAGAAAGCGCCACAGGTGGTTGTCATCGCAAGTTAAGTGGTTGAGCAGCCGGCTGGTGAGGAATAGATTGACACGAAATCCAAGGAGTAAGTGGTTCTCGGTGTTTGTTTCAATTGCTTTCCTGAGTTCGACGAAATGGTTTCTGAAGGAGTCGTGTTGGGCAATGTGGTCTGATGTGAAGGGGTAAAAATGATTTTTCATCAGATCTTCTTCGAATTCGAAGGCGGCATGAATGTTTTTTCCCAGAGAATCTAGCGCTGATAATGTGGCGTCTTGATTATTCTCAAGCGTGACGGACTGGTGCAGCTTCTGAATGCCGGAGAGTAATTCATCTTGCTGGCGGTCTATCTCGGCAAAGCCGGTCTCATGTCTTTTGCCGTAATTTGCCTCATAGTCGGATTCATCAGCATCAATGTAGCGACCGGTCTCGATATAATCATGGCACCGCATAAGGTATGTTTTTGCGGGATTATCATCCGGGTTCTCCCGCACAATGTCTTCCAGCAGGGGGAGTGCCAGCGTGACCTCGCGGCTATGATAATAAACAAGCGCCTCCTCGAATTTCTTCAAGGATTTTGTCTTGAGCTCCTTGATATGCGGTGTATCGCAATCGAATACTTCGTAGATCGACTCTGCATGGGTTTTTTCGGACATTTTTACTCTTCCCAAATAGCGTATCGAGAAAAGCTGGGGATTGGCAAGACTGTAAAATGTATGTTCGCTAATGAGCAGTTGTGTGCCATAGACTTTGGTAAAGGCCTCCAGGCGTGATGCCAGGTTGACTGTGCGACCAACAACGGTGCCTTCCATTCGATTGCCGCCACCGATGATGCCGAGCATCAGCAATCCGGTATTAATGCCAATCCCGATTCGAATTTGCCGATAACCGGCTCGCAACCGGCCGGCATTGTATTCCTTGAGTCGTGCCAGCATCGCCAGGCCGGCAGAAAGTGCGTCATCGGAGGGGGTCGGAAACAGTGCCATGATGGCATCGCCCATGTACTTGTCGATGATCCCCTGATGGGCGCTGATAACCGGATTCATCATGGACAGGTAGGCGTTGATCATGTTGAAGGTTTGCTGCGATGTCATGCTTTCTGACAGGATGGTAAAGTCGCGTATGTCGGAAAACATCACGGCCATTTTCTTTTCAACCTGATCGCCCAGCGATACATTGAACAAACTTCCTTTGTTCAGAAGGGAAATCATGTCCCGAGGTGCGAAAATCTGTAATTTGTTCTCGAGCAATCTTAACCTTGCGCGGGTTCCTGCATGGGCCGCGCGCTCGGAGGCTAACTCCGCAACGGCATCTGTTGGGACGTTTTTATGAATATTCAACTTTGAATTCATGGTCTGCTGCATCTGAAGATTTTGATGGGAACATTTTGTTGAATAGAGTGGCTCCGTTTATCTTGGACCTGCGGGGGGAGCTATCCTGAATAGACCGTCGAGGCATGCTGCAGAGTTGTGAATAATTCGCGGTAGCCAAACTGTCGATGGCATCGTTCTAATGCCGTGTTGCGCCACCTTCCAGCATGCCTCTGACTGCGGCGAGCTGGTCTGCATGGTCGGATAGGAAATTCTGGCAGTCTGCAACGCAGTAGCCCAATCTCTCGGCGGCGGCTATATTCTCCCAGGCGACAAATTTTGCTGTTCCAGGCATTTGCAGATTGGCCATCGTCACTACATCGACATAATCCGCCAAATTAGAATTGCTATTGCGTTGCTGGTTATCATGGGTGGCAACGACATCGATGAGCTCATCCGGAAAATTCCAGTTATGCAGCAGTCTGGTACCGATGGAAACAGAGAATTTACGTATCAGTTCTTCCAACGTTGTTTGATCAAGGAGCGAATCCTGGTCGAGGCGTGACTGATGGCGGTCTGCATAGAGATACAACGGCAAAGTGCCAATGTCGTGGATCAGCCCTGCCAGCATCGCCTGCTCGGGCCTGAGATGCTTTTGCTGTTGCGCCAGTACGTAGCTGTTTGCCGCCACTTCGCGGCTATGCTTCCATAATCCTTTCAGTTTCCGATCGATGAGCGGGCTGTGCGCCTGAAATAGTTTTGTCAGGGTGATATTAATTACCATGCTGCGCAGCATACGGTAGCCCAGACGGGAAATGGCGCCACGCAGTTCCCTTGCCGGTTGCCCGTTTGACAATGCCGCACTGTTGGCCGCCCGGATGATATGCATGGAAATCACCGGGTCGGAAGAGAGCAAGTTAACCAACTCGTCCGCAGAAACATTTGGGTTGTCGATCAGGTTTTGAATCTTGATGGCTATTTCGGGCAGCGTGGGCAAGTCCAGCCGGTTGGTTTTGAGCGCATCCTGTATCTCGTTAACAATCGTCAGTTCGGCGCTTGTATCAGAGGAGGGTGGTATGTGCGTTGCGATATGTTCCTGCCCGGCAATATCCATGGTCAATTCTGCACTCAAGACGACTCCCGTTAATTGAGTTTCTTTAACACCTACGTGACTTTTAAGCCTGGAGCGCGATTAAAACAGCTGGCTTCACTAAAAACCATATACCGATATACCTATGTATATCGATATATAGACTGTGAGTGACTCTTGAGTTTTTGGTTGCCGGGATGACTTGAAATGCCTTGCATTCAGGCGCACTCCAAATTTTTAGGGCATTCAACACCAAGATGTCTGGCATCGGGGAAGCGGCAAGACAAATTCACAGACAGTATCGCCGCACTTGACTCAATTCCTGCCGTGCCGGTTTGTAATCGGAAACGACAGATTCAAGCAAAAAACTTTTTTTTCGTTTACAATCCGCGCCCTCCGAGGGGTGCTGCAGCGGGTTTGATCACCATTCCCCCGTCAGGCTCGGAGCCGTAACCGTTTCAACGGCACCCATTCATTAACCATTTATGAATGGAGTGTTTTATGAATACCGCTTTTGCCGATTACAAAATAGCTGACCTGTCTCTCGCTGCATGGGGCCGCAAGGAGCTTGCCATTGCCGAAATCGAGATGCCTGGTCTGATGGCTATCCGTGAGGAATTTGCCAAGACTCAGCCGCTGAAAGGTGCGCGCATCACCGGCTCGCTGCACATGACCATCCAGACCGGCGTGCTGATCGAGACGCTGACGGCATTGGGCGCGGAAGTGCGCTGGGCCTCCTGCAACATCTACTCCACCCAGGATCACGCCGCCGCCGCCATCGCCGCAACCGGCGTGCCGGTGTTCGCTTACAAGGGCGAGTCGTTGACCGAATACTGGGATTACACCCACCGCATTTTCGAATGGAAGGACGGCGGTTTTTCCAACATGATTCTCGATGACGGTGGCGACGCCACGCTGTTGCTGCATCTGGGTGCGCGCGCCGAAAAGGACGTTGCGTTGTTGAATAATCCCGGTTCCGAAGAAGAAACCTGTTTGTTCGCATCGATCAGGGCCAAGCTGGCTGTTGATGCAAGCTGGTATTCCACCCGCCTCGCTGCAATCAAGGGCGTGACCGAAGAGACCACTACCGGCGTGCATCGCCTCTACCAGATGCATGAGCGCGGCGAACTGAAATTCCCGGCAATCAACGTGAACGACTCCGTCACCAAGTCCAAATTCGACAACCTGTACGGCTGCCGTGAATCGCTGGTGGATGGCATCAAGCGCGCCACTGATGTGATGATCGCCGGTAAGGTCGCCGTGATCATCGGTTACGGAGATGTGGGTAAAGGATGTGCTCAAGCCATGCGCGCGCTGTCTGCGCAGGTTTGGGTAACCGAGATCGATCCGATCTGCGCATTGCAAGCGGCTATGGAAGGCTATCGCGTGGTCACGATGGAATACGCGTGCGAGCACGGTGACATTTTTGTCACGACTACCGGCAACTATCACGTGATCAATCATGATCACATGAAGAGAATGAAGAATCAGGCTATCGTGTGCAACATCGGTCACTTCGACAACGAAATCGACGTCGCCTCGCTCAAGCAATACGAGTGGGAAAATATCAAGCCGCAAGTCGATCACGTGATCTTCCCTGACGGCAAACGCATCCTGCTGCTGGCCGAGGGCCGCCTGGTAAATCTGGGTTGCGGTACCGGCCATCCGTCTTACGTGATGTCCTCTTCGTTTGCCAACCAGACCATTGCTCAGATCGAATTGTTTACGCGCATCGAAAACTACCCAGTCGGTGTGTACACCTTGCCCAAGCATTTGGACGAGAAGGTGGCACGCCTGCAACTGACCACGCTGAATGCGCAGCTGAGCGAACTGACCGATGAGCAGGCGGCCTATATCGGCGTGCCGAAGCAAGGCCCTTACAAGGCAGACCATTACCGATATTAATTTTCGGGAGTGCTCGCAACCCCTCTTCTGTGCAGGAGAGGGGCGCCGTTTGGTGGTATCTTTGCAACCTATGACCCTGTTACTGATCTGGACACTCAACGCGCTGGCGCTCCTTGCCGTCGCCAATTACGTTCCCGGCATTCATGTCGATGGTTTTACTTCGGCGCTGATTGCCGCGTTCTTTCTTGGCCTGGTCAATACGCTGATTCGCCCGCTATTGCTGCTGCTCACTCTGCCGGTCACGTTGATGACATTAGGTCTGTTCATTTTCGTCATCAACGGGTTGCTGTTCTGGTTCGTAGGCTCGGTATTACGCGGCTTTGTCGTGGATGGTTTCTGGTACGGCGTCTTCGGTGCAGTCTTGTACAGTATTTTTTCGTGGGGGCTCAGCGCAGCAGCAATGCAAATCATGGGCAAACAAATCGTAAGGAAAGATCGTGAGTAAACCTGTTGTCAGTTTCGAATTTTTTCCGCCGCACACGCCCGAGGGCGTGGAAAAACTTGCCGATACGCGCAAGCAGTTGGCGGCGCTTCATCCGGATTATTTTTCGGTAACCTTCGGCGCCGGTGGTTCTACCCGAGAACGCACGCTGGAAGTCGTGCAGCAGATCAAGTCTGAGGGACTTGAGATTGCGCCGCACCTGTCCTGCATCGGTTCGACGCGCGAAAGCGTGCGCACGATCCTGCAAACTTACCAGCAGCTTGGCATCAGGCGCATCGTGGCGCTGCGCGGCGATATGCCATCCGGCATGGCCACCGCCGGCGAATTCCAGTATGCCAACGAGCTGGTGTCATTCATTCGCGTCCAGACCGGCGAGTATTTTCACATCGAGGTCGCGGCTTACCCTGAAGTTCATCCGCAAGCCCGCTCGGCGCGCGACGATCTCGTCAACTTCAAGCGCAAGGCTGCGGCAGGAGCGGACTCGGCGATTACCCAGTATTTCTACAATGCCGACAGCTATTTTCATTTTGTCGACGAATGCCGCAAGATCGGCGTCACCCTTCCCATTGTGCCGGGCATCATGCCGATCGTGAAATTCACCCAGTTGGCACGCTTCTCCGATATGTGCGGTGCTGAAATTCCGCGCTGGATACGGCGCACGCTGGAAGGCTTCGGCGATGATAACGAGGCGGTGCAAGCCTTCGGGCTGGATGTGGTCACGCAACTGTGCGAGCGACTGATGGCAGGCGGTGCGCCGGGGCTGCATTTCTACACATTGAATCAGGCTGGGCCTTCACTGGAAGTCTGCAAGCGACTGGGGCTCTGATGCGTGCTCCGGAGCTGCTACTACCGGCGGGCTCATTGGGAAAAATGCGTGCCGCCTACGCCTTCGGTGCGGACGCGGTATACGCCGGACAGCCGCGCTATTCGCTGCGCGCGCGCAACAACGAATTCCAGCTGGAAGAGCTGCACACCGGCATTCAGGAAGCGCATGCGCTCGGCAAAAAATTATTTGTCGCCAGCAACCTGTTGCCGCATAACGCCAAGGTAAAAACCTATATGGCCGACATGCAGCCGGTCATCGCGATGCAGCCGGATGCGCTGATCATGGCCGATCCCGGCCTGATCGCGATGGTGCGCGAACGCTGGCCGGAAATGCAGATTCATTTGTCCGTGCAGGCCAACACCGTCAACCATGCGGCAGTGAAATTCTGGCAATCACTGGGAGTCACGCGTGTGATTCTGTCGCGCGAACTGTCGCTGGATGAGATCGAGGAAATCCGCCAGCAATGCCCGGATATCGAACTCGAGGTGTTCATCCACGGCGCGTTGTGCATGGCCTATTCCGGACGCTGCCTGCTGTCCGGCTACTTCAACCATCGCGATGCCAATCAGGGCACCTGCACCAACTCCTGCCGCTGGGATTACAAGGTGGACAGCGCCATCGAAGATGGCAGCGGCGATATTCAAAAAATAGATTTCGATTTCGACAAGGCACTGAGCGAGAGCATGCTCTCCTCCTGCGGCGATCAGCCACGCCACCCGCTGGCCGACCGCGCCTACCTGATTTCGCGTCCCGACCATCCAGAGGAGCTGATGCCGGTGCTGGAAGACGAGCACGGCACCTACATCATGAACTCTAAGGACTTGCGCGCGGTGGAGCATGTCGAACGGCTGGTGAAGATCGGCGTGGATTCGCTCAAGGTCGAAGGCCGCACCAAGTCCATTTATTACGTGGCACGCACCGCGCAAGTGTATCGCCAGGCAATCGACGATGCGGTCGCGGGCCGACCGTTCAACTTCTCGCTGCTCGGCGCGCTGGATGCGCTGGCGAACCGCGGCTACACCGACGGCTTCTACGAGCGCCACCACACCCACGAACAGCAGAACTACCTGCGCGGCCACTCCGAAAGCACGCGCCAGCAATATGTCGGCGACATCATCAGTTGCGCCGACGGTATCGCCGAGATCGACGTGAAGAATAAATTTAAGGTTGGTGACAAACTGGAAATTATCCATCCCTCCGGCAACTGCATCGTCGAGCTGCATGAAATGCGTGGGCTCAAAGGCGAAGCGCTCACTGTGGCACCCGGTAGCGGTCATCATGTGCGGATACCGTTGCCGGGCCAATATCAGAATGGCATGATTGCCCGTTTTATTTAAGCGGATTTCCAGATGATCTTCTCCACCCTCTCCCAATCCGGCCGTTACGCCGCGCTGCATCCGCTGTTCCCGCGCGCGTTCGAATATATGCGCAATACTGATCTGCTGGCGCTTGCACCGGGGCGTTATCCCATTGTCGGCGATGATGTGTTCGCCATCGTGGAGAACATCCCGGGGCGCACGCGCTCCGAGGCGAAGCTGGAATGTCACCGCAAATACATCGACATTCAGCTGGTACTGGAAGGCAGAGACGAGATGGGCTGGCGGGCGTTGGCGGATTGTGTTGATCCGGTAAGTGATTACAGCGCGGAGAAGGATATCCGGTTTTTCCGCGATGCGCCGGCAACCTGGGTTGTCGCCCCATCCGGTTCATTTTGTATATTTTTTCCAGAGGATGCGCATGCGCCGCTGGTTTCCACCGGTCACATCCGCAAGGTAATCTTCAAAATTGCGCTGTAGTTCCTGTGCGAAGCGCCCGGAAAAGCAATAAATCCGGGGGAATATTCACTAACCGGTTGAATTCTGTGGGTCGCTTGTGTAAGCTTTCCCGCTGTCTGACCTAATGCCATGACGGAGGAGTTGTTGCTTTCGTCCTTATGGTTTCCCGTTTACTTTATTTTGACTGCAGGTTGTTACTATGATGCGACTTTATTCGGGTACGACGTGCCCATACTCCCACCGTTGCCGGATTGTGCTGTACGAAAAGGGCATGGACTTTGAAGTTATTGATATAGATTTGAAAGGCCGTGCCGAGGATATCGCGGCAATCAATCCATACAACAAGGTGCCGGTGTTGATCGAACGCGACCTGATTCTGTATGAGGCCAACATCATCAACGAGTACATTGACGAGCGTTTTCCGCATCCCCAGCTGATGCCGCCGGATCCTGTCATGCGCGGACGCGCCCGTTTGTTCCTGCACCGTTTTGAACAGGAGCTTTATAGCCAGGTGGATGCGATAGAGCAGGGTGGCAAAACTGCCGAAAAGCCGCGCGCCATCATTCATGACAACCTGACGCAACTCTCGCAGATATTGACCAAGCAGAAATTTCTGCTGGGGGACGAGTTTTCCATGCTGGACGTGGCCATTGCGCCGTTGCTGTGGCGGCTTGAGCACTACGGTATTCAAATGGGTAAGGATGCTGCGCCACTGATGAAATATGCCGAGCGCCTGTTTTCCCGCCAGGGCTTTATCGATGCGCTGACGCCTTCCGAAAGAGCGATGCGCAAGTGATTCAGTGTGTCGGTGAAATTGCATTGGCTTTCTGGCGTGCTCGTTACGTTGTGCGGAGGCCATTGTGAGCGAGCTGTCGACGCGCCCGTACCTGATTCGTGCAATCTACGAATGGTGTGCAGATAGCGGCCTGACCCCTCATCTGGCGGTACGCGTCGATGAACACACCGAAGTGCCGCACGCTTTTGTGAAAGACGGCGAAATTGTTTTGAATGTCAGTCAAGGTGCAGTGCGCAACCTGGAAATGGGTAATGAGATGATTACCTGTGGCGGACGTTTCGGGGGTGTGCCGTTTAATGTGATGGTGCCCGTCGCGGCGGTCATCGGCATATTTGCCAAGGAAACCGGTCAGGGCCTGGTCTTCCAGAGTGGCGACCCGCAGCAAGCGCCGCCGACCAAGTGCGGCAGTGGGGAGCATAAATCGGTACCGCGTAAACCGCATTTGAAGATCGTGAAATAAGGCTCGTTTTAAGCTTTGGCCAAATGAAAAAGCCGCAGAAACTGCGGCTTTTTCATTTTTACGGGTGTGCGAATCAGGCGGCGGACAAGGCCAGTGCCGAGTGCATCGTGCCTAAGGCTTTCTGCTCGATTTGGCGGATGCGTTCGGCCGACACATTGAATTCGTCTGCCAGTTCATGAAGCGTCATCGTTTCGCCTTCCTGTAGCCAGCGTGCTTCAATGATGCGGCGGCTGCGTTCATCCAGTCCGCCCAGAGCGCTCTCCAGCCCGGACGTTTGCAAGCGCTCACGCTCTGCTGATTCCAGAATGGTAGAGGGCTCATATTCCTCGTTGTCGGCGAGGTAGTGAATGGGCGCATAACTCTCACTGTCATCGCTTCCGGATGGTTCCAGCGCGACTTCACGACCGGCAAAGCGGGCTTCCATTTCCACCACATCGTGCTCGCTGACGTTGAGTTGTTGAGCGATTTCACTGATCTGCTGCGGTTTGAGTGGTTCCAACCCCTGCTTCATGCTGCGCAGATTGAAAAATAGCTTGCGCTGTGCTTTGGTGGTGGCGATTTTCACCATCCGCCAGTTACGCACCACAAACTCGTGAATTTCGGCGCGTATCCAGTGCAGCGCGAACGACACCAGGCGTACACCGCGATCCGGATCGTAACGTTTCACCGCCTTCATCAGGCCAATGTTGCCCTCCTGGATCAAATCGGCCTGCGGTAATCCGTAGCCGGCATAGCCCCGCGCCACACTGACCACAACACGTAAATGAGAGAGCACCAACTTACGCGCGGCACCCAAGTCATCCTCGGTCTTGAACCGCGTTGCCAAGGCAAATTCCTCTTCCCGGGAAAGTATGGGAAAGCGATTCACCGTTTGTATATAACCCTCCAGACTGCCAACGGCAGACGGTATGGGTAGATCCATAACAGCATTCATGGCGTTTCCTCCTTAATAAGAGACCATTCTAGCACTCAACATATCTGAGTGCCAAGGGTGCCCAAAGGTTCGAATTTGGGAAGCAAAAAACCCATTTCTGCAAGGATGTGTCAGCCCTGTTTGAGAGTCAGGCGATTCCCTTGAAAACGCAAGTTAATTCGCCACCGCCCCGAGGGTATTTTCCACCGGGCAGGCAAACCCGTTAAGATGCTTCCGTTTCCGCTTACTCGTGTACGATCGTACCCATGTCCTGGTTTGTTACCAACTTAATCGCCGCCTTCCTGCTTCCGCCGCTCAGCCTGCTGTTGATGCTCGCGCTGGGCATCTTTCTACTCTATCGTCGCCACAGGTTGGCCAGACCGCTGCTGCTCGCAGCATTCGGTTTGCTGTGGATCGCCTCCACGCCCTATTTTGCCGAGGGCGCTTTGCACTTGCTGGAGGCGCGCACCACCGCACTGGACAGTCGCCGTCAGCAGGCTGATGCGATCGTGATTCTCGGTGGCGGGACATATTTCCACGCGCCGGAATATGCCGGGCAGGACACTGTCGGTGAGGCGACCCTGCTGCGCTTGCGCTACGGCGCAAAACTCCAGCGTGAAACCGGCAAGCCGGTCCTGGTGACAGGTGGCAAGCCATTGGGTAACCGGCTTTCAGAAGCACAGCAAATGCGCGCGGTGCTGGAGCAGGATTTTCGGGTGCCGGTACGCTGGACGGAGGATACGTCTGACAATACTTTTGAGAATGCCTACCATTCTTTGCACCTCCTGCAACAAGGGGATATCCGCAAAATTTATCTAATAACCCATGCCTGGCACATGCCGCGTGCCGCCGAGGTATTTCGCCGTGCCGGGTTCGAGGTGGTCGAGGCACCGATTGCTTTCACCACGCGTTATCAGACCGGCCTATTGGCTTTCTTGCCACGCGCCGAAGCGTTGCGTGACAGCCAGATATTCGTGCACGAGATTATCGGTCTTGTTTGGTATCAGCTAAAATCCCTGCTCCGCAATGAAAGAAAGGCATAGCATGAAAGTTCGCGTCAAATGGATGGAGCAGGCTTCATTTCAGGGAGAGACGGAAGGTGGCCACGCTGTTTTAATGGATGGGCCGGAGGCGGCCGGCGGGCGAAATCTCGGCCCGCGCCCGATGGAAATGCTGCTGCTCGGTACAGGCGGTTGCACCAACTTTGATGTGGTGTCGATTCTGAAGAAAAGCCGTCAGGCCGTTTCCGATTGCTATGTGGAACTGGACGCAGAGCGCGCCGAAACCGACCCCAAAGTGTTCACCAAAATCCACATGCATTTCGTCGTGACGGGCAAAAACATCAAGCCGGAGGTCGTTGAAAAAGCCATCAAACTGTCGGCAGAAAAATACTGCTCGGCCTCCATCATGCTTGGCGCGAGCGCCGCAATCACGCATGATTTCGAGGTGATCCAGGAATAAAGATGCGAACCGGTCAGTCAACCTCTCCGGAGCTGCCGCTCAGCTTTTGGGCCCGTAAAACCTATATAATTTTTCTGGCAATGAGTGCTGGGGATATTCCAGGATATGCGCTTGAATCATGCAGATTCGGTTTTGTTTTTCCTTGCTTTGCGGCGGCAATCCAGCCACCAGGCGAGTAGTGGAAGCATCAATACGCCACCAGGCATGATTAGCGGAACCAGATAAGGGCTCAGGTTGGACAGGGCGCGTAAGTTGCGTTGCAATATTGCGCGTTCTTCTTTGGTCCATCGCCCTCCATTGCGGCGCTTCATCAGAATTTCGATCAAGCCGTGTACTTGCGAAATCTCGTTGCGGATATACAACCGCTGGGTGTCGTGAATTGAACGCACGCTCGCCCATTTGCTTCGCAGTAGTAATACGTTTCTGTTGTTGGTTGGTTGTGTCATTTGCCTGGCTGAAATTTGTATCGATTCTGAAGCACACTCGATTTTAATTTATCTTTAACGGGCTGGGTTTATGCTATCAGGTTCTGCCCTGCGGCGCGATGAGTAAGGCATCCCGGCTGCTATGAGACGGGGTCGGGGGCCAACTCAAAAACCTTTGCCAGCTCCGCGCCCGGATCATCCGCGCGCATGAATGCCTCGCCGACCAGAAAGGCATTTACCCGATGAGCGCGCATCAGCCTGACATCCTCCGCCCCGAGAATGCCGCTTTCGGTGACCACGATGCGCCCGGTTCCCTGTTCGGAAGGGAGAATGCGCGGCAGCAGATCCAGCGTGGTTTGCAGGCTTACTTCAAAGGTGTGCAGGTTACGGTTGTTCACGCCGATCAGCGGCGTGGCCAGTTGCAGCGCGACATCCAGTTCAGCGGCATCGTGCACCTCCACCAACACCGCCATGCCGAGGCTGTGCGCCAGCGACTCGAACTCATGCATCTGCAACTCATCCAGCGCGGCGGCGATCAGCAGAATGGCATCCGCGCCCATCGCACGCGCCTGGTAAATCTGGTATGCGTCCACGATAAAATCCTTGCGCAACACCGGCAGCGTGCAGGCGGCGCGCGCCTGCTTCAGGTACTCCGCGCTGCCCTGAAAGAATTGCGCGTCGGTCAGCACCGATAAACACGCCGCGCCATGGCGTGCGTAGCTGGCGGCGATTTCGGCAGGATTGAAGTCGGCGCGCAGCACCCCCTTGCTCGGGCTGGCTTTCTTGATTTCCGCGATCACGGCGGCCCGGTCTGCGGCAATGCTGGCACGTATCGCGCTGGTGAAGTCGCGCACCGGCGCAGCCTGTTGCGCCTCGGCGCGCATCGCCGCAAGCGGCTTGTCGGCAAGGGCAGCGGCTACTTCCCGCGCCTTGACCGCGAGGATCTTGTTGAGTATGTCGGACATCGTCGCGCCTGTATCCAAGAAAGGCGCGCATTTTACCCCAAGTGCTAAAATGCGCCTCATTCGCTTCAGGGACAAGGCTATGGAAGATATCAAGCAGTATATGAAGTCAGTCGGGCAACAGGCACGCGCCGCTTCGCGCATCATGGCGCAGGCCGACACCGCCACCAAGAATCGCGCGCTGACAGAAATTGCTGCCGCGCTGCAAAACCAGTCCGCCCAGCTCATCGCCGCGAACGCCAAGGATGTGGCCGCCGCGCAAGCCAACGGGCTGGATGCTGCCTCGGTGGACCGCCTCACGCTGACCAACAAAACCGTGTGCTCCATGGCCGAAGGGCTGCTGCAAATCGCGCAACTGGCCGACCCGATCGGCGAGATCGGTGGCATGAGCTACCGCCCTTCCGGCATCCAGGTCGGCAAGATGCGCGTACCGCTCGGCGTGATCGGCATCATCTACGAGTCGCGCCCCAACGTCACCGCGGATGCCGCCGGGCTGTGCCTGAAATCCGGCAATGCGGCTATTCTGCGCGGCGGCTCGGAGGCGATTCATTCCAACCAGGCCATCGCAGCCTGCGTGCATGCCGGACTGCTTGCTGCCGGGCTGCCGGAGACCGCCGTGCAGGTGATCGCCACCACCGACCGCGCCGCGGTCGGTGAGCTCATCACCATGAAGGAATATGTGGACGTGATCGTGCCGCGCGGCGGCAAGAGCCTGATCGCGCGCATCTCCGAGGAGGCGCGCATCCCGGTGATCAAGCATCTGGACGGCATCTGCCATGTCTATATCGACGACGAGGCTGATCTGGACAAGGCGATCCGCATTGCCGACAACGCCAAAACGCACCGTTACGGCGTGTGCAACGCGATGGAGACGCTGCTGGTGGCGCAAGGCGTGGCGGAAAAAGTGTTGCCGCCGCTGTGCAAGATTTACCTCGACAAGCATGTCGAGCTGCGCGGCGATGAAATGGCCTGCGCCATCGTTCCACAAATGAAAGCCGCAAGCGAAGAGGACTGGCGCAGCGAATATCTCGCGCCAATACTCGCGGTGCGCGTGGTTGCCAATCTGGATGAAGCCATCGGCCATATCAACACCTATGGCTCGCAGCATACCGACAGCATCGTCACGGAAAACTACAGCAAGGCGATGCGCTTCCTGCGCGAGGTGGATTCCAGTTCGGTGATGGTGAACGCCTCAACACGCTTTGCCGACGGCTTCGAATACGGACTCGGCGCGGAAATCGGCATTTCCACCGACAAGATTCATGCGCGCGGCCCGGTTGGGCTGGAAGGACTGACCTCGCAGAAATTCATCGTGCTGGGCAGCGGGCAAGTGCGCACTTGAGGAAACCTCATGAGCCAGACCATCACAGGCAAGGATCCTGAATTCCCCATGCACGCCGAAGTGCTGGTGTTGGGCGCGGGCCCCGGCGGCTACACGGCGGCATTCCGCGCCGCCGATCTGGGCAAGCAGGTGGTGCTGGTGGAGCGTTATGCCAGTTTGGGTGGTGTCTGCCTGAACGTCGGCTGCATCCCGTCCAAGGCGTTGCTGCATGTCGCCAGGGTCATCAACGAAGCCGGTGAATCGGCGCAGCACGGCGTGACTTTCGGCAAACCGAAAATCGACATCGATCAGACCCGTATCTGGAAGGACGGCATCGTCGCCAAACTGACCGGCGGGCTGAAACAGCTTGCCAGACAGCGCAAGGTGCAGGTGGTGCAGGGTGAGGCGAAATTTTCCGGCCCCAACAGTCTCAGCGTCGCGACTGCCGCAGGCAGCAGGACCATCAGCTTTGATCATGCCATCATCGCGGCGGGTTCCAGCGTGGCGCGTATTCCCGGCTTACCCGCTGATGACCCGCGCATCATCGATTCCACCGGCGCATTGCGTCTTGAGGATGTGCCGAAGCGCATGCTGATTGTCGGCGGCGGCATCATCGGCCTGGAAATGGCCACGGTGTATGACGCACTCGGCTCAAAAATTACCGTGGTGGAATTGGCCGACGGCCTGATACCCGGTGCGGATCGCGACCTGGTGCGCCCGCTGCACAAGCGCATCGAGAAACGCTATGAGGCGATCTACCTGAAGACCGGCGTCAGCAAGGTCGAGGCGCAAAAGAGCGGCCTGAAAGTCACTTTCGAAGGTGCGAATGCGCCCGAGCCGCAACATTACGATCGCGTGCTGCTCGCCGTCGGTCGGCGTCCGAACGGGCGCGACATCGGCGCGGAAGCAGCGGGTGTCGCGGTCGATGAGCGCGGTTTCATCACGGTGGACAGGCAGATGCGCACCAGTGTGCCGCACATCTGCGCGATCGGCGACATCGTCGGGGAGCCGATGCTGGCGCACAAGGCAGTGCACGAAGGCAAGGTGGCAGCGGAAGTCATTGCCGGGCACAAGAGCTTCTTTGAGCCAATGACCATTCCGTCAGTGGCTTACACCGACCCGGAAATTGCATGGATGGGGCTGACCGAGGCGCAGGCCCAGGCGCAGGGTATCGCGTACGAGAAAGCCAATTTTCCGTGGATTGCATCGGGGCGGGCGTTGGCAATCGGGCGCGAGGAAGGCGCCACCAAATTGTTGCTCGATCCGCACACGCGCCGCATCCTCGGCGCGGGCATCGTCGGCGTCAATGCCGGCGAGTTGATCGCCGAGGCGGTGCTGGCCATGGAAATGGGCGCGGACATGGAAGACATCGGCCTGACTATCCACCCGCATCCGACGCTGTCGGAGACCCTCGGCTTCGCTGCGGAAATGGCCGAAGGCACCATCACCGATCTGCTGCCGCCGCGCAAAAAATAGTGGATAACAATGGCAAGGCCGTGCCACAGGATAGCGCGTCACCCGGCAAAATAACCACGAGCCTGTTCTGGTTGAACAAGCGATTGGGGCATGCTAGTCTCCCCCCCGATTATGGCACTCTCTGATTACATTCAAACCTTTGGCCAGCATATGCTCGGGCAGCATGGCGAGCGCATCCACAAGATCGCCATCGACGCCGGTTTTACCTGCCCGAATCGCGATGGCGCAAAAGGCATCGGCGGCTGCACGTTCTGCAACAATAATTCATTCAGCCCCAACAGCCAGAAGACGCAGGCGCTGGAAGCGCAGCTTGGCAGCGGGCGGCGCGCCATCTCGAAGCGGACGCGTGCGAAGAAGTACCTTGCCTATTTTCAGGCATACACCAACACCTATGCGGATGTGGCGCAACTCGACGCGCTGTATCGCCAGGCCATGGTCGAGCACGATATTGTCGGCCTGTCCGTGGGTACGCGGCCGGATTGCGTGTCCGGCGCAGTCCTCGACCTGCTCGCCACTTATCGTGATGAAGGCCTTATCGTGTGGCTGGAGTTGGGGCTGCAGTCGGCCTTCGATGAGACTTTGCGCCGGGTTAACCGCGGACACGGCTTGAAGGAATACCGGGAAGCGGCCATCGCGGCGCGGCGGCGCGGTATTCAGGTGTGCACCCATCTGATTCTCGGCATGCCCGGAGAAGACGAAGCGCATTATCACGCCAGTCTCGACACCGTGCTGGACATCGGCGTGGATGGACTCAAGCTGCATCCATTGCATGTGGTGAAACATACCGTGCTGGCCAACCAGTGGCGGCGCGGCGAATACCGGCCGCTGGAGCGCGAGGAGTATATCCGCAGCGCCTGCGATCTGATCGAGCGCACGCCGGCCCATATTGTGTTTCACCGCGTCACCGGCACTGCGTCGAAAGACATCCTGCTGGCACCGGAATGGTGCTCGCAGAAATGGAATGTGCTCAACGGCATCGAACTGGAACTGGCACGGCGCGGACACCGCCAGGGATGCCTGGCCGGCGTGCCCTGGATTAACGGGCATGATAGAAATGTTGCTTCTGACAATGAAACCTGCCAGGCCCGTTTCCCTCACACCCGCGACACGTTACTGGCGCAGCCAGCCGATTGCGGGAGCGGGTGTGAGACGGCCATTCCCGCCCCGGATGCTGCGCAACGCCGTGTCATGGCCAGCCACCCCAACCCTCTCCCTGTACCCGCAGGGGGCATCCCCGCCGCGAGCGACAGCAAAGCTACTCGCACTGGCGAGACGGGAGAGGGGGCAAACAAATCGCTTCGCGCGTTTCACACTAACGAGGAAATACGGGATGCAGCCTGACCAGATCGAGCTGGTATGCCCGGCAGGCAGTCTGCCGGCGTTAAAAACGGCGATAGATAACGGCGCAGATTGCGTCTATATGGGGCTACGCGACGACACCAACGCGCGCAATTTTACCGGCCTGAACTTCAGCGCGGACAACGCGAAGGAAGGTGTACGTTACGCCCACGAAAAAGGCAAAAAGGTGCTGCTCGCGCTGAACACCTATCCGCAGGCCGACGGCTGGCAACGCTGGGCATCGGCCATCGACATGGCCGCCGAACTGGGCATGGACGCTGTGATTTTGGCCGATCCCGGGCTGATGCAATATGCCGCGAAAACCCACCCCGATTTGCGCCTGCATCTTTCGGTGCAGGGTTCGGCGACCAACTACGAGGCGATCAATTTCTACCATGAGATGTTCGGCATCCAGCGCGCCGTGGTGCCGCGGGTGCTGGCGCTGCCCCAGGTCGAACAGCTGATGGCGGGCACCCCGGTGGAAATCGAATTGTTCGGTTTCGGCGGTCTGTGCGTCATGGTGGAAGGGCGCTGCGCGCTGTCTTCCTACGCCACCGGAGATTCTCCCAATACGCGCGGTGTGTGCTCGCCGCCCAAGGCGGTGCGCTGGCAGGAAACGGCGCAGGGGCTGGAGTCGCGCCTGAATGGCATCCTCATCGACCGCTACGGCGCCGACGAAAACGCCGGCTACCCGACCCTGTGCAAAGGGCGATTCGATGTGGAAGGGGAAACCTATTACGCCATCGAGGAGCCCGCCAGTCTCAACACGCTGGAACTGCTGCCGGAATTGATGCGTATGGGCGTCGCCGCGATCAAGATCGAGGGACGCCAGCGCAGCCCCGCCTATGTCGGACAGGTGACCAAAGTGTGGCGCCAGGCCATCGATAGCTGCGTGCGCGATGCCGCGACATTTGCCGTCAAGCCGGCCTGGACAGCGGAGCTCAGCAAGGTATCGGAAGGGCAGCAGCAGACGCTGGGTGCCTATTACCGCCCCTGGAAATAAAGTGGGAGCCTCTATAAATCCGCTTTCCGGGCGAATCGCGGTGTCGCGTGCTCGCTCACTCCTCGCCTATCAATCCGATATGTGGTTCCGACATAACCTAAAGGTTAGTCTCCACCGCAACACACCACTTCGTGGTGTGTTGTCTCGTCGTTCGCTGTGCGGCTCCTTGCGGTGCCCGCGCGACACGGTGGGGCGGAGCCCTCTAGTGCGGGAGCGCGGAGCAGCAGGCCTGCCCGCCCCGGACGCTTCGCATCGCCGTGTCCGGCCTGCCATCCCGCAAAACGAATTTCTAAAGGCTCCCATATGAAATTAGCTCTTGGCCCCGTCCTTTACTACTGGGATCGCGACACCCTGCTCGGGTTTTACGACGCGATGGCCGACGCGCCGGTGGACATCATCTACCTTGGCGAGACGGTTTGTTCGCGTCGCCATCTGTTGCGTTTGCAGGATTACCTGGACATCGCGCAACGACTCGCCGCCGCCGGCAAGGAGGTGGTGATTGCGACGCAGACCCTGATCGAATCCGAATACGACGTCAAAACCCTGCACAGAATTGCCGACAACGGGCGTTTCCGCGTGGAAGCCAACGACATGGGCGCGGTGCGGCTGCTGGCGAACCGGGTGCCGTTCGTGGCGGGTTCGACCCTGAACATTTACAACCCGCAAACCCTCGACCTGCTTGCCGGGTTGGGCGCGACCCGCTGGGTGATGCCGGTGGAAATGTCGCGCGCGGCGCTCATCTCGGTGGGAAAGGGCCGCAAAACCAGCCCTGAAACAGAAATATTCGCCTATGGAAAATTACCATTGGCTTTTTCGGCGCGCTGCTTCACGGCACGCCATCATAATCTGCAGAAAGATGATTGCCAGTTCCGCTGTCTCGATTACGTGGACGGCCTTGACCTGAAAACGCGCGAGGGCCAGCCCTTTCTGACGCTGAATGGCATCCAGACTCAATCGGCGCTGGTTTACAATCTGCTTGGTGAGCTGGATCAACTGCAGGCGGCGGGGATTGATGTGGTGCGCATCAGTCCCCAGGCGCAACATAGCGGTGAGATAATACGTTTGTTTCGGGAGTGCATCGAGCAGCGCCTTACACCCGCGCAAGCCATGTCACAGATTGAAAGCCTGCAGCCGGCAGCATCCTGCAATGGCTACTGGCACGGCAGACCCGGCCTCGATTTTGTACGCAATGATCATTTGACCGCTACCGCATGAGGTAACACGCATGAAGCCTTTCCTGATTCCGCAGCCCGTCCGAAACCTTATTTCGCTGTTGCCGCGCTATCCCCATTCGCTGATTTTCACGCGCGTCATTAATCTGGCACTGGGAAGCAAATTGCATGATGAGGTTTGGCAACCCCTGCATGGCAAGCGGATCTGCATCCGTGTCAAGGATGCGGGCATCGCGTTTCACTTCACGCTTGGTGCGGGTGGACTGCTGGCTCGCCATGCGGTGGCTCAGCCGGATCTGGCCATCAGCGCCAGCGCACAAGATTTCTTTTTGCTGGCTCTGCGCAAGGAAGATCCGGACACCCTGTTTTTCAGCCGCCGTCTGGTGATGGAAGGCGATACCGAATTGGGGTTGCTGGTAAAAAATACCCTGGATGCCATGGAGCTGCCGCCGCTGGATTTCCGCGAGCTGTTGCCGGCACGTCTGCTGGATAAACTCCGCACGCGCTTGCTGGCATAGCAAGCCCGCGCTGTCTTATTTAATTGCCGCCTGCCGGATCGTACAGGGAGGCGATGAGTTGCAACGACCTGTGCGTTGCACCGCGATTCGCTTCCACAAATCCGGCACATTGCCTGCACATTTCGTTTAAGGCCTGCGGGTGCGCCAGCAGGCGCTGCAATTCTTTCACTAACTCAGCGCTATTCTGCACCTGCACGGCCGCCCCGGCGGCGACCGCCAGTCGCGTCGCCTCGGCAAAATTATGGGTATGCGCGCCGATCAACACCGGCGTACCGGCGGCGCAGGCTTCAATCATGTTTTGTCCGCCGTAGGGCAGCAGGCTGCCGCCGATAAAGGCCAGGTCGGCGGCGGCATAATAGGCAAACATTTCTCCCATGCTATCCCCCAGCACTACCCGAATTTCTGCCGGAACCGGGCAATTCTTGCTCCTGCGTTGAAATGCAATGGCGCGCTGTTCCAGCAGCACAGCAACCTCGGCAAAGCGCTGTGGGTGGCGCGGCACGATGACCAGCAGCAGGCCGGGAATATCCACCTGTTCCAGTGCGTCGAGCAGCAGCGTTTCCTCACCGGCGCGCGTGCTGGCGGCGAGAAAGACTTTGCGTTCTGCACCGAACAGCGAGCGCAATTGCCTGCCCAGATCCAGCATTGGGAGCGGCGCCTCGATGTCGAACTTGAGGTTGCCCGCCACGGAAATATTTCTTGCGCCGAGACCGGCCAGGCGCGTGGCATCTTCCTGAGTTTGCGCTGCAACAGCGCTGAGTTCACCCAGTGCGTTGCGGGTCAGGCGCGTAAAGCGCGCGTAACCGCGTGCCGATTTCTCCGACATGCGCGCATTCAGCAACAGCAGCGGCATGCCGCTGTCGCGGCAGGCGTGGATCAGGTTGAACCAGATTTCCGTCTCCATGAGGATGCCCAGGCGCGGCTTGAAATGGCGCAGAAAGCGCCTCACCGCAAACGGATAGTCGTAGGGCAGATACACGCGCAACACATCGTTGCCATAAAGTTGCTCGCTGGTGGCACGGCCGGTCGGCGTGGTGTGCGTGAGCAAAATCCGATGGTCGGGATAAGCTGCTCGCAGACGCTCAATGAGGCTTTGTGCGGCGCGGGTTTCGCCCACCGAGACGGCGTGCAGCCAGATAAGCGGGTGCTCGTTTCGCACCGCATAAAAACCGAAACGCTCGCCGATATGGTGCAGGTATTCCGGCTGCTTGCGCGCGCGCCAGACAAGGCGCACGAAGATGTACGGCAACAGTAGCCAGAGTGCCAGGGTGTAGGGCAATCTCATATTCAGCACGCCGCTACCCCGTGCAGCGCGGCGATGACGGCGGCGCTATCGGGTGCGCGGTTGATGCCGCCCAGATTAACGGCGCGCTGGCCCGCATACAGGCCGGTCAGCCCCGGGTCGGTCGCAGTGTAAATGCCGATGGTGGGCACATTCAGCGCCGCCGCGAGATGGGCGAGGCCTGTGTCCACGCCGACCGCCGCCTGCGCACCGCCGAGCAGCGCGGCCGCTTTATCCAGGCTCAGGCGCGGCGGCACCAGCGCATCGGGAATCGCCGCGGCGAGGCGCAGACTGCGCACCCGCTCAGGCTCGCTGCCCCACGGCAGCACGCAGCGAATATTTTTCTCATGCAGATAACGCCCCAGCAAAATCCAGTTTGCCTCGCTCCACAACTTGTCGTCACGGCTGGTGGCGTGCAGCAGCACGGCATACGCCTCTTGCGCGAGCCAGCCGGGGCGGGGAAGCAACGCTGGCCGAATGCCGTAGTCGGGCGGGCCCTCGGGCCGGTAGCCCAATGCCAGTCCGGCGAGCTGGCGATTGCGCTCCACCGCATGCTGATTCCTGGCGACAGAAAAACGGTAATTGTAGAACAGACTGGCGAGCGGTTCGCGGGCGCTGTCCCAAGCGTAGCCGTAGCGTGTTGTTTGCGCGCAGCGTGCGATGAGGGCGCTTTTCAGCAGACCCTGTGTGTCCAGCGCAATATCGTAGCGGCGGGCGCGCAGGTCGCGACACACGGCGCGTACCTCTGTCGCTGATGACCGCCATGATTTACGCCAGCGGCGCATGGCGACCGGAATGACTTCTTGCACCCCGGGATGTAACACGGGCAAGGCGGCGAAATGCTCTTCTACTACCCAATCGATGCGCGCATCGGGAAACTGTCTGCGGATATCCGTCACTACAGGGAGATTGTGCAGCACATCGCCCAGGGATGAGGTCTTGATCAGCAGAATATTGGCAGGGTTTTGCACGGGCAGTTTTGGCAAGATTGAACAGGCGCATGATATAGCGTTAAGGGTTACTTTGCGAAGATGCCCCGAGTGCCGGGCCGCGATCCTCCAGTGCCCCCGTCTTGATAAGAGCAATCCGCGCGGCCCGAGAAGTGCCGATGGATGCCTCGATTGTATGCGTCGGCCGGGTTGGTTGCGGGAGGATGATGCTAAAATGTGCGACGAATTAGCTGGTGTGCCCAGGTAGCTGTCAGTCTCATCAGTAGTGACCTCAGGTTCGAAGCGGACGAATTTTTGCATTGGAATAAGCAGAAAATATGATTCTACTCACAGGCAGTGCAGGATTTATTGGCGCCAACTTTGTGTTGGATTGGCTGGCCGAACATGACGAACCGGTCATTAGTCTCGACAAGCTGACCTATGCGGGCAATCTCGAGAATCTCGCGTCGCTGAAAAACGATGCGCGCCACTTCTTTGTGCATGGCGATATCGGCGACGCGAAACTGGTGGGCGCTTTGCTGGCGCAACACCGTCCGCGCGCCATCGTCAATTTTGCGGCGGAAAGTCATGTAGATCGCTCTATTCACGGCCCCGAGGATTTTATTCAGACTAACATCGTCGGCACCTTTCATTTACTCGAGGCGGTGCGCGCCTACTGGTCCGGTTTGGCGGAAGCGGAAAAAGCCGCTTTCCGTTTTCTGCATGTTTCCACCGATGAAGTCTACGGGTCGCTTGCCAAGGATGAACCGGCTTTCAGCGAGACGCACGCATATCAGCCGAACAGCCCCTATTCGGCCAGCAAGGCCGCCAGCGATCATCTGGTGCGCGCCTATCACCACACCTATGGCCTGCCGGTGCTGACCACCAATTGCTCGAATAATTATGGCCCGTACCATTTTCCCGAGAAGCTTATTCCGCTGATGATCGTCAACGCCCTCGCGGGCAAGCCGCTGCCGGTTTATGGCGACGGACAGCAGATTCGCGACTGGCTTTACGTCAAGGATCACTGTGCCGCGATCCGCTGCGTACTGGAAAAGGGGCGACTGGGCGAGGTTTACAATATCGGCGGCTGGAACGAAAAGACCAATCTGGAGATTGTCCACACCATTTGCGCCCTGCTCGATGAATTGGCACCCAACCCGCTTCGACCCCAGTCCTCAACCCTCATCACTTATGTTCAAGACCGTCCCGGTCACGACCGCCGCTACGCGATCGACGCGCGCAAGATTGAACGCGAATTGGGCTGGAAGCCAGCCGAAACTTTCGAGAGCGGCGTACGCAAGACCGTGCAGTGGTATCTCGATAATCCGGGCTGGGTCAGCAACGTTCAGTCCGGGGCCTACCGGCAGTGGGTCGAAAAGAATTACATGGGCCGCGCTTGATGAAAATCCTGCTGTTCGGCAAAAATGGCCAGGTCGGCTGGGAATTGCAGCGTAGTCTCGCGCCCTTGGGCGAAGTGGTTGCGCTGGATGCCGACTGCCAGGAGAGGTGCGGCGATTTCACTGCTCCCGATGAACTTGCGCGGACGATCCGTGCCCTTGCTCCGGATGTGATCGTCAACGCCGCCGCCCATACGGCAGTGGACAAGGCCGAGAGCGAACCCGAACTGGTTCGCACCATTAACGCGCTGGCCCCCGCGGTGCTGGCGCGCGAAGCCAATTTTGCTAATGCCTGGCTGATCCACTACTCCACCGACTATGTGTTCGACGGGAGCAAAGACCAACCCTGGCAGGAAACGGATGCGACCGCGCCGCTCAGCGTCTATGGCTCAAGCAAGCTGGAAGGCGAACAGCTCATCCAGCAGTCGGGTTGCCGGCACATCATCTTTCGCACCAGCTGGGTGTATGGCACGCGCGGCGGCAATTTTGCCAAGACCATGCTGCGCCTGGCGCGGGAACGCGACAGCCTTATCGTCATCAACGATCAGATCGGCGCGCCGACGGGCGCGGATCTGCTGGCCGACGTTACCGCCCACGCCATCCGCAGCGCGCGGCAACAACCGGAATTGTCCGGCCTGTATCACCTGGTCGCCGCCGGTGAAACCTCATGGCATGGCTACGCCCGCTTCGTGCTGGATCATGCGCAGCGCGCGGGCATTGCACTCAAGGTAGCGCCGGAGGCAATCAAGGCCGTTCCCACCAGCGCCTTCCCGACACCCGCCAAGCGCCCGCTCAACTCGCGCCTGGACACCCGCAAACTGCAACACGCCTTCGATTTGACCCTGCCGATGTGGCAAACTGGCGTGGCGCGCATGCTGACTGAAATTATGGACGGACAATCATGAATCAACGCAAAGGAATCATTTTGGCCGGCGGCTCCGGCACACGCCTGCACCCGGTTACGCTGGCGGTCTCCAAGCAGCTGCTGCCGATCTATGACAAGCCGATGATTTACTATCCGTTGACCACCCTGATGCTGGCGGGGATACGCGATGTATTAATCATCTCGACACCGCAGGACACCCCGCGTTTCGAGCAACTGCTGGGCGATGGCAGCGCCTGGGGGATGAATTTTCAGTATGCCGTGCAGCCCTCGCCGGACGGTCTGGCGCAGGCATTTATCATCGGGCGGGAGTTTATCGGCAACCAGCCTTGCGCGCTGGTGCTGGGCGACAACATCTTCCACGGGCATTCCTTGCAGCAGCAACTGGAAAACGCGACGCAGCGTGTCACAGGCGCCTCGGTGTTTGCCTATCATGTACGCGATCCGGAGCGCTACGGGGTGGTCGAGTTCAATACTAACGGACAAGCGATCACGCTTGAGGAAAAACCACAGCAGCCAAAATCCAGTTACGCGGTTACCGGATTGTACTTCTACGATAATGAAGTGGTGGACATCGCCGCCAACCTCAAGCCATCAGCGCGCGGCGAGCTGGAGATCACCGATGTGAACCGCATTTATCTCAAGAGAAACAGCCTGTCCGTTGAAATCATGGGGCGCGGTTATGCGTGGCTGGACACCGGGACACATGAATCACTGCTCGAAGCCAGCCAGTTTATCCAGACCATCGAGCATCGCCAGGGGCTGAAGATCGCCTGTCCTGAAGAGATCGCCTATCGCAAGGGATTCATTGATGCCGCCCAGCTGGAAAGGCTTATCGCACCCCTGCTGAAAAGCGGCTATGGCAATTACCTGATGCAGGTGCTCAAGGAGAAAGATTTGCCCCGGGGAGCGCAGTTCGCGTCATGAAAGTAATTCAAACCCCCATTCCCGACCTGTTGATCATCGAGCCGAAGGTGTTTGGTGATGAGCGTGGTTTTTTCTTCGAGAGTTTCAATCGGCGCGAGTTTGCCGAACTGAGCGGCCGTGATGTGGATTTCGTGCAGGACAACCACTCGCGCTCGGCCAGAAACGTGTTGCGCGGACTGCATTATCAAATCCAGCACCCGCAGGCAAAAATGGTGCGCGTGATACAGGGCGCGGTGCTGGATGTTGCGCTGGACATCCGCAAAGGCTCGCCGACTTTCGGGCAGCACCTCGCAATCGAATTGTCTGCCGAGAACAAGCGCATGTTGTGGATACCGGAAGGCTTTGCGCATGGATTTGTGGTGCTTTCGGATACGGCGGAGTTTTTGTACAAAACCACCGATTACTGGTATCCGCAACACGAGCGCTGCATTCGCTGGGATGACCCAAGCCTGGCGATTGACTGGCAGTTAAAGGCGGAACCGGTGCTTTCTACCAAGGACAGGCAGGGCAAACCACTCGCCGAAGCGGAGTTGTCTGAATGACTCATCAGCATTCATTCTGAATGAAAACTTTATAGGGTCTGTCAATGGCGAATGAAAATAGACCGCCGGTTTCTACCGATGTGGTGTGGCACCATGCCACGGTGACGCGCGCGCGACGCGAAACACAGAACGGGCATCGCGGCGCCATTGTCTGGTTTACCGGTCTGTCCGGGGCGGGTAAATCAACTTTGGCGCATGCCGTGGAAGAGCATTTGCATCAGAGGGGATGCAGGACGTTTGTGCTGGATGGCGATAATGTGCGGCATGGCCTGTGCGGGGATCTGGGATTTTCCGCAGCTGATCGAGGGGAGAATATCCGTCGTGTCGGCGAGGTCGCCAAGCTCTTCATGGAAGCGGGAATCATCGTGCTGGCCGCTTTTATTTCACCCTTTCGCGAGGATCGCAACAAGGTGCGTGCCATGGTGCAGCCGGGAGAATTTATCGAGGTTTATTGCCAATGTCCGGTCGAGGTGTGCGAGCAGCGCGATACCAAAGGAATGTATAAAAAAGCGCGCGCAGGCAAGATCGAGCAGTTTACCGGGATCTCGTCGCCCTATGAAGCGCCGGCCGCGCCGGAGCTGACGGTGCATACCTCAGAGACAAGCCTGCAGGATTGCGTGCAGCAGGTGGTTGCCGAAGTAATGTAGTTTACCGAAGTCCGGTGCACATGAGGTTCACAGCCCCATGCTGTTTGTTTAATCAGCTGACCGACGTGAAACTAACGCGCTCATAATCGGCCCCGCGCTCCACGCTGATCCCCAGTTTCACATTCTGTTTCTCGGTGTTTTGGTGCACCACTTCCACGACACGCCCCGGACGAAACCAGTCGCGCGGGATGATCAGACTGGCAGGCGTTTTCAATGCGGGAACGGCTTGCAGAATAAAGGCGGGGGCATGTTTGTCCGACACCGTCAGATTGATGCCTGTTGCGCGAATGCCGACGGGCTCGGCAGTACCCGGCAAATAACGCACGCCAATCTGTAATTGCCCGGTGTGTGTCACGCTGGCCCACTCCGTGTTTCCCAGTATGAAGGCCTTGTCACCGTTGGGGCGCAGTGCGATCAGCTGGTGGTGGCTTAGCCGCACGCCGAGCGGATCCTCGCGCGTAAGCCGTGCGCCCAGAATACTCTTATTCTCAAGATTCCATGTTTCCAGCGGGAATCCCTTCTTGTACAACGCCTTGTTGTGCGTATCCTGCAGCACCCTGCCGAAGGTTTCTATTTGCTTGCGCGCCATGCTGTCCAGGCTGGCATCGCGCATAAACTGTTTAAGCGGTTCGTCTGACAGATGCGCGTAAATTCCTTCCATCTTGTAGCAAAGCTGCGCGTAATTCTTGACCGGGTGCCGCTCGCCGAAATGATCGCTGTAATCCTCACACCAGCACCGGTGCAACAAGGTCAGAAGTTCAATGCAATCGCTTGTGCTGCAGTGGCCGCACAGTTTTGCCTGCTGCGGTGTTTGCCCCTGTTGCAACAAAATGGTCGTTACGCGCAGCAACTTGGAGAGCGGGACCATCGCCAGGTAGCGCATGCTGTCGCTGTGTGTAATTTGTTTGGCCGGTATCAATCCCTGTTCGCCGGCTAGGTCAATCGCAAGCGGCTGCGCGTCCCCCTTGCTGACGGTATAGCTGTTCTCCAGGGTGAGCGCATGGCTCCACTGCGTCAGCCAATCGTCCAGCAATTGCAATTGTGCACGCGAGAGTTCTGCGGGCCGCGCATGGCAGGCAAGCAGGGTCCTTGCGTAGACACTGCGGCAATTGTTATGCGGATACTTGCTGTTCAGCGGATCCGATATCTGCGTCGATTGCAGGTCCTGTTGTTCGGCAAAGGCGTACAGTTCATTCAACTGATGCCACAGCTTGGGCTCAAGTTCGTAACCGCTGCGCAAGTGCTCAAAAATCTCCAGCCCGCTATACAAGAGGCAGCGCTGGCACAATAAAGCACCGTGCTGTGTGAGCTGCTGGTCACCGGCTATGTAAGCCTGCAAGCAGCGCTGGTAGCCCAGTACCAGCGCCTGCCATAGTTGCAGGATGGCGGCAAACACCATCAGTTCGCCTTCGTTCAGCGGCAACGGTTTGGCGATGAGTTTCTTGGCGTAATCGCTCTGCACGTAACCGACGGTTTCACGCAACAGCTCCAGCGTATTCAGCCGTTCCAGGCCGCGCATCGGATAACGGTTGAGTTCGTTGATCTGGGTAAGCAGCAGGCTGTGCGCCCGTTGCAGGTTGGTCAGTTGCAGTTGTCCGAGCCATCGCGCGCAGCCCGCCGCATCCTTGAAAAGCGGATCGGCGCGATCGTCAGTCGGTTCGAGAGGAAGGGTCAGCATCGTTTTTATCTCAGGCGGGTACTTTCCATGAGGCGCGCTTCCCGGTCAAGGGGCAATTTAAGAACTGAGGTTCGAGGACTGGGGGCTGAGTTACAAACAGTGCGGCGGTTTTTGCTCAGTCCTCAGCCCTTAAAGCAGTACTCGTTCTATGCCGCCACTATTCGCCTTGGTGACATAGTCTGCCAGCCAGTTCTCCCCGAGCAGATGCCGCGCCATTTCGATGACGATATAGTCAGAGGTGGTGTTGGTGTCATCGTTATAGCGCGACAATCCCTGGTGGCAGGCCGGGCAGGAGGTGAGAATCTTGATTTCACCGGCAAAGCCGTCGGCACGCAGCGAGTCGGCACCCTTGCGCATTTCCTCTTCCTTGCGAAAACGAACCTGTGTCGCAATATGCGGCTGCGACACACCGAAGCCGCCGGCTTCGCCGCAGCAGCGATCATTAAGCGCCACGTTGACGCCCATCAGCTCATTCACCACATTGAGCGGCTGATAGGTTTTCATCGGCGAGTGGCACGGGTCGTGATACATGTAGCGCAAGCCGGTAGGTGTCTCCAGCCTCACTCCCTTCTCCAATAAATATTCATGGATGTCAAGCAGGCGGCAGCCGGGAAAGATTTTTCCGAACTGGTATTTCAGTAATTGGTCCATGCAGGTGCCGCACGACACAATCACCGTCTTGATGTCGAGATAGTTGAGCGTGTTCGCCACGCGATGGAACAGCACGCGGTTGTCGGTCGTGATCTGGTTGGCTTTGTTTTCCTGGCCTGATGCATTTTGCGGGTAACCACAGCACAGATAGCCGGGCGGCAGCACGGTGATCGCCCCGATTTCGTACAGCATTGCCTGCGTCGCCAGGCCGATCTGCCCGAAGAGGCGCTCGGAGCCGCAGCCGGGGAAATAAAATACCGCCTCACTATCGTCGCTCAGTTTGTGCGGGTTGCGAATGATCGGCACAATACCGGGGTCTTCGATGTCGAGCAGCGCACGTGAAGTTTTCTTGGGCAGGTTGCCGGGCATCGGTTTGTTGATGAAATGAATCACTCTCGTCTGCAGCGGCGCGCCGCCAACGGTGGCGGGCGGATGTTTGAGCTGCGCCCTGGTCAGGCCAAAATGTTTGGCGGCCTGATAGCCGAGGCGCTGCATCTTGTAGCCGAATTCGATCATCGTTTTGCGCAGCAGCTTGATGATGAGCGGATCGGTGGCGCTGAGGAACAGCATCGAGGCGGCGCTCACCGGATTGAATTTTTTCTCGCCATGCTTTTGCAGAAAATTGCGCATGGCGACCGACACGTCGCCGAAGTCGATGTCGACCGGACAGGGTTTTTTGCACTTGTGGCAGACGGTGCAGTGGTCGGCGATATCGCCGAACTCGGCAAAGTGCTGAATGGATACGCCGCGCCGCGTCTGTTCTTCATACAGAAATGCTTCGACCAGCAGCGAGGTGGCGAGGATCTTGTTGCGCGGGGAATACAGCAGGTTGGCGCGTGGCACGTGGGTGGTGCATACCGGCTTGCATTTGCCGCAGCGCAGGCAGTCCTTGACCGAATCGGTAATATTGCCCAGTTCGCTTTTTTCCAAAATCAGGCTTTCCAGCTCCATTAAATTGAAGCTGGGCGTATAGGCGCGTTCCAGATTGCTGCCCTTGAGCAACTTGCCCCGGTTGAAACGCCCCTCCGGATCGATGCGTTGTTTGTAGTCGGCGAACGCCGCGATCTCATGAAGTTCGAGGAAATCAAATTTGGTGATGCCGATGCCGTGCTCGCCGGAAATCACTCCGCCCATGTCTTTGGCCAGGCGCATGATGCGATCCACTGCCGCATAAGCCTGCTGCAGCATTTCGTAGTCATCCGAATTCACCGGAATGTTGGTATGCACGTTGCCGTCGCCGGCGTGCATGTGCAAGGCGACAAACACGCGGCTTTTCAGCACGCCCTGATGAATGGCGTTGCACTGGTCGAGAATGGGCTGGTAAGTGCCGCCGCTGAAAATATGCTGCAGCGGTTCGCGTATCTCTTTCTTCCATGATGCGCGTAACAGGTGGCGCTGTATTGCGCCGAACACGGTTTTACTCCCCTCTCCCGCGGGCGGGAGATAACCAGCGACTTGCCCGCTTGCGGGCTTGGTCGAATGGCTAGTAGTTCCATCAGGGGCTGGGGGTGAGGGGAGTTCCCCGAGCGGCGCATCCAGATTATCCAGCAGCCATTGCCAGCGCGTGCGCACCTCGGTCAGCAACTGTTGCGCCTGCTGCGGGCGGTTGTCGAGCAGTTCGGTATCGCCGAGCTGCGCGTCATCCTGGTAATGCAGCGGCAGTTCGCCGGCAAAAAATTCGTCCAGCGCATCCAGCAGCTTGAGCTTGTTTTTCAGCGACAACTCGATATTGATGCGCTCGATACCGTCGCAATAATCGCCCATGCGCTTCAACGGGATCACTACATCCTCGTTAACCTTGAAGGCGTTGGTGTGCCGGGCGATCGCGGCGGTACGCGCGCGATCCAGCCAGAATTTTTTGCGCGCCTCGACGGATACTGCGATGAAGCCCTCGCCGCTGCGCAGGTTGGCGAGGCGCACGATCTCCGAAGCGGCAGAAGCCACCGCATCTGCGTCGTCGCCCACCACATCGGCGATCAGCACCATTTTCGGGCGGGTGCCACGCCGGGCCTTGGTGGCATAGTCGACGGCCTTGAGATAGCGCTCGTCGAGATGTTCCAGTCCGGCCAGGAAAACTTTGCAGGCAACAAATTGGGAAGGCGGAATGGTGCATTTGTCGAACAGCGCGGTGATTTCGACGATGGCAGGCACCGCTTCGCGCACCTGGCCGAAAAATTCCAGGCAGACGGTGCGGGTGTGCGCATGGGCGCGATGCAGAATAAAGTGCGCCGACGTGATGATGCCGTCGCAGCCTTCCTTCTGGATACCGGGCAGGCCGGAGAGAAATTTGTCGGTGACGTCCTTGCCCAGCCCGGCCTTGCGAAAGGCGCTGCCGGGGATAGTCAAAACATCCGGCTCACGTTGTGGTGTCGTGCCGTCAGCCTCGAAGCGGCTGATGCGAAAGCTTGCAGTAGCGCTATCGTGAATTTTGCCAAGGTTGTGATTGAGGCGTTCGACCTCTATCCACAGGCCGTCCGGCATGACCATGCGCCAAGAGGCGAGGTTGTCCAGCGCGGTACCCCACAGCACGGCTTTCTTGCCGCCCGCATTCATCGACACATTGCCGCCGATGCAGGATGCGTCCGCCGAGGTTGGATCGACCGCAAACACCAGCCCATTCGCTTCCGCTTTTTCCATGACGCGCCGTGTCACCACGCCCGCGCCGCACTGGATGGTGGCATACGCTTCGCTCAAGCCGGGCAGTACCCGATGTTCCACTTCACAGAGCGTATCCAGTTTCTCGGTGTTGATTACCGCAGAAAATTTATCCAGCGGCACGGCGCCGCCAGTGTAGCCGGTGCCACCGCCGCGCGGGATGATGGTCAGCTTGAGTTCGATACAGGCGCGCACCAGCGGTGCGACTTCCGTTTCGGTGTCGGGATGCAACACCACGAATGGATATTCCACGCGCCAGTCGGTCGCGTCGGTCACATGCGAGACGCGGGCCAAGCCGTCGAACTGGATGTTGTCGCGGCGGGTGATGCGCGACAGCACGCGCAGCACGCGTTTGCGCAATTGCAGGGTCTGTTCGAATTCGGCGGCAAATTGATTGACCGCCGCAGCGGCCAGTTCGAGCAGGCGTCTTACCTTGGGGTTGTTCTGGCGTCGCGCCTCGACGGCATTCAGGCGATGGTGCAGTGCGCCGATCAGCGCCTCGCGGCGCTTGCGGTTGGCAAGCAGATCGTCCTGCAGATACGGGTTGCGCATCACCACCCAGATATCGCCCAGCACCTCGTACAGCATCTGCGCGGACCGCCCGGTGCGCCGTTCTTCGCGCAGGGTATTGATGATGTCCCATGCCTCATCGCCGAGAATGCGCAAGACGATCTCGCGGTCGGAAAGCGAGGTGTAGTTATAGGGAATTTCGCGCAAACGTGCCGTCATGAGGTTCCTTTTGCAAGACGCGCATTTTACCCGAATGTAGCGCGCCGCTCGACTTTGATGCGCATAAACCGCCAGCCTCCTGTCGCTTTCAAGTGCGCCCATGGGGGCGTCTTCGTGAATATACCTCTGCGATACTTCTGCTATAGGCTTGCCTGCATGCTTATTACCGGTGCCTCAGCCATCCCGCATTAAAAATAGGCATCTTGCGATAAACTGCGATCTTCGTCTGTGCGCAGCAATAATCGACATGACCCACTCGAGTGACACCGGCAAGGCCGCGCAGCATACGCCGCCAGGCACCGTACTGTACCGTTCTCGCGGTGAGATTTGTCGTATTTTGCAATTTCTGGTGAGCGACAGTTGTCCCGTTTCAGTGGGGCTCGGGAACAACCGAACCTTTGTGTCACATATTCTCTCCGTTGACCAGCATGCCGGCTATTTCGTTGTCGCCCATTCTGCGGATAAATCAATCAACAGCGAGTTGTTCTGTCCGACTTCACTGGAATTCACGGCAAATCCCCACAGGGGCTATCTCGTGTTTAAGGTTTCGGGCCCCACGGATATGCAGTTCAAGGGTCAGCCGGCCATCCAATTTGCATTTCCGCAGTCTGTTGTCCTCAATCATCGCCGCGAGCTGGCGCGTGTTTCTGTGCCTGAAGAGGTGTCGCTGCGCTGTATCGCCGATGAGGGTGGCATCATTTCCTTTGAGACAAGGATTACCGACGTCAGTCTGAGTGGCATGGGGGTGTTGCGCTATGGTGCCGATATTGTGCTGGAGCTCGGAACGATACTCGAAGGCTGCCGCATTATCCTTCCGGATGGCAAGGTCATCATCACCGATCTCGAAGTGCGTCATACGAAGATTGACACCTTGCCGGACGGTACCTCTGTCAGCCGGGCGGGTGTGCGTTTTGCGAAAAAACCTGAGGGGATTGAGGCGTTGATCGAAGTGTTCGCTCAGAATGCGGGCGACCCGGTAATGCCCGAGTAAACATCAGGCTGCACTGAATCAGTTTACTGCTGCCTGCGGATGGAGCGCATTAGCCGTTATGCAGCCACGCTTCCGCCTCCTGTAGCGCTTCGGGCAGTCCGAGCAGCATCAGCACATCGCCCGCCTTCAGCGTCATTTCCTCGCTCGGCTGCGCGCCACGCACGCCGTGGCGACGCAGCGCGTTCACTTCGACATTCAGGGCATCCAGGCCAACCTCGCCCAACCTTTTACCCACCGCAGTCGAGTCTTCCTTGAGTAACACGCTGAGAAAGCGTTGCTGCAGGCTTTCAGTTACCTCGCTGCTATCACTTTGTGGTGTCCGCAGATAATTGCTGAATACCGTATAACGGCGCGCACGGCTTTCCTGGACGCGGCGGATCACGCGGTTGAGCGGCACACCCGCCATCAGCAGCGCCTGTGAGGCAAGCATGACGCTGCCTTCCAGTACTTCGGCGACGACTTCCGCTGCGCCGGCTGCTTTCAACACTTCCACATAGGTGTCATCAGTGGTGCGCACCACGACCGGCAAATCGGGGCGCAGTTCTTTGACGTGGCGCAAAATTTCCAGCGCGGAATGCTTGTCCTTATAGGTGATGACCAGCGTCTTGGCACGCATCAATCCGGCAGCCATTAATACCTCGCGCTTGGCGGCATCGCCATACACCACACTCTTTTTGTTGGCGACGGCCTCGCGCACACGGCGCGAATCCAGATCCAGCGCGATGAAATTGAGATTCTCTTCTTCCAGAAAACTCGCCAACTTCTGGCCGCTACGCCCATAGCCGCACAGAATGACATGCGCGCTGCTGCTCATGCTCTTGATGGCGATCTGGTGCATTTGCATGGCGCGACTAGTCCATTCTGCAGCGGAAAAACGCCGCGCAATGGACTCGCCATAGTGAATCATGAACGGGGCAATCACCATGGACAGCAACATGGCCGCCAGAATGATTTGCAGGGTCGAACCGCTGAGCAGGTGCGAATCATCCGCCAGCGTCAGCAGTACGAAACCGAATTCGCCGGCCTGCGCCAGACCAATCGCGCTGCGCAACGCCACGCCCCAATCGCCTTCCAGCGCGCGCGCCAGCAAGGCGATGATCAATGCCTTGAGCAGAATCAGGCCGACCACCACCAGCAGCACCCAGCCGATTTCCGCCAGCACACCGCCCAGATCGAGCTTCATGCCGATCGTAACGAAGAACAGGCCGAGCAGTACATCGCGGAAAGGCTTGATGTCTTCTTCCACCTGATAGCGGTATTCGGTCTCGGAAATCAGCATGCCGGCGACAAAAGCACCGAGCGCCAGCGACAAGCCCGCGAGCTCGGTGAAATAAGCCAGGCCCAGTGTGATCAGCAGCACGTTGAGCATGAACAGTTCAGAGGATTTCTGCCGGGCCACGACGTGGAACCATGAGCGCATGAGGCGCTGGCCAAGCAGTAACAGCAGCAGCAACACCGCTGCCGCCTTGAGCGACGCGAAGGCGAGCGTGGCCGGAAGGTCTTCCGGGTTGGTCGCCAATGCCGGAATGATGATCAGTAAAGGCACGACGGCAAGATCCTGAAACAGCAGCACCCCCATCATCTGCTGGCCGTAAGGCAGATTCAGTTCGGCGCGTTCGACTAGCATCTTGCTGACAATCGCGGTGGAAGACATCGACAGCACGCCGCCCAGTGCCAGGCTGGCTTGCCAATTCAGGCCTGCCAAAATGGCAATGCCCATAACCGCCAGAATGGTTGTAATGACCTGCGCGCCGCCCAGGCCAAACACGGTGCGCTTCATCGACATCAGGCGCATTAAACTGAATTCCAGGCCGATACTGAACATCAGGAATACCACGCCAAATTCGGCAAGATGCTCTGTTCCCGCCGTATCGGGGATCCACGCCAGCGCGTGCGGCCCGATCAGGATGCCCACGACGAGATAACCCAGCATCACCGGCAAATGCAGGATGCGGCATAGCACCACCACGATCACAGCGGTGGCGAGCAGAATGAGAACGAGTGAGAGTGAGCTTTCCATCTAATCGGGTAATGTTCTTGCAGGCATTGATAATGCCGTACTAATGGGCGCTTTGCAAAGACCCCTTTGGATTAAAAGAGGAAATTGGATGCCAAGGTGCGGTAAATGGGCGCAGGTGGATTGTCGTCGGGGTGCGCGCAGTGCTGGTCACCAGACGAAACGTATTACGTCCTCGTCTGGTGATTACATATTGGCTGCGTTGTGGGTTGCTTTATCCGTATTTTGGCTACGGCCGGTGCTGCGCACCCTCACATCCGCTGCGCGGATATGAGCCTGCGCCCGAGTAAAGATAAGCACGCCTGCGGCGTGTGGATTGCAAGGCTTGCTTACAATCCAGCTGCTATATCTGTATTTTGGCTACGGCCGGTGCTGCGCACCTTCACATCCGCTGCGCGGATATGAGCCTGCGCCGAAGCACAGACAAACCGCTATGCGGCGGGCTTACAGCCCGGCATCCGCGCGAAGCGCGGCTGCTTTGTCAGTGCTTTCCCAACTGAACTCTGGTTCTTCGCGGCCGAAATGGCCGTAGGCGGCAGTGTTCTGGTAGATCGGGCGTAGCAGGTCAAGCATTTGCACGATACCTTTCGGGCGCAGGTCGAAATGCTTTTTGACCAGTTCCGAAATTTTTTCATCGGAGATTTTTCCGGTGCCGTAGGTGGTAACGAAGACACTGGTCGGAAGCGCCACGCCGATCGCATACGAGATCTGGATCTGGCATTTGCTGGCCAGGCCTGCGGCGACGATATTCTTGGCGACATAGCGGCCGGCGTAAGCGGCCGAGCGGTCCACCTTGGATGGATCTTTGCCGGAGAATGCACCGCCGCCGTGCGGGGCTGCGCCGCCGTAGGTGTCGACGATGATCTTGCGCCCGGTCAGGCCGCAGTCGCCCTGAGGGCCGCCGACGACAAAACGTCCGGTTGGGTTGACCAGATACTTGATGTTGCCCTTGATCAGCTCCTTGGGCAGGATCGGCTTGATGATTTCTTCGATGACCGCTTCACGGATCTGCTCCAGCGCTATTTCCGGTGCATGCTGGGTGGAGATCACTACGGTGTCGATCGAGTGCGGTTTGTCATCCACATAACGAACGGTGACCTGCGACTTGGCGTCCGGGCGCAGCCAGTTCAGGCGGCCATCGCGGCGCAATTGCGCCTGGCGTTCCACCGCACGATGTGCCAGATGAATCGGCAACGGCATCAGCGTATCGGTCTCGTCACAGGCATAACCGAACATCAGTCCCTGATCGCCCGCACCCTGGCCCATGTCGTCGTCGTAAGCCTTGTCTACGCCCTGCGCAATATCCGGGCTCTGCTTGTCGTAAGCCACCAGCACCGCACAGCCCTTGTAGTCGATGCCGTAATCAGAGTTGTCATAGCCGATGCGCTTAAGCGTGTTGCGCGCCACCTGGATGTAATCGACAACTGCGCTGGTGGTGATCTCACCGGCCAGTACGACAAGACCGGTATTGCACAACGTTTCAGCGGCAATGCGCGAATGCTTGTCCTGCGCTAGAATGGCATCGACGATGGCATCGGAAATTTGATCCGCTACTTTGTCAGGATGGCCTTCAGAAACTGATTCAGACGTAAACAAGTATTCACTCATGATTTTCCGTTCGATCTCTACAGTAATTAAATAGGGCGCGCATTATAGCAAACTGGATTTATATGTCTGCCCTCTTCTTCAAGCCCCTGTTTCGCCTGCTTGCGCTGCTGCCGCTGCGCACCTTGCATTATTTGGGCGCGCTGCTTGGGCGTCTGACCTATTGGGCCTCCGCGCAATATGCCGCGCGCACTCGGGAGAATTTGCGCCAAGCCGGACTGACGGCGGATGAGGTTCAGTATCGGGTCATGCTGTCCGCAACCATAAACGAAACGGGTAAAAGCATTGCAGAGCTGGCGTGGGTCTGGGGACGGCCCTATGACGAGGTGCTCGGCAAGGTGCGGGAATGCGTCGGGCTGGAACACATCATCGCGGCGCAGGAACGCGGCAAGGGCATCATCTTCCTGACGCCGCATCTGGGCTGCTTCGAAATCTCCGCGTTATATGCCGCACGGCGTCTGCCGATTACCGTGCTATACCGTCCTCCCAAGCTCGGCTTTCTGGAAGGCGTGATGCGCAGCGGCCGCGAGCGCGGTCAGGCCAGGCTGGCAAAGGCCGACGTCGGAGGCGTGCGCCTGTTGTACAAGGCACTCAAACGCGGCGAGGCGATCGGGTTGTTGCCCGACCAGGTGCCCAGCCGGGGCGAGGGGGAATGGGCGGATTTTTTTATGCGCCCCGCCTATACCATGACGCTGGCGGGGCGGCTCGCAAAATCCAGCGGCGCGACCGTGTTGATGACCCATTCAGAGCGCTTGCCGCATGGACGGGGCTATGTGATCCATGTCGCGCCGCTGCCGCTGGATTTCGAGGCTCCGGTGCCGCGACAGATCAACCAGGCGCTGGAACGCGTGATACGCGCCTGTCCGGCGCAATACCTGTGGAGTTATAACCGCTACAAGATTCCGCGCGGCGTCTCCGCACCCTCGCCCCACTCCCCGCTTTCCACTCCCTCATCATGATGACAAAACTGGTTGTTTTTCTGATGTGGCTACTGCATTTTCTGCCGCTGCCGCTGCTGGCCGGAATCGGCAATGTGCTGGGCCTGTTGCTGTACCGGTTTGCGGGTGAACGGCGTCTGGTCGCCGCCACC
The DNA here is from genome assembly GCA_964355765.1 of uncultured Gallionella sp. Taxonomy (GTDB): domain Bacteria; phylum Pseudomonadota; class Gammaproteobacteria; order Burkholderiales; family Gallionellaceae; genus Gallionella. The sequence goes on from CAYHEM010000002.1 coordinate 74,381, forward strand.
AACTTGCGCCTGTGTTTTCCGGAGCTGACGGAAGCGCAACGCGCTGCGCTGGTTAAACAGAATTTTCAGGCCTTCGCGCGCAGCTTTCTCGAGCGCGGGGTGCTGTGGTGGTCGTCGCCGCAACGCATCCGGAAATTGGTGCGCATCGTCGGGTACGAACATCTGAAGAAGCTGGACGGTCAGCCGGTCATCCTGCTGGTGCCGCATTTCGTTGCGCTGGATGTCGGCTGGTCATGGCTGACGCAACAGGGTAATCTGGTCAGCGTGTATTCCAACCAGAAGAATCCCTACTTTCACAAGAAATTGCTGGTCGGGCGTTTGCGCTTCGGCGCTTCGCAGCTTTATGCGCGGCAGCAAGGCCTGCGTCCTATCGTCAAGGCGATGCGCGCGGGCGCGCCGTTTTATTATCTGCCCGACCAGGATCTGGCGACCAAGGACGGTGTGTTCGTGCCGTTTTTCGGCATACCGGCCGCCACGCTGACCACCGTGCCGCGCCTCGCCGCAATGGCCGATGCCAAGGTGGTGCCCCTCACCGTAAAAATTCTGCCGAAAGGTGCGGGCTACGAGATTCAGTTCCACCCCGCATGGGAAAATTACCCGACCGGCGACCTGGTAGCCGATACGCACCGTATGAACGAATTTATCGAACAGCGCGTGCGCGAAATGCCGGAGCAGTATTTCTGGCTGCACAAGCGTTTCAAGACGCGGCCAAAAGGCAGCGGGAAGCTGTATTGACACGCAGGATTGCTGAATCCCCAGTGATTCCTTGATGCTATACTCCGATGCCATGCGCACCGGACTCACTTTTCTTCTTGCCATCATGCTCTCGCTGAACGCCGCCTATGCGGCTTCGGTGGGTATTTGTGATGCACTGGAGCACAGCTCGGGCCACGCCGCACATTTCGGGCATCACAGCCACGAGCACGGTGACGGCCCTGTCCACGATGACGCGCGAGTCAGCGCCGATGAGGCGGACAAGGCGCATTCGACCGTCGATCACCACCATGACCACGCGCATCCCGGCTTTTCCTCCATTCCGCAGAGCATCATCCTTGTTACGCCACTGTCCGGATGCAGCCTGCTGGTTGCGGCGCCGGTCGGTACCTGTATTTCGGCGCCGCAATCCCCGCCCGAACATCCCCCCAGAGCAACGCTCGCCTGATCCGGCGGGACGCCTCCCTGATTTTTCTGTAACACCCTGCGCCTGACTCTGAAAAGGGTTGGGCCGCGCCCCGTCAATCCAGTTTCTCAGTCTGGCATAACGCCCGCTTGCACGGGTATGCGCCTGCGCTGAAGTGACGTAAGCAGGCATTTTGCCGAAAGGCGAATCGGGGCTGGCAGGGATATTGCCATAGGCAATAACTCGCAAAGCTCGCACACTTCGTATTCATTGAGGGTTTCGATGATGCATGATCTGCAAAAATATTTGCTCGCCGCCGCCATGGCTGCGTTCATGAGCGTATTTACTTTCCCGGCAATGGCGGGACAGGCTTTGACCGAAAGCGAGAGTCTGCGTATCGGTCTTGCGCGGCCGGCGTTGAACGAACTGGGGCGCGGGCTTGTTGAACAGGCCGGCGCCGATGCGCTGCAGGCTGACCTCTGGGCCAACCCGACGCTGGAATATAGCCGCGACAATTCACGCAACGGCACGGGTGCACGCGAGGAAACCTGGCAATTGTCGCAGCCGTTCGACTTCTCAGGCCGGCGCGGTTTGACGCGCGAGGCCGGTGCGCAGCGTGTCGTTGCGGCCGAAGCGGAGGTTCGCCAGTTCCGGGTGGAGCGCGCTGCCGAAATCCGCCGGGGCTTCTTTCAGTTGCTGTTGCACGAGCGGGAACAGGCCGCGCTGGATGCATGGGTGAAGCGCCTTGTCGAGGCGGAACGGGTCGTCGACAAGCTGCGCGCCGCCGGTGAGGTATCCGGATATGACCTGCGCCGCCTGATGCGCGAACATCAGGGCGTCGTCGCGCGGCGCGCGGAAAAACATGCCGAGCGGGAACGCGCTCGCGAGCACTTCGCCGCGTTACTGGGGATCGAAACCGGCGCGTCTGAGGGCGTCAGCGGACACCTGCTGCCGGAAATGCCGGTTGGCCTGGAGAATCTGCTCGGCAGGCTCGATGCCCGACCCGATCTGGCCGGGCTCGGCGCGCGCGCCGCCGCCGCCGATCTGGAAGGCCGTGCCGCCGCACGCGGCTGGGTGCCGGAAGTGACGCTGGGCATCGGCACCAAGCGCGGCGATTACGGGTTCGGCCACGAATCGCTGACTTCCTTCACCGCGGCAATCCCTTTGCCGGTTTTCGACCGGCAACAGCCCGGGCAGCAGCGCGCCGTGGCTCAGGCAATGACCGCGCGTGCTGAACATCGTCTGGCACGCAGTCGCGCCGAAGGCCGCTTGCGCGGCTTGCATCGGCAGGTGACGCAGCTGGTTGATGCCGCCAGTCATTATCGCCGCGAGGCGGCTGACCAGTCGGGCGATCTCGTCCGCATTGCCGGTGCTTCCTACCGTGCCGGCGAAACCACGATGCTCGAATTGCTTGATGCTTACAAAGGAGCGCTTGAGGCGGAGACCACCGCACTCGATCTCGAATGGAAAGCACGCGAAGCCAGCATCGAACTCGACCAATTGACAGGGAGTTACCCCGAATGAAACATTCGAATATTCTGAACTTGTGCGCCGCCGTATTGGCGGTTTTTCTGCTTTCCGCCTGCTCCGGAAGGAGCGACCGTGGCGCTGAAGCGCCGGTCGAAAAAGTCGCTGACAGTCATGGCCATGGTCACGGCAAGGGCGGCAAGAAAATCACGCACTTTAGCGACACCAGCGAGCTGTTCGTCGAATTTCCGCCACTTGTCGCCGGACAGCCGGCGACTTTCATCGCCCACTTCACCTGGCTCGCCGATTTCAAGCCGGTCGCGCAGGGCCGGTTGACGGTGCTGCTGGCAGGCGGCGCTGTACCGGAAGAGCGTTTTTCTGTCGATGCGCCAAGCGTGCCCGGCATCTTCAAGCCGGTGGTGACACCGAAGGTTGCCGGCAGGCGCCAGCTGACGCTGATTGTCGAGACCGATCAGGGCGTGTTGACGCACGCGCCAGGCTCTGTCGAGGTGTACCCCGACGCCGGGGCGGCGCAGGCAGCACACAGCGGGAAGGAGCCGGGCGATGAAGGGATCGCCTTTACAAAAGAACAGCAATGGAAAATCGACTTCGCCACCACCGAGGCAGTACTGGGGGAGGTGCGCGAATCTGTTGCCGCCACCGGCACGATCAGGGCGCAGCCGGACGGCGAAGCATTGCTTTCCGCGCCGATGGCCGGACTGGTGAAATCTTCCGGCAGCTTTCCGCGTGTCGGACAGGCGGTGAAGAAGGGGCAGGTGCTGGCGTATTTCGTGCCGCGACTCGGCGGGGAAACCGATTATGCGACCCTGCAGGCTGCCGCCGCCAAGGCAGGCATTGCCCTGGAGCAGGCCGGGCGTGAACGCGAACGCATGGAGGGCCTGTTCAAGGACGAGGCGGTTGCCGAAAAACGCCTGATCGAGGCGCGCGCCTCCGAAGCCATGGCGGCGGCGGAGCATGATGCCGCCCGCCAGCGTCTTCGACAGTTCGGTGATGGCGGCGGTATCGCGCTGCGTGCGCCCATCGACGGCATCATCGCCAATGTGCCGGTCGCGTCCGGTGCCTATGTGGCTGAAGGCACCGAGTTGTTGCACATCGCCAACACGGAAAAACTCTGGCTGGATGCGCGCGTGCCGGAAAGCGACATCGGCCGCCTCGGAACGCCCGTTGGTGCGTGGTTTGCAGTGGATGGCATTGCCGACACCATCACCCTCGAAGCCGGAATGAACGGCAGGCTGGTGGCGGTCGGCGGCGTGGTGGATGCGGCGACGCGCACGGTGCCGGTAATTTTCGAGTTTGCCAATCCGGGCCTTGTCCTGCCTGTCGGCATGACGGTGAGGGCGCACCTGTTTTCCGGCAAGGCACGACGGGGTGTGCGGGTGCCGAGCGATGCATTGCAGGACGAGAGCGGCACCCAGGTTGTCTACGTGCAAACCGGCGGCGAATCCTTCGAGCGCCGCATCGTGCAGGCCGGAACGCGGGATGCCGGGTATGTCGAGATCAGAGCGGGCCTGGAGCCGGGACAGCGCATCGTCAGCAAGGGCGCCTACCTGATCCGGCTGTCGGCCACTAAAAGCGGGCCGTCCGGCCACGCGCACTGAGGACGCCGGTCATGATAGAGAGCCTCATTCAATGGTCGCTGCGCAATCGCCTGTTCGTGGTACTTGGCGCCCTGATGCTGCTGGTCTGGGGTGGATACGAGGCGGCGCGTACGCCGGTCGACGTCTTTCCCGACCTGACCGCGCCGACCGTGACGGTCGTTACCGAAGCGCCCGGCATGGCGCCGGTTGACATGGAAGCGCTGGTTACGTTTCCCATCGAAACGGCACTCAACGGTGCGCCGGGCGTGCGGCGCGTGCGTTCCGCAACCAAGATCGGCCTGTCGACGATCACGGTCGAGTTTGCATGGGGGACAGTTCCCCACCTGGCGCGCCAGGTCGTGACCGAGAAGCTGCAACTGGTCGGGGCGATGCTGCCTCCCGGGATCGATGCGCCGGTCATGGCGCCGGCGGCATCGGTCATGGGCGAGATCATGTTCATCGCGCTCGCGTCGGAAACCGCCGGACAGCACTCGACCGTGGCGCTCAGGAACACGGCCGACTATGTGCTGCGCAAACGGCTGCTGGCGGTACCCGGCGTGGCCGAAGTGCTGCCGATCGGCGGAGATTTGCAGCAGTTCCAGGTGACGCTCAGGCCTGAGCGGCTGGCGGCTTACGGGCTGACGATCACCGAAGTCATCAAAGCGGTTGAAGGCTCGAACAGCAATGCCACCGCCGGTTTTTATGCCGAAGCCGGGCAGGAATACCTGATCCAGGGCATCGGCCGGGTGCGCACAGTGGAGGATATCGCAGAGGCGGTCGTGGCCATGCGGGGCGGGCAACCGGTGCTCATTCGTCATATTGCCGACGTGGCACTCGGCACCGCGGTCAAACGCGGCATCGGATCCAGCAACGGCAAGCCTGCCGTGGTGCTGGGCATTCAGCGGCAACCGGCAGCCAACACGCTCGAACTGACGCAGGCGCTCGACGCGGCCATCGCCGACATCCAGAAGTCGCTGCCGGCAGGCATGAAAATCGAAACCCGCCTGTTCCGCCAGGCCGATTTCATCGAGATTTCCATCGCCAACCTGATGTCGGCGTTGCGTGACGGGGCGTTTCTGGTGATCGCCATCGTCTTCGCCTTCATGTTTTCGGCACGTTCGACGGCCATCACGCTGGTCGCGCTGCCCCTGTCGCTGGTTGCGGCGATCCTGTCGATGAAGGCGCTCGGCGCGACGATCAATACCATGACGCTGGGTGGCATCGCGATCGCGCTCGGTGCGCTGGTGGACGACGCGATCATCGTCGTTGAGAACGTGGTGCGCCGCTTGCGCGAAAATCATGCCAGGCCGGAGCCCCAGCGCGAATCCGGAATACACGTCATCTTCATGGCGACCCGCGAAATCCAGGGCTCCATCGTTTTTGCCACGCTGATCATCATGCTGGTATTCGTGCCGTTGTTCTTCCTGTCGGGTGTCGAGGGACGGCTGATGGCGCCGCTCGGGCTGGCCTACGTGATTTCGCTGTTTGCCTCGCTGCTGGTGTCGGTCACGGTGACGCCGGTGCTAGCCTCGCTGTTTCTCGCCCATGCGAAGGAAGTGCAGCACGGGCATGAGCCGCGCTTTGTGAAAAGCCTGCGTGCAGGCTACCGTCGGATGCTCGATGCCACGCTGATGCGCTGGCAGGCCGTCACTGTCGTCAGCAGCGGTCTGCTGCTCGCCGCAGTGTTCGGGCTGTGGTCTGCCGGGCAGGCTTTTCTGCCCGATTTCAACGAAGGCACGCTGACGGTCGGTGCCGAAACCATCGCCGGCACCGCGCTGGAGGAATCGGCCAGACTCGGGCAAATGGTCGAAGAGGTGCTGCTTGCCCATCCGGAGGTCGTTGCCACCGCGCGCCGCACCGGGCGTTCGCCGCTGGATCCGCACGCGCTGGACGTGCATCAGTCCGAGATCGAGGTCAGCCTGAAGATGGGCGAACGCAGCAAGGCGGATTTTCTGGCTGCCTTGCGCGCCGATTTCGCCGCGTTGCCCGGCATTCAGGTCGTGATCGGGCAGCCGATCTCGCACCGCATCGACCACATGCTTTCGGGCACGCGCGCGAATATCGCGGTCAAGATATTCGGCAGCGATTTGCAGGAATTGCGCGAGCTGGCGCAACAAGTCAAAGGCGTGATGGAACAGATCGGGGGCGCCGTTGATGTGCAGACCGAACAGCAGACCGACATTCCTTTTCTGACATTGAAATACCGGCGTGACGTGCTGGCGCGGCACGGCCTGTCGGCGAAGGACCTGTCGGAAAGCATTGAAGTCGCGTTCAACGGGCTGGCGGTGTCGAAGGTGGTGCAGGGTCAGGCGAGTTACGACCTGGTGGTGCGCTATGACCCGGCAGCGCGCGGCAGCCTCGATGCCATCCGCTCCGCCCTGATCACGACGCCGGCCGGCGCGAGGTTGCCCCTGTCGGCACTGGCGGAAATCCGGAACGATCGCGGCCCCTACTTCATCAACCGCGAAAACGTCCAGCGCAAGATCGTCGTCATGGCCAACGTGGCAGGGCGCGACCTGAAGAGCGTGGTGGGCGAGATGCGGGACAGGGTGGCGCAGGAGGTCAGGTTGCCGGCCGGTTATCACATCGAGTTCGGCGGGCAATTCGAGCGTGCCGAGGAAGCGTCACGCACCTTGCTCCTGCTCGGATCGGCCGTGGTCGTCGGCATATTCCTGCTGCTGTTTGTCGGCCTCCGTTCGGCGCGCGATGCCTTGCTGGTGATGCTCAATCTGCCGCTGGCCATCATCGGCGGCGTCGCGGGTGTACATGCCGCCGGAGGCGTCATCAGCATCGCGTCGATCATCGGCTTCATCACCCTGTTCGGCATCGCCACCCGCAACGGCGTGATGATGATTTCGCATATTCATCATCTGGTCGAGCATGACGAGGTGAAGGATATGTACGAGGCGGTGAAACGCGGCGCCGAGGAGCGTTTGATCCCGATCCTGATGACGGCGCTTGCCGCCGGTCTCGCGCTGGTGCCGTTGGCACTGTCCGGCGGACAACCCGGTTCGGAGATTCAGGCGCCGATGGCGGTGGTCATCCTGTGCGGGCTGATTTCCTCGACCCTGCTCAACATGGTTGTGGTGCCTTCCCTTTATTTGCGCTTCGGCGCGATTCGGCGGGCATTTGATGGCGCTTGAGGCACGCAACGCGTCACAGGCCGCGCGCCAAATCCGTTACTCGACCGTGACGGATTTGGCCATGCTCTAAGGTTTGTGGCTACGACCGCCCTTCGGGCTTAACTTGTTGCGCAAGTGAGTCTGCGCCGCAAGCCCCGCGCAAAGTCGGTCACTCAACCGTGACCGACTTTGCAAGATTACGGGGCTTGTCCACATCGGTGCCTTTTTGCAGGGCGACGTAATAGGCCAGCAGTTGCAGCGGGATGGTGTGCAGGATGGGGCTCAGATAACCCGCGTGTTCGGGCATTTGCATGATGTGGATGCCGTCCGCCGCGCGCATATGTGTGTCCGCATCGGCGAACACGTAGAGCTCGCCGCCCCGCGCCCGCACTTCCTGCAGGTTGGATTTCAGCTTTTCCAGCAGCGCGTCGTTGGGCGCGACCGAGATCACCGGCATGTCCTTGTCCACCAGTGCCAGCGGGCCGTGTTTCAGCTCGCCGGCCGGATAGGCCTCGGCGTGTATGTAGGAAATTTCCTTGAGCTTGAGCGCGCCTTCCAGCGCGATCGGGTAATGCAGGCCGCGTCCCAGGAACAGCGCGTGATGCTTGTTGGCGAATCGTTCGGCGAGTTTGGCGATCTGCGGTTCCAGATCCAGCACCTTTTGCACCGCTGCCGGCAGGTGGCGCAGCTCGTGTAGATATTGCTGCTCTTTTTGCTCGGTCAGATGGCCGCGTGTCTTGGCCAGCACCAGCGTCATCAGGAACAGCGCGACCAGTTGCGTGGTGAAGGCCTTGGTCGAGGCCACGCCGATCTCCGGTCCGGCGCGCGTCAACAGGCGCAGTTTGCACAGCCTTACCAGCGCGCTCTCCGGCACATTGCAGATGGCGAGCGTATGGCAATGCCCCTGTGCCTTGGCGTGGTTCAGCGCGGCCTGCGTATCGGCGGTTTCGCCGGATTGCGAGATCACCACCACCAGCGTTTTCGGGTTCGGTACGCTGGTGCGATAGCGGTATTCACTGGCGATTTCCACGCTGCAGCGGATGCCGGCAATTTCTTCCAGCCAGTATTTCGCCACCAGTCCGGCGTGATGGCTGGTGCCGCAGGCCAGGATCAAAATGCTGTCAATGTCGGCAAAAGTCGCGGCCGCTTCTGCGCCGAAAATGCCCGGCACCAGCGACTGGCTGTTGCACACCGATTCAAGGGTGTTTGCCAGCGCCTGCGGCTGTTCGTGAATTTCCTTCTGCATGTAGTGGCGGTACTCGCCGAGCGCGACACTCTCATTGCTCAGCTCGCTGGTTTGCACGGTGCGTTCGATCAGCGTTCCCTGCGCATCGAAAATGCGGTAGCTGCGCTGCATCAGTTCGACCACGTCGCCTTCTTCGAGATACACCACCTGGCGTGTCACCGGCAGCAGCGCGGAAACATCCGACGCGACGAAATGTTCCTCGATGCCCACGCCGAGCAGCAGCGGGCTGCCGCGCCGCGCGCAGATCAGCCGATCCGGATCGTCCGCTGCAATCACGCCGATGGCGTAGGCGCCCACCAGTTCGGACAGCGCGGCCTGTGTTGCGGCCAGCAGCGAATTGCCGCGCGCGTAATGGCTGTGAACCAGATGGGCGATGACCTCGGTATCGGTTTCGGAGGTGAAGGCGTAACCCGCAGCGGTCAGCCGGGTGCGCAGGGCTTCATAGTTTTCGATGATGCCGTTATGCACCACGGCGATATGGCCGTTGCTCAGATGCGGGTGCGCATTGCGCTCGCTCGGAACACCGTGGGTCGCCCAGCGCGTGTGCGCGATGCCGAGCTGCCCCTGTGTCGCCGCGCTTTTCTCGGTCAGTTCGGCGACACGCCCGGTGCTGCGCACCAGTTGCAACTGCCCGTTGTTCGCCACCGCCAGTCCGGCCGAATCGTAGCCGCGGTATTCCAGGCGTTGCAGACCTTCCAGCAGGATCGGCACGATATTGCGTTGCGCGATTGCGCCGACGATTCCGCACATGATTAAAACCTTGTAAAGGAATAAGGGATAAGGGAGAAGGGTGCAAACCTTACGAAATTCATTGTTTGTCTTTCACTTTCTTGGTTGGGCGTTTCCAGCCGCTGAGGGTGGTCTGTTTGTTGCGCGACAGGGTGAGTTCGCCTTGTGGCGCATCTTTGGTGATCGTGGAGCCGGCGCCGATGGTCGCGCCCCTGCCCACCGTCACCGGCGCGACCAGTTGCGTGTCCGAACCGATGAACACGTCATCCTCGATGACGGTGCGGTATTTGTTCGCGCCGTCGTAATTGCAGGTAATGGTGCCCGCGCCGATGTTCACGCGGCTGCCGATGGTGCTGTCGCCGATATAGCTGAGATGATTGGCTTTGCTGTCCTGTGCAATCTCGCTGTTTTTGACTTCCACGAAATTGCCGATATGCACCCCGTCGTGCAGGGTGGTGCCGGGCCGCAGGCGCGCATAAGGGCCGATATGGCAGTTGTTTCCAACCGTGCTGCTGTCGATCAGGCTGTAAGGCGCGATTTGGGTGCCGGCGGCGATGCTGGCGTTCTTGATGATGCTGTAAGCGCCCACTTGCACGTTGTCGCCCAAGCTCACCTCGCCCTCGAAGATGCAGCCGACATCGATTTCGACATCGCGTCCGCAATTCAATTTGCCGCGCACATCGATACGCGCCGGATCGATCAGCGTTACGCCGTGCGCCAGCAGACGTGCCGCTTCGACCTGCTGCCAGGTGCGTTCCAGCATGGCCAGTTGCGCTTTGCTGTTGATGCCGTGAATTTCCCATTCATGGGCGGGCTGCACGGTGTGCACCGCGACGCCCTGCTTAACCGCCATGGCGACGATGTCGGTCAGGTAGTATTCGCCCTGCGCGTTGTTGTTCCGCAGCTGCGCCAGCCATTCGCGAAGTCTGGCAGTCGGAGCCAGCAGGATGCCGGTGTTGATTTCGCGAATTTCAAGCTGCTCGGGCGACGCATCCTTCTCTTCGACGATGTTCGTCACATCGCCCTGATTGTTGCGCACGATGCGTCCATAGCCTGTCGCGTTTTTAAGATTGACGGTCAGCAGCACCAGCCCGTCGCCCGCCTGCTGCATCTGGTGCAAGGTGCTGTGCTGAATCAACGGCACGTCGCCGTATAACACCAGCGTCCGGCCATCGTCTGCCAGCAGCGGCATGGCCTGCTGCACCGCATGGCCGGTGCCAAGCTGCGGTTCCTGTATGACGAACTGCGCTGGGGAATGCTGCATCGCCTGCGGCACGGATTCGCCGCCATGCCCGTACACCACGCAAATCTGTTGTGGTTGCAATACGACCGCGCAGTCCAGCACATGCTGAAGCAGCGGCTTGCCCGCCAGCGCGTGCAGCACCTTGGGCTTTTCGGAATACATGCGCGTGCCTTTACCGGCAGCGAGGACAACGATATTCAATGCGCTCATGTTCGGCTTTCTGAAGATGGCGGATTATAAACGCAAGCGGCTATCTGCGGGGGTGGCCGGGATTGGACTAATGAACCTCTGATCAAGTCCCACATGGCCGCGCATTCATGAGATGCAAGGAAGACCAACCCCTTTTCTAACTTTCCCCCGCGGGTGGGGGAAAGGACGATCGCCTCCTCTCCCGCGGGCGGGAGAGGATTGTGGAGAGGGCTGAAGCGAATGGTCATTCCCTTCGCTAGGAGACTGACACCGCAGATCGCCATAAAAGCCAATGCCCTGAAGGGTTGCAGCAAAAACTGGTGCTCGCGGCGTTGCGCTCCCTGGCATCGTAGAATGACTACGACCTGCGTCGCGCGCCTTGCGATCATCCAGTTTTTGTTAGCAACGCGGTTCATGGCGGACTTGATCAGAGGTTCCCTAACCCTATTTCATGGCGATCCGTTAAAATTGCGCAAATTTCTTTGACTACCCGATTCCGACATCATGAACCAGTCTTCCAACACCCCACCCGCTGTGCGTCGAGGCCAAGTACTCTCGACCGTTCTTTTTGGCAGCCGCTGGCTGCAAGTCCCGCTTTATCTCGGCCTGATCATCGCCCAGTGCGTCTACGTGGTGCATTTCATGGTCGAGTTGGAGCACCTGGTCGTGGGTACCATGAGCCTCACCGAAGAGGCGATCATGCTCATTGTGCTGGGGCTGATCGACGTGGTGATGATCTCCAACCTGCTGATCATGGTCATCGTCGGTGGCTACGAGACTTTCGTATCGCGCCTTAATCTTGAAGGGCACCCGGATGAACCGGAGTGGCTGTCGCATGTCAATGCCAACGTGCTAAAGGTGAAACTCGGCACGGCCATTATCGGGATATCCTCCATTCATTTGCTGAAATCATTCATCAACGCGCCCAATATGGAAGAGAAAACCCTAATGTGGCAGACCCTGATACACATGACGTTTATTGTTTCTGCGATTTCGATTGCCTACATTGATCGGCTGATGAGTCATCCGCAGGCCGAACACTAGCAACGTAATTATTTTTGCGGGATATTGCACGGGTTGCGGTGGTCTTTGTGGCTTGCGTTACGCCTGCCTTTCCAGTAACTTGCATTCTTCGCTGGGGGTCTTCGCAAATATTGAAAAAGCGAAGTGAGACATACCCTTTGAACCTGTGCGGGTAATGCCGCAAAGGGAAGCATCCACCTGATGCTTCCTGATTTTCTGGAGCATCACAATGAACGCCAATCCACAGTTTCTCGCCCAGGCCGCCCATGTCGACGAAGCAGCAGTCAAGCCGTTGCCGAATTCGCGCAAGGTGTATGTCGAGGGCTCGCGCCCCGACATCCGTGTGCCGATGCGCGAAATTTCGCAGGCCGACACACCAGCCGGAATGGGCACGGAAAAAAATCCGCCGATCTACGTGTATGACTGTTCCGGCCCCTATACCGACCCGGCGACCAAAATAGACATACGCTCCGGCCTGGCCGCGCTGCGCGAAGGCTGGATCAGCGAGCGCGGCGATACCGAGACGCTCGACAAACTCTCTTCCAGCTACGGCCAGCAGCGCCTCGATGATCCTGAGTTGGCTGAGCTGCGCTTCAATCTTCAGCGCGCGCCGCGCCGTGCCAAGGCCGGCAAGAACGTCACGCAGATGCATTACGCCCGCCAGGGCATCATCACCCCGGAAATGGAATACATCGCGATCAGGGAAAACATGTTGCGCAACAACGTGGAGCGACAGTTTCGCGAGGGCGGCGACCCGAGTCAAAACCAGCGCCGCGACGGACTTTCCGACATGCTGCTGCAACAGCACCCCGGCGAAAATTTTGGCGCCTCCATGCCCAAACAGATCACGCCGGAATTCGTGCGCAGCGAAGTGGCCGCCGGCCGCGCCATCATTCCCGCCAATATCAACCACCCCGAAGTCGAGCCGATGATTATCGGGCGCAACTTTCTGGTGAAGATTAACGCCAATATCGGCAACTCGGCGCTGGGTTCGAGCATTCAGGAAGAAGTCGAAAAAATGACTTGGTCAATTCGCTGGGGCGGCGACACGGTCATGGATCTATCCACTGGCAAGCACATTCACGAAACGCGCGAATGGATCATCCGCAATTCGCCCGTGCCGATCGGCACCGTGCCGATCTATCAGGCGCTGGAAAAAGTGAACGGCAAGGCCGAAGACCTGACCTGGGAAATTTTCCGTGACACGCTCATAGAACAGGCCGAGCAGGGCGTGGACTATTTCACCATCCATTCCGGCGTGCTGTTGCGCTACGTGCCGATGACCGCGAAGCGCATGACCGGCATCGTTTCTCGCGGCGGTTCGATCATGGCGAAATGGTGCCTGGCGCATCACAAGGAAAACTTCCTCGCCACCCATTTCGAAGACATCTGCGAAATCATGAAGGCCTACGACGTCGGCTTCAGCCTCGGCGACGGCCTGCGCCCCGGCTCGATTTACGATGCCAACGACGAAGCGCAACTGGGCGAATTGAAGACGCTTGGCGAGCAGACGCTGATTGCGTGGAAGCACGACGTGCAGGTGATGATCGAAGGCCCCGGCCATGTGCCGATGCACATGATCAAGGAGAACATGGACTTGCAGCTGAAGTGGTGCCACGAAGCGCCGTTCTACACGCTAGGGCCCCTGACCATGGACATCGCCCCCGGCTACGACCACATCACCAGCGCCATCGGCGGCGCGATGATCGGTTGGTTCGGTACCGCCATGCTGTGCTACGTCACCCCCAAAGAACATTTGGGATTGCCGGACAAGGACGACGTCAAGGAAGGCATCATCACCTACAAGATCGCCGCGCACGCCGCCGATTTGGCGAAGGGCCACCCCGGCGCGCAGATACGCGACAACGCGCTGTCCAAGGCGCGTTTCGAATTCCGCTGGGATGACCAGTTCAACCTTGGCCTCGACCCGGACAAGGCGCGTGAATTCCACGACGAAACCCTGCCCAAGGAATCCGCCAAGGTCGCGCATTTCTGCTCGATGTGCGGCCCGAGCTTCTGCTCCATGAAAATCTCCCAGGACGTGCGCGACTTCGCCGCCGCCCAGGGCGTGGACGAGCAGGCCGCACTACAAAAAGGCATGGAGCAGAAGGCGGTGGAGTTTGTGAAGCAGGGCGGGAAGCTGTATAGCAAGGCTTGACACTCCTCATCCTTGACGATGGAATGAGTCGAATTGCGGCTCATTTCGTTTGTGTCAGGTTCTGCCATAAAATATTTCATGCCTCGTACAGGTCAAGCTTTCAAGGTTTTCTCATGAATGAAGAACGTTTAGTAAACATCGAAGCCAAAATCACCTTCCAGGAAGACCTGATCGAAGAACTGAACAAAACGGTCTATCAGCAACAGAAAAGGCTGGACCGGCTTGAAGCGATCTGTGAATCGTTGGTAAAGCACCTCGAATCCCTGGATGAGTCAGGGGATGCAAGCAGGACTGCAAACGAAAGACCGCCACATTACTAGCGTACGATTCCACCGCTACGAAATTTGCCATGCTGAACAAACTGAACGACTTTCTATCTGCCATCGTTTCCCCCTCCAGCGTCGAGGGGCGTTCGGAGCACACCCTGCAACTGGCAACCGCTGTGCTGTTGATCGAAGTCATGCGGTCGGATGCCGACAGCACGGATGAGGAGCGGGCTACGATACTGAAGCTTCTCAAGGCGCGATTTCAGTTGTCGGATGCGGAATTGGCGCAACTGTCCGAACTGGGGCACCGAACAGCAAAAGTCACCAATGATTTTTACCGGTTTACGTCCCTCATCAACCGGGAGTTGGAAATGCCCGAAAAGATTCGCGTCATCGAGTACATGTGGCAGGTCGCCTATGCCGACGGGAAAATCAGTGCACATGAAACCCATCTGATACGAAAGATAGCCGGTCTTCTCTACATTTCCCACAGCGACTATATCGCCGCCAAAATGCGCGCCAAGCCGGCTGGCCTGAAATAACGCGCGTCAGGCGCCCGGCACGTCTGGCGGAGATTTTCAATCAGGGTGTGGTGGCTAAACGTGGCAGTTATTCTTTAAATTATGGGCTGAGTCGAACCCGACTTTACTACCGCTCAAGGCGTAGACAAACGGGCTGCTGGGACTGCTGGGGACGGAGCCCAACCGATTTCACCAAACGACTTTAAATCGAAAATCAATAGTGCTCCGTCCCTGAGGTATCGTACAAGCGCAGGCTCAGCCTGCAAATGGTGAAGCGGCTGCACGACGGGCTGAACATTCCGTATGAGAGTTTGCTGTCAGCCACGTAGCTTGGTGATGCTGACCCTTTTTGCACTCGCATCCGGGAAAACAAACGAGCCGCAATGCGGCTCGTTTTTATTTGCAGGGCTTTATCACTGCTACTGCACTTGTTAACTTTTAGCCACATCGACTGAATCCATTTTTAAATATAGAGATGATAAATCTCCAGACTTAACCCGAAACTGGCTGCGGCGTTTTGTGGTAGGCCTTGCACTTGAAGCCTTTTCCAGTTTAATTCCAGGGTCATAATAAATCTTGCCTTGAAACATGGCCTTCAACACCAGCAGGAAATCCGCTCCTTCACCCAAACGAACCATGTTGCCATAACTATACTGAAGATGTGGGTCAGTATGTTTCAAGGATGGAACGTAGGCGGTTTGTGCGTGTTTGTGGTTCCAGTGGTTCATCAAATCCACATAGGACCATGTAGCGGCCTCTTCACCAGTATCCGTGAGTAATGAGATGCCAGCAGATTTGGTGAGGATTTTGCCATCTGCGGCATCGAATCCAACCAAGGTTAACGTAAGTCTGGTGGTGGTGTGTTTTTCATTCACCCTGTGGACGCCGCCGAAATTAAGACGATCTACTCGCCCCATCTTGTCAAGGTAACCAAACTTCCGGATAAAACTCTCTACGCCATGAGTTTTATAATGTCCCCCGGTTGGCTCTGGAGTCATCAGGGTGATTACAGAGCTGTTAACTAGATCAAACCGGTCAACTGCATACTGCTTTAATTCCCAACCTTTGAAATCAGGTGCTGCATCGCCATTAGGAGAAATTCCAAACTCTGCTTCCAAGGTATAACCACCACACTGTGACGCAGTACAAGGAAGAATATTGCCGCTGCTATCCAGTCGCTTTGAGTCAATCCAACCCTTTTCATGAATAGCTTTTAATCGTTCCAGGAGTTCCTTTCGAGTATCGCCTGCAACGGGAAGCTCATAAAAGATTCGTATTTTATTGAGATGTGTCGCTTGCTCTATTTCCTGCCGGACAGGATGAGTGTGCGGCAACACGGCACCAATAATTTTGCCATCTGGATGCACTCCAAGGAATAATAAACGTCCGGCAACACAGGTTGCTTCATCCAGTAAATCAGACGGGCCATTTTCGCAACCATCGAGAAAACCTGAGAAACGTACTTCCGGATATTGAGGATAAAAAATAAGTTGCGCCCCAGGTGCGTTGTAAATCTCGCCGGAACCCATCATCCACCAGAAGTTAAGCTTGGCCTTGAAGATTGGATTGTCACCGTTTGGAGCAGGAAATATCCCCAAGGTAGGAAACAAGGTCAGAACAGAAAAGCTGGCGCCGAAGTAGATTTGTTGTTTTTTGTTGTTATTTTTTGCAAGAATCTTCATGTACAGACGGGTAGCGCCCTTGTCGGCGAACATCTGTATGAGATTGACGAGAGTCTCCACCCGGAGATTTTGTGCCATGTAGCTACGCTCCCGATATTTCTTGAAAAGAAGACCTTGACCGTAACAGCCATGAACAAACATTGTCAACAGTTTGGGGGAGCTGGGCCATTCGTGCCTTGCCCTTTAGAGCGCATTCCCAAATGACCATCACACGCCATCCAGCATTTTTAAGTGCAACAAGGGCCTCAACATCCTTGGCTCGGTTTCGCTCAATCTTGTTTTGCCAAAAGGGCGTATTAGAAGACGGCCATTTGAATAGTGGGCAATCATGACCATGCCAGAAACACCCGTGCACGAATATAACGGCGTTATGTTTTTTGAAAACAAGATCGGGCTTGCCTGGAAGAGACGCCTGATTCAATCTGAACCGGAAGCCGCGCCGGTGCAGTGCTGATCGGATTTGCTTTTCCGGTTTTGTATTTTTCGATCTAATGCCGGACATCATCCGGCTTCGAGTAACCGAATCAACAACATCAACCATCAAGCATCCAGCTGGTTGCCGAAAGCATTCATGAAAATCGGATATGCGGCCTCAATCACCTTTTCATGTCCTAGCACTTCCTCAAGATCATTTAGCACGAAGCGCAGTTCATTTACTTCGTCAGTTGAGAACATCCGCTCACCGCTTGATATGCGAATAATATCGGCGGGATCATCCTCGGGATGAAAAAGAAGCTTGCTGCATTGCATCTCAGAGAACCACAACAGGGCGCCATCAAAAGTTGTGCCGTGAAGTTTTGGAATACGTGATTGGGTTTGCATGATTTCTCCTTTAAGCAGTTGCGTAATGAAGGGGTAACTCAGGTTCCAGGGTATCAGCTTCCAGCATCGGTTGCATCAACTTTGCGACATGGGACATAACATCAACAACAACAGAATTTCCAAACTGTTTGTATGCGCGCGTATCCGACACCGGAATCCTGAACGTGTCAGAGTAGCCCATCAGCCGTGCACATTCTCTGGGCGTGAGTCGGCGCGGGTTTTTTTGGACGCCTTGGTACACGAGAATTTCAGAACCGTCCTTGTAGTAGCGCGCCGATAAAGTGCGTGCCACATCATCCGGTTTCACCAAACCAAAGCCGAAGCCGTTGCCCTTGAGGCGGTGCTTTTCGGCGTAATTCTGCAAATAGCGCCAAAGGTTGTCGGTAAGGGTGTATTTGTCCTGTACTTTCTTTTTCTTGTGATCGAAGAATCTGCCTTCATCCCACTGCAAAACAGGTTCGCTACCATTGGTGCGGTGCAGGATGTCCTTGAGTTTGTGCTCGCCTTTGGGCGGCAGTGGCAGTGCGTCGAAGTCAAATGCGATTGGCTCGCGGAAGCCGACGATGAGGATGCGTTCGCGGTGTTGCGGGACGAAGTGTGCACCGTCGATGACGCGGTAGTGGATGTGGTAGCCGAGCACTTCGGTCAGGGTGCGGCGGATGACGTCGAAAGTGCGGCCCTTGTCATGTGAGACGAGGTTCTTGACGTTTTCCAGCAGGAAGGCGCGCGGGCGTTTTGTTTCGATGATGCGCGCCACGTCGAAGAACAGCGTGCCCTGCGTTTCGCAAGCAAAACCATGCGCCTTGCCCAATGCGTTCTTCTTCGATACCCCGGCAATCGAGAAGGGCTGGCAGGGAAATCCGGCCAGCAGTACGTCGTGATCTGGAATGTCGGCGGCCTGCACTTGGGTGATGTCGCCGGCAATGGGGTGTCCATCGCGGAAGTTTTCGGCGTAGGTTTTCTGCGCATAGGTATCCCATTCGCTGGTGAATACGCAACGCCCGCCGACTTGTTCAAATGCTTTGCGCAGGCCGCCGATGCCCGCGAACAGGTCTATGAAATCAAAAGCGCCTTCGGGGCTTTCCTCCGCGAACGGCAATAGTTGCTGCAATGACTGAGCTACATATGCTTTGGGGCGAGTTTCTCGCGCTTCCCATCGGCTGATGGTGCGGATGCCCACACCCAAATGCTTGGCGATGGCTGCTTGGGTATGGTGTTTGCGGGCTTCGGCGAGATAGGCAAGCGCTGCGTCTTGATCGCTGACTAAAGTGAGGGCGGCATTCATGATTTATCCCTGGGAATTTTTGTGGACAGTATGGCATTTTTTATGCCCAGTCAAGACTCGGCTTGGTGAAAGCTTTCCACAGCAGCAATTGCGGGGTTTCCGGCCGGATTCCATGCTGGGTGGGGGTATAATCCGCGTCCTAATCAATTAACGGATTACAACCATGTTGTCATTCCGGTGCAGGCCTGAATCCAGTCGAATAAAATCACTGAATGCCGGGTCAGGCCCGGCATTACGGGCCTCTTAAATTTATGGATATTGCTCTGCTGCTCAAAGCCGCCATTCTTGGCATCGTCGAAGGCCTCACCGAATTTCTGCCGATCTCCAGCACTGGCCACCTGATTCTGGTGGGCGATCTGCTCGGTTTCAATGACGAGCGCGGCAAGGTATTCGAGATCGTGATTCAGTTCGCGGCAATTCTGGCGGTGTGCTGGGAATATCGGGTGAAGCTCACCAATGTGGTCAGCGGTTTGCCGCATGACCCGGCGGCGCAACGCTTTGCGGCCAATCTCGTTGTCGCCTTCATGCCTGCCGCTGTACTGGGGTTGCTGTTTGCCAGCAAGATCAAGCAGTACCTGTTTTCGCCGGTGCCGGTGGCGCTGGCTTTCATCATCGGCGGTGTTTTTATCCTGTGGGCGGAGAAACGCGATCACAGGATTGCCGTGGAGTCGGTGGATGATATGAGCTGGAAGGATGCGCTCAAGGTTGGCTGCGCTCAATCGCTGGCGCTGATTCCCGGCACGTCGCGTTCCGGCGCCACGATTATCGGCGGGCTGTTTTTCGGTTTGTCGCGCAAGGCGGCAACGGAGTTTTCCTTTTTCCTCGCCATTCCAACATTAAGCGCCGCGACAGTTTACGAGGTGGTGAAATACCGCCACCTGTTTCATGCGGATGATTGGAGCATGTTTGCGGCAGGCGGCATCACGTCGTTTATCAGCGCCTTTCTGTGCGTGCGCTGGTTGCTGCGCTACATCAGCCATCATGATTTCACGGTGTTTGCCTGGTACCGCATCGCGTTCGGATTGATCGTGCTGGGCACGGCGTACAGCGGCGTGGTGAACTGGTCGATGGCATGAAGGCGGCCATTCGCAAATCCATAGGCGCGCTGCGCGAGCAGCTTCCCGCCGATATGCGCGCCGCGCACAGCGCAACCATCACCGAACGGCTGTTGCAATTGGATGCGTACCGGCAGGCCGAGGCGGTGCTGGGTTACATGAATTTCGGCGCAGAATTTGCCAGTGAGCTGTGGGTCGAGCGGGTGCTGGCCGACGGCAAGCGCCTGGCACTGCCCAAGGTGAATCATCACACCAATCATCTCGACCTGTACTGGGTGAATGATCCGGAAAGCCAGTTGGCACAGGGCCTGTGGGGGATACGCGAGCCGCTGGTGGAACGCTGCGAACGGCTGGCCGCGGCGGATGCGGTGGAATTTGTCATGTTGCCGGGCGTGGCGTTTACCCGCGATGGCGCGCGCCTGGGCTACGGTGGCGGGTATTACGACAAGCTGCTTGCGGGCATGGCGCGGCGGCCGCTGCTGGTTGCCGCGGCGTTTGCGCTGCAGATTGTGGAAGCGCTGCCGCAGGAAGCTACGGACATCAAGGTCGATTGGGTTATTACCGAGCAGGAATCAATCGCTTGTGCGGCGCAAGCAAGCGCGTAGGAATTTTCAGGTGTTTCCGTTAACCTAGGCAAACCGCTGGGCAGGATCGAGTAAAAAACCGTTTGAGTGGTGCGGCTCACGGTGAACAGTTTTTGGACGCCGGGTATTATTGAACAACTTTACGGTAACGAGGGAGCGGAAAGATGGCGAACTTACCCGATAGTGATCCGCAGGAGACTCAGGAATGGCTGGATGCGCTTGAGTCGGTCCTGGCAAATGAAGGCGCGGCACGCGCGCATTTTCTGCTTGAGCAGTTGATCGGCAGGACGCGCAACGCAGGCGCCGATATGCCGTTCAGCGCGAACACACCCTATCGCAACACCATCCCGCTGGACCGGGAGCAGCGTCCTGCCGGCGACCACGAGCTGGAGCATCACATCCGCGCCCTGACGCGCTGGAACGCGACGGCTTTGGTGTTGAATGCCAACCGCGATGATTCCGGGTTGGGCGGTCATATTGCCACCTTTGCCTCGGCGGCGACCCTGTATGACGTGGGGTTCAATTATTTCTTTCATGGCGAGACTGCCGAGCACGGCAGCGACTTGGTGTATTTCCAAGGGCATTCCTCGCCCGGCATATACGCGCGCGCCTTCCTCGAGGGGCGGCTGAGCGAGGAGCAAATGTACAAGTTTCGCCGGGAAGCGGACGGCGGCGGCCTGTCTTCCTATCCGCACCCGTGGCTGATGCCGGACTTCTGGCAATTCTCCACCGTGTCGATGGGACTGGGGCCGCTGATGGCGATTTATCAGGCGCGTTTCATGCGCTATCTGGAGCATCGCGGCATCGCACAAACCTCCGGACGCAAGGTATGGGCTTTTCTCGGCGACGGCGAAACCGACGAGCCGGAATCACTGGGTGCCATTTCGCTGGCGGGGCGCGAGAACCTCGACAACCTCATTTTCGTCATTAACTGCAACCTGCAACGCCTCGACGGCCCGGTGCGCGGCAACGGCAAGATCATTCAGGAACTGGAAAGCGTTTTTCGCGGCGCGGGCTGGAACGTCATCAAGGTGGTATGGGGCAGGCGCTGGGATCGCCTGTTTGCCAAGGACAAGGACGGCCTGCTGCAGAAGCGCATGGAAGAGGTGGTGGACGGTGAATACCAGAACTACAAGGCCCAGAGCGGCGCGTTTGTGCGCGAGCATTTTTTCGGCAAATCTCCGGAATTGCTGGAAATGGTTGCGGATATGTCCGATGACGAACTGTGGCGGCTGAGCCGTGGCGGCCATGATCCGTTCAAGGTCTACGCAGCTTACGCGGCGGCTGCCCAGCATACCGGCCAGCCGACCGTGATCCTCGCCAAGACGGTGAAGGGCTATGGCATGGGCGCGTCCGGCGAAGCGCAGAATCCGACTCACCAGCAGAAAAAGATGGATACGGATTCGTTGCGCAAATTCCGCGACCGTTTCAACATTCCGCTGACTGACGCGCAGGTGGGCAGTCTCAATTTCTACCGTCCATCGCAGGATAGTCTGGAGATGAGGTATCTCAAGGAGCGCGGCACGGCGCTGGGTACGGTGCCGGCGCGCAAGCCGGTCAGCGAGCCGTTGCAGATACCGGAGTTGGATGCATTCGAGGTGCTGCTGAAAGGTACAAAAGAGCGCGAGATTTCCACCACCATGGCATTCATGCGCCTGCTCGGCATTCTGGTCAAGGACGAGCATATCGGCAGGCAGATCGTGCCGATCGTGCCGGACGAGGCGCGCACCTTCGGCATGGATGGCCTGTTCCGCCAGATCGGCATTTTCTCGCAGGTTGGGCAGTTGTATACGCCGCAGGATGCCGACCAGCTAATGTTCTACAAGGAAGACAAGTCCGGCCAGATTCTGCAGGAGGGTATCAACGAGGCGGGCGCGATGTCTTCGTGGATTGCCGCCGCCACCGCCTACGCGAACCACGGCACGGCGATGATTCCGTTCTACATCTATTACTCGATGTTCGGCTTTCAGCGCGTCGGCGATCTGGCCTGGGCGGCGGGCGACATGCTGGCGCGCGGCTTTCTGATCGGCGGCACCGCCGGGCGCACCACGCTGAACGGCGAAGGCCTGCAGCATCAGGACGGGCACAGCCACCTGCAGGCGGCGCTCATCCCCAACTGCGTATCCTACGACCCAACCTTTGCCTATGAGCTGGCGGTCATCATTCAGGACGGCATGCGCCGCATGTATGTCGAGCAGGAAAACATCTTCTATTACGTCACGGTGATGAACGAGAACTACGCCCATCCGGCCATGCCGAAGGGCGCGGAAGCCGGCATCGTCAAAGGCATGTATCTCTTGAGGGAAGGGGGAGGGGGGAAGGGGAAAGGGAAAAAACCGAGAGTGCAATTGCTGGGGAGCGGCACGATTCTGCGCGAAGTCATCGCGGCTGCCGATCTGCTGAAAAAGGACTTCGGCGTATTGGCGGATATCTGGAGCGTGACCAGTTTCAACGAGTTGCGCCGCCAAGGGCTGGATTGCGAACGCTGGAACATGCTGCACCCGGAAGAGGACAGGCGCGCGAGTTATGTCGAGCAATGTCTGGTCGAGCGCGGCGGCCCGGTGATCGCCGCGACGGATTACATCAAGGCCTACGCCGACCAGATTCGCCCCTACATTCCCGGGCGTTACAAGGTGCTGGGCACCGACGGCTTCGGTCGCTCGGATACCCGCCAGAGGCTGCGCCATTTCTTCGAGGTGGATCGTTTTTATATCGCGGTCGCGGCGCTCAAGGCGCTGGCCGATGAGGGCGCATTCGATAAGAATGAGGTGAGCAAGGCGATTCGCCTGTACGATATCGACCCGGATAAACCGAACCCGACCACAGTCTAGGCTGGGAAGAACAACATGGCAGAAATCAGACAGGTACTAGTACCGGACATCGGCGACTTCAAGGACGTGAATGTGATCGAGGTCGCCGTCAAAGCAGGCGACGCGGTCAAGGTGGAGCAGGCGCTGATCACGCTGGAGACCGACAAGGCGGCAATGGACGTGCCCGCGCCGTTCGTCGGCGTGGTGAAACAGGTGAAGGTGAAGGTCGGCGACAAGGTGTCGCAAGGCTCGCTGATTGCGCTGATCGAAGCCGATGCTGCGCAGGCCGCCGTCCTAACTCAGCAAACTACCGTACCGGCTGAGCCAATGTCCACCGCCAAGCCAGCGCCGGTTAAGCCAGCACCGAATGAGCCATCAATTGCGCCAGCCGTTGTTGACGCACCACCTGCCCCTCCTGCAGCTCAGGCATCCCCCTCATCCACAGCGCATGCCAGCCCCGCCATTCGCCGTTTCGCGCGCGAACTCGGCGTCGATCTTACGCAGGTGAATGGCAGCGGTGAAAAAGACCGCATCACCAAAGAAGACGTGCATAACTTCGTGAAGAGTGCGCTGAAGCAGCCGCGCGAAGCGGCAGGTGGCCTGCAAATTCCCGCCATGCCTGTTGTCGACTTTTCGAAATTCGGCGCCATCGAAACCAGGCCGCTGTCGCGTGTCCGGAAGCTATCCGGTGCGAATCTGCAGCGCAACTGGGTGACCATCCCGCATGTGACGCAACACGACGAGGCGGACATCACGGACATGGAGGCGTTTCGCAAGCAGCTCAACGAGGAATATGCCGGGCAGGGGATCAAGATCACGCCGCTGGCCTTCCTGCTCAGGGCGGTCATGGAAGCCTTGCAGCAATATCCGGAATTCAACGCCTCGCTGGACGCCAGCGGCGAAAATCTGGTCGTGAAAAAATACATGCATATCGGCATCGCTGTCGATACGCCCGAGGGTTTGATGGTGCCGGTGATTCGCGATGCAGATCAGAAAGGCATTGTGAAACTCGCCAAAGAACTCGGCGAAGTCAGCGCCAGGGCGCGCGACAAAAAACTCGTCGCCACGGATATGCAGGGCGGCTGTTTCACCATTTCCAGCCTCGGCGGCATCGGCGGTACGGCATTCACGCCGATCATCAATGCGCCGGAAGTGGCGATTCTCGGGGTGTCGCGTGCCAGCATGAAGCCGGTTTACCGAGATGGCGAGTTCGTGCCGCGTCTGTTGCTGCCGCTGTCGCTCTCCTACGACCATCGCGTGATTGACGGCGCGGCGGCCGTGCGCTTTACGGTCTTTCTCTCACAAACGCTGGCGGATACCCGCCGTCTGGCCTTGTAAGCGATGCATAACAAAGCGATCGGCATCCTCGGAGGGACCTTTGACCCGATTCACTTCGGGCATCTGCGTCTCGCCGAGGAAATGCTGGAGCTGGCGAGCCTCAGCCAGATCCGTTTCATCCCCACCGGCATACCGCCACACCGCGATGAACCGCAGGTGTCTGCGCAACATCGCAACGCCATGGTGCGGCTGGCGATAACCGACCAGCCGGCTTTTGTGCTGGATGAACGCGAAGCCAGGCGCACCACACCCTGCTATACGGTGGATACCTTGCGCGAACTGCGTGACGAGCTGGGCGCGGCGCAGCCGCTGTGCCTGCTGATGGGCGGCGATGCGTTTTTGCAATTGCATACCTGGCATGAATGGGAGCAATTGTTCGAGCTGGCGCATATTGTGGTCGGCTACCGTCCCGGCTTCACGCTGGAAGAACGCATCCACAGCGCGACGTCAGAATTGCAACAGCATTATCAGCGGCGCCTGTGTGCTGCAAACGCCTTGTCGCGGCAGCCCTGCGGTGGCATCACCGAACTGGCAATCCCGAAACTGGAAATTTCTGCAACGGATATTCGACGCCGCGTGGCAGAAGGACGTACCATACGCTACCTGCTGCCCAACGCAGTGGCCGACTACATCCATCAACATCAACTGTACATACCATGTTAAGCATAGAAGAAAAGACCCGAGCCGTCGTCGACGCGCTCGAAGACATCAAGGCCGATGACATTACCGTGATCGACACCAGCAAGCTCAGCTCGATGTTCGAGCGCATGATCATCGCCAGTGCAAAATCGACACGCCAGACCCGGGCCATCGCCGACAACGTGGTGATCAAACTGAGAGAACGCGGCGAAAAGGTCTACGGCCGCGAGGGGGAAGACAGCGGCGAATGGATCCTGGTGGATCTCGGCGAAGTGCTGGTGCATGTCATGCAGCCTGCCGTCCGCGCTTATTACGACCTCGAAGAGTTGTGGAGCAAGGCACAGTCGCTGCGCCCGAAGCTGGCCAAAATACCAGAGTAAGCGTGAAGCTGCTCGTCCTGTCCGTTGGCCACAAGATGCCCGACTGGGTTGTGGCCGGTTTCAACGAATATGCCAAGCGCATGCCGCGCGAAGCGAGGATCGGGTTGGTGGAGATCAAGCCGGAGCCGCGCACCACCGGCAAGACCACGGTGCAGATCATGGAAGCGGAGGCGCAGCGTATTCTGGCCGCCTTGCCGCAGCACTGCCTGCGCATCGCGCTGGACGAACATGGTGTGCAGCCGACCACCAGACAGCTGGCCGTGCAGATGCAGGACTGGATGCGCGCGGGAAGCGATGTTGCCTTCATTATCGGCGGCGCGGACGGTTTGCACGAATCGGTCAAGCAGGCGGCGCAGCAGTCGCTGGCGCTGTCGTCGCTTACGCTGCCGCATGCCATGGTACGCGTATTATTGGCGGAACAACTGTATAGGGCGCACAGCCTGTTGCACAATCATCCTTATCATCGCGAATGACCTGAGGTATCCTTCCGGTCATGATTATCCAGCCACGTATCTATCTTGCGTCTCAGAGCCCGAGGCGGCGTGAACTGCTCAAGCAGATCGGCGTTAATTTCGGGGTGTTGCTGTTGCGCACCGATTTCGGCCGCACTCTCGAGGTGGACGAGCGCCCGCATCCAGACGAGTTGCCGGAAAACTATGTAAGGCGGGTATGTCAGGCCAAGGCGGAGGCAGGTCGTGCCACCCTTACGGTGCGCAATTTGCCCCCGTTTCCTGTGCTGGCTGCCGACACGACCGTCGTTCTGGACGGCAGGATTTTCGGCAAACCGGGCGATGCGGAGCAGGCCGCCGCGATGCTGCGCCAACTTTCCGGTCGCGAACATCAGGTGCTCAGCGCAGTTGGCATCGCGTTGGGGGAGCATGTCGAGATTGCGCTTTCCACTTCCACAGTACGCTTTGCTCCGCTTGACGAAGAGCGTATTCACCGCTACCTGCTTACCCATGAGTATGCTGACAAGGCCGGCGGGTACGCCATACAGGGACATGCCGGCGCGTTTGTCGAACATCTTTCCGGCAGTTATTCCGGTGTGATGGGCTTGCCATTGTTTGAAACAGTTCAGTTGCTGCGACGTTTTGACTACCCGGTCCCGTGAACCCAATAACCATGAGCGAAGAAATCCTGATCAATGTTACGCCGCAGGAAACCCGGGTTGCGGTCATGCAGCTCGGCGTAGTGCAGGACCTGTATATCGAGCGCAGCAGCAGCCGCGGCATCGTCAGCAATGTCTATCTTGGCAGGGTCAAGCGCGTGCTGCCCGGGATGCAGTCGGCCTTTATTGACATCGGCCTGGAGCGCTCGGCATTCCTGCATGTTGCCGATATTTGGGGAAATGGCTGCGACGGCGAGCTTGCCAAGCCGATTGAAAAAATTCTTTTTGACGGACAGACGTTGCTGGTACAGGTGATCAAGGAGCCGATCGGCAGCAAGGGCGCGCGACTTTCCACGCAAATCAGCATCGCCGGGCGCCTGTTGGTTTATCTGCCGCAGGAAACGCATATTGGCGTGTCGCAACGTATCGAGGGCGTGGAGCAGCGCGAGGCTTTGCGCGCCAAACTGCAGGCTGTGTTGCCGCCGGATCATCGGGGCGGTTACATTATTCGCACCATTACCGAGACGGCGGACAGCCTGGATTTTCCGGCGGATATTACCTATCTGGACAAACTTTGGCAGAACATGCAGGACGCGGCAAAAACTGCCAGCGCACCGCAATTGCTTTACCAGGAGCTCAATCTTAGTCTGCGGGTATTGCGCGACTTTGTCGGTCAGGAGACGACCCAGGTTCTGGTGGATTCGCGCAGTACCTATCAAAGCATGCTGGAATTCGCGCAGGCCTATAATCCGCTCGCGTTGAATTATCTGGAACATTATCTGGGCACCCGCCCGCTGTTCGATCTGTATGGCGTGGAAGAAGAAATCGAGCGGGCATTGTCCAAGCGCGTCGATCTCAAGTCGGGCGGCTATCTTATTATCGACCAGACCGAGGCGTTGACCACGATCGACGTGAACACCGGCGGCTTTGTCGGGCTGCGCAACTTCGACGACACCATTTTCAAAACCAACCTGGAAGCTGCGCTGGTCATTGCGCGGCAGCTGCGCCTGCGCAACCTCGGCGGCATTATCATTTGCGATTTTATTGACATGGATACCGAGGAACATCGCAATGCGGTGCTGGAAGAGTTCAAGAGAGCGCTGGCGCGCGACCATACGCGCATCAACGTGAATGGGTTTTCCTCGTTGGGGCTGGTGGAGATGACACGCAAGCGCACCCGTGAAAGTCTGGCGCATGTGCTGTGCGAACCCTGCCCGACCTGTCAGGGGCGCGGCGAGGTAAAAACCGCACGGACGGTATGTTATGAAATTCTTCGCGAGATTGTGCGCGAGGCGCGCCAATTTACCTCGCCCGAATATCGCATTTTGGCGTCGCAACAGGTCATCGACCTGTTTCTGGAAGAGGAATCGCAGGCCTTGGCGCAGCTTTCCGACTTTATCGGCAAGTCGATCTCGATGCAGGTGGAAACCATTTACACGCAGGAACAATACGACGTCATTTTGATGTAGTTTTTTTACCACGCGCGAGCAGGCGCATTGACAGACCTTTTTAAAACGCGGAAACTGCGCACCTAACCAGCGACTTAACGGGTGTTGTTTGCTTTTTTAGTCGAATGGCGAGTAGTTTCACCAGTGCCGATTTGACATCTGCTTGCGGGGCACTTTAAACATACCAGCTAAAGCGAGGCAACCCGTCCCGCGAAAGCTGAACGGGTTTTGTTTTTGGGGTATTTATATTGAACATCGCTAACAGTATCGGCATCGTCAGCGCGAAACGCGTACAGTTTGACACCCCGCTGGTTTTTCGCAGCGGTGCGGTGCTGCCGCACTACGAACTGGTGTACGAGACTTATGGCAGGCTGAATACCGACAAGTCCAACGCGATTCTGGTTTGCCACGCGCTCTCCGGGAATCATCACGTCGCCGGCTATTATGCGGACGCTACCGAAAACATTGGCTGGTGGGACAACATGGTGGGCCCCGGCAAGCCGATCAATACCGATAAATTCTTCGTCATTGGCCTGAACAATCTCGGTGGGTGTCATGGCTCGACCGGCCCCTCTTCCATCGACACGGCAACCGGTCAGCCCTACGGCGCAAATTTCCCGGTCATCACGGTGGAAGACTGGGTGGCGTCGCAGGCGTGTCTTGCCGACCTGCTTGGCATCCGCCAGTTCGCGGCAGTGATCGGCGGCAGTCTGGGCGGCATGCAGGCACTGCAGTGGTCGCTGTCCTTTCCCGAGCGAGTGCGCCATGTGCTGGCGATTGCCGCCGCGCCACACCTGACCGCGCAGAACATCGCGTTCAACGATGTCGCGCGCAGTGCAATTCTGAGTGATCCGGATTTTCATGGCGGAAATTATTACCAGCATAACGTGGTCCCGACGCGCGGCCTGCGGCTGGCGCGCATGTTGGGTCATATCACTTACCTGTCAGACGACGTGATGGCGGACAAGTTTGGCCGTGAACTGCGCTCCGGAAAGTTCAATTACAGCTACGACATCGAGTTCGAGATTGAGTCCTACCTGCGCTATCAGGGTGATAAGTTTGCGTCCTATTTCGATGCCAACACCTATCTGCTGATGACCAAGGCGCTGGATTATTTTGATCCGGCACATGATTTCGGTGGCAGCCTGAATAAAGCATTCGCGCGCGCCAAGGCAGATTTTCTGGTGATTTCGTTCACGACCGACTGGCGCTTTTCGCCGGAACGCGCGCGCGAAATTGTGCGCCCCTTGCTGCATAACCGGTGCAATGTCAGCAATGCGGAAATTACTTCGACGCACGGGCATGATTCCTTCCTGATGGAACATCCGCACTACTTCGACGTGGTGCGTGCCTATCTGGATAACGTCAGTCGCGAGGTGAGCCCATGACGCAAAACGATATTACCCGGCTTGCCGCCGAACGCCCGGATTTTGCCGCGATTGCCGCGTGGATACCCAAGGGCGCGACGGTGCTCGACCTTGGTTGCGGCGACGGCAGTCTGCTGCGTTACCTCAAGGAAACCAGCGCAGTCTGCGGCTACGGCGTCGAGATCAATGACGTCGACATCGTTTCGTGTATCGCCAATGGGGTGAATGTGATCCAGGACGACCTGGAGTCGGGACTGGATGATTTTGAGGGTGGCTCGTTCGACTTCGTGATCCTGTCGCAGACCCTGCAGGCCACGCGCCACACCACGGCGCTGATTCGGGAAATGTTGCGCGTCGGGCGCGAAGGCATCGTCAGCTTCCCCAATTTTGGCTACTGGAGAAACCGCCTGTGTGTGTTGCGCGGCAACATGCCGGTTTCCAGCGAGTTGCCCTATCAGTGGTACGACACACCCAACGTGCATCTGTGTACGCTGCATGATTTCGAGACATTCTGTCGCGACCATAACGTGGCGGTGCTGGAGCGGCGCGTGATGACCGGCGAAAGAGAGGCTGTCATGCTGCCCAACCTGCTGGGCAGCATGGCGGTGTATCGGTTTCAGCGTGGCTCGTAAGGCGGGTGAATACGGATATTTCGAGCACGGCATTGAGCGTGCAATAGAATTGCAAAGGGTTTTATGAGCGTCTGGCAGCAACTCTTCACCCGTCGCATGCTGATCTGCGTGTTTACCGGTTTTGCTTCAGGTTTGCCGCTGTATCTGTTGTTCAATCTCGTTCCCGCCTGGCTGCGCAGCGAGCATGTTGACCTCAAGACGATTGGCCTGTTTGCGCTGATTCAGTTTCCCTATACCTGGAAGTTCCTGTGGTCGCCCCTGCTGGATCGCTATGCGGTGCCGATGCTGGGTAGGCGGCGTGGCTGGATGCTGTTGACCCAGTTCGGGTTGCTGGCGGTGATTGCGTCGATGGGCGCATTTTCGCCGACGAGCGACCTTGTGGTTATTGCTTGGATCGCCACCCTGCTGGCAGTGCTTTCCGCCACGCAGGACATCGTGCTGGATGCCTATCGCCGTGAACTGCTGAGTGATACAGAGCTTGGACTGGGCAATGCGGTACATGTCAACGCCTACCGCATCGCCGGACTGATCCCCGGTTCACTATCGCTCATTATTGCCGACTTCTTGCCATGGAATATGGTGTTCATCATCACCGCACTGTTTGTTTTGCCGGGCATCTTCATGACCCTGATGGTGCGGGAGCCGCACCGCACCGCGCCACCCAAGACTTTGCGCGAGGCAGTGATCGAGCCGTTTCACGAGTTCATCTCCCGGCAGGGTTGGCGCAGCGCGCTGCTGATTCTCGCGTTCCTGCTCTTTTATAAACTGGGCGACAGCATGTGCACCGCGCTGGCGACGCCGTTCTATCTCGATATGGGCTTTTCCAAATCCGATATCGGCCTGATTGCCAAGAATGCGGGGCTGTGGCCATCGGTAATCGGCGGCATGCTGGGTGGACTGTGGATGGTGAGGATCGGAATCAATCGCGCGCTGTGGCTGTTTGGCGTGGTGCAACTCTTGTCGATATTCGGTTTTGCGTGGCTGGCATCCATCGGCTATCACAGCGAGATTGGCGTGTTGGAGCGCACCCAGTTGGCAGTCGTCATCGGACTCGAAGCGTTGGGCGTGGGACTGGGTACGGTGGCGTTCGTTGCGTTTATTGCGCGCACGACGCACCCTGCATACACTGCCACGCAGTTTGCGCTGTTCACCAGCCTGATGGCAGTGCCGCGTACCTTTGCCAATGCGGCAACCGGTTGGTTAGTGGAGGGGATGGGCTGGACCGGATTTTTCCTGCTGTGCGCGCTGCTCGCGCTGCCGGGCATGGTGCTGTTGCTGAAGGTCGCACCGTGGCACGGAGAAGTGGAAACGGCCGGATAAGGTTTGTTGTTGCGCCAGGTTAAGGGGGCGCCTGTTTTTTCTTCATCGCCGCTTCAATTTGCCGGCACAGGGTTTTCAATACCTTGATGCGCGCGAAGTATTTGTCGTTGGCTTCTACCAGTGTCCACGGCGCAATTTCGGTGCTGGTGCGATCTACCATGTCGCACACGGCAAGTTCGTACTCCTCCCATTTCTTGCGGTTGCGCCAGTCTTCTTCGGTGATCTTGAAACGCTTGAAGCCGATTTTTTCGCGTTCCTTGAAGCGCCTGAGTTGCACTTCCTTGCTGATGGTCAGCCAGAATTTGATCACCACGATTTTGTGGCGCACCAGTTGCGCTTCGAATTCATTGATCTCACCGTAGGCGCGCATCCAGTCGGTTTCAGAACAGAAGCCCTCGACACGTTCGACCAGTACGCGGCCATACCAGGAGCGGTCGAAGATTGTCACGCGTCCGCGCCGCGGAATATGCCGCCAGAAACGCCACAGGTAAGGTTGGGCGCGTTCTTCCTCGGTGGGGGCGGCAATCGAAACGATGTTGTATTGGCGCGCATCCAGCGCGCTGGTGATGCGGCGGATGGCACCGCCCTTGCCGGCGGCATCGTTGCCTTCAAACAATGCGATCACGGTGATGTTCCTGAACTTCGGGTCGCGCGTTAACAGTGCGAGCTTGCCCTGATATTTTTCCAGCTCGACCTGAAAATATTTCTTGTCGATTTTCTGGCTGAGGTCGAGGGTCTTCAGAATATTCAGCTGGTCGATCGAGGGAAGCGGTGGCGGCGCGGAAATCTCCGGGCCTTTTTTGCTGGCTTCATCCAGGCGTTTGCGAACGGCGTCCAGTATGATCTTGCCCACGGTCAGGCTGCGATAGCGCGCATCGAAACCCTCGACAATGGTCCATGGCGCTTCGGCCGTGCTGGTGTGACGTATCACGCTTTCACTCACGATGCGATACTGGTCGTACAGCTTGTAATGTTCCCAGTCTCGTTTCGTGACACGCCAGCGGGTTTTAGGGTCCTTTTCGAGCAGCTTGAGGCGTTTACGCTGCTTTTCTTTTGAGAGATGCATCCAGAATTTGAGAATCAGCGCGCCTTCATCGGTCAGCATTTTTTCCAGGCGTCTGGTGCGCTCGAGGCTACGGTCGAGATCGGAGATTGTGGTGTGCCCGGATACCCGGTTAATAATCGGCCAGGTGTACCAGGAGCCGAGAAATACGCCGATCCTGCCCTTGGGCGGCAGTTCGCGCCAGAAGCGCCACATCATCGGGCGATCCAGTTCCTCGTCGGACGGTTCGCCCATGCCGTGCGTCTGGATGAAGCGCGGATCCATCCACGCATTGAGCAGGTTGACGGTTTCACCTCGCCCCGCACCATCCACGCCACCCACCAGAATGATGACCGGAAACTTGGCCAGTTTCGCCAGGTCCAGTTGCGCATCCAGCAGTGCCTCGCGTAACGGCGGCACTTCCGCGTCGTAAGTGTCCTTGTCTATCTTGTGGCCAAGTTCTGCAGATTCGAACATGCTGTCCTCTATAAAAATTCCGGTGAGATGACCAGGCGTAACGTGGTTTGTGCCGACCCCTCGCGCCAGCCGAACCACCATAACGCGCCCTTCTTGATGCCTGGCGAATAATCGCTGCAGCCCAGCAGTTGTGCCGCTACCTCGCCCAGCGTCGGTTGATGACCGACGATGAGCACTGTGCCGCCGGCATCCGGCCAGTGCGCTGCCTGCAATAGACCCCGCGCCGAAGCGCCGGGCGCAATGGCGGGGGTGAGGGTAAAGTGATCAGTGAGTGCTGCGACGGTTTGTTGTGTGCGGGTCGCCGGGCTGACTAGAATGCGCGTGTCATCGGGCAGGTGCTGATGCAGAAAGGACGCGACTTTCTCAGCCTGTTTGACACCTTTTGCGGTAAGTTTTCTGGCGTGATCGGGGGTGCCATCCGCTGCTTCCGCGTGTCGCCACAGAATCAAGTCCACAATACCTCCACTTGCGTCTTACACCGAGTACACTGCCGCTACCACTCTAATCCGAAGGGGATAACATGACAACCAAAAACACCAAAAAGACTGTTACGACCGCTGCAGTGCGCGCCGCGAAAAAACCGCGAGTGGAGAGGCTTGTGGCCGATGCGGCGGCGAATAAACCGAAAAAAGAAGCCAAGATGAAAATAGTGCGTGACAGTTTTACCATGCCGCAAAGCGAGTATCAGAAGATTGCCGAGATCAAGGAGATCTGCCTGGAGGCTGGCTTGCCCGTGAAGAAAAGCGAAGTGTTGCGCGCCGGGTTGAAGGCACTGGCCAAATTGAATGCGCAGCAGTTGAAGCGTGCCCTGGAGGGGCTGGAAAAGATTAAAACCGGCCGCCCGAAGAAGCGTTAGGGCATTGCATTGGCCGGCAAGCTGGCGAGTCGCCTGAGCAACTCGCTTTGTGCGCATTTTGGTTCGGCGCGATGACTTTTTTTGCGCCGGTAGTGCCCGTCGCCATCCATGTCCCAGGCCTGGCGGTTGTCCTGCAGATAGACTTTTAATCCCTCGTCAATCACGCGTTTTTTGAGTTTCTTCTCGAGTATCGGGAAGCACACCTCGATGCGGCGGAAGAAGTTGCGGTCCATCCAGTCTGCGCTGGCTAGATACACATTGTGTTTCAGGTCGTTGCGAAAATAGAAGATACGCGTGTGTTCCAGAAAACGGTCGATCACCGAACGCACCCGGATGTTCTCCGACAGGCCTTTTACGCCGGGGCGCAGCGCGCAGACGCCGCGCACGATCAAGTCGACTCTGACACCCGCCTGCGAGGCTTCATAAAGTGCATTGATGGTTTCCGGTTCCAGCAGGGCATTCATCTTGGCGATGATATGGGCGCGTCTGCCCGTCTTGGCGATGCGGATTTCATTCTGGATGGCGAGCAGCACCTCGCTGTGTAATGAAAATGGCGATTGCCACAGGTGGTTCAGTTTGCGCGCCTTGCCGAGGCTGGTGATCTGGCCGAACACCTCATTCACGTCCGCGCAGATTTCTTCATTGCAGGTAAACAAACCGAAATCGGTATAAAGCCGGGCGGTGCGCGGATGATAATTTCCGGTGCCCAGATGCACATAGCGGCGCAGCCTTCCATCCTCGCGGCGCACCACCATCAGCATTTTGGCGTGGGTTTTGTGGCCGACTACGCCATATACAACATGCGCCCCTACCTGTTCCAGGCGGGTCGACCAGTTGATGTTGGCCTCTTCGTCGAAGCGCGCCATCAATTCCACTACCACAGTGACTTCCTTGCCACGCTGCGCCGCGCCGATCAAAGCTTCCATCAGCGCGGAAACCGCACCGGTGCGGTACACGGTTTGCTTGATCGCAACCACGCCGGGGTCGCTGGCTGCCTGCTGGATGAAATCAATGACCGGGTTGAAGGACTGGAAAGGGTGGTGCAACAGAACGTCGCCCTTGCGGATGGCCTTGAACATATTGGCGCCCTTTTTCTGAATCACCGGCGGCACGCCGGGCACAAAATCAGGGAATTTCAGGTCATCGCGCGCAACCAGGTTTGGAATTTCCATCAGGCGGACCAGATTGACCGGGCCGTGCACGCGGTATAAATCCTCTTCCTTGAGATTAAATTGCTTGAGCAATGTCTCGGCGATTTGCGGTGAACAGTTGTCGGCGACCTCGAGGCGTACCGCGTCGCCGAAATGACGTTGCGGCAATTCACCCTGCAGAGTGACACGCAGGTTTTTCATTTCTTCCTCGTCCACGAACAGATTGCTGTTGCGTGTCACGCGGAACTGGTAGCAACTGAGCACTTCCATACCGGCAAATAGTTCACCGACATGCGCGTGCAGAATGGAGGAAAGAAAGACGAAGCCGTGGTCGCACCCGCTGATTTCCGGCGGCATCGGGATGGTGCGTGGCAGCATGCGCGGCGCCTGAACAATGGCGCGTGTCGAATTGCGACCGAACGCATCTTTGCCCTGCAGCTCCACGGCAAAGTTCAGGCTCTTGTTGAGCACGCGCGGAAACGGGTGTGCCGGATCAAGGCCGATCGGCGTCAGCACCGGCATCACTTCGCGGAAGAATAAATCTCTGACCCAGGTTTTCTGCGCCTCGTTCCAATGGGTGCGGCGCAAGAAACTGACACCCTGCGCGGCGAGCGCGGGAACGATGTCAGTATTAAAAAGCCGGTATTGTCGTTCGATCAATTGGTGCGCCTGCTCGCACACCAGTTTAAGCGTCCGTCTGGCCGTCAGGCCGTCAGCGCCGGTGGCCACGCTGCCCAGCTTGACCTGCTCCCTCAGACCCGCTACACGTACCTCGAAAAACTCGTCGAGATTGCTGCTGACGATGCACAAATATTTCAATCGTTCCAGCAACGGGATGGCGACATCTTCGGCTTGCGCCAGCACGCGCCAGTTGAACTCTAGCTGGCCGAGTTCACGGTTCAGAAATTGCTGCGGGACAAATTTTTTGGCCAAGTGGGGATGTCAGCTTTTTGGGGGCACAAATCCCTGCGGCATTTCTGTTCCTTCGCCGAAGAAGTAATCCTCCATTTGCCTGGCCAAGAACTTGCGCGCCTGCGGGTCGGAGAGCCTGAGACGATTTTCGTTCACCAGCATGGTTTGAAATCTGACCCAAGCCTGCCAAGCCTCTTTGGAAACATTGTCAAAAATCCGTTGACCCAAAGGACCCGGATAAGTTGGGCGATCCAGCCCTTCCGCTTCGCGTCCCAGTTTTACGCATTGCACCATTCTCGTCATGTCGTGAATCTCCGTGTGAGTGATTGATTGTCTGCCGTAATTATGACATTAAACGTGAAGCTCGCGCAGCGGCTCGTTCGCCTCCTCGCCCGCTTGCGGGATAACCAGCGACTTGGCTGCGATCGTTTGCAGCCTAGTCGAATGGCTAGTTGTTTCACTCAGAGGATTGAGGTGAGGGAAGCGGGCATGGCAAGTTGTATTTCATAGAAACAGCATCCTTGTTATGCACGCGGGAGGATTTTTTTGCGCGTGTCTGGCTGAAAGCCGGCAAATACAGGGGGTGCGACAATTTGTGGCTACGGCATAACCTGAAGGTTAGCCTTCACCGTATACGATCTTTCATGGGCTTCAGCCCATAGAAAGTCGGAATCCCCTTGCGGGGCAAATTGCCACACCATAGCGGGTGCGGCAATTTGTCACATTCTCAAAAGAAAGTTGATCGGCGACAATCGTGACACAATTTTTAGAGGAGTTTAAGACAATGCAATTCAAACGGATGACAATTTGTATCGCGCTGGCGTTCGCGCCCGGCGTGTTTGCGGCTGAAGCGACCTTGCCTGATGTTGAGGTTATTGGTGAAAAAATCAAACCCCTTCCCGCCTTGAGCGATTCGGCGCTTGGCGGAAACAATATTACCCATCTGCGTGCATCCACCAGCGATACGGCAAAACTGCTTGAGGATCAGCCGGGTGTCAGCCTTTATGGCGCCGGCGGCGTTTCCAGCCTGCCGTCGATTCACGGCATGGCGGACGACCGTGTGCGCGTCAAGGTCGATGGCGTGGATTTTATTGCCTCCTGCCCGAACCACATGAATTCACCGCTTTCCTCTATTGACCCCACCAATGTTGGCAGCGTCAAGGTATATGCCGGTATCACACCGGTCAGCGTCGGCGGTGACAGCATCGGCGGCTCCATCGTCGTCGATTCGCCTGCACCGGTGTTCGCCGCTCCCGGTCAGGGCAGCCTTACCAAGGGCGAGGTCGGCGCTTTTTTCCGCAGCAACGGTAATGCGAAAGGCGGCAACGTCTCCGCCACCTATGCTACCGAGTCCGTCAATCTGACTTACTCCGGTGCAATTGCAGAATCTGACAATTACAAAGCGGGTGGTAATTTCAAGACGAGAACGGATACCGGCGTTACCGGGCATACCCTGCCGCTCGACGAAGCCGGTTCGACGGCTTACAAGACCCGGAATCACACCCTGGGTCTTGCGATGAAAGGTGGCAATCACATCATCGAAGCCAAGCTTGGCTTGCAGGACATCCCTTACGAGCTTTACCCGAACCAGCGCATGGACATGATGGGCAATACCCAGCAAAATTTCAATTTGCGCTATCTCGGTCAGCTGGATTGGGGTGCATTGGAAGCGCGCGCCTATTACGACAAGGTCGATCATTTCATGGAATTCGGCCCCGACAAAAAGTTCTTGTATACCGCTGGCAATACCACCCAGGGCATGCCGATGAACACCCAGGGCAAGACGACGGGTGCTGCCGTCAAGGCCAGCATTGTCCTGACCGAGCAGGATCTCCTGCGCGTCGGCGGCGAATTCCAGAACTATCGTCTTGATGACTGGTGGCCGGCCGTGGTTAGCGCCGCAATGATGGGGCCTAATCCTTTCTGGAACATCAACAACGGCAAGCGTGACCGCACAGCTCTGTTCGGCGAATGGGAAAATAATCTGAACCCGCAATGGATGACGCTGCTTGGCCTGCGCTATGAACGGGTGGACACGAATGCCGGGCAGGTTCACGGCTATAATCTTGCCACTTTCCCGACTGCAGTAGTTGGCATGGACATGATGAACCAGAAGCGCGATGCGGTCGCTTTCAATAATCTGAACCGCGACAAGACCGACAACAACTGGGATATGAGTGCATTGGCGCGTTACACGGCAAACGTCAATAACGACATCGAATTCGGTTTTGCCCGCAAGGTGCGTTCGCCGAACCTTTATGAACGTTACACCTGGTCCACGGCGAACATGATGTCAATCATGAACAACTTTGTCGGCGACGGCAACGGCTATATCGGCGACGTCAACCTGAGACCTGAAAAGGCGCATACATTTTCTGCTACATTTGACTGGCATGCATCCGACCGGGATTGGGAGTTCAAGGCCACGCCCTATTACACACGGGTCACAGACTACATTGATGCCGTGCAGTGGGTTGGCGCCACCAACCTGCCGGCCGCCGCCAATACCGCAAACCAGTTCAACATACTCAAGTACGCCAACCAGTCGGCGCGGCTTTATGGCCTCGATCTCTCCGGCCACATGCCGCTGGCCAAAACCGACATGGGCGAGCTCGGCCTCAAGGGCTTGCTCACCTATACCAACGGCAAAAACCGCAATACGGGTGACGACCTCTACAACATCATGCCGCTCAACGCCAAAGTGACCCTGACCCAGAAAATGGGCAGTTGGGACAATGGGCTGGAACTTGTGATGGTAGACAGCAAGAAGAACATTTCCGATGCGCGCAACGAAATCAAAACACCGGGTTATGGACTGGTTAATTTGCGTGCGACCTATTCATGGCCGCAGGCACGCTTCGATTTCGGTGTTGAGAACTTGTTCGACAAGCTCTATGCCATGCCGCTCGGCGGCGCCTATACCGGGCAGGGAACGACCATGACGCTCAACCCCGCCGACATGCCTTGGGGCATCTCCGTTCCCGGCATCGGGCGCTCGCTCTATGCCGGAGCAACATTCAAGTTCTAAAGTTGCAGAACAACAAAAGAGCCGCCGGAAACCCCGGCGGCTTTTTTGTTGGCACAGGCGAGACGGGTTAGTATGCGTGCACTGCGAGTTCTTTCGCAATGTATGCCCCGATCATGACCACTCACATACTTCAGCCAGCCGCCCTCAAGACACAGTCCGTCGGTTTTCAGGCCTTGCCGCCACTGTCGCTGTACATCCATATTCCGTGGTGCGCACGCAAGTGCCCATATTGCGATTTCAATTCGCATGAGGCGCGCGATGCACTTCCGGAGCAGGAATATGTCGCCGCGCTGATCCGCGACCTGGAACTGTCTCTGCCTCAGATATGGGGGCGCAAGGTGTACAGCGTGTTTTTCGGCGGCGGCACCCCCAGTTTGCTGAGCGGCGCAAGCATCGCGGAGGTCATGCGCAACGTGCGCATGCTGCTGCCGCTCGACCTCGGTGCGGAAATCACGCTGGAGGCCAATCCTGGCACGGTGGAAGCGGGGCGTTTCGCGGCCTATCACGACGCCGGTGTCAACCGTTTGTCGCTCGGCATCCAGAGTTTCAGCGATGTGCATCTGCAGGCGCTGGGGCGCATTCACAGCGCAGACGAAGCAAGGCGCGCGATCGACATGGCGCAGCAACATTTCGACAACATCAACCTCGACCTGATGTACGCGTTGCCGCAGCAGACACTGGATGAAGCCTTGCGGGACGTGCAGAGCGCGCTGTCATTTGCGCCGCAGCATCTGTCCTGCTATCACCTGACGCTGGAACCGAACACCGCGTTCCAGCGCAATCCGCCCGTATTGCCGGATGATGACGCGAGCAGCGACATGCAGCAGCGTATCGAGGCATTGCTGGCATCCGGCGGTTATCAGCATTACGAAACCTCGGCCTTCGCACAACCCGGCAAACGTGCCCGGCACAACCTCAACTACTGGCAGTTCGGCGATTATCTGGGCATCGGCGCGGGGGCGCACAGCAAACTGAGTTTCCACGACCGGGTGGTGCGCCAGATGCGCCACAAGCAGCCGCAGGCCTACCTGAATGCGGCTGCACAGGGCGCGCCGTTGCAGGAAGAGCATGAAGTGTCCCGCGCCGATCTCGCCTTCGAATTCATGATGAACGCGTTGCGCCTGAACGAAGGCTTCGACAGCGC
The DNA here is from genome assembly GCA_964355765.1 of uncultured Gallionella sp. Classification (GTDB taxonomy): domain Bacteria; phylum Pseudomonadota; class Gammaproteobacteria; order Burkholderiales; family Gallionellaceae; genus Gallionella. The sequence goes on from CAYHEM010000002.1 coordinate 114,143, forward strand.
GTTATTCCAGGAACGCACCGGTCTGCCGCTGCTCGCCATTCAACGTGAACTGGATGAGGCCGAGCGGCGCGGACTGCTGAAGCGGGATCACCAGCGCATTGCGCCGACCGAGCTTGGGCAACGATTCCTGAATGACTTGCTGGAAATTTTTCTGGCAAGGAAATGAGTGTGTTGGATGTAGCCGATATTGCTGTGAGTGCCGGTTACTCGGCCTTATGTGAAGATTTACATAAGGCCGAGGAGCAGTCCTCGGCTTAATCAATCGTTCAAGTATTTACCCGGCACTTTAGTCTGCGAAGCGGCAACAGTTCAGCCAGTTTTTTCAGAGATACGGTCGATGCCCGCCGCGCTGTAACCGCGCCGCTCCAGATCGGCCGTAAGCAGGCTTTCTTCGACGTTGCTGTTGCTGCGCTCCGACCAGTCGTCAAGGTGGTCGTGGCCGAGCTCGGCGCGGAACAGCACGGCTCTGGGTTGCACGTTCGTTTTGACCGATGGCGGGTGTTGGCATGGACTGGCCGTCGTTATTTGAACAGCTTCAGGTAAGCCTCGAACACGTACATCTTGCCGCGCTTGGCCCCGGTAACTTCTTTCAGAATCCCGAACTGCTCCAGATCGGCGATCAGCTTGTATGCCGAAGCGGCGGATACGCCTGCCACTTCGCCCGCTTTTGCGGCATCAATGACCGGGCGCTGGTACAGGTAATACATCACCTTCTGCGCATTGGCCGTGCGGCTGCCCAGCGTCTGCAATTGCGTCTCGACCTGCTTCTGCAATTTAAGGATGTTGTCGAAGGTGGCAGTGCTGCTCTTTGCGGTTTCTATCACGCCCACCAGGAAAAACCGGAACCATTGCGCCAGGTCGTTCTTCTCGCGCACCCGCATCAGGTTATCGTAATAAAGCTGTCTGTTGCGCTCGAAAAAATCGGACAGGTACAGAACCGGCTGCTTCAGGATGCCACGGCTCACCAGATGCAGCGTAATCAGCAAACGCCCCACCCGGCCATTGCCGTCGAGGAACGGGTGAATGGTCTCGAACTGGTAATGCACCAGCGCCGCCTTCAGCAGTTCCGGAAAATACTCCTGTTCGTTATGCACGAATTTTTCGATATCGGAGATCAGTTCACCCACCGTCTCGTGCGACGGCGGAATAAACACCGCATCGTTGATGCTCACCCCGCCGATCCAGTTCTGGCTGTGGCGAGATTCGCCCGGCTGCTTGTGCTTGCCGCGCACGCCCTGCATCAGCGTCTTGTGAGTTTCGCGGACCAGCCGTGCCGAAAAGGGCAGCTTCTGCAACCTGTCCACCGCCTCATTCATTGCGGCCACATAGTTCTGCACCTCTTCCCAGTCGTCGCGCTTGTCCGGTGCTACGTCTTCCTTCTCCAGCAACGCCTCTTCCATCGTGGTCTGCGTACCCTCGATCTTGCTCGACTGGCTCGCCTCCTTCAGCACATGCATGCGAATGAACAGGTCGATGTTCGGGATGTACTCGGAATACATGTCCAGCCTGCCCAGTTCCCGGTCTGCCTGGCCGAGCAACTGGATCAGTTCCATGCTGTCTATGGACCACCTCCGGTTGATGTGCGACGGCTGAAAACTTTTGTAGTGTGCCTGCTGGACCAGACGTCCAGACTGGAAGTTCTTCATCGAGCGCCTCCCGTGAAATTTAAAATAGCGCTATACGCTGTTTTAGATTTTACGTAAAAACTAAAATAAGGCAAGGCGCTATTTTAGTTCTGGATGAATTGCATCCGTCATGCGAGATAGTTAGGTGAATGCCAGGTAATTATCTGTACTCACCAATCCGGGCATCTCGAATTCGGCTAAAGAAACATCACGTAATCAGCTGGCTGCAGGAATCTTCCTGAAAACTTATCTTGAATCCAGAGCCATGGCATATTGACGCCAACCGACATCCCGCTCACCCCTTCAAATCGATAGTTCAGCCGGTTTTTTCAGAGATGCGGCCGATGCCCGCCAGCGAAAAATCCGCGATATGACAGGCTATCGCTTCGATTTCCCTGTCGTCATAGCGCAACTCCGGATGCAGGCGCTGGAGCACCGGTTGGGAGTGGCGGTAGAACAGGCATTGCCCGAAGATGCTGAGCACGCAACGGCGCAGTTCGATCTCGCTTATTCCAGCGCCGGCAATTTCACGCACCAGTTTGTCCATGAATTCATGCAGCGGTGCGATGGCTTCGCGCACAATCTTGTCCAGCGCGGGCGTGGGGTCGGCCAGTTCGCGCGCCATGATGCGGCATTGGGTCGAGGCGTTGTTTTCGTCCAGCAGCATAAGCATGAAATCGCGGATGAACATCCGCAAGCGCGTTTCCGGACTTTCTCCCGCTTTTGCGTTGTCCCGTTGCAGCGCCCTGAGCGGTTCGAAATTCAGCGCCTCGGCCAGCAGGCCGTCCTTGCTGCCGAAATGATACTTCACCGCCGCAACATTGGCCTCGGCGCGACGGCAAATCTCCCGCACCGTTGCACCCTGAAAACCATGCTGCGCGAATACGCCGCGCGCCGCGTCCAGCAGCCGGGTGCGTGTCTGGTCGCTGGCGACGCTGCCGGTTGTGGCGGTCATTTTTCCGACCCCGCGCTCTGGCCGGCGAGTGCCTTGTACAGCTGCGCGGCGGCGGACAGCTGAATGCGTCGCACCTGCACCACACCCTGTTGCGCGGCGAATGTGTCGCGCTGCGCATCCAGTACTTCCAGGTGGTTGGCGATGCCCGCCTCGTAGCGCGCCTCGACCAGTTTCAGTCGCCGGGTTTGCAGGTCGGCGTTGGCCTGTTGCGCGGCAAGCTGCTCGGCAAGTTTTTCGCGCGCATTCAGCAGATCCGCGACTTCACGGAAGGCATGCTGGAGGGTTTTTTCATAGTCGGCGACCGCGATGACCTTGCGCGCCTCGGCGATATCCACGTTCGCCGCATTGCGCCCGGCGTCAAACAGCGGCAGCGTGAGGGCGGGCTGGAAACTCCATGCGCCGCTGCCCGCATTGAACAGTCCGGACAGGGTGCGGCTGGCGGTGCCGACGCTGCCGGTCAGCGTGATGCGCGGCAGGAAGGCGGCGCGTGCCGCGCCGATGTTGGCGTTCGCCGCAATCAGCCGCTGCTCGGCGGCCAGCACATCGGGGCGCTGCAGCAAGACCTCGGCGGGTAATCCGGCGATCAGGTCCGGGGTGATATCCTGCTGCGCGAGGCTGCGCGCGGCCGGCAGGTTCTGTATCTGCGCGACCGGCTGTCCGATCAGCACATCGAGCAGGTTCGCGGCGGCAGCCTGTTGCCGTTCCAGACTGGCACGCTCGGCCAGCGCGGCCTGATACGCGCCATCGGCCTGCAAAAAATCCAGATCACTGGAGACGCCCAGATCGCGGCGGCGCGCGGTCAGTTCGCGGTATTCGCCGCGGGTTCGGGCGGTTTCCGCGGTAAGTTGCGCGCGCTCGCGTAACTCCTGCAGCGACAGGTAGGCATTCGCGACATCGGCGATCAGCGACAGGCGGAACGTGCGTTGCGCGGCCTCACTGGCGAGATAAGCGGATTTGGCTGCCTGGCTCAGACTGGCAACCCGGCCCCAAAAATCCAGCTCGAACGACACCAGGCCGATGCCCACGTCGTAACGCCGCGAGTCGATGGCGTTTGCGGTGAAGGCCGATGCGCCTGCCGGCGTCCGTGACGCATTTCCTGCGGCGGTGGCATTGAAGTTGGGCAACTGATCCGCCTTCTGTAAGCCGAACTGCGCACGGGTTTCGGCAATGCGCGCGGTGGCGATGCGCAGGTCGCGGTTGTTTTCGAGGGCGGTCAAAATCAGCGCCTGCAGGCGCGGGTCCGGGTAGTAGTGCTGCCAGTCGGTGTCGGCGACCTGCCGTGCGCCGGTCGGTTTGGCGGAGTCGGGCCAGGCAGCGGCAACGGGTGCGGCGGGGCGCTGGTACGCCGGCATCTGTGAACAGCCGGTTAATGCAATGGACAATGCGGCCAATAAAGTCTTATTCATGCGGCTTCTCCTCATGATGCGCCGTGCGCGCGTGGCCGGGGAAAATGCGTCTTATCACCACAAAGAACACCGGCACCAGAAACACCGCCAGCACGGTCGCGGCAACCATGCCACCAATCACGCCGGTGCCGATGGCATGGCGGCTTTTCGCGCCCGCGCCGGCGGAAATCGCCAGCGGCATCACGCCGGCGATGAAGGTGATGGAAGTCATCAGGATCGGGCGGAAGCGCAAGCGGCACGCTTCCAGCGTCGCGTCGAACAGGCTCATGCCGTCGTCCTGCAGCTTGCGTGCGAACTCGATGATCAGGATGGCGTTGCGCGACGACAGGCCGATGATGGCGATCAGCCCGACCTTGAAGAACAGATCGTTGGGCAGGTCGCGCATGGTCACTGCCAGCACCGCTCCGAATACGCCCAGCGGCACGACCAGCATCACCGCAAACGGAATCGACCAGCTTTCATACAGCGCGGCCAGACACAGGAATACCACGATCAGCGAAACGACGAACAGCAGCGGCGCTTGCGCGCCCGACTGGCGTTCCTCGAAGGAGGCGGACGACCATTCAAAGCCGAACCCGGGCGGCAATTGCAGCGCGATCTGCTCCATGGCGCTCATGACTTCGCCGGTGCTGCGCCCGGGTGCCGCGCCGCCGGAGATTTTCATCGACGCCAGGCCGTTGTAGCGATCCAGTTTGGGCGAACCGACCAGCCAGCGCGGCGTAGCCAGCTCGGACAACGGCACCATGCCGCCCTGGTTGTTGCGTATGGAAATTTTCAGGATGTCTTCGGGGGTGCGGCGCGTGCCGGCTTCCGCCTGCATCTGCACGCGCAACACGCGTCCCTCGCGCACGAAATCGTTGATGTAGGCCACCCCGAGCATCGATTGCAGCGTTTCGTTCAGGTCGGAGATGGATACGCCCAGCGTCTCGGCCTTGAGCCGGTCGATATCGAGGTACAGCTGCGGCGCGGGTTCCTGGCCTTCAGGGCGCACGTTGGCCAGTACCGGATTCTGTGCGGCCAGCCCGAGGGCCATGTTACGCGCCTCCAGCAGTTTTTCCCGGCCCATGCCGCCGCGATCCTGCAACCGGAAATCGAAACCGCCCACCGCGCCCAGTTCGGGAATCGGCGGTGGATTGATCGCGAAAATCATCGCCTGCTTGATCTGAAACAGTGCCATGTTGGCCTTGCGCACCAGCGCTGGTGCTGCGCTTTCCGGCGCGGTTCGCTCGTCCCAGCCCTTAAGTCGCACGAAGGTGATCGCCGCATTCTGACCACGCCCGAAGAACGAGAACCCCGCTACGCCGATGACATGCTTGACCTCCTTCTGTTCGAGGTAATACTGCTCGACCTGCGACAGTACCTCAAGGGTGCGCTCCTGCGTTGCGCCTGCCGGAAGCTGGATGACGGAAATGAAATACCCCTGGTCTTCTTCGGGCAGGAAGCTGCCAGGCAGCTTGCCGAACAGCCAGCCCATCGCAACCAGTATCGCCGCATAAATCAGCAGATAGCGCGCGACTTTCTTTATGATGCGGTTGACGCTGAAGGTGTAACCCGAGGTGATGCGATCGAAGAGCAGGCTGAAACGGCTGCGCTTCATTGCCGCGTCGTGCCTGAGGAAAGTCGCGCACAACGCCGGTGTCAGCGTCAGGGCCATCAGCGCCGAAAACATCATGGATAGCACGATCGTAACGGCAAACTGGCGATAGATCGCGCCGGTCGAGCCTGGAAAGAACGCCATCGGGACGAATACCGCCATCAGCACCAGCGTCATGGCGATGATTGCGCCGATGATCTGGTCCATTGCCTTGCGCGTCGCGTCGCGCGGCGACAATCCCTCGGTCGTCATGATGCGTTCGACGTTTTCAACGACCACGATCGCGTCGTCGACCACGACGCCGATCGCGAGCACCATGGCGAACAGGGTCAGTACATTGATCGAATAGCCCAGCGCATATAATCCGACCAGGGTGCCGATCAGCGACACCGGAATCACGATGGTCGGGATGAGGGTGGCGCGCAGGTTGCCGAGGAACAGATAGATCACCAGAAAAACCAGCAGCAAAGCCTCGGCCAGCGTTTTGACCACTTCCCTGATCGAGATGTCAATAAATTCTGAAGTGTCATAGGGCGTCGCCCAATCGATGTTTTTCGGGAAAAACCGGGCCAGCTCTTTCATGCGCGTCTCGATGGCGCCGACTGTTTCCAGTGCATTGGCACCCGGTGTCAGGCGGACCGCAATCGCCGCTGTCGGCTGGCCATCGATGCGCGCCGCACGCGAGTAATCCTGAGCGCCCAGTTCCACCCTTGCCACGTCCCTCACGCGCAGGGAAGAGCCATCCGGGTTGGTGCGCAGGATGACGTCGCCGAATTCATCCGGCGTGGCCAGGCGGCTTCGCGTGACAATCACCGCGTTGAGTTGCTGGCCCGGGATGGACGGCAATTGCCCCAGTTCGCCGGCGGCAATCTGCGAATTCTGCGCACGGATGGCTCTGGCGACATCCGACGGGGAGAGGCCGTAGCTGTGCAATTTTTCCGGCTTGAGCCACAGACGCATCGAATATTCGGTGCCGAACAATATGGCTTCGCCCACGCCGGGCACCCGGCGTATGCTGTCGAGCACATTGGCGGTGGCATAGCTGCCGAGTGCGACATCATTCAGGCTCTTGTCCGGCGAGAACAGCGCGACGAACATCACATAGTTGCGTGCCGATTTCGCCACCGTGATGCCCTGCCGCCGCACTTCTTCCGGCAGGCGCGCTTCGACGCGCTTGACGCGGTTTTGTGTTTCCACCGATGCGAAATCGAGATTGGTTCCGGTCTTGAAGGTCAGCGTGATGGAGCCACGGCCCAGTTCGGAGGCCGACTCCATATAAAGCAGATTCTCCACGCCGTTCATTTCCTGCTCCAGCAGCGCCACAGCCGTTTCCTCGACGACCTGCGCCGAGGCGCCCGGATAGGTGATCGAGACGGCCAGCGCGGGCGGAGCGACGGAGGGGTATTGCGCCACCGGCAGCCCTCTGAAGGCCAGTATGCCGGCCAGCAGGATGATCAGTGCGATGACCCAGGCAAAAATCGGGCGGTCGATGAAGAATTTGGCGAACATGGATCAGCCCCTTTATTTGCTGTCTGCGGGTGGATTTGGGGTGATGAGTCTGGCGGTTACCGGAGCGCCCGATTTTGCCTTTTGCAGTCCATTCACAATGACCTGTTCGCCGCCTTTCAGTCCTTCGGCGATGATGAAATCACCGCCTGCCATGCCGCCGGTTTTTACCGGCTGCGGTGTTGCCTTGCCTTCCGTGTCCACCACCATCACAAACTGGCCCTGTGGATTGGCCTGTACGGCACGCTGCGGAATCCTGATGGCGTTGTCGGCATCGGCTTCGGGGAAGCGGATGCGCACGAACATGCCGGGCAGCAATTCCCGATTGGGATTGGGGAATCGGGCGCGTAACGACACTGCGCCGGTGGCCGGGTCGATGGACATGTCGGTGAAAAAAATCTCCCCCGGCTGCGCATAGAGGCTGTCGTCCCCAAGCAATAATTCCACTTTTGCGGATTCGGTGCGTTTGAGCTTGCCTGCCTTGATTGCGCGCCGCAGGCGCAGCAGATCGGCGCCGGACTGGGTGAAGTTGGCGTAAATCGGGTCGAGCTGTTCGATGGTCGCCAGCAGCGTCGCATTGCTCTTGCTGACCAGTGCACCCTCGGTCACCAGTGTGCGGCCGATATGCCCGGAAATGGCAGCGGGCACTGTGGCATTTTCCAGGTCTTCCTCGGCGCTGATCAGCGCGGCTTCGGCCTGTTTGGCCTGGGCTGAGGCAAGATCGAATTCCTGCTGGCTGACCGCCTTGATTTCAAGCAAGGGTTTGTATCGCTCGACGGTCTGCCGCGCGATTGCCAGATCCGTCATGGCGGATTCGGCCGCCGCACGGTAGGTGCGCGCATCGATCTGGAACAGGGGTGCGCCGGCCTTTACATCGCTGCCTTCCCGGAACAGACGTTTTTCGACTACCCCGTCAACCCGTGCGCGCACCTGCGCCGTGCGGTAGGCCTGCAACCTTCCCGGCAGGTCCTGGGTGAAGGTCGCTCTTCCATGGGCTGCCGTAATGACATCCACTTCGGTCGGCGGCATCGCCGCGCCCGGTCCCCCGGGTGTGGTTGGTTGGTCTTTACCGTTGCCGCAGCCGGTCAGCAGGGCGATTAGCAAGAGTGTCGGAAGGAATGGGTTGGCAAGGATAGTCATGAGGGACCTCGAAATTTACGGTGTGATTGAGCGGTGTTTGTCGGATGTGGGTGGTTGGTGCAGTGGAATGTTGTGGGGCAGAATATCAAACGCCTGTTTGAAATACAACTGTCGCCGGTACTCCGCGCTGCAAATGGGTGTTTAGCGCGGATCTCGCGTAGCGCCAGCGTGGCCGGGCATTTTCTCTCGCGTATATCGGGCTGTTCAATGTTGGGCCGCGGGCGCCGCGACGGTTCTCCTCGGTCTGCCCCATCGCCAAACGGCATCAAAAGCTGGTAGCATGCGCCAAATCTGTCGGAAGCAGAAAAAACAGAGGAAATCCATTAAGGAGTGAGAATTTATGCACATTGACTACAACGTATTGCTTGACGCTACGCAGGACGATTGTCCGGTTCCGACCATCAAGACCAAGGAAATGCTTGACGAAATGGACGTCGGGGCAGTTCTAAAGGTTGTCACCAGCAAAGAAGGAACGATCAAAAATATCCGCACGTTTGTGAATAACAATCACTGTGAATTGGTGCAAGAGCTTCGATCCGTAGAAGGTTTTCACTTCTATATCAGAAAGTTATAGTTCTGTTGCGAACGGCACTCGCGCAGGCATCACTGCAGCATCGCGGGTTTTTCGGTCAAATCGTCCAGTTCAAATTCAGTACATTGCCTTCCCGCATGCTCGGGTGTCGGCGCGCGTTGGTGTGGCTCAGGAAAAATCTGCCGTAATCAGCGCCGCCGGGCAAACAGTCGTCACGGACAGCTCGTCCGCGCCCAGCGGTTCGGCGGTTTCGATCTGCCGTTGCAGGACGTGCAGATTCGCCTCCGAAGCGTCTTTCCCTTGGGTGTTGCGCAGGCTGATGCGTTGGCGCAGGGTGGTGTGATCTGCCTGAAAGTCCAGAATCCGGAAAGGCACTCCACGTCGTTGGGCGAGATCACGGAACAGATCGCGCTGCCAACGTGCGAGGCAGGCGGCATCGACAATCGCCGGTCAGCCCGCGTCCAGCAGGCCTTCCGTCAATCGTGCCAACTGCTTGTAAGTGCGCCGGCTGGCCTGCTGTGTGTATAGCCCTGTTTCCACCTTGCTGCCACTTTGCGCCAGTGCACCGAGGCCGGCCAACCGTTTGCGTTCCACGTCGGAACGCAGGCGGATCATTTCCCGGTCCTGCAGCAGTGACTGGGTGATTGTGGTCTTGCCGGAGCCGGACAGGCCATGCGTAATCCAGAGTTGTGGTGCTGTAATTCCGGACAGTTCTTCAGCCAGCTGTAAGTATGCAGACACTTCGTCAGGATTTGCTTTCGTGTTGCCGTCCACGGATTGCCCGGCACGCAAGGCTGCAATCTTGGCACGCACCAAGGCACGGTAGACCGCGTAATAGCGCAACAGCGCCATGCCGGCATAATCGCCACTGGCTTCCAGCCACGTATTGAGAAAGCGCATGGCCAAGGTGCGGCGCTGGCGATGCAGCAAGTCCATGAAGCAAAACGCGACCTCCGAGATTACGTCGATCCAGCGTAATGACGGGTCAAATTCGATGCAATCGAAAATCAGCAGTTGCCCGTCCACCCACGCCAGATTCCCCAGATGCAGGTCGCCGTGGCATTCGCGCACCCATCCGTTGCGTTTGCGCGCGCGCATCAGCGGTGCGAGGCGCTCGTGCTCGGCGCTGCTCCAGCTTCGCAGCGCCGTCAGACGCCAGATTTCCGCAGTTTTATGCAGCCGGGTCGAGAGAAGTTGAAAATTTTCCGCGATTGGTTTTGTGATGTTGTTCGGCGCCCCCCATGGGCTGGCAGCGGGTGCGCGGGGGCATTCCGTGAGGTGGAATTGCGCCAGCCGTGCGGCGAGCCGGTCGATCTGTTCAGTACCCAGTTCACCGCGCTCATCCAGACGATCGAGCGTGGCATCCGGCGGAAACTGGCGCATTTTTACGGCGTATTCGATGGGTTCGTCCCGGCCGACAGTTGGTGAGTCGCTGATATGCGGGGCAGTCGGGTTGCCGGTGATGGCGACCACACCGAGATAGGTTTCGGCTGCCAGACGCCGGTTAAGGCGCACCTCCTCGATGCAGGCCTGCTGGCGTAGCGCCAATGTGCTGAAATCCAGGAAACCCAGATCCAGCGGTTTCTTGATTTTGTAGGCGTATTCGCCGGTGAGCAGTACCCAGGAAATATGCGTCTCGATCAATTGCACCTGCGCGACTGTGTGGTCATAGCAGGAAGGGTCGGTCAGGAGCGTGCCGATCAGGGGTGGCGTCATTCGGGCTGATTTTTCATCTGCAACGCAAGCGGGTACAGCTCGCTGCGTTTTGCGCCGGTGATTTGCGTGGCAAGTCGCACCGCCTGTTTAAGCGGCAATTCCTCGAGCAGCAGGGATAGCGTGCCCCGCGTTTCGCTGGACAGGCCGGGTTGCGGTTGCGCGCCCGAGACCAGTAGCACGAATTCGCCGCGCTGGTTGTTCGGGTCGCTGTTCAGCCAGTCCATTGCCGCGTTCAATGCGCAGCGATGGATATTCTCGAACAGTTTGGTGATCTCGCGCGCGAAGACGATCTCGCGCGTCGCGTCGAAAACGCTTTGCAGGTCGGCGATGCATTCGACAATGCGGTGTGGCGCTTCGTAGAAAACCAGGGTGGCCGCTACGTCACGCAGGCTTTCGAGCGCGCGGCGGCGTGCGGTGGATTTTGCGGGCAGGAAGCCGAAGAACAGAAAATGCGCTTCGGCCATTCCCGCCGCGGACAAGGCGGCTATCGCCGCATTTGCGCCGGGAATCGGAATGACGCGCAGCCCCGCCGCCAGAACAGCCTCTGCCAGCAATGCCCCCGGGTCGCTGACGGCCGGCGTTCCGGCGTCGCTGACGAAGGCCACGCTTTGTCCGGCCTGCAGTAGCGCGACGATTTTGTCTGCCGCACCGCGTTCATTGTGCTGGTGTACCGCCATCAGCCGTCCCGCGTTAATGCCGTGATGGTTAAGCAGGTGCGCGGTATTGCGCGTATCTTCCGCTGCGACCACATTCGCCGCACCCAGCACGTCCAGCGCGCGCAGGGAGATATCACGCAAGTTTCCAATCGGTGTGGCAACTACATATAATGCAGCCTCTAGTTTTTGTGGATGTTCGTTATGCAACGTGTGCCTCTTTCCGCTGTGGTCTGGTTACCGATTCTACTCGCACTCTCTGCTTGCACCGCCACGGTACCGCATACGCCTGGCGATGCAAAGCCCGCCATTGCCGCGGCTGAAAAAACTGAACGGCCGGCGGCCGCTGCGGCGGGCAGCGGGACACCCGAATTGCCTGTGCAGGGCAGGATGGCCATCAAGCCGATTGAAGTGGAGACCAGAGCGCTGGCGCCTTTTGTTGCAGGTGAAGGGCGTTTGTCCCTGGTGCAGGGCGAGGAGGAGCCTGCGCCGCACATTGCGTTGTTGTTGCCGCTGAAGTCGGCGGCTTTCAGCGCTGCCTCCGAGGTGGTGCAACAGGGATTCGCGGCGGCTGCCAATGCGGAAGTGCAGGGCTTGGCAAATGAATTGCCCGTGCGGGTCTATGGCAGTTCTGACGAAGGCAGTGACATCGTGGCGCTCTATCGCCGCGCAATCGCCGCTGGCGCGCAAGCGGTGGTGGGGCCGTTGACGCGCATCGGCGTTAACGTGCTGGCGGCGGAGCGGGATATTCCCGTGCCGACGCTGGCGCTGAATATTGCGGAAGGGCAATTTGCCAACCGCCTGTATTTTTTTGGCATGATGGTAGAAGAAGAGGCGCGGCAGGTCGCGCAGCTGGCCTGGAAGCAGGGGTTGCACCAGGCGATCGTTATTACGACTCAGGCAAACTTGGCCAGGCGTTTGCAGTTTGCTTTTGAAGAAGAGTGGCATGGCCTGGGCGGGACGATCTTGCGCCAGGTTGAATTTGACAACGATCTCGCCGTATTGGCAGATATTGTCAACATGTCAGACACGGTGATATTCCTTGCCGCCGATGCTGAAAAAGCACAATTGATCCGCCCTTATCTGCTGAACCAGTTGCCGATTTACGCTACTTCGCGAGTTTTTCTGGGAAATAACGAGACGCTGACCAATTACGATCTGAATGGCATCCGTTTTGTCGATATGCCGTGGTTGCTGCAGGCCGACCATCCGGCGGTGATGGTCTATCCGCAAGCCGGTGTGCCGCTTTCCACTGACCAGGAACGCTTCTATGCGTTGGGCATAGATTCATATCGTCTGATTCGGCTGCTGCTTGATAATAAGGTTGACGCCAATTTATTCCTGGATGGCGTGAGCGGCGATATACGACTCAAGGGGCGCACCTTTCAGCGTGCGGCGATGCCGGCAATGTTTACGCAGGGGCAGGCACGATCTCGCAATGGCCGGGACGTTCCTGTCGTGCCGGTATTCCCGGATTTGCCGGTGCTCCCCGAAGAGGCCAGTGGCACCGGTGAATGATGGCGCGCGGGCTGAACAGTGGGCGGCGCAGTATTTGCAGCAGCAGGGCCTGAAGCTGTCCGCACAAAACTACCGCAGCCGTTTCGGCGAAATCGACCTGATCATGCAGGACGGCGCGACGCTGGTATTTATCGAGGTGCGCCTGAGGCGCAATGCCAGTTTTGGGGGCGCGGCGGCCAGCATCGATGCGCGCAAGCAGCAACGCATCATCCGCACCGCGCAACACTATCTTGCGGGCCTCGCGCATATACCGCCGTGCCGTTTCGATGCCGTGCTGATGGACGATGCGCTTGGCCGGAATATGCAGTGGCTCAGGAATGCGTTTGAGGCCTGAAGACCTTTGTACAACGACTGATGAAACAACTAGCCATCTGACTAGGTTGGCAAACTACGCCAACCAAGTCATTGGTTATGCGCTCGGTGGTGCATTGTCGGAAAACGGTTCAAAATCTTCATGTATCAACACATACACTGCGGTTTTTCACCGCCTTCCTCCTCGCCTGACCATCGCTCGTCGCGTTGCACAAAGGTCATTGGCATGAATTTGTGAACTATTCAGGTTAAAATCCGCCTTCAGAAAAACCGCCCAAACTAAATATGGATATCGGCAAACGCATCATCAAGCACTTCAAGGACAGCGCGGAACTCAAGCTGAAGGTCAAGGACGCGCTGGCACAGCCCATCGCCGAAGGTGCGCAGGTCTTTTTCGACTGTGTCGCCAATGACGGCAAAATCCTGTGTTGTGGTAATGGCGGTTCGGCGGCCGATGCGCAGCATTTTGCGGCAGAATTGCTGAATCGTTTCGAAAAGGAGCGTCCCGGCCTGGCGGCAGTCGCACTGACGACTGACAGTTCGGTGCTTACCGCCATTGGCAACGATTACGATTTCAAGCAGATTTTTTCCAAGCAGGTGCGCGCGCTCGGTTTGCCCGGCGACAGTCTGTTGGCGATTTCCACGAGCGGCAATTCGCCGAATGTGGTCGCGGCAATTCATGCCGCACATGAGCGCAGCATGCGTGTGGTCGCGCTAACCGGGCGTGACGGCGGCGAGATGGCGGGCGTGCTGCGCGCCGACGATATATTGATTTGCGTGGATGCAAAAAGCACTGCTCGGATTCAGGAGGTTCATTTGCTCACCCTGCACTGCCTGTGCGACGTGATCGATTATTTGTTACTAGGAGAATGACAATGCGTATTATTTCCCTGCTGTTGATTGTGTTGGTGTCCGGATCGCTGCAAGGCTGTTTCCCGGTGGTTGCTGCTGGCGTGGGAACTGGCGTCATGATGATGCAGGATCGCCGTACTCCGGGTGCTTATATCGAAGACGAGGCAATTGAAACCAAGGCTATTGACCGCATCGGCAAGCAATACAAAGCTGGCGTTCATGTGAATGTCATCAGCTACAACCGTAATGTGCTGATCACCGGAGAGGCGCCGAGCGAAGAAATTAGGGCGGAAATTGGCATGCTGGTTTCTGCCATTGAGAACGTACGCAACGTGAGTAATGAGCTGATCATTTCCGCGCCCAGTTCACTGACATCGCGCAGCAGCGACAGCCTGATTACTTCGGATGTGAAGCTGCGTTTCGCGGGTGATAAACGATTCAATGCCGATCACGTCAAGGTGGTCACGGAAAATGGCACGGTATACCTGATGGGCATGGTCAAACGCGCCGAAGCCGATGCCGCCACCGAGATGGCCAGCACGACCGGCGGTGTGCAGCGTGTGGTGAAGTTGTTTGAATATCTCGATTAGTTTGAAGCGTGTACGCCCTTCCCGACTTTGAACGCAAGCTGTGCCGGGCCGAAGAAATCGCTGGTCGGGTGGCCGTATTGCCGCGTCCGCTGGTGTTCACCAACGGCTGCTTCGACATTCTGCACCGCGGTCATGTAACCTACCTTGCGCAAGCGCGCGCGCTTGGGGAATCGTTGATTGTCGGCGTGAACAGCGACGCCTCGGTGAGGCGTTTGGGCAAGGATGCCGACAGGCCGGTCAACTCATCGCAGGATCGCATGGCGCTGCTGGCCGCGCTGGAATCGGTCAGTCTGGTGGCAGAGTTCGACGAGGACACGCCGCTGAATTTGATCCTTGCCTGCCGCCCCGATGTGCTGGTGAAGGGGGGTGACTGGCAGAGTGAAAAAATAGTCGGCGCAGGTGAAGTGCAAGGCTGGGGCGGCGCGGTTCACAGTATCCCGTTTCTGTATGCACGATCCACCACCGCGCTATTGAACAAAATTCGCACCTGCTGAGTGCGATGGCGGGTCAATACGCAACAGTGGTGCAGCTTATTTTGCAGGGCGTTACAGGAGCATAAACATGGCCGATACTCACTTTGGATTTGAAACAGTTGCAGAGGAAGAAAAAGCCAGACGTGTCGCCGGGGTGTTCGATTCGGTTGCCGACAAGTACGATGTGATGAATGACCTGATGTCCGTCGGGCTGCATCGCTTGTGGAAACGCTTCGCGGTCGGCGTCAGCGGCGTGCGTGCCGGCCAGCGCGTGCTGGACGTGGCCGGCGGCTCGGCGGATTTGACGCGGCTGTTCCTGAAAAAGGTCGGCAGCAGCGGCCAGGTCGTGCTCACCGACATCAATAACGCGATGCTGCGCGTCGGGCGAGATCGCCTGCTCGATGAGGGTGTCGCCACGCCCGTTGCGCAGTGCGATGCCGAGCGTATCCCCTTTCCCGATAATTATTTCGATTGCGTCAGCATTGCCTTTGGTCTGCGCAACGTCACGCACAAGGATGTCGCATTGCGCGAAATGCATCGTGTGCTCAAGCCGGGCGGGCGGCTGATCGTGCTGGAGTTTTCCAAAGTGTGGAAACCGCTGGAGCCGCTATATGATGCCTATTCATTCAAGTTGCTGCCCAAGATGGGCGCACTGGTTACCGGTGATGCCGAAAGCTACCGCTATCTCGCCGAATCCATCCGCGTGCATCCTGGACAGGAAGAGCTGAAGAAGATGATGGAAGCCGCGGGACTGGAGAAGGTCGACTACTTCAACCTGACCGGCGGCGTGGTCGCGGTGCATCGGGGCTACAAACTGTAAGAGGGAGGAGTTCATGAGTGCCTGGGGATGCCCGCACGAACAGAACGGCAAATGCGCCCATGTCAATGACTTGCCCTGCGATCCTGGCATGAAGGGGTGTGTGCTGTTCGGGCGTTTCATTTGGGCGGACGCGAGCAAAAACCGCCTTGCAAAAAAACCCGCAAACACCGAGGGCGAGACACCGCAAACCGGCGAACGCGAGAAATAAGAAACCCGCCGAAGCGGGCTTTGTCACGCCGGGTAAATTTTGTTAGATGCCCATGCAGACGGTATACGTCAATGCATCGTCAATACTGGCTGTCGCGATAGCAGATGCACCAATGGCATAGGTGGATTCCAGTGCGGCCATCATCGACCCCGTGGCTGTATTGCCGTCATCCATGGTGGTATCGAGTTGTTTGACAAATTTGCCGAGGACGCCTCTCGAACAAATGATGTAAGAGCCGCGAATGGCTACGGGCGTACCAGACAAGTCTTTGATCGGGGTTTTGCTGACATCGCCGGTGCCGCTCTGAATGCCGATGGTTCCACCCGCTGCATTGGTGGGCAGATAGTCAACAGCGCCAGTGTCGGTTCCGCCGGGAGCCAGACCAGCCAGGCGTACATGTTGCCAGAATACAAAGGACTCCGATGCTACGGACGTGGCGTTCCATGCGCCATCTATCAAACCGTTTCCGGTGGCGCATAATCCTGCTGCCGCCGGAGTGCAAACAGTGCCCGTATTGGCTGGGGGAAACTGTGAATCCAGATTCGCCTGGGCTTGATCACCAGGCAACGCCTTGAACTTGTCCTGATAGCCGTAGATGAATACCGGAATGTTCTTGAAATCGCCCGCCAGATTCTTGACCTTCGCGCTGTTGATGAGTTCCTGCCCCTTCAGTACGCCGCCAAGCAGCAGGCCAATAATGACCAGCACGATGGCGATTTCGATCAGGGTAAAGCCGGATTGATTACGTTTCATTGTGATACCCTCCTTAAAAGTTGTATTCAATGTTTCGCTGGATACGGAGCAATTGTCGTGCCACTTTTGTGGCAACGACTGTATCTCATCGGGACTTGGAGGGTGTTCAGCGGATATTCTGGTCAAGATGCAAATGGCCTGTCGCTTTTGCGTAGTGACCTATTTGCCTGCAGGTGCTGCAACGCCGTGCCTTGATTGGTGCGGATTTGCGGGACGGGTGATTGACCGGGTCGCGGTATCCCTGGTTCTGACCTGCTCTCGCAGACGGGAGGGGGTTGATTGTTCGCAGTACCTCCGGAATAAAGGCTGGGGAGGGCGCCACCGATGCGACAGGATTGCGGGGCGCTTTGCTATTTTGGCGGAAAGTTGACGAGATGCTGACAGAAGAATGACGAAATGTTGACACGCATCATAAAGGATCGCAGGCGTACCGGCATCTGGCAGTTGCTGGCGATGCTCGGGCTGCTGCATGGCGCGATGCTGCTCGGGGTGAACAGTCCGTGGGCGCATCCTTTGTTGCTGGCACACCTCGGTTTGTTTTTGCTGTGGCAGCCGTTGTGGCGTGGCGAACGCAAAGTGGGGCGCGGAGAGCTCGCGTTCATCATTCTGGCCGCCATGGTGGCGGTGTTCTGGCTGAATTGGTGGGCCGTCGCCTTTTGGCTGACCGGGTTGTTTGGTCTGGTCGGTGCGCGCGTGTTTGCATTCCGCGACCGCTGGACACGTCTGCTGTACCTGTCGGTGATGGCTTATTTGCTTGCCGCATTGTTGCTCTGGGTGGTGCCGCATCTGTTTGAGGCGCAAACCGCTATTGAGGTCGGGCGCGTCCTGATGTGGTATGTGCTGCCTGTGTTGTGGCTGGCCATGATGATCGTGCCGGTTCACAGCAAGTTGGCAGATGGCACGCAGACGGTGGACTTTATCTACAGCCTGCTGATGTTCATGCTGCTGGCGCTGGTGGTGCTTGGCAGCCTGGCCTTCATGACTCTGGCGCAACTGGATTACCTCGAGGCATTGTTGCGCACTTTGTTTCTGATTGGGCTGGTGCTGCTGGCACTGGGCGGTTTGTGGAATCCGCGCTTTGGCTTCAGCGGACTGCGGATCATATTTTCGCGTTACCTGCTGAGTGTCGGTACGCCGTTCGAGGGCTGGCTGACCCAGCTGGCCGAGGCGGCACAACGCGAACCCGATGCAGCATCCTATCTGCGCCGTGCGATCATTCTGCTGGCGGATTTTCCGTGGTTGTCGGGATTGTCATGGCAATCGCCAGACGGAGCCGGGCAGCTCGGGCAATTTAGTGAACATGAAGTGCAGATGCAGGAGGGCGAGTTGCGCTTGGTCCTGTATACCGGGCAAGCGCTTAATCCCACTGTACTGCTGCACGTTCACTTGCTCGCAAAGTTGATTGGCTATTTTTACCAGGCCAAGCAGCGCGAGCAGAGTTTGCGCGACATCACGCGCCTGCAGGCCGTGTATGAGACCGGATCGCGCCTGACGCATGACCTGAAAAATATGCTGCAATCGTTGCTTGCGCTGACTGCCATTGCGCAAAGTCGCGAAGAAAAGTCTCAGCAACTGTTGCAACAACAGCTGCCGATATTGAGCCAGCGCATTGAATTGGTTCTGGGTAAGCTCGAGCAACCACAACTTGAGAGTGATGCGCAGCTGCTTCCCCTGGCTACATGGCTGGATGCCTTGCGGTTGCGCAATAAATACCAGCAAATCGACTGGCTACTCCCGGATAAGCTTCCAGAGAAAAAAATCTCTGCCGCATTATTCGATTGTGCGGTGGACAATCTGCTCGACAACGCGCTGAGGAAGCGCCAAGCCGAGCCTGATATCAGCATCTCCGTCAAAATCGATGCCGAGCCGCTGCGCGTGACCGTCTGTGACAGCGGCGAAGCCATCCCCGAAGTCATTGCGGCCAGCCTGATGTACCGGGTCGTGGCTTCTGAAAATGGTTTTGGAATTGGGTTGTATCAAGCCGCACACTGGGCGGAGCAACAGGGTTACCGCTTGACTTTGACCTGTAATCAGCACGGCAGGGTGTGCTTCGAATTGCGCTGCTAGTAACGACAGGGTCCTCTCAGACGAGTTGGCCTTTCTGGCTCCTCGTTCATCAGATATGTCGCATCAGCTCCTCGATATCCGCCACCGTTTTTGGTGCGGTCGCCGTCAGCACTTCGTTGCCTTGCTGTGTAATCGCCACATCATCCTCGATGCGAACGCCGATGTTCCACAGCTCGGGCGGCACGTCAGCGGCGGGACGGATGTAGCAGCCGGGTTCGACGGTCAGCGTCATGCCGGCTTGCAATGTGCGCCAGTGGTTGTCGACCTTGTAGTCGCCGACGTCATGTACATCCATGCCCAGCCAGTGACTGGTGCGGTGCATGTAAAATTTCTTGTAGCGCTCGCTTTCCAGCACGCCGTCCACGCTTCCCTGGCACAGCTTGAGGTCGACAAAGCCCTGTGCCAGCACACGCAATGCGGCGTTGTGCGGATCATCCCAGGCACTGCCGGGTCTGGCGGCGGTGATCGCGGCAGCCTGCGCGGCCAGTACGATTTCGTACACATCCTTTTGCGCAGCACCAAATTTGCCATTGACCGGAAAGGTGCGCGTAATATCGGCAGCATAACCTTTCACCTCGCATCCAGCATCGATCAAGAGCAGGTCACCGTCCGCCAGTCGCGTGCTGTTTTCAACGTAATGCAGCACGCAGGCATTCGCGCCGCCTGCGACGATGGAGGGATAGGCGGGGTGGCGCGAGCCGTGGCGGCAGAATTCGTGTAGCAGTTCCGCCTCGACTTCATATTCAAATTGACCCGGGCGGGTGAAACGCATGGCGCGGCAATGCGCCTGCGCGGAAACCGTGGCGGCACGGCGCATGATATCCAGTTCGGGCATGTCCTTGACCAGGCGCATCTCGTGAAGCAGTGCGCGCACATCGCGTATCTCATCCGGCGCGCGAATGCCGCTGCGTATTTTGGCTTGGACTGCACCGCGCAGCTTGAGCAGGCGCTGGTCCCATGTGGCATCGCCGCCAATCGGGTAAAACAGTGTGGGCTGGTTGCCCATCAAGCCGGCCAATTTTTCGTCCAGTTGCGCAATGGGATAGGTCGCGTCGAATTCGAGCTGTTCTCTTGCGGCATCGGGGCCGAGGCGGTAGCCGTCCCAGATTTCGCGTTCCGGATTTTTTTCGCGGCAGAACAGGATGGACTGCGGCTCGTCGCCTGCGATCAGCACCAGCACCGCTTCCGGCTCGGAAAATCCGGTGAGGTAGTAGAAGCTGCTGTCGTGCCGGTAGGCATAGTGTGTGTCGCCGTTGCGCGCCACTTCCTCTGCGGTGGGGAGGATGGCGATGCCGCGCTGCATCTTTTCCAGCAGGTGCACGCGGCGTTGACGGTAGATGAGGGGGTCAGGCATGGGCAGCATTCTGCGACGAACGTATCCGGATGTCGAGTTCGGCAAGGCGTTGCGGCGTGCCGACATCCGTCCATGGGCCGCGATAGTGTTCGCCGCTGACTTTGTCGAGCGCGATTTGCGTGCGCAGCAGCGGGGCGAGCGGCGCAACGCCGCCGCGCGGAATGTCGGCGAACAGCATGGGCTGGTAGATGCCGATGCCACTGAAAGTCAGCTTCGCGGACAGACCCTCTTTACCCGCCGTGATATTGCTCCCTCTCCCGCTGGCGGGAGAGGGTTGGGGTGAGGGGGCGGAGAAGAGAATGCGGTTCCCTTTCAAAACAAAATCGCCATTCGGATGCTGCGGGGGATTGTCCACCAGCACCAGATGTGCGGCGTCGTCGCTTGCCTGCAGCGCGGCGGCGCGTTCCGGCAAAAATGAAAAATCATAGTCGCACCAGATGTCGCCGTTGATCACGGCGAAGGGCGCTTTACCCAGCAGCGGTAGCGCATGGGCGATGCCGCCCGCGGTTTCCAGTGCCTTGCCTTCCGCCGAATAGAGGAGGTGCACACCGAAGCGGCTGCCGTCGCCAAGCGCCGCTTCGATCTGCTCGCCCAGGTGGGCGTGATTGATGATGATATCGGTGATGCCCGCACGCGCCAGCCGCTCGACGTGCCAGACGATGAGCGCTTTGCCGCCGGCTTGCAGCAGAGGCTTGGGAGTGTGATCGGTGAGCGGGCGCATTCTCTCTCCCCTGCCCGCCGCTAATATCATGGCCTTCATGGTGTTTAAAATGTGTATCCCGTTTGTACGTGCTGCGGCTCCAGCGTATCGAGCAGGTTGAGCAGCGGCTTGAGGTCGATGTAGCGCGCGCAGGCGCGGCGCAGATAGTCCATTACCAGCGGCATGTCCTGCAGATAGCCTTGCTTGCCGTCGCGGTGATACAGGCGCGCGAAAATACCCAGTATCTTGATATGGCGCTGCACGCCCATCCATTCGTAGTCGCGGTAGAACTCGCTGAAGTCTTCGCGTACCGGTAGTCCCGCCATGCGTGCCTTTTCCCAGTAACGGATCAGCCAGTCCATGATTTGCGCCTCTTCCCAGCGGATGTAGGCATCCTTGAATAGCGAAGCGAGGTCGTAGGTGATCGGTCCGTACACCGCATCCTGAAAATCCAGAATCCCGGGCGAGGTTAGAAAATTGCCTTTGCGAGCATCCGCTTCGCGGATTGCCTGCTTACCCCACTTCTCGTTTGCCTCCTCTCCCGCTTGTGGGAGAGGATTGAGGTGAGGGGATTCAATAAACATCAGGTTGCGCGAATGATAGTCCCGATGAACATACACGCGCGGCTGGGCGAGGTTGTTGCGCATGATGCGCTGGAAGCACGCTTCCAGTTTGACATTCTGTTTTTCGTCAAGCGTGATGCCGAGATGTTTGGCGACATACCACTCCGGAAATAAACGCATTTCGCGCAACAGCAGCGCTTCATCGTAAGGAGGCAGTTCGTTTTTCTTCGTGGCGAGCTGAATTTTGAGCAGCGCATCGCTGGCAGCGCCATAGAGTTGCTGTGCGTTGCCTGCATTCAATGCTTGCAAATAGGTGGTGTTGCCGAGGTCGGACAGCAGCAGGAAACCCTGCTTCAGATCCTGCGCATATACGTGCGGCACATGTGTTCCGGCCGCTTCGAACAGTGTTGCGATATGCAGGAACGGGCGGCAATCCTCGTGTTGCGGCGGCGCGTCCATCACGATCAGGGTGCTGCCATCCGAGAAAGTGGTGCGAAAATAACGGCGGAAGCTGGCATCGGCGGAAGCCGGTGCCAGGGTGAAAGTCTCACCGGGAAATTGGCGACGTAGCCATTCGGTAACTTGTTGTTGGCGTTGCATATCGGGTTTTTGAATAGCGTTAATGGTAGACTTGCAGAAGTTTACCACCTTGTTATTGTCATGCGGTTTCGCCTTAAACCCGTTGTGCTCTCTTTGCTTTGCACCTTTGCATATACTGCGGGCGCAGATACGGGGTCGCCTGCGTTGAGTATGGATAAGACCTTTATGGCGATGGAGGAGTCGACGCAGGAAACGCCTACCTTTATTGAGGCCGATCGGCTGACAGGCAAAAAAGAAAGCCAGCTCGAGGCTACCGGCAATGCGGTACTGCGTAAGCGCGGGCAGTCCATCCGGGCTGATCGTCTGTTGTTTTTTCAGGATACGCAGGATCTCGATGCGCAAGGCTCAGTAGTGCTGGAGCAGGAGGGCAGCACCATGAGCGGGCCACATCTCAAGCTGAATCTGGACACCTATGTCGGCACCATGGAGCAACCGGTATTTTATCTTCCGGAGAATGATGGGCGTGGTTCTGGGGATATGCTGCATATTCATGACAGGCAGCATTACACTCTGGATAAGGCAACTTATACGACTTGCCCGGCTGACGATCAGGACTGGTTGGTAAAAATGAACGGGCTGGAAATTGACCGTGACCAGCAGATCGGCACAGCCCATCATGCCTGGGTCGAATTCATGGGCGCGCCAATCCTGTATACGCCGTGGATGGATTTTCCGCTCAATAAGCGACGTAAATCGGGTTTCATGTCGCCGGTTTTCGGTAGCACCATCATTAGCGGCAAAGAGCTCACACTGCCCTATTACTGGAATATCGCCCCAAATCGCGACGCGACCATCGCGCCGCGCGTGATGACCAATCGCGGGGTGTTGCTCTACAACGAATTCCGTTATCTGGAGCCTGCTTACAGCGGTGAAATGCATCTGGATATATTGCCGAATGACAAGCTTGCGAAACAGAACAGGCGGCACATGTCCTTGCAGCATAGCCAATACATCGCCGATGGATTGAGTGGCGCTGTCAGCCTGAATAGTGTTTCGGATGATGGTTATTACCAGGATCTGGCCGGCACAACGGAGTTGACTTCACAGGCCAACCTTTTGCAAGAGGGTGTGCTGAACTACAACGCGGGCTGGTGGGATGCATCCGCACGCGTACAGCGCTACCAAAGCTTGATACCAAACAGCTCGGCTTATAAACGTTTGCCGCAAGTGACGCTTAATGCCCGTCAACAATACGCCGACACAAGCATCACTTTTGCCGGCGAATTTGTTGACTTTGCGCATCCCACTTCGCTGAATGCCAAACGATTGGCGATTAATGCCAATGCCAGCTACCCGCTGGTCAGTAACCCGGCTTTTTACCTTACGCCCAAGGTTACTTTGCGCAGCACCTATTACACGATGGGCGCTAATAACCCCAACGCCTTGCCGAATGCCTCGCGCACCCTGCCTCTGCTGAGCCTGGATAGCGGTATTGCGCTTGAGCGTGACTGGAACCTGTTTGGCAGTGACTACTTGCATACGCTCGAGCCACGCGCCTTTTATGTGTATGTGCCGTACAAGAACCAGGACTCTCTACCCAATTTTGACACGGGGCAGGCAGGTTTCGATTTTACCCAGATATTCTCCGAGCACCGCTTTGTCGGAAATGATCGTGTGGGGGACGCGAATCAGATTACTCTGGCGTTAACATCGCGTTTGCTGGAGCGGGAGAATGGCAGGGAGAGATTGAGCCTGATGGTGGGTGAGCGCTTCAGCTTTAAGACGCCACAGGTCAATTTTGGCGCGCCTACCACGACCAACAAATCCGATATTTTGTTTGCCGTTTCCGGGCAGGTCACCGACTCCCTGCTTTTGAGCGGTGGGCTCCAGTACGACCCGAATTTTTCGCATACCCAGAACTATAATGCAACGGCGAACTATCGGCCCGAGGTGGGTAAATCCCTCAATCTCGGCTACCGCTTTAGCCGAAGCGCACTGCGCCAAATCGACATTTCCACGCAATGGCCGCTGCTCAATCATTGGCATGCGGTGGCGCGCTGGAACTATTCCATACAGGACGGCAAAACCTTGGAGTCGATAGCGGGTCTTGAGTATAATCAGAGCTGTTGGACGCTTCGGCTGGTGGCGCAACGCTTCGTGGTCGCGGCGCAGCAGGCGAGTACGGGTATTTTTATCCAGCTGGAGTTGAACGATTTTGTCAGCGTCGGGGATGATCCTTTGCCCGTCTTGAAGAGTAATGTGCCCAGCTATACCAAACTAAATGAACAACCCGCCAATAAACCCAGTTCAGTCTTGCGTTGAACAAGACAGAGGAATCCATGATGTCTGATATAACTACTAGCCACTTGACTCGCCCGGCAAAAGACGCTTGGCAACTTATTGGTCATAGAACGGCAGCGACCGTACTGATTTATTGCGCCACATTCATGGCACCACAGACTGCTTATGCTGCCACAGTCGAACTTCATAAAGTCGATCCGCAGAAACAGGTTGCGGTGATCGATTCGGTGGTCGCGGTGGTCAACGACGACGTGATTACACGGCAGGAGTTGAATGAACGGCTGCGTGTGGTGATAGGCCAATTGCAAAAACAGGGTACGCCGTTGCCCGCGCCGGAGATCCTGGAGAGGCAGATACTCGAACGCATGATCACTGACATGCTGCAGATGCAGTTTGCCAAGGAGACAGGCATCCGTGTGGATGACGCGCAGCTTGATCTGGCAATTACGCGCATCGCGCAGCAAAATGGATTTCCGTCTTTGGCTGAATTTCGCGCCAGACTCGAGTCGGAGGACGTGGATTTCAAAAAATTCCGCGAAGAGATTCGCAGCGAAATTATTTCCACGCGTTTGCGTGAGCGCGAAGTGGAGAGCAAGCTGATTATCAGTGATACCGAGGTGGATAGCTATCTTGCCAATAAGGTGAAAATGGGCGGCGCGAAAGAAGAGTTCCGTCTCGCCCATATTCTGGTTGTGGTACCCGAACGCGCCAGTGCAGCCGATATTCAGGCCGCTTATGACAGGGCGGAGCAGGCATTGAATCAGTTGAAAGGCGGCGCGGATTTTGCGCAGGTGGCGGCGGGCTACTCTGATGCCGAGGATGCGCTGAAGGGCGGCGATCTGGGTTGGCGCCCCGGAGACCGGATTCCGCCGATGTTCATGAGCGAACTGCAAAACCTGCAGCCGGGGCAGAGCACCGCAGTACTGCGCAGCACAAGCGGTTTTCACATCCTCAAGCTGGTCGAAAAACGCAGTGGCAGCGCGCCGGTGGTGATTACCCAGACACATGCGCGGCATATTCTGATCAAGAGCAGCGAAATTCTTTCGGTGAGCGAGGCCAGGAATCGCCTGATGGAAGTCAAGCAACGTATTGAAAGCGGCGCGGATTTTGCCGAACAGGCCAGACGGTATTCACAGGACGGCAGTGCGCAACAGGGCGGCGATCTTGACTGGCTTTCTCCCGGGCAGACTGTTGTCGAGTTCGAGGAGGCAATGAACAAACTGCAACCCGGCACGATGGGTGCCGTGCAAACGCAATTCGGTTGGCACCTGATTCAGGTGATCGAGAGGCGCAATGCCGACATCAGCGCGCAACAGGAGCGTCAACAGGCGCGCATTGCAATTGGCACGTTCAAGTCGGACGAACAATATCAGGACTGGCTGCGTCAGTTGCGCGATCGCGCGTTTATTGAGTATCGCATCGAAGAAGATCAATAAACGGTGAATGCAGCACCCCTCCCAGCACCATTGGCAATCACCGCCGGTGAGCCGGCGGGCATTGGTTCGGATTTGTGCGTGCAGCTTGCCGTCACCCCACCGGACAGCCCATTTGTAGTAATTGCCGATAAGCATCTGTTGCAGCAACGTGCCGCGCAACTCGGCATTGCGCTGCAGGTGCATGAGAGGGTAAGCGGGAAGTGGGGAGTGGCAAGTGGAGATTCACGGGAATTTCCCCACTCGCTACTATCTACTCACCACTCCCTAAGAGTCATCCATATTCCGCTCACCGCACCGTGCCAAGCCGGCAAGCTGAATGCCGCCAACAGCGGATATGTGCTGGCAACGCTGCACCGCGCCGTGCAGGGCTGTCAGACGGGTGAGTTCTCCGGCATGGTAACCGGGCCAGTACACAAGGGCATCATTAACGACGCCGGTATTCCGTTCACCGGGCACACCGAATTTCTTGCCGAACAGACCCATACCGAACGGGTGGTAATGATGCTGGTTGGCGGCGGGATGCGCGTGGCGCTGGCGACCACGCATCTTCCCCTGAAAGAGGTGCCTGCCGCGATCACCGCAGCGTTGCTGGAAAATGTGTTGCGCATTGTTCATCGCAACCTGCAATCACGTTTTGGCATCGCGCAACCGCGCATCCTGGTGGCCGGGCTGAATCCCCATGCGGGCGAGGGCGGCTACCTGGGGCGCGAGGAAATCGAGGTCATGATTCCGGTGCTGGACAAGCTGCGCGCCGAGGGTATCCATGTCAGCGTGCCGCTGCCAGCCGATACCCTGTTTACGCAGAACCAGCTGGCGCAATGCGACTGCGTGCTTGCGATGTATCACGATCAGGGCTTGCCCGTGCTCAAGCACGCCAGTTTCGGGCAGGGCGTAAACGTCACACTCGGCCTGCCGATCATCCGTACTTCGGTGGATCACGGCACGGCGCTGGAATTGGCAGGAAGCGGTAATGCCAAGGTCGGCAGCCTGCGCGAGGCGATCAGGGTCGCGGCACAGATGGTTCGATGTGAGCGTTTGGCTGCGAAAATCCCATGAATCAATCCGCAGATTACGCAGATTACTCAGATTTACGCGGATTCTTTCGTGTTAATTTGGTCTGCGGCAATCTGCGTAATCTGCGGACAGTTGTTTTTCAAGATGCATAAGGCGCGTAAGAGGTTTGGGCAGAATTTTCTTGTCGATGAGCAGATCATCGGCGACATCATCAATGCGATCCGCCCCGAGCCGGATGACCACATGGTGGAGATCGGCCCCGGTCTGGGCGCGCTGACGCGCCCGTTGCTGAAGCGCCTGAAGCGGCTGCATGTGGTGGAAATCGATCGCGACATTATCGCGCGGCTGGAGCGGGACTATCCGCAGGACGACCTGCACCGCAGGCTGATTATTCATGCGGGAGATGCGCTGGCTTTCGATTTTGCTGTATTGCCCGCACCGCTGCGTATCGTCGGCAATCTTCCCTACAACATATCCTCGCCCCTGCTGTTCCACTTTACTGCCTACACCGAGCGTATCCGTGACATGCATTTCATGTTGCAGGATGAAGTAGTCGAACGCATGGTCGCCGCGCCCTCCACGCCGGAATACGGGCGGCTGTCGGTGATGCTGCAATACCGCTTTGGGATGGAAAAATTGCTCGCTGTGCCACCGCAGTCCTTTCGGCCTGCACCCAAGGTCAATTCCGCCATCGTGCGCATGATTCCGCTGCCCCCTGGGGAGATAATGGTGCGCAACGAAAAACTGTTCGCCGAGGTTGTCGCTGCAGCGTTCGGTCAACGCCGCAAAACCCTGCGTAATACCTTGCGCAGCTATTTGAGCGAAGCGAACTTTGTACAGCTCGGCATCGATGCGCAATTACGTGCCGAGAATCTGTCGGTGCCAGAGTTTGCCGCGCTGGCAAACTATCTGGATGGTAGAATGCGCGCCTGAAATATCCTGGTATCCATCATGTCCGAATCGTTTCCCCTGGTGATGAGTTTCGCCGCAACCGACCCCAGCGGGGGTGCGGGGGTGCAGGCCGATCTGTTGACTATTGCCAGCATGGGCTGTCATCCGTTGTCGGTGGTTACGGCCATTACCGTGCAAGATACCAGCGGCGTGGACGACGTGCTGCCGATCGATCCGGAATGGGTGGTGGATCAGGCACGCGCGATGCTTGAGGATGTGCCGGTCGCGGCGTTCAAGATTGGCATGCTCGGCAGTGTGGAAAATATTGTGGCAATTGCCGAGGTGATGGCGGACTATCCCGACGTCCCGTTGGTACTTGATCCCGTGCTGGTTTCCGGGCGTGGCGACGAACTGGTTGACGACGATATGCTGGATGCGATGCGCGAGCTACTAATTCCGCAAAGCACTATCATCACGCCGAACAGCATGGAAGCGCGTCGTCTGGCCATGAACGACGATGACGAGAACGACGATCCGAGCCTCGACGAATGCGCGAAACGCCTGTTGCGTATGGGCTGCGAGTACGTGCTGATCACCGGCACCCACGAGCAGACGCCCAAGGTCGTCAACACCCTTTATGGCGAGCATGGCTTGCTGCGCAGCGACAGTTGGGACAGGTTACCCGGCATCTATCATGGCTCCGGCTGCACTTTGGCGGCGGCGATTGCGGCATTGTTGGCGCAGGATGTGGATGTGCCGGAGGCGGTCAAGGAGGCGCAGGAATACACCTGGCAAACGCTGAGTGCGGCCTTTCGTCCCGGCATGGGGCAACATATTCCGGATCGACTGTTCTGGGCGCGCGGCGAAGAGGATGAGCTACAACCTGAGCGCCCGAATTAGCGGCAAAGATCAAAAATCTCCGCCCTGAAGGGGTGGTCGATTGCTCCCTCGTCCGCTTGGCTGGATAACCAGCGACTTGGCTGCGGTTTCTGGGTAGCCTGGTCGAATGGCTAGTTGTTTCACCCAGAGGGTTGGGGAGAGGGTGGCAGGTAGAGCAAAGTGAACCGAATTTTCCAACAGGCCATTAGTGGGTTGTATGCGATTACCCCGGATACTCCGGATACGCTGGAGTTGCTGCGCAAGGTGCGTCTGGCATTGTTGGGTGGGGCGCGGGTAGTGCAGTACCGCAACAAGGTAGCCGCCAGGGCAATGCAATTGGAACAAGCCAACGCGTTGCGCGAACTGACGCATGCGTTTGCCGTGCCGCTGATCGTGAATGACGACGTTGCGCTGGCGCTGCAAGTGGATGCCGATGGCGTGCATCTGGGTGGCGCTGACGGCGATGTGGCAGATGCGCGTGTGCTGTTGGGCGGCGGCAAACTCATCGGTGTGTCTTGCTATAATCGTCTGCCGCTGGCGCAGGTGGCGATGCAGCAAGGCGCAGATTACGTGGCGTTCGGCAGCTTTTTTGCTTCCATGGTGAAGCCGCAGGCGGTGGCGGCGACGCCGGCTTTATTGCGACAGGCGCGCCGCGAGTTGAATGTGCCTGTTGTTGCCATTGGCGGCATCACTGCACGGAATGGTGCACAACTGCTGGTGGCAGGGGCGGATGCTCTGGCGGTGATTTCGGCAGTGTTCGATGCGCCGGATATTGAAGGTGCAGCGAAAGAATTTTCCAATTTATTTGAGCAAGGCAATACGACATGACTTCGCATAATCAAGAACTGTTTAATGAATCACAAAAAGTCATTCCGGGCGGAGTGAACTCGCCGGTACGCGCATTCCGCTCGGTCGGTGGCACCCCGCTGTTCTTTCAGCGCGGACAGGGCGCCTATGTATGGGATGCGGACGGAAAAAAATATACCGATTACGTGGGCTCCTGGGGGCCGATGATCGTCGGTCACTGTCATGCGAAGGTAGTTAAGGCGGTGCAGGATGCAGCTGCGCAGGGTCTGGGTTTTGGTGCGCCCACCGCAGCCGAGCTGGAACTGGCCAATTTGTTGTGCAAGCTGTTGCCCAGCCTGGAAATGGTGCGCCTGGTCAGTTCCGGTACCGAAGCCACGATGAGCGCAATTCGCCTGGCGCGCGGCTTCACTGGACGTTCGCGCATCATCAAGTTCGAGGGCTGCTATCACGGTCATTCCGATGGATTGCTGGTGAAAGCCGGTTCCGGCGCACTGACATTCGGCCAGCCGAGTTCTTCAGGCGTGCCTGCCGAGATCGCGGCGCTGACTACGGTGCTGGATTACAACGATGTCGCCGGACTGGAGCGCACCTTCGCGGAACAGGGTAGCGAGATCGCCGCGGTGATTGTCGAGCCGGTGGCGGGCAACATGAACCTGGTTACGCCCAAGCGCGAGTTCCTGGATGCAATGCGCAATCTCTGCACTAAACACGGCGCGGTGCTGATTCTCGATGAAGTGATGACCGGCTTCCGAGTCAGCCTGCAAGGCGCACAGGGTTATTACGGTATCAAACCCGATCTGGTCACGCTGGGCAAGGTGATGGGCGGCGGCCTGCCGGCAGCGGCCTTCGGCGGGCGGCGCGACATCATGCAATGCCTCGCGCCCTTGGGCGCGGTGTATCAGGCCGGCACCTTGTCCGGTAATCCGATAGCGGTAGCGGCCGGGCTGGCCACGCTGAAGCTGGTGCAAGCCCCCGGTTTCTACCAACGCCTGTCGCAACTCGCGAAACAGCTCACCGAAGGCCTGACTGCGGCAGCGCAGAAGCGCGGCATTCCGTTCTGTGCGCAATCCATCGGCGGCATGTTCGGCCTGTACTTCAGCAAGGCATTGCCGACCGGCTATGCCGAAGTGATGCAATGCGACAAGGATGCATTCAACCGCTTCTTCCACGCCATGCTGGGCGAAGGCGTGTATCTCGCGCCATCGGCGTTCGAGGCGGGTTTCGTTTCAGCCGCCCATACCGATGCCGACATTGCCGCGACGGTCGCTGCCGCCGACAAGGTTTTCGCCAACTGGTAATGGGATTATTCTCGCAGGCGGCGTTCTACACCACCGTCAATCACCTTAAGGATTTGCCGCAGCATGGCGGCAGGGAAGTCGCCTTCGTCGGGCGCTCCAACGCGGGCAAGTCAAGCGCGATCAACACGCTGGCGAATCATGTGCGCCTGGCCTATACCAGCAAGACACCGGGTCGTACCCAGCATCTCAACTATTTTTCACTGGGTGGCAACAATTTTCTGGTAGACCTGCCGGGCTACGGCTACGCCAAGGTGCCGCCGGACGTGCAGCGGCATTGGGAACACTTGCTGAGCCAGTATTTGAAGACCCGTGATGAGCTGGCGGGGTTGGTCATTATCATGGATGCGCGTCGTCCGCTGACCGAACTGGACGAGAGCATGCTGGACTGGTTTGCGTCGACCGGCAAGCCGGTGCATATCCTGTTGACCAAATCGGACAAGCTCGGCAGGCAGCAGGCCACGCTGACCCTGAATCGCGTAAAATCTCACTTGGCCGAACATTTTAGTTCCGACGCCACGCCCGCAAGCGGGCATGAGTCCTCACTGAAACTTCGTCTTCCGCAGTGTTCTGTGCAGTTATTTTCAAGTTTGAAAAAGATCGGCATGGAAGAGGCTGAGGCGGTGATTGCGGGATGGTTGAAAAACTAAAAGGCAAAAAAATGCCCCTGAGCCAAAAGAAGGCCAGGGGCAAAGTCTTAACAGGATTAAGACACCCGCTCAGGGAGGAGAAACGGGGAATGATTCATCACCATTCGCAGCATCAGATAAGTGGTTTCTAAAATAGTTCCAAGGAAAATATAATTCTCGGGAAAAATCATGCAGACACTCGGACAATACCCCAATATCAGAATGCGCCGGATGCGCCGCGACAAGTTTTCACGCGACTTGATGCGAGAGTGCACGCTCACTTCAGGGGACTTTATCTACCCTGTTTTCGTGCTGGAAGGCAATAATCGCACCGAGGATGTAAAGTCCATGCCGGGAGTGCAGCGCAAGACGCTGGACCTGCTGCTCAGGGATGCCGAGCAATGCGTGAAGCTGGACATTCCGGTGATGGCGATTTTTCCGGTGATCGGTGAACCGCTGAAAAGTCTGGACGCACGCGAGGCTTACAATCCGGATGGGCTCGTGCCGCGCGTGGTGGCTGCGCTGAAGCAGAATTTCCCCGAACTCGGCATCATGACCGACGTGGCGCTCGATCCCTATACCAGCCACGGGCAGGATGGCCTGATCGACGACAGCGGCTATGTTCTCAATGATGAGACTGTGGAAGTGCTGACCAAGCAGGCGCAGACCCACGCCGCCGCCGGCGCCGACATCGTTGCCCCCTCCGACATGATGGACGGGCGCATCGGCGCGGTGCGCGCCGCGCTCGATGCCGACCGGCGCATACACACCCGCATCATGGCCTATTCCGCCAAATATGCCTCCAGCTTTTATGGCCCGTTTCGCGACGCGGTTGGCTCAAGCGGCAATCTGGGTGCAGGCAACAAATACACTTACCAGATGGACCCGGCCAATTCCGATGAAGCGTTGTGGGAGGTTGGCCTGGATCTGCAGGAGGGCGCGGACATGGTAATGGTCAAGCCCGGCATGCCCTACCTCGACATCGTGCGGCGCGTGAAGGACGAATTCAAAGCGCCGACCTTCGTCTATCAGGTCAGCGGCGAATACGCCATGCTCAAGGCCGCCGCGCAGAACGGCTGGTTGAACGAGCAGGCCTGCGTGCTGGAATCGTTGCTGGCGTTCAAGCGCGCCGGGGCGGACGGGATACTGACGTACTTTGCGCTGGATGCGGCGCGGTGGTTGCAAGGGCAGGATTGACGAACGAGGAAAGTCAAGCGGGTAGAGCGCTCCTTACGGGGGCATCCCCCTACTTCCCCACATACTATTCACTGTTCACTCATTAACCTGCCAGCAATGCCTCCAGCGCCGCGATGTCCGCATGGGTTTCCGGGTGACGGCTGCCGCTATGGCGGGCATTCTCGGGCAAGACGATGATATGTGTCTGAATGCCGGATTCGCCTGTCAGCGTGTAGCTCGGCACGGATTCTTCATGCCCGTTTATGCGCACTTTCCACTCTCCGTCCTCGAACTGGGGATAGTGTTTGAGCAGAAACAGTAGCACGGCTTTTGCGTCGTCGGAAAACAGTATCAGGTTGATGTCCGACTGCACGCCTGCGGTGCCGTTCAACACCGATCCGGTCAGGTAGGGGTGAAACTCTGCCAGCAACCGCATGGCGGCGAGCGCCTCTTCGCGCAACTGACGCAGGATGCCTGGGTGACTGTCGTGCTGGTAGAGTGCGCGGTAACTGTGCAACGCCGCGTTCACTTCATCGTTGCTTGGCAGGTGCTGTGTTTCCTCGGCGCCCAGTTGACGCGCGGCCTTGCGCTTAGCCAGGGCGTGGTCGGTGATGCCGTCCTCGGCCATTAATCTGGCGGCCTGATGCGCCAGTTGTTCGCGCATCAGGTCGCGCCTGTGAGCATGATTCCGGGATGCGTGTTCTTTGGTCATGTTGAGGGTCAGAGCAGTTGGTCCTTGATGGTATCCACAGGTTTGGTTTCTTCACTGGGTGCCTGTGGCGCAGTCTGTTCGGGCGGGATGTTTTCTTGATAGAAATATTCAATCAGTGAAGAACGTTCGTCGCGAAACCCATCCTGGTTGATAGGTACGGCGGCCATATTTTCCGGCAGGGTGTAAGCGGCTTGCGGAACATTTTTGAGCATTTCCCCCATGTAACTCATCCAGATCGGCAAGGCTGCGCCGCCGCCGGTTTCCTTGTCGCCCAGGCTGTGCGGCTGGTCGAAACCCATCCAGGCAATACCGACCAGCGTGGGATGAAAGCCGCAGAACCAGGCATCCATCGAGTCGCTGGTTGTACCCGTTTTGCCTGCCAAATCTTCTCGCCCAAGCTGCATGGCACGAATGGCGGTGCCATGTCTTATCACATCCTGCATCATGTTGACCATGGTGAAAGCGTTGCGCACATCGATGACCCGGCTGGCATCTTCGCCCGCTATGTTCGGCTTCGCTTCGAAAAGCACGTTGCCATGCGCATCTTCAATGCGCTGGATGAAGTAAGGTGTAACGTGAAAACCGCCGTTGGCAAATACCGAATATCCGGTCAAGAGTTGCAGGGGGGTGGCTGAACCCGCCCCCAGTGCCATGGTGAGGTAAGGCGGGTGATTGGCGGCATCAAAACCGAATTTGGTCAGATAATCCTGTGCATATTGTGGCGCGATGGATTGCAGAATGCGTATGGAAACCAGATTTTTTGATTTGATCATGCCCTGACGCATACGCATCGGCCCGTCAAAGTTACCGTCATAATTTTTGGGTTCCCACGGTTCGCTACCCGTTTGTAAGGCATCGAACATCAGCGGCGCGTCATTGATTAGCGTCGCGGGAGTAAAGCCTTTTTCCAGCGCTGCCGAATATATAAAAGGTTTGAGGCTTGATCCTGGCTGACGCCAGGCTTGCGTGATTCGATTGAACTGGTTGCGGTTGAAATCAAAACCGCCAATCAGCGCGTAAATGGCGCCATTGCTCGGGTTGCCGGAGACGAAAGCGGCTTCCACCTGGGGAAGTTGGCTTATCTGCCAGAGACCCTTCTCGTCTTTTTGCAGCCGTATGATGGAGCCGATGCGCACGCGCTGATTCAGGGCGACCTTGCCCCTCAGGGCCTGTTGCGCAAAACGCAAACCCTCGCCTTTGACTTCCGCAATTTCGCCACCCTTGCTGTAGGCGCGAACCAGTCTGGGAGAGGATGCCAGCACTACGGCGGGTATTAGATCATCACTGATGGCAACATCCTGCAGCGCCTCTTCAAGATATTCCTCGCCGCTGCCATTTTTCAGGTCAACGAAACCTTCCGGCCCACGGTAGCCATGACGCCGGTCGTATTCCAGTATGCCCTTCCTGACGGCCTGGTAGGCAGCCAGCTGATCCTGCTGCCGAATGGTGGTATACACCTTGAAACCTTGCGTATAAGCGTCTTCCTGGTACTTCTCATAGACGGCCTGACGAACCATTTCAGAGATATGGTCTGATTTGGTGCCAAATTCCTGGTTGCCGCGCTTGGTCGAAATGGGTTGCTGTTGTGCAAGCCGGAGTTGCTCGTCATTGATAAAGTGCAACTCATGCATGCGGCGCAAGACGTAAAGCTGGCGCAGCTTCGCCCGTTTAGGATTGACGACGGGGTTGTATGCAGAGGGTGCCTTGGGCAGCCCGGCAAGCATGGCGGCTTCTGCATCAGTGACTTGGCTGAGCGGTTTTCCAAAGTAGATCTGGGCGGCTGATGCAAAGCCATAGGCGCGCTGGCCAAGATAAATCTGGTTGAAGTAAAGCTCGAGAATTTCGTCCTTGCTCAAATTGTGCTCGATCTTGAAAGCGAGCAGCACTTCGTTGAATTTGCGCGTCATGGTTTTTTCCTTTGAAAGGAAAAAATTGCGCGCCACCTGCATGGTGATGGTGCTCGCCCCCTGTCTTGCGCCACCGGAAGCGAAGTTGGAGAGGGCGGCACGCAGCACGCCCATGTAATCTACGCCGCCATGCTCGTAGAACCGGTCATCTTCGGCAGCAAGGATGGCGTTTTTCATCACTTCCGGGACTTCTGAAATTTTTACCAGCGCCCGGCGCTCCTCACCAAACTCACTGAGCAGTATGCCTTCCGCGCTGTAAATACGCAGTGGCATCTTTGGGTGATAGTCAACAAGCGCATCCAGCGAAGGCAGGGTTGGATAAGCCAGCATGAACGCCAAGCCAAGCAGTATGATCGGGATCAACGGCAGGGTTGAAACGATGAGGATGGGTAGAAGCAGACGGCGGGAAGACATGCGCGATTGTCCGAAAAGGAATAATAGTGTTATGGTCTACAGGTGGGGAGAAATTATATCGACTCTACGCAGATAAATAACCCCTAAAAATAGCTTTACACACTTTATAGTTATTGCTAGGATTTAATCCACTTTGTACAAAAGAGCTCTAAACGGCCTATGGCTAAAGCAAATTTTGACATCCCACTAGATTTTTTGACGACTAAGAGTCCACCCTTGATCGGGGTGGATATTAGTTCGTCGTCTGTCAAGATGGTCGAATTTAGCGAGTTACCCAAAAAAGGCGGCTACATTGTAGAGCGTTATGCCATCGAGCCGCTACCGAAAGACGCTATTACCGATGGAAGTATCAACAACCTTGAGGCTGTTGCAGAAAGTCTTGAGCGTGCCTGGAAGCGGCTTGGCAGCCGTATCAGGAATGTCAGTCTGGCGCTTCCTGCAGCGGCAGTCATCACCAAAAAAATTCTTTTGCCGGCCGGTATGCGCGAGGAAGATCTGGAATACCAGGTCGAATCCGAGGCGAATCAATACATTCCGTTTGCGCTGGACGAAGTTAACCTGGATTTTCAGGTCATCGGGCCGGCACCCGGCAATCCCGATGAAATCGAGGTGTTGCTGGCGGCTTCACGCAAGGCCAATGTCGAGGATCGGGTTGCGGCGGCTCAATCGGCGGGTTTGAGAGCGGTGGTCATTGATGTTGAGCCCTATGCGGCTGAGGCAGCCTTTGAGCAGATTAGTGCACAGTTGCCTGAGGGGGCGGTGGACAAGTGTGTGGCGCTGGTCGATATCGGTTCAAGCGTGATGAATGTTAATGTGCTGCGCAACGGGCAATCGGTTTATTCGAGAGACCAGCAAATCGGTGGCAATCAGCTGACCCAGCAGATTCAGGGTGTGTTTGGCTTGTCAGCCGAGGAGGCTGAATCGGCCAAGCGCAATGGCGGATTGCCGGACAGCTATGAGAACGATGTCCTGTTGCCCTTTATCGAGAGCGTGGTAATGGAAATTGCACGCGCTTTGCAGTTTTTCTTCACCTCTACTCAATATAACGAGGTGGATTACATTGTGCTGGCGGGTGGATGTGCAGTATTGCCGGGCTTGGACGACGCAGTGGCGACCCGAACGCAGGTGAGTACCATGGTGGCGAATCCTTTTGCGTTGATGACCCTATCGAGCCGCATCAAGCCGCGCCAGTTGCAGATGGACGCCCCATCTTTAATTGTCGCCTGCGGACTGGCGCTGCGGAGGTTTGATCCGTCATGATACGCGTAAATCTTTTGCCGCATCGTGCCGAAAAGCGTCGTGCCCGCCAGGTTCAGTTTGCCGCGCTGGCGGTGATTTCGGTGGCTTTGGGTGCGTTGCTGGTCGGATTCGTTCACGTGACGATTACCACGCAAATATCTTACCAGGAGCGGCGCAACGGATATCTTCAGCAGGAAATTGCAGTGCTCAATAAGCAGATTGATGAAATCAAGAAACTGCGTGAGCAAACGCAGTCCTTGCTGGTGCGCAAGGATGCCGTAGAAAAGTTGCAAAGTGATCGTTCCGATGTGGTGCATCTGCTGGACCAGATGTTGCGCATTCTGCCGGAGGGCGTTTATCTCAAGACGTTCAAACAGGCGGGCAATAAAATCAGTCTGACCGGCTATGCTCAATCCAACGCACGCATTTCCACATTGATGAGAGCGGTTGAAGACTCGCCCTGGTTGGATTCACCTTCGCTGGTGGAAATCCGCGCTTCCAGCGCAGGCGGTGCTCGCGTGAGCGAGTTCACGTTGAGGTTTAATTTGACCAAGGCCACAGAGGCGGCTGTGGCCGCGCCAGTCAAATCTGCCAAATCTGCCGGTGCAAAGGGTTGAGTGTCATGATAAAACTGGACGATTTCAGGAATCTGAACCCCAAGAATCCAGGGGCGTGGCCATGGCTGGTGAAGCTGGTTGTCTTTATCGCGTTGTTTACCGGGGTTGTTGCAGTTGGCGCATTGTTCGACTGGCAGGATCAGTGGGAAAGTCTGGGTGTGGCCAGGCAGGAAGAGGAGAATCTCAAGGATATTTTCCTTGCCAAGAAACAGCAGGCAATTAACCTGGATTTGATCCGGAAGCAGTTGACCGAGACGCAAGAATCATTTGGTGCATTGCTCAAGCAACTGCCCAGCAAATCGGAAATGGACGCCTTGCTGACGGACATTAATCAGGCAGGCTTGGGGCGCGGCTTGCAATTTGAATTATTTCGCCCGGGTGGCGAAAAAGTGGTTGGTTCCTTTGCCGAACAACCGATCACAATCAAAGTAACGGGTAACTATGACGACATCGGAAAGTTTTCCAGTGACATCGCGATGTTGCCGCGTATCGTCACACTCCACAATATATCGATAAGTCCGGTTGGTGGAAAAACGCCCGCAGAGGCGAGGTTATCCATGGACGCAACGGCAAAGACTTTTCGTTACCTGGACGAATCGGAAATGGCCGCCCAGAAGAAAGCCGCCGAGCCTGTGAAAAGGAAGAAGAAATGAGGCTCGCCTACTTATTGCTGGCTTCGGTGTTGCTGACGGGCTGTGGCGGAGAGGAATTTCAGGATTTGCGTGATTTTGTCAAAAATTCCGGCAAGGATATGCGCGGCAAGATTCCGCCGCCGCCGGAGGTGAAGCTGTATGAGCCCTTTGTCTACGACAATGATGGCAATCTGCAGGATCCATTCAAGCCGCGAAAACCGGATTTGCGTTCTGGTCGTGGCGGGATAAATCAACCCGATCTTGAGCGCCCCAAAGAAGCCCTTGAGGAATTTCCGCTGGAAAATCTCAAGATGGTTGGCTATCTTTTCAAGAATAAAATCGGCTATGCCGTGATTCGTGCCCCGGATGGCAAGTTGCATCGCGTTAAGGCGGGTAACTATGTCGGATTGAATTTTGGTTTGATCAAGGAAGTGAACGAGACGGAGATGATCGTTAAAGAGGCGGTGCAAGACAGCGCCGGTGATTGGTCTGATCGCGTAAGCAGCCTGCAATTACTTGAATGATTTAGGAGTGGGAAAATGAAACAATTCGATAACATGGTCAAGGGGTTGGTTCGATTACTGGGGCTATTTATCGCATTCGGTATGTTGAGTGCACAGGCGGATGAGCAGAACAGTATCATCGCACTGAGCGCCAGCAGCACAGGTGACGGAACAGTCATCATCAAGGTTGATCTGGCGCAGCCGCTGGCAAACGTGCCAGCGGGTTTTACCATCAATACTCCGCCGCGTATCGCGCTTGATTTCCCCAACACCGCAAATGGATTGGGCAAGTCGGCCCAGGATTTTGCCGAGGGGGATTTGCGCAGCGCCAATATTGTTCAGGCGGGAGCTCGTACGCGTCTGGTGGTCAACCTGACCCGGATGCTCGCCTACGATACCCGGATCGATGGCAACAGCCTGTTGATTACTTTGCAGGGCAAGGCGGCGGATCAGGCTGCGGCCAGTACTGTTTCGCGGTTTGCCGAGGCACGGCAGAATGTTCAGAAATATACTTTGCGTGATATCGATTTCCGCCGTGGCAGCAATGGCGAGGGTCGTGTTCAGGTTGATCTTTCTGATCCCGGTATTGGCATCGACATCCGCCGGCAAGGTACTACGCTGATTGTCGATTTCCTCAAAACCGGCCTGCCGCGCAATCTGCAGCGCAAGCTGGATGTGGTCGATTTTGCCACGCCTGTGCAAGGGGTGGACACCTTTACGCAGGGTGATAACGTGCGCGTGATAATCGAGCCCAAGGGAATATGGGAATACGCTGCTTATCAGACCGACAACAAGTTTATCGTTGAAGTGAAGCCGGTTATCGAAGACCCCAATAAGTTGTCAAAAAGCGGCGAGGCGGGCTATGCGGGCGAGAAGCTGACTCTGAATTTCCAGAAAATTGATGTGCGTGAGGCCTTGAATGTCATTGCTGACTTTACTGAACTGAACATGGTAATCAGCGATACCGTGAGTGGCAATATCACCTTGCGCTTGAAGGACGTCCCATGGGATCAGGCGCTGGATATTATTTTGCAGAGTCGCGGCCTGGATATGCGCAAAAACGGCAATGTGATTCAGGTTGCACCTCGTGAAGAAATTGCCGCCAAGGAAAAAATCAGTCTGGCCGCGCGCCAGGAAATTTCTGACCTGGAGGAATTGCGCACGGAAAGTTTTCATCTGAGTTACCAGAAAGGCGATGCGATTGTTAGTCTGTTGACCAATGACAAACAGCGCATTCTTTCCAAGCGTGGCAGCGCGGTGGTGGATCAGCGTACCAACACTTTATTCATTCAGGACACCTCGTCACGTCTTGAAGAGGCGCATAAGCTGATCAAGCAGATCGACGTGCCGGTGCGTCAGGTGATGATTGAGGCGCGCTTTGTGTCGGCGACGGACGATTTCAACCGGACCCTGGGCGGTAAATTGAGCTACACCGGCCCTGCGGTCGCTGCGGGTGCGGGTTTTGCGGTGGGTGGCAACACACCAACGGCGACACGAGGTGCCATCGGTGGCAATGTGAACCTGCCGGGCGCAGCCACTGCGGGCGTGTTGACGCTTTCGCTGTTTAACCCGGCGGCAACCAAGGTGCTGGCGCTGGAACTGAGTGCGTCAGAGCTGGACGGCAGAACCAAAAACATCGCCAGTCCCCGTGTCGTGACCGCTGATAAAACTCAGGCAAAAATCTCGGCAGGTACACAGATACCCTATGCTCAAGCATCCAGCAGCGGTGCAACGACCATTGCGTTCAAGGATGCGACACTGAGCCTGACGGTGACCCCGCAAATTTCGCCGGATGACAATATTGACATGAAGCTGGACGTCAATCAGGACACGGTCGGTACCGTATACGGTGGCGTGCCAAGCATCAATACCAAGCAGGTGAGTACGCAGGTGATGGTGGAGAATGGCGGCACAGTGGTCATTGGGGGTGTTTTCACCCAGGATATTTCTGATTCGACGCAGAAAATTCCTGTGCTGGGGGATGTGCCAGTGGTCGGCTGGTTATTCAAGAACAACGTCAAGAGTGACACCAAGTCCGAGTTGCTGATTTTCATTACGCCCAAGATCATCAAGGATGAGGTGAGTTTGCGTTAGGCAGACAATAGCTTCTGCAAAAGCCCGGTCTCTGCCGGGCTTTTGTTTTTTTCGTTTACAATGCGCGGCATGCAAAGTAATCAAACGAACAGTCGTAAATTCCGGTCGGGCAGCCTGATGTTGGTTGGCATGATGGGTTCGGGCAAAACCACCATCGGGCGGGCGCTGGCCAAGCATCTTGGCAAGGAGTTTGTTGATAGCGACGAACAAATTCAGCAACGCACGGGCGTAACGGTCACGCATATATTCGACGTCGAAGGTGAAGCAGGCTTTCGCCAGCGCGAGGCTGCTGCCATTGGTAACCTGGTTGAGCGAGATAATATGGTGCTGGCGACGGGGGGCGGTGTGGTGCTGGCGGAGCAAAACCGGGAGTTGCTGAAGCAGAATGGTATCGTCATTTATCTGAAGGCGAGTGTGCATGATCTGTGGCAGCGCACCCGGCATGACCGCAGTCGCCCGCTGCTGCAAACCGTTGACCCGCGTGCAAAGCTGGCGGAGTTGCACGCTCAACGCGATCCGCTTTATCAGGAGGCCGCAGATATTGTGATCCAGACCGGCAGGCAAAGCGCGCATGCCTTGATGCTGGCGCTGGCAAACGAAATTGAAATGTTCAGAAAGACTAACGAAACGTAGGGGTGTGCCCCTGCAGAATAAAAAGATGATGCAGACACTGACCGTTGGCCTGGAAGAACGCAGCTATCCGATATATATCGGTAGCGGCCTGCTCGGGCAGCCCGAATTATTGCAACCCTGTCTGCCGCGCAAGCGGGCCGCGATCGTGACCAACACCACCGTCGCGCCGCTCTATCTGGATAAACTCATGCATAGCTTGCAGGCATTGGGTGTCAGCAGTGTGCCGATTGTTCTGCCGGACGGAGAAGAATATAAAACCTCAGCCACGCTCAGCCTGATTTATGACGCCTTGCTGAGCAGTCATTGCGAGCGCTCTACCCCGTTGATTGCGCTCGGCGGCGGTGTGATCGGTGATATGACCGGCTACGCGGCGGCAACCTATTTGCGCGGCGTACCGTTCATTCAGATACCCACCACGTTGCTCGCACAGGTCGATTCATCGGTGGGCGGCAAGACCGGCATTAACCATCCGCTCGGCAAGAACATGATTGGCGCGTTTTACCAGCCGCAACTGGTGCTGGCAGATACCGATACGCTGAATACCTTGCCTGACAACGAACTTTCGGCCGGTCTGGCCGAAGTCATCAAGTATGGTCTGATCCGCGACCTGCCTTTTCTGGAGTGGCTGGAGCTGAACATGGAAAAATTGCTGGCGCGCGATACAGCCGCTCTGAAATATGCCATCGCACGCAGCTGCCAGAGCAAGGCGGAAGTCGTGGTGGCCGATGAACGAGAAAGCGGCGAGCGTGCCCTGCTGAATCTGGGGCATACCTTCGGTCATGCCATCGAATCCGGCATGGGTTATGGTAACTGGCTGCATGGCGAAGGCGTGGCGGCGGGAACGGTTATGGCGGCCGACCTGTCGCAGCGGCTGGGCTGGATCAGCACGCAGGATGTGGCGCGCATTCGCAACTTGCTCAAGCAGGCCAGGTTGCCGGTCGTGGCCCCCGATCTTGGTACCGGTAAATATCTCGAGTTGATGGGGCTGGACAAAAAAGTCGAAGACGGCAAGATGCGCTTCGTGTTGCTCAAGGAGGTCGGGCGCGCCGTGGTGCAAGGCGAGGTGCCGGCGGAGCTGCTGAGGCAAACGCTGGAGGCCTGTGTGCATGGTTGAGCTGGCGCCTTACGCCGTTAGCGAAGCCAATTCGCGCGGCCGAAAAATGGCGGAGCAGGCACCCTGCGGCCGCAGTGAATTCCAGCGTGACCGCGACCGTATCATTCATTCCGGCGCGTTCCGCCGTCTGGAATACAAGACGCAGGTGTTTGTGAATCACGAAGGCGATCTGTTCCGCACCCGTCTTACCCACAGCATCGAGGTAGCGCAAATTGCACGCTCTATTGCACGCTGTCTGCATCTGAACGAAGATCTCGTCGAGGCAATTTCCCTTGCGCATGACCTCGGCCACACACCCTTTGGCCATGCCGGGCAGGACGCACTGAATGCCTGTATGAAAGAGTACGGCGGCTTCGAACATAACCTGCAATCACTGCGCGTGGTGGACCTGCTGGAAGAGCGCTACGCCGCTTTTGACGGCTTGAATCTGTGTTTCGAAACGCGCGAAGGCATCCTCAAACATTGTTCCGCCAGCAACGCCGCCCAGCTGGCGGAGCTGGGAGAACGCTTTCTGCATGATCGCCGCCCCTCGCTGGAGGCGCAAATTGCCAATCTTGCCGATGAAATCGCCTATAACAACCATGATGTGGACGACGGCATTCGTTCGGGGTTGATCGAGCTGGAACAGCTTGCTGCAGAGCCGCTGGTGGCAACGCATCTGAACGAAGTGCGTCGCGCCTATCCCGATTTGCCAGAGCGACGCGCGGTGCATGAAACTGTGCGGCGCATGATTAACACGCTGGTGTCGGATTTGATCCGCCAGAGTGAGCGCAACATCAGCGTGCAGGCATTGTCCACCATAGAGGATGTGCGCAGCGCGCCGGTGATGATTGCCTTCAGCGCGGAGATGAACGAGCAGAAGCGCGGGCTTAAGAATTTCCTGCATACCAATCTGTATCGCCACTATCGCGTGATGCGCATGAGTTCCAAGGCGCAGCGCATCATCAGCGATCTGTTCACCGTCTTCATGCAGGATGTACGCCTGCTGCCGCCCCCTTTTCAGCGACAGGCAGAACAGGAGCGTGCCCGTGCGGTTGCCGACTATATCGCCGGCATGACTGATCGCTATGCCATACGCGAGCATCGTCGGATCTTCGCCGTGGACGAGGTGCTGGCATAGCCTTTAGCCGTCTGCATACC
This sequence comes from uncultured Gallionella sp., assembly GCA_964355765.1. Classification (GTDB taxonomy): domain Bacteria; phylum Pseudomonadota; class Gammaproteobacteria; order Burkholderiales; family Gallionellaceae; genus Gallionella. The sequence continues at coordinate 157,453 of CAYHEM010000002.1, forward strand.
CAGGCATGCGCGCGCCGTGCTGAAACGTGCATGATAAAATCCGCACTCATTTTTTGATCCAAACACTATGCCACACAAGCCTCACCCCATCGAAACGCTGTTGCAGCAACGCATCCTGATTCTCGACGGTGCGATGGGCACGATGATTCAGCGCTATCACCTGACCGAGGCGCACTATCGCGGTATCGAGTTGTATGGAGATTACGACGGTGCGCGCAAAAACCTTGCCGGTCACCCGGTCGATGTGAAAGGCTGCAATGACCTGCTGTTGCTGACCCAGCCGCATATCATCGCGGGTATTCACCGCCAGTATCTGGAGGCGGGCGCGGACATTCTGGAAACCTGCACCTTTAACGCCAACTCGGTGTCCATGGAGGATTACGGCCTGGCGCATCTGACGTACGAGCTGAACGTGGCTGGTGCCAAGCTGGCGCGCGGCCTGTGCAACGAATTCTCCACACCGGACAAGCCACGTTTTGTCGCGGGTGTGCTTGGCCCGACCGGACGCACCGCGTCGATCTCGCCGGACGTGAACGACCCCGGCGCGCGCAACGTCACCTTCGACGAACTGGTGGAAAGCTACAGCGAATCGGTGCGCGGTCTGATCGACGGTGGCGCGGACCTGCTGATGGTGGAAACCATCTTCGACACGCTCAATGCCAAGGCGGCGCTGTTTGCCATCGAACAGTATTTCGAGCAACATCAAGTGCGCGTACCCATCATGATTTCAGGCACCATCACCGATGCCTCCGGGCGCACCTTGTCGGGGCAGACCACCGAGGCATTCTGGAACTCGCTGAGCCATGCCAAGCCGCTTTCCATTGGTCTGAATTGCGCGCTGGGTGCGGAACTGATGCGGCCCTACGTGGAAGAGCTGTCGCAGGTGGCGGGCTGTTTTATCAGCGCGCATCCCAATGCCGGGCTGCCTAACCCACTGTCCGATACGGGTTACGATGAACTGCCGGAAAAGACCGCGCGGCTGGTGAAGGAGTTCGCCACCAGCGGCTTTCTCAACATCGCCGGGGGGTGCTGCGGCACATCGCCCGCGCACATCAAGGCGATTGCCGAGGCACTGAAAGATGTGCCGCCGCGCCGCATTCCGGACATCGCAAAGAAGCTGCGCCTGTCCGGGCTGGAGCCGTTCAACATCGGCGACGACGCGCTGTTCGTCAACATCGGCGAGCGTGCCAACGTCACCGGCTCGAAATTGTTTGCACGGCTGATCTTGAATGGCGATTACGCCGAGGCCGTGGGCGTGGCGCGCCAGCAGGTGGAGAGCGGCGCGCAGGTGATCGACATCAACATGGACGAGGCGATGCTGGATTCACGGGCCGCGATGGTAAAGTTTCTCAACCTGATTGCCTCTGAGCCGGATATATCGCGCGTACCGTTGATGATCGACTCGTCCAAGTGGGAAGTGATTGAGGCCGGGCTGAAATGCGTGCAGGGCAAGCCCATCGTCAATTCCATTTCGCTCAAGGAAGGCGAAGAGGCGTTTATCAAACACGCCCAACTGGTTAAGCGCTACGGCGCGGCGGCGGTGGTGATGGCTTTCGACGAACAGGGTCAGGCCGACACCTATCAGCGCAAAACGGAAATCTGCCAGCGTTGCTACGACATTCTGGTGAACCGCGTCGGCTTCCCGCCGGAAGACATTATCTTCGATCCGAATATTTTCGCGATTGCCACCGGCATCGAGGAGCACAACAACTACGCGGTCGATTTCATCGAGGCCACCCGCTGGATCAAGCAGCATCTGCCCTTCGTCAAAGTCAGTGGCGGGGTGTCGAATGTTTCCTTCAGTTTCCGTGGTAACGAGGCGGTGCGCGAGGCGATCCACACCGTGTTCCTGTATCACACGGTCAAGGCAGGCCTGACCATGGGCATCGTCAACGCCGGGCAGCTCGGCGTATACGAAGAAACCCCAATCTCATTGCGCGACGCGGTGGAAGACGTGGTGCTGAACCGCAGCCCCGATGCCGGAGAAAGATTGGTCGCGCTGGCCGAGACGGTAAAGGGCGGCGGCAAGGTGCAGGTGGAAGACCTGGAATGGCGCAAGGGCACGGTGCAGGAACGCATTACTCACGCGCTGGTGCGCGGCATCACCACTCATATCGTCGAAGACACCGAGGAAGCACGCCAGCAGGCGGAGTTCCCGGTCGAGGTGATCGAAGGCCCGCTGATGACCGGCATGAACGTGGTCGGTGACCTGTTCGGCGCGGGCAAGATGTTTTTGCCGCAGGTGGTGAAATCGGCGCGCGTGATGAAGCAGGCGGTGGCGCATCTGGTTCCCTATATCGAGGCGGAAAAGCTGCGCACCGGCAACGCCAGCGCCAAGGGCAAGATTGTCATGGCCACGGTCAAGGGCGACGTGCACGACATCGGCAAGAACATCGTCACCGTGGTGTTGCAGTGCAACAACTTCGAGGTGGTGAACATGGGCGTAATGGTGCCGTGCCAGCAGATTCTCGATGCCGCGCGCGCACATCATGCCGACATCATCGGTCTGTCCGGCCTGATCACCCCGTCGCTGGAAGAAATGGCGCATGTCGCCAAGGAAATGCAGCGGCAAGGCTTCAAGATTCCGCTGCTGATCGGCGGTGCAACGACTTCGCGTGTGCATACCGCCGTGAAGATCGAGCCGAACTATCCGGGCGGCACGACGGTGTACGCCACCGATGCTTCGCGCGCGGTAGGGGTGTGCAGCAACCTGCTCAGCGACAACCTGCGTGACGCATATATCGCGGGCATCAAGGCGGACTACGCGCAGGCCCGCGAGCAGCACGAAGGCAAGAAGAGCCGGGCCGTGTATGTCACGCTGGCGGAAGCGCGGGCGCATGGGTTGCGGATTGATTGGAAGCATTATTCGCCGCCCAGGCCGCAACTGATGGGCGTACACAAATTCGAGAATTACCCGCTGGACAAGATCGCCGAATGTATCGACTGGTCGCCGTTCTTCCAGGCATGGGAACTGTCCGGGCGTTACCCGAAAATATTGCAGGATAAAGTGGTGGGTGAAGAAGCGCGCAAGCTGTTCGCCGACGCACAGGCGATGCTGAAAAAAATTATTGAGGAAAAGTGGCTTAGTGCGAATGCCGTGTTCGGCCTGTTCCCGGCGCACAGCGCCAACAGTGACGATATCGAAATTTACACCGACGAAGCGCGCGAGAAAGTGGCGATCACCTGGCATAACCTGCGCCAGCAGACCAAGAAGCCGAATAGCATCCCGAATTACTGTCTCGCTGATTTCATCGCGCCGAAAGATTCGGGGGTGGCTGATTACATCGGCGCGTTCGCCGTCACCGCCGGCATCGGCATCGACGCGCGCATCGCCGAGTTCGAGAAACATCACGACGACTACAGCGCCATTCTGCTCAAGTCGCTGGCCGACCGCCTCGCCGAGGCCTTCGCCGAACTGCTTCACCTGCGTGTGCGCCGCGAGTTCTGGGGTTATGCGGCGGACGAAGCGTTGGACAATGATGCGCTGATTGCCGAAAGCTACCGCGGCATTCGCCCCGCCCCCGGCTACCCCGCCTGCCCGGAACACTCCGAGAAAGGGCCATTGTTCGAGCTGTTGCAAGCGCCGCTCAATGCCGGCATTACGCTGACCGACAGCTACGCCATGTTGCCTACCGCAGCGGTGAGCGGCTTCTACTTCTCACACCCGCAGGCGCAATACTTCGCCGCCGGCAAGGTGGGCAGGGATCAGGTAGCGGACTACGCGCGGCGCAAGGGTTGGAGCCTGGAAGAGGCGGAGCGCTGGCTGGCGCCGGTGCTGGGTTATTAGCCGGAGGGTGGAGCGCCCTGCGGGCTTTCCCCTACGAAGAACGCAAGGGGGAAAGAAAGATAACGTATAATTTTTTTACCGCTGGCTGCTGACTGCCGGCATTTTTATAACCGCGGCTTGTTCGGATCAGGCCGCAAAAATCACGGAGACAAGCATCATGACTGAACTGATCAAGACCGACATTAAACTGGGCGAGGGCGCACAGGCCAGCGCAGGGCACAATGTGTACGTGCATTACACTGGCTGGTTGTACGACGAGGCCGCGCCCGAAAACAAGGGTAGGAAGTTCGACAGCTCGCGCGACCGCGGGCAGCCGTTCGATTTTCCGCTTGGCGCGGGGCATGTGATCAAGGGTTGGGATCAGGGCGTGGAAGGCATGAAGGTGGGCGGGCAGCGCACGTTGATTATTCCCGCGCATCTCGGGTACGGCGCACGCGGCGCGGGCGGGGTAATTCCGCCGAATGCGACACTGGTATTTGATGTCGAGTTGCTGGACGCGCGTTAATTTTGCCCGCACAGAACACATTGTTGAAGTCATCTGAAAGGAGTATGTAAATGATGAAGCGCATCCTGTTTTTCCCTCTGGCATTGTTGCTGGCTCTGGGCATGTTTTCCATCACGGCGCATGCCGAACAGCACGCAGCTGGTGTGACTAAACTGATCAAAATTGACCACAAGCCGGGTAAGGGTGAAAAAGCCGCGGCGGGGCGCGAAGTGGCGGTGCATTACACCGGCTGGCTTTATGATGTGGCCGCCAAAGATTATAAGGGCAAGAAGTTTGACAGCTCGCTTGACCGCGGTAAACCGATCGAGTTTCCGCTCGGTGCGGGTATGGTGATCGACGGGTGGGAGCAGGGCATCGAAGGTATGAAGGTGGGCGGGCAGCGCACGCTGATCATTCCGCCGCATCTCGGCTATGGGGCACGCGGCGCGCCGGGGGCGATTCCGCCGAATGCGACGCTGCTATTCGATGTCGAATTGATGGGCGTGCGTTAATCCGCGATAATCCATTGGATCCAGAACGCTTTTGGAGAAGCGTCTTCTAGCCGCGATTCGCATGTAGTGCTCCCACAAGATACGAACAGGCTAATGGGCCTCCGGGTTAATCTAACCAACATGCACATCCACATTCTCGGTATCTGCGGCACCTTTATGGGCGGCATCGCGGCTATCGCCAAGCAGGCGGGCTATCGCGTCACCGGTTGCGACGCCAACGTTTATCCGCCGATGAGCACGCAACTGGAAGCTCAGGGCATCGGTCTGATCGAGGGCTTCGGCGCGGAGCAGATCGGGCTCAAGCCGGATGTGTTCGTCATCGGCAACGTGGTGTCGCGCGGCAACCCGCTGATGGAAGAAATCCTCAACCGCAATCTGCCTTACGTTTCCGGCCCGCAATGGCTGGCGGATACCTTGCTGCGAGATAAGTGGGTGCTGGGTGTCGCGGGCACGCACGGCAAGACAACGACATCCGCAATGCTGGCGTGGATGCTGGAATATGCCGGGCTTCACCCCGGTTTCCTGATCGGCGGTGTGCCGCAGAATTTCGGCGTCTCGGCGCGGCTGACCGACTCGGCCTTTTTCGTCATCGAGGCCGACGAATACGACACCGCCTTCTTCGATAAGCGCTCCAAGTTCGTGCACTACCGTCCGCGCACCGCCATCCTCAATAACCTGGAATTTGACCACGCCGATATTTTTCCGAATCTGGAGAGCATCGAAACGCAGTTCCATCATCTGGTGCGCACAGTTCCCGGCAACGGGTTGGTGGTATGCAACGGGCGCGAGGAATCCTTGCAGCGTGTGTTGCAGCGCGGTTGCTGGACGCCGGTGGAGCCATTCGGCTACCCTCACCCCAACCCTCTCCCGCCTGCGGGAGAGGGAGCTCTTGCGGAGTTGGGGTGGCAGATGGATGCAGGCAACTGCGTGACGCTGAACGGCGAACCGCAGGGCACGCTCGAATGGGACTTGTTCGGCGAGCATAATTGCATGAACGCCCTTGCCGCCCTTGCCGCAGCGCGCCATGCCGGGGTACCGGTGGCGCAAGGCTTGGCAGCATTGAGCGCATTTAAAAACGTGAAGCGGCGTATGGAAGTGCGCGGTACCGCCAACGGTACAACGATCTACGACGACTTCGCGCACCACCCCACCGCGATCGACACCACCGTCGCCGGGCTGCGCCGCAAGGTGGGTGCTGCGAGGATATTGGCGGTGCTGGAGCCGCGCTCCAATACCATGAAGCTGGGCGTGATGAAGGATGCGCTGCCCGGCAGCCTGAAGAATGCCGACCGGGTATTCTGCTATGCAGGAAACATCGGCTGGGATGTGCGCGGCGCGCTTTCGCCGCTGGGTGAAAAAGCCATAGTGAAGGATGATCTCAGTGAACTGATCGAAGCTATTGCCGCCGTCGCGCGCTCAGGCGACCATGTGCTGGTGATGAGCAACGGCGGTTTTGGTGGCATACACGAGAAGTTGCTGAAGCGTTTGCGGGGCTGATTACCCGTCCTGATTTTCCAGCCCCAGTTCCTGTATCTTGCGCGTCAGGGTATTGCGCCCGATGCCGAGCAGCATTGCGGCTTCGATGCGGCGCCCGCCGGTGTGGCGCAAGGCCTGCAGGATCAGGGTGCGCTCGAATTGTGCGGTGAGGGTATCCATGATGCGTTCATCGCCGCGCTGCAAGACTTGTGCTGCATGCTGCGCCAGCGCAGCGCTCCAGTCGCCGTTGCTGACGGCATTCGCGCCGCTTTCTTTGCGCCATTCCGGTGGCAGATCGGCGATTTCCACCATCTGCGATGGCGTCATGACGGTCAGCCAATGACACAGGTTTTCCAGTTGCCGCACGTTGCCGGGGAAATCCTGCGTGGCGAGGTATTGCAGGGCAGCGTCGCTGAATTGTTTTTGTTCGACGGCCAGCTCGCGCGCGCTTTTTTGCAGAAAATATTTTGCCAGCAGCGGGATGTCTTCGCGGCGTTCGCGCAGCGGCGGCAGGCGCAGGCGGATCACATTCAGCCGATGGAACAGGTCTTCACGGAATAATCCCTGCTGGACATGCTCATCGAGATTCTGGTGGGTGGCGGTGATGATGCGCACATTGGCCTTGATCGGCTGATGGCCGCCGACGCGATAGAAGTTGCCGTCTGACAGCACCCGCAGCAAACGGGTCTGCAAGTCGGCGGGCATGTCGCCGATCTCGTCGAGGAATAGCGTGCCGCCTTCGGCCTGTTCGAAACGGCCATGCCGTGTTGCGGCCGCGCCGGTGAATGCGCCGCGCTCGTGACCGAACAGCTCCGATTCGAGCAGGTCCTTGGGGATCGCGGCGGTGTTGATGGCGATGAACGGTTTGTCGGCACGCGGGCTGTGGCGGTGCAGGGCGCGCGCCACCAGTTCCTTGCCGGTACCGGATTCGCCATTGATGAGCACGGTGGCGTGCGATTGAGATAACCTGCCGATGGCGCGGAAGACCTCCTGCATCGCAGGCGCCTGCCCGAGGATTTCAGCGCCGATCTCGATTTCTTGAGCAGTTCCGGATTTGCGCTGGCTCTGTTCCAGCGCGCGCCGGATTAACTCGACTGCATGATTGACATCAAACGGCTTGGGCAGGTATTCGAAGGCCCCGCCCTGAAATGCGGAAACGGCGCTCTCCAAATCGGAATAGGCAGTCATGATGATGGCCGGGACAAGCGGATGGCGCTGGTGCAGCGCCTGCAAAAAATCCAGCCCCGAACTGCCGGGCATACGGATATCGCTGACCACCACTTGCGGTGCCTCATGGTTTAGCGCGCGCAGCGCATCGTCTGCCGTGGCGAAACTTTTGAATGCAATGTCCTCGCGGGTCAGTGCTTTTTCCAGCACCCAGCGGATGGAGCGGTCATCATCAATAATCCAGACAGATTTCATTTCAATCACCTTTATGGCAGTGGCAGCAGTATGGTAAAACAGGTGCGCCCGGGCTCGCTGTCGAATTCTATGGCGCCGTGATGCTGGTTGACGAAGTCCTGTGCCAGCGTCAACCCGAGGCCATGACCGTCGGCGCGTCCCGATACCAGTGGATAAAAAATCTTGTCTTGCAGCTCCGGCGGAATGCCGGGGCCGTTGTCGATGATCTGCACCATGACCGCGAGGCGGTGGCGGCGTTTGACCAGCGTCACCTGCCGGGCGATGCGACTGCGCAGGGTGATCGTACCGTTGCCGTGCATCGCCTGAGCGGCGTTGCGCACGATGTTGAGCATGGCCTGGATCAATTGTTCCTTGTCACCTATCAGTGCCGGCAGGCTGGTGTCGTAGTCGCGCTGTATCTCCAGGTCATTCGACATTTCTGCCAGCACGATGCTACGCACACGCTCCAGCACTTCGTGGATGTTAAACGCGCTGTAATGCGAGGCGTTTTGCGGGGCCAGCAATTTCTCCATGAGCGCGCGCAGCCGGTCGGCTTCCTGCACGATAACCTGGGTGTATTCGCGCAAGCTGGGTTTTTCCAGTTCCTGTTCGAGTAGCTGTGCGGCGCCGCGAATGCCGCCCAGCGGATTCTTTATTTCATGCGCGAGGTTGCGCAGCAGCAGGCGGCTGGCCTGCGTCTGGTCCAGCATCTGTTCTTCACGCGCCAGTTTGAGCGGCCTGTCCATCGGGTGAAATTCCAGCAGCAGGCGCGGCCCATCAAGTTGCAGCGGTGTCACGGCACAGTACAGATGCAGCTTGTCATGGGCGGGGGTGCCGAGCGTCAGGTCGTGTTCGATGTAGCTGGCATTGTCTCGAATGGCCTGTTGCATTGCGCTCGCCAGTTGCTCGGTATCTGTGAATGCCTGCTGCAGCGGGTGGCCTAACAGGTTATTGCCGCTCACGTCGAACAGGTGTTCCGCAGCCGGATTGAGGTAGTTGATGTGCGAGTTTTCATCCAGCAGGATGACCGCCGTAGCAAGGTACTCAAGCGTGATATCAGGAAAGTCAGGCATACCATCTGGTAAAGCAGAAACCATGCCAGTCCGTTGTGTTATTTGAGTTTGGATAGCTCGGTATTGAGCGCTTCAATGTTTCTTTGATGCAGTTCTATCCGATCATTCAATGCCTTGATTTTTTCTTCATATTTGGCGACATTCCGGCGCGTGACGGTTTCGGTGATTGGTGAACCATCCTTGTTTTTCCCGACAATAATCGTTTGCCTGAACACCTCTGGATTTTTCTCGCCTTCCTGCAAGTTGTGCTTGGCTTCTTCGAGTAATTTTTCTTCCGTGTTCAACTCGTCCTGCAGAATCTTGCGACGCTTGTCATCCCGGCGGTTCTGAGTTTCGCCGTCGACTCTCGGAAAATCCTCAGGAGAAGCGGCGGAGCGCGGACTGGCCGGTGGAACCATGGTGGGCAACGGCTCCAGAGCAAGTTTTTTGCTGCCTTTGATGGGTGAGCTGGAGTAGGTGACATGGCCATCGGCATCGATGGCCTTGTAAATTTCCGCCTGCGCCAATACCGGGCAGAGACTGATCATGGCAAACAAATATCCGAGCTTCATTTTGTTCTCCTGCAAAGCGGCATGGGTAAGTATAGGGCAAGCAGCAGACCCAGACAAACATTAGCAGCCCAAAATAAAACGGGGCTTGCGCCCCGTTTTGCCACCTTGTGTTGCTGCGTTCAGAGGCTGTAATACATGTCGAACTCGACCGGATGCGTGGTCATGCGAATGCGGTTGACCTCATCCATCTTCAGGGCGATGAAGGCATCGATGAAGTCGCTGGAAAACACGCCGCCGCGTGTCAGGAATTCGCGGTCCTTGTCCAGGCTGGCCAGCGCCTCGGGCAGTGATACGCACACGGTCGGAATCTTTGCGTCTTCTTCCGGCGGCAGGTCATACAGGTTCTTGTCGGCCGGATCGCCGGGGTGGATCTTGTTCTGGATGCCATCCAGGCCAGCCATCATCAAGGCTGCGAAGCACAGGTACGGATTTGCGGTCGGATCGGGGAAGCGCGTTTCGATACGGCGCGCCTTGTCGCTGGCGACATGCGGGATGCGGATTGAGGCGGAGCGGTTCTTCGCCGAATAGGCCAGCTTGACCGGTGCCTCGTAGTGCGGCACCAGGCGCTTGTAGGAGTTGGTGCTGGGATTGCAGATCGCATTCAGCGCCTTGGCGTGCTTGATGATGCCGCCGATGTAGTACAGCGCGGTTTCGGACAGGCCGGCATAGCCGTTGCCCGCAAAAGTGTTCTTGCCGTCTTTCCAGATGGACTGGTGCACATGCATGCCGGAGCCATTGTCGCCGACGATGGGCTTGGGCATGAAGGTTGCGGTCTTGCCGTATTGATGCGAGACGTTATGTACTATGTACTTCAGTGCCTGGGTTTGATCGGCGCGCCGCACCAACGTGTTGAACTTGGTGCCAATTTCGCACTGCCCGGCAGTCGCTACCTCGTGGTGATGCACCTCGACTTCGATGCCGATGTCTTCCAGCGCCAGGCACATTGCCGCGCGGATGTCATTGAGGCTGTCGACTGGCGGAACCGGAAAGTAGCCACCCTTTACCATGGGGCGGTGGCCGGTGTTGCCACCGTCGAATTTCTCGCCGGTGGACCAGGCCGCTTCTTCGGAGTTGATTTTGAGCGAGCAGCCTGACATGTCGACATGCCAATTCACCGAATCAAAAATAAAGAACTCCGGCTCCGGGCCAAAGTAGGCGGTGTCGCCGATGCCGCTGGACTTCAGGTAAGCTTCGGCGCGCTTGGCGATGGAACGCGGATCGCGGTCGTAACCCTTGCCATCGGTGGGTTCCACCACATCGCAGGTAATCACCAGCGTGTTTTCGTCCATGAAAGGATCGAGGTAAGCTGTCGCCGGATCAGGCATCAGCAGCATGTCTGAAGCCTGAATACCTTTCCAGCCGGCGATGGAAGAACCGTCGAAGGCATGGCCATCTTCAAATTTATCCAGCCCCACATACTTGGCAGGCACGCCGACATGCTGTTCCTTGCCGCGCGTATCGGTAAATCGAAAATCCACGAACTTGACGTCATGGTCCTTAATCATCTTTAACACATCATTTACCGACAGCGACATAATTTTCTCCCGCAGAAATCAAAAATAATAATCAAAAATTGAACAATCGAAACCCGGAATCTTGTGATGCAGGAAACGTGCCAATTTCTCATGTGCATCCGAGCGTCATTGTGCCATAAGCCTGTTATGCGTCGCGAAAATATTTGCACCAAAATTGGGCGTGCGGTAGCCGTTAACGCACTAATCTTGTGCGCAGGCCAGATAGACGCGAATGGCACGAAACAGTTTATCGTCACGCACCAGTTCGTCGCTACGTCCTTGCAATAGGGCGGCTCCTTCCCGTTGATTGGCGGGAAGGTAAATCTCGGCGTCCACTTTGCCATCCAGATAATGCAATACCACGTGCAGGTTAGGCAGATCTGAATTTCCCAGTCGTTCCGCAAGATGTGCCAGCAGGTGGCCGCGATCCGGCAGGTGTGCGTTTGACCTGGTTTGCACATCATCCTCCGGATCGATACGTACCAGCACATCCATGACGTGATGTTTGTTAAGTACGGCCCGGCGTGCCGATTCGGCAATGTAATGCCCTTCCGATACACTGATTTTCGGATCGACCATGATATGCGCGTCAACCAGCGCATGGTCGGCCATCTTGCGGGTGCGCAGTTCGTGCAGCCCGCGCACACCGTGGGTGTCGAGCAGGGTCTGGCGGATTTCCCCGACGGCTCCGGCATCTAGCCCGGTGTCAATGAGTTCGGCCAGCGCTTGCAAGGCCAGCTTGCCACCCATGCGGGCGATCATCACGCCGACCACTGCCGCGGCAATCGAGTCCAAAAAGGTAAAGCCAAGCAAATTGCCGCCGATGCCCGCCAGTACCACCAATGAGGAAGCGGCGTCAGAACGTGAATGCCACGCATTGGCTGCCAGCAACTGGGAGCGCACGCGCCTGGCTACCGCGATCAGATAGCGGAACAGCCCCTCCTTGGCGATCAGGGTGAGCAGTGCAATCCAGAACGTGGCGGGGTGGACGGTCTGCAGATTTTGCGGGTCCTGCAGCCGCATTCCGGCGGCAATCAGCAACACAACGCCAAGCGCAGCCAATGCCGAGCCGAGCAGCAGCGTGGCGGCGGTCTCGATGCGCGCGTGACCGTAGGGATGTTTGGCATCGGCATGACGATGGCTATGCCGGTTCGCAAACAGCACCAGAAAATCTGACAGCAGGTCGGAGAAGGAATGCAACCCGTCCGCAAAGAGCGCCTGCGATCTCCCGAAGAAGCCCACAGTCAGTTGCAGCAGCGTTAACATCAGATTGGTCCAGACGCTGACCCAGGTGCATTTTTGCGCAGCGGCGAAACGTTCTGCATTGACAGGTTCAAAGACATCGGTTGCAGCGGAAGTGTGATTTTTCATGTCGATTGAGCTAGTATGTGCCACTGCTGTACAGCGTAACATTTATCATTGTATGAGAGAGGCGCGGTATGCCGCGCCTCTAGTTTTTAAAAGGAACGAAACATGGGCAAAATTACTGCCATTCTGCAAGCTGCGCAAGAGCGTGCCAAAGAAATGAACCTGTCCTACGAGGGGGTACTGTATCCCGACGAGGCTTATGAAATTCTGCAATCCGCGCCCGGCGCCAAACTGGTGGACGTGCGTACTCGCGCCGAGCTGGATTGGGTGGGGCGCGTGCCCGGCGCCGTGGAAATCGAATGGGCACTCTATCCGGGCATGAAGCCCAACCCGCATTTCATCGCCCAGCTCGAGCAGCAGGTGGACAAGGAGTCGCTGGTGATGTTCATTTGCCGCAGCGGGATACGCTCCAACTCGGCCGCAGCGATCGCTACACAAGCCGGCTACAACGATTGCTACAATGTGCTGGAAGGATTTGAGGGTGAAAAGGACGCTGACGGGCATCGCAATACGCTGGGCGGATGGCGCATCTCCGAGTTGCCATGGGAACAAAGCTGATCAAAACGCCATGAAGCGGCCGCCAGAAAGAGCATTGCCGGACAGTCCTTAACTCATTGACGTACCGCTTCTGGAACGGATATTAACTCTGTCAGGCTGTTATTTATCTGTTCCTCGATGCGATCCAGCAGCGGCCGCAGCTGGCCGACGATACCCGGAATCTGCCTGACCCCCTTGTCGTTCTTGCCATATTTTTCCAGCGTTCGGCACAGCTCGGCAAATCCCGTCGCTCCCACCATGCCGGCCGGCGACTTGAGGTGATGTCCGAGCGTACCCAGCGCCGCCCAGTCACGGCGCTTCAGCGCCGCATCGACCTCAACCAGGTCCTGGCGCGCGGACGCGACAAACCTGTGCGCAAAGTCGCGCATCTTCGTCCTGTCATCACCCATCAGCTCGGCTAGCACCGCAAAGTCGATGATGTCAGGGTCGCCGGCCCAGGCTGCTTGTTCTGCCGATTCGGCAGGCGCGCCGGGTGTGCATTGCGGCTTTCCGGTCAGCCAGCGGGCGATGACGGCATAGAACGTGTCCGGCTTGAACGGCTTGCTGATGAAGTCGTCCATGCCGGCAGCCAGGCAGCGGGCACGGTCCTCGTCCGAGACGTTGGCGGTCATCGCGATCACCGGCATGTGCGCCAGTTCGGGGCGGGCGCGGATCTGCCGGGTGGCTGCGTAGCCGTCCAGCACCGGCATCTGCAAATCCATCAGCACGCAATTGAAAGACTCCTGCCTAAGCAGGTCCAGCGCCTCCCCGCCGTTCTGGGCGATGCAGACGGTCGCGCCGGCGCTTTCGAGGAATTCGGTGGCGACTTCCTGGTTGAGCAGGTGGTTTTCCGCGACCAGGATGCGCGCGCCGTCGAGCGCTGCCAGGAATGCCGGCGGTTCTTCCGCGGCGTCGGTCTTTTCCGCCGCCTGCGTATTGCAGTGTTTGTCCAGCCGCACGCTGAACCAGAAAGTGCTGCCCTCACCCTGGGTGCTTTGCACGCCGACTTTGCCTTCGTCCATCATCTCGATCAGTTGCTTGCTGATGGCCAGCCCCAGGCCGGTGCCGCCATACTGGCGGGTGATGGAGGAGTCGGCCTGCTGGAACGGCTGGAACAGCCGGATCTGTTCCTCCGCACTGATGCCGATGCCGGCGTCCTGCACTTCGAAACGCACATGGCAGCTGGTTGCGCCTTCGTCGAGCTTGATGGCGCGGATGATGACTTTGCCCTGTTCGGTGAATTTGATCGCGTTGTCGGCGAAGTTGATCAGCACTTGCACCAGGCGCAGCGGGTCGCCGCACAGGTTGTTCGGGAGGGTCTTGTCGACGTCGAAGACCAGCGCGAGCCGCTTGCTCTTGGCCTTGGCGGCAATCAGGTTGAGGACGCGTTCCATGATGCGACTCAGTTCGAAGTCGACCCGTTCGAGTTTGATCTTGCCGGCGTCGATCCGGGGGAAGTTGAGCAGATCGTCGATGATGCTCAACAGGTGTTCGCCGGAGGCCTGGATTTTTCTGAGGTGATCGCGCGGGCTGGAAATGCTCCCGCCCCTGAGCGCCAGGTGCGCCATGCCGAGGATGCTGTTGAGCGGGGTGCGGATCTCGTGGCTCATGTTGGCCAGGAATTCGCCCTTGACGCGGTTGGCGGCTTCGGCCTGGTCCTTGGCTTCTTCCAGTTCATGGGTGCGCTCCGCAACCCGTTCCTCGAGATGTTCGTTCAGCTCGCGCAGTTCGTGTTCGGCACACTTGCGTTCGGTGTAATCTCGCGCATAGGAAAGCGTGCCGTAACACTGCCCTTTGCCATCAAACAGCGGTACCTTGAGGATGTCCAGGATGCGCAACGCCCCGTTGGGGAGCGTGATGGAATCGTCCGGGTTATGCACCAGCTTGCCCGCCATCGCATCATCGTCGTCGGCGTGAAAGCCGCGCAGACCGCAGGCCGGATCGCCGTTGCACGGATCATCTCCCCAGAAGTCGCTATCCGGTCGCCCGATCATGTCCTGTGGCTCGAGAGCGTGAGCCGCGGCGAACGCCTTGTTGACAAACACGAAGTGATAATTCCTGTCCTTGGCATAGATCCAGTCCGGCGTCGAATCGAACACGCTCTGGAGCAGCGAGCGCGCCTTCATGGCTTCTGACCGCAGGGCGTTACTTTCGGCTTCAGCCTGCTTGCGCTCGATCTCCACCCCAACCCGGGCGGCAATCATTTCCATCACTTCCCGCGCCTTTGGGGGCAGCGCAAGTTTGCGCCGCGAGAGGGCGCAGAGTATGCCGTTGACATTACCGTTGCTGTCCCGCACCGGTGTGCCGACATAGGATGTTGCGCCCAGACTCACCAGATCCTTGCTTTGCGGAAACAAATTGATGACATTCTCCGTGTGTTCGCAGTAACCATTGTGGATGACGTTGTCGCAGGGGGTGCCGGAAAGGTCATATTCGTAATGGTCTATTGGCTTGCCGTCGAGTTGCATGGCCAGCGCGCGTACCCTGTTATTGCCGATGGTCTCGCCGAGGATGAAGCAGTCCATGCCCAGCCAGATATTCAAAATGCGCGCCGTTTCATGGAAAAACTTGTCCCCGATATGCTGGGTAAGGCTGGTGACCAGTATCCGGAAAATTTCCTCGTCCTGCTTGCGCTCGGTGATGTCGCGCAGGATCGCCGTATAGATCTTTGTGCCGCCGTTTTTCACCATCGAAATCGACGCCTCAAAGGGGAATTCCTTGCCGTTGGCGCGCAGGGCATAGGTCACGCCGGAGGTGTTCATGGTGCGCGCGGTGGTGCCAGTCTTGCCGAAATTCGCTACGTGCTGCCGGTGCCTGGCGCGCAAGCTGGTCGGAATGAGGTTCTCCAGCGGCTGGCCGATGATGTCAGCGGCACAATAGCCGAACATATGCTCGGCTGCCTGATTGAACATGGCGATATCATGATTCTCATCGACCGAGACGATGGCGTCCATCGCGGAGTCAATGAGGTTGCGGAAGAGTTCAGACTGTTCTTGCATTTCCTTGGCAGTTCCGGTTGGCTGGCGTGTATCCCTTGTTTATTGAATGCATTTATCGGGTTGCGAAGCTTTCATTGCTTTTGCGAATACCCTGTGGCTCGCGAAGGTACGCCTGTTTGAGAAATTTATGTATATGCCGAACTACCTATGTATTTCGGTCTAGTTATCTAGGTGACGCTGAATCTGGATGCTGAATGAACAGCGCACCTTGATCTTAAAAGCCGTATTGCAACTACCTAAAATAAAGAAACTAATTCACGGTTGGCGGTTTGCGTGGCTAGTCCCGATGCAATATTTAGAGGCTCGATGCCGCGTTGGATTACGCCTGTTCGGCGCGTATAGGTAGACAGAAATATCTAACTATTTCGTTTAGATGACATCAGAATACGGCCCGAAATTCAGGGGCAGGTCAGCACGTCATCTGAGCGTCGCAATTCAAAAAGTAAAATTCCAGATACGCATGTTTAATTTTATCCAGAATAATCTATTAGGCCGTCTTGCGGCGAAGGCCGGTATCCAGCAATAAAATACACCGCGAGTGCGTGGTTGTTGCCGATTTATCGGCTTTACAACCACGGCCTACCCATTGCGGGTGCGCGGACAAAACTCTGATGTTGTCCCAATTGCGTGGAAAATTTTTAATTATCTGGATCCCGGCCTTCGCCGGAATGACGTGTTTTTTCTGGTGGGCAATCTGGATTTATGCCAGACGAATGGTGTGTGCCGGACCACACTGCGATCAAAACGGGCGCCCTTCGTAAAATTCCTTGCCGGCGATGGAAAGGATGCCGTTCAGGTTGAGGGTGATGATGCGCACGAAAATTTCCGGTGATGGGGGCGCACCATTATAATGAAGGTCGTTGCTTCAACCCATGTCGATGACCATGTTCAATTTCAGGCAGGACTTCATCCGCTTTGCTGTACAGCAGAAAGTGTTGCGCTTTGGCGAATTTCAGACCAAGGCGGGGCGCCTGTCGCCGTATTTTTTCAACGCCGGATTGTTCAATGATGGCGAGTCATTAAGAAACCTGGCGCAGTTCTACGCGCAGGCCATCCTTGCCTCGGAATTGCCCTTCGACATGCTGTTTGGCCCGGCCTACAAGGGCATCCCGCTGGCGGCCGGAGCCGCCATCGCGCTGGCCGAGCAGGGGCGCAACGTGCCCTATTGCTACAACCGCAAGGAGGCCAAGGATCATGGCGAGGGTGGTTTGACGGTGGGCGCCCCATTGAAAAATCGAGTGCTGATCATTGATGATGTGATCTCCGCCGGCACGTCGGTGCGCGAATCCATCGAGTTGATTCGAGACGCTGGCGCGACGCCGTGCGGCGTAATCATAGCGTTGGACCGCATGGAGCGCGGGCAGGGTGAACTTTCCGCCGCACAGGAGGTGCAGCGCAACTATGGCATTCCGGTGGTGGCCATTGCCACGCTGGATGACCTGCTCGGCTATTTGCGGGATGAGGCGGACATGGTGCAGAATCTGGCTGCCGTGCAATCCTATCGTGATCGCTATGGAGTCAAAAATGATTAACCACAGATTGTTTGCCGCGTTTTTCGTCTGCATGGTCTTCAGTTTGCCCGCGGCAGCGAAGATGTATAAGTGGGTGGATGACAAGGGCGTTACCCATTACGGCGAGACCATCCCTCCCGAGTATGCACACAGGGATCGCGAGGTTTTGAACAAGGCCGGGCGCGTGGTGGATAAAAAGGAGGTGCTCACTCCTGAGGAGCGTCGCGCCAAGGAGATTGAGGATACCCAGAATCGTGCGGCTGAAGAGGTTGTGTTTGAGCAGAAACGACGCGACAAGGCATTGCTCAATACCTATAGTAGCGTGAAGGAAATCAACCTGGCGCGTGCGCGCAATCTGCAGCAGGTGGAAGCTCGTATTAACAGCATCAGCTCCCAGATTAAGGCAGCCGACGAAAAGTTGGTTGGATTGCAAAAAGAGGCTGATGGTTACGCCAAGGCTGAAAAGAAAATCCCTGTTTCCCTGCGGGATGATTTGCAGGAATCGCAAGCGCGGCTGACCAGGCTGCAACGGGACCTGGAAAAATTCAGGGCGGAAAAGGCGGCAGTGGAAGCGCGCTATGATGCCGAAAAGGCGCGCTACCAGGAGCTGACCGGAAAAAACTGATCTATAACGCTTCGAATTTGCCGCTGGCCCGGTTGTAGCCCAGCAGTTCGCCGTGCTCCATATCAAAATACCAGCCGTGCAATGCGAGCGTGCCCCGTCCGACGCGCTCGCGTATCCAGGGGAATGACATCAGATTGTCGAGCGAACAGAGAATGGCATTCCGCTCACAGGCGCGCGCCTGTACTTCCGAGTCGGCATCAGGCAGCTCCCGTTCGGTTTGTTTTCGGGCATCTTTGGCCATGCGCATCCAGGTGTTGATGAATGAATCACGGCTGTCCGTTTGACGCATATCCATCAATGCGCGAATCCCGCCGCAATGGGCATGCCCCAGAATGATGATGTGTTCCACCTTCAGACTGCGCACACCGAATTCCAGCGCGGCGCTGGTGCCGTGACGTCGTCCAGCGTCGCGGTTTTCTGCCGGCGGCACCAGATTGGCCACGTTGCGGATCACGAACAGGTCACCGGGTTCGCAGTTGAGCACCAGCGCCGGATCAACCCGCGAATCGCAGCAGGCCACCACGAGTGCCTTGGGTGATTGGCCTTCTTGTACCAGTTGGCGGTAGAGGGTGTCGTCGTCCGAGAAATGCTGTTCACGAAAACGGTGGAAGCCCTCGATCAGACTCTGCGGTGTGCCCATTCCAGTCAGTCGATGCTGCGCCTCGCGGTACTTGCCGGCAGTCTTCAGTTGCACTTCTTCGGGGATGTGCGGCGCGGGGGATTGCTTGTCCCAGCCGGAAGCTTCAAGCCAGTCGCGCACAAATTGCTTGTCGAAGCTGTGCTGATTGCTGCCGACGCGATACTGGTCGGCCGGCCAGAAGCGCGAGGAATCCGGCGTGAGTGCCTCGTCGATCAGATACAGCTTGCCTGATGCGTCCACGCCAAATTCAAACTTGGTATCGGCGATGATGATGCCGCGCGTCACGGCATAATCCGCCGCCTCGCTATACAGCGCCAAGGCCGCATCGCGCACTTCATTGGCGCGCGCCTCGCCGAGCAGTTCGATGGCCTGTGCAAAGGAAATATTCTCGTCGTGTTCGCCAATTGCCGCCTTGGTGGACGGTGTGAACAGCGGCTGCGGCAGTTTTTCCGCCTCGTGTAATCCGGCAGGCAATTCAATCCCGCATAGCGTGCCGGTTTTCTGATAATCCTTCCAGCCCGAGCCAACCAGATAACCGCGCACAATGGCTTCGATGGGCAGCGGTTTGAGTTTTTTGGTGACGAAGGCGCGCCCTCTGACCTGCGCCTGATCTGCTTCGCCCCTGACGACTGATTCGGGTGCGATGCCAGTCAGGTGGTTCGGAATAACATGCTGGAGCCGGTCGAACCAGAAATTCGAAACTGCGGTCAGCACTCTGCCTTTGCCCGGGATCGGATCGGGCAGGATCACATCGAACGCCGATAGACGGTCGGTTTGCACGATCAACAGATGGTGTTCATCCACTTCGTAGAGATCGCGCACCTTGCCGCGATGCAGCAGTGGCAGGCTGGTCAGATTGGATTGGTGTAAGGCGGGCATCGAAAACTCCGGAATCAAAGTGCTGGTAGGGTGGTGGCGGCAATCTGCTCGGCCTGTTTCTCGCGGTAATCGGCCAGCTTCTGCGCCAGTTGTGCATCATTCAGCGCCAGCATGGAAACAGCGAACAGCGCGGCATTGGCGGCGCCCGCCTCGCCGATGGCAAAGGTGGCCACGGGAATGCCCTTGGGCATTTGCACGATAGATAGCAGTGAGTCCATTCCTTTGAGATATTTGGATGGAATCGGTACGCCCAGCACGGGCAGCGTGGTCTTGCTGGCAATTACGCCAGCGAGATGCGCCGCAGCGCCCGCACCCGCGATGAAGCATTGCGCACCCTGCGCGCTGATGTCCCTGATGTAATCAATTAACAGGTCGGGAGCGCGATGCGCCGAGATCACCCGTGCGTCATAACTTACGCCAAAGTCCCGCAAGGCGCGCGCTGACTGCTGCATGATTTCCCAGTCATTGGCGCTGCCCATTACGATGGAAACCAGTGGCTTGCCCATATTATTTCTCCTTGTGATAACTGACGATGCGCTCGACTTCATTTTTTGAGCCGAGGATAACCGGCACGCGCTGGTGCAGGCCAGTCGGCATGATGTCCATGATGCGCTCGTAGCCGGTGGAGGAGATGCCGCCGGCCTGTTCGACGATGAAGGACATCGGGTTGGCCTCATACATCAGGCGCAGCTTGCCGGCCTTGGTCGGATCTTTGGTGTCGAACGGATACATGAAGATGCCACCGCGCGTCAGAATACGATGCACTTCTGCCACCATCGAGGCGACCCAGCGCATGTTGAAGTTTTTTTCGCGGCTACCGTCCATGCCTTCAACGCACTCTTTCACGTAGCGCTGAACCGGTTCTTCCCAGTAACGGCGGTTGGACATGTTGATCGCAAATTCCTGGGTGTCGGGCGGAATCGTCATGTTCGCGTGGGTCAGGAAAAAATCGCCGACATCGCGATCCAGCGTGAAGCCGTTCACGCCGTGGCCGGAGGTCAGCACCATCATGGTGGCCGGGCCGTACAGGGCGTAGCCTGCGCAGACCTGCTGGGTGCCGGGCTGCATGAAGTCGGCAGCGGTCGGATTAGTCACGCCTTCCGGACACAGCAGAATGGAGAAAATGGTGCCGACCGAAATGTTCACGTCGATGTTGGACGAACCATCCAGCGGGTCGAAGGTGATCAGATATTTGCCTCTGGGATATCGTGCCGGAATGGGATAGATGTCGTCCATTTCTTCCGACGCCATGGCCGCGAGGTGGCCGGCCCACTCATTGGCCTTGATGAACACTTCGTTGGTGATGACGTCCAGCTTCTTCTGCGTTTCGCCCTGCACGTTTTCGCTGCCTGCACTGCCCAGCACGCCGATCAGCGCACCCTTGTTCACGTCATGTGCGATCTGCTTGCAAGCGGAAACGATGTCATTCAACAGGCCGGTAAAATCCCCGGTCGCACCGGGGATTGCGCGTTGCTCTTCGATGATGAATTGCGTCAGGCTTTTACTCATGCATTTTCCCTGAATTCCAGTATTTTTGAATGGCGCAATTCTACCAGTTTTATGGCCAGCCCGGTGGCCAGCCCGATGTTTTTCCTTTGGTTGGACGCTGTTTCCGGGGTTATCCCAACAAGCGCGTCAAATCCCCCTGAGCGAATCCGCGCAACGGAGTTGCAATGTTTTTTCCCAGCGCGATGACCTTGAACAATTCACCCATTTCCGCCGGACTGGTGAGTTTCTGCAACTGCGCCGAGAGCGGCAGGTAGTCGCGCAGATTCTCCGGTGAGGTATCCTGCAACAATTCCGCGATACCGCAATTGATCAGGAAGAACGCCTGCGAGGTATAGCCCAGTAGTTCCAGCCCTGCATCGATGCCGCATTCCGCGACATCGGTGAAGTTTACATGGGCGGTGATGTCCTGCAGGCCGGGCAGGAAAAAAGGGTCGTCGTGCGCGCGGTGGCGATAGTGGCACATCAACGTGCCGGTATTGCGCTGTGCATGATAGAACTCGCGCGCGCCAAATCCATAATCGATGAACAGTAACGCACCCTGCTCCAGGCAACTTGCCAGACTGTTGACCAGGCCGCGTGCGGCCAGACAGATTTCGCTGACATAATCATCCGGCACAGTAATTTGTTGTGCCACCTGCAGCAGGCTTGCATCGCTGATAGCGCGCTCCTGCCAGATGAAACTATTGTTGCTCACGGTCACGCCGCGCTCGGTCAGCGCGCTGTCGCGCCAATGCACCAGATGCATCGGCAAGGCGTCGAGCACCTCGTTGGCGACGATGGCACCGCTGAATTTCTTCGGCAGGGTATCCAGCCAGTGCACGCGCTCGATCAGGTGCGGCAGGCGTTCACGCAGCAAGACTTGCTGGCGCGCACGCAGGTCGGCGCTTACCTCCAGGATCGCGTAGCGCTCGGGCAGGCTGCCCAGCCGCTCCAGTTCGCCAAGCATATCCGCCGCCAGTTTGCCGCTGCCCGCGCCCAACTCCAGTATGTGCGGAGCGCTGTGCGCCATGATTTCTGCCATTTGTCGCGCCAGGCTGCGGCCGAAGAGCGGCGACAATTCCGGTGCGGTCACAAAATCGCCCGCTTCGCCGAACTTGTGCGCTCCGGCGGTGTAATAGCCCAGCCCGGGTGCGTACAGCGCCCGTTCAATGTAATGCGCAAAGGATATCCAGCCATCGTGCTCGGCGATGTCGCGGCGAATAAATTCGCATAATTGCGCGCTGTGTCGGGCGGCTTCCGGGGTGGGGGTGGGCAGGGTTGTCGGCATGGTCGGGTATAATTCGCGAAGCGGTAAGTTTAGTGGAGTGCGCGATGCAAGGCAAAGTGGTGCTGGTGACCGGAGGGGCGAAGCGCGTCGGTGCGGCGATTTGTCGTCGCCTGCATGCGGCAGGCGCACAGCTTGCCGTGCATTACCGTAACTCCGCACAACAGGCATTGGCTTTGCAAGATGAACTGAATGCATTGCGCACGGAAAGTGCGCTGGCAATTCAGGCAGACCTGCTCGACCCGGATGCGTTGCCGCAATTGGTGCGCGGGGTCGTTGCAAAATTCGGGCGGCTGGATGCACTGGTCAACAACGCGTCGAGTTTCTACGCTACCCCGCTGGCGGAAGTGAATGAGCAACAATGGCACGACCTGCTCGGTACCAATTTGCGTGCGCCGCTGTTCCTCGCGCAGGCGGCAGCGCCTGAGTTGCGCCGCCATCATGGCTGCATCGTGAATATTGCGGACATTCACGCTGAACGCCCGATGCGCGGGCATCTGCTGTACAGCGTGGCCAAGTCCGGGCTGACTGCTTTGACCCGTGCGCTGGCACAGGAGATGGCGCCGCAGGTACGCGTCAACGCCGTCTCGCCGGGTGTGATCGTGTGGCCGGAAAATGCGGCCTGGATGGACGAGGAGCAGCGCCGCAAAATCGTCGCGCATACGCTGCTCAAGCGCGAAGGCGAGCCGGATGATGTCGCGCGCGCCGTCGCATTCCTGATTCAGGACGCGCCCTATATTACCGGCCAGGTCATCTCGGTAGATGGCGGCAGGAGTATCAACATTTGACTTGAACACCATGCTTATCCGCGGATTATGCAGATTCTGAAACGGTGACTGAAAATTGATGCACCACCCAAAGGGCTCGCTGGCGTATCTTGAGCAATCCGTTGTTTAATCACGCGTAATCTGCGGACAACCATTTTTTTGAATTTAACCTGAATTTTTATGAACGACATCGCACAACCCATCCATTTCGAGCGCCATTCGACCAACTTCAATCGCCTCAAGGGGCGGCTCGAACATCAGGTCGGCAAGGCGATCGCCGATTTCAACATGATCGAGGCGGGCGACACGGTGATGGTGTGTCTGTCCGGCGGCAAGGATTCTCACACGCTGCTCGATATCCTGCTTACGATGCGCAAGCGCGCCCCGATCGATTTCCGCATCGTCGCGATGAATCTCGACCAGAAGCAGCCGGGTTTTCCCGAAGAAGTGCTGCCCAATTATCTCAAGTCCATCGGCGTGGATTTCCACATCGAGGCGCAGGACACCTATTCCATCGTCAAGGAAAAAATACCCGAGGGCAAGACCACCTGCTCGCTGTGTTCGCGGCTGCGGCGCGGCATCATCTACCGCGTCGCGCATGAGCTCGGCGCCAACAAGATTGCGCTCGGGCATCACCGCGACGACATGATCGAAACGCTGTTCCTGAACATGTTTTTTGGTGGCAAGCTCAAGGCCATGCCACCCAAGCTGGTTACCGACAAGGGCGACCATATCGTGATTCGCCCGCTGGTCTATTGCACCGAAAAGGATATCGCCCGTTATGCGCGCGGCATGGAATTCCCGATCATTCCGTGCAACCTGTGCGGCTCGCAGGAAAACATGCAGCGCCAGAACATCAAGAAGATGCTCGCCGCGTGGGAGCAAGAGTATCCGGGGCGCAACCAGACCATCTTCACCGCGATGCAGAACATCGCGCCGTCGCATTTGCTCGACGCCGGCCTGTTTGATTTCAAGAACCTCAAACTCGGTGACGTGGTATCAGAAGGTGATGTGGCGTTTGACGACGCGTAGCCTGCACGAGCTTATTATTTCGTCAGGGCCAGAAAAAGCGTGGGCAATTTTTGGCTACGGCCACCGCTTCGCGGTTTAACGTCCGCTTGCAGCGGACGTTAGTCTGCACCGAAAATTGCCCTTTCTGCCCCTACTTCGTCAGGGCCAGAAAAAGCGTGGGCAATTTTTCCGGGAGTTGGGTGACGCGGTCGATGATGGTGTATTGCTGTCCGAAAATATCTGCGACATACTCATCTGCCTTGCGGTCAAGGTTGATGCAATAGGTGTAAATGCCTTGCCGGTCCAGTTCCTTTACCGCCTGGCGCGCATCCTCGATCAATAAGCGGCCGTCCTTGCTGTCTATGTCCGAGGGCTCGCCGTCGGTGAGAACCAACATCAGTTTTTTGTCGGCCGGCTGCTGTTCCAGATAATGCGCGGCGTGGCGCAGCGCCGCGCCCATGCGCGTGGAATAGTTGGCTTCCATTGCCGCCAGTCGCCCCTTCACCTGATCGTCCCAGTTTTCGCTGTAGCCTTTGATGTGCAAATAGCGCACGTCGTGGCGCGTGTTGGAATGGAAGCCTGCGATCGCGAACGGATCACCCAGTTTATCGATGGCCCAGGCCAGCAGTGAAACCGCTTCCTGGCTGAGTTCGAGGATGGTCTGGTCGCAGCCCGCCGCCTTCACGTTGAGCGATTCCGACAAATCCAGCAACAGCAGCACCGCGATATTGCGCCCGCTGGTCTTGTGGCTCATGTTGATGCGCGGGTCGGGCATCGCGCCGCTCTTGAAGTCGATCAGCGAACGCAACGCGACATCCAGATCCAACTCGCTGCCATCCTCCTGATAGCGGATGCGCACCTTGTCCTGTGGCTTGAGCAGGTCGAGCATTTTTTTCAGCCGCTTGGCCAGTGCGCCGTGCTTGGCCAGCAGTCGGTCAATATCCGCCGCGCTGCCGGACGGGTGCAACGTCTCGTACACGCTCACCCAATCCGGGCGGTAGCTCTGGCTGTTGTAATCCCACTCGGGGTAATGGCGCGGCGGCAGACCTTTAAGTTCCTCACTCGAGTCCATCTTGCGATGTTGATTGGCAATCTCGCCCTCGTCATCTTCCTCGATGAAATGCCATATCTGGCGATTGTCGTCACGGTAATTTACAACTGTATCTTTGAAATGTGTTTTGGCAAGCTGGTCGCTCTGGCGGCGTGTCTTGGCCACAAATGCAACCGCCAGCTTGGCGATCTCCGGTGTGCTCATATCACTTGCTTTCAGCAACGCATGAAAGCGTTGCGCAAATTCGACGACGTGCGGGTTCCTGTAGGGATGTGCCGGATCGAGTATCGCGCGCGACAGCATGGTCAGGCGATGGCGCACGCCGGATTCCAGTTCGGGGTCATAGGCATCTTCGGCAGGGATGGGATGCAACGCCATGAAGATGCGGCGCAGGCCGGGATACTCGCGCATCGCCAGATATTCCACACGCGAATCTTCCAGAAACTCCACCGCCATGCGCTGGAACGGACTGAAGTTGTCGGCAAAGATTGCCGTTGTCCAGCGCCGGTGGCCGGCAATGTGCGCCAGCACCGCGCGGTAGCGGTCAATACCCATAATTCCATGGGCATCGTCGTAAGCATCCGGCAGGCGGATGCCGAGCTTGTCGTAATAGGGAATCGGCTTGCGCAGTTCATCGAAAGCGCCCGAATAGGGGATCAACAGGCCTTCATCGCGCCACAGACCGCGCAGATACATGTCCAGTTTGCGTTCGTTATCCACCAGCAGCGTGCCATGCCGCTCGCGTTGCAGCACCGCGCGACTGTCCGCCGATTGCAGGCTGAAGTAATCGATTTGCCGGTCGGGATGATCCTGGTAATGGCGCACGCCGTAGTCGACCCAGTTCTTTAGCCCTGCCAGAGAAAGTTGGCCGAGCAGCAGCGGAATTTTCTTGAAGAATTCCGGCAGCCCCGGGCTGGGAAAAGTCTGGTGTTTGCCGTGGATCGAGCCGGTGGTGCGCGCCATGAAATCCGAAACCATGTCCAGATAATCGCGCAGTTGTTGCGGCGATTGCAGCCGCCGCGCAGTGGCTGGCAACGATTGCAGGAAGGGCGTGATGGCGTTGCTGTTGGGCGATTGCGTCATGCTGCGAATGCAGTCCATGATGGCGGGCAGCGCATCTTCACCCAGCCTTCTGGCCATCGCCGGCCATTTCTCCAGGAAAATCAGGATTGGTTCTGCGCCGCGTCCCATCTTGCCGAGAAAGCGCGCATTGTCGAGGTAGGCTTCCACGCCCTGTGCGGAAAGTGTTGTCAAAGCCTCGCGCATGCAGTCCGCAAACATCGGTTTGACACGCGGAAAGCCGCAGTCCAGCTGCTGCCAATAGGCTTCCAGTTCGCTTGGTATGGTTGCGGTTGTCATGATTCTTTAGCAATTTGTGGGTGAAATAATCCCCTCTTCCGCTCGCGGGAGAGGGGGGTAACCTTTACCCAAATACTGCATCGATCGCATGATCCAGCGTATCGCGGATGTCGGCATCGTCGGTGATCGGGCGCACCAGCGCCATGCGGCACGCGGCGCGCGGCGCCACTCCACCTTTGATCAGGGTGGCCGCATACACCAGCAGGCGCGTGGAAATTCCCTCATCCAGCCCATGCCCTTTCAAGTTGCGCGCCGCCTGGCCGATCTTCACCAGTTGCGCGGACAGCCCGGCTTCGATGCCGGTTTCCCTGCCGAGTATCTCTGCTTCCACGCCGGCCGCCGGGTAATTGAAATCGAACGCAGTAAAGCGCTGCTTGGTGGATTGCTTCAGGTCCTTCAGCAGGCTCTGGTAGCCGGGGTTGTATGAGATCACCATTTGAAAATCGGGGTGCGCCTCGAGCAGCTCGCCTTTCTTGTCCAGCGGCAGGGTGCGTCTATGGTCGGTCAGCGGGTGGATCACCACGGTGGTGTCCTGACGCGCCTCGACGATTTCGTCGAGATAGCAGATCGCGCCGATGCGTGCCGCCGTGGTCAACGGACCGTCCAGCCAGCGCGTGCCGTTGGCGTCGAGCAGATAACGCCCGACCAGATCGCTGGCGGTCATGTCCTCGTTGCACGCCACGGTAATCAGCGGCCTGCCCAGTTTCCACGCCATGTATTCGACGAAGCGCGACTTGCCGCAGCCGGTCGGGCCTTTGATCATCACCGGCAGGCGCGCCGAATAGGCGGCTTCGTATAAGGTAACCTCGTCGGCCAGTGCCAGATAGAACGGCTCTTTGTGAATTTTGTACTGATCTTTGTTATCCATAACCTGCTCCTTGTAAACAAAAACGCCCCCAGCGAGTGGGGGCGCAACTATCACTCGATTTTCAATTTGACTTACCTGTGCACGCTCAGCTTTTCGCGCCAGCCCGGGAATATCGTGTCCGCATCTTTCGGGAAGGACTCAAATGCGCGCGCAAATTCCTTGTGTTCTTTCGCGTATTCAATCGGATCGGCGCCGGCCTTCCAGCATTCATAGGACTGGCGCAAGGAGATCGCGCCGGCCGCCGGGCTGTCGATATGGCCGTAAGCGCCGCCGCCGGCGGTGTTGATTACGTTGCCGTGACCGAGGTTTTCGAAGAAGCCGGGCAGACGCAGCGCGTTCATGCCGCCGGAGATGATCGGGGTGGTCGGCTTCATGCCATGCCATTCCTGGTGGAAGTAGGGGCCGTCCGCGGAGTCACGCTCGATCATGTAGGCGATATTGCGGTCGTCCTTGCCGCCTTCCATCTTGCCGTAGCCCATGGTGCCGACGTGAATGCCGGAAGCGCCTTGCAGCCGCGACATCTTGCTCAGCACAAACGCGGTGTAGCCGCGCACGGAAGAGGGCGAGGTTACCGCACCGTGGCCGGCACGGTGGTAGTGCAGGTATTGTCCGGGATACTGGCGGCGGGCGGTGGTGATCATGCCGGGGCCGCCGACGTAACCGTCGACCAGGAAAGCGACTTTGTTGGCGTCCGGGCCGAAGGCTTCCAGAATGTAATCGGCGCGGGCGAGCATTTCATAATGATCATCGGCGGTGATGTTGGCGGAGAACAGTTTGGCCTGGCCGGTCTCATCCATGGCGCGCTTCATCGAATCATAGACCAGCGGGATCACCTTTTTTGTCGGACAGAACACCTGATTGCCTTGCGGCTCATCGTTCTTGATGAAATCGCCTCCCAGCCAGAACTGGTAAGCGGCCTTGGCGAACGGCTCGGGGCGCAGACCCAGCTTGGGCTTGATGATGGTGCCGGCGATATAGCCACCGTTGACGCGCGGGCGACCCAGAATATCCCACAGGTCGGTAATGTCCTTGGCCGGGCCGTCATACATGCGCAGCATGGACCACGGCACATAAAAATCCTGCATCTGCAGATGCTTCACATCACCCATGCCCTGGTTGTTGCCGATCGCCAGCGTCAGGAACGACACCAGCATGGCGCGGCCGTCGGTTATGTTGCGGTCGAACAGGTCATTCGGGTAGGCGACCTTCATCACCCCTTTGGCTTCATCGATGAAATACACCAGTGCGTCTACGCCCTTGGTGAAGTCGTCGGTGGTGCTGACTTCCACGTTGGTGCCAGTAGAGGACTCGGCGGCAATATGTGCCGCCACTTCCAGGTAACCATAACCGGTGGCTGGCTGCATGTGATAGGCGACGAGCACATGCTGGTCTCCCTTGATCAGATCTGCTTCTTTCAGACTCAGATCCGCGTAACGATTCGATTGATCCATCACATTTTCTCCTGTGTTAACGATTGGCTGTAACTTGCAATGGTTGTGACTATAGGGAAATTGTCCTATAAGCGATAGTCAGTTGTTTTTATATAAGCCATAAAATCTTCTTATGGTTTGCTATAATCACACTCTGCTATTCCCGGATGGTTGCTTTTGCCGATGTTGCATCTCACTTTGCGTCAACTCCAGGTATTTGAAAAGGTGGCTGGCCACCTGAACTTCTCGCGTGCCGCCGAGGAACTATACCTATCGCAACCGGCGGTGTCCATGCAGGTCAAACAGTTGGAAAAGATTATCGGTTTGCCGCTGTTTGAACAGATGGGGAAAAAGATTTTTTTGACCGAGGCCGGGCGCGAGCTGTTTCATTACAGCCGCAGCATTGCGCAACAGCTTGCCGAGATGGAGTCGCTGTTCGACGAAATGAAAGGCCTGGAGCAGGGCAGGCTTACCCTGTCGGTGGTCAACACCGCCAATTATTTCACGCCGCAACTGCTATCGGAATTTTGTCGGAAATATCCCAGTATCAAGGTCATCCTGCAGGTTGCCAATCGCGACGCCGTGCTCAGGCAGCTTGCCGATAACAGCACCGATCTCGCCATCATGGGGCAGCCGCCGGACGGGCAGGATCTCAGCGCAGAATCGTTCATGGAAAACCCGCTGGTGGTCATTGCCGCGCCAAACCATGCGCTTGCCAGACTCAAGCGCGTCAAGTTTGCGCAACTTGCAAACGAAACCTTTCTGTCCAGGGAGAAGGGTTCCGGCACGCGCAGCGCAATGGAACGCATCTTCGCCGAGCATCATATCCAGCCACGTATCAGTATGGAAATGGAAACCAACGAAGCCATCAAGCAGGCGGTGCAGGCCGGAATGGGGCTCGGCATCCTGTCGTTGCACAGCATTGAACTGGAGCTGGAAACCAAGAGGCTTGTCATGCTGAATGTCGAAAACTTTCCCCTGAAGCGCCACTGGTTCGTCGCGCATCGCAGCAACAAACGCCTGTCCACCGCGGCGCGGGCATTCAAGGATTTCCTGCTGGCCGTTTAGCCCCTGTGCGAGATTTACGCTAACGTCTTACATTCACACCAAAAAGGCGGGCGCATAAAAATTTTCCGGTAATTTTATGCGCACCTCATTCCCACTCGTCATGGCGGGCATACCGCCCGTCTGGAAAGCTGCCCCTCTGGTCGGTTATGGGTAGAAACGTCTGGATTCGATCTCTAGTATGCACGGCCAAAGGAGAGCGCAATGAAAACACAAAAAGGTTTTACCCTTATCGAGCTCATGGTTGTGGTCGCAATCGTTGGCATCCTGGCGAGCATTGCCATTCCCGCTTACACCGGTTATGTGCTGCGCGGCAAGCTGACCGAAGCCGTGACTGAGTTGTCCACAATGCGGGTGAAGCTTGAACAGTATTACCAGGACAACAGAAGCTATGTGGGCGCCTGCGCGGCCGGCACTGTTGCGCCGCCTCCCTCGGGCACCAAATATTTCACCTATACCTGCCCGACCTTGACGGCATCCGCCTTTAAGGTAAACGCTGCCGGTGTCGAGGCTCAGGGCACAGGCAGTTTTGTCTATACCATCGATCAGGACAACGCCAAGCAGACAACCGATGCACCGGCTGACTGGGGTGCCATGCCGGTCAATTGCTGGATCACCAAGAAGGGCGAGGCATGTTAATTCCACGCAAACAATGCGGGGTTTCGCTGATCGAGTTGATGATCGGCATTGTCATCGTTTCTCTTCTGATGGTGGCAGGTATTCCTTCCTTCAGCCTGTGGATACAAAACACTCAGACGCGCTCCGCAGCGGAATCCATCCAGAACGGCCTGCAGATTACCCGTACCGAAGCAGTGCGACGCAATGCCACTGTGCGTTTCAGCCTGATGGATGCGGGAGGCACGGTGGCCTGGAGCGTGGACTGTGTAAACGTGACAGCCGATTGCCCGGCAGGAATTCAAACCCGCAGCGGAAGCGAAGGCGGGGCGAATGCGCGTGCCGGCATCAGCGTGGATGCGGCGGTACCCGCCATTGGTACGGCCATCACAGCCGGGACCGGATTGCCGGCAGGCGTTACGTTCGATGGTTTGGGCCGTATTCCCACAGCCAATGTTGGTATTGATATTGCACGCATCGATGTTAGCAATTCGGTCAGAGCTGACGCTCGCCGCATGGTCATTCTCGTCAGCCCTGGCGGGCAGACCCGTATGTGCGACCCAGCCATAGCGATTGCCGATAACCCGCAAGGATGCTCATGATGAATACCGCTCCGAAAAACAGGCAACGCGGCTCCGTGGTACTCGAAGCCCTGATTTCAATCTTGCTCTTTTCCATCGGCATCCTGGCGATCATCGGGCTGCAGGCTGCTTCAATCAAGAATGTCGCTGCGGCCAAGTACCGCACCGACGCCAGCTTGCTGGTCAATCGGGTTATCGGGCAGATGTGGGTAAGCGATAAGACCAATGCAGCCCTGGTGGCGAACTTCAGCAACCCTGCCGGGGCAAATTATGTGACCTGGGTAAGCGCCGTGGAACAGGTCTTGCCGGGCGTTTCCGGCGTGCCGGCAAACGCCCCGACCATCGTTATCGATGCTAATAACAATGCCACCGTTACCGTATTCTGGCAGTCACCGGATGAAGTCGCCGCCCACAACTACACCGCCATCGCCGTGGTGACCGAATAGTCTAAATGGGAACAGCCATGCCATTACGTCAACTTAATAAACATCGCCATAGCGGTTTCAGCCTGGTTGAAATCATGGTCGGCATGGTCATCGGTTTGCTCAGCACTCTTATCGTGATGCAAGTGTTTGCAACCTTCGAAGGGCAAAAACGCACTACCACCGGCGGCGCGGACGCTCAGACCAATGGCGTGATCGGCCTCTATACCATCGAGCGCGATGCGCGCATGGGGGGGTATGGTTTCGCCGCGGCTACCGGCTGTGCCCTGGCCCGTTCTTTTGGAGGTACGACACTAGCCTCGCTGGTGCTCTCCCCGGTCACCATCGCGGACGGTGCCGGCGGCTTGCCTGACAGTATCACCATACTTTCCGGTAACAAGTCGAGCTGGAGCGTTCCAGTCAGGGTCATATCCGTGCACACCCAGGCGGACACCGAATTCAATACCAATGCCGTGCTCGGTATTGCACAGGGTGATCTGCTGATTGCTTATGAAGCGACTACGCCGCCGAATTGCACCCTGTTTCAGGTGGACAATGCCAATCCCGTTCTCAACCCGATCGCTCACGCGACCGGCAGTTGGAACGGCAATTCGGCCGTTTTCCCTGCCGCAGGTTTTTCGACTGATGCGTTGTTGATGAATCTCGGCAGCTTCACGTCGCATCGCTATTCCATCGATGCCAACAGCAATCTGGTATTCACCGATTATTCATCCGCAACCAACACCGAGAGCGCCCAGATCCTCTCGCCGGATGTGGTCAGTATCCAGGCTGAATATGGCTTCGACACCCGATTGGGTGCGCAACCCGATGCTCAGGTGGACACCTGGAGTGCGACCCTGATCGATGCGGATGCGAGCGGCACGACCGGCGATGCAGGCGATATCAACCGGATTTATGCCCTGCGCTTTGCACTGGTGGCACGTAACGGACTAAGGGAGAAGCCGGATCCCGGAACCGGCCTTTGCAATATCACCACAGCCGGCCCGACCTGGGCGGGCGGCACCATCAGCCTTGCTGCCGATGCCGATTGGCAATGCTACCGCTATAAGACATTCGAAACCATTGTGCCCTTGCGCAACTCGCTCTGGAGATAACCATGTGCCCTACTCATCTCCGTCAAGACGGCAACATGCGAAACCTGGCTGGCAAGGGCGTCGGTGTTGCCAATGTTTCACCGCCAAAACAGCAGATGGGTGTGGTATTGGTCATTACGCTCATCGCGCTGGTTGCCATGACACTCGCGGCAATTGCGCTGGTGCGCTCGGTAGACACCGGCAATGTTGTGGCCGGCAACATGGCCTTCAAACAGGGTGCCGCGCTGGCGGGTGATTCGGGAACCGAAGCCGCAATCACCTGGCTAAACGGCATCGCCGGCGTTGTCGCCTCGCAAAATGACGACACGGCCAATGGTTATTACGCAACCAGCCAGGAATCCCTGGACATGACCGGCAACAGCGGCGACACGACCCGTTCGCAGGTTGACTGGGACAGCAACAGTTGCAACGACGCCGTGGCAAACGGCTTGGCGTCGGCTTGCATCCAACCTGCCGCAGTGATCTCCGCCAATGCGGCGGGCTATGAGGCAAGATATATCATCCATCGCCTGTGCCCCAGCGCCGGGCTGCCCAATAACTGCGCTTCCACTTCATCCACGGTCGCCGGCGTCAGCTCCGGAGCGAAAGATTACACCAGCAAAGGCGGACTGAGCGGTGCGGCCGAAGTGGAGTACTACCGCATCACCACGCGTATTCGTGGGCCGCGCAACACCACCAGCTATGTTGAAACTATCGTTCATTATTAGCCAACGGTATCAGGAGGTCATTATGAAAACCATCGCCAATCATGCTGCAAGCATCTTGCTGTTGCTCTTCGCTACTGGTTTCAGTATGGCTGCCCGTGCCGCAGTAACGGATATTGCCAATTCGCCGATGGCCTCGGACGGCAACACCCCGGTCAAGCCGAACATCATGTTCGTTCTGGACGATTCCGGCAGCATGGGATGGGAATACCTGCCGGATTCGGTCAGTAACAAGAACGATAAATTCTGCTACCGCAATCATTATTACAACGGCGTGTATTACAACCCGGATGTCACTTATGAAGTGCCGGTCAATGCAGACGGCACCAGCTTTCCGGATTCTGTTTTCACTTCCGCCGAATCCGATGGCTTCAATACTGCCGGCGCCAATAAAAACCTGTCCAGCGCATTCCGTACGGGAAACGACAGCACTGACAAGGCCGCCTATTACTACAAGTACACCGGCAGCTCGCCCGCCACACCGGTGCGCGGCACCTGCTATGCCGACAGCAGCTACACTAATGTGACTGTCAGCAGCACCTCGGGCCCCGGCAGCAGCGACGAACGGGAAAATTTTGCCAACTGGTACAGCTATTACCGCGACCGCATGAACACCATGAAGTCGGCTGCCGGTCTGGCCTTCAAGGATATCAGCAACAGTTATCGCGTCGGCTTTTCCACCATCAGCTACACCGGCACCGATTCCACCAACGCCAAGTTTCTGAAAATCTTAGACTTCGATGCCACGCAAAAAGCCAGTTGGTACAGCAAGCTGTATGGTTCATCAACTACCGGATCTACCCCGTTGCGCGCGGCCATGGCCAAGGCCGGGCGCTATTACGCCGGGCAATTGCTCAGCGGCGCCAATGACCCGGTGCAATACTCCTGCCAGCAGAACTTCACTATCCTGTCCACCGATGGTTACTGGAACGACAACAATGAAACCAGCTCTTACGGGCCAGACAAGATCGACGGCAGCACCAATGTCGGCCAGCAGGACGGCACGGCGGCCAGGCCGCTGAACGACGGCGCGAGCGTCACTCAAACTACCAGCCAGATCCAGAAGACCGTGGCCAAGATAGCCCAGAGCACCAGCCAGCTCCAGTACCAGACGCAGCAGATACAGAAGCGCACCCAGCAGACCCAGCAGGGTACCAGCGTGACGCAAGAGGTGACCGGGCAGCTCTATCGTCTCAGGTCAGATGACTGGGGTGTCACCTGGAAGGACTACAACGACAGGAACAGTTGCAGCCCGGACACATCGGGCTCCCAGCAGGATCAATGCGTCGTTGGCCAGTTGAAAACGCGAACCTCGAGCAACTCGGGCAGCAGCTGGAGCTCATGGTCCAACGACAATAATTGCGTGATTGTAGATAGTGGAAGCGATCGCACAGACTGCCGGCTTGATCAGACCTGGGTTACTGTCGCTTCCTGTACTCCGGTTTACAACGGTTCTTCTTCGGTGGATTGCACCACCGGCACGGTAACGTGGAGCAACGTTTCGAGTTGCACACCATCAGGTTCCACCGTGTGCCAGACCGCGGATAGCGGATGGGTGAATGCTTCTTCCTGCACGGCATCTGGACCAACGGGCGGCCAGACGATTACCTGTCAGACTGCCGACACCGGATGGGTCGGCACGAGCTCCTGCACGACGGACGCGGATGCGTCGGACGGCGGCACGACGACCTGCCAGACGGTGACTACCGGACCAACTTACGTGTCCTCCTGCACGGCGGCAACGGCTTCATCAAGCAACAGTTGGACTACGACCACCTGCGCCACCACCGTGATTTCCGGGCCAACCGGCGAGGCTTCATGCACTTCGGTAGCGCCCGTCAGTCCCGACTTTCAAACGACCAGTTGCAACACCGTGACGACCGGCCCGACTACGGTGGCTTCCTGTACGGCGGCAGCCGCCGCATCGGGCAACAATTGGACAACGACCACCTGCACCGCGGGGAGCGGCGGATTCAGCAATTCGCTGGCCGACGTAGCAATGTATTACTACGAGACCGACCTGCGCAACTCGGCACTGGGCAACTGTACCGGCGCGCTCGGAGCGGATGTGTGCGAAAACAATGTTCCCGGCAGCGGCATGGACGTTAATCCGCAACAGCACATGACGACCTTCACCCTCGGGCTGGGCGTGGACGGCACACTGGGTTATACCGATAGCTATCTCTCCGGCGGTTCGGCTGATTACAACGCCATCGTGCAGGGTACATTGAACTGGCCCAACCCCATCACCAACAGTGGCGCTGAGCGGATTGACGACCTGTGGCACGCCGCCGTTGATGGGCGCGGCGTGTACTACAGCGCACGCGACCCGGATACGCTGATCACCGGTATCAGTAG
This sequence comes from uncultured Gallionella sp., assembly GCA_964355765.1. GTDB lineage: Bacteria > Pseudomonadota > Gammaproteobacteria > Burkholderiales > Gallionellaceae > Gallionella. The sequence goes on from CAYHEM010000002.1 coordinate 192,929, forward strand.
TGCGCTTGCCGGGGTAACGGCGCGCACGGGCTCTGCGGCGGCCGCTGCGACCAGCAATCTGGAGCCGGTGGCCGGGGATAATTTCCTGTTCGTCGCCCTGTACCGCACGTTATTGTGGGACGGTGATTTGCAGGCCAAAACCATTGATCCGGTAACCGGTGACGTCTCAGCCACCCCGATATGGACCGCACAACCATTGCTGGATCTCAAGGTCGGGGCAAGCAGCGATACGCGTACGATTTACACCTATGACAGCGGCGCTGCCAACAAGCTGAAGCCCTTCCTCTGGGCCAGTCTGAGCGCCTCTGAGCAGAGTTACTTCAATGGTATGTGTACCGTACCCTACCTGCTTAGCCAGTGTTCCACGCTGGTTGCCGACGATATCGCCAACGCCACAACCACAGCTGCGGACGCATCCGGGCAAAATTTGGTCAACTATCTGCGTGGCCAGAACGGTAATGAAATAAAAGTGTTGCCAGCTGTATCAGCGCTCTACCGCGACCGCGAACATGTGATGGGCGATATGGTCACCTCGCAACCGGTGTATGTTAAAAAGCCACCCTTTGAATATGTGGATGCTAACTATGCCACCTTCAGGGATACGACCCAGGCCGGGCGCGCCCCGACGGTCTATGTGGCAGCCAATGACGGCATGCTGCACGCCTTCAATGGGGATACCGGGCAGGAGGTATGGGCCTATGTTCCGACCATGATCATGAGCAACCTTTACAAACTGGCTGATAAAACCTATTCCGCTAACCATCGATATTATGTCGATGGCTCGCCGACCGTAGCCGACATCTGCCCGAATGCGCCGGCCAGCATCTGCTCCGCCGCGCAGTGGAAATCCATCCTGGTGGGCGGCTTTAATGCCGGCGGCAGGGGGTTTTACGCGCTGGATATTACCGATCCGGCCGCCCCCAAGGCGCTATGGAATTTCACGGTCTCCGATGACAATGATTTAGGCTACAGCTTTGGCAACCCGATTGTGACCAAGCGCGCGGACGGCACCTGGGTGGTGGTGGTCACCTCCGGCTACAACAATGTTTCACCGGGGGATGGGCAGGGTTACCTCTATGTGTTGAATGCCAATACCGGCGCAGTGCTGGAAAAAATCGGCACCGGCGTGGGGGATGCTGGCACCCCCAGCGGCCTGGCGAAAATCAACGTGTGGATTGATGTGCCGACTGAAAACACCGCAGTACGATTCTACGGCGGCGACCTGCTGGGCAACCTGTGGCGCTTCGAGCTGGATAGCGGCACCCCACCGGCGGCACCCGTTTCGACAAGTGGAACGGCTCTGCTGCTTGCAGAGCTGGGTGCAATCAATGGTGCCGGCGTGCAGCCCATCACGACCAAGCCGGAACTGACTATCGTTTCTTACGACGGGGTTGACTATGTGGTGGTGCAATTGGGTACCGGTCGCTATCTTGGATTGACCGATTTGTCGAATACCGATCAGCAATCGGTCTACGCGATCAAGGATGATCTGTCGGGCACCGGGCTTGGGCAGGCCAGGACGACCGGTACGCTTGTGGCACAAACCCTGATTGATTTTACCGGCGCAAGCGGTCAGCAATTGCGCACCACTTCGACCGAAGCCGTGAATTGGGCAGACAAGGCCGGCTGGTACATCGATCTTAATCCGGGAAATACCTCTCCTGGTGAACGGGTCAACGTGGACGTGCAATTGCAATTGGGATCGCTGACGGTTGCCAGCAATGTCCCCAGTAACAATGCCTGTAACATTGGCGGGTATTCTTTCCTGTACAACTTTGATTTCAAGACCGGGCAATACCTGAAAACCTCGGCCGAACAGGCTGCTGGCTCAAGGCTGTCTTCTAATGCCATGGTGGCCGGCATGAACACCATTCGTTTGCAGTCCGGCAAGATCATCACCATCATCACCGATACTGGCGGCGGCATTACTTCCCAGGAAACGCCCACGGCGGTAGCGTCATCGGGTACGGCAAACCGCGTTTCCTGGCGCGAGTTGATACAATAGAACGGGTGGAACGCAGGCGGCGGAGGAATCCGCCGCTTGCGTTTTTTTCAGTGGATGCATCGCTGAAATCCAGCGCAGCGCTGGCAGTGCCACTAAACAGGTCTCTCCCCCGCTCAAGTAGTCCTCAACTGACCCTGCGTCGACTATCCCTGTTTTTTCGCGGGGCTGCTAGAATTGCCATTGTTTCTAAATGAGCGAGTAGCTGCCATGCTGATCTGGTTTGTCGTCCTCTATTTGCTGGTGTCCGTCGGCATCGGACTGTATGCCTCATTGCGCGTACATAATTCCAGAGACTTTGTGGTGGCGGGGCGTCATTTGCCGTTGCCTGTCGTCACCGCGACGGTGTTCGCCACCTGGTTTGGAGCGGAAACGGTACTGGGTGTTTCCGCGACTTTTGTGCAGGAGGGGTTGGGCGGCGTGGTGGCCGATCCGTTCGGCGCCAGCATGTGCCTGATACTCGCGGGACTGTTTTTCGCCCCGCTGCTGTACCGCATGAATTTGCTCACCATTGGCGATTATTACCGTGCCCGCTACAACCGCACGGTGGAGCTGATCATGACGCTGTGTATCATGATTTCCTACCTCGGCTGGGTGTCCGCGCAGGTGGTGGCGCTGGGGCTGGTATTCAATGTGGTCAGCGACGGCGCTGTCACACAACAGGCCGGCATGATCATCGGCATTTCCGTGGTGCTCGCTTACACCGTATTCGGCGGCATGTGGTCGGTGGCACTGCTGGATTTCGTGCAGATGACCGTCATCATGGCGGCCCTGCTGCTGATTGCCGTGCTGATCAGCGACGATGTGGGCGGGGTCGGTCACGTGGTCATCCAGGCAGAAGCCGCCGGCAAGTTGCAATTATTTCCCAGCGGTGGCATGGAAGCGTGGATACCTTTTATCGGGGCGGCGCTGACCATGATGCTGGGCTCCATCCCGCAGCAGGATGTGTTTCAGCGCATGACCTCGGCAAAGAATGAAAAGACCGCTGTGCGCGGTACGGTGCTGGGGGGCGTACTGTATTTTGCGTTCGCTTTCATCCCGATGTTTCTGGCCTTTGCCGCGACACTGATCGATCCGCAATTCTTTGGCGATATGATCGAGAGCGATTCACAGATGATCCTGCCGAGCCTGATCCTGAATCACACGCCGCTGATTGCGCAGGTGCTGTTTTTCGGCGCGTTGCTGTCGGCGATCATGAGCACGGCTTCGGCAACCCTGCTCGCACCCTCGGTGATGTTTACCGAAAATATCCTCAAGCACCTTGCGTTGCGACACATGAGCGACCAGCAGATGCTGCGCACCATGCGTATTATCCTGGTGACCTTTGGCGTGCTGGTGCTGTGGTTCGCGCTGAATTCTGAATCGAGCATCTTTCATATGGTGGAGAACGCCTACAAGGTCACACTGGTCGGCGCCTTCGTGCCGCTGGTGTTCGGGCTGTACTGGAAGCGCGCCAACAATCAGGGCGCACTGCTGTCCATCGCCTTGGGTCTGGGTTCATGGCTGTTGATGGAAGTTCTTCAGCCGGACACCTATTGGCCGCCGCAATTGGTCGGCCTGCTGTTCAGCGTGACCGGGATGCTGATTGGCTCCATGCTGCCCAACATGATGCGTGACCGGCATCACGCCCATATACAGACCTGATGCCTGTCATCTTCCCGTCATCAACCCGGCATACACTCCCGCTATTCGATAGCGGGATAACGGCAAGATGACGAGCGCAGAGATTTTGATTGTAGAGGATGAGCTGGCGATCCAGGAGTTGCTGGCGTTTAATGTGGCGCGGGCGGGATTTCAGGCCGTGTGCGTCGGTGATGCGGATAGCGCATGGGAGCAAATGCAGCGTCATGTGCCGGATCTGATTCTGCTGGACTGGATGCTGCCGGGCACCAGCGGCGTGGCGCTGGCCAAGCAGTTGCGCGCCGATGCGCGCACCCGGGATATTCCGATTATCATGCTGACCGCGCGGGGCGAGGAGCGCGACAAGGTATTGGGACTGGAGTCGGGCGCGGATGATTACATCACCAAACCGTTTTCGCCGCGCGAGCTGATGGCGCGTATTCGTGCCGTGTTGCGCCGGCATGTTGCGCAGGTTCAGGACGAAACGGTTGCGGCAGGCGGCTTGGAGCTGTCACCAGCCGCGCACCGCATCACTGCAGGGGGCAGGGTCGTAGAGCTTGGCCCCACTGAGTTTCGCCTGCTGCATTTTTTCATGACCCATGCGGAGCGGGTGTACAGCCGCACGCAATTGCTCGACCAGGTGTGGGGGTCTCAGGTGTTTGTCGAAGAACGCACGGTGGATGTGCATATTCGCCGTTTGCGTGCCGCGCTTGAGCCGTTTGAGATGGGCGGACTGGTTCAGACGGTGCGCGGCAGCGGGTACCGTTTTTCCGTCAATTAATTGGGAGCGGCATTGCAGGACTTTTGGCTTCGTTTAAGCATACCCATCGTGTTCATCACGCTGTTCGCCTTGGTGCTGTGGGCAGTATTTTCGGCTACGGCCGCATTGCTGTTTATGGTGCTGGCGTTGTTGGGAGTGATGGCTAATTATGCCCGACAACTTTACAGGCTGGGGCAATGGCTGCAGGATGCGCGCCTCGAAACCATTCCTGAGGCGGGCGGCGTTTGGGATGAGGTATTTTCCCGGTTGTACAAGATGGTCAAGCAGCATGATCAGACCAGGATGGAGCTGGCAGACGAGCTGCAGCATATTGAACAGGCCACTGCTGCATTGCCGGAGGGTGTGGCAATTCTGAACGAGGCGAATCGTATCGAATGGTGCAATCCGCTGGCGCAGCAGCATTTCGATCTCGATGTCAAGCATGATCTGATGCAGGATATTACCTATCTGGTGCGTCAGCCGGAATTTATCGAATACCTTCAGGAATCCAACTTCAGCGAACCGCTGGTGATGCGGCCGGCACGCCATGATGACATGCTGCTGTCCATCAATTTAATCCCTTACGGGGTGAACAAGCGATTGCTGATCAGTCGTGACGTCACGCAACTGGAACGCATTGAGGCCATGCGTCGCGATTTTGTGGCGAACGTTTCGCATGAACTGCGCACTCCGCTGACAGTGGTCAATGGTTATGTCGAAAATCTGCGGGATATGACTGACCTTACTCGGGAGGACGCGCAGCGCGCTTTGCAACGGATGACAGAGCAAACCAAGCGTATGGAAAACCTGGTGACCGATCTGCTTACCCTGTCGCGCCTGGAAAATGACCGGAGTCCGTTGCACGAGGAAGGCATCGACATGTCGGCATTGCTCAACGAGATTTATCACGATGGGCAGTTGTTGAATGGAGGGGTGCATTCGGTGCATCTGGAAATACTGAGCGATGCAAAATTGCTCGGCAATCACGATGAGTTGCGCAGTGCATTTGGCAACCTGCTTAGCAATGCGATTCGCTACACACCGGCTGGCGGTACAATCTTGCTGCGTTGGGCGGAGTGCGATGGACAACTGGTGTTTTCGGTGCAGGATAGCGGCATCGGTGTTGCGGCACAGCATATTCCGCGCCTGACGGAACGCTTTTACCGTGTTGACCATAGTCGCTCAAGAGAGACGGGCGGCACCGGGCTGGGGCTGGCGATCGTCAAGCATGTTGCGATGCGTCATCATGCAAAAATTGAAGTCACGAGCGAAGAAGGCAAGGGCAGCACTTTTGCGTTAGTATTCCCGGTTAGGCGGGTATGGCCGCAAAGGGATCGCTCTGATTAAGGCAGCAGGATCATAATTCAGGAAAAAATATGCAAGATATAGAGCTGGCGCGCTTCAATATGATAGAGCAGCAAATCCGCCCATGCGAGGTATCGGATAGTACGGTGCTGGAATTGCTTAGCCATATCCGGCGCGAGCGTTTTGTGCCCGCAGGCAGCGAGGAGTTGGCGTTTGCCGACATGGAAATTCCGCTGGGCTATGGCGCCGTCATGTGGCATCCCAAGCTGGAGGCGCGCGCCCTGCAGGAATTGCGCCTGGCACGGAGCGATTCTGTTTTGGAGGTGGGTACGGGTAGCGGCTATATGACGGCGCTGCTGTCCGCGCTTGCAGGGCAGGTGACCTCGGTCGAGATCGTCCCGGAATTGGGCGACATGGCAAAACACAACCTGGCCGCTTATCACTGCGACAATATTGTCCTTGATATAGGTGATGCATCTCACGGCTGGGGAGGCCGCCTGGGCTACGACGTCATCCTGCTGACCGGTTCAACGCCGGTACTTCCCGCGGTGTTCCGGCATAGCCTGAACATCGGCGGACGATTATTTGCGGTTGTGGGTGATGCGCCGCTGATGGAGGCCCAACTGATTACCCGTATCGCGGCGGAGGTCTTTACGACGGTCAATGTGCTGGAAACCTGTGTCGCACCCCTGCAGAATGCCGAGCAACCCGAACGTTTCGTTTTTTGATTGCCAGGATGCATTGCGCCATGCGGCGATAATCTGTACCATTAGAAAGCTCTAATATACTAATACGCCAAAAACCGATGAAGCTGACATCATTCATGTTGACGGTACTGTGTGGCTTGAGCGGCTGGGCGCAAGCCGCCGACCTGCTGGAAACTTTCCGTGCCGCACAGGCCAACGATCCCATATTTGCTGCTGCGCATGCCACGCAGCAGGCTGGGCTTGAAAAGTTGCCGCAGGGCCGATCCCTGCTGATGCCCACAGTGAGTCTGAATGCAAACAGCACCTTCAACGATAGTACGGTTCGTTATCGCCAGCCCATAGCCTTGCCGGGCGGCGGCAACCAACGTTACAACTCTCACGGTTACAGCGTGAATCTGACGCAACCCCTGTTTCGCCAGCAGAACTGGCTGGCCTATAGCGAATCTGAACTGCAGGTTGTCCAGGCAGAGGCGCAATTCAGGATCGCCGAACAGGATTTGATCCTGCGTGTCGCCGAGGCCTATTTCGACGTGCTGATTGCCCAAGATAGCAGGCAGCTTGCCGAGGCGCAGAAAACAGCCATCGCCGAACAACTGGAACACGCCAAACGCAACTTCGAGGTGGGCAGCGCCACCATTACCGATACCCATGAGGCGCAGGCGCGCTTCGACTTGACCAGTGCCCAGGAGATCGCCGCAGGCAACGATCTGGAAATCAAGCGCCGCGCCCTGCAGCAATTGATCAATGCCATGCCGCAAGATCTCAGGCGCCTCGGCAAAAAACTTGAGCTGGAAAATCCGCAACCTGCCGACATGGAAAAATGGGTGGACGATGCGCAGGCAAGCAGTCCGCAACTGGCTGTTGCGCAAGCCGCTGCCGAGATTGCCGAAAAAGAAGTGACACGAAATCGCGGCGGGCATTATCCCACGGTAGATCTGGTGGCAAGCTATGCCAACAATGGCGCCAGTGGCGGCGGTTTTGGTGTGGGCAGCGACAGCACCAACAAGAGCGTCGGCGTGCAGCTGAATATGCCGTTATTTCAGGGCGGCGCCGTGAATTCAATGTGGCGCGAGGCGCAAGCCAATCGTGAGCGCGCCAGGCAGGAGCTGGAAAATGTTCGCCGTACGATTGCCACTCAGACACGCCAAGCTTATCTTAGTGTGGTCAGCGGCATTGCTCAGGTCAAGGCATTGCGGCAAGCACTGACCTCCAGCGAAAGCGTGCTGGAAGCCAGCAAGCTGGGTCAGGAAGTTGGCGTGCGTACCAACCTGGACGTGCTGAATGCGCAGCAGCAGCTATTTTCCACGCGCCGCGATTTATACCAGGCTGAATACGGTTATCTTGTTGGACAGCTTCGCCTGAAGGCGGCTGCGGGGACCTTGGGCGAAAAAGATATGGAGAAGGTCAATCAGTCGCTTTATTGAAATGCAGGGACGGATTGGAACACGGCATCAATTTCTTGCGCAGCAAATAAAAACTCCAGCATGAGCTGGAGTTTTTATTTGCTGCGGTGTGATCGCCGGCTTATTTATTCGTGAAAACCTGCTTTAATATCCACAGCGAAAATAACACGGTAAATAAGGCCATACCAATTGAAGCCAGGTCTGCGATAAACGCCACTTTCTCCTCCCATGAGAACTGATTTGAACAAAACAACAAGTGCAATTGGTAGAATCGTAGCACAGTTTTTTGTGCGGGTAAGAATTTTTTGATAGAATCAGACACGATTTTCGCCTGAATTTAAACGTAAATTCAGCCTGTTATCCAATGTCGTGATATTAATGAGGCGCGGTGGCGATCATCTAACGTAATATTCTGGCGTGACCCAAAAACTATATATCAAAACCTTCGGCTGCCAGATGAACGAGTATGACTCGGACAGGATGGCGGATGTGTTGCGTGCCTGCGAGGGCATGGAGCGAACCGACCGGCCGGAAGAGGCTGACGTTATCCTGTTCAATACCTGCTCGATTCGCGAGAAAGCCGAGGAAAAGGTGTTCTCCGACCTTGGGAGGGTGCGTCCGCTCAAGCTGGCCAAGCCGGATTTGCTGATCTGCGTGGGCGGGTGCGTGGCCAGCCAGGAGGGCGAGACGATCGTAAGGCGAGCGCCCTATGTGGATATCGTATTTGGCCCGCAGACCCTGCATCGTCTGCCACAGCTGTTGCAGGCGCGTCGTGCTACCGGGCGGCAGCAGGTGGACATCAGCTTTCCCGAGATCGAGAAATTCGACCATCTGCCGATGCCCGTCCTGAGCCTTCCTGGCCAGTCGCCAGGTGAGGGGCCGCAGATCGCCAGCGGCGCGGCCCTCGTCTCCATCATGGAAGGGTGCAGCAAATACTGCACCTATTGCGTGGTGCCCTATACGCGCGGCGAAGAAATATCGCGCCCGGTCGCCGACGTGATGCGCGACATTGAGGGGCTGGTGGTGCAGGGTGTCCAGGAAATCACCCTGCTCGGACAAAATGTGAATGCCTACTGCGGCGCGTGCGCAGATGGCGACACGCTGGACTTTGCTTCCCTGCTACAGGCCGTTGCCGCATTGGATGGCGTGGAACGGCTGCGCTACATGACTTCACATCCCAGGGAAATGACGCAGCGTCTGATCGATGTGTATGCAACCACCCCCAAGCTGGTCAGCCATTTGCACCTGCCGGTGCAGTCCGGATCGGACCGCGTCCTCGCCGCGATGAAGCGCGGTTACACCGCATTGGAATACAAATCCATCGTGCGCCGCTTGCGCGCCGCGCGCCCCGGCATCAGCATCACCTCCGATTTTATTGTGGGCTTTCCTGGCGAGAGCGAGCGCGATTTCGAGGCCACCCTGAAGTTGGTCGACGATATTGGCTTCGATGCCAGTTTCAGTTATGTGTATAGCCCGCGCCCCGGCACGCCCGCTGTCGAAATGACCGATGATACTGCACCGCAAGAAAAATCGGCCCGCCTGGCGCGCTTGCAGGCGCGCATCGACAAGTTGGAAAAGCAGGTCAACCAGTCCATGCTCGGTACCGTGCAACGCGTGCTGGTGGAGGATGTATCGAAAAAAGACACGCAGGAGCTGGCCGGGCGCACCGATAACAACCGTGTGGTGAATTTCCCCGGTTCGCCTGGCATGATCGGGCGCTTTGTCGATGTGAAGATCACCGAAGTGGTAAGGCACACGTTGCGCGGCGAAGTGGAGATCCGGTCATGAGTGAAGAGATATTAGGGTTCTCTTTCGAGCCGGTCGATAACAAGCGTCTGGCCAATTTGTGCGGCGTGCTGGACGAGAACTTGAGGCAGATCGAGATCGCGCTGGAGGTCAGCATCGCGCGGCGCGGCGAGCATTTTAATGTACGGGGTGCGCAGGCAGGACTGGCGCGCCAGGTGTTGCAGGATTTCTACCGCGAAGCGCAGCACGATATTTCGCTGGAGCGCCTGCAACTCGGGCTGATCGAGGCGATGAAGTTGCGCGCCGCTCCGCAGCCGCCGGGGGATTTCGTGCACCTGTTGATGACGCGCAAGTCCGAGGTGCGCGGCCGCACGCCGCGTCAGAGCAGCTACCTGCAAGCCATCCAGGAACATGACATTACCTTTGGTATCGGCCCGGCAGGCACCGGCAAGACCTATCTCGCCGTTGCCAGTGCAGTGGATGCGCTGCAGCGTGAGACGGTGCGTCGCCTGGTGCTGGTGCGCCCGGCGGTGGAGGCCGGCGAAAAACTCGGCTTTCTGCCCGGTGATTTTGCGCAGAAGGTCGATCCTTATCTGCGCCCGCTGTACGACGCACTGTACGACCTGATGGGCGTGGAAAAAGTCGGCCGTGCCTTCGAGCGCGGCGTGATCGAAATCGCGCCGCTCGCCTACATGCGCGGCCGCACACTGAATCATTCCTTCATCATTCTCGATGAGGCACAGAACACGACGCCGGAGCAGATGAAAATGTTTCTTACCCGTATTGGTTTTGGCAGCAAGGCGGTGATTACCGGCGACATCACGCAAATTGACCTGGCGCGCGGGCAGATGAGCGGCCTGGTAGAGGCGCGCGGTGTGCTGGAAGATGTGCGCGGCATTGCCTTCAGCGAATTTCTCGCCGAAGACGTGGTGCGCCACCCGCTGGTGCAGAAGATCGTCACGGCCTATGAGCGTTATGAACAGAAAAAAAATGCATAAGGCCGCATCGCCCAGGCTTTCCCTGGCAGTGCAGTACGTCAGTGCCGCGCCCGGCCTGCCGCCGCGCGCGCAGTGGCGACGCTGGTGCCAGGCCGCATTGCAGCGCGACCTGCGCATCACTCTGCGCATCGTAGACGAGCCGGAGGGGCGTGCACTGAACAAAAGCTACCGTGGCCGGGACTACGCCACCAATGTGCTGACGTTCGTATACGATGATGAGCAAACCCTACCTGACTTCCCTTTGTCTGGTGACGTGGTGATCTGCGCACCGATCGTCGAGAAAGAAGCACGCCAGCAGCGCAAGAACTTGCTGGCACACTATGCGCACCTCGCGGTTCATGCCGTGCTGCATCTGCAAGGATACGGTCACGATAACGAAACTGAGGCCGCCGAGATGGAGGCATTGGAAACCCGGTTGATGGTAAAATTGCGCTACCCCGATCCTTATCAGGAAACCTGAGCACACAATGGATTCACCCGAGAGTAGTAACAAACCCACCCTGTTAGAACGCCTTTCCGCGCTGCTGCTGCGCGAACCCGAAGACCGCGAGCAACTTGTCAGGCTGCTGCATTCCGCCTACGAAAACAACCTGCTTGATGCCGATGCGCTATCCATGATGGAGGGCGTGCTGCAGGTTTCCGAACGGCCGGTGCGCGAAATCATGATTCCGCGCGCACAAATGGATGTCATCGACATCAGCCAGCCGCCGGAAAAGTTTATTCCCTTCGTCATCGAGACCGCTCATTCGCGTTTTCCCGTGATCGAGGGCGACAAGGACAATATCATCGGCATCCTGCTGGCAAAAGACCTGCTGCGCTATTACGCCGGAGAAGAATTCGACATGCGCGACATGTTGCGGCCGGCGGTGTTTGTGCCGGAATCCAAGCGGCTGAATGTGCTGCTGCGCGATTTTCGCTGTAACCGCAACCATATCGCGCTGGTGGCGGATGAGTACGGCGGCATATCCGGTATGGTGACGATTGAAGACGTTCTCGAGCAGATCGTTGGAGACATCGAGGATGAGTATGATTTTGACGAGGATGAGGACAACATCATCCTGGAGGGTAAAGAAAGGTGGCGCGTGAAGGCTGATACCGAGATTGACGATTTCAATGAGGCGCTCGGCACGGAATTCAGCGATGAGGAATATGACACGGTGGGCGGGCTGGTGCTGAAATCTGCCGGGCAACTTCCCAAGCGCGGCGACTGCGTCACATTGGGCGAATTGTCCTTCACCGTGTTGCGATCAGACAGTCGCCGCTTGCATTCGCTACTGGTCGAACGAAAGAAGTCTGTGACCGAAGCGGCCTGATTTAAAGGCCTGTTGCCGCGGGCTGCTCGCCATGTTGTTTTTTCTCCCTATATCTGGAATAGTGACACATCTAGAAGATCCGGCTACTGCCCGACAGCAGCACGGATCCGGTAGTAGTCGAGGAGAGTTTGCATGTTTGACGAATTGGATCGCGAGGTTTTTGCTGCCGGCGAGGAAATATTCAGACTCGGCGATGAGGGTGACTGCGCCTATCTGATTGAAAAGGGTTCCGTCGAGGTTTTTATTGTCGATCATGGTATGGAACGCCTGATCAGTTCGCTGGGCAAGGATGAGATGTTCGGCGAGATCGCATTGATTGACCACCGGCCGCGCATGGCCACTGTCAGGGCTGCCGAAGAAGCGGTGCTCATTCCCGTCAAACGGGAGTTGGTGGAGGGGTTGCTGGAAAAATGCGACCCGATTCTGAGCCACTTGCTGATAGTCACGCTGGAGCGCTTTCGCGGCAAGCAGGCCGGTTCCGTAAAATCCGCGTCAGGTGCGGGCATCATGCCGGCACATTCCCTTCGGCTTGGAAATCTGAAGGGAGAGGCATCGCAGAGGTTGGCACTTGCCCACGGAATTACACGTGCGTTGGCGCATGAAGAGTTTGAGCTTTATTATCAACCGATCTGCAATTTTGCCGATGGCAATTTTGCCGGGTTTGAGGCGCTGATCCGCTGGCACCACCCGATGGATGGCATTATTCCTCCCAACGATTACCTCTGGCTTGCCGAGGAAACCGGCCTGATACATGAAATCGGGTTGTGGACGCTGGAGCGCGCCTGCCGGGATTGGCCGATACTGAAGCAGTATACCCACTACGATTCCCCCTTTGTCAGCGTCAATCTGTCACCGAATCAATTGACCAGCGAGACGGTGGTGGATGACATCAAGGCGATTATCACTCGTCACAACATGCCGGCGGCAGCGCTGAAGCTGGAGCTCACGGAAACGGTCATGGTCGAGCATCCCGAAACGGCACTGCGCATTCTGAACGAGCTGGTCGCACTGGGTAGCAGTCTTGCGCTGGATGATTACGGGACCGGACACTCCGGACTGCATCACCTGCAGATGTACCCGATTAATACGCTGAAAATTGATCGCGCTTTCATTGACCCCATGCTGGCATCGGCACACACCATGCATATTGTGCGCTCTTCGATTGATCTGGCGCACTCGCTGGATATGAAAGTGGTCGCCGAGGGCGTGGAAACGGAAGCGATGAGCAACAAATTGCTGGAATTGGGCTGCGATTTCGGGCAGGGGTGGCATTTTGGTAGACCCGTCGCGTTGCAGGATCTGGCAATGCGTTCTGTGAATATCTAGCGGCTCTCGCCGCGATTGTTGAGGCAGACTTTCAGAACTGTTCGTTTTCGCCCAGGTAGCGCCACTGACCGACGGGCAGATTCCCCAACTTAATCCTGCCGATGCGGATGCGCTTCAGTCCGCTCACCTTCAGTCCGACCAGTTCACACATGCGGCGGATCTGGCGTTTCTTGCCTTCGCGCAGCACGAAGCGCAACTGGTCTTCATTTTGCCAGGATACTTTCGCGGGTTTGAGATATTCGCCGTCCAGTTTCAGCCCCTGATTGAGCAAGGCTAGCCCACTGTCTTCCAGCGTGCCCTGCACGCGCACCAGATATTCCTTGTCAACTTTTGAATCTTCGCCGATCAGTTGCCGGGCGATGCGGCCATCCTGGGTAAGCACCAGCAGGCCTTGTGAATCGATGTCCAGGCGGCCTGCCGGGGCGAGGCCGAGTAACTGGCTGCGATGAAAGCGCAATGGCGACGGGTCTTCCGCCCAGCGCGTCGCGCCGTCAAACAGGGTGACGGCGGGCTTGTGGTTATGCTCGGCCTGTCCCGATACATAGCCGACGGGTTTGTTGAGCAAAATCGTCACGCGCTGCTGCTGGGTGTTTTGTGCCGCGCTGCGCAGGATAATCTGCTGGTCAGGGTAAACCTTGCTGCCCAGCTCGCTGACTACTTCGCCATCGACCTCCACCCAGCCTTTTTCGATATAGCCATCTGCCTCGCGGCGCGAGCATAGGCCGAGTTCGGCCATGCGTTTAGAAAGACGGATTTTTTCCATGATAATCGGGTGTCGACAGAAATTTTGAACGGAGGGCGATTTAATCACAAATGCTGTATTGAAAGGAATCGGTTATTCTTCGCGCGTCTCCCATGTTGAGTAGCCTGATGCGCAAAACTCGAAGATCCCTGTTCGCCGCATTCGTCGCCGGCCTGCTGTGCGTGTTTGGTTTCGCACCTTTCGGCATATTCGTCATTCCGGTATTGGCGCTCACTGCATTGTTTGCGTTGTGGAGCCGTGCCGCCAGCCCGCGTGCGGCGGCATGGCTGGGATTTTATTTTGGCCTCGGCCTGTTCGTTGCGGGTGTCTGCTGGATCTATGTGGCATTGCATGATTATGGCGACATGCCGCTGCTGCTGGCGTTGCCCGCTACCCTGTTGTTCGCCGCTTTCATTGCCCTGTTTCCGGCACTGGCCGGTTATGCGCAGGCAGGTTTTCCAGCAACCAACAGAATGCGCATGACGCTGGTGATGCCTGCCGCCTGGGTGCTGCTTGAGTGGGTGCGCGGCACGATCTTTACCGGTTTTCCGTGGCTGACGCTGGGCTACGCGCATAGCGATAGCCCGCTGGCAGGGTATGCGCCGTTGTTCGGCGTATACGGTGTGTCATTGATCGCGGCGCTGAGTGCGGGTATGTTGGTCAGTTTGTTGACCTGTAGGAGCGCGATTCATCGCGCGATATTCACTGAACAATCGCGCGATGAATCGCGCTCCCACAAATATGGTGGGTGCAAGGGTTGCAAGTCCGCTTTGCCATTGATCGTGCTCATCGTTGCAATCTGGCTCGGTGGTGCGCTGTTGCGTACCGTTGCCTGGACGCAGCCTCAGGGCGAGCCGTTCAGTGTGGCACTGGTGCAGGGCAACATCGCGCAGGATCTCAAGTTCAACGAGGACGCGCTGGTTGGCACGCTGGAAACCTACCGCCGTTTGACTCTGCAAAATTCGGCGCGCCTTATCATCCTGCCGGAAACCGCGCTGCCGCTGCTGCGCCAGCAAGTGCCTGAAAATCTGGTCGAGCAACTGCGTGTGCACGCCAGGAAAAACGGCGGCGATATTTTGATCGGCGCTTTCGAGGGCAGCAACGGCAGCTACTACAACAGCGTATTCTCTCTTGGCATGGCGGATGAGCAGTATTACCGGAAACAGCATCTGGTCGTGTTCGGTGAATTCATCCCGTTGCGCCCGCTGCTCGGCTGGTTCATCAACGGCGTCCTCGATGTTCCGATGGGGGATCTGGCACGCGGGGATAAGCGTCAGGCGCCGCTCGATGTCGCCGGGCAACGCGTGGCGGCAAACATCTGCTACGAGGATGTGTTCGGCGAAGAAATCATCCGCGCTTTGCCGCAAGCAACGCTGCTGGTGAACTTTACCAACGACGCCTGGTACGGTCATTCTTTCGCGGCGGCGCAGCATAACCAGATTTCGCAACTGCGCGCATTGGAAACCGGGCGCATGATGCTGCGTGCCACCAATACCGGCGTGACCTCCATCATCGGCGCGGACGGAAGCGTGCTGCAACAATTGCCGCAACACGAAGAGGCGGTGCTGAACGGCATCGCGCAAGGCTATGACGGCACCACGCCCTATGTGCGCTGGGGCAATGCTGCGGTGATGCTGTTGATCGCGCTGATGCTGGTCTATGCCCGGGTGTATCGCAAAACACCCCCTCTCCCGCAGGCGGGAGATAACCAGCGACTTGACCGCGAGCGGGCTTAGTCGAATGGCTAGGAGTTCTATCAGGGTTGGGGTGAGGGTGTGTGAGCGCCGATGAACTGGTTCTGTTACCTGCTGCGCTGCGCTGACGACACGCTGTATTGCGGGGTTACCAACGATCTGGAAAAACGTCTCGCGGCGCACAACGCCGGTACAGCATCCAAATATACGCGGGCGCGCACGCCGGTAGAGCGGGTGTTTGTGGAGCAGTGTGCCGACAAGTCTGCCGCGCTGAAACGCGAGATGGAAATTAAAAGTTTGCCGCGAGCGAAAAAAATGGAGCTCATCGGGTCAACTTTTTTATAGTGAGGCAGCTTCTTGGGACAGGCTTCACCGAAAACCAGTAAAATGCGCCACTTCGCAACTGCGTAACTCATCACACATGCTTAGCTTTCAGCAAATCATCATTACGCTGCAGAATTACTGGGACAAGCAGGGCTGCGCGCTGCTGCAACCCTATGACATGGAAGTCGGCGCCGGCACGTCGCATACCGCCACCTTTCTGCGCGCGCTCGGCCCGGAACCGTGGAAGGCGGGCTATGTGCAGCCATCGCGCCGTCCCAAGGACGGACGCTACGGCGAGAATCCGAACCGCCTGCAGCACTACTACCAGTTTCAGGTGGTGCTGAAACCGTCCCCGTCGAACATTCTCGACCTGTACCTCGGCTCTCTGGAAGCGCTCGGCTTCGACCTGAAACAAAACGACATCCGTTTCGTCGAGGACGACTGGGAAAACCCGACGCTGGGCGCATGGGGGCTGGGCTGGGAGGTGTGGCTGAATGGCATGGAGGTGACGCAGTTTACCTATTTCCAGCAGGTCGGCGGCATCGACTGCAAGCCGATTACCGGCGAGATCACCTACGGGCTGGAGCGTCTGGCAATGTATTTGCAGGGCGTGGAAAACGTGTTCGACCTGACCTGGGCGGAAGGCGTGACGTATCGCGATGTGTATCACCAGAACGAGGTCGAGCAATCCACTTACAACTTCGAGCACAGCGATGTGGACTTTTTGCTTGGCGCGTTCGGCAGTTACGAGAAGCAGGCGAAACACCTGGTGGAGCAGCAACTGGCCTTGCCTGCCTACGAGCAGGTGCTGAAAGCCGCGCATACCTTCAACCTGCTCGATGCGCGCGGCGCGATCTCGGTGACCGAACGTGCCGCCTACATCGGGCGCATTCGCAATCTGGCGCGCAGTGTGGCGCAAAGCTACCTCGACAGCCGCGCCCGCCTCGGTTTTCCGATGGCGCCGAAGGAATGGGCCGAGGAAGTGATCGC
The DNA here is from genome assembly GCA_964355765.1 of uncultured Gallionella sp. GTDB lineage: Bacteria > Pseudomonadota > Gammaproteobacteria > Burkholderiales > Gallionellaceae > Gallionella. Next base: position 209,859 of record CAYHEM010000002.1, read on the forward strand.
GCAACTTGAAGCAAAGAAGCCTGCCATAAGCAAAGTTGAAGAGGCGGCATGAGATGAGTGATAGCCAAAATCTGCTGGTCGAGCTGCTGGTCGAAGAATTGCCGCCAAAGTCGCTGAAGAAACTGGGCGAAAGTTTTGCCGGCGTGTTGGCGGACGGTTTGAAATCGCACGGACTGATTTCCGGTGAAGGCACCGTGATGTCTTTTGCGTCGCCGCGCCGTCTTGCGGTTCTAGTGGGAGATGTCATCGCCAGGGCCGAAGACAGGCAGGTGTCGCAGAAGTTGATGCCGGTGAGCGTCGGGCTGGATGCGAACGGGCAGGCGACACCCGCATTGCTGAAGAAACTCGCCGCGCTGGGTGTGGAGGCCGAAGTCGTGCCGAAATTGCGCCGTGAGGGAGAAGGCAAGGCCGAGTCGCTGATCCACGACAGCACACAATCCGGTGCCACGCTGGCGGAAGGCTTGCAAAAGGCGCTGGAAGAAACGCTCGCCAGACTGCCGATTGCCAAGGTGATGACGTACCAGCTTGCCGACGGCTGGAGCAGCGTGCAGTTCGTGCGCCCCGCACACGGGGTGGTTGCGCTGCATGGCGCGCAGATCGTGCCAATTTCGGTGCTGGGCTTGCAGGCCGGGCGCAGCACGCTGGGCCACCGCTTCGAGGCGGCGAGCAAGGCGCTGGACATCCGCGCTGCCGACAGCTACGAAACGCAATTGGAAAACGAGGGTGCGGTGATCCCGGGTTTTGAAAAACGCCGCGCGGAGATTGTCAGCCAACTCGCCGCTGCCGCGGCCAAAGAAAATCTCAAGCCGATCGAGGACGAGGACCTGCTGGATGAAGTAACCGCGCTGGTCGAGCGTCCCAACGTGCTGGTCGGGCAGTTCGAGCAGGAATTCCTCGAGGTGCCGCAGGAATGCCTGATCCTGACCATGAAGGCGAACCAGAAGTACTTTCCGCTGCTGGATGCCGGCGGCAAGCTGACTAACAAATTCCTGATCGTGTCCAACATTCGGCCAAAGGATGCCAGCCTGGTGATCGGCGGCAACGAGCGCGTGGTGCGCCCGCGCCTGGCCGATGCGAAGTTTTTCTTCGACCAGGATCGCAAGAAGACGCTGGAATCGCGCGTCGAGAAACTCGGCAGCGTGGTGTACCACAACAAGCTCGGCACGCAGTTGCAGCGCGTCGAGCGTATCGCCACGCTGGCCGGCACGATTGCGCGCATGCTGGATGCGGACAAGGCGGATGCGGAACTGGCAGCGCGGCTGGCCAAGGCCGATCTGCTTACCGACATGGTGGGCGAGTTTCCCGAGTTGCAGGGCATCATGGGGCGTTATTACGCCTTGCATGACGGTGAGGACAAGGTCGTGGCGGACGCTATCGAGGCGCACTATCACCCGCGCTTTGCCGGCGATACGCTGCCGCAGGGATCCATCGCCTGCGCCGTGGCGCTGGCCGACAAGCTGGACACGCTGCTGGGCATGTACGGTATCGGCCAGGTGCCCACCGGCGAAAAGGATCCGTTTGGTCTGCGCCGGCACGCCCTGGGCATCCTGCGCATCCTGATCGAAACGCCGCTGGATTTGCCGCTGCCTGCGCTGATCAAAACCGCTGCCGGGAATTTTCCGGCAGATCTGTTGAGCGCGACGGTCGTCGCTGATGTGGAAGGCTTCATGCTGGATCGTCTGCGCGGCTATCTGCGCGAGCGCGACTTCGAGCCGTCGCATATCGAGGCAGTGCTGTGCATATTGAACGGGCGTATGCATCAGGTGCTGCCGCGCCTGCAAGGGGTGCGTGCCTTCGCCGCGCTGGAAGTGGCCAAGGATCTGGCGGCGGCCAACAAGCGTGTGCTCAATATCATGCGCAAGAACCAGGAGGATCTGGGTGCCGAGGTGGCGAACGCAGGCGTCAACATCGCGTTGCTCAAGGAAGATGCCGAACGTGAACTGCATCAGGCCATACAGGGTATTGCCACGCTCGCCCAGGGCTATCTGGAACGCGGTGACTACGCTCAGAACCTGAAGGTGCTGGTCACGCTCAAGCCGTTCATCGATGACTTCTTCGACAAGGTCATGGTGATGTGCGAAGACAAACAGCTGCGTTCGAATCGGGCGGCGCTGTTGCAGCAACTCGGCAGGCTGATGAATCAGGTTGCGGATATTTCCAGACTGACTAACTGACATGAACCTCGTCATTCTCGATCGCGACGGCGTCATCAACTACGACTCCGACCAATTCATCAAGAGTCCGGAAGAATGGAAACCGATTCCCGGCAGCCTTGAGGCCATTGCGCGCCTGTGTCAGGCGGATTACCGGGTGGTGGTGGCGACCAATCAGTCCGGCATCGAGCGCGGGCTGTTCGACATGGCGGTGCTGAACGCGATTCACGACAAGATGCACAAGGCCTGTGCGCAGGTCGGCGCGCGCATCGATGCGGTGTTTTTCTGCCCCCATGCTGGCGAAAGCAATTGTTCCTGCCGCAAGCCCAGGAGCGGCATGCTGGAGGAGATCGCAGCGCGCTACGGCCTCGGGGATCTCGATGATGTGCCTGTGGTGGGTGATTCCTTGCGCGATTTGCAGTCTGCCGTAATGTTGGGTGCGCAGCCTTATCTGGTGCTGACTGGCAAGGGGATGAAGACGCAGGCGGCAGGTGGCCTGCCGGAGGGGACCATCGTCTTGCCGGATCTGGCGGCGGTGGTGGCGGAACTGATTTGATTCGGTCGCTCATGAAACTGGATTGAGATGCTCGTCATACGCTCGCTGATTTTCCTGGTGCTGCAACTCGTGCTCACGCCGATCTTTTCCACGCTGGCCCTGCTGACTTTCCCGTTCCCGCCGCTGACGCGCTATCGACTCATCTCCAGCTATGCGCGCACGATGGTCTGGCTGCTGGGCGTGGTGTGCGGCATCCGTCACGAGGTGCGCGGGATCGAGAATATCCCCAGTGAGCCGTGCATCGTGTTGTGCAAGCACCAGTCCGCGTGGGAGACGCTGGCCCTGCAGGTCATATTCCCGCCGCAGGCGTGGGTGTTGAAGCGCGAGTTGCTGTGGCTGCCGTTCTTCGGTTGGGGGCTGGCGATGACCAGCCCGATCGCCATTCAACGCAGCGACGGCAAGGGTGCGATCAAGCAGTTGCTCAGGCAGGGCAAGGAGCGGCTGGCGCAAGGCTTTTATGTGGTGATTTTTCCAGAAGGCACGCGTGTGCCCTATGGCAAGCGCGGCAGGTACAAGATCGGTGGCGCACTCCTGGCGGCGAGCAGCGGCGTGCCGGTAGTACCGGTGGCGCATAACGCCGGCCGGCTGTGGGGACGCAAGGCCTTCAGCAAACATCCCGGGTTGGTGACCATGAGCATCGGCAAACCGATCGAGACCAAAGGGTTGAAGGCGGAAGAGATCAACGCGCAAGTGGAAGCGTGGATCGAGAACGAGATACAGCAGCTGGCGCATTGATGCTGAAAAAGCAGTAGTCCGCAGATTACGCAGATTAAACGGGATTAAACAATGTGTAGAGATTTTGAACTTGATCACCTGCGGGTTGGAATATGGATCATCGATGGCAGCACTGTAATCTGCGCAAATCAGTGTAATCTGCGGATTACCTCGTTGTTTCCGGGTTGATGCTGAAACGCCTGCGCAATCTGGTTTCTCCTCCCGCCGTCGAGCAGCGCGCTGCACTTCTTGCCGGAAAAACTGTTTCCTACACCCTGAAACGCAGCCGCCGCCGCAGGAGCATCGGCCTGCGCATCGATGATCGCGGCCTTACCGTGAGCATGCCGTTGCGCGCTTCGGAAAGATGGCTGCACAGTGTATTGCAGGACAAGGCGCGCTGGGTGGTGGAGAAGCTGGATGGCTGGCAGTCGTGCCAACCGCCAGTCGCGCGCTGGGCCGATGGCGCGCATGTTCCGTTTCTGGGCGAACAGCTCACCCTGTGTGTGCGCCACAGCCTGTTCGCCGCCCACGCGCAACAGCGCGCCAGGGAATTGTGGGTGTTTGTCGCGGATGATCAAGATGCAGCGCGCATCGAGCAGGATGTGGCGCACTGGTACCGGCAGGAAGCAGAAATGTTGTTCGCGCAGCGGGTGGCGCATTATGCGCCGCTGCTGAATGTCGCACCGCGCGCGGTCAAACTTTCTGTGGCAAAGACGCAATGGGGCTGCTGCACCGCGCGCGGCACGGTGCGGATCAACGAGCAGCTCATCCGCTTGCCGCTGCGCCTGATTGATTATGTGGTGGTGCATGAACTCGCACACCTGCGCGAGATGAATCACTCCGCGGCATTCTGGTGCCTGGTCGAAACGGTCTGCCCGGATTACCTGAAGTTGCGCAGGGAACTCAGGGCTTGCAGGCTGTAGCGCATGTCAGAAAAACCGGGAAAGGCTTTTTTCCGCAGATTGCGCAGATTTACACAGATTTTCTAGCCGTTGGGATAGTTGACGCATCACCCGGGTGGTCATCCATCTCATTTTTAAAACCTTCGTTTAATCTCGCGTAATCTACGCAATCTGCGGATTGAACCACGCCTCTCTGGAATCAACCGTCATGAGCGAAACGATCAGTCTCTGGTCACTCTTCATCAGCAGCTTTCTCGCGGCCACGCTGCTCCCCGGCGGATCCGAGGCGGTGCTGTTCGGCGTGCTGAAAGGCTATCCGCAAACAGTCTGGGCCGCACTGTCTGTCGCTACCCTCGGCAACACGCTGGGCGGCATGGTCAGTTTCGGCATGGGCTGGCTGCTGCCGCTGCGGAAGGGTGGCAGCAAAGCTGCCGGGCACCCACCGGCGTACTCCTCGCGGGTGCAGACCCAGCAACTCAAGCATGTTGAAAAACTGCGTCGCTACGGCGCACCGGCCCTGTTGTTGGCATGGGTTCCGTTGCTTGGCGATGCACTTTGTCTCGCCGCCGGATGGCTGCGCCTCAACACGTGGCAGGCCGCACTGTTCATGGCGATAGGAAAATTCGCGCGCTATGGGGTGATTGCACTGGCTATTGTCTGAGTGTTGCAAGATTCCGCGCGGGTATCATGGTGCAGCAGGATGCGCTTATACTGTTTCCACTATGCACACGCCTATGACTGATTGCGAACAGACGGGCAGCACCCTCGTTACGGTCAATACCGGAAGTTCATCCGTGCGGCTCGCGGCATTTGTCTGCGACGAGGGGCTAACCCTTTCGCTGCGTGCAGCCGAACACCATGCATTGGCGGAGCTGGATGCGACGCAAGTGCTGCAACGCTTCTTGAAGGCAAACGCGCCCGGCGGTGTGGCGGCGGTCGCGCATCGCGTGGTACACGGCGGCTCGCAACTGGTGAGCCCATGCCGGCTGGACGAGGCAGCCGAGCGCGAGATCGCGCGCCTCGCACCGCTCGCACCCCTGCACAATCCGACCGCCTTGCGCTGGATTGCTGCCGCGCGCACGCTGCTCGGGGACGCCATCCCGCAGGTCGGCGTGTTCGATACGGCGTTCTATGCCGGGCTGCCCGAGGTCGCGAGAACCTATGCCCTTCCCCGTGCGCTGGCGGACCGGCACGATATCCGGCGCTACGGCTTCCACGGCCTGGCGCACCAGGCCATGTGGCGACGCTGGCGGGCATTGCACCCGGAGCGCGCGCGCGAGGGCAGGGTCATTACACTGCAACTCGGCGCGGGTTGCTCGGTCACGGCAATTGCAGATGGCGCACCGCAGGACACGTCCATGGGTTTTTCGCCGCTGGAGGGGCTGGTCATGGCTTCCCGTTGCGGGGATGTCGATCCGGGCCTGATCAGCTTCTTGCAGCGCGCGGAGCGCTGGTCGCCCGACGATGTCGATCGCGTGCTGAGCACCGAGTCCGGGCTGCTGGGTCTGTCCGGCAGCAGTGGCGACATGCGCGTATTGTTGAGTTCGGACGATGCGCCTGCGCGCCTTGCAGTTGACCTCTACACCTACCGCGCGCGCAAGTATGTCGGCGCCTATCTGGCGGTGCTGGGCGGCGCCGATGCCATCGTGTTCGGCGGCGGCGTGGGCGAGCATGCCGCGGCGGTGCGCGCGGCGATACTGAAGGATATGGAATGGGCCGGTGTGCGCCTGGATGCCAGCGCGAATGAAACGACCCTGGGGCAGGAGGGAAAGATTAGCCACGCCGGAAGCAAAATCGGAGTCTGGGTGATCCCGGTGGACGAGCAGCAGATTCTGGCGCAGGAAGCCCTGGCGCTGATCGCCGTCTGAGGCGCGATAATAAAGGAGATACATATGAATCCTGAAACGAATGCCGCGCAGCAACCCGTCAGCGCACAGTCCGACCCGCTGTCCGCGGGCGAGCTGGGCAGAATGGACGCCTACTGGCGCGCAGCCAATTATCTGTCGGTCGGCCAGATTTATCTGCTGAACAATCCACTACTCAAATCGCCGCTCGCCATCGAGCATGTCAAACCGCGGCTGCTCGGCCATTGGGGCACGACGCCGGGGCTCAATTTCATCTACGTCCACCTCAACCGCGTGATCAGGGCGCATGACCTCGACATGATCTACCTCGCCGGCCCGGGGCATGGCGGCCCGGGACTGGTCGCCAACACCTGGCTGGAAGGCAGCTACAGCGAGGTCTATCCCGATATTTCCATGGATGCCGAAGGCATGAAAAAACTGTTCCGGCAGTTTTCTTTTCCCGGTGGCGTGCCGAGCCATGTGGCGCCGGAGACGCCCGGCTCGATTCACGAGGGGGGTGAGCTGGGCTACTCGTTATCGCATGCTTTTGGTGCGGTGTTTGACAACCCGGATCTGATTGCCGCCTGCGTGATCGGCGATGGCGAAGCAGAAACCGGGCCGCTGGCGGCAGCGTGGCATTCCAACAAATTTTTGAATCCGGAACACGACGGCGCGGTGCTACCGATCCTGCATCTCAACGGCTACAAGATTGCCAATCCCACGCTGCTCGCGCGCATCCCGCACGCTGAGCTGGAGAGTTTGTTTATCGGCTATGGCTACAAGCCGTATTTCGTGGAAGGGGAGGACCCGGCGCAGATGCACCAGCAGATGGCCGCAACACTGGATGCGGCCATTGCCGACATACAGGCCATTCAGCGCGAAGCGCGCGACCGTGGCGCCAAAGCGCGCCCGATCTGGCCGATGATCGTGCTGCGCAGCCCCAAGGGCTGGACCGGACCGAAGGAGGTTGACGGCAAACCGTCCGAGGGCTCCTGGCGTTCGCACCAGGTGCCGTTCGGCGACATGTCGAAACCGGAGCATCTCAGGTTGCTCGAACAGTGGATGAGAAGTTACCGGCCCGAGGAATTGTTTGATGAAAGTGGCGCACTGAATGCCGAGCTTGCCGGGCTGGCGCCGCAAGGTGTGCGGCGCATGGGTGCGAACCCGCATGCGAACGGCGGCCTCCTGCTTCGGGATCTCAAGTTGCCGGACTTTCGCGATTACGCGCTCAAGGTGTCCGGTCCGGGCGCGGTGACGGGCGAGGCGACCCGCGTCATGGGCGTGTTCCTGCGCGATGTGATGAAGCGCAACCTCGACGCGCGCAACTTCCGCGTGATGGGCCCGGACGAGACGGCGTCAAACCGTCTCGGCGCGCTGTTCGAGGTGACCGAACGGGCGTGGATGGCCGAGCATCTTGCCGGAGATGATCATCTCGCCCCCGATGGCCGGGTGATGGAAATCCTGAGCGAGCATACCTGCCAGGGCTGGCTCGAGGGCTATCTGCTGACCGGCCGCCACGGGCTGTTTTCCTGTTACGAGGCGTTCATCCATATCGTCGATTCGATGTTCAACCAGCATGCCAAGTGGCTCAAGGTGTGCCGTGAAATCCCCTGGCGCCGCCCGATTGCGTCGCTCAACATCCTGCTGACCTCGCATGTCTGGCGCCAGGACCACAACGGCTTTTCGCACCAGGACCCGGGCTTTATCGATCACGTGGTCAACAAGAAGGCTGATATCGTCCGCGTATTTCTGCCGCCGGATGCCAACACATTGCTCTGCGTCACCGACCAGTGTCTGCGCAGCCGCGATCTGGTGAATGTCATCGTCGCCGGCAAGCAGTCGCAGCTGCAGTGGCTGGATATGGAGTCTGCCACCCGGCACTGCGCCGCCGGTATCGGCATCTGGGAATGGGCGAGCAGCGACCAGAACGGCGCGCCGGACGTGGTGCTGGCGGCAGCGGGGGATGTGCCCACGCTGGAAATGCTGGCGGCCATCGACATCCTGCGTCGGCACGCGCCCGATCTGAAAGTCCGTTTCATCAATGTGGTGGACCTGATGACCCTGCAGCCGAAGGAGGAACATCCGCACGGGCTGTCGGACAAGGATTTCGACACGCTGTTCACCACCGACAAGCCGGTCATCTTCGCGTATCACGGCTACCCCTGGCTGATCCATCGTCTCACCTACCGGCGCACCAACCATCACAATCTGCATGTGCGCGGCTACAAGGAAGAGGGCGCGACCACGACGCCCTTCGACATGGTGGTGCGCAACGACCTCGATCGCTTCCATCTGGTGGCGGACGTGATCGACCGCGTGCCGGAACTGGGCTACCGGGCCGCGCATCTCAAGCAGGCGATGCGCGACAAGCGCATCGAACACCGCCACTACATCACCCGTCACGGCGAAGATATGCCCGAGGTGCGCGAGTGGCAGTGGGTGGCGAAATAATGGGTGACAACACGACAAGGAGAACAGCATGACAGACAATCCGTTGCGCAAACTGCACGCCCTCGGGCAAAGCATCTGGCTCGACTATATCCGGCGCGGCATGCTCGACAACGGCGAGCTTGCGCACCTGATCGAGGCCGACGGTCTCGCCGGAATGACGTCCAATCCGGCCATTTTCGAAAAGGCGATCACCGGCGGCCATGACTACGATGCGGCCATTGCAAACCAGGTCCGCACCGGAGCGAGTGCGCGCGATCTGTACGACACGCTGACGCGCGACGACGTGGCTCATGCCGCAGACCTGTTACGACCGGTGTATGAAAAATCAAAAGGGCGCGATGGCTATGTCAGCATCGAGGTGTCCCCGCATCTGGCGCATGACAGCGAGGCCACGATCAGGGAGGCGCACGCGCTGTGGGCGCATCTCGCCCGGCCGAACATCATGATCAAGGTGCCGGCCACGCGCGCCGGCCTGCCGGCCATCGAGGCGCTGCTTGCCGACGGCGTGAATGTGAATGTCACGCTGCTGTTTGGCCTGCAGCGTTACCGTGAAGTGGTTGACGCGTTCCTGCGCGGGATGGAAAAGCGCGCCGCCGCCGGTGCACCGCTGGTTCATGTGGCATCGGTGGCCAGTTTTTTCCTGAGCCGCATCGATACGCTTGTGGACCAGCGCCTCGATGCCCTGCAGGATGCGGGCGAAGCGCGCCATCCCCTGCGCGGCACGGCTGCGATCGCGAGTGCGCGACTCGCGTATCAGTATTACCGGGAATGGACGGACGGGCCCCGCTGGCAAGTGCTGGCGGCACAAGGCGCGCGCAGTCAGCGATTGCTGTGGGCGAGCACCGGTACCAAGGATCCGGAATACAGCGACGTGAAATATGTCGAGGCGCTGATCGGGCCGGACACCGTTAACACCCTGCCGCCCGACACGCTGGCGGCATACCGCGATCACGGCGCGCCCATGTTGCGTCTGGAAAAAGATCTGGCAGTGGTGCGCGAATTGCCGGAAAAATTTGCAAGTCTGGGCATCGATCTCGAAAAAGTGAGCGACGAACTGGAGGCCGATGGCGTGAAAAAATTCATCACGCCGTACGACAAATTGTTGGCCACGCTCGAACAGCGGCGCGCCAAAATCTGATCCAGATTGGCAAGGAAAGACCTGAAATCATGAAAGTCAGTTTTTTTGGTGCGGCGCGCGAAGTCACGGGTTCCTGTTATCTGATCGAGACTGGCACAGTGCGTTTTCTGGTCGACTGCGGCATGTTTCAGGGCGGACGCGAAGCGCCGGCACGCAACCGCCGGCCATTTGGCTTTAAGCCGCGCGCGCTCGATTTCGTGCTGCTCACGCACGCGCATATCGATCACAGCGGCCTGCTGCCGCGACTCACGCGCGAGGGCTTCAACGGGCCCATCCATACCACTGCCGCAACCGCCGAGCTGCTCGGCATCATGCTGCCGGACAGCGCCCATATCCAGGAGGTCGATGCACGGCGTGCCGCAAAACACCGCAAGAATGCGCGCGCCAAAGCGCCGCTGTCGGTGTTGTATACCGTGCAGGACGCGGAAAAATGCCTGCAACAGCTGAGCCCGGTTGCATACGACGAGTGGCTGACCCCGCACCCGGAGGTGCGCTGCCGTTTCCGCGATGCCGGTCATATCCTCGGTTCGGCGATACTCGAAATCCGCATCACCGAGGGCGGCAAGACCACGAAGCTGGTCATGACGGGTGATCTCGGCCAGCCTGACCGGCCGATTCTGCGCGATCCGACTCTGATCGAGGAGGCGGACGTGCTGTTCATAGAGTCCACCTACGGCAACCGGGCGCACAAAAATATGCCGGCCACGCTGGAGGAATTCGTGCACGTGATTGAGCACACGCTGCACGTCAAGCATGGCAACGTGATTATTCCGGCATTCGCGGTCGGGCGCACACAGGAAGTCATCTATCATTTGCACGAGTTGACGCGCGCCGGACGCCTGCACAATCTCAACATCATCGTGGATTCACCGATGGCGACGGCCGTGACCCAGCTCACCATGCATTATCTGGCGCTATTCGATGACGAGGCGAAGCAGCTCGCCAGCTGGCACGCGGCGGGGCGCGGCCTGCCGAGCCTGCGCTTCACCGGCAGCACCGACGAGTCCATCGCGCTGAACCAGATACGCTCCGGCGCCATCATCATTTCCGCAAGCGGCATGTGCGACGCCGGGCGCATCAAGCACCACTTGCGCCACAACCTCGGGCGCGCCGAGAACAGCATTCTGATCACCGGTTTTCAGGCGCAGGGCACGCTCGGGCGGCGACTGGTGGATGGGGCGAAGCGGGTAAGCATCTATGGCCATGAGATTCCGGTGCGCGCCTCGGTGCACACACTCGGCGGGTTTTCGGCGCACGCCGATCAGGCGGCGTTGCTGGCCTGGACCGGCGGCTTCAAAAAGCCGCCGCGCAAGACCTTCGTGGTGCACGGAGAAGAAAGTGCGGCACTCGCGTTTGCCGAGCGCCTGCAGGAAGAGCGGGGTTGGGTGGTGACGGTGCCGGAGCCCGGCCAGACGGTCGAGTTGTAACGCCCTGAACAAAAGCACTTGTCCGCATATTTCGCGAGATTAAGCAAATGATTCATTCAATGATCCGGGCGTGTTTCTGCTGCTGCGTCGCGTGACGGCCTGACAATCTGTTTAATCTGCGTAATCTGCGGACCGAACTGTGACTTTCAGAATCGAGGCTTGCGCAGCGTCAGCAGGAAGATGTTTTCCTGCAGTGTACTCAAGCCGCGCTCCTGAAAGCGCGCGTTTTCCGCCAGCACGTCCAGTTGCGCCAGCAGGCGTACTTCCGCGTGTTCGCGGTAGAGCGATTCCACCTCGTTTACGGAAACGGCAAACGGCGGGCCTTGCATTTCGGCCTGCGCATAATCAAACGTGATCAGCAGGATTTGCGTGCCAGGCGGCAGGATGCTCACCAGATGGCGCGCATAACGTTCACGCATGTCCGGCGGCAGCGCGACCAGCGACGCGCGGTCATATACCGCACCCACTTTGGCCAGATACGCTTTGCTCAGGTCGAAAAAATCACCGCACAGGATACGCAGACCGTCGCTTGAGTAGCGATCGAAATTTTCGTTGGCAATGCGATGCGGGGCATAGCCGTTTTCCCTGAAGAACGCCCGCACCGCGATGGCGCTCAGTTCCACGCCCAGCACCGCATGCCCCTGCTCGCGCAGCCACAGCATATCGCGGCTTTTGCCGCACAGCGGCACGAACACCTCGCTGCCGTGCGCAAGCCGCAGTTCCGGCCAGTATTCGCGCAAATGGAGATTGATCTCGTTCTGGTGAAAGCCAGTCTCTTCGCGTTGCCAGCGTTCCAGCCAGAATTCTTTATCCATCTTCAGCCTCCATTGCCTGTTTCATTATTCGGCAGCATAGCCGATGGATTTCAGCGCATCAAAAATCTTTCCGGACAATTGCGCGTGCCCTGCGGCATTCGGATGCAGCGGATCGCCCTTCATTTGCGGGTCGGAAAGCACGTCGGCAATCGCGTCTTCGATCAGCGGTACCCCGTGCGCATCGGCGACTTCGCGGTAAAAATCCGCCGCAGACAAGTTCCGGAAGGCGGCGCCCGCGATACTCGGTTCGGGTGTTGCCAGCAAAACCGGTTTTGCGCCGCGTTGCTTTATCAGGTCGAGTATCTGACCCAGATTAGCGATGGTCTTCGCCTGTGGAATACGGCGCAGCATGTCGTTGCCCCCCAATGTCACCAGTACCAGAACCGGGTCGTGTTCCTCAAGCAGCGTCGGCAAGCGCTCCAGGGCAGCGCCGCTGGTGTCGCCGCTTACTCCGCCGTTGATGATTACCCACCCCGTCAGTTGAGCCAACCGCTCGGGCCACGCTTCTTCGGGCGCCACGCCAGTTCCGGCGGTCAGGCTGTCACCCAGTGCCAGAATCTGGCTGCCGGCGGGAAGCGTATGTTCCTTCGCCTTGCCGCAGGCGGCGACAAGAAGAATGGCGGCAGCCAGCAAAACGGTGCGCCTGAAAAATACGGTGCCGAGTCGTTCTGGGTGGCCGGGTGCGCTCATCTGGAACTCCTGCCTGGTATTCAGCATGCAATTTTCAACATATGCAACGGGTGACATTCTGACACTGTTATGCAGGGTTGACAGTATTGAAAGATAATTGAAACGGAATCCCGAACCCGGGAACAAGGGCAGGAGAAGGAAATGACCGATCAATCCGGAAAAACAAAGACACAGCGACTCGTGATTCATGGCCTCGTGCAAGGCGTATTTTTCCGCGATTCGATGCGCCGCGAGGCGCAGCATCTCGGAGTCGCCGGCTGGGTGCGCAACTGCAGCGACGGAACGGTGGAAGCGGCAGTGCAGGGTGAACCAGCCGCGGTGGATGCTATCGTGCGCTGGGCAAGACGCGGCCCGCAGGGCGCGCAGGTGGAGCAGGTCGAAATCGGGCCGCATGAGGGCAGCTACACCGGCTTCGAAGTGACCGGGTAGAAAAGCCTGCATCGATGTTGTGTTGTACAATGCTCTGGTAAATAAAAAGAGAGGCATGGGGAGCCGAAACATGGCGGATAGAGAAAACTGGGACATGCTGGAATTGAGCGAAGGCGGCAATGAAACCATGCGCCTGCGCCTGTTCTTTCTGGCGCCGCTCACTCTGGTCATCATGCTGGCGATTGGCCTGTTCAGCTATGAGTATTACAGTAGCCAGCAGAAAGAAGTGGAGAGCGGGGCCGTGAAGATTCAGGCTTCCGCCTCGGATCTGTATCAGAACAGCGTTCACCACAATGCCGTCGCGCTGCAAACCATCATCAGGATGCTGGAACAGAATCAGGCGCTTCATGAAGCGCTGGAGCGAGGCGATCGGGCTGAATTGCTGCAAAGAAGCGCGCCGTTGTTTGCGGATTTGCGCAAGATTTCGGGCATCACGCATATGTATTTCACGCGGGCGAATCGGGCCAGCCTGCTGCGCGTCCACCAGCCGGAGAGGAGTGGTGATGTCATCGACCGCTTTACCACACTGGAAGCGGAACGCACGGGCGCAACGGCGCAGGGCGTGGAGCTGGGGCCGCTGGGAACGCTGACATTACGGGTGGTGGATCCCTGGTATGCGGATGAGGAAAGAAAGCACCTGATCGGCTATGTGGAACTGGGGATGGAGGTGGATCACGCGCTGGAAGAAGTTCGTGAATATCTGGGCGTGCAAACCTATGTGCTGATCCGCAAGCAGTTTCTCAAGCGCGACCAGTGGGAATCCGGCATGCGCCTGTTTGGGCGTGCTCCGGATTGGGAGCGTTTCCCGGATGTTGTGCTCAGCTCACAAGGCATGCAGGCTGTGCCGAATGCGCTGGCGGAGCAGGTCAGCAAGCGGGATGCGGCGGAATCATTGGCCGACATCGTGCAGCAGCCTGTTTCCTACCGCAGCATCGTTGTGCCATTGCTTGACGCGGCAGGCATTGACATCGGGCAGCTCATGATTCTGCTGGACACGACACGCGAAACCGAGCGTGCACGTAAACAGGTGGTCTATAGCAGCATGATCGCGCTGGCTGCCGGCGGCCTGCTGTTTGGTCTTTTCTACTGGCTGGTGGGACGGGTGGGCACGCAGCTGGAAAGCCGTTCACGTATGTTGGCGGACATGGCCATGCGCGACGGCCTCACGAAACTGCTGAACCGCCGTATGCTCTTTGCCGTACTGGAAAAGGAAGGCAAGCGGTCGCAGCGCTACGATCGACCCCTCGCGTTGCTGATGCTGGACATCGATCACTTCAAGCGCGTTAACGACACCTACGGCCATGTGGCCGGCGACATGGTGATCGTGGGCCTGAGCAACCTGATCCAAACCTGTGCGCGCGAGCAGGACAACGTATGTCGCTATGGCGGCGAGGAAATATCAGTGGTTCTTCCCGAGACCGGGATGGAGGGTGCCGTGCTCACGGCGGAGCGGATTCGCTCACTGGTCGAGGTGCATCGTTTCGATATCGGGCAGGGGCAAACCATCAACATTACCGTCAGCATCGGTGCCGCCTCACTGCCTCCCCGGGAAACTTCGGACGAAAAACTGACGGCTGCGGCGGACAAAGCCCTGTATGAGGCGAAGGAGGGCGGCAGGAACAGGGTGTGCAGGAGCAGCTGATTGGGGGTTTATGCGCCGATCAGCGCGCGCAGCTTGATATCCTCGACGCCAATGTGGTGAACCAGCCAGTCGCGCAGGTAGAGTAATGCGTTGAGTTGTACTGCCAGCGGATTGACGTGCATGTCTTTGTAGAACTGATAAGCCCTGGCTTCAAATTCATGGTGCTGCTGCTTATGGCGTTCTGATTCCTTGTAGCCATAATGGCGCATCATTTTTTCCTCTGCGCGAAAATGAACCTGGGCATAGATCACGGTTGCCTGGATCAGCTTTGCTGCCTTAAGGGAACCCCGCTTGTTGCTGACCACTTCAAACAGATCGTTGATCAGGTCGACCAGATAGCGGTGCTGTTCGTCAATGGCGTCGATCCCGGTGCTGAGGCTGCCATTCCACTTTATCCACTCGTGGGCGCGCGGCGGTAAGGCCGGCAGGCTGAGCGCCTTGTTGGGGTCGATGATTTCGTCCCGATAGAGCTCGCGGATGCGGAGAATCTCCGGCATGGCTGCCTCGAAAGCGCTTGCCACGGTAGGGTCAAAAGACTTGCCTGATTCAGAGGCGATCAGTTTGCATGCATCCTCGACGGTCCAGGGTTCCTTGTAGGGGCGTTTCGAAGTGAGCGCATCAAAGACATCTGCAACCGCGCAAATACGCGCCAGCAGGGAAATTTGCTCATTCGCCAGTCCGGTCGGATAACCCGTGCCGTCCCAGCGTTCGTGATGCGAACCGGCAATATCGCGTGCCGCCGCCATGATGCTGTCATCGCCCACGATGATGGAAGTCCCGATGGTGGTGTGCGTCTTGATGATTTCAAACTCTTCCGTGGTCAGCTTGCCCGGCTTGAGCAGGATGTTGTCGGATATGCCTATCTTGCCGACATCGTGCATCGGCGCCGCAACATACAGCAAGTCCTTTTGCTCATCGGGCAGTCCAAGCGCCCTGGCGATCGCAAGGGCGAAATTGGTCATGCGCACGATGTGCCAGCCGGTCTCGTTGTCGCGATACTCTGATGCGGCACCCAGGCTCTGCAGCGATTCTGCGCGGATGGCTTTGTGTTCGTGTTTGTAGACTTGCAGGATTTCGTTAGTGATGGTGCGTTGCACAAAACCCGAAAGCGCGAGCGAAAGGTTGGCAAAAAAATCGAGGTGAATCGGCGATGGCTGGTAGAAAAGCGGAGTAAACAGGGCGGCATAGCCGAAACATTGATTGGATTCCAGAGGTAATAGCAGCATTTGCCGCTGCTCTCCAGGCGTTGTCGGATTTTCGCACAGGCCTGACCTGATTACGTTGCCCGGCAAAATGGCCGCGTCTTCAAAGGCGGGCGATTGCCAGCGGGCACGAGCGCTCCATGCCGGTTCCATGCCGAATTGAGCCACTTGCACGCGATGTCCTTGCGGATTGGTCAATACGATTGCGCCGCGCGGATCGAGAGGTAACTCGTGGGCATTGTTTAAAATCGCAAACAACTGTTCGAGCAGTTTATCCAGACCGGGCGTGGTGCTGCCGGTTACCGTCAGTTCGAGCACCTGTTTGCTGATGGATTGCAGCGTTGCTTGCTTGTTCATGTTGGGCAGGTGGGGCGAAGGCTGTCGGGGTAAAGGCGCGCCATTCTATCACTGTATATTGCTGCCTCCGAGCATCGCCAACCCCCATGCCACGCCAAATCCCGTTACTTCGGTTGAAACGCTGCCCAGCCCGCCTTCGCAGCGGCTGGCGGACAGATCCACATGCAGCCACGGCACGTCGTGTTCGACGAAGCGTTTGAGGAAGCGCGTGGCGAGAATGTGGTCGGCTTCGCCGTCCAGCGTGCATTGCTTGATGTCGGCAACTTTCGAGTCCAGCGCCGCCTCGTAATCCTCGTCAAGTGGGAAGGCGCACAGGCGTTCACCGCTTTGTTTGCCGACGCTCACCGCGCGTTGCACCAGTTCGTCGCGGTTGCCGAGTACACCGCTGTAACGCGCGCCGAGCGCCATCGCCATGCTGCCGGTGAGTGTGGCGAAGTCGATCATCCAGTCCGGTTTGCCGCGTGAAGCGAGGGTGAGCGTGTCGGCCAGCACCATGCGTCCCTCGGCATCGGTGTGCATCACTTCGATGGTGGTGCCGTTGAGCGCCTTGACGATGTCGTTCTGCTTGTAGGCCTTGGGGCTGATATGGTTTTGCGCCAGCGCCAGCCAGCAGTCGATGTTGACCGGCAACTGACCCTGCGTCGCGGCAAACAGAATGCCGAGCGCAACCGCAGAGCCGTTCATGTCTTCATGCATGTTGTGCATGTAACGCGACGGCTTGAGGTTGTGGCCACCGGTATCGAAGCAGATGCCCTTGCCGACCAGCGCCACGGTCTGCTTTGCCTTGGGATGCCGGTACGTCAGATGAACGATGGCGGCGTCTTCGGGATCGCTGCCCTGTGCCACCGCGACGAACGCACCCGCGCCCATCTTGCGCAGCAGTTTCATGTCGAATTCCGCATGATGCCAGCCGTTTTCACGCGCCAGTTTTTTCAAGCGCTTGCGGTACATGCCCGGCGTCAATTCGTTCGGCGGCAGCGAAGTCAGTTCCCGGCACAGCAAATTGCCCGAGGCTTGCGCGTGTAACACATCAAACGCCCCCTTGTTTACGCTGCCAATCAACGTGATTTTCTGCAAGGGTTTGCGCTCATCTTTCTTCTTGTGTGCCGGCAGTGGCGTGCCATTGACCCACGCGCAGTACACCGCCAGTTCGGCGGCATGCCGACGCTGTTTTTCATCGCCCAGCACCACGATGCTCAACCTTCCCGGATGCTCGTCCAGCAATAACTGTATCGCCTTGCGCATCTGCACCTGTTGCGCGAACATGTCCTTGTCGGTATCCAGCATCGCCCATGCTACCAGTGTGCCGTCTGCCGTATTCGCGGCGACGGGGGATTTTGCCAGTTCATCCGCCTTCATGTCGCGGCGTTTGAGCACGGCGGCGAGCAGCTCGCCCTGCGGCAGGTCTTTTGGCAATATTTTGGTTTTAGGGAGAAGCACCAGCAGGTGTGTGCTGGTGCGCAAGGTCTGCGAGAAGGTGAGTTGTGCTAGCATGGCGTCCTCTGAATCAAGTCATTTAACCCCGTCGATTATACGGGCTTCGCCATGCGTCAATATCTAGATTTCATGCAACATGTGCTGGATCACGGCACGAAAAAATCCGACCGCACCGGTACCGGCACGATCAGCGTATTTGGCTACCAGATGCGCTTCGACCTCTCGCGGGGCTTTCCGCTGGTCACCACCAAGAAGTGTCACCTGAAATCCATCATTCACGAACTGTTGTGGTTCCTGCAGGGCGATACAAATATCCGCTACCTCAAGGAAAACGGTGTTTCTATCTGGGACGCGTGGGCAGATGAACATGGCAACCTGGGCCCGGTGTACGGCAAGCAATGGCGTTCATGGGCCGCACCCGACGGCCGTGCGATCGACCAGATCAAGGTTGCCGTTGATCAGATCATGAACAATCCCGATTCGCGCCGTATTATCGTCTCGGCATGGAACGTGAGCGATCTCGAGCGGATGGCGCTGGCACCCTGCCACGCGTTCTTCCAGTTTTATGTCGCAGACGGCAAACTCTCCTGCCAGCTCTACCAGCGCAGTGCGGATATTTTTCTCGGCGTACCCTTCAACATCGCCAGCTATGCGCTGCTCACGCTGATGATGGCGCAGGTATGCGGTCTGCAGCCCGGTGATTTTGTGCACACCTTCGGCGATGCGCACCTGTACGTAAACCACTTGGAGCAGACGAAACTGCAACTATCACGCGAGCCGCGCCCGCTGCCGGTCATGCGCATCAACCCTGAAGTGAAGGACCTCTTCGGTTTTAAATATGAAGACTTCACGCTGGAGGGTTATGACCCGCATGCGGCGATTAGGGCGCCGGTGGCGGTTTAGGATCGAGGAGCGAGGATCGAGGAGTGAGGATCGAGGAGTGAGGATCGAGGATCGAGGAGCGAGGATTGAGGGAGGCGGATGAAATATGGTGATCTGATTGTCTGGCAAAAGGCGATGGATTTTGTGACGGATATTTATAAAAATGGTTCATCCGACTTTCCCATGGGTGACTTGAGCCGGGTACAGGTCAAGACCGCC
>CAYHEM010000003.1:0-179908 GCA_964355765.1 uncultured Gallionella sp.
GTGGCTAAGAAAGCAGTAGCCAAGAAGCCGGCTGCGAAAAAAGCAGTAGCCAAGAAGCCGGCGGCCAAGAAAGTAGCAGCCAAAAAGCCAGCGGCTAAGAAGGCAGTTGCCAAAAAACCAGCTGCGAAAAAAGCAGCAGCCAAGAAGCCGGCAGCCAAGAAAGTAGCAGCCAAAAAGCCAGCGGCTAAGAAGGCAGTTGCCAAAAAACCAGCTGCGAAAAAAGCAGCGGCCAAGAAGCCAGCAGCCAAGAAACCGGCAGCTCCTGTAGCAGCTAAACCTGTTGTTCCGGCGCCGGCACCTTCCGCACCTGTACCTGTGCGTCCGGCTGCAGCATGGCCTTTTCCTACTCAAGGAGTCGGCAAGCCGAACTGATTGGTTTTGCGGCGATGGTGGCAAACTACGATACGGTGGATTTTGGTGTGCTGAACAAGGAGTGCGGGTTTTTTCTTGGAAGGCGCCTCTGAAACTCCATTGCGTTACAGTGATTCGGCTGTTGCGGGGAATGTTGGTTGTTCCTGCAGTTGGCTGTTTTTTCGGATAACGCGTTAGGCTTGACGATCTGTTACCAGGGAAGTTTGGTGCAGGTGTAGCCGCCTGATTCGTTTTTGCGGAAAGGGTTTGCCACAGTGCTTGAGTTCGTGGCGCACTAACCGGTGCGTGCGCCTTTTTGTTTTGCCAATGCAATGTTGGCGCGTTTTGTCGTCCCCGTCACAAATCGAAAGACTTGCGACTGCCCTCTTTTACCCTCGGAATTCTTTGCGATGTCGGTCAATGGGGCAGCAACGATTGTGGCGATGCCATTTTTCTGTGTGCGACAATGCGCACATGTATTTGCTACAGCCATTTGGAGTCAGGCGCATCTCGGGGATTAAGCAATGAGTTTTTATTGCGCCGAACTGCCATATCAATCCGATGCTTCGCGCTATTACGCCGTGCTGGCCGATTTGCCTTGGGCGATGTGGCTGGACAGCGGCGGGATGGCGCGCTATGACATTTTGACTGCTGCACCGTATCGTACATTTGCGCTGGAGCGCGCGGGAACGCAGGGCGATCCATTTGCCGCGCTGCGCAACGAACTGGGGGAGCCGTGCCCGCCCGTAACTGACGTGCCCTTTGCCGGTGGCGCACTGGGTTACTGGAGTTATGATCTGGCACGCCGGATGATGGTCCTGCCGGGCATTGCGCAGGTCGACGGGCATCTCCCTGACATGGCTATCGGTATTTACGACTGGGCGGTTGTGCTGGACCATCAGCAGCATACCGCGCGTTTGGTATCGCATCAGCGATTCGCTGAAACGGGCAGGTTGCTGCCGCAAATATTGCTTCGTTTGCAAAGTAATCCGCTGCCGCTTCATGATACTTTTCGCGTGCATGGGGAAGTTGTTTCAAACTTTACCCGCGATAGTTACGCTGCCGCATTTGCGGTGGTGCAGGACTATTTGAGGGCAGGCGATTGCTATCAGGTTAATCTCGCACAACGCTTTAGCGTGAAGGCTGACGGTGACGCGTTCGGCGCCTACTTGGCGCTGCGCAGCATGAGCCCCGCGCCCTATTCAGCTTTTCTGAACCTGCCACGGGCGCAAGTCCTGTGCGCTTCGCCGGAACGCTTCATCAGTGTGCAAGACGGTAGGGTTGAAACCAGGCCCATCAAAGGTACGCGTCCGCGTAGCAGCGACGAACAGCAGGACCGCTTGCATGCCGATGAATTGCACTGGCATCCCAAAGACCGCGCGGAGAATCTGATGATCGTAGACCTGTTGCGTAACGACCTGGGTAAAAGCTGCGCGCCCGGCTCGGTGCGAGTGCCGAAATTATTTGAGGTGGAAAGCTTTGCCAATGTGCATCATCTGGTCAGTACGGTTGAAGGCCGTCTTGCAACAGGACGTGACGCGCTGAATGTGCTGAGTGACTGCTTTCCGGGCGGCTCCGTAACCGGTGCACCCAAACTTCGCGCCATGCAAATCATCGAACAGTTGGAACCCCATAGACGCGGGGTGTATTGTGGCGCGATCGGTTATATCGGCTTTGATGGCAATATGGACAGCAATATCGCCATTCGTACACTGGTGCATGAAGGCGGCAATATTCATTGCTGGGCAGGTGGCGGTATTGTGGCGGACTCAAGTCTGGAGGCGGAATATCAGGAGACGCTGCACAAGGCATCCGCCATGCTCCGTTTATTGCGGAAATATGGAGCGAGTGTGTTTTCGGGATATTTAAAGACTGCTTCGGCAACTGATCCTGATGTTGCATAGTCGCTCGAAATTGCCTGATGAAGACTATAATTCGCGCAGCAGCTACGGGTTCTGCGCGAAAGACATCCTTTACGATCTAACGAATACGTTATGGCGCTTCAAGCATTAACAAAACCAGAGTGTGATGCGATCGCCTGCCAGGATTGCGGGCTCTATCAGTTGTGTCTTCCGATGGGGCTGAACAGCGCCGATACAAAGCTGCTCGATCACTATGTAAAAAGGAAGCGCGTGGTCAAGCGCGGCCAGATCCTTTACCGCCTTGACGAGGAATTCACCTGTGTTTATGCGATTCGCAGCGGTTCGGTAAAAACCTATGTTTCAACCGCCGACGGCCGACTTCAAATTACCGGTTTTCACATTCCGGGCGAGTTGCTGGGACTGAGCGCCATCGACGAAAAACGCTACAACTGCGAGGCAATGGCCCTGGAAATCACCTCGGTGTGTGAAATTTCACTGGGTTGCTTCGAGGAGTTGGCGCGAAAAATTCCCTCCGTTCATTATCAAATGCTCAAGATGATGAGCAAAGAGATCAAGCGCAATCAGGATTTGATGCTGTTGCTGGGAAAGAAGAATGCCGAAGAACGGCTGGCGACTTTTCTTTTGACTCTGTCGAGGCGTTTTTCCATGCGCAATTATTCTGCGACTCAATTCAACTTGAGCATGTCACGCGGAGATATCGGCAATTATCTGGGCCTTGCCGAGGAAACCGTCTGCCGCATCCTTGCCCGCTTTCAGGAGGAGGGCTTAATTGCCAGCCAGCGGCGGCTTATTGTCCTGAAGGACAGGGATCGTCTGAGCTCCATTGCACATGAGCCATATTCTGGCGTTACGCGAGCCTTACCGCTGGTGCGCGCTTCTCATTCGCGCTGATCCTTTCAAAAGAGTCACTCTGCAGGCTTTGCTGCGGATATTTTCAGCGCACTCTGCGCGTTACAAAGACTTCCGATTCTTATGTGTTGCCCAATAGGCAATAAGGTTGACGTGCATCAGGGTTTTCTTTGATTCGGAGGCGGACAATGCGTTACACGGACTAAAAAGCTGAAAACGGCCAACACGTTATTCTTGCGTGTTATGACAACGAGGGTTGGTTTTTAGGTGCATAATTTGCAAAATGGATATTCGCATGCTGAATTGCGGGTGACCCGAGGCGCCAGACCTTTGCTACAAATCGCGGCAGTGACGAATTGATTCGGGACTTTGACTGAAGAGGAGAGGGGACTATGGATGCAGCCCAGGCAACACCCGTGAAGTACGACATGGAAGTGGTCCGATGGTTTTCCATCGTAGCCGTTATTTATCTGGTAGTGGGCACGCTGATCGGTGTGTGGATTGCAGCGGAATTAGCCTGGCCAGTATTGAACTTTATTCCGGAAGTTGCTTTTGGGCGTTTGCGTCCCTTGCATACCAACGCGGTCATATTTGCATTCGGCGGCTGCACCCTGATGGGTACCGGCTACTACATGGTGCAGCGCACCGGCGCGACCAGGCTGTGGAGCAATGGTCTGGCATGGTTTACCTTCTGGGGCTGGAATCTGGTTATCGTGCTGGCGGTCATTACGCTGCCTCTGGGAATAACTCAGGGCAAGGAATATGCTGAACTGGCCTGGCCGATTGACATCCTGATTGCGGTAGTCTGGCTGGCGTTTGGTTTGAATCACATCATGACGGTGGCGATTCGCAAGACTTCCCATATCTATGTGTCCAACTGGTTCACGATGAGCATGATCGTGATGATTACCTATCTGCATGTGGTCAATAGCCTCGCCATCCCGGTCAGTCTCACCACCTCTTATTCCATTTTCTCCGGTGTGCAGGATGCGATGGTGCAATGGTGGTGGGGTCACAATGCAGTGGGGTTCTATCTGACTTCAGGCTTTCTGGGGATCATGTATTACTTCGTGCCCAAGCAGGCGGGTCGCCCGATTTATTCCTATCGCCTGTCGGTGTTGCATTTCTGGGCGCTGACTTTCGGTTATGTATGGCTGGGTTCGCACCACCTGCAATACACCGCCTTGCCCGACTGGACCGGTACACTGGGTGCGGCAGTTTCCCTGGCGATGATCATCCCGTCCTGGGGCGGGGCGATAAACGGAATGATGACGCTGTCCGGTGCGTGGGATCGCCTGCGTACCGATTACATTCTGCGTTTCATGGTGGTTGCGCTGGCGTTCTACGCCATGTCTACTTTTGAAGGGCCGGTGATGTCCATCAAGACCGTGAATGCGCTGTCGCATTACACCGACTGGACTATAGGTCATGTGCATTCCGGTGCGCTGGGTTGGGTAGCGATGGTGGCCATCGGTGCGCTTTATCACATGGTGAAAAAGCTGTGGAACACCGAAATGTATTCTGACAACCTGGTCAATGTGCATTTCTGGCTGACGACTGTCGGCACCGTGATCTATATCGTGGCGATGTGGGTGTCTGGCATCATGCAGGGTTTGATGTGGCGCGATTATGATGAATACGGCGCATTGACCTATACCTTCGTTGAGTCGGTATCTGCGATGCATCCGTATTACGTGATGCGCACTATCGGCGGGCTGATTTTCAATCTGGGTGCATGGCTGATGCTGTACAACGTGGTGATGACCGTACGGCAGGCAGGGGCCACACGCGCTTCAATCGCCGTTCCTGTTCGAGCATAAGGAGAGAGACATGTCTGATCACGACAAGATCTATTCAACCAGACTCCAGGACAGGATTGAACGCAGCACCGTCCTGATGTTCGTGGTTGTTGCCATCGTTCTGGTGTTCGGCGGTATCGTGGAAATCGTCCCGCTGTTTTATCTGGATCGCACCATGACCCATCTGTCGCCTGACGTTACAAGCAAGGTGGACAGTCAGGAGATTTCCCCCATCGTATGGCAGCGCAAGGCCGGCCAGACTCTGGAAGACTGGAAGCCGGGAGACGGCGTGCGTCCCTACAAGCCGCTTGAATTGGCTGGGCGCGAAATTTTCATTCGCGAAGGCTGTTATCTGTGCCATTCTCAAATGATTCGTCCGTTTCGCGACGAGAAGGATCGTTATGGACACTATTCGGTATCCTCCGAATCCATGTACGATCATCCGTTTCAATGGGGTTCCAAGCGTACCGGCCCTGACCTGGCGCGCGTTGGCGGCAAATATTCGGATGAATGGCACCGTCGGCATCTGAGGTATCCACGTGAAGTGGTGCCCGAATCCGTCATGCCGGATTATGTCTTTCTGGACGACAGGAAGGTGGATCCGGTCAAGGTCAGGGAAACCATGGAGGTCATGAACGCGATGCCGTTCTACCCGGCCCACTATAGTGAAGTCGATATTCGGGGTGCGGCCGATACCACAGGAAAAACCGAGATGGATGCCCTGGTTGCCTATTTGCAAAGTCTGGGCAATCACATCAAGTTTACCGAGGGTGTGAATTACCGTGACTAAGCTGCTGGGCTATCTGGGCATGGACGTTTCCGCCATGACGACGAATGACTGGCTCGGGGTGCTTTTTACGCTGGGTGCCTTCATCGGCATGGGGGTGATTTATTTCATCGTGCTTCGCCCGGCGAATAAGGACGCGTTTGAATCCAGGCGCAGTATGGCGCTTGAGGATGAAGACCCTGTTGATAATGGGAGAAAAAAATGACTGACAAGCACAACACATCGGACGTGCCGACCACCGGCCACGTATGGGACGATGATTTGGCCGATTTCACCAATCAGCCACCCAGGTGGTGGATGGTGGGACTGGCTGCCAGCGCGTTATTCTGCGTGGTGTACTTTCTGTACTATCCTTCTTTTCCGATTTCTACGATAGGCACCCATTTCAAGGGCCTGGGCGGATGGACTGCGATCAAGGAAATGGAAGCTGACAAGGATGAGGTGGACGCCTTGCGCGGCAAGTTCGAAGCCAAGCTCAAGGACATGACGCCGGCCGCCATCCTGGCCGATGATGAATTGAGCGAATATGTGGAGCGTTCCGCCAAGGTGCTGTTTGGCGATAACTGCGCGGGCTGCCACGGCCAGAACGGCATTGGTACGCATGACAAGCAGGGCCTGTTTGCCCCCATCCTGAACGATGACGACTGGTTGTATGGTGGCAGGATCGACGACATTTACACCTCCATCGAGGCCGGCCGGCAAAGTATGATGATGGAGTACAAGGATGTCCTGTCCGAGGCAGATATCGACACTCTGGCCCGTGCGATTGCGAATGGCCAGCCTGCTTCCACTCCGTTGTTTGTGAATACCGGCTGCGTGCTATGTCATGGAGCAGACGGCAAGGGTATTCGGACCATGGGCTCGGCTAACCTGACTGACAAAATATGGCGTTTTGACGGATCAATTGAAGGCATCAAACAGACAATAACCTATGGCGTGAATGTCGGCGATCCGCTGGGACGCGAGGCCGGCATGCCCTCCTTCAAGGCGTCAGGCAAGCTGAGCGAGACCGAAATGAAAAAACTGGCGGTATTTGTTTACAAGCTTGGCGGCGGTGAAGTTGTTGCCATGCCCACCGCTTTCGAAACAGGAAGTTAGGCTGCCCGCACCTCTTAAAATTCGGTTAAATTCTCGGTAACCCGAGCAGAAAGGAGGAGAGCTAGATCTCCTCCTTTTTTCATCCGGAAGTTGAGGTTTTTTGATGGGCCTGGACGTTACCAACCGCAGCTACAATAGCGGCTCGTTGGTTTTGAAATGACGCAATCCCGGATAAACAATAGGCCAGTCAGGAGCGAGAACGTGAACAACGAATCGGAGCAGAAGGAAGCCGGCTCGATGACCGGAATTTATCGGGAGTTTGAGCACTGGAATGTGAACAAGGGCGACCAGACCATACACGCCAAGCGCATGCCCGGTTTTTTCCGCACCATCAAAAAATATACCCAGTCGCTCTGGCTGCTGTTCTTCCTGGTTCCCTATCTGCGCTGGAAGGGCATGCAGGCCATCCTGTTCGACATTGAGCATCGTCAGTTTCATTTTTTCAATCTGACAGTGCTGCCACAGGATATCTGGATGTTGTCGCTGTTGCTGCTGTTGTTGGCGATGGTGTTGTTTGCGGTTACTTCGGTGGCATCGCGGGTATGGTGCGGTTATTTCTGTTTCCAGACTGCATGGACCGACTGGTTTGTCTGGATCGAGGAGAAGATCGAAGGCAATCCGGCTGCCAGGCGCAGGCTGGACACCGCCCCGTGGAGCCCGGGAAAGATCGGCAAGAAGGCTGTCAAGCACTTCATCTGGATGTTGATTTCACTGCTCACCGGCATCAGTTTTTCCATCTGGTTTGTGGATGCCTATGAATACTGGGGCAAACTGGTGCAGCTTCAGTTGCCGCTGGTGGGCTGGGTAACGCTGCTCGCATTTTTTTTCGGCACTTATATTCTGGCCGGATTTTTGCGCGAACAGGTATGCATGTGGATGTGTCCCTATGCTCGTATTCAGGGTGTGATGACCGATGCGCAAACGATATTGCCGGCCTATGATTATCGGCGTGGCGAGCCGCGCGGCAAACTGCATCGCAAGGTGAGCGCAGGGGAGGTTCCGCGAGGCGACTGTATCGATTGCTTCCAGTGCGTGCAGGTGTGTCCGACAGGCGTGGATATCCGCGAAGGGCAGCAACTGGGCTGTATAACGTGCGGCCTGTGTCTGGATGCCTGCGATTCCATCATGGACAAGGTGGGCAAACCGCGCGGTCTGATCCGCTATGCTTCCCTGGACGAACTCGAGGGAAAACCCGTCAAAAAGATTTACCAGCATCCGCGCACGCTGGTGTATATCGCCATTATTCTGCTCGCACTGGGCGGGATCGTTTACGGGCTGACGCATCTTGGTTCGCTGACGCTGAAAGTGATACCGGAGCGTCAGCCCATGTTTGTCACACTGAGCGATGGCTCGATACGCAACAGGTATGAGCTCAAGGTGGTGAACAAGACCGAAAAAGATCTGTATGTGAATGTCAGCGCAGAGGGCGGGGTAAAAGACCAGGTCATCATCGGCGCGGAAAAACCCTTGCTGGTGCGCCACAGTCGAGGCTCCTCGTTTACCATATTCGTCAAGGCACCGCGTGAAAATATCAGAATGGAGGTAACCCCGATCGAGTTTCGTATTCAGGGCGCCGATGACCCGCTCATTGCCGCCGAATACAAGACCCGGTTCAATGGACCAAAGCCCTGACAAGCAAGCGGCAGAACAATTTGGCAATGGAGCATAAATATGATTTCACAGGATAACAAAAGCGGCCTACGCAACCCGTGGTTCCTCGGCCTGCTAGTGACGATTGTCGCGGTGCTGGGGGTGAATGGTGTGTTCGTCTGGCTTGCCATGCACGAGCGTTCATCTCTGGTGGACCGGGAATACAGCACCCGAAACCGCAAATCCGATGCGGCTGTTCTGGGTGATCTTCAGGCGCACAAGGCGCTTGCCTGGAGAATAACCATCCGGCAACCCGTCGGCATCACGCTGAATTCACCGGCGGCCTATGAGATCAGCGTGGCAGACCGTGACGGTAAGCCGGTCAGCGGAACGATGGAAGTGGAGGCTTACCGCCCATCCGATGCGGGCAGGGATTTCACAACCGCTTTTAGCGAAGTGTCTTCGGGAAGCTATCAGGGATATATCAGTTTTCCGCTCAAGGGTTACTGGGAGTTGCGCATCCGCGTCCAGCGCGGAGAGGATGTATTCGAGGTCAATACCGACAGGTTCTCGGTTGAGATGCCAAACTGAACTCACCGGCATAGATGGCACAGAAACGCGATCGACTCACCGGCAACTGCTTCCACTGCGGTTTGCCCATCGCGCCCGAGGCGGATTATCGCGCGCAGGTCGGCGGTGCGGAGCGCCGATTCTGCTGTTTTGGCTGCCAGTCGGTATGCAGCGCCATCTTTGATGCCGGGTTGCAGGGTTATTACCAGCGCACGCCTGAAGGCACATTGCTCGGACCGCCGCCGGAGCCCCCCAAGGACATTGAAATCTACGATCTCGACGAAGTGCAGCAGGCGTTCGTGACCTGCTCAGGTGACTTACGCGACATTCATCTGCTCGTCGAAGGCATCCATTGCGCCGCCTGTGTGTGGCTGATCGAGCGCGGCCTGCTGCGCGTCCCCGGCGTGCAGTCGGCCAATGTCAATCTGGCCGCCAAACGGCTGCACCTGCGCTGGGACAATCAGCGCATCAAACTTTCCGGGGTGATTCATGCGCTGGCCAGAATCGGCTATGCCGCCGTGCCCTACGACCCGGAAAGCGCGGAAGGCGCAATCAAGAAAGCCAATCGCGCCATGCTTTACCGGTTGTTTTTCGCCGGTTTCGCGATGATGAACATGCTGTGGATTTCCATTGCGCTCTACAGCGGTGCGAGCCGCGACGAGTTTCGCGATTTCTTTCACTGGGCCGGTCTGGCGCTGGCGACGCCCACCCTGTTGTATGCGGGATACCCTTTCTACAAGGGCGCATTAGGCGGCCTGCGCGGCGGATGGCTGACCATGGATTTGCCGATCGCTCTCGGCCTGAGCGTGACCTACGTCTACTCCGCGTATGTCACGGTGTCCGCCAGCAGGAGTGGGGAAGTGTATTTCGATACGGTCACCAACCTGATTTTCGTGATCCTGATCGGGCGTTATCTGGAGGGTATGTTCCGCCATCAGGCGGTTTCTGCCACCAAGAGGCTATTGGAATTGCAGCCGCGCGCAGCGATCGTGGTGCGTGATGGCGAGGAGCGGATGACGCCGATACGCGGCGTGAAGCCCGGCGACCAGGTGCTGATCAAACCGGGTTGTAAAGTGCCGGTGGACGGCATCGTGCTGGAAGGGTGCAGTGCGGTGGACGAATCCATGCTGAGCGGCGAATCTGCACCGCTAAGCAAATCGGCCGGCAGCCAGATTTTCGCCGGCACGTTTAACACTAATGGCGCGTTGCTGGTGGAAGTGCGTACTTCGCTGCAGGAAACAACGCTGGCGAAGATCATCCGCCTGGTCGAGGAGGCGCAATCCTCGAAAGCACCGATCCAGCGCCTTGCCGACAAAATCGTGCCGTGGTTCGTGCTGGTCACGCTGGTCTGCGCGACACTAACTTTTCTTGTCTGGAACAGCAAGGATTTCGAGATTGCGCTGATGGCGGCCACCTCGGTGCTGATCATCACCTGCCCATGCGCGCTGGGCATGGCGACGCCGATGTCGATTGCGGTCGCCTCCGGCCTCGGCGCGAAACACGGCATTCTGATCAAGAACGGGCTGGTGCTGGAAACCCTGTCCAGGGTGAACCATTTCGTGTTTGACAAGACCGGTACGCTGACCGAAGGCAGGATGAGCGTCGCACAACTGCATGTCGCGCCCGGCATGACGAAACAGGAGGTGTTGCGTCACGCGGCGGCGGTGGAGCGTTACAGCGAGCATAGCGTGGCGAAGGCGATCGTCGCGGAAGCGGACAAGGAGCAGTTGAATTATCGCGATGCGCCCGTGACCGGATTTCAGACGACGGCCGGACTGGGTGTGGAAGCAGGCGTAGAGGGAAAAAACGTGTTGCTGGGCAGTGTTGAATGGCTAAGGCGGCGTGGCATCGCGCTCGATGCACAACTGCTGACACGCGCGCATGAACTCGAAGCGCAGGCGATGAGCTGCGTTCATGTTGCCATGGGCGGCGCTCATTTGGCCGTGTTTGCGCTGGCGGATCAATTACGCGGTGACGCGCCGCAATTAATTAGTGAGTTGCGCGCGGCGGGCATCGCGATGACGTTGCTCTCCGGAGACCGCAAACCGGTTGCCGAGGCGATTGCACGGCAGCTGGGCGGCATGGAAGTCATCGCGGAAGTGTTGCCGCAGGACAAGGATCAGGTGATCCGTCAGTTGCAGCAGCAGGGCGCGGTGGTCGCGATGGTGGGTGACGGCATCAACGACGCGCCCGCATTGATTCGCGCCGACGTCGGCATCGCACTCGGTTCGGGCACCGACGTGTCGGTGGAGAGCGCCGACATCGTGCTGATGCACAACGAGCTGAACAAGGTGCGTCAGGCTACCTTGTTGTCGCGCCGCACTCTGCGCACCATCAAGCAGAATATCGGGCTGTCTTTCGTTTATAACGCTATCATGGTGCCGCTGGCGATGATGGCGTTGGTGACCCCGCTGGTGGCGGCCATCACCATGCCGCTCAGTTCGCTGGCGGTCATCGGTAATGCGGCGCGCATACGCACCTTATTCTGGGAATCCTAACCATGGACGTGATCTACAGTCTGATCCCCGGCATGATGTTCTTCGGACTGGTCTTTCTGGTCGTATTGATCTGGGCGGTCAAAAAAGGACAGTATGAGGACATGGAAGGCAATGCCAGCCGGATTCTGCTGGACGATGATGACCTGCTGTACCCGCCGGAAGACAAGCAGGATAGCGAGCCGGAAAAGTCCGACAAAACTTCTAGTTGAGCATTTCTCCATTAGCCAGCAAGGGCTGCAATAGCCTGTCAAAGTCACCCGGCGAAACATATTGCAATACCGGTTTTTCCTCGCCGCCCAGCGTGATGTCCAGGCCGTTCTGCGGGTACAGCCAGTGGACAGCACCACTGTTTTTTTCCCGGATGCGCTGATAAGGTTTGCCGAAGCGTTTCAGAAGAATGGCATCTTCCAGACGGACAGAGGGCATGTAGGTCAGGTTGCGGATCGGTAGCTCACGCAGTCGCGCGGCATCGTCAGGTGTTGGCAAGATTTTTTTGCCGCTTCCGACTCCGCTGATGCGCAGGCCACGCTCATACATGGCCTGTAGCTCCGTTGCGGGAACGGCGATGCTGAGAACGATCCTGGATTTCAATCCGGCCAGGGTGGCCTGTTCGAAGAACATTTCCGCGACCAGTTGACCGTCGGGCGATTTGAACAGGCTGGGCTGGGCTTTTTCGTGGAAACGCTGTTCCGCTTCGCCGGCGGTACTTGACCCGAGCGTCAGGCCGAAGATACGTATCGTGTTCGTTGTGGGGTGTTCGATATGCCATGGCAGGCCATTTTTTTCGCTGGATCTCCCCGGCGTGAAAAACGAGCCCGCGAAAATCAGGGCAGAGAGAATGCCGATACCCCAATAGAGTTTGCGTTCGAAGGTCATCTTTGAGCGAAATTTGCTGGGCGCCGGTCAAACCGGACTTGCCGGGTGATCCTGCCCTGTTGTCTAAAATCGTGAAACAGAACTGGACGTCGCGCGCTAAGGCTGTCTACCAATAAAGGCTTGCAAGCCGGGCAGATCAATCAGCTCGACGGTACGGGTATTAACATTTATCAGGCCGGTGCTTTGAAAGTGTGAAAATGCGCGGCTGACGGTTTCCAGCTTCAACCCCAGATAGCTGCCAATTTCCTGGCGCGACATGCGCAACTGGAATTTTGTTGGCGACAAGCCGCGCGCTGCAAAGCGTTGCGACAGGCTGAGCAGGAATACAGCCAGTCGTTCTTCGGCGCGCATTGATCCGAGCAGCAGCATGATGCCCTGATTCCGTACAATCTCTCGGCTCAAGATTTTGTGCAGATGGCGTTGCAGGCTGGGTAATTTGCGGCTCAACGCCTCCAGCTTGTTAAAAGGCAGTTCGCATACTTCACTGTTTTCCAGGGCGACTGCATCGCAGGAGTGGTAATCGGCGAAAATCGCATCCAGGCCGATAACGTCTCCGATCATCCGGAAGCCGGTCACCTGTTCGCGCCCATCCTCGTGCAGCACCTGAGTCTTGAAGGTGCCGCGGTAAATGGCATAGAGCGACTGAAATTTGTTGCCACTGCGGTAAAGGTAATCACCGCGCATATAATTGCGCTTGAGATGGCTGACCTCGTCCAGTTGCCGTATTTCATCCATATTGAGAATGACTGGCAGGCACAACTCCTGCAGGTTGCAGCTGGAACAGGCTATTTTGATACGGGAGTTTGAAACGGGTTGTTGCACGCTGTCGGCCTTTGATAATTGAGAAAGGGAAATTTCACCTTTATTTTTCAATTTGTTGTTTAATCTATTGAAGTGTGCCATGAATCTTGATATATATCAAATTGGCTGCCGGTCCATGATCGGCATATTACAAAACGTATTGCGTGGGATATTTTATGAATGAGTCAGCCAATCAACTGGTAGTGGACTTGGAGTTGATACGCAGGCTGGATAAGAACGGCCCGCGCTACACCTCCTATCCGACTGCGGATCGCTTCGTAGAAGCTTTTAATGCCGAGCGTTACCGGGAATGGATGGAAAAGCGCGAGATTGGCGGCGTCGGTCGTCCGTTGTCGCTGTATATCCACATTCCGTTCTGCAACACCCTGTGCTTTTACTGTGCCTGCAACAAGGTGATCACCAAGGATCGCAGCCAATCTGCTGAATATGTGGACTATTTGCTCAAGGAGATGGATATGCAGGCGAAGCTGCTCGGACCCGGGCAGGTCGTCGAACAGTTGCATTTCGGCGGCGGTACGCCGACATTCATGAGCGATGATGAATTTCGCCAGATCATGGCGGCGGTACGCAAGCACTTTAAGCTGGTAGACAACGGCGAATACTCCATCGAGATCGACCCGCGCAAGGTGAGCAATGCAACCATCGAACTGCTTGGTAGTGAGGGCCTCAATCGCATCAGCGTCGGCGTGCAGGATTTCGACGCCGAGGTGCAGCGCGCAGTGAACCGCATCCAGAGCGAAGAAGAAACCATGCGCATCATCAACGTCGCGCGCGCCAATGGTTTCAAGTCGGTCAGCATTGATTTGATTTATGGCTTACCCAAACAGACACTGGAAGGTTTTGGCACGACGCTGGACAAAGTGATCGCCGCCAATCCGGATCGCCTGTCCATCTACAACTACGCGCATATGCCGACCGTTTTCAAGCCACAGCGGCGTATTCACGAGGAAGAATTGCCCGCTCCGCAGGTGAAGCTGGACATCCTCAGCATGGCAGTGGACAAGTTGACCAGAGCGGGCTATGTGTATATCGGCATGGACCACTTCGCCAAGCCGGAAGACGAGCTCGCCGTGGCCCAGCGTCAGGGCAGGCTGCATCGTAATTTTCAGGGTTATTCCACCCATTCCGATTGTGACCTGGTTGCACTTGGAGTCAGCGCCATTGGCAAGATCGGCCCGACCTACAGCCAGAATTATCGCGAACTGGAAGACTACTATGATGCGCTGGACAGGGACGAACTGCCCATCATGCGCGGTCTGGAACTGAATGCCGACGATCTGGTGCGCCGTGCCATCATTCAGGCGTTGATGTGCCATTTCGAAATTACCAAAGAGTCGTTCAACATTTCCTATCTGATCGATTTCGACCGCTATTTCGCTACCGAAATAGGAGAGTTGCGCGAATATGAACGCGAAGGGCTGCTGGAAATCAAGCCGCAATGCATAAGCGTCACCCCCAAGGGGCGCATGCTGATCCGCAACATCTGCATGGTATTTGACAAGTATCTGCGTACCCGCACAGAACACGCGCGCTATTCAAAAGTAATCTAAAAATTGCTGCGGAGGGCGCCTGATGGAACTACTAGCCATTCCACTGGGTTGCCAAAATAAAGCAGCAGCCAAGTGGCTGGTTATGCGGCGTTGCGCGGTACTCGACATCCTCATGTACTGCAAGCACATTGCGGTTTCTGTGCTCCGTACGCCTTGTATTCATCCCTCCTCGCGAAATTTTTTAGCAGCTTCATGGAAAAATGGGCGGGGCGGAAGCGTGATTTTTTCAAGCTCTCCGCTATAATCCATCCAGGCACTCATCCTGGAGGTGATCGTGAATAAATCTCTTAAATACGGATTGTTAGGTGCGGGTGCTGTCTTGGGCATCGTTGTGGCAGGCGCGGTATACCTGGCGGCAACCTTTGACCCGAACGACTACAAAGAGCAGATCATCAGGGCCGTAAAGGAGAGCAAGCAGCGCGATCTGCGCCTCGACGGCAACATCACGCTGTCCTTCTTCCCCAATATCGGCGCGAATGTCGGCAAGGTAGCGCTTTCAGAATATAACAGCGACAAACAATTCGCCGCGATCGAATCGGCGCGCGTCTCGCTGGCGCTGCTGCCGCTGCTCTCGGGTCAGGCAGTGGTGAATGAAGTGGCGGTGAGCGGTTTGCAGGCCACGCTGATCAAGCGCAAAGACGGCACGACCAATATTGACGATCTGCTCGGCGTGGAAGACAAGAAAGCCGGCACACCAGAAACAGGTGGCGAGAAGACTGACGGCAAACAGCCGGTCTTGTTCGATATCGCCGCGGTGTCCATCGAAGAAACTGGTCTGACTTATCTCGACGAAAGCACGGGTGCCCAGTACACCATCAAGGATTTGAATCTGCATACCGGACGCATCACCAATGGCGTGCCAGGCAAGATTGATCTGTCGGCCGGCGTGCAGGCCAATCAACCCAAGCTGGATATCAACACCCAACTGAAAGCCACGCTGACTTTCGATCTGGGCAAGCAGCAATATCATCTCGAAGGACTCGATTTGCAGGCCGATGGCATGGCGCTCGACATCAGCAATCTCAAGCTGCAGGCTAACGGTGACGTAAACGCCGATCTGACGGCGCAGGCGTTCGGCGCAAAGCAATTCGCCATGAGCGCAAGCGGCATGAAGGACAAAGATCATTTCGAAGCCGCGCTGGATGCACCGGAGTTAAATCTCACCAAAGACAAATTCTCCGGCGACAAGCTCACGCTGAATGCCAAGTTGGACGGCGTTTCCGGCAATATCACCGCCGTCATTTCGGCGCCGGGCGTGGAGGGCGACGCAAAATCGTTCAAGATCGGCGCCATGACGCTCGATCTGGACATGAAACAGCCAGAGCAGGCGTTCAAGGTGAAACTCACCTCGCCGTTGTCCGGTAATGTCGAGGCGCAGCAATTCAACTTTTCCAATCTTGTGCTGGCGCTGAGTGCAACCGGCGACAAGCTGCCGGGCAAATCAGTGAGCAGCGAGCTGAAGGGTAATGTGCAAGTTGATGCCGCCAAGGAAACCGTACAGGCGAACTTGGCGGGTGGTCTGCTGCAAAGTCAGGTCAAAGCCAGGATCGGCGTGAAGGGATTTGCCGAGCCGGCCATTAGCTTCGATGTGGATGTCGACCAGCTCGACGCCGATTTGTACCTGTCGAAAAAATCGTCAGGGGAAGCGAAAGCTGCTTCGTCAAAATCTGCAAAAGCGGAGCAGCCGCTCGACCTGTCCGCATTGCGCAAGCTCAATCTGGACGGCAGCCTGCGTATCGGTTCGCTCAAGGTGGCGAATGTTAAATCCAGCAACGTGCGTCTGGATATCAAGGCGCGCAAAGGCAAGGTGAACGTTGCGCCGCTATCCGCCAATCTTTATCAGGGCAGCATGAACGGCAACCTGAGTGTGGATGCCGCGCCGGCCGCGCCCGTCATTGCCATCAACCAGAATCTGAGCGGCGTGAATATCGCCGCGCTGACCAAGGACGCGGCGAATTTCGATACACTTGAAGGCAAGGGCAATGTCGGCGTAAACCTTACCATGCAGGGCAATACAGTCGGCGCGATGAAGAAGGCGCTCAACGGCTCGATGTCGCTGAACCTTGCCGACGGCGCGATCAAGGGCATCAACCTCGCCAAGAGCCTGCGCGAATTCGGCAAGGGCGGCGCATCGAAAACACAGGGCGCGAATAAGGAAGAAAAAACCGATTTCAGCGAACTCAAGGCGACTTTCAAGGTGAATCACGGCGTGGCGCACAACGACGACCTGTCGCTGAAATCGCCGCTGCTGCGCCTGACCGGCAACGGTGACATCAACATCGGCAACGACAGCATGAATTATGTCGCCAAGGCCACGCTGGCCAAGACACTGGAAGGGCAGGGCGGCAAGGATGCGGTCGGCGGCATCACTGTGCCGGTGCGCGTCAGCGGCCCGTTTGCCGACCTGAAGTACACGCTGGATTTTGGCGCAATGGTCAGCGAAGTCGCCAAACAGAAAGTGGAAGAGAAGAAAGAGGAAGTGAAGACCCGGCTGCAGGAGCAGTTGAAGGGCGGTTTGAAGGGCCTGTTCCGATAATATGGATTTGCACCATTGCGGCGTGGCGGGATGAATTTCGCCTCCCGCCTGATCCGCTGGCAGCGCACGCATGGCCGCCATGACCTGCCGTGGCAGGGGGCGGACGGCTACCGTGTATGGCTGTCCGAGATCATGCTGCAACAGACGCAGGTCGCCACCGTCATCCCCTATTACCGGCGCTTCGTTGCCTCCTTTCCGACCATCGCCATTCTTGCCGCTGCCAGTGAGGAGCAAGTGCTCGCACACTGGAGCGGCCTCGGTTACTACGCCAGAGGACGCAACCTGCATAAGGCCGCGCAGATCATCGTCGAAAAGCATCACAGCGAATTTCCGCGCGATTTCGAACAGATACTGGAGCTTCCCGGCATCGGCCGTTCCACCGCCGCCGCCATCTGCGCGCTGGCCTTCCACGAACGCCGCGCGATACTGGACGGCAACGTCAGGCGCGTGCTGGCGCGCTACTGTGGCATTGAGGGCTGGCCGGGCAAGAAGGAAGTCGAGGCACGTCTCTGGCTACAAGCCGAGTCCCTACTCCCTCTCCCCTCACGGGAGAGGGCTGGGGAGAGGGGGGGGAGCGGTAGTGCAATCGCCACTTACACACAGGCACTGATGGATCTGGGCGCGACCATCTGCACGCGCAGCAGGCCGAAATGTGACGCGTGCCCGGTGCAGTCAGATTGCGTCGCATTCAATACCGGTTGCGCACATGAGTTGCCCACCTCGCGTCCGCGCAAGGCCGTTCCGGAAAGACACGCCACCTTCCTGTTGCTGATGCATGGCCACGACATCCTGCTTGAGAAAAGACCCGGCAGCGGCATCTGGGGCGGGTTGTGGTGTCCGCCGCAGTTTGACGATGAGACGGCGGCCCAGGACTGGTCTTTGCGTAATGGAATGACCGCGAGCCATGGAGAGCGGCTGGAGACTTTCACTCATACCTTCACTCATTTCAAGCTGCATATCACACCG
This sequence comes from uncultured Gallionella sp., assembly GCA_964355765.1. Classification (GTDB taxonomy): domain Bacteria; phylum Pseudomonadota; class Gammaproteobacteria; order Burkholderiales; family Gallionellaceae; genus Gallionella. Next base: position 18,176 of record CAYHEM010000003.1, read on the forward strand.
CTGAAGATTCAACTCGCGCGTAAACCGTTGCATGCTGCGCAACCGGGTTGTTTGTGGCTGGATGTGGAGGAGGCGTTGCGGGCGGCGATTCCGACACCGGTGCGGAGAGTGCTGGGGAGTTTAGTCCGTTCGCACTGAGCTTGTCGAAGGGCTAGTTGTTTCATCAGTCCTCGCCGACACCCCCTGACCAGCCTGCGCTACTCGGCGGCGCGCAGGGGATAAAAAACGAAAATCGTTGAACCGTAGGCAATAAGTTGTTTACCCGGACAGCTAACCGTTTAGTGCAACTCTCAGGTAGGCTATTACAGTATCGATGGACTGTTGGGCCAATTCCAGTCACTCTAAATTAGGGATTTCTGCATGATCCGCCTGATATTCTATGGCGAGTTCAGTTTGCATGTGTTGTTACGTTCAAGCACACCAAGTTTAATATATAGGCCTTTCGGCATATGTTAATACCTGAACAAAGTGTGTATGGTGCAGTACATAGCCCCCGTACTTGAACGTTGAACGGGTGAAAAACAGAGCCAAGCCAGTTCATGCAGATAGGTTACCCCCCCTCGATCAACTTGCGGTAATTCTCCTTACATCGTTTTTGCGTGTGCTTCCCGTTGTCGCTGAACGGTCGGAATTGAGGAGTGCCTTATGAAAAAGTTGTCGATAGATATGAAGACCCCTGCGAGAGTGGTGATTGCGGTGGGTTTGATCGTGCTGGTGAGCGAGTTTTTGATCATGCTGCTGCTCAAAAGCATCCATGCCGACCTCCTGAAAGATCCGTTTCTGGAAAAGCTGATCTTTTATGCCGTTGACCCCATCGTGCTCACCGCGATTGTTTCTCCCGCCCTTTATCTCCTGGTTTTCCGTCCGCTGAACCAGCAAGCCGAGCTCGAACGGCAACTCGCTAAATTGAGCAGCCTCCAGGCCGAGGAAGAAATCAAGCAACTGGCGTTCTTCGACCCGCTCACTGGCCTGCCCAACAGGCGGCTTCTTATGGACCGGCTCCAACATGCATTCACTTCCAGCGCGCGTAGTGACCGGGAGGGTGCGGTGTTGTTCATTGACCTGGACAATTTCAAGGACATCAACGACACCCTCGGTCATGATATCGGGGACTTGCTGCTACAACAGACCGCGCAACGCCTGGAGTCCTGTATACGCGAAGGCGACACCGTGGCCCGTATGGGCGGTGACGAATTCGTGGTGATGCTGGAAGACCTGAGCAAGCAACACATTGAAGCCGCAACACAGACTGAAACCGTCGGTAAAAAAATTCTTGCTGCGCTCAACCAGCCTTACCAGCTTGCCACGCATGAATACCACAGCACCGCGAGTATCGGTGTGGCCCTTTTCAGCGATCACGGCAAGACTGCAGAAGAACTGCTGAAACGAGCCGACATCGCCATGTATCAGGCCAAGCAAGCAGACCGCAACACCCTGAGATTTTTTAACCCGAAAATGCAGGACACCATTAACACCCGCACAGCCCTCGAAGGCGAATTACGCAAAGCACTTGAGAACCAGCAATTCCATTTGTATTACCAGGCTCAGGTAGACAGTTTGCGCCGTCCATTGGGAGCAGAAGCATTGATCCGCTGGATACACCCTGAACGTGGCCTGGTGTCTCCCGCACAATTCATTCCGCTGGCGGAAGAAACCGGGCTGATCCTGCCCATCGGGCAATGGGTGCTGGAGACGGCATGCGCCCAACTCAAGGCTTGGCAGCAAGATGCGCTCACCAGCGACTTCGTACTGGCGGTCAACGTGAGTGCCAGGCAATTCCATCAGGCTAATTTCGTGGCCCAAGTACAAGCCACCGTGCAACGCCATGCCATCAACCCGATGCGGCTCAAATTAGAGTTGACCGAAAGCATGCTGGTAGAGAACATCGAAAACACCATTACAACCATGAACGCATTGAAAGCCATCGGTATCAAGCTTTCATTGGACGACTTCGGCACCGGCTATTCATCCTTGCAATACCTCAAGAAGCTGCCGCTCGATCAGCTCAAGATAGACCAGTCATTCGTGCGCGACCTTGCCACCGACAGCAGCGATAAAGCGATTGTGCGCACCATCATTGCGATGGCACAAAGCCTGGACATGGACATCATTGCCGAAGGGGTGGAGACGGAAGAGCAACGACAACTTCTCCTGGACAAGGGCTGCACTCACTACCAAGGGTATCTGTTTGGCAAGCCGGTACCGATTAAGCAGTTCGAGGCGTTACTAACGCAGGGTTGATCGCTGTTGATGATGTAGCTTGCACGTTGCGCTTTACTTGCTTGTATTCCGCTTTGCATCCCCTGTGCGCCGCCGAGTAACGGCGGCAGACCTGGGTCGCCTTTTAGCTCCGGCATAACATGCTGCGCATGTGAGCCTACACTGCAACTTCGTTGTCTTTGACTTGCCTTTGGTCATTCATGCTTCGACAGGCTCGGCACGAACGGCCTATGCCGCAGCGTTACCTGCAGCCCATCAACTACTCTTCTCCCCACTTCTTCACCAACTCATGCGCAACATCCAGATGATCCAATATCCGTGCCACTACAAAATCCACAATATCCTGCACGCTCTGCGGGTGGTGATAGAAACCGGGATTGGGCGGCATGATGACGGCGCCGGCGTGCGACAGTTTGAGCATGTTTTCCAGATGGATCACGGAGAACGGCATCTCGCGCGGCACCAGAATCAGTGTGCGTTTTTCCTTGAGCATCACATCGGCGGCGCGGACGATCAGGTCGTCTCCGATGCCGTTGGCGATTTTTCCGAGCGTGCCCATGGTGCAGGGGCAGACCACCATCGCGTCACCGGGGTTGGAGCCAGAGGCCATCGGTGCATACCAGTCCTGGATGCCGAACACCCTGAGCTCACCGCTAAATTTACCGAGGCGCTCCGCGAATATCTGCTCCGCATCCTGTGCCCGGCTCGGCAGCGTGAAATCCAGCTCCTGTTTGGCGACGATCTGCGCTGCCTGCGAATACACCAGATGGACGCGTTGCCCGCGGGCAAGCAGACATTCGAGCAGGCGCATGCTGTAAGGCAAGCCGGAGGCGCCAGTAAAAGCCAGGGTGATGGTTTTTTTCATATGCGCTTCTCGCTCGCAAGATCGTTGGCCGTCTTCGCATTATCCATGAAACGCGCCGCGATAAGACCGTTCACCGTGCCGAATACCAGGGCGGCGCTGGCAAAAATGGGAATGAGATAGGCGATGCCGGTATGCGGAATCAACCATATATATACCACCCCCATTTGCCCGGCGATATGCGCAAAGGCGGCATAGATGCTGTGGCTGACCGGGCCGAACCAGCGCAGCGGCAGGTGTTGCGCAAAGGCCAGCACGAGCAGGCTGCAGACCGCGCCGGACAGGCTGAGAAAAAATCCCGGCGCAAGAAAGCTGCCGAACAGCAGGCTACCCGCCACCACGCGCAGCAGTGATACCCAGGCTGCCGTGCGCCAGCCGTAGCGCGCCAGCACGATCAGCGTGACGATGTTGGCCAGGCCGGGTTTGACGCCGGGTAGCGGCGACGGAATCGCGTTCTCCAGCACGGTGAGGCCGAATGCCACTGCCGCCATGCGCGCAATATGGTGGTCCTCGGCGGTGGTGTCCAGGAGGATCGAGGATGGTTTCTCCCCTTCCCCCTTACCCCTTCCCCCTTCTCCCAGGTTTTCAGTAGTTGAGGCTGTCATATTTTTTCTGGCTGCCGGTTAATTCGACGCTGACCTGGTTGGGCAGGCAGATGGCGATTTCTCCGGCATGTTGCAACCAGCCCTGGCGCACGCAGTATTGGCGCGGGCTGGGGTCGGAAGCGATGCGCGCCTTGCGCCCCTGTATGCTGATAACGCTGATGCCAAGCGGGCCCGGCACTTCGATTTGTTGGTCACGCGACAGGGGTACTTCACGGAAGATCTTGCCGCCGCTGCGGATGATGGCCTTGTCGGCGAGGCCGCCATTCCATAGATTGAGGGCGAGCAGCACGACACTGGTGCCGCCAAGCAACAGCGTCAGCCAGTCGCCTGACTTGAGATGCGGCAGGATAGCCGCGCTGGCGAGTTCATGAAAGTTCACGGTGGCGCACCAGCACCTGCTGTTGCCCTTCGAAATGCCGTGCGAGTCTTTCGGTGAAATATACCGAGCGGTGCTGTCCGCCGGTGCAGCCGATGGCCACGGTGAGGTAGCTGCGGTTGTCGGCGATAAAGCAGGGAAGCCAGCGCTCAACAAAATGACGGATATCGTCAAACATGTCCTGTGTGTCAGGAATATGTTCCATAAACTCAATGACCGCAGCGTCGTTCCCGGTGAGCGGCCGCAGCGCCAGTTCATAGTAGGGGTTGGGCAGGCAGCGCACATCGAATACCATATCCGCGTCCAGCGGCAGGCCATATTTGAAGCCGAATGATTCGAACAGCAGCGTCAGGCGCGTGCGATCCACTTCGGCAAACTGTTTGACCCAGGCGCGCAGCGCGTTGGCACTGAGATCGGTGGTGTCGATGTGGTGGCCGATGTAGCTGATTTCAGCAAGCAGTTCACGCTCGTGGTCGACGCACTCGGGCAAGGTGCGCATCCTGTCGCTGAGCGGGTGCAGACGGCGCGTTTCGGAGAAACGCTTCACCAGCGTGTCGGTTTGCGCATCCAGGAATATCACATGCACCGCCAGGTTCTGCTGCAGCATGAGTTGCAGCAGCAGGTTGGGAAGCATCTGAACGCTGTGAGCGTTGCGTACGTCCACGCTGACCGCAATGTTCTGATAGCCGGCCGGCATGAGTTGTTCGATCAGTCCGGATAGCAGTTCGGCAGGCAGGTTGTCCACGCAATAAAAGCCTGCGTCTTCCAGCGTGTTAAGCGCGACGCTCTTGCCGGAACCGGACAACCCGCTGATCAAGAGAAGTTTCATTCGTCTTCGTCGAGCAGCAGTTGATCATGCCGCGCGATGAACTCCTGCATGCTGTCGATGCCGCGCTGTTGCATGACGAAATTGCGTGCGGCAGCTTCTACCAATACTGCGAGGTTGCGTCCCGCAACCACCGGGATATTGACGGTGCTGATATTCACGCCGAGGATTTCCTGATAGGTGGCGTTGATTGGCAGGCGTTCTATTTGCGGGAGGTCGCCGCGCTGCGGGCGATGCAGATGCACGATGAGTTTCAGGCTCTTTTTGCGGCGCACCGCCGTTTCACCGAACATGGTGCGAATGTTCAATACTCCCAAGCCGCGCACCTCGAGAAAGTCGCGCAACAGTTCGGGGCAGTGCCCCTCCAACGTATCCGGTGCGATGCGATGCAATTCGACAATGTCGTCGGCGACCAGTCCGTTGCCGCGCGTAATCAGTTCCAGCCCCAGTTCACTTTTGCCTACCGCGCTTTCTCCGGTAATGAATACGCCGACACCCAGCACATCGAGAAACACGCCGTGGCGCGTGGTTGATTCGGCCAGCTCCTTGACAAGATAGTGGCGAATCAGCCACATCAAGTGCACGCTGGGCTTGGGCGAACGAAATAACGGAATATGCGATTGCTCGGCAAAGGCGACCAGCTCAGCCGGGATGTCATCGGTGCCGGCTACAATAAGGCAGGTCGTGGCGCTTTTTTCAATTTGGCGGAACGCGCTGGTGCGTTCTTCCGGATCCAGATTACGCAAATAGTTGAGTTCGGTCTCGCTGAGCACCTGCACCCAGTTCGGGTGTATGAGGTTGAGATGGCCGATGAGCCCGTTGTTGGAGGCATTCACCTTGTCGCTGTCGATGATACGATCGGTACCATCTGCGCCGGCAATGCGACTGAGCTGCAGCCGTTGCTGCTTGTCCTCGAAGAGCTGCCTAATATTGACTTGGCTCATGGAAATCTTATGAAGTGCTGTTCCAGTCGTAGAACAGCTGATGAATATTGGCGCCATCTTCACAGGCAAGCAGGCGATTGCGGAACTGCGTGTCGCTGAACATTTGTGCCAGTTCCCCAAGAATTTGCAGATGCAGATCGGTGGCGCGCTCGGGCACCAGCAGCACAAAAATCAGATTCACCGGCTGACCGTCCGGCGCATCAAAGGGAATCGGGTGGGTGGTTTTCACAAATGCGGCAGTGGCGTCGCGCAACTTGGCGATGCGGCCGTGCGGGATCGCTACACCCTGTCCCAAACCGGTCGAGCCAAGTTTTTCGCGGGCAAACAGGCTGTCGAACACTTGGCTGCGCGCGATTTGCTGATTGTTTTCAAACAGCAGTCCGACACGCTCAAATACACGCTTCTTGCTGGTGGATTCTGCGTCCAGCAGGATATTGTCGGGTAACAGGATTTTGCTGATCAGGTTCATGGTGAGGTTGGCCAGGATAATAGGGGGCGGCGGGTGGCCGCCCGTGGTTAATTACTCCGCTGCTGCTGGTTTGCCGGAATCGTCGTGACGGCGTGCCGACAACTTCTCCTTGTGTTTTTTGATCTGGCGATCCAGTCTATCCACCAGCGCGTCAATCGCGGCATACAGGTTTTCGTCGTCACATTCCACGAAGACATCTTTGCCGCTGATATGTACCGTTGCCTCGGCTTTCTGCCGCAGTTTTTCCACCGAAAGGATGATGTTCACGTCAATCACGTTGTCGAAGTGACGCTTGATCTTGCCGAACTTGCCGGTCGCATAGTCGCGAATGGCGGGGGTGATTTCCAGATGGCGTCCGGTTAGATTGATGTTCATGTCTTGCTCCTTCTTTTAGAGTGATTTACGAAGATTAACCGGGAGGATATGCAATGTTTCCCGGTATTTTGCTATGGTGCGCCGGGCGATTACGATGCCCTGCTGCCCCAAAATTTCCGACATGCGGCTGTCGGTAAGCGGTTTGCGTCGGTCCTCTGCGCTGACCAGTTGTCTGATCAGTTCGCGTATTGCGGTTGAAGAGCAGGAGCCGCCGCTTTCCGTGGTCAGGCCGCTGCCAAAGAAATGCTTGAATTCATAAATGCCGCGCGGGGTCAGCATAAATTTTTGTGTGGTGCTGCGCGATACCGTTGATTCGTGCAAGTCGAGCGCCTCGGCGATTTCGCGCAAGACCAGTGGGCGCATCCCGATTTCGCCATGCTCGAAAAAACGGCTTTGCCGCTCCACGATGGCCTGCGCGACACGCAGGATCGTTTCGAAGCGCTGTTGCAGGTTTTTGATGAGCCACCTTGCTTCCTGCAGCTGCGTGGCAAGTTGCGATGCGTTCTTGTCGTTGCGCTGTTGCAGGATATTGGCGTAAATCTGATTGATGCGCAACTTGGGCATGGCTTCCGCATTGAGCCGGGCGCGCCATTCATTCCGGTGTCTTTCCACGATCACGTCAGGCACCACGTAATCGGCTACGTTCATGTCGAAGGTGCTGCCCGGCTTTGGGTTCAGGCCGACGATCAAATGTTGCGCGCTGCGCAATTCATCATCCGAGCAGCGCAGCAGTTTTTTGATTCTGGCGAAATCGTGGGCAGCAAGCAGATCCAGATGGCCGCTTGCCAGGCGAATCGCCAGATCGCGTTGCGGGGTGTCTTCCGGCAGCGCCTTGAGCTGCAAGGTCAGACACTCGGACAGCGTGCGCGCGCCAAAGCCCGGCTGGTCCAGATGTTGCAGTTGTACCAGCGCCGTTTCCAGATCATCCAGCGTGAGGCCGAGTTCTGCAGGCAACAGTTCCGTCACTTCTGGCAGATCCTGCGTCAGGTAGCCGTTTCCATCCAGCGCGTCGATCAGCAGGCCCACCACTGTGCGATCACGCTCATCCAGTGAACTGGTGGTTAACTGGTTATGCAGATGCTCGCGCAGGCTGGCCTGTTCGGCAGCCTGTTCGGGGTAGGTGTCATCCTCATCGTCTGTGCCATGCGCCGAACCGCCACCAGAATTCCAATCCGTCTGTTCATTGCCAAAATCGTCCGCGCCACGGTCATCGGACCGGACCGTTTCATTTGTGGTCGTGTCGTTGTGCGCTGCGGGAGGGATAAATTCAGGGGAAAAAACGTTGGGTGCGGATTCTTCAGCCAGCTCCAGCATGGGGTTCTCATCCAGCATCTGGGCGACTTCCTGATGGACATCCTGGGTGGAGAGCTGCAGCAGGCGAATAGCCTGCTGCAGCTGCGGGGTGAGCGTCAGCTGCTGCGACAGCCGTAATTGGAGAGCGGGTTTCATTGCCTAGTGTCGTGGCTTGTTGTCGTGTCCGGGGGGTACCTTCGCGTCATAGCTTGAAGTGTTCACCCAGATATACTTTCCTCACGCTTTCATTATAAATGATTTCATCCGGATTACCCTCCGCCATGACCGAACCCGCGTTAATGATATAGGCGCGGTCGCAGATGCCCAGTGTTTCACGCACATTGTGGTCAGTGATCAGCACGCCGATATTGCGTTCCTTGAGAAAACGGATAATTTTCTGGATGTCCAGCACGGCGATGGGATCGACACCCGCAAACGGCTCATCAAGCAAAATGAAACGCGGATCGGTTGCCAGAGCGCGCGCGATTTCGACGCGCCGCCGCTCTCCGCCGGACAGGCTGATGGCCGGATTGTCGCGGATATGGGTGATATGCAGGTCCTCGAGTAACGCTTCCTGGCGATCCTGGATGTCGCCGTTGGCAAGACCCTGCAATTCCAGCACCGCCTGAATGTTTTGCGCCACCGTCAAGCGGCGAAAAATAGACGCTTCCTGCGGCAAATAACCCAATCCCAGGCGCGCCCGGCGGTGGATAGGCAGATGAGTGATGTTCTGCCCGTCAATGGAGATTTCTCCGCCATCGGCCGCGATCAATCCCACGATCATATAGAAGGAGGTGGTCTTGCCCGCACCGTTTGGGCCGAGCAGGCCGACGACCTCGCCGCTCTTTAACGACAGTGAGGCATCGTGTACCACGGTGCGCGAACCATATTTCTTGTTGAGGCCAATCGCGCGCAATTCACTCATGGTCGGGGAGCGAGTATTTCACTGGGGGTGATGGGCAGCCCGCCGGAAGCGGGTGGTGTGGCCGACCCTTCTTTTGGCTTGGGTTGCATTACGGCGCGCACCCGTTTGGGCGGTGCGCTTTTAGTGCTGGTGCTGCCACCGTTTGCCTGAAAAATTTCGGTTTTTGCGTTGTAGGTGATGTGTTCGCCGAGCACTTCATCCATCTCCCGTTTGAGGTGCGCCCGTACGTAAAAATCCACCGTCTCGGCGCGCGTGTCATATTCGATGCGCTCGCCGTAACCTTCCACATACTCGTCCAGCCCTTCGCGCTTTTGCCGGAAGCTGGCGGTGTTTCCATAAGCCGTACCATGCTTGAAGCCCTCCTGGTCCTGTGTCACCACAATTTTGTCGCCGCGAATCAGCATCGTACCCTGGGAAAGTTTGACATTGCCGATGAAGGTGCTGATTTGCTGTGCGTCATCGATCAGCATTTGATCGGCTTCCAGATGCATCGGTTTGTCGCGGTCGGCGTCTTCGGCAAAACAAAACGGAATACACAGCAATAAAAGTGCTGCCAATAACAGTTTATTTGTGGGCTGGCGCATGTTCACTTCTTACCTCGGAAAGCAGTTTCAGGGTGCGTTTCTTGTTGTCCATTTCAAGTCCTATTGCATGAGTGGTGCTGCGCGCATCGACAATGGTGACAGCGCGGTCTGTGTTGGCAATATCCAGATCCGGGACAATGTGCAGATATTCGGTCTGCAAGGTCAGTTCACTCTGTTCCCCGCTGGCTTCCCGCAGCACCTCGACATCGCCGTGCAGAAATATCTCGTCACCCCTGCCGGAGACGATACCACGCTTGGCGATGGTGTGTATGGTCGGGTGCCCGGCAGACAACGTAGCCAGGCGCGGCAATTCCAGCGTGGCGCTGTCGTCATCCGGGTAATGCTGCATTTTTTTTGCCGCCATGATGAAGCGCGGTACACCCTCTTCGTTGAGCTTGATGGAAGAAAAATTTTCCATAATGGCGTCCGGGTCGTGACGCTTGCTGTCGTTCGGTTTTTCGGCCCCCGGCATTACCTGCAGGTTCAGCCAATAGGTAACGCCCAGCAGGCTCAGCAACGGAAATAGTAACAGCCAGTAGCGGGCACGGGAAGCGAAGGTCATTGCAGATAGGGAGCCAGTTGCGCATCCAGCGTGCCTTGCGCCGCCATGATCAGTTCGCAGGCTTCGCGTACCGCGCCATGTCCGCCGCCCCGTTGGGTGACATAGGCGGAATGTTTGCGTACCAGTTGTGGGGCTTCCGGTACGCTGATGGCCAGCCCGACATGGCGCATTACAGGTAAATCCACCACGTCATCTCCCATGTAGGCAGCGGCCTCAGGCGATAATTCGAGTTGGCTGAGCAGGTTAATCATGGCTGCGAGTTTGTTTTCCACGCCTTGAAAGACATGCACAATACCCAGATTGCGCGCGCGCGCTGCGACACAGCGCGAGGTTCGCCCGGTGATAATGGCGATCTCCACCCCGCTGGCGTGCAGCATTTTCAGGCCGTGCCCGTCCAGCGAATTGAACCTTTTGAATTCCTCGCCGGAGTCGGACAGAAACAGCCCGCCGTCAGTCATTACGCCGTCTACGTCAAAAGCCATCAAACGGATCAATTTGGCGCGGCTCGTTGGCATGGTTGATTTCCTAGATAACCTTGGCGTGCAACAGATCATGCATGTTCAGCGCACCGACCAATTTGTGCTGTTCATCCACCACCAGCATCTGATTGATGTTGTATTGATCCATGATTTGTGCCACCTCGGCGGCCAGCGCATCCGGGCCGATACAGCGCGGGTTGGCAGACATCACGCTGCGCACCGGTGTGGTGTTGAAGTCGAGTTTTTTCGCCAGCGTGCGGCGCAAATCGCCATCGGTGTAAATACCCAGTACGCGCTGCCCGGCATCCACGACGGCGGTCATGCCCATGCCTTTTTTGGAAACTTCCATAATTGCGTCACCCAACAGCGCATCTTCGTAAACCATCGGCAAGCGTTCGCCGCTCAGCATGATGTCACGCACGCGGGTCAATAAACGCCGTCCCAGGTTGCCACCCGGATGCGAGCGGGCAAAATCTTCAGCACCAAAACCCTTGGCGTCCAGCAGCGCCACTGCCAGTGCGTCCCCCAGCGCCAATGCCGCCGTCGTGCTGGCAGTGGGCGCCAGTCCCATCGGGCAGGCTTCCTTGTCTACTGCCGCGTTGAGATGCACATCGGCGGCCCTAGCCAGGCTGGAAGCAGGGTTGCCGGTCATGCTGACAAGCTTGGCACCCTGGCGTTTGATGACCGGCACAATGGTCATTAGCTCCTGACTTTCTCCGGAGTAGGACAACGCGATAATGACATCTTCGCTGGTGATCATGCCAAGATCACCGTGACTGGCTTCGCCGGGATGCACGTAATAGGCAGGCGTGCCGGTGCTGGACAGGGTCGCGGCAATCTTGCGCGCAATGTGACCGGACTTGCCCATGCCGCTGACGATGACTCGGCCCCTGCAGCACAGGATCACATCCAGGGCGCGCAGAAAATTCTCATCGAGGCGTGCGGCGAGCGTTTGAACGGCAGCGGCTTCAATACGCAACACTTCGCGCGCCAGGTCGAGCGCGCGCGGTGCGGCAGAGACAGGTTTATTCATGCGCGGCATTATAGCCCGTAGGCTGTAGTGATGGAATCAGACCCTGACTTAAAATATGCCGCTGATTCCAGCGGGTGCCGAATCAGGTCCGGCAGTCACCCGTTTTTCTTTTTGTTCTCGACCATCTCATGCAGGATCGGGGTCAGGATGATTTCCATCGCATAGCTCATCTTGCCACCGGGCACCACCAGGGTATTGGCGCGCGACATGAAAGAGTCCTGGATCATGGTGAGGAAATAAGGAAAGTCCACCCCCCTGGGTTTGCTGAAACGAATCACCACAAAGCTTTCGTCCAGAGTGGGGATGTCGCGCGCGATGAATGGGTTGGAGGTGTCCACCGTCGCGACGCGCTGAAAGTTGATGTGCGTGCGTGAGAATTGCGGGGTGATAAATTTAACGTAGTCCGGCATGCGGCGCAGGATGGTGTCCACCGTCGCTTCCGCCGAATAACCGCGCTCGGCCTTGTCGCGGTGAATTTTCTGGATCCATTCCAGATTGACCACCGGCACGACGCCGATGCCCAAATCCACATATTTGGCCACGTCAATGTCACCATCGGTAACCAGGCCATGCAGTCCCTCATAGAACAGCAGGTCAGTATTGGCCTCGACATCTTCCCACGGGGTAAATATGCCGGGCTTCAGGTCGGTCAGATCGAAGTGTTTGTTGTGAAGCGCAGCTTCTTCTTCGCTGTGCACGTAATAGCGGCGCTTGCACATGCCGGTCTCGCCATATTGCATGAACATTTCTTCGATCTTGTCGAAGTGATTGGACTCCGGGCCAAAGTGGCTGAAGCTATTGTTACCGGCCTTGGCCGCTTTGCTGGCGGCAGCACGGAACGCCATACGATCCAGGCTATGCAGACTGTCGCCTTCGACGAGCGCCGCAGTGATTTTTTCGCGGCGAAAGATATTTTCAAAGGCTTGTTTTACCGTGGTGGTACCCGCGCCGGAAGATCCGGTGACGGCAATAACAGGGTGTTTGTGCGACATGGTGATTCCTCCTGAAGCAATAAAAACTTTATGTAGGCGATGATTCTATAGCAAGGTGCCTTACTCAACTACTCATAAAATGATTCGCCAGCGGACTAAGAGGGAGCCCTTAACAGAATTGCCTTTGCGCACGGCAAAGGCGATATCGCTATAATGCCGCATTCAAAAATCCAGACTGCAACCCGCAAAATCATGCAACCCAGCTACCATCCGGCATCCATCGAGCAGCAAACACAACAACATTGGGAAGACCGCCATGCCTTTCGCGCCGCCGGTGCCTGCGGCAAGCCCAAGTATTACTGTTTGTCGATGTTTCCCTACCCTTCCGGCAAGCTGCACATGGGGCACGTGCGCAACTACACCATCGGCGATGTGTTGAGCCGCTATCACCGCATGAAAGGTTTTGACGTAATGCAGCCGATGGGCTGGGATGCGTTCGGCCTGCCCGCCGAGAATGCCGCGCTGGCCAACAACGTGCCGCCCGCCGCATGGACCTATTCCAATATCGACTACATGAAGAAGCAGCTCAAGTCGCTCGGTCTGGGCATCGACTGGTCGCGCGAGATCGCCACCTGCAGGCCGGACTATTACCGCTGGGAGCAGTGGTTGTTCACCCGGCTGTTCGACAAGGGCGTCATTTACAAGAAGCTGGCCACGGTGAACTGGGATCCGGTGGATCACACCGTGCTGGCCAACGAGCAGGTCATCGACGGGCGCGGCTGGCGCTCCGGCGCGCTGGTGGAGAAACGCGAGATTCCGATGTACTTCTTCCGCATCACCCAATACGCCGAAGAATTGCTGGCCGACCTCGATACCCTCGATGGCTGGCCGGAACAGGTCAAGACCATGCAGCGCAACTGGATCGGCAAGAGCCACGGTGTGCGCTTTGCCTTTCCGTACGAGCTGGATGGCAAGCAGGACAAGCTGTGGGTGTATACCACCCGCGCCGACACCATCATGGGCGTCACTTTCGTCGCGGTAGCCGCCGAACATCCGCTGGCGACACGCGCCGCACAGGGCAATCCCGGGCTGGCTGCCTTCATCGAGGAATGCAAGCAGGGCGGTGTGGCCGAGGCCGATATCGCGACGATGGAGAAAAAGGGCATGCCGACGGGCATCTCGGTCACCCACCCGCTGACCGGCGAACAGGTGCCGGTGTGGGTCGGCAATTATGTGCTGATGAGCTACGGCGAGGGCGCGGTGATGGCGGTGCCGGCGCACGACGAGCGCGACTTCGGTTTCGCAAAGAAATACAATTTGCCGATCAGGCAGGTTATTGCGGATAAGGGAGAAGGGGGAAGGGAGAAGGGTGGCAGTGGCGTGGAGGTTTCGCCCTTTTCCAGTGAAACATGGCAGGAATGGTACGCCAGCAAAGACGGTGTGTGCATGAACTCCGGAAAATACGACGGCCTCAATTACGGCCAGGCTGTGGATGCGATTTCCGTCGACCTCGCCGCCAAAGGTTTAGGCGATAAGCAGGTACAGTTCCGTCTGCGCGACTGGGGTATCTCGCGCCAGCGCTACTGGGGCTGCCCGATCCCGATCATTCATTGCCCGAGCTGCGGCGATGTGCCGGTGCCGGACGAGCAGCTTCCCGTGGTGTTGCCGGAAGACGTGGTGCCGGATGGCGCCGGTTCGCCGCTGGCGAAGATGCCGGAATTCTACGAGTGCGTCTGCCCGCGCTGTGGCGGCAAGGCCAGGCGCGAGACCGACACCATGGATACCTTCGTCGAGTCGTCCTGGTATTACGCGCGTTACACCAGCCCGGATTGCACCAGCGGCATGGTGGACAAGGACGCGGCGCAACACTGGCTGCCGGTGGATCAGTACATCGGCGGCATCGAGCACGCCATTTTGCATCTTTTGTATGCGCGTTTTTTCCACAAGCTGATGCGTGACGAGGGTCTGGTGCAAGGCGACGAGCCGTTCAGGAACCTGCTCACTCAGGGCATGGTGGTCGCGCCGACTTTCTGTCGCGAAGGCAACGGCGGCAAGAAGCTGTGGATCAATCCCGCCGATGTTGAAGTGGCAACTGATGAGAAGGGGCGCCCGACGGGCGCCATACTTAAAACAGATGGGCAGCCCGTCATCATCGGCGGCACCGAGAAAATGGCCAAGTCGAAGAACAACGGCGTCGACCCGCAGGCCATCATCGACCAGTATGGTGCCGACACCGCACGGCTGTTCATCATGTTCGCCGCCCCCCCGGAGCAGTCGCTGGAATGGTCGGATGCCGGCGTGGAGGGCGCGTTTCGCTTTCTCAAGCGTGTGTGGAAGGCAGTCCATGATCACGTTGAACGGGGCATCGTGGCCGCCTACCAGAGCGGGGATTTGAGCGCGGCGGCGAAGGCGTTGCGCCTGCAATTGCACCAGACCATCAACAAAGTGGATGATGACATGGGGCGGCGCAAAACTTTTAACACTGCCATTGCGGCGAACATGGAGCTGCTCAATGCGCTGGTCAAATTCGACGAGCTGACACCTGTCGCGCGCAGCGTGACGCAGGAGGCGCTGGAGGCGATTGCGCTGATGCTCAATCCGATCGTGCCGCATATCTGCCAAGCGCTCTGGGCCGAGCTGCGCCCCGGCACAGACTTGCTGGACCAGGATTTTCCTCAGGTCGACCCGGTCGCGCTGGTGCAGGACGAAATCGAGATCGTGATTCAGGTAAACGGCAAGCTGCGCGGCAACCTGACGGTTGCCAAGACCGCCGACAAGGCGGCGCTGGAAAAGTTGGCGCTCGCTCACCCTGCCGTCGAAAAACAGCTGGCGGGCGCGGCGCCGAAAAAAATTGTGATCGTGCCTGGCCGCCTGATTAACATCGTCGTGTAGGGCGTTCCGCCGCGGTTAGAATCCATCCGGCGAGACCGCAATGTGTTCCGCCCTACGCGTGTTGCAAGTTTTTCCGTTTATCCGGCCTGGGAGTTTGGTTATGCGTACATTATTACTGTTAACCGTTTTGCTACTGACCGCATGCGGTTTTCATCTGCGTGGCCAAGCGGGAATGCCGTTCGATACCTTATATCTGGATGCGGCTAATCCCAATACCGCTTTTATTGCCGATCTGCGCCGCAATCTGGAGGCCAACAACGTTAAGCTGGTGAACAGCGCCGAGCTGGCAGAGGTGGTGCTTAACATCGTCAGCGAGGTTCCGGAAAAACAAATTCTTACACTGGGCGGCAGCGGGCGTGTGAACGAGTTCCAGTTGCGCTATCGCGTTTCACTGCGCGCCTATGGCCTCAAGCAAGTCTGGATACCCGCCGAGGAAATCGTGCTGCGCCGGGATTACCTGTATGACGACGCCAAGATTCTCGCCAAAGAAGCTGAGGAGGCGCTGCTCTACCGGAGCATGCGCTCAGACATGGTACAGCAGGTCGTGCGTCGCCTGAGTCGCGCCAAACCGCAGCCGCAATAAGCCATGCAAATCACCAGTGAAGAGCTGCCGCGCCAACTTGCTTCCGGTCTCAAGCCGTTGTATGTGGTCTATGGCGATGCGCTGCTGCTGGCGGTCGAGGCAGCGGACAGCATCCGCGCGGCGGCGCGTGCGGCTGGCTACAGCGAGCGCGAGACCTTTGTCGCCGAGCAGCATTTCAAATGGGGCGAACTGCGCAACAGCGCGCAGAGCCTGTCACTGTTTGCCGAGCGCAAGATCATCGACCTGCGCATCCCGTCCGGCAAGCCCGGCACGGAAGGGGGGCAGGCGTTGCAGGACTATGTTGCCGACATGAATCCGGATGTGCTGACGCTGATTTCCCTGCCCAAGATGGACTGGAGCGCGCAGAAAAGCCAGTGGTTCAGTGCATTGCAGCGGCACGCCGTGATGATTTCCGCCGACGATATACCGCGCAATGCATTGCCACGCTGGATTGCCGCACGCCTGAAGCGGCAGGAGCAGAGTGCCGACGAGGCCACGCTGGAATTTCTGGCCGACCGTTGCGAGGGCAACCTGCTGGCGGCATTTCAGGAAACCCAGAAACTTGCGTTGCTGTTTCCGGCCGGGGACTTGTCATTCGAGCAGGTCAAGGATGCCGTGATGGATGTGGCGCGTTATGACATATTCAAGCTCTCGGAAGCCATGCTGAGCGGCAACGCGACGCGTTTCACGCGCATTCTCGACGGATTACGCGCCGAAGGCACCGCCACCGTGCTGGTGCTGTGGGCGGTCAGCGAAGATATCCGCACACTGGGCAAGGTGTTACGGGCGGTGCAGAGCGGCGGAAACCTTGGCAACGCCTTGCGCGACCTGCGGGTGCGGAAGGACCGACAGGGGTTGATTGAGAACGCGGCGCGGCGCCTGAAATTCCCTCATATTGAGCGCGCCATTCAGCAGGCCGCGCGGCTGGACAAGGCCATCAAGGGTCTGCGTCAGGGCGATGTCTGGGATGAGCTGCTACAGCTCGGGCTGAGGTTCGCGAAATGAACCTGAAAAGAGCGGTTGTCCGCAGATTACGCAGATTGGCGCAGATTGAACAACACAGAAAACACACTGAGCCTGGTTGGCAGTAGTGCAAAGGGCCACGAACATCATGATTGATAATCTATTTAATCTGCGCAATCTGCGGATCGAGTGGTTTTTTCTGGTGAATACAATTCGGAAATGAACGACATATTATTAGTGATGACCAGCCTGTCGGACGCCCAAGCTGCCGGGCAGCTGGCGCAACGCTTGATTGAGGAACGGGTTGCGGCCTGCGTGAACCAATTGGCGCCCTGCACCTCAACATACCGCTGGCAGGGTAACATCGAGACCGCCACCGAAGTGCCGCTGTTGATCAAGACCACGCGCGCCGCCTATCCGCGCCTTGAACAATTGATTCGCTCGGTGCATCCTTACGAACTTCCCGAAATCATCGCTGTCCCTGTGACAGCGGGTTTGCCCGCCTACCTGGGTTGGGTAAGCCAGGAAACCGACATACTCTAGGAATAATTCATGCGTTTTGCACTGCTGAGGAAGCGACTAACTATTCGGCTGGGTCATCAAAAGACAATGATCCAGTCGCTGGTTATGCTGTTGTTATGTTTTATG
Source organism: uncultured Gallionella sp. (assembly GCA_964355765.1). Taxonomy (GTDB): domain Bacteria; phylum Pseudomonadota; class Gammaproteobacteria; order Burkholderiales; family Gallionellaceae; genus Gallionella. Next base: position 35,747 of record CAYHEM010000003.1, read on the forward strand.
GCCCCTGCCCCGCATGCGGGTGGATTTCTGGATCGTCTGCCTGGCCTGAACGGCGGCGCACAACCCAAATTTTTGCCGCCAGACCAGGCTTTCGCCCTGCAAGTCACAATGCGCGACGCACATACGTTGCAAGCCAACTTCAGTGTGACGCCGGGCTATTATATGTACCGCGACAAGATCAGGTTTGAGGTCAAGGACGGCGCGGCCAAAATCCTCGAGGTTAATTTGCCGCGCGGCGAAATGAAACAAGACCCATCTTTCGGCGAGATCGAAGTGTTTCATGATTCGTTTCAGGCCGAGATCACCCTGGATCGCCTGACTGATGCCGCCACCAGCATGACATTGGGCGCTGTCTATATGGGCTGCAGCGAGGAAGGATTATGCTATCCGCCCATTAACAAGACCATCAGTGTGAGTTTGCCGGATGCCAAAACCGGCCTGCGCGCGACACCGGCCCCGGCGTTGACCGAAGCGCCTCCGCCATTAGCGATCACCCCGCTGCCAGCCGTTTCCGCTTCTGAAAACGTTCAGATTGCCCAGCTTTTCAAAGGAGGCAGCTTCTGGTTGATTATCTCCTCCTTCTTCGGCGCTGGACTGTTGCTCGCCTTGACCCCCTGCGTGTTTCCGATGATTCCCATCTTGTCCGGCATCATCGTCGGGCGCGGCCATAAAATCACCCGAATGCATGCATTCATTTTGTCGCTGGCTTACGTACTGGGCATGGCGATCACCTATGCCATCGCGGGTGTGGCGGCCGGATTTTCCGGACAGTTGATTTCCAACGCACTGCAAACGCCCTGGGTGTTGGGTAGCTTTGCCGCCTTGTTCGTGGTGCTGTCATTGTCCATGTTTGGCCTGTATGAGCTGCAACTGCCGAATTCCTGGCAAAGCAAGCTGACCGGCGCCAGTAACCGCCTGCACGGGGGGCATCTGTCCGGCGTGTTTGTCATGGGCGCACTCTCCGCCATCATTATGGGACCTTGCGTGGCGGCGCCACTGGCGGGTGCGCTGTTGTATATCGGCCAGACACATGACGCCGTGCTGGGCGGGATTGCCTTGTTCGCGCTGGCGCTGGGCATGGGTGTGCCGCTGCTGCTGATCGGCGCATCGGCTGGCGTGTTGCTGCCCAAGGCAGGCGCATGGATGGAGTCGGTAAAGAGCTTTTTCGGCGTGATGCTGCTGGCGTTGGCGATCTGGATCATCCAGCCGTTGCTACCCATCAGTGCACAAATGCTGCTGTGGGCGGCGCTGCTGATTTTTTCGGGGATTTACCTGCGCGCGCTGGATTCTCTGGCGCACAATGCCAGCGGCTGGCACCGGATGCTCAAGAGTATCGGCCTGCTCGCCCTGTTGCTCGGTGTGGCTTATCTGATTGGTGCGCTCTCCGGAGCGCGTGACATCCTGCGCCCGCTTGGTAACACCAGTCGCGTCGAAGCGCAGGCTCCTGCCACGCTGCAATTTACCCGCGTTATGGATGTCGCGGATCTCGATCGGCGCATCGCCCAGGCGGGCGGGCAGGCGGTCATGCTGGATTTTTACGCAGATTGGTGCGTCTCCTGCAAGGAAATGGAGCGCTTCACCTTTCATGATCCTGCCGTGCAAGCCAAGCTTAAGCAGGTGCTGTTGTTGCAGGCGGACGTAACGGCAAACAGCGAGGCCGACAGCGCCTTGCTCAAACGCTTCGGCCTGTATGGTCCTCCCGGCATCCTGTTTTTCGATGCGCAGGGTAAGGAGATGGAAGATTTTCGCGTGATCGGTTATCAGGATGCCGCGCAGTTTCTGAAATCGCTGGAAAAAGCCGGTCTTTGACGTTCTTTGTCTATCGTTACAAAAAAGATGGACAACTATCACTAATTTACGGCAAACTGCGCACATGAAGAATATCCTTGTACTGCATGGGCCTAATCTAAACCTGCTCGGTGCGCGCGAACCGGACGTCTATGGACAGGTCACGTTAGACGAAATTAACGCACGTTTAATGACGTTAGCCGGCACGAATGGAGCAAACCTGTTTTGCTTCCAGAGCAACTCCGAAACTGCGCTGGTGGAGCGAGTGCAACAGGCGCACAGCGACGGCACACAGTTTATTGTTATCAATCCGGCGGCATTTACGCACACCAGCGTCGCGTTACGCGATGCACTGGCGGCAGTGAGCATTCCATTCATCGAGGTGCACTTATCCAACGTATTCGCACGGGAAGCGTTCCGCAAGGAATCGTTCTTCTCCGATCTTGCTGTTGGAGTAATCAGTGGACTGGGTGCGGTAGGCTATGAATATGCAGTGCAATATGCGCTGGACAATAAAAGCTAGGTCTTTTCAAGGAGGGCATCATGGATTTACGCAAGCTCAAGACACTGATTGAGTTGGTGGAAGGTTCCGGCATTGCCGAGCTGGAAATCAGCGAGGGCGAAGAACGCGTGCGCATCACGCGTACCGTTGCTGCCGCACAGCAAATATATGCACCTGCCCCGCAACCCGTTGCCGTGCCAGTTGCACCGCCTCCTGCCACTCCTGAACCCGTCAAAGCGGCCGCACCCGAGGGCCATGTGGTGAAATCGCCGATGGTCGGCACCTTCTACCGTTCCGCATCACCGGGTTCCAAGGCATTTGTCGACGTTGGCCAATCCGTGAATAGCGGCGATACTCTGTGCATTATTGAGGCGATGAAGCTGCTCAACGAAATCGACGCGGATCAGGCTGGGGTCATCAAGGCTATTCTTGTGGAAAACGGGCAACCGGTGGAGTTTGGCCAGCCTCTGTTTGTAATTGGGTGAAATGTGAAACGTAACCCTCCAGACAGGGAGGGTCGCGCCAGAGGCGCGGGGGTGGGCTTCACGTTTCATCTTTCACGCATAAGGTAAAACAATGTTCGAGAAAATCCTGATTGCCAATCGTGGGGAGATCGCCCTCCGTATCCAGCGTGCCTGCCGCGAACTCGGCATCAAAACCGTAGTCGTGCATTCCGAGGCCGATGCCGACGCGAAGTATGTAAAGTTGGCTGACGAATCGGTGTGTATCGGCCCGGCGTCCTCGAGCCTGAGTTACCTGAATATCCCCGCCATTATCAGCGCAGCGGAAGTCACCGATGCGCAGGCCATTCATCCCGGCTACGGATTCCTCTCGGAGAACGCCGATTTTTCCGAGCGCGTCGAGAAATGCGGCTTCGTGTTCATCGGCCCGCGCGCCGAGACCATCCGTCTGATGGGCGACAAGGTCAGCGCGAAAACCACCATGAAGAAAGCCGGCGTGCCCTGTGTGCCAGGCGTGGACGGCGCGTTGCCGGATGATCCTGCCGAAATCATCAAAATTGCGCGCACCATCGGCTACCCGGTCATTATCAAGGCGGCAGGCGGCGGCGGCGGACGCGGCATGCGGGTGGTGCATACCGAGGCGGCATTAATCAACGCGGTCACCATGACCAAGACCGAGGCACAGGCCGCCTTTAATAACCCCATGGTCTACATGGAAAAGTTTCTGGAGCATCCGCGTCACATCGAATTCCAGGTGCTGGCCGACCAGCATGGCAACGCGGTGCACCTGGGCGATCGTGATTGTTCAATGCAACGCCGTCACCAGAAAATTATCGAGGAAGCGCCTGCGCCGCAGCTGAACATACGCCTGCGCAACAAGATCGGCGAACGATGCGCCGATGCCTGCCGCAAGATCGGCTATCGCGGTGCCGGAACATTCGAGTTTCTGTATGAGGATGACGAATTTTTCTTCATCGAAATGAATACCCGTGTGCAGGTGGAGCACACTGTTACCGAGATGATCACCGGCATTGACATCGTGCAGCAGCAAATCCGTATTGCCGCCGGGGAAAAACTGTCGTTCCGGCAGCGCGATATCCAGTTCAGGGGGCATGCTGTCGAATGTCGCATCAACGCCGAGCATCCCTACAAATTTACGCCTTCGCCGGGCCGCATCACTTCCTGGCACGCCCCGGGTGGTCCCGGCATTCGCGTCGATTCACATGCCTATAACAACTATTTTGTGCCGCCGTATTATGACTCGATGATCGGCAAGCTTATCGCCTATGGTGATACGCGCGAGCAGGCCATGGCAAGGATGCGCACCGCTTTGTCCGAGATGTGGGTGGAGGGCATCGACACCAATATCGCGCTGCATCGCGAATTGCTGCAGGATGCGGCTTTCATGCGCGGCGCCACCAGCATTCATTATCTGGAAGAGCGGCTCGCCGAACGCACCAAAGGCAAATAATTCCAATCCCCTTTCATCGGTGAAACTGCGTTGGCTTCCTCGCTCTCTCCTGGTCGTGCTGAATGCACTGCCTGCGTCGTTCGCTCGTTGCCGCCTTGTTTGACCATAGAAATGGAATTGGAATAGATGCCGTGGCTTACCCTGATTGTTGATTCCGATGCCGAGCACGCCGAGGCGCTGAGCGAGGCGTTGCTGGAGTTCGGGGCATTGTCGGTGGATTTGCTGGATGCCGATGCCGATACACCGGATGAGCAGGCGATTTTCGGCGAACCCGGCGAGCCGCCGCCCGGCGTGTGGCAGCATAACCGCGTCAGCGCGCTGTTTGAAAATGATCGGGATGTCGTCGCGATTCTGCGCGAAGCCGCAATGCGTGCCGGTCTCGAAAAGATTCCGCCGCATCGCATTGAGGCACTGGACGACAACGACTGGGTGCGTCTTACCCAGTCCCAGTTTGACCCGATTCCGATTTCCTCCCGGCTGTGGATCGTGCCGACCTGGCACACGCCTAGCGACCCGGCTGCCATCAATATCGTACTTGACCCGGGCCTGGCATTCGGTACCGGCGGTCACCCAACCACTCGGCTCTGCCTGCGCTGGCTGGATCACAATATAAAAGGCGGCGAATCGGTGCTGGATTATGGTTGTGGCTCCGGCATCCTCGCCATTGCTGCGCTCAAGCTGGGGGCTGCACGTGCCGTCGGGGTTGATGTAGACTCGCAAGCCGTGAGCGCCAGCCGCGACAATGCCATCGCGAACCGGGTCGAAAACGTGCGTTTTTTTCAACCCGGCGACGCGCCGCAGGGCAGTTATGATCTGGTCGTGGCGAATATTTTGACCAACCCGTTGCGATTGCTCGCGCCCCTGCTGGCGAAGGCGACGCGGCAAGGCGGGCAGATCGTGTTGTCCGGCATACTTGAGGGGCAGGCACAGGAAGTGATGAATATCTACCGGCAATGGTTCGACATGAATGTTCCGATTTTCGAGGATGGCTGGTCATGCCTGTCCGGAACAAAACGCGAACTGGCATCCCCCCTAACTTGAGCGAGCGGGATGAAGCGCAAGGAGCCGCACAGTGGGTGACGAGATATATCGAAAAGATAAGCGAGGAGCCGAGCGAGCACGCGACGCAGCGATTTGTCCGTGCAGCCAATTTAGGGGGATGCCATAGATGAGCGGAACAACACTCTGCCCTCATTGCGATACCCGCTTCAAAATCGCCGAGGCACAACTGGAAGCGCATCAGGGCATGGTGCGCTGCGGCCATTGCCTACAAGCTTTTGATGCACGTCCCGGCTTTACCCCGGACCAGCCTAGCCCGCAGCTTGAGTTGCCGATACTGAGCGAGCCGGCACCGCTTTCCGATCTGGCCGATGAGCCACTGGTAACTCAGCCTGTACTGGATGAAGCGGAAGCTGGCGCTGACGCCAGCTTCATTCCGGCAGTGGCTGATATTTTCGAGCATGAAGCGATCAATATGGATGAGGTCACCGCAAACGAGGAGGAGTTTGCGGATACGGTATACAGCGGAACGCTGGGCGATGTTGAAATGGCCATTGCGGCGCAAAATGAAATGCAGCCGGATGCGCCGCTAGCAGCAGAATCGTCGCAACCGATGACGCTGGCCGAGCAGGTCGCCTTCGTGCAGGATGAGGACGACAGTGAGTCGCGTCCAGAACGGCGTACTTGGCCTTGGGCGCTTGCCGCTTTTTTGCTGCTGCTGGCTATGCTCGCACAGGCTGCCTACTTTTTTCGCGTCGACCTCGCCGCACGGCTGCCGGGCATGAAATCTGCGTTAATCAGCTATTGCCAGATACTGCAATGCACTGTGTCGTTACCGCAAAATGCCGATCTGATGAGTATCGAATCCTCCGATCTCGAAGCCGACCCCGCACACGAAAATCAGATTGTCCTGAATGTCTTGTTGCGCAACCGCGCCCCCTATTCGCAGGCCTTTCCCAATCTGGAACTCACGCTCAACGATACGCAGGACAATGCGCTTGCGCGACGCGTGTTTCGTCCGGCAGATTACCTGCCGCCGATCGAGAGCGAAATATTCGGCCTGCTGCCCCAACACGAAATCAACGTCAGATTACGCCTTGATACCGCCGACCTCAGGCCGACCGGATATCGTCTGGCCCTGTTTTATCCCCGCCTATAGAAAACAATTACCGGGCCGCGCCGCGCTTGCCAATACGCGTTTCCTTGCCCGCCAGCAGATTCTGAATGTTGCCTTGATGCCGCCAGATCAGCAGGAGTGAAATGAGCACTGATGCCAGCGCCCATTCATGGGGCAAACTCAGCGCCAGTGCATAGATCGGTGCCGCGATGGCGGCGGTCAGTGCTGCCAGTGACGACAGGCGGAACAATGCAGCCATCAGCAGCCAGGTTATTAGCGCGCCCAATCCCAGCCAGACATTCAATGCCAGTAACACGCCCAGCGCCGTCGCCACACCCTTGCCGCCCCTGAAGCGCAGGAATATCGGAAAAATGTGGCCAAGAAATACCGCCAGCGAAGCGAGCGCGACCAGCGTCAGGAAAGCTTCGTCGTGCGGTGCGTAGTGTTTCGCCAACCACACTGCCAGCCAGCCTTTTGTCGCATCGCCCAGCAACGTCAGTGCCGCCGCCGCTTTTTTGCCGCTGCGCAACACATTGGTTGCGCCCGGATTATGCGAACCGTAACTGCGCGGATCGGGCAAACCGAAGAGCTTGCTCATCAGCACTGCGAAAGAAACCGAGCCCAGCAGATAGGCGCACGCAACAAGAAACAGTGTCAACATTTAGAATACCTTAAAACGCGAAGGCGGATTTTACGTCATTCTCGATGAAACCGAATAATCCTTAGGGAACCTCTGATTAAGTCCCACATGGCCGCGCATTCGGCTTTGCGGGATGAGATGCAAGGAAGACGACGACGCGAATGGCCATTCCCTTCGCTCGGAGCCTGACACCGCAGATCGCCCGCAAAGCCAATGCCTTGAAGGGTTGCAACCAAAACTGGCGCTCGCGGCGTTGCGCTCCTTGGCATCGTAGAATGACTACGACCTGCGTCGCGCGCCTTGCGATCATCCAGTTTTTGTTAGCAACGCGGTTCATGGCGGACTTGATCAGAGGTTCCTTAGGCCGTCTTAGCGGCGAAGACCGGTATCCAGCAATAAAAAACACACCGCGAGTGCGTGGTTGTTGCCGATTTATCGGCTTTACAACCACGGCCTACCCCTTGCGGGTGCGAAGACAAAACCCTGATGTTGTCCCACTTGCGTGGGAAATTTCTAAATATCTGGATTCCGGCCTTCGCCGGAATGGCGTGTCTTTTTCTAATGAACAATCTGGGATTAACGCAGGCACATGAAACACGCAAAAATCGCCCGATCGCCCGCCATTCAATTCGATGGTCGTTGCAGCACTATTCGAAAAGGCAGGCGCGCACGGCCGGAGCGAAAAGACTAAACAGCGCAAGATGGGTGGCAAAAATTGGTATCCTCGAGTGGAATCGAACCACTAATTGACCCTTAGGAGGGGCCGGTTATATCCATTTAACTACGAGGACAGCGGTTCGCATTCTAGCGGAAATGCGCCGCAATCAAAACCTCGATGCTGGTATCATGCGCGCCCTCAAGGAAATTGCACAAGACGCTTTCGGAAATATAGCTTCCAGATCATGCCATTTATTACATTAGATAAATCCTGCCTTGCATTCGGACATGTTGCCTTGCTCGATCACGCCGATTTTCAGCTTGACGAGGGTGAACGCGTCGGTCTGATCGGACGCAATGGCGGCGGCAAATCGAGCATGATGCGCGTGCTGGCCGGGCTGGCGAATCTCGACGACGGGCTGGTATGGCGCGCGCCGACTGCGCGCATCTGTCATGTCAGCCAGGAACCGGTGCTGGATGCCGATGATTCGGTGTTCGACGCCGTGGCCAAGGGCGTGGGCGCCATGCAGAAATTGTTGCACGATTACCATCACGTTTCGCATCGTATATCCGAACCAGATGCAGACGTGGATAAATTACTGGAAGAGATGCAGCTGTTGCAGACCCAACTTGAAGCGCAAGAGGGCTGGTCGGTGCAGGCGCGTATCGAAACCGCGATCACCAAACTGGAACTGGATGCCGACAAGCGCGTCGGCGATCTGTCCGGCGGGCAGCGCAAGCGTGTGGCGCTGGCGCAGGCACTGGTGGCCGGGCCGGATGTGCTGATTCTCGACGAACCGACCAACCACCTGGATTTTGCCTCCATCGAATGGCTGGAAGGGCTGCTCAACGACTTCAAGGGCGCGGTGCTGTTTGTCACACATGACCGGCGTTTCCTGGATAACGTCGCCACGCGAATCGTCGAACTGGACCGCGGCAAGCTGGCGAGCTTCCCCGGTAATTTTTCTGCCTATCAGAAAATCAAGGAACGCATGCTGGCGGACGAGGCGGTGGTGAATGCCAAGTTCGACAAGGTGCTGGCTCAGGAAGAGGTGTGGATACGTCAGGGCGTCAAGGCGCGCCGCACCCGCAACGAAGGCCGCGTGCTGCGGCTGGAACAGTTGCGTCGCGACCGTTCGGCGCGTCGCGAGAAAGTCGGCAAAGTCGAGATGAGTGTTGACAGCGGCGAGCGCTCCGGCAAGCTGGTCGCTGAACTCGTCGATGTCAGCAAGGCGTATGGCGTGCGCAGGATCATCGATAATTTTTCCTGCCGCATCCAGCGTGGTGACAAGATTGGTCTGCTTGGTCCGAACGGTGTGGGCAAGAGTACGCTGCTCAAGATTATCCTCGGCCAACTGCAGCCGGATAGTGGAGAGGTGAAGCTCGGCACGAAAATTTCGGTCGCCTATTTCGACCAGTTGCGCGAGCAACTCGATGACGAGGCGACGCTGGCCGATACCATCAGCCAGGGATCGGATTTTGTCGAAATTGACGGGCAGAAAAAGCATGTTATCAGTTACTTGGGTGATTTTCTGTTTCCGCCGGAGCGCGCTCGCTCACCGGTCAAAAGCTGCTCCGGCGGTGAGCGCAATCGCCTGCTGCTGGCACGCCTGTTTACCCAGCCTGCCAACGTACTGGTGCTTGATGAGCCGACCAACGATCTCGATATCGAGACGCTGGAGCTGCTTGAAGAATTGCTGGCGAACTATGACGGTACGCTGTTCCTCGTCAGTCATGACCGGGCGTTTCTCGATAACGTGGTGACGCAGGTGATCGCCTTCGAGGGTGACGGCAAGCTGATCGAATACGTGGGCGGATATGAGGACTGGGTGCGCGTGAAGAAATACCAGGCTGGCGTTGCGGCTACCAAACCCGCAACATCCACACCGCCGCGCGCGGCGATTGCTCCGGAAAAAGCGAAACCCGCCGGCAAGCTTAGTTTCAAGGATGCGCGCGAGCTGGAAGAATTGCCCAAGCACCTCGAAGTACTGGAGCGCGAACAGATTGATATCGCCGCGCATCTGGCCGATGGGCAGATTTATCGCAGCGACCCCAAACGCGCCAAGCAATTGCAGGTGCGCGGTGATGAAATCGAGGCGGAAGTATCGGCGGCGCTGGAACGCTGGGAAATGCTGGAGAAGAAAAGTAGTGGGCAGTGATTATTTTCGGGTAAATTATGCTGACGTTCTTGGCGGAAATTTGCGCTGTTTACGGCTATTGTAGGAATTCAAAATTTTTTTCAGGAGAAATTCATGACGCAATACAGCAAACGCATGGTGGCCACACATTGGCTGACCTTGGCATTATTGATTGCTGCCTGGTTACTGGGTGATGCGGTGAATGAGGCGCGTAAGGAAGAAGGCGCAGCACTTCTGGGTTATGCGGTGCACGGGCTGGTAGGTGGTGCAGTGCTGCTGTTAACTCTGGCGCGGTTCTATTTCCGCAGTCAGGATGGTGTTCCGCCTCCGCTGGGCGATACGCTGCTGGATAAGGTGGCCAAGGGGATTCATTACGCCCTGTATGCCGCGCTGATTCTGGTGCCGGTGAGTGGGACGATGCAGGTTCTGACCAGCGACGTGTTCACAGCCTTGATGGCATGGGATGCCTCCCTGCTGCCGAAAAAATTCACCGGTGTGACTGCGCACGAGGTGCATGAAATTCTGGTGAATGTGCTGATTGTGCTGGCCGTGGTGCATGTGCTGGGCGCGCTCAAGCATCAGTTCATTTCCAAGGACGGCATCATGGCGCGAATGAGGCTGGCCAGAAAGGGCTGATTCTCCGCCCGTTCCGTCAGGGGCGAATCAGCTTGTCATGCATAGCGCAGCGGCCCCCGCAGCCGCAATTTGCCCGTCCTGAAACGAGCGCACGCCGCTGATTCCCAGGCCGCCCACGATGACCCCGCTGATCTCCAGCGGCACGCCGCCTTCGGCGGGGATCACGCCTGGCAGGGCGAGATGGATCAGTCGCCCGCTCAGCACGGCGTCTTCAGAAGCCTTGGTTGGGCGTTGAAACGCGACAGCGGCATGCGCTTTCTGTATGGCGGTCTCGATGCTGCCGAACTGGGTGTCGTGGCTGCGTTCCAGATAGAGTAGATGGCCGCCGTCGTCCACCACGACGATCGCCACACGCCAGCCGTTGTGCTGTGCTTCGGCTTGGGCAGCTGCCGCGACGCGCTTGGCGTCGTCGAGGGTGAGCAGGGGTTTTTGCGCCACAATCAGTGGTCGCCCAACGCGGCGAATATTTTGTCGCGGATACTTTCTACGCTGCCGGTACCGGAGATATGCACATACTTCGGCGCGTTGGCGTCGCCGGATTTCGCCCAGGCAGTGTAGTAATCAACCAGCGGCTGGGTTTGATCGTGGTAGATATTGAGACGTTTGATCACGGTATTTTCGACATCGTCCGGGCGTTGCACCAGATCCTCGCCAGTGATGTCATCCTTGCCCTCCACTTTGGGCGGGTTGAACATTAAATGATAGGTGCGTCCAGAGGCCGGATGCACGCGCCGTCCGCTCATGCGTTTGAGGATCTCGCTGTCGTCCACTTCAATCTCCACGACATAATCGATGTCTATGCCGGCATCTTTCATGGCCTGTGCCTGCGGGATGGTGCGCGGAAAGCCATCGAATAGAAAACCGTTGGTGCAATCTTTTTCCTTGATGCGTTCCTTTACCAGGTTGATGATGATGTCGTCGGAAATCAGGTTGCCTGCATCCATCACTTTTTTGGCGGTGATGCCCAGCGGCGTACCCGCCTTGATCGCCGCGCGCAGCATGTCGCCGGTGGAGATTTGCGGAATATTGAATTTTTCCTTGATGTAATTAGCCTGGGTGCCTTTACCCGCACCCGGTGCACCTAACAGTATCAGTTTCATTGCGTTCCCCCTGCTTGTTGTAATTCTGCATGGAAGAGAATGTTGGAGGCCAAGAACTTCGCTCCCGTCAGGTTGAGCGAGAAACGGGTTTTACCCTTGCCCCTCATCCCTTATCCCTTCCCGTTTTTCATATAATTCACGCACTGTCCGCAAATCCTCCTCGGTATCTACGCCGGCTGGCGGAGCCTGTTCTGCGATGACCACGCCGATTTTGTATCCATAATACAGCGCGCGCAATTGCTCGAGTGCTTCAGCTTGCTCGATGGCTGTCGGGGCAAGTTGCCCATAGGCGCGCAGGAAGCTGGCGCGATACGCATAAATGCCGATGTGGCGCAGCACCGGCAAACCGGCGGGTAGCGCCCCCCTTCCAACTTCCCCCCGGAGGGAGGAAGGGCAATCGTCTCGCCCTTCGGACGAGGGCAAAACCCTAAACGCATCGCGCGGCCAGGGTATCGGCGCGCGGCTGAAGTACAGCGCATTGCCGTGAAGATCGAGCACTGCCTTGACGACGTTCGGGTTGCGCAGCGACGCCTCATCGTGAAGCGCATGGCAGGCGGTGGCAATGGCGCATTCCGGGTGCGTGTGCAGATGTTCGGCGACGGCGTGGATCAGTTCGGGCGGCATCAGCGGTTCGTCGCCCTGCACATTGACCACGATGGTGTCGTCCGCCCAGCTGTGCTGCTCCACCACCTCGGCAATGCGATCCGTGCCGCTGGTGTGACTGTCCCGGGTCAGGCAGGCCTTGAAGCCGTGTTCATGCGCCACATTGGCAATTGCATGATGGTCGGTGGCAATCCAGATCTGCTGTGCCCCGCTTTTCGCAGCCTGTTCGGCGACGCGTATCACCATGGGTTTTCCGGCAATCGGCAGCAGCGGCTTGCCATGCAAACGGGTGGAGGCATGGCGCGCCGGGATCACCACATGAAAATCTGTCATCGAAGCGCTTCGGTTTCCTCGGCGCTCAGCTTGCGCGCCTCGTCGGCCAGCATCACCGGAATATCGTCCTCGATGCGGAAAGCTAGGCGGTCGGCCTTGCAGATCAGCTCTTTTTCGGCTTTGTGGTACAGCAGCGGAGATTTGCACAGGGGGCAAACGAGGATATCAAGCAGTTTCGGATCCATGATGGGCTATCTTTCGCAGAATGTGGTCGGTCAGGGCTGGGTCGATCCGGGCTTCCACGCGCAACACCCAGTATCGTTCGTCAGCGAATGCACCGCATTTTACCGCATCTTTTTCGGTGAGGAGCAGCGCATCGCAATCCGCGAAGGACAGGTCGGCGGCAACATAGGGATGATGGTCCGGAAAGGCATGTTCCACGGTATTCAGTCCGAGCGCTGCGAGATGGCGGAAATAACGCTGCGGATGTCCAATACCGGCAACAGCGTGACAACGCAGCTGGCGTAACTCCGCAACAGTAGTAGTCTTGCCGGGCTCAAGCAGGTTATGGAAAATTTCCCCCGAGAGGCGCATGGCATATCGACCCGTTGCCGCAGCGCCGTCGTCAAATGCGAACTCGCGCAGCGATTCGTTTTCCCCCGCTCCCCAGAATTGAAGATTGCCTTTCACGTTTGTCCTCTCTCCCGCTGGCGGGAGAGAGTTAGAGAGAGAGGCTTCCTGTGGGAGAGGGTTGGGGAGCGGGGAGCGGGCTTGCACGTTTATCACTGCCGCGTCTACCGTCCGCAAGCGCGCTACCGGTTCGCGCAGTGGTCCGGCGGGAAGCATGAGGCTATTGCCGAAACTACGCGCCCCGTCGATGACCGCAATTTCCACGTCGCGTTGCAGCCGGTAATGTTGCAATCCGTCGTCGCATAGCACCAGATCGCATTGAGGGTTGGCGTGCAGCGCGGCCTGTGCGGCGGCGGCGCGGTCTTTCCCGATCCACACTGGACAGAGGCGGCGGCGCGCCATCAGCAACGGTTCGTCGCCCACCTGCTGAACGCTGCTGTCCGGTGTGACGTGTTGCGGTTGTTGCGCACTGCCGCCGTGACCGCGGCTGACGATGAGCGGGTGCCAGCCATGCTGGAGCAATTGTTGCGCCAGTGCGAGCGTGAGCGGGGTCTTGCCAGTTCCGCCGACAGCGATGTTGCCGATCACGATAACCGGCACGGCCAATTTTTTGCTGGGCAGGATGCGACTGAGATACAGCATGCGGCGTACTGTTACCAGTGCGCGAAACAGCAGGCTGACAGGGAAGAGCATCAGGTGCAGCGGTGTGATGTGATACCAGTGGTGTTGCAGCCAGTGCACGTTATTTTGACTGGTTCTGCGTGGTGAAGGTGATGCGCAGATACCCCGCCTGGCGCGCCGCTTCCATTATATTGATGACGGCCTGGTGCGGCGCTTTGGCGTCGGCATTGATGACGATGGTGGGGTCGGTTTGCTCGCCCGCGGCATTTTTCAGTGCGGCCGCCAGCGCCGCTACGCCGGAGTATGAGATTCCCTGATCGTTGATGGCGTAGTGCTCCGTGGCATCCACCGCTACGCTGATCGGTTGAACCAGTTCCGCGCCGGCCTCGCCGCCGGCCTGCGGCAGGTTGATTTGCAATTCTGAGAATTTGGCGTAACTGGTCGTCACCATCAGAAAAATCAGGATCACCAGCAGCACGTCGATCATCGGAATCAGGTTGATTTCCGGTTCCTCGCGAGGGCGTCCGCGGCGGAAATTCATTACTTCGCCCGGGTACCGTGCACGATCTCGACCAGTTTGATGGCGCGCTGCTCCATTTCGATGGTCAGGCTGTCAATCTGAGCGCGAAAATGGCGGTAGGCAATCATGCTGGGTATCGCCACAATCAGACCGAAAGCGGTGTTATACAGTGCCACGGAAATACCGTGGGCAAGTATTGCCGGACTATTGCCGGATAGTGTTTGCGCACCGAAAATTTCGATCATGCCCACCAGTGTGCCGAACAGTCCCAGTAGCGGGCTGATCGAGGCAATGGTGCCCAGCGTGGTAAGAAAGCGTTCCAAGTCGTGGGCGACCGCGCGCCCGGCTTCCTCGATGGATTCTTTCATCACCTCCGGCGGGCTCTTGATGTTTTTCAGCCCGGCGGCAAATATGCATCCCAGCGGCGAACTGTCGGCAAGCCGTGTCAGCATGCTGTCGCTGACACCGCGCTGCTTCAGTTCCTTAATAACCTCATCTAGCAGAGCGGGGGGAGACACGCGGTTGGTACGCAGGAAAATCGAACGATCAATAATCAATCCGAGGGCGATAACCGAAGCCAGAATCAAAAACCAGATCGGCCAACCGGCCGATTCTATAATTGCTAACACGCGGATTCTCCAGATATGCTTAGATTGAAAAGAGCCCCAAGGCAAGTCTCTATGATCGTCGCGACCCTGTATGATTTGCCCGGAGATTCAGAGGTCGCAACTGTAGCGTGTCACACTGAGTTGAGCAACATTTCTCAAGACATGCTTTAGCAATATTTTGCTAACCTACCATTTGAATAGAATATTTCCGTTTACCCACAATATCTGTGGATAACTTTGTGGATGGTTGCCGGTGACAGTCGTTTAACATAGTGTCGCGTAAGGGTTTTTCTTACATTGCCTATTTTTTGAATGGTAATAATGCTATTTAAAAACAATTGCTTGCGCTAAGTTGTTGGTTCTATTGCGGGGTGAGGTGGCGACAACGGCGTGTTTTCTTGATTTGTGAATTATTTTGAGTTGTCAATATGTCTTTCGGCCTATTTTTAGAAAAAAATTCCCGTGTTTTGCGTGTCGCGGAACTCAACCTTGCAATCAAGCATTTGCTGGAGAGTTCTGTCCCGTTGCTGTGGGTGCGCGGGGAAATTTCCAATCTGGTGAAGGCAGCCTCCGGCCATTTTTATTTTTCGCTGAAGGATGATCAGGCGCAGGTGCGCTGCGTGATGTTCCGGCACAAAAACCAGTTGTTGAGAGAACCGATCGCCAACGGTCAGCAGGTTGAGGTGCTGGCTGCTGTCACGTTGTATGAGCAACGCGGTGACTTTCAGCTGACCGTGGAGCAGATGCGTCCCGCCGGGCTGGGCGTGTTATATGAACGTTTCGCACAACTCAAATTGAAGCTGGAGAGCGAGGGTCTGTTTGATGCGGCGAGTAAACGCCCGCTACCGTCCTATCCCAGGGGCGTCGGCATAGTCACCTCTTTACAGGCCGCCGCGATGCGCGACGTGCTTACCACCTTGCGGTTGCGCCTGCCCAGCGTGCCGGTAGTGCTGTATCCGGCTGCCGTGCAGGGCAGTGGCAGCGCGGAACAGATCGCAACCGCGATCCGCACCGCCAACCAGCGCGCGGAATGCGATGTGCTCATCGTCTGTCGTGGTGGCGGCAGCATCGAAGACCTGTGGGCGTTCAACGAGGAAGTCGTGGCGCGCGCCATTGCCGCCAGCGCCATTCCCGTTGTCAGCGGTGTGGGTCACGAGACCGACTTCACCATCGCCGATTTCGTCGCCGACGAGCGCGCCCCGACGCCGACCGCGGCGGCACAGCGCGTCGTGCCGGACCGCCACGCGCTGCTGCGCAGCCTGCGTGACTTTGCCCAACACCTGCGGCGCGCGCAGCGCCATCGGTGGCAAAACGCCATGCAAACAGTGGACTATTTGCAACGCCGTTTGGTGCATCCCGCGCAGCAGTTGCAGCGGCAGACGCAACAGTTAAAGCAATTGCGGCAACGCATGCAGCGCGCCTACGCCTACCGCAAACAGCATCAGAATTGGCAGTGGCAATCGCTGGCGCAACGGCTGCACGCCGCGAGCGGCGATTTCGGCCGCTTGCAGGACAGGCAGGCCAGCCTCGCATCGCGCCTGACCAACGCGATGCGCGCATTGCATGCGCAACGCGCGGCGCAACTGGCGAGCAACGCGCAGCATCTTGCCCTGCTTGATCCCAGGCAGGTGCTGGCGCGCGGCTACAGCATGGTGCAGGATGCCAGCGGGTGCGTGCTGTCTGATGCCAGCGGTCTGGTTGTCGGCGCGGAGCTGCGCATCACTTTTGCGCAAGGCTGGGCGCGCGGCGAAGTGAAAGAAACTGGAGGAAAATAACGCCGAAAAAAGCGGCTGTCCGCAGATTTACACAGATTTTGAAACAGTTGTAATAACGGGCACATTATCTAATCGGATTTTCTGTTCGTTTCTCAAGCATCTTGTGTCATCTGCGTAATCTGCGGATCGATGTCTTATTCGTTCAGCAATGCCAGCAATTGTTGTTCATCCAGTACCGTCACGCCCAGCTCGCGCGCCTTGTCGAGCTTGCTGCCCGCTTCCGCACCCGCTACCACATAGTCGGTCTTTTTCGACACGCTGCCGCTGACCTTGGCGCCCAGCGCTTCCAGTTTTTCCCTGGCTTCGTCGCGGCTCATTGCGGCGAGTGTGCCGGTCAGCACGAAAGTTTTGCCGCCCAAAGGCAACTCTGTCATCTGGCGTTGTTCGTGTTCCGGCCAACAAACGCCGCTGGCGCGCAACTGTGCGATGACCTCGCGGTTATGCGTCTCCTCCAGAAAGTCCGCGATGCTCTGCGCTCCCACCGGGCCAACATCGCGTACCTGCTGCAAGCTTTCTGCACTGGTGGCAAGCAGATTATTCAGCGAGCCGAAGTGCTGCGCCAGGTCTTTTGCCGTAGCTTCACCGACATTGCGGATGCCGAGGGCAAAAATGAAACGCGCCAGCGTGGTGCGCTTGCTGTGCTCGATCGCATCAAGCAGGTTGAGCGCGGATTTTTCGCCCATACGCTCCAGGTTCACGAGAGCCGTCATGCCCAGCCTGTACAGGTCGGCCGGGGTTTCTACAAGGTGTGCATCGACCAGCTGGTCGACCAGCTTGTCACCCAGCCCTTCTATATTCAGCGCGCGCCGCCCGGCGAAATGCAGCAAGGCCTGCTTACGCTGCGCCGGGCAAAACAGACCGCCGGTACAGCGCCAGTTCGCCTCGCCTTCTTCGCGCACGATGTGGCTGCCGCATACCGGGCACTTGCCGTCCAGCCGCCTGAGCAGGTTGAACTGCTCGCCGACATTCGCCGGGCGCCGATCGAGCACCACGCCTACCACTTCCGGGATCACGTCGCCCGCGCGCCGCACGATCACCGTGTCACCGATGCGCACGTCCTTGCGCCTTGTCTCGTCCTCGTTGTGCAGTGTGGCGTTGGAAACTGTGGTGCCACCGACGAATACCGGCTCCAGCTTGGCCACCGGCGTCAACTTGCCGGTGCGCCCGACCTGGATATCGATATCGTGCACCACGGTGAGCTGTTCCTCTGCTGGATATTTGTGCGCCACCGCCCAGCGCGGCTCGCGCGAGACGTAGCCAAGCTCCTTTTGTCGCGTAAGACTGTTGACCTTGTACACCACGCCGTCGATGTCGAACGGCAGGCTATCGCGCTTGGCCGCGATGCGACGGTGGAACTCCACCAGCCCCTGTGCGCCGTGCACCACCGCACGTTCATTGCTGACTGGAATGCCCATCGCGGCCAACGCATCGAGCACCGCGCTGTGCGTCGCGGGCGTTGCCCAGCCTTTCATCTCGCCGAGGCCATATGCGAAGAACGACAGCGGGCGGTGTGCGGCCAGTCTAGGGTCAAGCTGGCGAATGCTGCCCGCTGCGCCGTTGCGTGGGTTCACCAGCGTGGGTAAACTTTTTGCGCGCTGCTTCTCGTTGTAGCGCTCGAAATTACGGCGCGACATGTACACCTCGCCACGCACCTCTAGTACGGGCGCTTCACAATCTTTGAGCCGTAGCGGTATCTGGTGAATGGTGAGGATGTTTTGCGTCACGTCCTCGCCGGTCTCGCCGTCGCCGCGCGTGGCGGCCTGAAACAGTAGACCATGCTCGTAGCGTAGATTGATAGCGAGGCCGTCGAACTTCAGTTCGCAGGCATACTCGACCGGTGCATCGTTCTTGCCTAGGCCAAGCTCGCGCTGTACCCGTGCATCGAAGGCGATCGCCCCTGCGTCGCTGACATCGGTCTCGGTGCGGATCGACAGCATCGGCACCGCATGGCGCACTGCGTCGAATCCTTCACGGCGACCAGTAAGAGACTTATCGCCAACACGCCGGGTGGGCGAATCAGAAGTAACTAGTTCGGGGTACTGTGCTTCCAGCGTTTGCAATTCGCGGAACAGCCTGTCGTATTCCACATCAGGTATGGTCGGCGCATCCAGCACATAGTAGGCATGGCTATGCCGCTCGATTTCGGCGCGCAGCTGCGCGACGCGTGCGGCAACTTCCATCAATCGAACAGGCGCCGCGCCTGCGCACTACCCGGTACGATATCGTTGGCGCACATCTTTGCTTCGACTCGGGTAATCTGTTCGCGGATAACGGCCAGCGCAGGGTCGGTTAGCGCGACGCGATGATCATCCACCAGATTGGCTTGCAATTCCCGGGCCATTTCGTGCGCGATGCGCATCATCCGGTCGAACTGCGTTGAGGGATTCTCCACGCGTGGCACATCCAGCAGCAGCGTGATACCGGCCGTGCCCAGAGTTTCCGGCGTGTGGTGCTGAAACGGACTGGCATCCTGGTTAGCCAGGCAAAACAGGCTATGTCCCTGCGTATCCAGTAAATGAAAGGCACCGTCCGCTTCCAGTGTCATGCCGTGCAACGCGGCTGTCTGCGCGACTTTTCCGCAGGGAAACAAACGCTCGCCGGGCGGCACCAGATTGATCCCGATCATCTGATCCACCTCGGCGCAGAATGCGTCCAGTTCCAGCGCACAATGGTGCGCTTCATGGATATCCGCGGCGGCGGTGTCGGCCTTGATGTGTACGGCGATCCCCAGCGCCAGATCACGAAAATCCGCCAGCTTCGCCGCGCTGATCGCTCCGCCCCGGTCCACCAGTTGCAGGGCAACCCGGAAGCTTGAGTACAGGGCCTGACTTTCGGCGATAACGCGCTCCCATTGCGATGAATTCAACGCCATTCCGCATATTTGCACGGGCTTGCCGAAATCAAACTTGCGCTGCCACAGGCCGTCGAGCACGGCGGCGGGGCCGGGTTCGACCGGGTGCAGTTCGATGATGAAATCGCTGCGTGCACCCAGCAGGGCGCAGGAATCACCCTGCGGGTTTCTGTCCGAGCGCTCCGTGGCAGCCGTCACGATAGTTTGGTCGGCTGTCGTGACGGTTTCGTCCGGAGCCGTTTGCTGGGTGGGCTCCATTTCGACCGTGGCATTTTTCCGATACAGTGCATCCGCATGCTTTGCATTGAATGCCGCACCAAATCTGCGCCGGTACCTGATTTGCTGCCACCAGCCATAGGCATACACCGCGACGATCACGCCAAAACCGATCATCAGCAAGGCTGCTTGTAATTCGCTCATGTTCTATAACACCCCAATGCACGCGACGCGAAAACGCCACACGGGGATTATGTCAGGCGGGGTAGTAATTGGCAAAGTCATGCCAACGGTAACTCCGCATTGCCCAAGCCGATGGCGGCAACCTCGCCCAGCGCCTTGAGGAAGTGGTGTTGTTCATGCAGTTGGGTCAGCGATTCAGGGTGCGCCTTGCCGCGCAGCTGCGCGAGGCGCGCCTTGCTGGTGGCGGGCATTTCGTAATGCAACCCTTGCAGCAATTTGTCTGCCAATTCCGGCTGGTTGCATACCAGCACCATATCGCAGCCCGCGTTCAATGCGGACTCGGCGCGTTGCAGGATATCGCCCGCGACAGTTGCGCCTTCCATGCTCAGGTCATCGCTGAGAATGCAGCCCTCGAAGCCGAGCCGTCCGCGCAGGATGTGCTTCAGCCAGATCGGCGAGAATCCCGCCGGAAGGCTGTCCACTTTCGGATAGATGACATGCGCAGGCATCACCGCAGTCAGGCCGTATTCAAACATTTGCCGAAACGGCACCAGGTCATATAGTTCGATATCGACGAACTTGCGCTCGTCCACCGGGACGTCCAGATGCGAATCGGCACGCACGAAACCGTGGCCGGGGAAATGCTTGCCTACCGCATGCATGCCGCCTTGCCTCAAGCCAATCAGCAGGCTGTGCGCCAGTTCGGCGATGGCCTGCGGGTCGCTGTGAAAAGCGCGGTCGCCGATCACGCTGCTCTGCCCGTAGTCCACATCCAGCACCGGCGTGAAGCTGAAATCCACCCCGCAGGCGCGCAATTCCGCTGCCAGTACGTAACCGGCCTGCTGCGCCAGGTGGCGCGCGCGCTGCGGATGCGTATTCCAGACCTTGCCAAGCTCGCGCATCGCGGGAATTTTCGTGAAGCCATCGCGGAAGCGTTGCACCCGCCCGCCCTCGTGATCCACCGCAATTAGCAACGGCGGCGCGCGCAGCGCGTGAATCGCGGTAGTCAGTTCGGTCAACTGGCCAGGCGATTCATAGTTGCGCGCAAACAGGATCACCCCGCCGACCAGTGGATGGCGCAGCCGCGTCTCATCCTCAGGCGTGAGTTGCGTCCCCAATATATCCAGCATTACCGGCCCCAGACCCATATACGCTCCCGATTGGTTAAATATGAATGCGGCGGATTATAAGGGCTTTACAGGAAATTCACGCTGATGGCCTCGATGGAGCATAGGCCTTTTGGCATATTGTTTTTAGGAGGGAATGCGGGAACACTGTGCAGCAGGGTCAAAGATGTATGGAGGGAAACCATGGTCTGACTCCATTTATTGCAAAAAATATGGCATTTAGTAAATTACATTCAATTAGTTACTATGCGTCTAGACTCGTATCCCCGGACAGGTGTGGTGCATTTATTGAAAATCAAAAAAGGAGATTGACAATG
Organism: uncultured Gallionella sp.; assembly: GCA_964355765.1. GTDB lineage: Bacteria > Pseudomonadota > Gammaproteobacteria > Burkholderiales > Gallionellaceae > Gallionella. The sequence continues at coordinate 56,980 of CAYHEM010000003.1, forward strand.
AGCATGAAAGAAACTTACCAAAAGAGACTACAGGCACAATTGGATGAGTGGAGCGCAGAGATCGACAAGCTCAAGGTAAAAGTTGATAAAGCGGAAGCCGGTGCACAAATTGAGTATGACAAACAAATCGGGGAGCTGCGATCCATGCAAGAAGCAGCCAGCAGTAAACTTGCCGAACTTAAGGACGCTGGTGACGACTCATGGGAGGATCTCAAAGCCGGCATGGACAGTGCGTGGAACTCGATCGGCAATGCGCTGAAGTCGGCCACCTCCAGATTCAAATAAACAGCATGGTCATCGCGGCCATAACGAAAGGAGATGGCGAATGAAATTTAATATCTGTGCCTTTGTGTTGATGGGTATTCCAGTGCGATAGACATCCGGCACCGGCGGGTGTCAGGCTCAGGTTATTTTTGATAACATGAACCACACTCCGCTGTCGTGCTTACTCTGAGAATCCTGGTTTGGCTTCTCTTTTGCACGCACTGAAATGGACGATGGTGCGTGTGGCAGGGGCGTAATTTATTACGGGAGGCTCACTTATGAAAAAAGGAATTGCTGTTGCGGTTGTCATTGTGGTCGGCATTATTGCAGCCTATTTCTATGGACAGCAGCACCGGCAGCAACCTGAGCCGGTTCCCGTGAAGGCTCTTGTGCCCGCTTCGTCGCCACCCGGGCCGGTAGTGCAGCATGTCATCGGGCCCATCCCGGAACAGCTCTCACTGCCGGCGTTGTCCGAAAGCGACAAGTTCATGCTGGATGCTATTGCTGGCCTGGTCGGCAACAAGTCGCTGATGAAGCTTTTTTATACCGAGCGCATCATTCGCAAAATTGTCGCTACTGTTGACAATCTGCCGCGCGCGCGCGTGCCGCTCAGGGTGATGCCGGTCAGCTCGGTGCCCGGTATGTTCCTTACGGATGGCCCGGAAGATGAAAAAATCATCAGCCCGGAGAATGCCGCGCGTTATGCTGCTTATGTGAAAGTTGCGGAGGCGATAGATGCGCAGAAGCTGGTCGAAGTCTATATCGCGCTTTATCCGCTGTTCCAGCAGGCATATGAGGAACTCGGCTATCCGAAAAAATACTTCAATGACCGCCTGCTGGTGGCGCTCGACAATATGCTGGCTGCACCCAGTCCCCCCCAGCCCGTCAGGCTTGTTCAGCCCCATGTGTTATTTAACTTTGCCGACCCCAGTCTTGAAGCGCGTTCGGCCGGTCAGAAAATTCTTATGCGCATGGGTAACAAGAACGAAGCAAAGATCAAGACCAAACTGCGCGAGATAAAACAGCAGGTCGCGCTTCGCATGCGCGACAAGCAGATGGTCGCCGACGAGTAGGCTTTTCTGCACGCCACGCGGTTTTAATAATTGACCGTCCCAAATTAGCGGATTACAGTGAGTCACGTAGCGTTCATCGGAGCGGTACATGAAAAGATCTGTAAGTTGTTTTCTTTTGCTGGCGTTGCTGCCGCTTGCCGTCTTTGCCAGGACGGTTGTGGTGGCCGAAATCGATGGCGCCATCAGCCCGGCCAGCGCCGCTTATTTTCTGAGAGCCCAGGACGAGGCGCAGCGGGCGCAGGCGGAGTTGCTGGTGCTCAGACTTAATACGCCGGGTGGGCTCGACTCATCCATGCGCGAGATGATTCAAGGTATTCTTGCCTCACCCGTGCCGGTGGCCACTTATGTCGCACCATCCGGTGCGCGTGCCGCCAGTGCCGGCACCTATCTCCTCTACGCCAGCCACATCGCCGCGATGACGCCCGGCACCAATCTGGGCGCCGCCACGCCGGTGGCGATCGGCATAGGCGGTATGCCCGACAAGCCGTCGCCAGAAAAATCTGCTGACGGGAAAGAACGCGCCCCGGCTGCCAGCAGCATGGAAAAAAAAGCCATGCAGGATGCCGCCGCCTATTTACGCAGCCTCGCCCAGTTGCGCGGACGTAACGCCGAATGGGCGGATAAAGCGGTGCGTGAGGCGGAGAGTTTGTCGGCCGATGAGGCGCTGAAACTGAAAGTGGTGGATTTCGTCGCCGCCGATCTGCCCGATCTGCTGCACCAGGCCGATGGGCGCAGCGTCAAGGTTGCGCAAGGCGAGCGCCGGCTGGAGCTGGAAGGCGCTGTCATTGTCACCATCGAGCATAACTGGAAGGAACGCATACTGGCTGCGGTGGCCGATCCGAACATCGCGTTGATCCTGATGATGCTGGGCATTTATGGGCTGCTGTTCGAGTTCTACACCCCGGGTTTTGGGGTGGCCGGCGTCATCGGCGCCATCGGTCTGTTGCTGGCACTGTATGCGCTGGCCATGCTGCCGATCAACGCCACCGGCGCCCTGTTTCTGTTGCTTGGCATCGCGTTGATGGCGACGGAAGCTTTCGTGCCGAGCTTCGGCGCCTTCGGCATCGGTGGCATCGTCGCCTTCGTCGTCGGCGCATTGATGCTGATCGACGGCGATCTGCCCGGCATGGAGATTTCGCTTGCCTTCGTCCTGCCGCTGGCGGTCACCAGCGCCCTGTTACTGGCTGGCATCGGAGCTTTTGCATTGCGCGCACGGCATCGCCCGGTCGTTACCGGCAGCGCGGCGATGGTCGGCGGAACGGCGGTTGCACTTGAAGATTTCGAGCAAGAAGGCTGGGTGCAGGCGCTTGGCGAGCGCTGGCATGCACGCAGCGAGACTCCCCTGACAAGCGGCACACGGGCTCGAATCGTGGCGGTGGAAGGGCTTACCCTGGTGGTGCAACCTGAACTGAAAGGAGAGCAATCATGATCTGGGATATTGGCTGGAGTGGCGCACTGCTGCTCATTCTTGCCCTGGCGGTGTCAAGCATCCGCATCTTGCGGGAATACGAGCGCGGCGTGGTGTTCCTGCTCGGGCGCTTCTGGAAAGTGAAGGGGCCGGGCCTCATCATCATCGTACCGGGCATCCAGCAGATGGAGCGGGTGGATCTGCGCATGGTCGTGATGGATGTGCCGAGCCAGGACGTGATTTCGCGTGATAACGTTTCGGTGAAGGTGAATGCCGTGGTGTATTTTCGCGTGGTCAATCCGGAGAAAGCCATCATCCAGGTGGAAAATTTCATCGAGGCGATTTCACAACTGGCGCAAACCACGCTGCGTTCGGTGCTGGGCAAGCACGAGCTGGATGAGATGCTGGCCGAGCGCGACCGCCTGAACATCGATATCCAGCAGATTCTCGATGCGCAGACCGATGCTTGGGGCGCCAAGGTGGCCAACGTGGAAATCAAGCATGTGGATATCGACGAATCCATGGTGCGCGCCATCGCCCGCCAGGCGGAAGCCGAACGCGAGCGGCGCGCCAAGGTGATCCATGCCGAAGGCGAGTTGCAGGCTTCGGAAAAACTGCTTCAGGCTGCCCAGGTGCTGGCGCAGTCGCCGCAGGCCATGCAACTGCGCTATTTGCAGACGCTTAACGCTATTGCCGGGGACAGGAGCAACACCATCGTTTTTCCGCTGCCGATGGAATGGATCGAATCGCTGGGTAAATTGAATCGCGGATAGGACATTTTTTCGAGCGCCGTGCCCTGCGCACAGTGACTGCGTTTTCTGATGGATTGCCTTCGCTAACCCATGCTACCCACTCTCCAGCACCACGAAGGCGACGACCATGTCGTGCTCGTCGCTGATGGAGAGATGATGCCCGGTGACGCCGAGTTGGGCGAGATAGTCCCGTAGCACTTTGTCGAACAGCAACACCGGCTTGCCAAGACCATCATGGGTAACACTTATGCGCTGAAAGCCGACGGGGTGGCGCATGCCACTGCCGGCCGCTTTGGCCAACGCTTCCTTGGCGGCGAAGCGCTTGGCGAGCAGGCGCGGAATATTCGGGCTTGTTGGGTATTCTGCCAGCTCTTGCTCGCTTAGTACGCGTGCCGCGAAACGTTCGCCGTAACGCGCCCACAACGCTTCGATGCGGGAGATTTCGACGATGTCAGTACCTATTCCAAATATCATGTTGGGGTGAGCAGCGCCTTCATTTTCCTCACTGCCGCATCCAGCCCGATGAACACCGCTTCTGCGATGATGGCATGGCCGATGTTCAGCTCGACGATATTGGGAAGGGCGACGATGGGTTGCACATTGTGGTAGTTCAGGCCATGGCCGGCATTCACCTGCAGACCTTGCGCATGGGCGTGTTCCACCGCAATGCGGATGCGCTCCAGCTCATGTGCGCGCGCTGGCACGCTGTCCGCGTCGGCGTATCGGCCGGTATGCAGTTCGACCACGGGCGCACCACTGCGCCGTGCCGCATCAACCTGTTTCAAGTCGGGATCGATGAATAGCGACACGCGGACACCCGCCGCCGCGCAGCGTTCGCTGGCTGCCTTGACGGTGTCGAAATAGCGCACCACGTCCAGACCGCCTTCGGTGGTGAGTTCCTCGCGCCGCTCCGGCACCAGACATAAATCATGTGGCTTGATGCGCAGCGCGTTCGCGATCATCTCATCGGTCACGGCGCATTCCAGGTTCATGCGCGTCTGCAGCATATCGCGCAGGATCTCCACATCCGCATCCTGAATATGGCGGCGATCCTCGCGCAGATGCAGGGTGATGGCGTCGGCACCCGCCTCTTCGCAAATCAGCGCGGCACGCACCACGTTGGGATAGCGCGCTCCGCGCACCTGGCGCAAAGTGGCGACATGGTCAATATTCAATCCGAGTTTAATCATTTCTTGAATCCAATGCTTATCCAAACAAGGGCGCAACCTAACAGAGGCCAAATCGGGATGCAACAAGTCTCAGCGACGGTTTGATTATCTCAGCAAACGGGAATAGGATGGACACGGTTTTACAAGAAAAAATGGATCATTGCACCGCTTGTCTGGAATAGGGGGTTGGCTGAACAGTTCCCTTTCCCCGAGATGCGGTAAGGGCTGGGGGGAAGTGTTAACGACTTGATGCTGGGTATTTTCTGATTCTTTAATTCCAAACGGGGGGGTGTGCCATGAATCCAGTTTATTTGCGACAGTTGGTGGTTGCGGCTGCATTACTTTTCCTTGCTTGCGGGCCGGCCGTTGCGTGGGATAAGAACATAAAACAGGTTGCCATTCCGGGTGGTTTGACGGCGGATACCCTGCCTGATGCACAGAGTAAAGGCGCCAAGCTTTTTGCCTCGTATTGCAGTCAGTGCCACAGTCTCCCGAGCCCCAGAATGCATTCAACAGCCGACTGGCCTATGCGGTTTGAAAAGATGATAGATCACGTTAGGCTACTGGCAGGGACGGCCGCAGACATCAGAATGCCGATTGGAAATGACAAGCAGGTGATTGTTTCCTATCTGCAAAAGATGGGATTTGTCGGGCTTGCTGAATATGCGCCATTGCTTACGGAACCAGAGGGATTCAACGTCGCCTGGTATTGTTCGGCATGCCACGCTGTGCCTGATCCTATCCAGTTTTCCGCACAGGGCGCTACCCAGCTTTCTGCAGCAGAATGGCACATGGTCATCGACCGCATGAACGTTTACAGAAAGAAGCAAGGTAGGGACGAAGTGAGCGTTTCTGACAGAGATCTGATAGTAAACTTTCTTACAAAAAAGCGGCAGTAGTTCCGTTGCCGTGGATGGTGGGCCATGCCTTACGGCCTTTGTAATTCCCTGACCAGTTCCCGTGTGTGCAGCATCTTGCCGCCGAGATGATGGTTTAGCAACAAGCGCATCAGTTGCTTGCTCTGCTGCGCGGTGACCGGATCGGCGTAGTCGTCCGCCGCCATGTCGAGCAGGGTCTTGCCCAGCACCGGCAAACCCGTCTGGAGGTCGCCGTCATCCGGTAACGCCCCGCGCTCCGCGGCATAACGGTAGCAGACTTCGGCGCGAACCAATTTATCGCTGCCCGCCTCGCGCTCCAGCGTCAGCGCGTAGCCCAGTTCCTGCAAGAGGTGTTTTTCAAAACAGCGCAGGGTGGCGGCGTGATCGATCTCGTGCGCCAGTCGATGCAGGGTAGCGCGGTAGTAATCGAACAGGTGTTCATGCGGGTCATCGCGCGCCAGCAGATTAAGCAGCAATTCGTTCAAGTAAAAACCGCACATCAACGCCGTGCCCTGCAGGTAGGGCTGTCCGCCTTGCCATTCTGCACTGTGCAAGGTGCGCACTTCGCCTTTGCCGAACCAGCAGAGCAGCAGCGGCTGGAAATTCATCAGCAGCCCGCGCAGGCTGGACTTGGGGCGGCGTGCGCCGCGCGCCATGACGGGCAGGCGTCCGTGCTTGCGGCTGAATACATCGAGAATCAGACTGGTTTCGCGAAACGGGTAACTGTGCAGCACAAAGGCCGGCTCATTTTCTATTTTTTGCTTGTGTGAAGTCATTACCGAAAGACCGTTGCCCGCAGATTAAGCAGATTTAATATCGGCAGATTGCGCTATTCCACCGCTATGGAGGCTTTTTTGCATTCACCGATCTGCGTAATCTGTGAATAAAATCTATTCATATCCCAAACTCTTCAGCACGCGCGCGTCATCCGCCCAACCACTGCGCACCTTGACGAACACCTCGAGGAATACCTTGCCGTCGAACAGTTTTTCCATGTCGAGGCGTGCCTGCGTGGCGATTTCTTTCAGCTTCTCGCCCTTCTTTCCGATCAACATCGCCTTGTGCGCTTCCTTGTCCACCAGAATCGCAGCGGAAATGCGGCGCAATTTCCCTTCAAGCTTGAATTGTTCGATCACCACGCTGACCGAATAGGGCAGCTCTTCGCCGGTAAAGCGGAAAATTTTTTCGCGCAACATTTCCGCCGCGAGAAAGCGCTCGCTGCGGTCGGTGATGTCGTCCGCGTCGTAAATCAGTTCGCCCGGCGGCAAGTAACGGCGCAATGCCTCGAGCAATTCGTCCAGCTTGCTGCCCAGCTTGGCGCTGACCGGGATGATCTCGGCAAATTTGAAGTCTGCCTCAACACGCTCGGCAAACGAGAACAGTTGACCCTTATCGACCACTTCGTCGATCTTGTTGATCACCAGCAAGACCGGGCGGTTGTCCGGCAACAGCTTGAGTACCTCGCGGTCGCGCTCGTCGTAACGCAGCGCTTCCAGCACGAATACCACCACCTGCACATCGCGCAGGCTGCTGGTGACGACACGGTTCATGCCGCGGTTCAGCGCGTTCATGTATTTGGTCTGGAAGCCCGGCGTATCGACGAAGACATATTGCGCATGCGCGTCGGTGAGAATGCCGTGGATGCGGTGGCGCGTGGTCTGCGCCTTGCGCGAGGTGATACTGACCTTCTGGCCGATCAGATGGTTAAGTAAAGTGGACTTGCCCACGTTGGGGCGTCCGACGATGGCAATGTAACCGCTGCGAAATGCTTCTTCTGTCATGAATGTAATTGTTGATAGGCGGCTTGCGCCGCCTGTTGTTCGGCATTGCGGCGACTGCTGCCTTCGCCGCGCGTAAATATTTTCAGCGACGGAATGCTGCATTCCACCTGAAAAGATTGTTCATGTGCCTGGCCCTGCGTGGCAATCACGCTGTAGCTTGGCAATGGAATATGTTTGCCTTGCAGATATTCCTGCAACAGCGTCTTGGCATCCTTACCCAGTGTTTGCACGTCAATCTGCGCCAGGTAAGGCACAAATAATCCCAGTACGACTTTTTCTGCAGCAGCAAAACCGCCATCCAGCAGCACCGCGCCGAATAATGCCTCCAGTGCATCGGCCAGGATGGACGGGCGGCGAAAACCGCCGCTCTTGCGCTCGCCCTCGCCGAGTCGCAGGTGGGTGCCGAGATCAAGTTGTTGCGCCAGGGTGACCAACGTTTCTTCCCTGACCAGATTGGAGCGCAGCCGCGAAAGCTCACCTTCGCTCAATTGCGGATAGCTGTCGTACAGGTATTTTGCGATGACGCAGCCCAATACGCTGTCGCCCAGAAATTCCAGGCGCTCGTTGTGCTCCGTCGTGTAGCTGCGATGGGTGAGTGCGCGTTGCAGCAACTGGGGTTGCGAGAAAACATGCCCCAACTGTGCGCACAGTGCTCTGTTTTCCTGGTTAGTCACTACTCGGATTGAAGTCCAGATACAGGCTGATGTTGCCGGCCAGCGGAAGCTTGAGTGCGTAGCTTGCGCTCAATACCAGCCGCTCCCCGCTTCTTGTAATCTCGATATCTTCAGCGGTGATTGCCTTGATGTCATCGATTGAGGCATGCTTGTCAAAGGCTGCGCGAATGTCACGCGGGGTGGCATTTTGCACTTCCGGATCATTGACGATCGCGACGAAAGCATTCTTGATCGTCGCATCCTGCATATAGGCCGGAATAAGTTTTAATCCGGTAATGCTGACGAGAACCAGAATGGCCGCACCGAACAGGAACCCGGAAAAAGTTAACCCACGTTGATTTGACGGCATTGCTGTGTTCATTCTGCTCCCCTTGGCTCAGTTAATGGACAGGCCGACCCGTTTCAGGTCGGAGAAATTCATCCAGATAAAGAATGCCTTACCGACTATCTGGTGGTCCGGTACGAATCCCCAGTAGCGGCTGTCGCGGCTGTTGTCGCGGTTATCACCCATCATAAAGTAGTGCCCATCCGGAACCTTGCAACGAACCATCTCATCATCATAGACGCAATTCTCACGCCCCTTGAATTCGGCCACCGCCTCCAGGCGCAGCGTCGGCCACTCTGGGTTGACAAGAATCGTGTGCTTGCGCCCACCGAACGATTCGATGTGCTTCTCGGTATGCACGAAGTTTAGCCCGGCCTCGACATAATTGTAATCGCCATCGGCCTGCTGTGGTTGCTCAATGCCATTGATCCACAAGTGCTTGTTGCGGTACTCAACGGTGTCGCCGGGAAGTGCAATCACGCGCTTGATATAATCCAGCGAAGGGTCTTCAGGGTAGCGAAACACCATCACGTCCCCGCGCTGCGGGTCATTGATCTGCACCAGTTTTTGGTTGATGACAGGCAGGCGTATGCCATAGGTAAATTTATTCACCAGAATAAAATCGCCAACCTGCAAGGTGGGGATCATTGAGCCGGACGGAATCTTGAACGGCTCGGCCAAGAACGAGCGGATGAAGAACACGATCAGGATCACCGGGAAGAAGCTCTTGGCATATTCCACCCACCAGGGCTCGGCCATGCCGCCACGATTGCCTGCCAGCACGAAGCGGTCCAGCAACCAGATGCCGCCGGTGACCAGCAGCAATAAAAATAAAATCAGTGCGAAATCCATTGGCGATATCCTGTTAGTCCACACGCAGAATCGCCAGGAATGCTTCCTGAGGAATCTCCACGTTGCCCACCTGTTTCATGCGTTTCTTGCCGGCCTTCTGTTTCTCCAGCAGTTTTTTCTTGCGCGAAATATCGCCGCCATAACATTTGGCCAGCACGTTTTTGCGCATTGCCTTGACGTTTTCGCGCGCGATGATGTTTGAACCAATGGTTGCCTGAATTGCCACGTCGTACATCTGGCGTGGGATCAGCTCGCGCATCTTGGCCGCCACCTCGCGCCCGCGATGCTGGCTGTTGGCACGGTGCACAATGATGGAGAGCGCATCCACCTTGTCGCCATTAATCAGCATGTCCACCTTGACTACATCGGCCGCGCGATATTCCTTGAATTCATAGTCCATCGAGGCGTAGCCGCGCGATGCCGATTTCAACCTATCAAAGAAGTCCAGCACGATCTCCCCCATCGGCATCTCGTATTTGAGCAATACCTGCTTGCCGTGATAATTCATGTCGATCTGCATACCGCGTTTCTGCGTACACAGTGTAATCACCGTGCCGACATATTCCTGCGGCATGTACAGGTTGACCATGACGATCGGCTCACGGATTTCATTGATCTTGGAGGGATCAGGCATCTTGGCCGGGTTGTCCACCATCAGTACCGTGCCGTCGCGTAGCTCCACCTCGTAAATCACCGTGGGTGCGGTGGTAATCAGGTCCATGTCGAACTCGCGTTCCAGCCGTTCCTGCACGATTTCCATGTGCAGCAGTCCGAGGAAGCCGCAGCGGAAGCCAAATCCCAACGCCTGTGACACTTCCGGCTCGTATTGCAGTGCGGCATCGTTCAGTTTGAGCTTCTCCAGCGAGTCACGCAGGCCCTCATACTGGTTGGATTCTACCGGGAACAGGCCGGCAAACACCTGTGGTTGCACTTCCTTGAAGCCGGGCAAGGCTGCCGATGCAGGCCTGGCCTGATGGGTGACGGTATCGCCCACCTTGGCGGCCTTGAGTTCCTTGATGCCGGCGATGATGAAACCTACCTGACCGGCAGACAGCGTCGCGCGATCCTGCGACTTGGGCGTAAATACGCCGATATGCTCAGTCAGGTGCTGCGCACCGGTGGCCATCAGCAGGATTTTTTCCTTGGGTTTGAGCGTGCCGTTGATGATGCGCACCAGCATCACCACGCCGACATAGTTGTCAAACCACGAGTCGACGATCAGTGCCTGCAGCGGCGCATTCGGGTCGCCCTTGGGCGGCGGTACCTTGGCGATCAGCGCTTCCAGCACATCCAGCACGCCCTCGCCGGTCTTGGCCGAGCAGCGCACCGCGTCATGCGCGCCAATGCCGATCACCTCTTCGATTTCCTCGATGGCGTTATCCGGGTTGGCGGACGGCAGATCGATCTTGTTCAGCACCGGCACCACTTCCACGCCCAGTTCCAGCGCGGTGTAGCAGTTCGCTACGGTCTGCGCTTCCACGCCCTGTGAAGCGTCCACCACCAGCAGCGCGCCTTCGCAGGCGGACAGCGAGCGCGATACTTCGTAGGAAAAGTCTACGTGCCCCGGCGTGTCGATCAGGTTGAGGTTGTACACCTGTCCGTCACGTGCCTGATAGCTTAGCGCGGCGGTTTGCGCCTTGATGGTAATGCCGCGCTCGCGCTCCAGCGCCATGGAGTCGAGTACCTGCGCTTCCATTTCGCGGTCGGACAGCCCGCCGCACAATTGAATGATGCGGTCCGCCAGCGTGGATTTGCCGTGATCGATGTGAGCAATAATGGAAAAGTTACGGATGAATTGCATGAGCGCCTAAATAAAATCCCGCCGCAACCGGCGTTTTCGCAAGGCGCGAATTCTAGCCGATTTGGGCGGGATACGCAGGACTGTGATTACTTTTCGTCGAGCCTGATCGCTACGTATGAGGCCGCATTACCGCGGCGCACCAGCAGCGCGATGTTGCGCCCCTTGGGGACCTGCTTGAGGATTTCATTGAACTGCTTCAACGAACGGATTGGCATATTGCCGATTGCCAGCAATACATCGCCCTGCTGCAGTCCGGTAGCACGCGCAGCCGTTCCCGTGACCTTTTCCACCAGCAGTCCGCCCTGAATTTGCAGGCCCTGCAACTGTTCGCGGGTCAATTCAATAACGGCAACACCCAGACGTGAAATCATTTCGGCGCCGTCGTCGGCCGGTTTTTTACCTGTCCCCGCCAGCTGGCCGTCTTCCGGCATCTCGCCGACTTCCACCGTGATGCGCCGTGTCTTACCCTTGTGCCACAGTTCGATCATCACCTTACTGCCGGGTTTGGTCGCCGCAACAATACGTGGCAAATCGCCGGAGCTTTTTACGGGTTTGCCATCGAACTTGAGAATCACGTCACTCGCTTCAAGGCCTGCCTTGTCCGCCGGGCCGTCTTTCTCGACGTGGCTGATGAGCGCGCCCACGGATTCGCTCAGGCCGAAGGATTCGGCCAGCTCGTGCGTTAGCTCCTGGATCATTACACCAATGCGTCCGCGCGTTACTCTGCCAGTGGCGCGCAACTGATCGGTCAACTGTGTTGCCACATCGATCGGAATGGCGAAAGACAAGCCCATCGATCCGCCCGAGCGGGTGTAGATCTGCGAATTGATGCCAACCACTTCGCCGTTCATGTTGAACAGCGGTCCGCCGGAGTTGCCGGGATTGATCGCCACGTCGGTCTGGATGAACGGTACAAAATTTTCCTGTGGCAGGGAGCGCCCTTTGGCGCTGACAATGCCCGCCGTGACACTGCTGTCGAAACCGAATGGCGAGCCGATGGCGACAACCCATTCGCCAACCTTGAGCTTGTCCGGATCGCCTACCGTCACTTTGGGCAAACCGGTGGCTTCGATTTTCAGCAAAGCCACGTCGGTGCGTTTGTCTGCACCGATGACCTTGGCACTAAACTCGCGTTTGTCGGTCAGACGCACCGTAATTTTGTCGGCGCTGTCCACCACATGTGCGTTGGTCATGATGTAGCCATCCGAGCTGATGATGAAGCCCGACCCTAATGATTGCGATTCCTGGTCACGCGGCATTTGTGGCGCGAAACGGCGGAAGAACTCATAGAACGGATCATTCTCCGGCACATTTGGAAAGCTTTGCGCACTGCGAATAATTTGCGTGGTGCTGACATTGACCACCGCAGCCCCCTGTTTTTCCACCAGGTCGGTAAAATCAGGCAGCCCGTTGGCTTGAGAAAATGGGGTGAAAAACAATCCCATCACCAGAACAGCCAAACCCAAGAATCTTCTCAACATGAGCATTTCTCCTGAAAAAAATTTAAATAAGCGAACCGCGTGAACGAGACATTTAATCGCTCTTGCCGCATCGTCGCACAATGTAGGGACGATGCTGGTGGCGCGCCCCGTGAGATGAAGACCATTTGGCAAAAATGAAACCGACCACCAGACCGGAGAGCGCGCCAAGTGCCGCATACATATCGCGTTGCTGCGCTTGCGTAGCCAACAGACTGCCGAGCGTTGCACCCGTTAACAGCAGCAGCAGCGGCAACAGGTAGACCAATCCTATTCCGCGCAATACCGCACCCTCGGCAACCGCGACGATCACTTCCTCACCCACGCCGGCATTGTCAGGGTTGTCCACCTGAAATTGGCGGGGCTTGCTGCAGAACAACTGGGATAACTTACTGGCCCCGCAACCCTTACCGCTGCACTGCCCGCAGCTATTGGCCTGACTGGCCTGAACAAAAGCATGCTGGCCATCAACCTGCATGACAATGGCGCGTGTTTCCAGCATGCTTATTTGCCTTTATAGATTATCGAATTCAGTACCTGGATCACCGTGCGCGCCGGAACTTCGCCGACCACGGTGAATAATTGCCCGGCCACGACCTTGTGATACAGATTGACTGCGCCACGGCTGGACAAGCCTCCCACTTTGTCTTCGCTCCCGTCATCGGGTTCGATAAACACGGAGATCGCACTCAGTCCATCGGAAAATACAATTTGTGTCACGGGGATGCGCTTGCCGCGCATGGGGCGCTGGATTTCCATGGTCTTCTTGAATCCCGCCGGTAATGCACCAACCGCCCAGCCGCTGTTTACAGGTGTAGCGCCCATGTCTAATTTCGGCGATGCCGGTAAATTATTGTCCGGTGTGGTTGTACCAATCCAGGAGCGGTCGATGTCGCCGCCAATTTGTAATTGAGTGAAGGCGTACTGCTCAATGATTTGATCATTGTCGCCCAGTATCGCTGCTTTCAACAGCAGGCCCGAGTCGGTGTGCGCCCAAATCTTGTGAGCGTAGCGGAGATTGTCCTTGGGTTCGAACAAGATCACTTGCGCGTTGTATCCTGCCGCGCGCGCCACGCCTACCTGTTTTGCCCGGTAATTCGCGCTCAGTGTGGATATTTGCTTGGGCAGAAATGCCGGAAAGCGGATGCGCATCATCTGGCTGTCCACTTGCACCATCTTGTGATTGATGTAACACCAGATCTGCCCGTGATGCCGGATGATCTTGCGCTTGGGGCCATCCAGGCTTTCCAGTTTTTCATGTTCCCCGTCAGCCTCGACGACATGGGTAATGCTTGAGGTCTCAACGTGATTATCGTGCTGATAAACGAACACCCCACTGTAATCGGTCTGGTGGGCGGCAAAGGCGACGATCTTGAGCCAGTCCAGGCTTTCCGCATTGACATTGGCGGAAACAGCCAGCAACAAGCCGCAGAACGCAGCACGCATCCTCATTATCGCTGCACTTCCTTGTTATGCCCTATTGGCGTCATTTTCCATCGATGCCGTAGGCCACCGTACGGATATATGCCGCTCCACCGCTCATATCCATACTGGGCGAAAATTCCTGATGTGCCATCAAATAGTCACCGGACCGGGGTTTGATTTGTACGCTGGCTGGTCGCAAGGCGGCTTGCTGCGTAGCGATCTCCGGGAAAGCTTCAGGAGCGATCTGCGCTGACATCCAGGCCACCACGCCGAACGCCACCAGCGAAGCTGCCGCCGAAAGCGCAAAAGTGCGCACCTTTTGTTTCACTGTGCGACTGCGCGGTGCCAGTACAACGGGCTCATCCTCCATACGCTCGCGCACTTTCGCACTCAAATCACAGTGAATATGCTCGGGTTGTCGTAGTACATCTCCAATCAAGTGGTAGACTTCCCAGTCCTTATGAGCATCGGAATCCCGTTTGATCCGGTCAAGTAAATTGACCGCTTCATCCTCAAATAACTCACCGTCCATCAATGCAGAAATATCTTTTTTCATGTCTACCACCTATTACCTTTTCTTGTTTCCAATAGCGGACGCAGATTCTCTGCAACCGCCTCGCGCGCCCTGAAAATTCTTGATCTCACCGTGCCAATCGGGCAATTCATCACGCTGGCAATTTCTTCGTAACTCAACCCCTCAATCTCACGCAACGTCAGCGCGCTGCGCAAATCCTCCGGCAATTGCTGCAAGGAAGCCTGAACAGCGTTGACAACCTGTTTGCTCATGAGTTCATTTTCCGGCGTGCTGACTTCACGCAGCAGACCGCCGTCTTCAAATGATTCTGCCTCTTCCGCGTCGAACATTGTACTGGTCGGTGCACGTCGCTTGTTGGCCAGCAGATGGTTTTTTGCAGTGTTAATGCCGATGCGATACAGCCATGTGTAAAACGCACTCTCCCCGCGAAAACCCGGCAACGCACGATAGGCCTTGATAAAAGCATCCTGCGTAACATCCTCGGCCTCTGCCGGATTCCGTACAAAGCGGGAAATCAGCCGCCCCAGCTTGCGCTGATATTTGGATACCAGCAAATCAAAGGCATGCTTATCACCGCGCTGGACGCGTTCAACCAATTGCTGATCGACTTCCTTATCTGCCATCCCTGACCATTTCAATTATTGTTGTGTACACCGCGTCGTCCGCGAGAGTGAGTATAACCGCTCATCTCACCCGAGTCAGTATGGCCTCAAAGCGGAGGGATACGACCTCGTAGGGAGAAATTGGTTCCCGGCGATAAATCCAGCCATCATGGGATAACAGTTTTGCTATAGTCCCGACCTCAATCAATGTACCGGGAATCGAATTGCTGCAATTTGACACGCTCATTATCGGCAGCGGCCTCGCCGGCCTGGCATTGGCCATCAAGCTGGCCGATCATAAAAAAGTCGGACTGATCACCAAAAAATCCCTGCTGGACGGGGCGAGCGGCAGGGCGCAGGGCGGCATTGCCGCAGTGCTGTCCCAGGACGACTCGCTGGATGCGCACATCCAGGACACCCTGACTGCCGGCGCCGGGCTGTGCGATGAGATTGTTACGCGTTATGTTGTCGAGCATGGCAAAGCCGCCATCGACTGGCTGATTGATCAAGGTGTGCCGTTCACCCGGGACAGTTCCAGCGGCATGGGCTACCACCTCACCCGTGAAGGCGGGCACAGCCGTCGACGCATCATTCATGCGGCGGATGCGACCGGCCACGCGGTTCAGGAGGCGCTCGTCACACGCGTGTTGCGCCACCCGAATATCACCGTGCTGGAAAATCATTTATCGGTTGACCTGATTACCGGCAGGAAGCTCGGTCTGCAGGACAACTGCTGCTACGGCGCATATGCCCTGAACAGCTTGAGCGACGAAGTCATCACCATTGCCGCCCAAAACACCATTATCGCGACCGGGGGCGCCGGCAAGGTTTATCTCTACACCACCAACCCCGACACGGCGACCGGTGACGGCATTGCGATGGCCTGGCGTGCCGGTTGTCGCGTGGCCAACATGGAGTTCATCCAGTTCCACCCGACCTGTCTGTACCACCCGCAAGCCAAGTCTTTTCTCATCAGCGAAGCGGTGCGCGGTGAAGGCGGCATATTGAAACTGCCTGATGGCACACGCTTCATGCCGAATCACGATGAGCGCGCCGAACTCGCACCGCGCGATATCGTGGCCAGGGCCATTGACTTTGAAATGAAAAAGCACGGTCTGGCTTGCGTATATCTGGATATTTCGCATCAATCGGTCGAGTTCTTGCAGGAGCATTTCCCGACCATTTTTGCGCACTGCCTGGCGCTGGGCATCAATATCAGCAAAGAGCCTATTCCGGTGGTTCCCGCCGCGCACTACACCTGCGGCGGAGTTGTTGCCGACTTTCATGCGCGTACCGACGTGGAGAACCTGTATGCAGTCGGCGAAACCGCCTACAGCGGGCTGCATGGCGCCAACCGGCTGGCCAGCAATTCCCTGCTGGAATGTCTGGTGTTCGCGGATGCCGCTGTGGGGGATATTCTGGGCAAATCCGATCGAGTGATACCCCCGTTACCCGCGTGGGACGAAAGCCGCGTGACCGACGCAGACGAGCAGATCGTCATTTCGCACAACTGGGCGGAATTGCGCCACTTCATGTGGGACTACGTGGGCATCGTGCGTACTAACAAACGTCTGCAGCGCGCGCAACATCGTATCCAGTTGCTGCAGGACGAAATCAACGAGTACTACGCCAATTTCCATGTCAGTTCAGATTTGCTGGAGCTGCGCAACTTGGTGATGAATGCGGAACTGATTGTGCAGAGTGCCCTGTTGCGCCATGAAAGCCGCGGGTTGCATTTCAGCAGGGATTATCCGGAGACGCTGCCACGAGCTAGTCACACAATACTCACGCCGCCGGTGCGGCGACCGCATGAGTAACCCCAATGAATCTTTACAATTCTGAATGCGTACAAGACCGTTTATTTTGCGGCAATGGTAAAATCCGCCGCGATGCCACGTCGCCCCATAACCGTCATATGACTTATTACGCTCCCATCGTAGCTGTACTTGTTACGTTGACCTCGATTGCTGTCATCCTGTCCAGCAAGTTCGGCAAGAAAATCCAGGACATCCCCAACGAGCGCTCGTTGCATGCCACGCCCATTCCGCGTATCGGCGGGGCGGGACTGATGATGGGAATATTATCCGGCTGGGGGTTGATGCCGGGCGCGCTGGTCTGGTGGGTGGTGGTGCCGGTGCTGGCTTTGTTTGGCGTTTCTCTGCTCGATGATATGCGTGGGCTAACCGTGCGCTGGCGATTGCTGGCGCATTTTGTCGTTGCCTTACTGCTTGTTGCCGGTTCCGGGTTGTTTGCGCAGCATGGTGTCTGGGCTGCCATGATCGCGCTGCTGTTGACCATATGGATGACCAATCTCTACAACTTCATGGATGGCTCGGACGGACTCGCGGGTGGTATGGCGCTGTTCGGATTTGCCTGCTACGGTGCTGCGGCGCTGATCTCGCAGGATGAGACGCTGGCGCTGCTGAACTTCACCATCGCGGCGGCGGCGCTGGGATTCCTTTACCATAACTTTCCGCCGGCCAAGGTATTCATGGGTGACGCAGGTTCCATCCCGCTCGGCTTTCTTGCCGCCGCGATGGGGCTGTGGGGCTGGCAGCAGGGTTATTGGGCGGCATGGTTTCCGTTGCTGGTGTTTTCGCCCTTCATCGCCGACGCCAGTGTTACGCTAGCGAAGCGCACGCTGCGCGGCGCAAAAATTACCGAGGCGCACCGCGAGCATTATTATCAGCGGCTGGTGCAAATGGGCTGGGGGCATCGCAATACTGCCTTTGCCGAATATACGCTGATGCCGCTGGCGGGCATGTCGGCTTTGTGGGGGATCGGTCTGGAGGATAAGGATCAGGCTGCTTTGCTGGTGTGTTGGTGTGCAATTTATGCAGGCTTGTTCATATGGATTGATCGGCGCTGGTGGCTGAGTCAGGCAAAACAGGAGAGTACTCATGTTGCGTAAATCAAACGTCCGTACCGCGCTGGTATTCTTGCACGACATCATGGCGTCGGCTTTGGCCTGGACAGGCGCGTATGTGCTGCGTTTGAATTTTGAGCTTTCGCCGGCTTTCATGGCGGATATACAACGCAGCCTGCTGTGGGTCGTTTCGCTGCAAATGATCGTGTTCTGGGGGTTTGGCCTGTATCGCGGAATTTGGCGTTATGCCAGCCTCAACGATTTACGCCGTATTGCGCTGGCGGTGCTGACGGCGGCATTGGCAACCCCGTTTGTGTTGCGGATGTTTTGCAGCGATATCGCCGTGCCGCGTTCGGTGCAGATATTGGATCCGCTGCTGCTGATTTTAATCATGGGCGGCAGTCGCCTGCTGTACCGGATGTGGAAGGAGCATGGATTCTCCGGGCATATGAAGCTGTCTGCCGAGCCTGTTCTGGTGTTGGGCGCCGGTGATGCGGCGGTAATTTTATCGAAGGACCTCGAAAAAACTCCCTCCTGGCAACTGATGGGTTTTCTGGATGACGACGCTCGCAAGCAGGGTTGCACGCTGAATGGCGTGAAAGTGCTGGGACCCCTGGGTGATTTGACCCACTGGGTAAATCATTTCGGTATTGAACGCGTCATCATCGCCATGCCGTCCTGCTCACATCAGCAGCGCAGGCGCGCGATCGAGCTTTGCGGCCAGGCACAGGTTGAGGCGCTCATGGTGCCTTCCTGTGATGATTTGATGAGCGGGAAGGTGGCTGTGACGCAGCTGCGCCCGGTCGAGCTGGACGATCTGCTGGGGCGCGACCCGGTGAAGCTGGATGACGCCGGGCTGCATGGCCTGCTGACGGAAAACGTGGCCATGGTGACCGGGGCGGGCGGTTCGATCGGTTCCGAGCTGTGCCGCCAGATCGCGCGTTTCAACCCCTCTAGACTGGTGTTGTTCGAGCAATGTGAATTCGCGCTGTACACTATCGAACAGGAATTGAAGCAGGTTTTTCCTGCTCTGGATTTTGTCTGCCTGATTGGCGATGTGTGCGATGCCGCGCGGGTGGATGAAGTCATGCAGCAACAGCAGCCAAGGGTATTGTTTCACGCGGCAGCCTACAAGCATGTGCCGCTGATGGAACAGCATAATACCTGGCAGGCGATCCGCAACAACGTGCTGGGCACCTGGACCGTGGCGCAAGCGGCGCAACGGCACGGCGTTGACAAGTTCGTGATGATTTCCACCGACAAGGCGGTCAACCCGACCAACGTGATGGGCGCTTCCAAGCGACTCGCAGAAATGGTGTGCCAGTCGTTGCAAACGCCCTCACCCCCAGCCCCTCTCCCGATGCCCTCTCCTCAATCCTCTCCCGCAAGCGGGCGAGGAGGCGAACGAGAAGGGCAATCTTCAATTCTTGCGGGAGAAGGGGGCACCCGCTTTGTGATGGTGCGCTTCGGCAATGTGCTGGGCAGCACCGGCAGTGTGATCCCAAAATTCCGCGAACAGATTGCTCGCGGCGGGCCGATCACCGTCACCCATCCCGAAATCACCCGCTACTTCATGTCCATTCCCGAGGCGGCGCAATTGGTGTTGCAGGCCGGGCTGATGGGAAAGGGCGGCGAGATATTTGTGCTGGACATGGGCGAGCCGGTAAAGATTGTCGATCTGGCGAAAGACCTGATCCGCCTGTCCGGCGTGACCGAGGCGGAAATTAAAATTGAATTTACCGGCCTGCGGCCCGGCGAAAAGCTTTATGAAGAGCTGCTGGCGGACAGCGAGCATACCCTGCCCACGCCGCATCCCAAGCTGCGCGTCGCCCGGACGCGGCAGGCCGATCCGGCCTGGCTGAAAAAATTGCTGGCGTGGACTACTGCCGCGACCATGCCCGATGAACAGGTACGCACCGCGCTGCAGGATTGGGTGCCGGAGTATCAGCCGAATCCGCATGCTGCGACACCCGAGGCCAGCCCTGCTTCGAGCGCTTCGGTCAGCCAATCCTGAGCTTCGTCGAGGGGGCGATCAAGCATGGCTAAGCTTTCCATCATTATCATCACCAAGAACGAGGCGGCGAATATTCGTGCCTGCCTCGAATCGGTGGCATGGGCGGATGAGATCATTGTGGTGGATGCGGGTAGCACAGATGACACAGTGAGCATTTGTAAAGAGGCGGGCGCGCAGGTGCATGTTAATGCCGATTGGCCAGGTTTTGGACCACAGAAGAACCGTGCTCTTGGTTACGCAAGCAAAGACTGGGTGTTCTCGATTGATGCGGATGAGCGTGTCACGCCGGAGCTTCACATTGAATTGGTGCGGGCAATGAACGATGGGTATGCGCAGGGGTTTTATGTGCCCCGCCTGTCACAATTCTGCGGCAAATTTATTCACCACTCCGGCTGGCATCCAGACTATGTTTTGCGTTTATTCAAACGCGAAGCGGGCAAATTTTCGGATAGTCTGGTGCATGAAAGCGTGCTGCTGACAGGGCAAGTGACTAAGCTAAAAAGCCCGCTTCTGCATTACAGCTATCTTACGGAAGATGATGTGGAGCGCAAGGTGGAACATTATTCCACTGCCGCTGCGCAGCAGATGCTTCAATCCGGCATGCGGTCCAATTGGCTGAGTGCCATGCTGAGCACTGGTTGGGCGTTCATGCGAACCTATATTTTGAGACTGGGTGTGCTGGATGGGGGTGCTGGGTTAAACATTGCGCGCATGAATGCACGTACCACCTATTTAAAATATCGTAAGCTCGAAACATTACGTTCCGCCTCCAAATGACCGTTAGCCTAGCGCACGTTTTAACTTGCTGCGCAGCAATTGCCAGCGAAACTCGCAGGTGTCTTTAGGATCCTCCAGACGCAAACCTGTGGCCGGTGTGCCGCGCCGCAAGTAATAGCGGTCAAAAACCGATTGGCGTACCCCCCACTTATGCAGAAATTGCCTGCCACCCTCATTCTTCTTTATCTTGCCGGTGGATTTGCATTGGAAGTGATAGACCAATGAATCGCCTATCCCCAGAAAGATGCGGCAGCCAGCATGCCACAGCTTCATGGAAAAATCGTTGTCGCTGCTCATGCCGGGAGAAAATTCACTGCTGTATCCGCCCACCTTGAACCACCAGCGTTTACTCACCAGCGTGGGCGGCCAGGTCGCGCCATACCAATCTGCCTTGATTAGTCGCGGCAATTCTGTGAGCAGTTTTGCCTCGTCAAAAGTTTCAGCGTCGCTGCCATAATTGCGCACGATCACGCAGGGATTGTAAGTATCGCGCGGCTCGATCATGGTGCCAGAAAGCATGAATAAATCGGTATCCAGTTGCTTGAGTTTGTTGATCAGCGAAGTGTCCCAACCGGGGCAGCAGTACATATCGTCGTTGAGATAGAGGATGTAATCCTGTGTGGCGTGTATGGCCGCCTCATTTACTGCCAGGCAGATGCCGATGTTTTCCGGTGAACATGTGTACATGATGCCCTGCTCACGTACCCAGGCAAGCGTGCCGTCGCTGCCATCGTTAACATGCACAATGACCTGGTGCGCGTATGCGGAGTTTTGCCGGATGCTGCGTATGCAAAGTTGCAGCAGCGCAAGATTATTCCAAGAGGGGATGATAATGGAGAACATGTTTGGACCGTTCAACGTGAAGGTTTGTGCGCGCGAATCAGCACGTTCTGGCCGGTACATGGGTGGAGTTGTTGTGCGCGGTATTCATGTAACTCCTTGTAGTAGCCCCAGATCAGCAAGCCTAACTTATGCAGCCAGGATGGCTTGCCTGATAGTTTTTGCTGGTTCGTGCGACTCACGCGGTATACAACAGCAGAACCTGCGGAATAGGTGCGCGCCTCGCTTACTTTGAAACCTGCGCTTTGTGTGAGTCGCTGCAGAGAATCCACCGAGAATAGGTGTAGATGTCGTGGAGCTTCCCAGCCACGCCAGAATGAGCCGAACTCGCCGGCACCGATGCTTTTTACGTTGGGTGTTGTCATTACCAGCAGTCCCCCCGGTTTCAATATACGCAGGCTTTCGATCAGTGTGGCCTTCGGGTCGTATAGATGTTCGATAGTTTGGCTCATGGTGATCACGTCGAAACTATTCGCAGGTAGTGCGCATTGTGTTAGATCACCTACGTGGGTCTTTACGCCGTAGCGTGCCGTGGCCCTTTCGGTCGCCAGCGCATCGAAATCAACACCCTCCACAAGCCAACCGCGCTTCTTCATTCGATTGAGAAAACGTCCCCCACCACAGCCGACATCCAGCAGCTTGCCGGCCGTCTCATGGGCCAGCGTCATAAAGCGCAAATAGTCCGCTTCACGCTTCAGTCCATTGATCCTCCACAGCGGCAACAAGCACAGCTTGATAAGGCGGTGGACCAGACTGAGCACGGCTTTGGCAAGGCGATTGCCGGGCTTGCGTGTGTGCGTATGGTAGGTGGTATAGGCCTTCCAGAGTTCGTGCGGCGGAGGGGCTGGGTCCAACCAATATATGTTGCATGCGGGATTGGTGCAGCATCGAAATCCCCATGTGCCGTCGAGATTGCCGTCCGGATCCACGATACCGGTCTGTGCGAGATCACCCTCAGAGCTACACAGGTCGCATAAATATCGAGGTTCGCTTGCTATACTGTTCATATTCAGGTTGTCGGCCGGATGTTGCAACGCGCATATTCTATAACGATGCCCCATCATTTCAGAGGCAGGATGAAAATAATTCACATCGTGAGACGTTACGGCCCGGTCGGCGGGATGGAGCGCTACGTCTGGGAGACCACACGTGAACTTGCGAAACTCGGACATCAGGTCCAAGTGTTATGCGAGCGTTGTACTGACGAAAAGCCGCAAGGGATAATGGTACATGAGCTCGGCACAATGATTTACCGTCCGCGCTGGCTCTATTACTGGCGCTTCGGACGTCATGTGGAAAAATGGCTGCGTGCGCATCCGCAACCAGGCTGCTTGATTCACAGCCACGAACGCGTCGGTGTGCATCATATAACCACCTTTCATGGCCCTCCTTTTGCCTCGGTGCGTGACAAACCTTGGTGGAAAAAAATTTCGCTGCGCGTGGTGATGCAGCTCTATATGGAGCGACGCGAATTGTGTGTGGCGCAACGTATCGTACCCAACTCCGAAATTATTTCGTACCAGTTGGCACACTACTATCCGGAATGCTCGCACAAGCTCACATTGCCCGTTGTGCCGGGCGTAGTGCCGGGAATTATTCGAACGTCGCGTGATGTCCCTGCTGACGGCGGTGTAATTGGCTTCGTGGGGAGAGAGTGGCAACGCAAGGGGTTGCCCTTGGCGGTCGAGATTGCAGCACAGTTACGACGCGAACGCCCGCATCTCGAATTGTGGGTGATCGGGCCAGGGAAGCGCGAAGTGCAACACTTGTTCGCCGGTTGGCAGGGCGGATACAGATTGTTCGGCTGGCGTAGCGGTTCTTCATACTTCCAGGATTTCGACCTGTTACTGCATCCGGCCAAAGCCGAACCTTACGGCATGGTTATCACCGAAGCGATGGCGGCAGGGGTGCCGGTGATCGTGTCGGATGCCTGTGGTGCGGCCGCCCAGGTGGGCACCGAGTCGGGTTGCGTTGTGCCGCTGGAGGCTCCACTGCAACAATGGGCAGAGGCAATCACGAGACAGCTAAATAGAGTCGAAGCCCCGCCACAATTTGTGCGCGGCTGGGATGCGGTAGCGCGGGAATACGTGGCCATCTATAAAATGATCAATACAGGAGCAGCATGATGGACATGACAAGGTTGCGTTATTTATTCTTTGTCGAGAAGGCAGCGGCACTGTTGTTGCTGATCTACCCGACGCTCATGCTTACCGTGAAGGGCGGCATGAACGGGATATTCCTGTTCATGCTGCTGCTCGCGATTGTGGTGTGGATAGTGCGGCCAGCAGGAATGAGCGCAGTGAAATGGCAACCTGAATGGAAAATTTATTTTGTAGCCATGCTGGCAATGTCGGTAGCTATTTTCATTAGCCAGATTTATCACCAGAGTTATGACGGGCATCCCCATGATGCGGCATCTCGTTATTGGCTGGCGATCCCGGTGTTTCTGTTGCTGCAGCGCTTGCGTCTGAGTGTTTTTTTCGTGCTGCAATTTGCCTTCCCTGTGGCGGCCATCGTAGGTTTTTTGCTGGTAAAGGATGGGGGGGGTAGATCTGGGATTAGCACCATGGATTTAATTCACTTCGGCGATTTCGAGTTGATCCTGGGGATGTTGTCGCTTTTCAGCATCGATTGGTTCAGGCGTGATCATTGGCTGTTGCGCATCCTGAAGCTATCTGGATTTATCGCCGGGTTGGCGGCCTCGCTCGGGTCTGGTTCCAGAGGTGGCTGGCTGGCGATCCCGGTTTTTATTGTGATCTTCTTCTACTTCAGGATGGGGAAGATTTCTCTGAAGATGGTCGCGACAAGTTTGATTGCTATCGTATTTGCCATGGCGATTGCATATACCGCCAACACTACTGTTCATCAGCGCGCGCACGAATTCGCAAATGAGGTCGCGACCCTCGGCCAGGGCAACCGTGACACTTCCACAGGAATACGCTGGCAACTATACAAGGCAGCAGCAGACGTGTTTTTGCGCCACCCGATTTTTGGTGTGGGGGCAGAAGGTTTTGCGCTGGAGATGAAGCCGATGATGGAATCAGGTAAAATCACGGCGCAAGCTGCCTATTTAGGGCGTGGAGAGGTGCATAACGATATCCTGTCCAAGGCTGCCGGGATGGGGATATTTGGCTTGTTCGCCGTGCTCGGTATTTATTTTGTGCCGTTCAGAATGTTTTGGCGGGCGACGAAGTCGGCCTCCGCGCAAGTTAAACGGACAGGAGTGCTCGGTATCGTTTTTGTGAGTGGGTTCTTTGTATTTGGTTTGACGGTGGAATTCCTGAATCTGACCATGGCAGCTGCTTTTTACAGTTTTACAATTGCCACCCTGTTAGCGGCTTGTTACAGCGCCCATCATGGCGAGTATTGCGTCAAACGCTGACTCAAGGGAGGGCAACTATCGTGTATTATCGCCAATCGCAGGGGGGCAGTTTCGGTGCTTGAGGCTTTGCTTGGCGAGCTTCAAGCCTCTAAACCGCACAAATTGATAGTGGAATCGAATAAAAACATGTCTAACCACCTTGATTTGGGTTGCGGAACCAGTCCTCAAAATCCATACCGAGTATCCAATTTATTTGGCATTGATATTCGAGATGATGTTCAAGGGCTCGTAATGCCAAGAGGGATCTCAATAAAAAAAACGAATTTGATTTTCGATAAAATTCCTTTCGAGAGCAACTACTTCGCAAGTGTTTCGGCTATCGACTTTCTGGAACACGTGCCGAGGCAAATTATCTTGGGCAGCTCGAATGAGATTGTATATCCATTTATTAACCTGATGAATGAGATTTGGCGGGTGTTATCTCCGGGCGGGAGGTTTCTCGCTGTTACCCCGGCATTTCCATCGCCTTTGGCTTTTGCAGATCCAACCCATGTAAATTATATCGCGCAAGGGTCACATCAGTATTTTTGCGGGGAGCAACCGGCCGGCCAGATTTATGGATTCCACGGTAGATTTGTCGCGCACATCGCAAGGTTATCGTCTCCAACAAACTATAGAGAGATGCCACCCAAACCCCTGAGTTCTGCATTGCGTGATTTGAATGCGCGCTTGTTCGGAAATGGATTGCATCACATGGTGTGGGAGCTAGAGGCAGTTAAATGATCAGCATCGTCATTCCTAGCTGGAATAATTTTGCTTATTTGAAGCTTTGCGTTGAGAGCCTGAAAAAATATTCCCGGTTTGAACATGAAATTTTGGTGCATCTGAATGATGGTTCGGATGGCTCGTTGGAATGGGTGAAATTGCAGGGCATTAAATATACCCAGACCGCCAAGAACGTTGGCGTTTGTCTGGCTGTGAATCATTTGGCGGCACAGGCCAGGCATGATTGGGTGCTATACATGAACGATGACATGGTTGCCGCACCAGGATGGGACTCAGCTTTCGTCGAAGCCATTAGCTCCGTAGATACCGACTTGGCGCTGTTTTTTGGCACTATGATTCAGCCAGAAAGCGGCGGCAACGATATCATTATTAAACAGAATTTCGGAGAATCGCCCGCCACATTTGATGAGGGAAAGTTCCTGCAGCACTACCTGACGGATGGTCGTGGCGACAAGGAAGGTGTAGCTTCCCAACCTACCCTAGTACATAAAAAATGGTGGAGCATGTTAGGCGGATACAGTCTGGAGTTTTCACCCGGCATGAGCAGCGATGATGATTTGTTGATGAAGTTCTGGGTGGCGGGTTGTCGCAACTTCCGCATGGTTGGAGGCAGTCGCTTCTATCATTTCGGTGGCAAGAGTACCAAGCGCATCAAGCACAACAAGGGAGGCCACATTTTTACGATGAAATGGGGCATCACCCAACTCGAGTTTTATCGTTTCTATCTACCCTCGCTACGCAAGCAGGACGGTGGCAAAACCGCAGACAACCCGTACAACTTCGTGCGTCCTACTTGGCTGGGAAAGTTGCGGCGGGTGCGGTATGCCTTGCGCTACAACTACCCGCTGGAGGGAATCGAAGCGTGGGATCCCATGCCTGGGTTAGGGGATTGGAGTCAGGGGAATGATTCTTGAGACTGCGCCTGTTGCATGGCTCTAAATATCTCCTCGCCCATCAGCAGATATCCTGTCGTTGAGAAGTGCGTGTTATTTGCAGGATAGAGATCGACGGTGTTTTTCTGAATGGCCTGTTGTGTCATGCGTAGTAGGTTCGGTGCATGAAAGCGCTGCTCAGCCTTGTTCCAAAACTGCTTGTTTGGATACAGATACGCCGTCAGTTTGTTTGGCACGAACACCCAGATCGGTGTGATACCGCCTAGTCGGGTGTTGAGTTTCTCGATGCTATCCAATGCACTGTCATCCACTTCCTCTGCTTTGTCCTTGCCTAGAAATAGTGCATCGTCACAACTGACGTGACTGAATAATTCGCAGCCCTTTGCCACGCGGGCCATTTTCACACCGTTGGGGAACTCCCAAGTCTTGAAATCGATGGAGTTGCTTAAGCGTTCATACTTCCAGATGTTAAATTGCGTTTGAAACCCTGTCGAAAGCCGTCCCCCATAGTTCTTATATTGGGGATCAAATGATGTTGCTGGAGGGTAGCCGGATGCCTCAGTCCTGCCATTTGAGTGATATTGCATCTGCTGGCAGGCTACAGACCTGTTTAGATCACTCACTAAATTGCGCTCGATAGATTCAAGCACTACATATTTCCCGGTAAAACCCTGCGCACGCAGCCAAGGCATGAAGTCCGAACATACGCCGCGCATGCTGTCCCATGATTCGGTTCGTACCTTTAAGCCGCGTTGCGTTAGCGCAGCTTGCCAGATATGGCCAAGTGAGAAACTGTCACCAATAACCAGCACATCCGCTTCATGCATGGAGGACTGTTGTAGCCACTTTGCATCAAGAGCGGGCTGGGGTTTAGTCCAGCCAAATAATGATTCTGGCATTAGCGACATGCGCGTCAATTCGCTTTGGAAAGTCGCCATCGGCAGGAAGTAAAAGCCGGCTGCCCCATAACCAAGCAATACAACAAACACGAAAATAGAAAATAATTTGGCGTGTCGCATATCAGAATTGGAAATAAAGGAAAGGACTATAGCTGCCAAACTGGTCAATCGCGAGATACAGCATGCCCAGTACGGCAGCGGCCTGTAAAAATGTCAGTAACACGTTGCCGCTGATGAAACGGATACGCGTTGAATTGGGCAGCAGCCATACCCAGAGCAGCCCGGGAACAAGTAGTCGTAACAGGTCACGCCCGGACATGTCGGTGAGTAATAACAAATTGCCGTGCAACACAGCATCGAATGAGATCGGGCGTGCAGCGAAGCCGAACATCGCCTTCAGAATGACCAGCGCCTGCGACATGTTGTCTGCGCGGAATACCACCCATGCCGCGACCACCGCAATGAAGGTAAACGTGCCCCCTGTTAGCGCGCTCAGCCAATTTGGAAGCCAGCGTAAAAATCGCTCCGCGATGATTGCGCGCCACAGATGATTGATGGCGAGATACGCGCCGTGTAACGCGCCCCAAGCCACGAACGTCCATCCTGCTCCATGCCACAGGCCACCCAGCAGCATGGTCGCCATCATATTGGCATAGCGGCGCAGCTTGCCGCGACGATTGCCTCCCAACGGAATGTACAGATAATCGCGCAAGAAGGTGGAGAGTGTCATGTGCCAGCGCCGCCAGAATTCGATGATGCTGGTTGCCTTGTAGGGCGAGTTGAAGTTGATCGGCAGGTGGATGCCGAACAGGAGAGCCGCACCTAGCGCCATGTCGGTATAGCCTGAGAAATCGAAATAGATCTGCAAGGTGTAGGTCAATGCGCCAGACCATGCTTCGTAAATTGTGGGCAGCACCCCCACCCCCATTCCGTGCTGAACGCCGTTGAAAATGGCGGTGGCAAATGGAGCGAGCGAATCTGCCCACAACACTTTCTTGCATAGTCCCAGCGTGAACAGCAGTAATCCCTTGGCGAAGTGATCCCAATTGATGCGGTAGGTCGAAGCATGAGCAAACTGAGGCATCATTTCCCTGTGGTGCAGCACTGGGCCGGCGATCAGGTGCGGGAAGAAGGTGACGAACAGCAGGTAGTGAATAAAGTTATATTCCTTGACCTTGCCCTGGTAGGTATCCACCAGAAAGGCGATTTGGGTGAAGGTGAAGAACGAAATGCCCAGCGGCAGAATGATCTCGCCCAAACTCCAGTGCGTTTCTGCCACGCTGTTGATGCTGCTAACGAAGAAGTTGGCGTACTTGTAGTAGGCCAGTAATGCCAAATTGGCGGCGATGGCGATGGTCAGCAGCTGTTTTTTGCGCCGCCCTTCATGCACGCCGCCGATCTTGGCGACCCACATGCCGAAGGTATAGTTACAGACGATAGAGCCCAGCAGCAGCCCGATATAGGCCGGGTTCCAGTAGCCGTAGAAAAATAACGAGGCCAGAGCCAGCCAGGCGGCGGCGAAGGCATGGTTGATCCGCGCCAGCCAGAAGAATCCCAGCAGCACCACAGGCAGATACAGAAAAATGAATTCGTAGGAGTTAAACAGCATCAGGAGGCAAGTTTTTCCGGCGCAGGATGGACAACGAACAAGAGATAGGTGGATATCATCGGGGCACCGCTAAAAATCTGGTGCACTATTTTACAGACAAATGCGGCGGGGTAGCGCGATGACGAAAGATGTCAAAGCTGATTTAAATTCGGAGATCGTAGTTAAGCCACGGGGGAGCACGGAGTTCACAGACGAATTATGGAAAATTCAGATTTTATCGTGAAGAAATTTGGCTGTTGCGTTCACGTGTTGTCTGGGGAGGCCTGCAGCTGAAGTCAGTGTGATGCCCTATAGTATTTGTTTGTTACCCGTCCGAGGTAGTCATCGTCGAATCTTACACCAGCCGCATCTAGGGCCGGGAGAATTGCGCGAATGTCTATGGGGTAACCGGAGCCGCGCTGAGAAACCTCAAAGACTGCGCGCTTGCCAACCGCTTGCTCCATCGCGCCAATGATGCTGGCGATTGGATAACTGACCGGATTGGCGATGTTGAGGGTAACCCTTCGCAAGGTATCGTTTGCGATCAGTTGGTTGGCGATGGCCACGACATCATCCACGTCGATAATGTTGCGCTCAGCCTTGCTCCACAATTGAAAAGCTTCGCTGCGCACGATGCGCGCATACAAAAAATTCAGCAGGGTGTGCGGGTTCGGTGTTTTGCCCGCAACCTGGGGCAGCCGCAAGATCAGGTGGCGTGGATGTGTCGAAACCAGCTGCTCCATCACCAGTTTGTGCTGCACGTAAGGTGTATGTTGCGCTTCCGGATCGGCAACGCTACAAGTCCCAAAATACACGAAGGCATTAACAGTTTTTGCCTGCTGCAAGGCTTCCGTAAGGCGTTCGCGCTCGCGCGCGAATTCGTGTGGATTGACGCAGCCCGAATTGGAAACGCCGGCGGCATAGATGTGCACATCCTCGCGTTGCGAGAATGCGGGAGCGAAAGCCTGTGCTAATAAACCGGTGCCTGTGAGCATGATAGTGAAGGATTTAGTGAGTGTTGCCCAGATGCAACCGCAGCGTTTCATTCGGGCATCGAGCGTTTTGCCAGAAAGCAGGCGGCAAGGTCTTGCCCGAACTGCGACAGCCAGAAGAATCCCGGCGGCGCAGGAAGATGAAGTTATGGGAGTCGAACAGCATCGGGAGGCGCGTTTTTCCAGTACATAAAGTGGTTGTGCTAGGCAATAAACGAGCCGGATTGGCGTTGCCGCACAATGACCCAAGCGCTATTTTACAGACAAGCACCTTGGTGGTGTAGAGGGTAACCGCCTGAGCGAGGGGCATAACCAGCATAAAGCCCGCAAACGCGTACCAAATAGCGTTTGACAGCACCTGCCGTGCTGCAATAGAATGCGCGCCCTTCGACGTTTACTTATTGAATTATTAGGAATAGTGGCTATGAAAACATTTTCCGCCAAAGCCGAGGAAGTCCAGCACGATTGGCTTCTGGTTGACGCAGCAGAACAGGTGCTGGGCCGTTTGGCCGCACAGATCGCTGCGCGTTTGCGTGGCAAGCACAAGGCGATTTACACGCCGCATGTGGATACCGGCGACTTTGTCGTGGTGGTTAACGCCGACAAGTTGCGCGTGACCGGAAACAAGGCGGAAGCCAAGCTGTACCACCGTCACACCACTTACCCGGGCGGCCTTTACACCACCAACTTTGCCAAGTTGCAACAGCGCCACCCGAGCCGTGTGCTGGAAAAAGCGGTGAAGGGTATGTTGCCGAAAGGCCCGTTGGGCTATGCAATGTTGCGCAAAATGAAGGTTTATGCTGGTGCCACGCACCCGCATGAGGCGCAGCAACCGAAACTCGTTAATCTGTTGAAGGCTTGATATGAGCGTAAATTACAACTACGGAACTGGTCGACGCAAGAGCGCGGTGGCTCGCGTGTTTATGAAGCCGGGCAAGGGCGACATCGTGGTGAATAACAAGCCGGTGGACGAGTTTTTCTCCCGTGAAACGGGCCGCATGATTGTGCGTCAACCACTGACACTGACTGAAACGTTGACCAAGTTCGATATCATGGTAAACGTCATCGGCGGCGGTGAATCCGGGCAGGCTGGTGCGGTGCGTCACGGTATCACCCGTGCGCTGATTGATTACAATGCGGAGTTCAAGCCGGTGCTGAAGCAAGCCGGCCTGGTAACTCGCGATGCGCGCGAAGTAGAGCGTAAAAAAGTCGGCCTGCGCAAGGCGCGCCGCCGCAAACAGTTCTCCAAGCGTTAAGCCTCACGGGTCCGACGAAGAACTATTTTGTTGCTCCGCAAAAGCCGCCTTCGGGCGGCTTTTGCATTGGAGTTGTTGTATGATAAAGCACGTTGTTGAAGGGAATTGAAATGATAAAAGTTGGCATCGTGGGCGGCACGGGTTATACCGGCGTGGAATTGCTGCGCTTGCTGGCGGGGCATCCGCAGGTTGCGTTGCGGGTAATTACCTCGCGCGCCGATGCGGGTATGCCGGTTAGTCAGATGTTCCCCAGCCTGCGTGGTTTTGTGGATGTGTCGTTCACCCATCCGGATGAGGCGCATCTGGAACAATGCGACCTGGTGTTTTTTGCCACCCCGAACGGGATTGCCATGCAGCAGGTGCGCGTTCTGCTGGATGCGGGGGTGAAGGTGATCGATTTGGCAGCCGATTTTCGTTTGCAGGATATCGCTGTCTGGGAAAAATGGTATGGCATGGCGCATGCCTGCCCGGATTTGGTGGGCGAGGCGGTATACGGCTTGCCGGAAGTGAACCGCGCACAAATCCAATCAGCCCGGTTGGTGGCCAATCCCGGTTGCTATCCAACGGCGGTGCAATTGGGATTCATCCCGCTGCTGGAAGCCGGTGTAGTCGAACTGGGCAGTTTGATCGCCGATGCCAAGTCGGGGGTTTCCGGTGCCGGGCGCAAGGCGGAAATTGCGACCCTGTTCCCCGAAGCGGCAGATAACTTCAAGGCCTATGGGGTTGCGGGTCATCGCCATTTGCCGGAAATCCGGCAGGGTTTGGTGCGCGTTGCCGGAAAGGAGGTTGGTCTGACCTTTGTGCCGCACCTGACCCCGATGATTCGCGGTATTCATGCCACCTTGTATGGCAGGCTGACGCGCGAGGTGAATTTGCAGGCGTTGTTCGAGCAGCGCTATGCCGACGAGCCGTTCGTGGATGTCATGCCTGTCGGCAGCCATCCGGAAACGCGTTCGGTGCGCGGTGCAAACCAGTGCCGCATTGCGATTCACCAGCCTCAGGGCGGCGATACCGTGGTGGTATTGGCGGTGATTGATAATCTGGTCAAGGGTGCAGCGGGGCAGGCAGTACAAAATATGAATATCATGTTCGGGTTGCCGGAAACGACCGCACTCAACAACGTGCCGCTGCTGCCATAAGATGTGGCGGCGCGTTAAACGCAATTTCAGCATTTCCGCGCCGAGACTTTCGGTGCGGCCGCAAATCTCGTGGTATTTGCGCTGGAGCTTGGCGCTGCCGTTTGTGCTGGCAGCGTTGGGACTGGCATGGTGGGCATACGGAAGCGGGCTGGAGCTGGCGGGATTTCATCGCGTAGAAACCCAAGATGAATTAGCCAGATTACGCGAGCAGGTCGCCAAGCTGAAACTGGAGAATGCGCAACTGAGCGGCCAGACAGCACAGCATGAACGGCAAATTCAAATGGAACAGGCCAGCAACCAGGAGGTGTCCAGACAGTTGAAGAACCTGTCGGATGAAAATGTTCGCCTGCAGGAGGATCTGGCGTTTTTTCAAAATATTACCGCGACGCGTGGCAAGGCCGGTGAACTGGGGGTGCATCGTCTGAATCTGGAGCGCGACAAAATACCCGGCGAATATCATCTGCGCATGCTGTTGGTACAAAGTGGCCAGCGCGCCAAAGAGTTTAAGGGCAGTTATCAGCTGGTGGTCACGGTGCTGAATGACGGGCAGCAAACCACGTACCTGTTCCCGCAAGACGCGTCAGAAAATGCCCAATTTCAGCTTAGTTTCAAGTATTATCGACGCATTGAACAGAGTATCCAGTTGCCCCAGGACGCCAAGTTGGTGGACATTCAGGTGCGGATATATGAAGAGGGTACGAGCGAGCCGAGGGTACGACGGAGCGTTGATTTGTCCTAGAAATGCAGCCTGTGCAAGGGGGGCGTCATGTTTGGAAAGAAATACAGCAAGCCGCAAAATCGTATTGACTCCCTGATCGGTGTGGGCACGGTTATAGAGGGAGATTTGAATTTCAGTGGCGGGATGCGTATTGACGGACAGGTAAACGGCAATGTTATCGCTGCACAAGGCAAGCAAAGTACGCTGGTGCTGAGCGAGCATGCGCGGATAAACGGTGAAGTAAATGTGACCCATCTGGTGGTCAACGGCACGGTCAGCGGCCCGGTATCCGCCAGCGACTATCTGGAACTACAAGGCAAAGCCAAGGTCAATGGCGATGTGCGCTACAATACGCTGGAAATCCAGTTGGGTGCAATCATCGAAGGCCGCCTGATTCACTGCGACGTTGAGGCGCAGGACAAGGTAGTGGCATTCAAACAGAACAGTGGCGAATAATCATTAATTGAAGGAGAACGATATGAATGCAGTGACCGAACAATCAGTGGCTGAAACACAGGATTTGCTGATCTTTACTGATAATGCGGCCAATAAGGTAAAGCAACTCATTGAGGAAGAGGGCAACGCCGATCTCAAGCTGCGTGTGTTCGTCAGCGGTGGCGGCTGTTCCGGCTTTCAGTACGGTTTTACCTTCGACGAGGAGGTCAACGAGGACGACACCGTGTTGAACAAGAATGGGGTGCAGTTACTGATTGACCCGATGAGTTTCCAGTATCTGGCCGGTGCGGAGATCGATTACAAGGAAGGGCTGGAAGGCTCACAGTTTGTCATCAAGAATCCCCAAGCCGCTTCCACTTGCGGTTGCGGATCATCGTTTTCGGTTTAGTACGTTTTTGACCGTAAGGCTACGGGGCGCAATGCGCCCCGTTTGCATGCGGTCGCGGTAAGCCGCGGTAACCAGGGTAAACTCGTACGCTACTTCCGGCCACTCGTGCCCAGCATCTCCCGCAACTCTCGCAAGTCGCTTTCGATGATAGAGAGCTGATAAAAACCTCCACCGGCTCGTTTGGCCAATTCGAGCTGCTCAATCGCTGCGTACAGATTGCCCTGCCATGCATAGCTGTAAGCCAGCGCCTGGTGTTGCTCGAAACGTTTGCCCAACAGGTTGTAGCCGCGCGCTTGCAGGCCGTAAAGCGTGGTGTCGCTCGGATGGCGGATGAGCTGTTCGGTGAGCAGCTTGACGGCGGTTTCTGCCTGATCGCTGCTCAGCAGAAGGTCGGCGTAATCGTAAATCAGGGCGCGATGCTGCGGGTGATTTTGTACGGCGGTGCGATAAAACGCCAGCGCGTCGGCATCATTTATGGCAGCGCGTTTAACCTGTCCGGCGAGGGTTTCTATCATCGGATTATTTTTGGCTATGGGATCATCCTTGGACTGATTGCGTAGCGTCGCCAGTTCCTGGGCGGCACGTTTGAACTCATTGCTGCGCAATAAGGCGATCACTAACCCGTAGCGTTGTGCGATCGGGTTGCCATGTTTCTGCGCACCCAGCGCATCGCTGAAATAAGCCACCGCATCCGCTGCAGTTTTCTGCTCTCCGATGAGTTTGGTACGTACCAGTTGGAAATTCAGACTGTCGGCAATCAGTCGGTAGGATTGTTTTTGCACGCGGTTTTCGATATCTGCGATGCGTTCGCTGGTGATCGGGTGAGTGCGCAGGTAGCCCGGCAGGCTCCCTTCCAGCAGGCGGGTGGCTTTTTGCAAACGGCCCAGAAATTCCGGCATGGCATGGGCATTGAAATTCGATTTCTGCAAAAGATCCAGCCCGATGCGATCCGCCTCCTGCTCGTGGGTGCGGGTGAAATCAAGCTGCTTCTGCATGGTGCGCGCCTGCATGCTGGTGATGGCCGCTTGCGAAGCTTCCGGGTTGTTGCGGGCGGCAAGGATGGCAATGGCAATGGCGGCCATTGAGGCCAGACTGTCGCCTTGTTGTCCGGCGATCATGCGTGCCAGATGGTGTTGCGTGACGTGGGCGATTTCATGGCTGAGCACGGCGGCCAGTTCCGATTCGCTCTGCGCCGTTAGCAGCAATCCGCTATTCACGCCAATGAACCCGCCTGGCATGGCAAAGGCATTGACGTTGTAATCATTGAGCACGAAAAACTCGAACCCCAGGCTGGGTTCCGAACTGTTTTCAACCAGCTTGTAGCCGAGTTGATTGAGATAATCATTGATTTCGGCATCGTCCAGATATTGTTTGCTGGCGCGAATTTGCATCATGCTTTGCTGACCGATCTGGCGCTCTTGCAGCGGGGTGAGTACGGATTGCGAAGTATCGCCCAGGTCAGGCAAGCCCTCGCTTATGGCGTGGGGCGTAAGGCACAGCAACATTGCCACGAAAAGTATTCTCATGGTCGCTATGATAAGAGCTTTCGCTGGTAGTTCACACCTCTCGGTGAGGATAGATTTTGTTGCGAAGTGTTTCAATCTGGACTTTGCAGTGCAAAGTGCGCAAAATTGCATCGTTTTAAGCAAAATGAACCTGATGGATAAAATCGGCAAGTACGAAATTATGCGTGAACTCGGTACCGGGGCAACCAGTACCGTGTATCTGGCTACCGACACGTTCAGTAAACAGCAGGTTGCGATCAAGCTGTTTGATTTGAAGAGCTTGCGCGAGGGTAACACCGCCAAGATTTATCGTAAGTTGCTGATGACGGAGGCCTCGCTGGCGGGCAAATTATTTCATCCGCACATTGTAAAAATTCTGGATGCCGTGATGAACGGCGATGTGAATTACATGGTAATGGAGTACATCGAGGGTAGCACCCTCGAGCAGTACGCCGAGGTGGACAGTTTGTTGCCAATCAGCACGATTGCGGAAATCAGCTACAAATGTTGCAAAGCGCTCGAGTATGCGCAGTATCAGGGGGTGATTCACCGTGACATCAAGCCCGCCAATATCCTGTTGCAGGGGAAGACAAACATCAAGATTTCGGATTTTGGATCGGCCGCGATTCAGAACCAGCAAACCACCCAGGTCAGCGGAGTAGGTTCGCCGGCTTACATGTCGCCCGAGCAGGTCAAGGAGTTGCCGCTGACGCACCAGACCGACATTTATTCGCTGGGGGTGGTGATATACAAGCTGCTCACCGGCAAACTGCCGTTCGATGCGAGCAATAACTTCAGCATGATCTATCATATTCTCAATATCGAACCGCCGCCCCCCAGCATGTTTCGCCCTGAAACGCCACCGGAGCTGGATGAGATTGTGTTGCGTGCGATGGCAAAGGATATTGGGAAACGTTACCAGACCTGGGATGAGTTTGCGCGCGACCTGGTTGGATTTTTCAGTATCGTTGCGCCAACCCAGGGAGAGATATTTGATACCGAAAAATTCGACACCCTGCGCAGTCTCGCGTTTTTCAAGAATTTCAGCGATGTAGAGCTTTGGGAGGTGTTGCGCATCAGTGAATGGCGCAAGGTGGTGGAATCGGGATATATTTTGCATGACGGCGAAAGCGGGCGCATCTTTTATATTCTGGCGCAAGGCACGGTGCGCGTGGTCAAACATGGCAGGTTGTTGAGCCTGTTGCACCGCGGCGATTGTTTCGGTGAAATGGCAAATCTATCCGAGCGCGATTCCAAACGGAGCACCGATGTGATCGCCAAAAATGATGTGGTGCTGATTGAGATAAACCCTGATACGCTGACGCATGCATCAGCCGGGTGTCGTTTTCAGTTCAGCGATGCATTTCTGCATATGTTGGTGAAGCGGTTGTCGATGGCGAATACCAGCATTTCCCGTTTGTTGGCAGGCCAGAGTTAATTATAAGCAGAATAGGAAGGTTTCATGAATGCCGGCAATTTCAAAAATGTTCCTGGTGTGCGTCAAACGGTATGGCAGCAGGGGTACCCCCCAGTGCTGCCTGAATGACGATGAGCGGGATGAGTGATGCTGAACTGGACGTGCGGCGGCTGGCTTGTCCGTTGCCGATTCTGCGCGCAAAAAAATCGTTGTCTGCCATGAATAGCGGGCAGGTGCTGAGGGTCGTGGCAACGGATGGCGGGGCGCCCGGGGACTTTGTCGATTTTTGCAGGAAGACCGGCAATGAACTGCTGTCATCGACCGAAGAGAATGGCGAGTTTGTTTTCTTGATCCGGCGCCGCTGACAACTGACAGCGCTGTTGTCAGCGGCAGCGGATCAGTTCAGTTTGCTGCGTTGAATTTGTAACTGCGCCAGCGTTTCCTCGAAGCCCTCCAGCCGCTTACGCTCCTGCTCCACCACTGCCGCCGGGGCGCGCGCAACGAAGCTTTCGTTGGTCAGTTTGGCCTGTGCCTTGGCGAGCTCGTTGTTCAAACGCGCGATCTCCTTGTCCAGCCGCTCGCGTTCCGCAGCGATGTCGATCTCCACCTTCAGCATCAGTTGGAAATTGTCGACAAGGGTGACGGCCGCATCGGTATCCGGCAGCGTGTCCAGTACACTCACTTCGCTCAATTTCGCCAGGCCCTGCAGATAGGGTGTGAAGGCCTCAAGCAGCACGCCATCGCCCACCGCGAGCAGCGGCACACGCTGCGCGGGCGACAGATTCATTTCGCTGCGCATGCGGCGGCATGCGTTTACCATCGTTTTCAGCGTTGCTACCCACGCCTCGGATTTTTCGTCGCAGCGCGTCAGGTCGGCGCACGGATAGGGCCGCAACATGATGCTCTCACCGCCGCGGTCTGCAATCGGTGCGACTTTTTGCCAGAGCTCTTCGGTGATAAATGGAATCAGCGGATGCGCGAGGCGCAGTATCGTTTCCAGTATGCGCACCAGCGTGCGCCTTGTGGCACGTTGTTGCGCAAGGGTTGAATGGCCTTCTCTCGTCAGAGGGGAGTCGTTTGTCCCCTCGCCCGCTTGCGGGAGAGGGGTGCTGAGTTGCACCTTGGCAAGCTCGACGTACCAGTCGCAATATTCATCCCAGACGAATTCGTAGATCGCTCTGGCCAGCAGATCGAAGCGGTAGTCGGCGTAATGCTTTGCCACCTCATCCTCGACGCGCTGCAGCCGACTGGCGATCCAGCGGTCGGCCGGGGAAAAATCCAGATAGCCGCTGTTGCAGGCGTTCTTGTCATGATTTCCCAGGCCGCAGTCCTTGCCTTCGCAATTCATCAGCACGAAGCGCGTGGCGTTCCACAGCTTGTTGCAGAAGTTGCGATAGCCTTCGCAGCGTTGCATGTCGAATTTGATGTCGCGCCCGGGCGAGGCCAGCGATGCGAAGGTGAAGCGCAGCGCATCGGTGCCGAATGCCGCAATACCTTCGGGGAATTCCTTGCGCGTGCGCTTCTCGATTTGCTCCGCCTGCTTCGGGTTCATCAACCCGCTAGTGCGCTTCTTCACCAGTTCCTCGATGCCGATGCCGTCGATCAGGTCGATCGGATCGAGCACATTGCCCTTGGACTTGGACATTTTATGGCCTTCCGCATCGCGGATCAGGCCGTGCACATACACGTCCCTGAACGGGATTTTTCCGGTGATGTGCTTGGTCATCATCACCATGCGCGCCACCCAGAAGAAGATGATGTCGAAGCCGGTGACCAGCACCGAGGAGGGCAGGTATAGGTCAAGGGCGGGATTGGATTTGTGCGGGTAGTCCGGCGTCCAGTCCAGTGTGGAGAACGGCCACAGCGCAGACGAGAACCAGGTATCGAGCACGTCGTTGTCGCGGTCAAGTTGCCCGGCGTAGCCTGCTTTGTCCGCCAGGTGGCGCGCTTCGGCTTCGTCGTGCGCAACGAACACTTCGCCGTTCACGCCATACCATGCGGGGATCTGATGTCCCCACCACAGTTGGCGCGAGATGCACCAGTCCTGGATGTTGTTCAGCCACTGGTTGTAGGTGTTCACCCAGTTTTCCGGGTAGAACTTGATCTCGCCGGAGGCGACGCATTCCAGCGCCTGCGCGGTGATGGATTTTCCTTCCTTGCCGGGCTGGCTCATCGCGACGAACCACTGGTCGGTGAGCATCGGCTCGATGATCACATGGGTGCGGTCGCCGCGCGGCACCTTGAGCTTGTGCTTGTCGATCTTTACCAGCAGCCCGGCTGCGTCGAGATCGGCGACGATCTGTTTGCGCGCGTCGAAGCGGTCGAGGCCGCGGTACTGCGCGGGCGCATGATCGTTGATTTTCGCATCCAGCGTGAGGATGGAAATCATCGGAAGCGCATGCCGTTGCCCCACCGCATAGTCGTTGAAGTCATGTGCCGGCGTGACCTTCACCACACCGGTGCCGAATTCCTTGTCCACGTAGTCGTCGGCGATAATCGGAATAGGGCGCTCACACAGCGGCAGCATGACCTGCTTGCCGATCAGATGTTTGTAGCGTTCATCTTCCGGATGCACCATCACTGCGACGTCGCCGAGCATGGTCTCGGGGCGCGTGGTCGCGACCGTCAGATGGGTCAGGCCATGCACCGCATCCGTTTCCGCGAGTGGGTAGCGGATATGCCACATGAAGCCGTCCTCTTCTTCCTGCACCACTTCCAGGTCGGACACGGCGGTGTGTAGTTTCGGATCCCAGTTCACCAGCCGTTTGCCACGATAGATCAAGCCTTCGTTGAACAGGCGTACAAAAGTTTCGGTGACGGATTGCGACAGGCCCTCGTCCATGGTGAAGCGTTCGCGCGACCAGTCCGGTGAGGTGCCGAGGCGGCGCATCTGCCGGGTGATGGTGTCACCCGAGTATTTCTTCCATTCCCATACCTTCTCGATGAATTTTTCGCGCCCGAGATCATGGCGTGAGATGCCCTGTGCGTCGAGCTGGCGTTCCACCACAATTTGCGTGGCGATGCCGGCGTGGTCGGTGCCGGGTTGCCACAGCGTGTTGTCGCCGCGCATACGGTGATAGCGCGTGAGCGCGTCCATTAACGTCTGGTTGAAGCCGTGTCCCATGTGCAGCGTGCCGGTGACATTGGGCGGCGGCAGCAGGATGCAGAAATTGTCGGTTTTGTCCGGGTCGAGCCCGGCCTTGAAATAGCCGGATTGCTCCCATTGGGGGTACCAGCGGGATTCGATGTCTTTTGGTTCAAAACTTTTGGCGAGTTCCATATTGATGATTTTGCTGTTCGATTGTGGTGCCGCGGGAAGGCGTAATTATAAAGGAGTCGCCGCTTGTGAGTCGGCGTTGTCGGTTGCGCGGGTTATGTCTTCAATGGTGGCATGTTTTCTGCAGTGCCCAGTGCGGCGCGCAATAGTTCGGGCAATTCGGCCTTGAGTTCGTTGACTGCCTGTTCAACAGCCTGTCGTTGCAGTTGCTCGAGATGGAGGCAGAGTTTCTGCGTAAACGCGGTTTCGAGATGCGCTTCGAATCGTCTTAGCAATTGCTGCAGATCTGCTTCGCACAAGGAGGGCTCGGCCTGCTGCGTCTCCTCGATGATTTCGGTGACGATTTCAGTGAGCATAGGCAGCGCGTCTTCGTCCGCCACTTGGGTCAGCAAGGGCAGGTTGTCCGGCAAGTCGATGTCGGGCAGTTCGCTGAAGGTCATGATGTGCCGGATAAATCGATATGGCGCAGTTCATAGCCGCGATCGCGATAGAACTTGAAGCGTTCACGCCCCAAGCGGCTGTCTTCCGCA
The DNA here is from genome assembly GCA_964355765.1 of uncultured Gallionella sp. GTDB lineage: Bacteria > Pseudomonadota > Gammaproteobacteria > Burkholderiales > Gallionellaceae > Gallionella. Next base: position 97,660 of record CAYHEM010000003.1, read on the forward strand.
TCGTTGCCGATGATCTCGATGACGCGCTCGAAGCGGCTGAAAAAAGACACACATTCATCGTGCAGGCTGATCAGCAGATCGTGATGCGGAAATTTTTCACTGCCGTTGTTCAGCACCACGGGCATCTGTCCGGCTTCTTCGGCGTCGCTGTGGCAATGCGGGATGAAGGCGGTGGCCGGAAAGTGCCACAGCAGTTTATCCAGCGCGTCAGTGACCGTTGGATTTGGCGCGCTGAGCACCACGCGCACACCGTTCTGCATGGCCTTGTGGCTCAACTGGCAGGCGGTGTGCAGCCTGTCGGTGGAACCGGTATAAAAATCAACCTTGGTCACTTGGATGCTGCGCGATTGATGAGATATTGCGTCAGCAGCGCTACCGGGCGGCCGGTGGCACCTTTCTCCTTGCCGGACTTCCATGCGGTGCCGGCGATGTCCAGATGCGCCCAGCGGTAGTCCTTGGTAAAACGCGACAGGAAGCAGGCGGCGGTGATGGTGCCGCCCGCCCGCCCGCCGATGTTCTGCATGTCGGCGAAGTTGCTGTCGAGCAGCGGCTGGTAGTCGTCCCACAGCGGCAGTTGCCAGACGCGGTCATGTGCCTGTTCGCCCGCCGCGAGCAGTTCTTTGGCGAGCTGACCTTCATTGCTGAACAGGCCGCTGGCGACATGGCCCAGCGCAATGACGCAGGCACCGGTGAGCGTGGCGATGTCAATGACGGTATCGGGATTGAATTTTGCCGAGTAGGTGAGCGCGTCGCACAGGATGAGGCGGCCTTCGGCGTCGGTGTTGAGTATTTCGATGGTTTGGCCGGATAGGGAAGTGACAATGTCGCCGGGTTTGGTGGCGCGGCCGGAGGGCAGGTTTTCGCAGCTGGGGATGACGCCGACCACGTTCAGTTTCAGGCCCATCTCGGCAATGGCCTGCAGGGTGCCCAGCACGCTGGCCGCACCGCACATGTCGTATTTCATCTCGTCCATTTCGGCGCCCGGTTTGAGCGATATGCCGCCGGAATCAAAAGTGATGCCCTTGCCGACCAGTACGATGGGTTTCTGTTTCTTGTCGCCGCCGTGATATTCCAGCGTGATGAGTTTGGCAGGCTGCTCGCTGCCGCGGGTGACGGAAAGGAAAGCGCCCATGCCGAGCTTGTGCATGTCTTTTTCTTCCAGCACGGTGGTCTTGATGCTTTTGTGTGCCTTGCCGAGCGCTTGCGCCCTGGCGGCGAGATGAGTGGGCGTGCAGACGTTGCCCGGCAGGTTGCCGAGGGTTTTGGCGAGCTCCATGCCGCGTGCGGTCGCGGCGGCCTGATCGAGCGTGCTCTTCAAGGCGGCAGTCGGTTTCTCCCGCGTGGCGAAAGTGACCTGTTTCAGGGCGGGTGCTTTTGAGGGTTTGCTCTTCAGTCCGTCCGCGCGGAAGGCCTGCTCGGCGGCGGCGAATACCGCCTGTCTGATGGCCCATGCCTGTCCTGAGCCTGTCGAGGCGGCGGCATCGTTGCCGATACTCTCATCGAGGATACACAGCAGCGCATCCTTGGCAGCGGTGGCATTCAGGGCAACGAAGGTCGCGCGCAGAATCTCCACGCTGGCCTTGCGGTCAAGTTCACTGGCCTTGCCCAGACCGACCAGCAACACGCGCTCGGCGGCGACACCGGGGAGTCTGTGCAGGAGCAGGGTGGATGAGGATTTGCCGCTCATGTCGCCGCGCGCGATGAGATCGCTGAGTGCGTGTTTCGTGGCCTTGTCGATTATCTGCGCGGCATTGGACAATTTGCCGCCTTCAAATACGCCAACCACCACGCAACCGCCCTTCAGCTTTTCCGGACTGCCTTGTTTTATGCTAAATTCCACGCGCTACTCCCTATAAAGAATTGTTTCCCGATGCCCGATTATCCGCAAACTCACCGTATAAAGTCAAAGCCGCCGCGCTTCGGACTTTTTCATCGCGCCCTGTTGGGTGAGTTTGTCGCCAATGGCTTGTTGGTGTTTGTGGTGCTGCTGGCCATCGTGGTGGTCAGCCAACTGATACGCCTGTTGGGCGATGCGGTCAGCGGCAGGCTGGCGGTGGACGGGGTGGTAGCGCTGCTGGGTTTTGGTGCGATGAACTACCTGCCGGTGCTGCTTTCCATCAGTTTGTTCATCTCCATTCTGCTGACTTTGTCGCGTTGTTACCGGGACAGCGAAATGGTGGTGTGGTTCTGCTCCGGGGTTGGGTTGACGCGTTGGATACGGCCGGTAATGTGGTATGCACTGCCCGTCGTGATGTTGATTGCGCTGCTCAGCCTGGTGCTGTCACCCTGGGCATTGCAGAAGGCCGATGAATTCAAGCACAAACTGGAAAGTCGCGACGATGTCGCCGCCGCTACGCCGGGGACGTTCCGCGAGTCAAAGCAGGCCGATCGGGTGTATTTCATCGAAAATGTTGATACGGGCACCAATCGTGTCGGCAGCATCTTTGTGCGATCGGAACAGAACGGCAAGCTGGGTGCAATGGTTGCAAAACAGGGTCTGCAGGAAACATTGCCGAACGGCGACCGTTTTCTGGTGTTGCTCAACGGAACCCGCTATGAGGGGGTGCCCGGAAAGCGTGATTACAACATCATGGAATTTGAGCGCTATGCGATACGTATCGAGACTGCGCCGGTCAAGCAGGCGCTGTCAGGTGTGCGCACCCTGCCGACACTGGAGTTGTGGCGCAATCGCACGCTGTGGAATATCTCGGAACTGGAATGGCGGGTGGGGTTGCCAATCAGTGCGGCCATTCTCGCGTTGCTGGCGATCCCGTTGAGTTATGTCAATCCGCGTGCCGGCCGCTCGCTTAACCTGATTCTGGCGATTGTGCTGTATATGCTTTACAGCAACATGATCAGCGTGACCAATGCCTGGGTCGGCCAAGGCAAGCTGTCGCCCGGTATCGGGCTGTGGGGAATTCATGCGGGAATGCTGGCAATCACACTGCTGATGTTTTATCGCCGCTCGACCCTGTTCTCGTTGCGTCGATGGCTGGGGTCAGTGCGTCCCCGCTCCATCGCGCAGGCCGGAGGGGATTGAGGTGACTCCATGAACTTGCTGACCCGCTATCTTGGCCGTGAAATTTATCTCAGTATCATGTTGGTGTTCGCCGCGCTCCTCATGCTGTTTGCTTTTTTGGATTTAATTCACGAGCTGAACGTGATGGGGCAGGGGCAGTATCACCTGGGTTATGTGCTGCTGTTCGTGGTGTTGACAGTTCCGGCGCATGTTTACGAGCTGTTTCCGGTCGCGGTGCTGGTGGGTACCATCATCGCACTGGTACAGATGGCGGCCAGTTCGGAATTGACCATTTTTCGGGTTTCCGGCGCATCGCTGTGGCAAATGGTGGGCGCCTTATTCAGGATTGCGGTGCCGCTGGTGATCTTGAGCTTTGTTGTCAGCGAATTCATTGCTCCGCCCAGCGAGCGCATGGCACAGAGGCTGCGTCTGAAGGCGCAGGATGCGCAGATCACACTCAAGGAGTTCCGCTCCGGCGTGTGGGTAAAGGACGCAAACAGTTTCGTGAACGTGAAAACCGTGATGCTCGATACCAGCCTGTCGGGTATCGATATTTACCGGTTCGATGAAACCCATCATTTGCAGGCGATCACCAATGCCAAGCGGGCAAATTTTATCGAGCAGGGACGTTGGCGGCTTGAAGAAGTGCTGGAGACGCGTTTCGACAGGCAGGGTGTCAGCATTCATGCTGCGCCAGAGCAGGAGTGGCTTTCAGTCCTGAATCCGGGCATTCTGAGCGTGTTGTTGGTGGTGCCGGAGCAAATGCCCGCTTATGACCTGTACCAATATGCCGGTCATTTGAAAGATAACCGCCAGAAAAGCGCGCGCTATGAAATCGCCATGTGGAACAAGCTGGTTTATCCGTTTGCGTTGGTGGTGATGATGCTATTGGCCCTGCCGTTTGCGTCCTACCATCGGCGTGCGGGGGGAGTGGGAGCAATGGTCTTCATGGGCATCGTACTGGGTCTGGCGTTTCATTTTGTCGGGCGGTTGTTTGCCAGCATCGGTGCGCTCAATGACTGGCAGCCCTTTATCAGCGCCACGGCAGTGACCGGTCTGTTCTTGTTGCTGGGTCTGGCAATGCTCTGGTGGACCGAGCGGCGCTGAGAAGTATTTCGAGATTTACTGCGTTTGCCCCTCCTTGACCATTTGCCTTACCTGTTCGCGTTTGTCTTCGGGAACCTGGCTAAAGGCGCGATATTTGTCGCGTGCGGCCTGGCGCTGTTGCGGGGTAAGTTTGCTCCATGCGCCCAGACGGCTCAGGAAACGTTGTTTTTCTTCCGCGCTCAACTCCGGATAATGTTTGGCAACACTCAACAGATTGTGCTGTTGCGCCTCGGGTAAACCGTCCCACTGTTGGGATAACGGGGCGAGCGCCTCCTGCTGGAGAGGTTTGAGAGAATGCCAGGGCTGCGGTGACGCGGCAGCGGGCGAGATGCCCAAGACGCAAAGCAGCGTCAGGCAAGCGACAAACAGGCCTGCGTCGCGACGGCAGGCAGAACCGGGAAGAGCGGACGAGGCCGGAGCAGATAGTTTCATGCGGTTACCGATCTATGAAAATCTCCATAGGCAAGTCATCCGTCAGGATGGCGATATCCAGATGACTCATTTCGTGTTCCTGCGCATGATGCCAGTAGCTTATTCCGCCCGCAAGTATCACGATCAGCAGGGCGGCCATGGCTATCCATTGATGGGAAGTGTGCGGTGCCGGCCAGTGTATGCCGTGCTCCGTGCTTAGCGCAAAAACTGGTTGGTCGAGCGCCTGTTTTTTCAAGGCAAAGTTGCGTGCCCGACGCAACGCGGCAACGGTGTCGTCATCCAGCTGCTCGGTGGCGCGAGTCAGCAGCTTGGCAATCGCCTCGGGAGTCATGTCATGCGGGTGGGTGGGTTTCATGATTCGGTCACCTGTCTTTGTTCATTCGTTCAAGAGATGCAGCGAGTGCATGGGTTGCACGCGAACAGTGGGTTTTAACGCTTCCTTCTGTGCATCCCATGGCTCTGGCGGTTTCAGCCTGATCCAGACCTTCCCAATAACGCAGCAGGAAGGCTTCGCGTTGACGTGCCGGAAGCCGGGTGAGCGCCTGCTCAATCAACGCGATCACCTGGCGCTGTTGCAGGGATTCGTCGGGGCCGGCCGGCACGCTTTGATTTTCAGTGTCCTGCAGGCTTTCGAGCGGGTCATATTCCTCGCCGTCATTTTTCGGCATCAATGAGGAAAATACGGTCATATAGGCGTTTTTGACCTTTTGTCTGCGGTAATAATCGCGAATGGTGTTTTGCAGAATACGCTGGAACAGCGGCGGAAATTCAATGGCTGGTTTGCTCCCGTATTTTTCGGCGAGCCTGACCATCGCGTCCTGCACGATATCCAGCGCGGCATGCTCATTTTGCACGGCATACAGCGCCTGCTTGTAGGCGCGGCGTTCCACGCTGCTGAGAAATAGTGACAGTTCGGCGGGACTGGACAGTTCGGTTACTCCTTTGCGAGGCTGGATGGTAGCAAATTACCGCGGCGCATTGCATTAATGTGGGTGTCGCGTTGAGCGGGGGGCGTTTCATTTTTTCTGCCGGCATTGGGATTGACTGCGCGATGGGGGCCGCTATGATGCTCGCACACCGGTAATTGCCCGGTTGCAGTGAATTTTTCCGAGATTATTTTATGAGCTATCCGAGTTTTTTTGATGCTGTACCCCAGATCAGCCTGTATGACCCGCTGGCCGAATTTCTCGGCGCAACCGAAGACGGAATCCTGCGCTACGGTTATTTCGATGCGGTGCGGCTCGCCGGACATTCCTGTCCCACGGTCGCGTCGGCCTATTGGTCGACCTATAAGGCGCTGGATTTTCTGTATCCGGATGCAACCCCGGTGCGGGGCGATATTCGTGTGGAATTTCGGCAGGAGGGCGCGAGTGGCGTGACAGGCGTCATGGCGAATGTCGTGAGCATGCTGACCGGCGCCACGTCGGAAGGCGGTTTCAAGGGACTTGCCGGGCGTTTTGACCGGCGGCGCTTGCTGTTTTTCGCGGTGGGCATGCCCGGAGAGATGCGCTTTACCCGGCGGGATACCAATCAGGGGGTGCAGGTTGCCGCCCATTTACAGCATGTGCCGGGCTCCCCGCGCGTCTCCGAACTGATGGCGAAGTGCCTGGCAAATGCGGCGACAGCAGACGAGTCGGTCGAGTTTCGGCAGTTGTGGCAGGAGCGGGTGCGGCGCATTTTGCTGGAACACGGCGATGATCCGCAGGTTTTTGTGGTGACACCGGCTTGACTGGCGCCTGACATGAAAAGAATTCCGGCCTTGCAGCCTTTGTCGCGGGAGCATCACAGCGCGCTCACCCTGGCGAAGGCCTGCGAGCGGGCCGCGCAATCGTGCGACGAAAGTTTGGTGGTTGAAGCCTGTCAGCGTGCCATTCGGGAGCTCTCCACTGAGCTGGAAGCGCACTTTCAAGTCGAGGAGCAGTTTTTGCTGCCGCTGCTGGACAGTGTGGAGGCTCAGGCGCTGGTACAGCGCACCCTGACCGAACACCAGCAGCTGCGGGCGCTGCTCGATGACTTGCGCCGCAATGACGGCGATGCCTTGGGCAGCTTCGGCAAGGGCCTGTCGGCCCATGTGAGATTCGAAGAAAGAGTGTTATTTCCGGCGATTGAAAAGCAGCTTTAACGTAAAATTCGCGCAGCGATTCGTTCGCCTCCTCGCCCGCTTGCGGGATAACCAGCGACTTGGCTGCGGTCGTTTGCAGCCTAGTCGAATGGCTAGTTGTTTCAGTCAGAGGATTGAGGTGAGGGAATGGGCATGGCGAGTTTCATTATTAGAGGTGGCACTGCTGCCATGCCCGTTAGTCACGGGGCGTTGGCTTTGTCATTGCATGAGTGATGTGGTTTAATCGCGATCATGAAATTCCCCTTCCAGAACGTCGCCTTGATCGGCAAACACAAGGCTCCCGAAATCGCCGGGCCGTTGTTGAGCCTGGCCGAGTTTTTGTCGTCCAAGGGGTTGAACGTGGTGGTGGACAGCCTCACCGCCGAGCACATCAAGGGCAGCCCATATCAGGGGATGAGTCTGGGCGAGATGACCGGCGCAATAGATCTGGCTATCGTGATTGGCGGCGATGGCACCATGCTGAATATCGCGCGTACCCTTACGCCCTATCAGGTGCCGCTGGTTGGCGTGAATCAGGGCAGGCTGGGGTTTCTCACCGATCTTACCCTTGAGAACATGCAGGACAGCATCGAGGCGATGCTGGAGGGCAAGTTCGTCACCGAGCAGCGTCTGTTATTGTCGGCACGGGTGATGCGCAATAACGTCGAGATATCCAGCGGACTGGCCTTCAATGAAGTGGTGGTGCATCGCAGCAGCATCAGCAGCATGATCGAATTCGAGGTGCGCATCGACGGCGAGTATTTATACAACCAGCGCGCGGACGGGCTGATCGTTTCCTCGCCCACCGGCTCGACGGCTTATGCGCTGTCGGCGGGCGGGCCGATACTGCACCCCAGTCTGGATGTGCTGGAACTGGTGCCGGTGTGTCCGCACACGCTGAGCAATCGCCCTATCGTGGTGAAGAGCAGCTCCGTGCTGGAGATACTGATGCACCGCGTCAGCGATATCCATGTGCGCTATGACAGCCATACCAGCTGCGACTTGCAGTTGCACGACAAGATTGTGGTCACCCGCCATGCTGAGGCGGCCTGCCTGCTGCACCCGGTGGGGCACAGTTACTACAATACCTTGCGCGAGAAATTGCTCTGGAACCAGACACTGTAAATGCTGAAATTCCTGAGCGTTCGCGATTTTGTCATCGTTCACTTGCTTGAGCTGGATTTTTCTTCCGGTTTTACCGCGTTGACCGGCGAGACCGGCGCGGGAAAATCCATTCTGATCGGCGCGCTGTCGCTGGCACTTGGCGAGCGCGGTGATGCCGCGATGGTGCGCAACGGCTGTGAGCGCACCGAGATCGCCGCCGGATTCGACATCGCGACCCTGCCGCATTTTCAGACATGGCTGGCCGAGCAGGATCTGGCGGGCGATGAAGGCATGTGCCTGTTGCGCCGCGTACTGGATAACGGCGGACGTTCGCGCGGCTTCATCAACGGGCGCAGTGCCACACTGCAACAGATGCGCGCAGCCGGAGAGCAGTTGCTCGACATTCATGGTCAGCACGCGCACCAGTCGCTGTTGCGCCCCGACATGCAACGCACACTGCTGGACGGTTATGCGGGGGTGCTGGCCGACGCGGAGCAGGTCTCGGTCCGGTACCGCGACTGGCAGGCTTTGCGCCGCCGCCGCATCAGCCTGAGCGAGAATGCCCAGGCAGTGGCGGCCGAGCGCGAGCTGTTGCAGTTTCAGCGCGACGAGTTGCACGGATTGAGCTTCAATGCGGCCGAATGGGACGAGACGCAGGCCGACCATGCGCGCCATGCGCATGCCGCCAGCCTGCTGGAGACCGCCGCGTTCGGCATTGAAATCCTGGGCGAATCGGACGCCGCCTGTCTGACGCAACTCAACGCGCTGACGGCGCGTCTGCGCGACGGGATGGAGCATGACACTAGCCTGGGCGATACCCTGCAGATGCTGGAAAGCGCGCAGGCCGAGGTGCAGGAGGTGGTGTATGCGTTGCGTCATTATCAGCAGCGTCTGGATAACGATCCGCAGCGCCTGCACGAACTGGAGCAGCGCATCCAGAGCGTGATGGAGGCCGCGCGCAAATACCGCGTCGCCCCGGAACTGCTGGACGAGGCGTTGCAGCGTATCGAATCGCGTCTCGCGGAGTTGGGCGGCGCTGCCGATCTCGCCGAACTGGCGTTGCAGGAACAGGCCCAGCAGCAGCGCTATTTGGCGGAGGCAAAAAAACTGAGCGGCGCGCGTAAAAAGGCGGCCGACAAGCTGGCGCACGAGATCAGCACCGCAATGCAGACGCTGGCGATGCAGGGTGGCAGTTTTTTCGTGACCTTGCCGCCGCTGGTCGAAGGTAATGCCGGCGGTCTGGAAACCGTCGAGTTCCAGGTTGCCGCGAACCCCGGGGTGCCGGCGCGCAGCCTGGCCAGGGTTGCTTCCGGTGGTGAGCTGTCACGCATCAGCCTGGCGATACAGGTGGCGACCTGCCGAATCGCCAGCGTGCCGACGTTGATCTTCGATGAAGTGGATAGCGGTATCGGCGGGCGCGTGGCGGAAATTGTCGGGCGTTTGCTCAAACGCCTGGGCGCGGACTACCAGGTCTTGTGCGTCACGCATTTGCCGCAGGTTGCGGCTGCGGCCGATCATCAATGGCAGGTGAGCAAGAGGGTGGAGAATGGCGTGACGTCGAGTTGCATCACCGTGCTGGACGGCGAGCAGCGCATCGAGGAAATCGCCCGTATGCTGGGGGGCGTGGAGCTTACTGAAACGACGCGTAAACATGCGGCGGAGATGTTGGGTATGGCCGCTTGAGGTATCATGCAGCGTTAATTAAAGATTGAAGTGACGAGATATTATGCGTATTAAACTGATTCTGCTTTCCATGTTACTGGCTTCATGCAGCTACATTTCCTCGCCGGTGTTATCCCCGTACAAGATGGATATTCGCCAGGGCAACTACATTACGCCGGAAATGCGCGACAAGCTCAAGATCGGCATGACCCGGCAACAGGTGCGTTATGTGATGGGGACCCCGATGGTCAATGACGTCTTTCATGGTAATCGCTGGGACTATGTCTATCGCCTGGAGCAGCAGGGCGAAGTGGTCGAAGAGCAGCGGCTGACGCTTTATTTTGAGGGCGATCAGCTGGTGCGTATGGATGATGGCGGACAGCCCGGGCCGGCTGCAAAATGAAAGATTTGACATGAACAAAATCAGAATTGCCATCGCCGGCAGCAGTGGGCGCATGGGGCGTGCATTGCTGGAAGCTGTGATGCAGGCTGATGATCTGGTGTTGCATGCCGCGCTGGAGCATGGCGGCAGCGCACTGCTGGGCAAGGATGCCGGAGAATTGTGCGGCGCGCCTTGCGGAGTAAAAATCAGCGCGGATATGGCTGCGTCCCTGCAGGGCGCGGAGGTGCTGATTGATTTCACCCGCCCCGAAGGCACGCTGCTTCACCTCGATATCTGCCGCAAACTGGGTGTGAATATGGTGATCGGCACGACCGGCCTGAATGCGCAACAAAAGGCGCAGCTGGGTGTCGCGGCGCAGGAGATCGGTATTGTGTTCGCGCCCAACATGAGTGTCGGTGTGAATCTGGTATTCAAGCTGCTGGAGACGGCCTCGCGGGTCTTGAGCCACGGCTATGACATCGAAATCATCGAGGCGCACCACCGTCACAAGGTGGATGCACCGTCCGGCACGGCGCTGGGCATGGGCGAGGTGGTGGCGCGCACTCTCGGCCGAGACCTGACGCAATGCGCCGTATATGCTCGTGAAGGCGTGACCGGGGAGCGTGATCCTTCCACCATAGGTTTCGCCACCGTGCGCGGCGGCGACATCGTCGGTGACCACACCGTGCTTTATGCGGGCGTCGGCGAGCGCATTGAAATCACCCACAAAGCCAGCAGTCGCGCGACCTTTGCGCTGGGCGCGCTGCGTGCCACGCGCTTTCTTAAGGAAATGCCGGCGGGCCTGTATGACATGCAGGACGTGCTGGATATCAAATAGCCGAAGCGCTAGCGCAAATTATTTCGTAACACTCAAGAAGCCCTATGGACTGGAAAATAGTTTCGATTGTATTTACCTCGGTGTTCATCGCCGAAATGGGTGACAAGACGCAACTCGCCACCATGCTGTTCGCTTCGGACAGGGAGGTCAGCAAATGGACAATCTTTCTGGGCGCGTCGCTGGCATTGATCGTCGCCTCCGGCATCGGCGTGCTGGTCGGCAGTGCGCTGTCGAACTATGTTGACGAAAAATATTTGCACTATGCCGCCGGCGCGGGCTTCGTCATTATTGGCATCTGGACCCTGTGGAAAGCCTGAGCCGATAAACGGGTTGCCGGGCGGGAAGTGTTTCGCGCCGCGGCGGATTAAACCAGCTCTTTGAAAAACTGCACGATCGCCAACACCCGCTGCTTCAAATCCGCGTATTGCAACTCGATGCGCAGCCTGTCCTGCCCCGCCATTTTGATATGTCGCTTGCTCTGAATGAGCGTGATGACCTTCATCGGATCAATCGGCGGGTTCGGCACGAACTGAATTTGAATAGCTTCGCCTGAGGCATCCACCTTGCTGATGCCGATCGGCTTGGCGAGGATGCGCAGGCGGTGACAGTCGAACAGCGCTTGCGTCGGCTCGGGCAGCAGGCCGAAGCGGTCGATGAGTTCCTGCTGCATTTCTTCCAGCTCTTCCAGCGAGGCGCAGTTGGCGAGGCGCTTGTAGATGATCAGGCGCTGGTGGATGTCGCCGCAGTATTCGTCCGGCAGCAGCGCCGGCGTATGCAGGTTGATCTCGGTGGTCACGCCCAGCGGGTGCGCCATGTCCGGTTCCTTGCCCTGACGCAACGAGCTGATCGCGGCGGAGAGCATATCGTTGTAAAGGCTGAAACCGATCTCCTGCATCTCGCCGCTCTGCGATTCGCCGAGCACTTCGCCCGCACCACGAATTTCCAGATCATGCATCGCGAGGTAGAAGCCGCTGCCGAGTTGCTCCATCGCCTGGATCGCTTCCAGGCGTTTCTTCGCCTGCGCGGCGAGCCCATCCATGCTGTCCACCAGCAGGTAGGCATAGGCCTGATGGTGCGAGCGGCCGACGCGACCGCGCAGTTGGTGGAGTTGAGCGAGGCCGAAGCGGTCGGCGCGGTTCATGATGATGGTGTTGGCGCTGGGCACGTCGATGCCGGTCTCGATGATGGTGGAACACAGCAGCAGGTTGAACCGCTGATGGGTAAAGTCGCGCATCACCGCTTCCAGATCGCGTTCGTTCATCTGGCCGTGCGCCACGCGGATGCGCGCTTCCGGCAGCAGCGCGGTGAGCTTTTCCGCCATGTTGGCGATGGTGGCCACCTCGTTGTGCAGAAAATACACCTGCCCGCCGCGCTTGAGTTCGCGCAGCACGGCTTCGCGGATCACACCCTGGCTGTAGCCGCTGACGAAGGTCTTGATCGAGAGGCGGCGCTGCGGCGCGGTGGCGATCACCGAGAAATCGCGCAGGCCTTCCAGCGACATCGCCAGCGTGCGCGGGATCGGCGTCGCGGTGAGCGTCAACACATCCACTTCCGCGCGCAAAGCCTTGAGGCGTTCCTTCTGCTGCACGCCGAAGCGGTGTTCCTCGTCGATGATGACCAGGCCGAGGTTGTGAAACTTCACATCTTTCTGGATCAGCTTGTGCGTGCCGATGATGATGTCGAGCTTGCCTTCCGCCATGTCTTTCAGCGCCTGGCTACTTTCTTTCGCTGAGCGGAAGCGCGACAGCTCGGCGATTTTCACCGGGAAGTCGGCGAAACGCGTGGAGAAGTTCTGAAAGTGCTGCTCGGTGAGCAGGGTGGTCGGCACCAGCACCGCGACCTGCTTGCCGTCCATGACCGCGACGAAGGCGGCGCGCAGCGCGACCTCGGTCTTGCCGAAACCGACATCGCCGCAGATGAGCCGGTCCATCGGCTTGCCGGATTGCAGGTCGTTGATGACGGCTTCGATGGCGCCGGCCTGATCGGGCGTTTCCTCGAAATCGAAGCCGGCCGCAAACGCCTCGTAATCGTGCTGGTTCAACTTGAACGCATGCCCCTTGCGGGTGGCGCGTTGCGCGTACAGGTTGAGCAGCTCGGCGGCGGTGTCGCGCACCTGCTGCATGGCGCGGCGCTTGGCCTTGTCCCACGCGCCGCTGCCGAGCTTGTGCAACGGCGCGGTTTCCGGCGCGCCGCCACTGTAGCGGCTGATGACGTGCAGTTGCGAAACGGGCACATAGAGTTTGTCGTTGCCCGCGTATTCCAGCAGCAGGAATTCGTTTTCGCCCTCGCCCAGATCGAGGTTCATCAGGCCCCGATAACGTGCGATGCCGTGCTGTTCGTGCACCACCGGATCGCCCGGTTTGAGTTCTGACAGGTCGCGCAACATGCCTTCCACATTGCTCTTCTTTGTGGCGCGCGCGGCACGGCTGCGCGGTTGTTGCGCGTACAGCTCGCTCTCGGTGACGACAGCGAAATTTTCTTCCGTCAGCATGAAGCCGTTGCCGAGCGTCGCGACAGAGAGCATGAATTTCTCGCTGGCTGCGAGAAATCCGCCATAGTCGTCACACGGCACGGGACTGAGCCCGTAGCCTTGCAGGTATTCCGCCATGATCTCGCGCCGCCCGAGACTGTCCGCGAGCAGCAGCACGCGCCCCGGATAGTTCAGCAAAAAATGCAGAAAGGCTTGCGTGGGGTTGTCGGCGCGGCGGTTCACGGCAACATCGGGCAGCGGCGCGGTGGTGCAGGGGACAAGGTTTTTGGAATCGCCCTCACTTGCAGTGCGCGCTCCGGCTGGCAGGCCGGAGCCGCTCGACGGGCGCAGAGCATACTCTGCGAATTCCCCTTCTCGCCCCCCGGCCCCGTTTGGGAGGATGTCGAGCCGCGCAAAATCCTTCACGCGCATGAAAAACTGCTCCGTATTCAGGAACAGTTCGTGCGGCTCCAGCAGCGGGCGTTGCGCATCGCCGCGCAACAGGTTGTAGCGCGACGCGGCATCCTGCGTGAATTGCCGGATCGCGCTGTCGACATCGTGGTGCAGGCACAGCGTGGCGCCATCCGGCAGGTAGTCGAACAGCGTTGCGGTCTGTTCAAAGAACAGCGGCAGGTAATATTCGATTCCGTTCGGGGCGATGCCCTTGCTCACGTCCTTGTAGATGCGCGCCCGGGACGGGTCGCCCTCGAAGCGTTCGCGGAAGCGCTGGCGGAAATTCGCCTGACCCTGGTCATCGAGCGGAAATTCACGCGCCGGCAGCAGGCGTATCTCCGGCACCGGATACAGGGTGCGCTGCGTGTCGACGTCAAAGGTGGTAATGGTCTCGATTTCGTCATCGAACAGGTCGATGCGGTAGGGCAGCACGCTGCCCATCGGAAACAGGTCGATCAGCCCGCCGCGCACGCAGTATTCTCCCGGTGTGAGTACCTGCTGCACATGCGTGTAACCCGCCAGTGTCATCTGTTCGCGCAGTCCGTTCAGGTCGAGCCTGTCGCCGCGCTTCAGGAAAAAGGTATAGGCGGCGAGGTAGCTCACCGGCGGCAGCGGATACAGCGCGGTGGTGATGGGCACCACGACCACATCGCAGGCGTGTGTACGGATGTGGTGCAGGGTGGCCAGACGCTCTGAAATCAGGTCCTGATGCGGAGAGAAATGGTCGTAGGGGAGGGTTTCCCAGTCCGGCAGCAGGTGCACGCGCAGGCCCGGGCTGAAGAACGGAATTTCTTCCAGCAGCCGCTGCGCATCCAGTGCGTTTGCGGCGATCACCACCAGCGGCGCATGCGATGCGGCAAATTGCGCCAGCGCCAGGGCATCGGACGAGCCGTACAGGCGGGTGTAACGGGAACGGGGGTGTATTGACGAGAGAAGCACGATGAACTGTCTGAAACAGAGGTGCCCATTATAAGCCAAGCGCGTGGATAACCTTTTAATTTACAATTCCGTCATGACCGATTTCTTCGCCCTCGTCCCTGCCGCCGGTTCCGGTTCCCGCATGGGCAATGATCTGCCCAAGCAATACCTGCCACTGGCGGGGCGGCCGCTGATTTTTCATGCGCTGAATACGCTGTGCGCCTGTCCTGACATCGCCACGGTGTTTGTGGTGCTGTCCCCGGACGACACGCTGTTCCAGGGTTACGACTGGTCGTGCTTCGGGGAGAAGCTGCAACCCTTGTATTGCGGCGGGGCGACCCGGGCCGAGAGCGTGACGAACGGTCTGCTGGCCGCCGAGATTGAACCGGACGACTGGGTGCTGGTGCATGACGCGGCGCGTCCCTGTCTGACACAGGCGCATCTGACCAGTTTGATTGGCGAGTTGCGCGACGATGCGGTGGGCGGCATTCTTGCCGTGCCGGTGGCGGACACGCTGAAGCGCGCCGACGAACAGCAACGCATCGCCGAAACCTGTGAACGCGCCGGATTGTGGCAGGCGCAAACGCCGCAAATGTTCCGTGCCGGGCTTCTGGTGCAGGCGTTGCAGCAGTGCAAGAATGTCACCGACGAGGCGTCGGCGGTCGAAGCGCTGGGCTTGAAGCCCAGGCTGGTGCTGGGCGCATCGAGCAATTTCAAGGTGACTTACCCGCAGGATATGCTGCTGGCGGAACGATTGCTTCAACAAGGAAATAAAACATGAGAATCGGACAGGGCTTCGATGTTCACCCGCTGGTGGCAGGTCGCAAACTGATTGTCGGCGGCGTGGAAATTCCCCATGAAAAGGGGCTGCTTGGCCATTCAGATGCGGACGTGCTGCTGCATGCGATCTGCGATGCGCTGCTCGGCGCAGTAGCATTGGGGGACATCGGCAGGCATTTCGCCGATTCCGACGAAAAATTCAAGGACATCGACAGCCGCATCCTGCTGCGCGAAGTGCTGCATCTGGTGCGCGAGCAGGGCTATCGCGTCGGCAACGTGGACGCGACCATCATCGCGCAGGCGCCGAAAATGGCGCCGCATATCCCGCAGATGGTGGCGCATATTGCCGCCGACCTGCGCGTCGAAAAAAACGCAATCAATGTGAAAGCGACGACCACCGAGCGGCTCGGTTTCAGCGGGCGCGGCGAGGGGATCGCGGCGCAGGCGGTGGTGTTGCTGCTGGCGGATAATTGATGCGAGTACTGGCGCTGGAAACCTCCACCGAATACTGCTCGGTTGCGTTGTGGCAGGACGGCACGCTGATTCAGCGTTGCGAACTGGCCGGGCAGAAACATTCCGAGATGCTGATCGCGATGCTGGATGGTCTGCTTCAGGATGCAGGATGCAGCATGCAGGACATGGACGGCATTGCATATGGCAAGGGCCCCGGTTCGTTTACCGGAGTGCGCATTGCCTGCGGCGCAACGCAGGGCCTTGCACTCGGTGCAAATCTGCCGGTAGTCGGTATCTGTACGCTGGAGGCACTGGCGGAGGCTTCCGGAAAGCTTCGTGTCATCGCGGCGCTGGATGCGCGCATGGGCGAGATTTACCATGCCGCGTATGAAAAAAATAATGGTGTCTGGATGGAATTGAGCGAGCCATGCCTGTGCAAACCGGAAGATGCGCCAGGGGCGCCGGGTCATGACTGGTTCGGCGCGGGCAGCGGTTTTGCCACCCACGGCACGGCATTGGCTGAACGCTATGCCGGACAGTTGCGGGGTGCGGACGGCGCAGCCGTCCCGCAGGCCGCTGCCATCGCCACGCTCGGCGCAATCCGGCTTGTACAGGGACAAGGAGCGGATGCATCGGAAGCCTTGCCGCTGTACT
This sequence comes from uncultured Gallionella sp., assembly GCA_964355765.1. Taxonomy (GTDB): domain Bacteria; phylum Pseudomonadota; class Gammaproteobacteria; order Burkholderiales; family Gallionellaceae; genus Gallionella. The sequence goes on from CAYHEM010000003.1 coordinate 114,033, forward strand.
TGCGCGACAAGGTGGCGCTGACGATCTCGGAGCGCGAAAAGCGTTGATGCGCGAGATGGCGCGGTCCGATGTGGAGGCGGTGCTCGCCATCGAACAGGCGGTGCAGCGTTTTCCGTGGACATACGGCAATTTTATCGATGCGCTGAACAGCGGCTATTTGTGCTGCGTGGAGGAAACGGACAGTGGCGAAATTTGCGGGTACGCGATATTGAGAATGCTGGTAGATGAAGCGGAATTGCTGACGATTGGCGTGGCGGCGGTGCGCCAGCGTAAGGGGTTGGGTCGCGCGATGCTGGGCGAGATGCTTGAGTTGGTGCGCAACATGTGCATGAAGCGCATATTTCTCGAAGTGCGTTCGTCCAATGTTGCCGCGATAGCGTTGTATCGCAATACGGGTTTTTGTGAGATGGGTGTGCGCCGTGATTATTACCGCAATACGCATGGCAGTGAGGATGCGTTGGTGATGGCGCGTGAACTGGCGGGAGAACCCAGTGGATAGAAATGAAGCCGTGCTGCGTGAACTGAACCTGTACCCGCTGTGGCAGCGGCGTAGCGCGCCCGCACTCGCACTCGCATTATCTCCATCCGGAGCGGCGGAGAAGCCGACGCTGCCTGAACAAATGCCGGCCAAAGTGCCCGATGAAGTCGCATCCAAACCAGCGGCAGAACTTGATTGGCCGGCGCTCAGGCAGCAGGTGCGCGACTGCGTTGCCTGCAAGCTGCGCGCCGGCTGCACGCGGACGGTTTTCGGCGTAGGTGACGAGCATGCCGACTGGCTGTTCGTTGGCGAAGGGCCGGGGGCGGATGAAGATGCGCAGGGTGAGCCGTTCGTCGGGCAGGCGGGCAAGCTGCTCGACAATATGCTGCTGGCGATCGGGCTCAGGCGTGACAAGAATGTCTACATCGCCAACATCGTCAAATGCCGCCCGCCCGGCAACCGCACACCCGAGCAGGACGAGATCGCAACCTGTCTGCCGTATCTGCAGCGCCAGATCGCCTTGATCAAACCCGGACTCATTGTGGCGCTTGGCAAAACCGCCGCCACCGCACTGCTGGGGCGCGATGCGACGCTGGGCTCGCTGCGCGGCACCTTGCATGACTTCAATGGCATCCCGCTGATTGTCACCTACCATCCCGCCTACCTGCTGCGCAGCCCGATGGAGAAGGCCAAGGCATGGCAGGATCTGTGCCTGGCGGTAAATACGATGCCGAGATAAGATCTTGCAGTACGCCGTGCCGGCAACAGAGCCGCCGCGGATCGATTGTGGGCAGACAGCAGGATATCCGGGGCCAGAATCGGGGCGCTTCGAGTTTGCCGGTTTGAACCAGGATCCGGCTATCTGGTCACATCCGATACAGGTTTTGTGGAGATTGCATGGCGCTCATTCACTCTGGCAGCCGTCTTCCCGTGCAAGCGTTGCTCAAACGCTTTGCACTGATTTACCTGCCCATTGTTCTGGTGCTTTCCATCGCGCTGTTGCTGAGCATCCGACATGACGATCTGGGGCGGGTGGAAGAGATCAAAGCAAATGTGCAAGGCCACATCAATGTTGCCAGTGGATTGATTGCGCAGGATTTCGATGTGGTCACTGCCGACCTTCGCTTCATCGCGAACCTGCCTTTGCTCAGCCATTATCTGGAGAGCGGCAATCCGGTGCAGCGGGAAGAACTGGAACAGCTTTTTCTGACGCTATCGCGGGAAATGCGACGCTATGACCAGGTGCGCTACCTGGACGCAGACGGGCAGGAAATCATCCGCATCAATTATAACGAAGGCAATCCTGCCATCGTCCCGCACGAGCAATTGCAGAACAAGTCGAAACGCTATTACTTTCACGACACGATGAATCTTGACCGGGGCGGCATATTTGTTTCTCCGCTGGATCTGAATATTGAACAAGGCCGCCTGGAGATCCCGTACAGGCCCATGATCCGTTTTGGTACACCGGTGTTTGATCGGGCAGGGGGCAAGAAGGGCATGATCCTGCTCAATTACATGGGAGACGGATTGCTGCAGCATTTTCGCCGGGCCATGCAAAGAGGGGTATTGCATCACAGCATGCTGCTCAATCGCGATGGCTACTGGTTGAGCAGCGGGAAGCGCGAAGATGAATGGGGCTTCATGTTGGGCAACAGCGAGCGCACTTTCGGGCAGGATTACCCGGAAGCGTGGCGCGTCATTTCTGGCGCCGAGCAGGGCACCCTGCGGACAGGGAAGGGACTGTTTGTATACACCACGGTCTATCCGCTGCCATCTGGACAGATCACCTCCACAGATATTCCCCTGGCAACAGCAAACCGCCCGCAAAAACTGCCAGCGCACGAATACTACTGGAAGATCGTGTCGCATGTCCCGCATGCGGTTCTGTTCGAGACGGCCTTCTTGCGCCAGACCGGCGGCAGGATGTTGCTGGCCTTTGTCTACCTGATGCTTGCGCTGGCCGCCTGGATCATCGCCACCATCACCCTGAGTCGCAGACAGGCATTGGCCGAACTGGCCGGGAGCAAGGCGCGCTACGACGGTCTGGTTCGGCATATTCCCGTCGGCGTCTATCTCTTTTACATCCATGCCGATGGCTCGATGAAATTTGAATATGTCAGCCCGATGTTCTGTCAGATAACCTGTCTTGACGCAGAAGCCGTGCTGCGCGACGCCGGTGTGGCTTTCGCTGCCGTTCACCCTGACGATCGGGACAGCCTGAGCCGCGCCAATCGGGAAGCGGCGGCGGAACTGCAACATTTTCTCTGGGAAGGGCGTTTCATTGCCTGCGGCGATACGCGCTGGGTGCGCATCGAATCCGACCCCAAGCCGCAACCCGGCGGGGGAAGTCTGTGGAGCGGTGTGATAGCGGACATCACCGAACAAAGGCTGGCGCGAGAGGCGTTGCGCATCGCCGCAGTAACGTTCGAGACCCATGAGGCCATCCTGATTACCGATGTCAACGCCAACATCATTCGCGTCAATCGAGCCTTTGCCGACATCACCGGCTACCAGCCGGAAGACGTGCTGGGCAAGAACCCGCGCATGCTGAGTGCGGGGCGCGAGGGCCCGGCATTCTATGCGGAAATGTGGCGGCAACTTCTGGAAAGCGGCATATGGTCCGGCGAGGTCTGGGACAGGCGCAAGGACGGGCTGGTTTATCCGAAGTGGCTGACCATTACCGCGGTAAAAAACGAGCAGGGGCAAACGACCGAATATGTCGCCATATTCAATGACATTACCGAGCGCAAGGACGCCGAGGAAGAAATCCGCAACCTGGCTTTTTATGACGCGCTCACCCTGCTTCCCAACCGGCGTCTGCTGCTCGACCGGCTTCATCTGGCGCTGTTGCTGTCGGCGCGCAATCGTCTTTATGGCGCGGTGTTGTTCATCGATATGGACAGGTTCAAGACACTCAACGACACGCTGGGGCACGATTATGGCGACCTGATGCTGGTCGAGGTGGCGAGCCGCCTTCATGCCTGTGTGCGCGATGCGGATACCGTGGCGCGACTGGGCGGTGATGAGTTTGTGATACTGATCGAGGAAGTCAGTGCGAATGCTGACGAGGCCTCGCAAAAAATTGCGCTGATTGCCGAAAAAATCCGGGCTGAGCTGGCAGTACCCTACCAGCTCAGGGAGCATGAGTCTCACAGTTCGCCGAGCATCGGCGTGTGCCTGTACCGCGGCAATGAAGATTCCGTGGAGGTATTGCTCAAGCGTGCCGATCTGGCGATGTACCAGGCCAAGGATTCCGGACGGAATGCGGTGCGCTTCTTCGATCCCGCCATGCAACGCTCAGTGGAAGCGCATGCCGGGCTGGAGGCCGATTTGCGCCATGCGCTGCACAATCAGGAGCTGCATTTGCATTACCAGATTCAGGTAAACAATGCGCGTCGCCCACTGGGGGCGGAAGCGCTGGTGCGCTGGGTACATCCGAAACGCGGCATGGTTTCCCCGGCGCAATTCATTCCGATCGCCGAGGAAAGTTCGCTGATCCTGGACATTGGTCATTGGGTGCTGGATACAGCCTGCAGGCAGCTCGCGGTATGGGGCAAGCATGAGCAAATGCGTGGACTTGAGCTGGCAGTCAACGTCAGTGCACAGCAATTCAGCAAACATGACTTTGTCGAGGTGGTCGCTGCGGTGCTCCGCGTCCATCAGGTCGATCCGGCACACCTGAAGCTGGAGCTGACCGAAGGCGTGGTGTTGACGGATGTTGCCGGGGTGGTAACAAAAATGCGCGCGCTGAAGGCATTGGGCATCAAATTGTCGCTCGACGATTTCGGCACCGGCTACTCGTCGCTTTCCTATCTGAAGCAGTTGCCCCTCGACCAGATCAAGATCGACCAGAGTTTCATACGCGATATCGCCACCGATCAGAGTGATGCCGTGATGGTGCAGGCCATCATCGGCATGGCGACAAGTTTTCACCTGAACGTGATCGCCGAGGGTGTGGAAAGCGAAGCGCAACTGGACTTCTTGAAGCAGAATGGCTGCTTGGCTTATCAGGGTTATCTGTTCGGCAAGCCGGTGCCGATTGAGGAATTTGAAGCGCTAATCGGGAACTTTCAGGCGTTGTCCTAGCGCTGGCCTTTGTCCTGGTCATGCCCGTGTTTCTTGTACAGCGCGGCCATGATGCCGGCCAGCAGCAGACCGAACACCAGAATGATGAAGTAGATATGCAGTTCCATACCTTCCATTACGGCATATAGCCCCAGCATCGCGAAGATGCTCAGGTTCTCGTTGAAATTCTGCACCGCGATGGAGCGCCCCGCGCCCATCAGCAGGTGGCCGCGATGTTGCAGCAGCGCGTTCATCGGCACGACGAAGAATCCGCCCATCGCACCGATGGCAAGAAGCAGAAAAATGGCCAGCGTGCTGTTGGTTACCGGAATCATCATCAGCACGACGACGCCCATCGCGATGCCGACCGGCAGCACTCTTACCGAATGTTCCAGTTTGATGTATTTCGCCGCCAGCACCGAGCCGATCGCGATGCCGATGGCCACCCATGCGGTAAGCTTGGCACCTTCACTGATGTCGTATTGCAAGGCAACCGCCGCCCAGGCCAGTACCACCAGGCGCAGCGTGGCGCCCGCGCCCCAGAACAGCGTGGTGACCGCCAGCGAGACCTGGCCGAGCGGGTCTTTCCACAGCAGCCTGAAGCAGTGCCAGAAATCCCGGGCCAGAAATGCCGGGTTGCGGCTGAGCGGTTTATGGTCAATGGCGACATACGGGATGTAGAGGTTGAAAATCGCTGCGGCAATATAAATCAGAACGATGACGGCGATGGCCAGTTCGGCAACGCTGTCGATCAGCGGGAGGTTCAGCGTCTGCACCAGCGGGGCGGAGAGGGTGGGGTTGATCAGGATGCCGCCGACAATCGCACCGAGCACGATGGCCGCGACCGTCAGCCCTTCCATCCAGCCGTTCGCCTTGACCAGTTGATCGGGCGGCAGGTATTCGGCGAGGATGCCGTATTTGGCGGGAGAATAGGCGGCAGCGCCCAGTCCGACCAAACCGTAGGCAAGCAGCGGGTGGACACCGATCAGCATCACGATGCAGCCAACCAGCTTGATGATGTTGCTGATGAACATCACGCGCCCCTTGGGCAGCGAGTCGGCGAATGCACCGACGAAGGGCGCCAGCACGATGTAGGACACGATGAAGCTCTGCTGCAACACCGGCGTGTGCCAGACCGGCGAGTTCAAGTCCATGAGCATGGCAATCGCGGCAAACAGCAATGCGTTGTCGGCGAGCGCGGATAGAAATTGCGCCGCAAGGATGATGTAAAAACCGAGATTCATTAAACGAGGATTATTTTTAGCAGGCCGTTTTATATCACGAAAGCGTTGCCCCTGCTATCATTCGCACCTCGTGGAAAGCGGGGAGTGGGTCGCTACGCCCAGTGGGGAGTCGTGAGTGGGAAAACCCGAAATCCTGAATCCGAAATCCGAAATCCTGAACTATGCCTCGTCCGATACAAGTCCATATTAATCAGAGCGCGCTGGAAAACAATCTCCGGGTGGCGCGCCGTAGTGCGCCGTCGGCGCGCATCATGTCGGTGATCAAGGCGGACGGCTACGGTCACGGCCTGACGCGCGTCGCCGCAGCGCTATCCGCGGCAGATGGCTTTGCGCTGCTGGATATTCGGGATGCGGTGCAATTACGCGAGGCCGGCTATCGGCAGACCCTGCTGCTGCTGGAAGGCGCCTTCTGCGCCGAAGATATGGCGCTCATCGCCCAATACGAGCTGACCTGCGTAATCCACAGTGCGTGGCAGATCGCGCTGCTCGACGCTTATCCAGGAAACAGAAAACTGGATGTCTGGCTCAAGATCAACACCGGCATGAATCGCCTGGGTTTTTCACCGCAGCAGGCGGCGCAGGTGCTGGAACAATTGCGCTGCCAGCGTGCCGTGCGCGATATCACGCTGATGACGCACTTTGCGAACGCCGATGAAGCACGCGGCATCGCCGCACCGCTCACCCTGTTCAATGATTTTGCGGCACCTTATCGCGTGCCGCGTTCGCTGGCGAATTCCGCCGCCCTGCTGCGTTACCCGGAAACACAGGGCGACTGGGTGCGCCCCGGCATCATGCTGTATGGCGCGTCGCCATTCGCCGAGACGAGCGCGCAACAGCTCGGCCTGCAAGCGGCGATGACGCTGCGCAGCCGTATCATCGCCGTGCAGGAATTGCGTGCCGGTGATGAAATCGGCTACGGCGCACTGTTCCGCGCCGAGCGCGCAATGCGTGTCGGCATCGTTGCCTGCGGTTATGCCGACGGCTATCCGCGTCAGAGTGGAAGGATGGAATCGGAGGCTTTGGGCACCCCCCGGCCTACCCTTGGCGGGTGCGCACCGGGCGGCACGCCGCTGCTGGTGGACGGGCAAAGGACGCAAACGTTGGGGCGCGTCTCGATGGACATGTTGTGTGCGGACTTGAGCGCGTTGCCGCAGGCTGACGTCGGCAGTGCCGTGACCTTGTGGGGCGAGGGTCTGCCGATCGAGGAGGTGGCGCGCGCGGCGGGAACCATTAGCTATGAACTAATGTGCGCGCTGGCGGCGCGCGTGCCGGTTGTGGTTTGAATCACCCAAAATCATAGCCGTCCGCAGATTAGCGCAGATTAAACAATAGACCAGGCATATTGATATTCACCAAACCGGTGATTGAGGATTCTTGGATGTTTCATTGATAATTTGTTCAATCTGCGTAATCTGCGGACAGAATGTTTTTCTAGGATTAAGGAGGTAATAAATATGTTGGGCATTATCGGTGGCAGCGGCGTTTACAACATTGATGGATTGGAGAATACCCGCTGGGTGAAGGCGGAATCCTCATTCGGTGAAGCGTCGGACGAGATTCTGATCGGCGAACTGGACGGGCAGTCCATTGCCTTCCTGCCGCGCCATGGGCGCGGGCACCGCATCCCGCCTTCCGAGATCAACTTCCGCGCCAACATCGATGCGCTCAAGCGTCTCGGCGTGACCGACATTATTTCGGTGAGCGCGGTGGGGTCGTTGCATGAAAGTCTTGCACCGGGCACGTTTGTCATTGTCGACCAATTCATCGATCGTACCTTCGCGCGGGAAAAAAGTTTTTTTGGCAGCGGTCTGGTTGCACATGTCTCGATGGCGCATCCGGTGTGCAAGCGCCTGGGCGAGCATCTGCACGCGGCGGCACAGCAAGTCGATATTCCGGTGGTGCGCGGTGGCACTTATCTGGTCATGGAGGGATCGCAGTTTTCCAGCCTTGCGGAATCTGAGCTGTACCGCTCGTGGAATTGCGACGTGATCGGCATGACCAACATGCCGGAAGCCAAGCTTGCGCGCGAAGCAGAGATTTGCTACGCCACCGTTGCGATGGTGACCGATTTCGACTGCTGGCACCCCGATCATGACCATGTGACGGTGGATGCGATTGTGAAAGTGCTGCTGACAAATGCCGACAAGGCGCGTGCGCTGGTGAAGAACGTCGCGCCGCGTGTGCGCGGAGATGCAAGCGCTTGCGAATGCGGTTGCCGCAGCGTGTTGCAGTACGCCATCATCACTGAGCCGGGAGCACGCGACCCGGCGATGGTGGAAAAACTGTCCGCTGTGGCCGGGCGGATGTTAAAACCGTGAACCTTCAAAAATCTCGCCCGCAGATTGCACAGATTCAAACATCGCAATTAAATTTGCGTGAATCTGTGCCATCTGCGGATAAATGGTTTTCAAGTTTTTTCAAGGAGAATTGGCATGCCGATTAAATCAAGAATTCGTACCGTCCCGCATTACCCTCATCAGGGCATCATGTTTCGCGATATCACCACCCTGCTCAAAGACCCGGTCGGGCTGCGCACCACGATTCAGGAAATCGTCACCCGCTACAAGGACATGCAGATCGACAAGGTGGCCGGCATCGAATCGCGCGGCTTCATCGTCGGCACGCCGGTCGCTTATGAGCTTGGTCTGGGCTTCGTGCCGGTGCGCAAGAAGGGCAAGCTGCCCGCCGAAACGGTCGGGCGCGATTACGAGCTGGAATACGGCACGGACCGCATCGAGATTCACACCGATGCGATCCAGAAAGGTGACCGCGTGTTGCTGGTGGATGATCTGATCGCCACCGGCGGTACGGCGGAAGCCGCCGCCGGGCTGATACAGGACATGGGCGGGATCGTGGTGGAATGTTGCTTCGTGATCGACCTGCCGGATATCGGCGGGCGCGCGCGCCTCGAGAAGCTGGGGCACAAAGTGTTTTCCCTGTGCGAGTTTGAAGGTGACTAATGAAAATCAACGGTACACCTTATCGCACCATCTGGCCTGTCGCCGACGCGGTGGAAATCATCGACCAGACCCGGCTGCCGCACGCATTTGTCACCCTGCGGCTGAACACCCTGCGCGATGCCGAGCGTGCGATACGCGACATGCAGGTGCGCGGCGCGCCGCTGATCGGCGTGACGGCGGCCTATGGGGTGGCGCTGGCGATGCGGGAAAACCCTGCCGCGCTGGCGGAAGCCTGCAGCCTGTTGCTGGCTTCGCGCCCCACGGCGGTGAATCTGCGCTGGGGCGTGGAAAAAATGCGCGCGTTGTTGGCGCCGCTGCCTGAAAGCGAGCGTGCCGCCGCGGCCTGGCAGGAAGCGGCGCGCATTGCCGACGAGGATGTGGCGATCAATGCGGCCATCGGCGAACATGGCAGTGAGATCATCCGTACCATGCATCGACGCAAGGGAGATACGGTCAATATCCTCACCCACTGCAACGCCGGCTGGCTGGCGACGGTGGACTGGGGGACGGCGCTGGCGCCGATATATAAGGCATTCGACGCGGGCATTCCGTTGCATGTGTGGGTGGACGAGACCCGCCCGCGCAACCAGGGCGCCAGCCTGACCGCGTGGGAGCTCGGTCAGCACGGTGTGCCGCATACCGTGATCGTGGACAATGCGGGCGGGCATCTGATGCAGCATGGCAGGGTGGATATGGCGATCGTCGGCTGTGACCGTGTGACCGCGCGCGGCGATGTGTGCAACAAGATCGGCACATACCTCAAGGCGCTTGCGGCGCACGATAACGGCGTGCCGTTTTATGTGGCGTTGCCCACCCCGACCATCGACTGGACGCTGCAGGATGGCGTGAAGGAAATTCCCATCGAAGAGCGCGCGGCGGAAGAAGTGACGCATATCGCCGGGCTGTGTGACGATGGTCGGGTGCGCACTGTACAGCTCACCCCGCAGGGTTCGCGCGCGGCCAACTACGGCTTTGACGTGACGCCGGCGCGGCTGGTGAGCGGATTGATCACCGAGCGCGGCGTGGTGGCTGCGGAGGTCGGGGCGATGCGTTCACTACGTTTGCTGTAGGAGCGCAATTTATTGCGCGATAGCTTTGCCATAAGATCGCCCGATAAATCGGGCTCCTATATTGAAGGTGCAAGCTTCACAGATGAAACGAACATTATTGAAATAATTAAATTTAGCAATCTCAGGCACAAAAATGGAAAATCTCTGGAACGATAGCGAAGCAGGCAAGCAACAAGATATTTTGGCGCAACGTGTTTATTCATCACGCTTGCTCGGCGCAAATCCGAATCTGGTGCTGCACGGCGGCGGCAACACCTCGGTGAAGGGCGTCAGCAAGAACATCTTCGGCGAAGATGTGAACACCCTGTTTGTAAAAGGCAGCGGCTCCGATCTTGCCACGATCGAGGCGAAAGACTTTGTCGCGGTGCGCCTCGAGGCGATGCTGAAACTGGCGCGTCTGGAAAGACTGTCGGATATGGACATGGCACGCGAGCTCAAGCTGGCCTCGCTCGATCCGAATGCGCCCGCGCCGTCGGTCGAAGCCATCCTGCACGCACTGATTCCGCACCGCTTCGTTGACCACACCCATGCCGACGCCATCGTGACGCTCACCAATACCGCGTCTGGCGAGGCGCGCATTCGCGAGCTGTTTGGCGATGAAGTCATCGTGCTGCCTTATGTGATGCCCGGTTTTGATCTCGCCAAACTGTGCGCCGAGGTGTTTCCCGCACAGGCCACGCCGCGCACCATCGGCATGGTGCTGATGAATCACGGCATCTTCAGCTTTGGTGACAGCGCGCAGCAGGCATACGATCGCATGATCGAGTTGGTCGGCCGCGCCGAGGATTACCTGAACCGGAATGCGCCATTGCCAACGGCAACTGAAAGAGCGTCGGCCGCAAATTGGTCTGGCATGCCAGAACTGAGGAAGCAAATTTCCGCTGCTGCCGGTTTTCCGATGCTGTTGCGTAGCCAGACCAGCGCTGCGGCATTGGCCTTCGCGCGCCATGCGGAGATTGGCAAAATCTCGCAGCGCGGCCCGGCCACGCCGGATCACATCATCCGCACCAAGCGCTTGCCGCTGCTCGGGCGGGATGTTGATGCCTATGCGCAGGCGTATCGGGATTATTTTGAGAAAAATTCAAGATCGGCCAAAGTTCCGCTGACCATGCTCGACCCCGCGCCGCGCGTCATCCTTGATGCGGAGTTCGGGCTGGTGAGCGCGGGCCGCTCGGCGCGCGACACGCAAATCATCGAGGACATTTATCTGCATACGCAGGACATCATCCTGCGCGGCGAAAAGCTCGGCGGTTATCAGGCATTGGGTGAGGCGGATTTGTTCAGCATGGAATACTGGGATCTGGAGCAGGCCAAGCTGAAAAAAGCCGGTGCGCCAAAAGCGTTTGCCGGAGAAGTCGCGCTGGTGACCGGTGCGGCTTCGGGCATCGGCAAGGCGTGCGTGCAATCATTCCTGAGCCGCGGTGCGGCCGTGGTCGGGGTGGACATCAATCCGGCGGTGAAATCCCTATGCGACGGACGCGCAGATTTTCTGGGCATCACGGCAGATATGACTGCGGCGAACGCGATCAGGGAAATCATCGAGAAAACCATTCGCCATTACGGCGGGCTCGACATGCTGGTGCTGAATGCCGGGATATTCCCCGGCGGCAAGAAAATTGACGCGCTGGGTGACGACGAATGGCGCAAGGTGATGGCGATCAATCTGGACGCCAACCTGTCCATCATGCGCGAATCGCATCCGTTGCTGAAGGCAGCGCCGAGATATGGCCGCGTTGTGGTGATCGGCTCTAAGAATGTCCCGGCACCGGGTCCCGGTGCGGCAGCCTATTCGGCATCGAAAGCAGCATTGACGCAACTTGCCCGCGTCGCCGCACTGGAGTGGGGGGCAGACGCGATCCGCATTAATCTGGTTCATCCGAACGCGGTGTTCGACACCGGCATCTGGACGCCAGAGGTGCTGGCGCAACGCGCCGCCCATTACGGCATGACGGTCGATGACTACAAGCGCAATAACCTGCTGCATGAAGAAGTCAGTAGCAAGGATGTGGCTGAACTCACGGCGGAAATGTGCGGCGCGCTGTTCGCAAAAATTACCGGCGCACAGATCCCGATCGATGGCGGCAATGAGCGGGTAATCTGAGGCGGGGTGTAACCCGCTTTACCCCTGGCCCTCTTTTAACAACCTCTCAAACTGCGCTATAGGCACCGGCTTGCTGAATAGATAACCCTGATAGTGAGTGCAGCCATAGAAATAGAGGAGCTGGCGCTGTTCTTCCGTCTCCACGCCCTCGGCAATGATGTTGATCTTCAGGATGTTCGCCATGGCAATGATCCCGCGCACGATTGCGGAGTCGACGTCTTCGACGGAAAGGCCGCCTACAAATGACTTGTCGATCTTGACCTGATCCAGCGGCAGGCGTTGCAAATATTGCAACGAGGAATAACCGGTGCCGAAGTCATCCATCGAGAAGCTTATGCCTAATGTTTTTATTTTATCCATCTTGACGATGGTATCCTCGATGTCCTCCAGCACGGTACTCTCGGTCAGCTCCAGTTTGAGAAGCGCAGGCTTCGCGCCGCTTTCCCGTAGCGCCTGCTGCACCTGCTCGACAAAATCAGCCTGACGGAATTGCTTGGCACTCACGTTCACCGCCAGCGTCAGATCGCGGGTCAGCGCATCATCTTGCCAGGCCTTGAGTTGAGTGCAGGCGGTTTGCAGCACCCACAGACCAATCGGCACAATCAGTCCGGTTTCCTCGGCCAGCGGGATGAACTGGTCGGGAAACACTAAACCGCTTTCCGGATGCTCCCAGCGCAGCAACGCCTCCGCGCCGGTTGCCTTGCTGTGACGGTCGACTTGGATCTGGTAATGCAGACGGAATTGCTGACTGGCGAGTGCCTGGCGCAGATCCGCTTCCAAGGCAGCGCGCTTTTCCAGTACCGCCTGCATTTGCGGATCGAAGAAACGGGTGGTATTGCGCCCTGCTGTCTTGGCCTGATACATGGCGATATCGGCGTGCTTGAGCAGATTTCCGGCACTTTCCAGATGACCGTGGAACAGGCTGATGCCGATGCTGGCCGAGGTGTGGCACTCATAGTCTTTCAGCCAGCAAGGCCGGTTCAGCTCGCCGCAAATCTTTTCCGCAACCAGCTCGGCCTGGGTGGCCGCCTCATCCGGCTGGCGACTCAAGTCTTCGAGCAGCACCACGAACTCATCGCCGCCCAGCCGCGCCACGCTGTCACCCTCGCGTACACTGCCCTGCAGCCGTTGCGCTACCTCGATCAACAGCAGATCGCCCACCGCATGACCTTGGGTGTCGTTGATGGTCTTGAAGTGATCCAGATCCAGGAACAGCACTGCGCCGTGCCGCCCACTGCGTGTGCTGGCTGCCAGAGCCTGATGCAAACGATCCAGCAACAGGCGGCGATTGGGGAGTTTGGTGAGCTGATCAAAGAAGGCCAGGCGATGAATATTCTCTTCAGCTTGCTTGCGCTCGGTAATATCAAAAAACGAGCCGACGTAATGGGTCGGTGTGCCGTCCGGTGCGGTAACGGCAGTAATCATGAGCTGCTTCGGATAAATCACGCCGTTCTTGCGCTTATCCAGGACCTCTCCACTCCACTTTCCTTTACTGAGAATATCGGCCCACATTTCTTCGTAAAATGCCTTGCCTTTTCTTATTTCCGGCGCACTGAGTATGTTGGGATTCTGGCCGATGGCTTCCGCCGCGCTATAGCCAGTAATTTTTTCAAATGCCTTGTTGACTCGCAGGATTTTAGGGGTGGCATCGGTAACCACCATCGCCATTTGGGTTTCAAAGGCAATGGCGGCAATGCGCGTCTCAGTTGCCGATTTTGCCAGTGCCCACTCTGCTTCTTTGCGCGCTTCAAGCATGGCATTGAACCCATTGGCCATATCATTGAAACCGTCGCCCACCAGGCTGAGCTCGTCATGCGTATCGAGCTTGACGCGCTGACTCAGGTCGCCGTTGGCAAAGGCGCTTGCGGCACGGGCCAGTATCTTGATGTTGCCCATAATGGCGTAGTAGATGCTGACTGAGACATAGACCACCAGCAGCAACAGCAGCGAGGTGATGCCGACTATCAGGTGAAACGTATTTTTTGCCTCGGCAATACGCGCTTCGATGAGGTTTTTGGCAACAGGCAGCAGCACTTGGTACATTTGCGTGTAGCCGTTGTTGATCTCTGTGGTGGACATATCCAGAAAGACATCAGCAGGCGTGACAAAATCACCGGTGAGGATGTCGGCCTCCACGATGCCGGTAATCTGCCGCGCCGAATCGATAATGCCGGTATGTGCGGCCAGAAGTGATTTCTGAACTGACGGGCTGTAACGACCCGTCCTTTCGTTATTGGACGAGAGCTCATTCAGCGTATTTTCCAATTCGGTAATCAGGTTATGCAATCTGATTTTCTGGTATTCGGTGGCCTGCTTTTTAGCCAGAATGCTGGCGCCGTATCCACGGAGTTGGCCGAGGTGTTCGAGTGCATGTGGGAATTTGTTGACGATGGTATCGACCAGATAGTAGGTGGCGATTTCGTTATCCGTGATCAGCCCATAGTCATCGGCAATAACATCTTCGAATGACTGGATCTGTGCGATCAGGCGGGTATGCATGGCAAAGTTTTCCTCCGCCGACCCGTCGCCCCCCTTGTTGCGTAGCCGCTGCCATTCTGTCTGGATATTCCGGAAGTCCTCGCTGGAGGCCAGACCGGAAGGCAGCGTTCCTTCCATCAACCTGAATGATTCGGTAATCTCCGCTTCTTTGGCGAGCAGCCTGCCCCTCATTGTCTCAATGCCGCCAAGCAGCACTGCCGAAATTCCGCGGCGTTGCTGGATGAGTTGCACGGTGCGAGAAATCGGCTCGATCAGCGCGAAGCCTTGCAATTCCCGTTGCGATGTTCGGATGATTTGATTAAGGCTGGTAAGCAGGCTGTAAATAATCACGGCAATCGCGATCGCCGATACCAGCCACAGCAGGTTAAATTTAGTAGTGAACCCAATGCGGTTCAACAGCTTGATGGCGGGGGAAAATATCAAGCTTATTATTTTCCCGTTGCCGTTATGGTCAGCCACACCTATTTCCTCCGTTGGGTCATGCAATATCTCCTCGCCATACGCACCTTTTTTGGGTAGGTACGCGGGAGATTTTATGTTTATTACGACAGCAAGGGGGAGTGTAACTGGCTTGAGGCAAGGAACCTCATGTTGCAGCTACGCTACCGTAGTTTCCCTTTGACCGTAGACTCTGTACCCACATTTTTCGGTGTGTTTACCAATCGTTGAGCACGATACTACCTAATATGGGTAGGGTCAAACACAGCGCGGTCGAAAGCCGGAACATGCCTGATGGCGATGCGCATGCGCAATTTCCCAACCCTGCCGACATCGCATAGAATCCGCATCTATTATCCGATGGTCACCTGTGAACCCAATGGCAGTTGTCCGAAATAATCCCCTTGGTTTGGCCTACCCGCCTGATTCGAGATTGGAACAAGAGCATATATATGGACATCATTTTTTTGCGCGAACTCAGGGTCACCACCCTGATTGGCATCTACGAATGGGAAAAGCGCGCGCCACAGACCCTGCAAATCGACCTCGATATCGCCCTGCCTGACAGTCGTGCCTGCCAGACCGACAGTATCGAGGATGCGCTGGATTATGCGGAAGTCGCACAACATCTCCAGAGCGTGCTGAGTGCGGGGCATTTTTCCCTGCTGGAAACCCTGGCCGAACATATCGCGCAAATCATCCTCAAGGATTTCAGCGCCCCGTGGGTCAGGGTCAGCGTCGCCAAGTTGCAGGCGATCCGCAATTGCAAAATGGTGGGGGTCAGCATCGAGCGGGGGCAGGTCAAGTGACCTTGCCCTGCAACTGAGGTTTCCAGGATAATTTGGTACATTGGTCAGGGGGGCAGGGAAGGCGCAACCTGCTCTTGAAGTTCGGCGTCGATATCAAGTGGTAACGAAAATGAATAAATTGTTAAAGCAGGTGGTGTTGGCTGGGATATGTTTTTTTGTATTGGCCTGTTCGGAGCAACCCGAGCCATCAGTCAAGCCATCGGTCGAGTCATCGGTCGAGCCATCGGTCGAGCCATCGGTCGAGCCATCGGTCGAGCCATTATCCGACGCGACGCGTGTATATGATGCGGGTGATTACGAGAAAGCCGCCAAGATGTATGAGCCCCTGGCGAAAGCGGGGAACGCCGAAGCACAATATATCCTCGGGATGATGTATCGCGCCGGGAGAGGTGTTGAACGGGATAATGTAGAGGCCAGGAAGTGGTATCTGCTGGCCGCAGAACAGGGCCATGCTATCGCGCAATTCTATCTGGGATGGATCTATGGCCGCGGCAAGGGGGTTCCTCAGGATTACGTGCAGGCGTATATGTGGATCGATATTGCGATTGCCAATGTTAGCGATGAAATCAAGAAAGAATTTAGGGTGGATCACGATGCGTTGGCGAAGTCCATGACCGCCGAGCAGATTGCCCAGGCGCAGGAACGCGCCAAGGAATGCACGGCCAAGAAATTCAAGGGCTGCTAGTTCAACTAACCTCGCGGATGGTGCTGCGCGTGCAAGGTCTTGAGCCGTTCGCGCGCGACATGGGTATATATCTGCGTGGTGGAAATATCCGCATGTCCCAGTAGCATCTGCACCACGCGCAGGTCCGCGCCGTGATTCAGCAGATGCGTGGCAAAGGCGTGGCGCAGGGTGTGCGGCGAGATGGGCTTGTTTAGCCCGCCGCTTCCGGCGTGCTTCTTGACCAGGTACCAGAACATCTGGCGCGTCATGCCGCCGCCGCGCGCGGTGACGAACAGCGCGTCGCTCATCTGTTTGCTTAGCAATACACTGCGCCCGTCCGCCAGATAACGGCGCAACCAGTCCAGCGCTTCTTCACCAAGCGGCACCAGACGTTCCTTGCTGCCCTTGCCCATGACCCGCACCACACCCATGTCCATGCTCACCTGCGTGACGCGCAGGGTCACCAGTTCCGTCACGCGCAGGCCGGTGGCGTATAGCACTTCAAGCATGGTGCGGTCGCGCAGCCCAAGCGGTGCCTGGATGTCCGGCGCGTCGAGCAGCCGTTCGACATCCTGCTCGGTAAGGCTCTTGGGCAGGTTGCGCGGCAGTTTGGGCGTGTCGATTTGCAGCGTGGGGTCAGTCGTGATCTTGCCCTGCCGCAACAGGTAGTGGAACAAGCGTTTGAGGCTGGAGATATTACGCCCGGTGCTGCTCGGCTTGGCTTTTTGTGCGCTGACCAGATGGGCGAGATAGCCCTGGATGTCGCCATGCGCGGTTTGCAGAATGGGCAGGCCGCGCTGCTGTTCCAGCCATGTGGCGAACTTGAGCAGATCACGGCGGTAGCTGTCCAGCGTGTTGCGCGACAGGCCGTCTTCCAGCCACAGGTTGTCGCAGAATTCGTCGAGCAGGTCGGTGTTGTTCAAAGCGCACCTTCGTGCTTCAGCAACCAGCGTTTGATATCCAGGTGCACGCCGCTTTTGTGATTGGCGAAGCCGCCCAGTCCGGCCCTGCCCACCACGCGGTGGCAAGGTACGATGATCGGGATCGGGTTCGCGCCGCAGGCCTGGCCGACGGCCTGCGCGCAGGATTTCAGTTCGGCGGCCAGCTCGCCATAGCGGCGCGTTTGTCCGCGCGGGATGGCCAGCATGGCCTGCCAGACTTTTTGCTGGTGCGGGGTGCCGTGCAGGTCGAGGGGTAGGGTGAACTGCGCGTCCGGATCTTCCAGGTAGCGCGACAATTGGTGGCACACGGTCTCTGCAAATGTGCTGGCTGCGCACTGCGGTTTTTCCGTCGCGGGCAGGAAGTCGATGCCGGCCAGCATCTCCCCGCTGCAACGGATGCCGAGTACGCCGAACGGCGCTTGCAGCTTTGCCTGATAGTTCATGGGCACATGATAGCTCAATAAAAAACGGGAGGCAGCGCCTCCCGTTTTTCGGAACCGGCAGGGGGGCTTACGCCTCCACTGCTTTTGCCTTGCGTGCCGGCAACTTTTCCTTGATGCGTGCGGATTTGCCGGAACGATCGCGCAAGTAATAGAGCTTGGCGCGGCGCACAGAACCACGACGCTTCACTTCAATGTTGGTGATGATCGGTGAATAGGTCTGGAAGGTGCGTTCCACGCCTTCACCGGCGGAAATCTTGCGCACGATGAATGAGGAATTTAGGCCGCGGTTGCGCTTGGCAATCACGATGCCCTCAAAGACCTGCACGCGCTTGCGTTCGCCTTCGACCACGTTCACGCCGACCACGACGGTGTCGCCAGGCGAAAAATTCGGGATGACCTTGCCCAGACGGGCGATTTCTTCTTGTTCCAATGTTTCGATCAGATTCACTTTACTGCTCCTTTATTATGCGGATCTTGTTCCTTTTGATATGCATCCTGAAATGCAGCCAGAAGCCCAGACTCCTCTTTTGTCAAATCACGCTTGGCCAATAAATCCGGCCGGCGCAACCACGTTCTGCCCAACGACTGCTGAAGCCGCCAGCGCTGAATGTCCGCATGATTGCCAGACAACAATACCGGGGGCACGGCTTCATCATTAAAAACTTCCGGACGCGTGTAGTGCGGACAATCCAGCAAGCCCTGCACAAATGAATCCTGTTCGGCCGATTCGGCATCACCCAGTACACCGGGTAGTTGCCGCACCAGACTGTCGATCAACACCATCGCCGCCAACTCGCCACCGGACAACACATAATCGCCGATGGAAATTTCTTCATCCACATGCTGGCGGAGCAGGCGCTCGTCCACGCCCTCATAACGTCCAGCCAGCAGGATCAATCCCTCATCCTGTTGCGCTACCCACTCCTTGACCACCGCGTGGGTAAGCAATTTTCCCTGTGGTGAAAGATACACCACGCGGCTCTTGGTCACGCCGCTGGCAGTCTGTCGCTGTTTGGCTGCGTTGATCGCGCCAACCAGCGGCTCTGCCAGCATTACCATTCCGGGACCGCCGCCGTAGGGGCGATCGTCAATCGTGCGGTAATTGTCCGTCGTGAAATCGCGAGGATTCCACGTCTTTAATACATAATTTTCCTGCTCTGCCGCGCGCCGCGTGATGCCGTATTGCGTCAGCGCATCGAACATCTGCGGAAACAGGGTGATGACGTCGAATATCACAGCAGGTAATCCGCCGACCAATCCACCCGGATGATCCTGTTTTTCAAGTCCACCTGTTTGATGACCGAGGCCACAAACGGGATCAGGAGTTCACCGCTATCTCCGTGCACACTCAATACATCATTTGCGCCGGTTTTAAGCACGCTGGCCACCGTCCCCAGTGGCTCGCCCGCTTCATTGACCACCGCGAGGCCGAATAAGTCCGACCAGTAATACGCATCTTCGTCCTGCTTTGGCAGGCTGCTGCGCGGAACGGCAACCAGCAGGCCTCTCAGTTTCTCCGCCGCGCTGCGATCAGGGCAATCCGGCAGCTGCGCCACCAGCGTCTTGCCATGCACGTCACACTGTTGTACTGCCACTTTACGCCACGGCCCTTCCTCATTTCCCAGCCACCACGATTGATAGTCCAGCAGACTGTCGATGTATTCGGTGTACGGCTGAATCTTGACCCAGCCGCGGAGGCCGTGGGCTGCTGCGATACGACCCATGATGACCATGGGATCTGTATCGTCAGGCTTGTGCAGAGACACTCTTTGTTAAATCAAGCTGCCGCAGCTCCGGCGCGCTTGACCAGCTTGGCAACGGTGTCGCTCAACTGCGCGCCCTTGCTTTGCCAATGGCTGACACGCTCCAATTGCAAACGCAGCCCTTCCTGGCTCTCCGATGCAGTCGGGTTGTAGAAACCGACACGCTCGATGAAGCGGCCATCGCGGCGATTGCGCGAATCGGCTACGACTACGTTGTAGAACGGACGGTTCTTGGAGCCGCCACGGGAAAGACGAATGATTACCATATAAAATCTACCTGAATTAATTAGCCCAGCGAAGGGGCGCGAATTCTACGTCATTTGGGGTGTTTCGTGCAACTTGTAGAAAATCAACGCATTGGGCATCTCTAAAATGCAGAGTTCGCCCAACTGCAAGGCGCGACAGTTGGGATGAACTGGGTCAAGCAGGCAATCCGCGAAGCGGATGCTCGCAAATCTGGATTTTATCTGTGCAACAGCACTTCAAGGACAAATTTGCTGCCCAGATAAGCCAGCAGCAAAAACACAAAACCGCTCACCGTCCAGCGTACTGCGATACGCCCGCGCCAGCCATAGAAGTGATGCCCCCACAGCAACACGGCGAACACCCCCCATGAGACAAAGCCGAACATTGCCTTGTGATTGAATTGCCATGCCTTGCCGAATATTTCTTCGGAAAACATCACACCGGAGGCCAGTGTCAGCGTCAGCAACACAAACCCGGTGCCAATCATGCGGAACAGCAGATTCTCCATGGTCAGCAGCGGCGGCAGGCTTTTCAGAACGCGTGGCAAGGTAGCGTGATGCAGGCGTTTCTCCACCTGTGAGATCAGCACTGCGTGCAGCGTGGCGATGGTGAACAGGCTGTAGGCTAGCATCGCGGCGGTGATATGTGCCTTGAAGGCAAACAGATTGGTGTTTTCCAGTTGATGGGCAGACGGGAAAAACTCGGGCACTACCACCACCACAGCCGCCAGGGGTAACACCAGCGCCTGTAATCCGCCAATGGGGTAAAAAAAGCGCGACAGCCAATAGATCAGCAAGGTCAGCCAGATGATCAGCGACAGCGCATTGGTCGTACTCAGGTTGAACCCGCCACCGGCAAACATATCCTGAACGAGCAGATAACCATGCAGGGTCAGCGGGATTAACACCAGATGCCCCATCGTTCCACGGCTCAACACATCCCCTTCGCCGCGTAAATGCGCCCGCCAGAAATAGGCGGCCAGCAAGCTGTAGGCGAAAAAAGCAATCAGCGCAAGGAGAACGTTAGGCATTTTTGTCGGGATGTTTTAGACTGCGCGAATTCTACACCATACGCAATAACATACCCATATGCTGGACAATCTGACACAACGCCTTTCCGGTGTCATCAAGACGCTGCGCGGTCAGGCGCGCCTTACGGAAAGCAACATTCAGGACACGCTGCGTGAAGTGCGCATGGCGTTGCTCGAAGCCGACGTCGCCTTGCCGGTCGTCAAGGAACTTATCGCCCAGGTCAGGCAGGCGGCGCTCGGCCAGGAGGTCATCGGCAACCTGAACCCGGGACAGGCGCTGATCGGTGTGGTTCATCGCGAACTCACCAAATTGATGGGCGAGCACAACGACGCGCTCAACCTCGCTGCCACACCGCCCGCCGTGATCCTGATGGCCGGTCTGCAGGGCGCGGGCAAGACCACCACCAGCGGCAAGCTCGCCAAGTTGCTGCGCGATCAGCACAAGAAAAAAGTGCTGCTGGTCAGTTGCGACGTGTACCGCCCAGCGGCGATCGAGCAATTGCGCACGTTGGCGCAGCAGCTGGAGATTGATTTCTTCGCTTCGGACATCAGCCAGAAACCGCGTGACATCGCGCTGACCGCGCTGGACTATGCGCGCAGGCATTATCACGATGTGCTGATTGTCGATACTGCCGGACGGCTGGCCATCGACGCTGCGATGATGGCGGAAATCCAGCAGTTGCATGCCGCGCTCAAGCCGATCGAGACGTTGTTCGTGGTCGATGCGATGACCGGGCAGGACGCGGTCAATACCGCCAAGGCATTCGGCGAAGCGCTGCCGCTGACCGGCATCATACTCACCAAGCTGGATGGCGATGCGCGCGGCGGCGCGGCGTTGTCGGTGCGCCAGATCACCGGCAAGCCGATCAAGTTTGTCGGCGTGAGCGAGAAATCGAATGGTCTCGAAGCCTTCCATCCCGAGCGCATGGCCTCGCGCGTGCTCGGCATGGGCGACGTGCTGTCTCTGATCGAAGAGGCGCAGCGCGGCGTGGATGTCGCCGAGGCCGAGAAACTCGCCAAAAAAGTCAAAAGCGGGCAGGGGTTCGACCTCAATGACTACAAGATGCAGATTGTGCAGATGCGCAAGATGGGCGGCGTGTCGGCATTGATGGACAAGCTCCCCGCGCAGCTCAGCCAGGCGGCGGCGGGCTCCCAAATGGATGACAAACAGATTAACCGCATAGAAGGCATTATCAACTCGATGACGCCACTGGAGCGCAGCAGGCCGGAGCTCATCAAGGCCTCGCGCAAGCGGCGTATCGCGACGGGCGCGGGGGTGCAGGTGATGCATGTCAACCAGTTCCTCAACCAGTTCGAGCAAACCCAGAAAATGATGAAAATGCTCGGCAAGGGCGGCGGCATGGCCAAGCTCATGCGCGGCATGGCGGGAAAATTTCCCGGCCTGCGTTAAAGGCTTATCCGCAGATTGCGCAGATTAAACGGATTAGAAATCGCAGATTGATCTGCGTCAATCTGTGTAATCTGCGGACGAATGCTTTTTAACCATAAATCATGATCATCAAAGCCATCATCTTTGACGTGGACGGCACGCTCGCCGACACCGAGGATGGACATCGTCAGTCATTCAACAAGGCCTTCGCTGAAAACGGGCTCGACTGGAATTGGGATGTCGAGCTTTATGGAAGGCTGCTCGAAGTGACCGGCGGCAAGGAGCGCATCAAGTATTTTGTCGAGAGTTTTCTGCCCGGCTATAGCAAGCCTGCCGATTTCGATGGCTTCGTAAAGCATCTGCATGAACTGAAAACGCGTCACTACAATGCCCTGTTGCGCGCAGGCCAAATTCCTTTGCGTCCCGGCATCAAACAGTTGATTGACGCCGCCCGGCAGCGCGGCATCCGCCTTGCCATCGCGACCACCACCAGCGCGGAAAATGTGGCCACGCTGTTGCAACAGGGGCTTGGGGACGACGGTGCGCGCATCTTCGAAGTGACCGGTTGCGGCGATATCGTGGCGCACAAGAAACCCGCGCCGGATATTTATTTATGGGTGCTGGAAAAAATGGAGTTGTCTGCCGCAGAATGTATCGCGCTGGAAGACTCGGAGAATGGCCTGCATGCCAGCCTCGCGGCAGGTATCAAAACTTTCGTCACGCCCAATCGCTATACCCGCGACCAGAATTTTGCAGGTGCGGCGGAGGTGCTTGATGACTTGAACGGTTTGCCGGAGCGCCTGTTCAGTTAGCTTTGGCCGCAAGAGGCGGGTTATAACCTATTGACCGAGTTTGCGTTTCAGGACGTCGTTCAACTGCGTTGGGTTGGCCTTGCCCTTGCTGGCTTTCATGGCGAGGCCGACGAAAAAGCCGAACAGTTTGTCCTTGCCGCCGCGGTACTCCGCCACCTTGTCGGCGTTGGCGGAAATGATTTCATCCACCAGCGCTTCGATGGCGCCGCTGTCGGAGACCTGTTTCAAACCCTTCGCCTCGATGATCGCATCTGCCTCGCCGCCCTCGGACCACATGGTGCGGAACACTTCCTTTGCGCCGGAGTTGGAGATGGTGCCATCTGCAATCAGCTTCAGCATGCCGCCGAGTTGTTGCGCGCTAATCGGGCATTGCGCCATGTCCAGGCCGTCGCGGTTCAGCTGGGCACTCACTTCACCCATGATCCAGTTGGCACATAGCTTTGCATCCTTGGGTGCGGTAGCGAGTGCGGTCTCAAAGAAATCGGCCATTTCGCGCGAGGCGGTCAACATGCCTGCGTCACTGGCTGACAGGCCGAACTCGCCGACATAGCGCGTCTGCTTGGCCTGCGGCAGCTCCGGCAATGTGGCGCGCACCTGCTCTTTCCACGCATCACTGATTTCCAGCGGCAGCAGATCGGGGTCGGGGAAATAGCGGTAGTCATGCGCCTCTTCCTTGCTGCGCATCGCACGCGTCTCGCCCGTGTCCGGGTTGAACAAGATGGTGGCCTGCTGGATCTTGCCGCCGTTCTCGAGAGTGTCAATCTGCCATTGCACTTCGTAATCGATGGCCTGCTGCATGAATTTAAACGAGTTGAGGTTTTTGATTTCGCGGCGCGTGCCAAGCGGCTCGCCGGGCTTGCGTACCGACACGTTGACGTCGCAGCGGAACGAGCCTTCCTGCATGTTGCCGTCGCAAATGCCGATCCAGCGCACCAGCGTATGCAAGGCTTTGGCATAGGCCACCGCTTCGGCGGCGCAACACATGTCCGGCTCGGACACGATTTCCAGCAACGGTGTTCCGGCGCGGTTCAGGTCGATGCCGGTCATGCCGTGGAAATCGCCATGCAGCGACTTGCCGGCGTCCTCTTCCAGATGCGCGCGGGTGATGCGCACCATTTTTTCATAGGGCTTGGCATTACCCGATAGCGGCTCGACCCGAATGGTCAGTGCGCCGTTGCCGACCACCGGCAAATCGAACTGGCTGATTTGGTAGCCCTTGGGCAGGTCGGGGTAGAAGTAGTTTTTGCGCGCGAACACCGAGCGCGGCGGGATATGCGCACCCACCGCCAGGCCAAACTTGATGGCGCGCTCCACCGCACCCTTGTTCAGCACCGGCAGTACGCCGGGCAATGCCAGACTTACCGCATCCGCCTGCGTGTTCGGCTCCGCGCCGAACGCGGTCGAAGCGCCGCAGAATATTTTGCTGCGGGTCGAGAGCTGCGCATGCACTTCCAGCCCGATGACGATTTCCCAAGTCATATCGTTTCCTTACAAACCTTGCGGCGCGCGGCTGTGCCAGTCAGTCGCCAGCTGGTATTGGTGCGCGACATTCAACATGCGCGCTTCGTCGAAATAATTGCCGATGATCTGCAGCCCTACCGGCATGTCATTTGCACCTAAACCGCAGGGGATGGACATGCCGGGCAATCCGGCCAGATTCACCGCGATGGTGTAGATGTCGGACAGGTACATCTGCACCGGATCGTCGCCTTTTTCGCCGAGCCTGAAGGCCGTGGAGGGCGAGGTTGGCCCCATGATCACGTCGCATTGTCTGAACGCGTCGGTGAAATCCTGCGCGATCAGGCGACGGATTTTCTGCGCCTGCAGGTAGTAGGCATCGTAGTAGCCGTGGCTCAGCACATAGGTGCCGATCATGATGCGCCGCTTCACTTCCGCACCGAAACCCTGCGCGCGGGTCTTTTCGTACATGTCTGCAAGATCGCCGTAGTCCGGCGCGCGGTGGCCGTAACGCACGCCGTCGAAGCGCGACAGGTTGCTCGATGCTTCCGCCGGCGCGAGCACGTAATACACCGGCACCGAGAGCCTGGAATTCGGCAGGCTGATTTCCACCACGGTTGCGCCAAGTCTTTTGTATTCGGCAATCGCCGCCTCGACCGCCTGCGCCACATCGCCGCTCAGCCCCTCGGCGAAAAATTCCTGCGGCAGGCCGATGCGCAGGCCGTTCAGCGGCTTAGCCAGATCGCGCGCATAGTCTTCTTTTTCGCGTTGCAGCGAGGTGGAATCGCGCACATCGAAACCGGCCATGGTGTTCAGCAGCAGCGCCAGATCTTCCGCGCTGCGTCCCATCGGCCCGGCCTGGTCGAGACTGGAGGCGAAGGCGATCATGCCGTAACGCGAGCATACGCCGTAGGTAGGTTTCAGGCCGGAGATGCCGCACAGTGCGGCAGGCTGGCGAATCGAGCCGCCGGTGTCGGTGCCGGTCGCCGCCGCGCACAGCCTTGCCGCGACCGCTGCCGCCGATCCACCCGAACTGCCGCCCGGCACGCGCGATGTATCCCACGGATTTTTCACGGTGCCGTAGTGCGAGGTTTCGTTGCTCGACCCCATCGCGAACTCGTCCATGTTGGTCTTGCCGAGATTCACCGCGCCCGCCTCGTTGAATTGCGCGATGACGTGGGCATCGTAGGGCGAGACAAAGTTGTGCAGCATCTTCGAGCCGCAGGTGGTGAGCCAATCCTTGGCGCAGAAAATGTCTTTTTGCGCGATCGGGATGCCGGTCAGGTCGGTGGCAGCGCCATTTGCCAGTCGCTCATCGGCGGCGCGCGCCTGCATCAGGCTCCTTTCCGCATCCAGGGTGATGTAGGCGTTGAATGCCGGGTTAAGTTTGGTGATGCGGTCGAGATAGAGCTGCGTCAGCTCAACGCTGGAGATTTTTTTGGCGCGCAGGGCAACGCCAAGCTGGTGTAGGGAAGAGTTGAACATATGCCTTATTCGATGACCTGCGGAACCAGATACAGACCCGCTTCGGTTTGCGGGGCGATGGCCTGGAACACCTTGCGCTGGTTGGTTTCAGTGATGTTGTCCTCACGCAGCCGTTGCGACACGTCCTGGGCGTGCGACATGGGTTCGATGCCTGAAGTATCGACCGCCTGCATTTCGGCGATCAGATTGAAGATGCCGGACAGTTGTGCGCGGGCGTTCTCGATTTCTGTTTCGCTCATTGCCAGCCGCGCCAAACGGGCAACTTTTCGGACGTCTGTAATGCTTAGAGACATGGTAAAAAGTACGTAGTAACAAGGCTAATAGGGTATCATAAAGGGGTTTGGTGACACACCTCTTTAACTTTCAGGATTGAATATGTTTGGATTTTTGAACGGCTATTTTGCCAATGATCTGGCAATTGATCTCGGAACGGCCAACACGCTTATCTGGGTGCGCGGGCGGGGTATTGTGCTGGATGAGCCTTCGGTCGTGGCGATACGCCAGGAAGGCGGACCGAATGGCAAGAAGGTGATTCAGCAGGTCGGGCTGGCCGCCAAGCAAATGCTGGGGCGCACGCCGGGCAACATCACCGCAATCCGCCCGATGAAGGATGGCGTGATTGCCGACTTCACTGTTACCGAGCAAATGCTCAAGCAATTTATCCGCAAGGTTTACAAGGCAGGCATCTTCAGCCCCAGCCCGCGCATCGTGATTTGTGTGCCGTGCGGCTCTACCCAGGTTGAGCGTCGTGCGATTCGCGAATCCGCCGTTGGCGCGGGCGCGCGCCGTGTGGAATTGATTGAAGAGCCGATGGCGGCTGCCATCGGCGCCGGCTTGCCGGTGGAAGAGGCGACCGGTTCGATGGTGGTCGATATCGGCGGCGGCACCACCGAGGTTGGCGTGATTTCGCTGGGCGGGGCGGTGTATTCCGGCTCGGTGCGCGTCGGCGGCGATAAATTCGACGAGGCGATTATCAATTACATCCGCCGCAACTACGGCATGCTGATCGGTGAGACCACTGCCGAGCAAATCAAGAAAACCATTGGTTCCGCTTTCCCGGGAAGTGAAGTGCGCGAGATGGAAGTGAAGGGGCGTAACCTGGCAGAGGGTGTGCCGCGCAGCTTTACGATTTCCAGCAACGAAATTCTTGAGGCGCTGACTGACCCGCTCAACAGTATTGTCAGTGCGGTGAAAACGGCATTGGAGCAAACCCCGCCGGAACTCGGCGCAGATATCGCCAACAAGGGCATGGTGCTGACCGGCGGTGGCGCGCTGTTGCGCGATCTGGATCGCCTGCTGATGGAGGAAACCGGTTTGCCGGTATTGATTGCCGATGATCCGCTGACTTGCGTTGTGCGCGGTTCGGGCCTCGCCCTCGAAAGCATGGACAAATCTTCAAGTATCTTTACCACCGAGTGACCAGAAGACAGAGGACAGATGACAGAAGACAAAAAACAGAATGTTGTGCGGCTGCGCCGCGCCTTTATTAAAAGATTGCCGCGTAGCGGCAACAAAACTTCTGTCCTCTGTCTGCTGTCCCCTGTCTGCTGAAGTGGATAGCACACAATCATTCCAGTTTTTTAATCGCGGCCCCAGCCCTGTGGTACGGCTGGTGTTCTTTGTGGTGCTCTCGCTGTTGCTGTTATTCATCGATGTGCGCTACCGCTATCTGGAATCCACGCGTAGTGTCTTGTCCGTAGTGGTTTCGCCTTTACAGCAACTGGCAACCCTGCCGAGCATACTGTGGCAAAAGACCAGCAGTTTTTTGGTGATGCAGTCCAATCTGGTGGAAGAAAACAATCTATTGCAGCAACAGCATCAGCAGGATGCCGCACAGTTATCGCAATTTCAGGCATTGCAGTATGAGAATCAGCACTTGCGCAATTTGCTGGCACTGGCACAACGCAATGAATTTACCGTTCAATTGGCCGAAATCGTGTATGCCGAACCCGATGTCTTCAAGCGCAGGGTGCTGATCAACAAGGGTGCGAAAGGCAACGTGCGCGCCGGCCAAGTGGTGATGGATGACGCGGGGATCGTCGGCCAGATTACCCGCGTTTATCCCTGGCTTTCCGCAGTCACCCTGATTACCGAAAAAGATCATGCCGTGCCGGTGCAGGTGTTGCGTAACGGACTGCGCTCCATTGTGTTCGGCACAGGCGATACTAGCCAGTTGTCACTGCGTTACATGCCGGTCAGTTCCGATATTCAGGTGGGTGACATTCTGGTTACGTCGGGTATCGACGGCATCTATCCGCCAGACATCCCGGTCGCCAGAGTGGAAGAAATCGAACGGGATGCCGCCTATCCGTTCGCCCGTATTATCTGCTTGCCGGTGGCTGGCGTGGATAAGCATCGTCACCTGCTGGTTCTATCCAGCCTGCCCGAGTTACCCAAACCACCGACGGAGCGCGCTGCGGGGGCGAAACCCGACAGGGGTAGCAGTAAAAGAAATATTTCAGAGGCTCATTGATGTCCTATTTCGATGCCTCCAGCCGGCAAATTCAACGCCCAACCAGCAATCTCTTCATTGTTTTTAGCCTGCTGGCAGCGCTGCTGCTGAACGGGTTGCCGTGGGAGGGCGTTTGGCTGATGCTGCGCCCGGACTTCGTTGCGGTCGTGCTGCTGTACTGGTGCACATACAAACCGTGGCGTGTCGGTATCGGATGGTCGTGGGTGGTAGGAATATTTGCCGACGTGTCCGATGCCAGCCTGTTCGGACAGCACGCCCTGGCTTACACTTTGTTGGCCTTCGGAGGAGTGGTATTGCATCACCGCTTGCAGATGTTTGATCTGCGTCAGCAAACAACCCATGTCTTCGGTATTTTAGTGCTGACCTATGCGGTGTACGCACTGGTGCACTGGCAAGTGAACGGTTATATGGTATGGCCGTTTTTTATCGGGTGCCTGACTTCCACGTTGCTGTGGGCGCCGCTCAGTATCACCCTCCAGGCGATGCGGCAGATGCGCGTGGACCGTGATCGCACATGAACAAGTACGCCGAACTAAAAAACCATCAACGCGAAATATATTACTTCCGGCTGCGGTTGGTAATCAGTATTGGCTTCGTCATACTGATGCTGGTTATTTTGCTGGCACGCTTTATCTATCTGCAGGTCGTACTTCACAACCATTATGAGACGCTGGCGGAAAATAACCGTATCTCGGTTGTTCCTGTTGTTCCGAGTCGCGGCCTGATACTTGACCGCAATGGCGTGGTGCTGGCGCACAATTATTCCGGCTACACGCTGGAGATTACTCCCGACAAGACCGACGATCTGGAAAACAGCATCAATGAATTATCCATGCTGGTCGAAATAACGCCCAGGGACCGAAAACGCTTCAAGAAGCTGTTCGCCGAACGGCGCAAATTCGAGTCCCTGATGATTCGCAGCCGATTGTCTGATGAAGAGGTTGCGCGTTTTGCTGCGCAGAAATACCGTTTTCCCGGCGTTGAAATCAGGGCACGGCTTTTTCGTGAGTATCCTTATGGTGAAAAGACCGCTCATTTGATTGGCTATGTCGGGCGCATCAACCAGGACGATGTGGAGCAACTTGAGGAAAACGATCTGGCCGCCAACTATCGTGGCTCGGATTACATCGGCAAAACCGGCCTGGAGCAGCGCTACGAGAGCGAGTTGCACGGCACCACAGGTGTGGAGCAAATCGAGGTTGATTCGGGTGGACGGGTGGTGCGCATGTTATCGCGCACTGCGCCGACCTCCGGCAATATGCTGATGTTGAGCATAGATGCCAAATTGCAGGAAATCGCTTTTCAGTCGTTCGGCAACTATCGCGGCGCACTCGTGGCGATCGACCCAAATAATGGTGAAGTGTTGGCCTTCGTCAGCAAGCCGGGTTACGACCCCGGCCTGTTCATCGATGGCATTGATACCCAAAGCTGGGATGCGCTGAATAATTCGCCCGATACGCCGCTCAATAATCGCGCACTGCGCGGGCAATATCCGCCCGGCTCCGTCATCAAGCCGTTCATGGCGTTGGCCGGGCTGCATTACGGCGAACGTGCGCCCGGCCTGGCGATCAGCGATCCGGGTTATTTCATGCTGCCTGGCAGCAGTCACCAATACCGTGACTGGAAAAAGGGTGGCCACGGCAGCGTGGACA
The DNA here is from genome assembly GCA_964355765.1 of uncultured Gallionella sp. Lineage (GTDB taxonomy): Bacteria > Pseudomonadota > Gammaproteobacteria > Burkholderiales > Gallionellaceae > Gallionella. Next base: position 144,057 of record CAYHEM010000003.1, read on the forward strand.
TGTTCAAGTCCATTGTGGTGTCCTGCGATACTTACTATTACGGTTTGGCCCTTGATTTGGGCATAGACAGAATATCCAGTTATCTACAGGGCTTTGGTTTCGGTAAAAAAACCGGCATCGATCTGGAAGGTGAAACCTCCGGGCTATCGCCAACGCAAGAGTGGAAAAGAAGGCGGTATAAGCAGAATTGGTATCCGGGTGACACGGTGTCGGTGGGAATCGGTCAGGGCTACAATCTGGTGACGCCGATGCAACTGGCGCTTGCCACCGCAGCGCTGGCGAATAAAGGCATCGGTTATAAACCGCATCTGGTCAGGGAAGTGCGCAACGCGCACATTGACGAGGACCATGTAATCGGGAGCGAGCCGTTGTTCGATCTTGAAATCGCACCGGCACATCTTGACCTGGTCAGGCGCGCGATGGTCGCAGTCAACCAGCCGGGCGGAACGGCAGCGCAGGCTGCAGCAGGTGCGCCCTATCAAATCGCCGGCAAGACCGGCACGGCACAGGTGGTGGCCATCAAACAGGGCGAAAAATATATCGAAAGCCAGGTGCAGGAGCGTCATCGCGACCATGCCTGGTTTATTGCTTTCGCGCCTGCCGAACAGCCCAAAATCGCGCTGGTCGTGTTGGCAGAGAACGGCGGGCATGGTGGCAGCACGGCGGCGCCGATTGCTCGCAAGGTGCTGGACTATTATCTGCTCGGCAAAGTGCCGCAACCATTACAGGAAGTCGCCGGCGAGGAGGTTGAGGAGCATGACTAGACGCCAGCTGTGGTTACATTTTATTAGCCATCTTGACTGGCCGCTGCTGCTCGGTATCGTCCTGTTGCAACTGACCAGTCTGCTGGTGCTGTATAGCGCGGACAATGCGACCTGGGGGCAACCACTAAACCAGGTGCTGAATATCGCGGTGGCCTTGATCTGCATGTGGCTGGTTGCCAAGTTGCCCCTGCACTATCTAATGCGTACTGCCGTGCCGATCTATTTTCTGGGTATGGCATTGCTGATTGGCGTGGCATTGTTTGGCGAGATCAGCCATGGTGCCCGGCGCTGGCTGAACCTTGGTGTTGCCACCATTCAGCCCTCCGAGCTGATGAAAATCGGCGTGCCGCTGATGATGGCGTGGTACTTCGAGAAGCACGAAGCCACCCTCACCCTGAAAAACTACATCGTCGCGGCCCTGTTGCTGCTCGTTCCTGTCGGCCTGATTGCGCGTCAGCCCGATCTGGGTACGGCGATCCTGATCTCCGCCAGTGGTTTTTACGTGCTGTTTCTAGCCGGACTGAGCTGGCGCGTGATGGGAGGGTTGCTCGTTGCGGCGCTCATCAGCGCGCCGCTGCTGTGGTCAACACTGCACGATTATCAACGGCTGCGCATCCTGATGTTGTTCGACCCATCACAAGATGCGCTGGGCAAGGGGTATCACACGATTCAGGCGACCATTGCGGTGGGTTCCGGTGGGCTGCTGGGCAAGGGGTATCTGAATGGCACGCAAACACATCTCGACTTTCTACCGGAACGTACCACCGATTTTATCTTTGCAGTGTATTCAGAAGAATTCGGACTGCTTGGCAATCTGATTCTGCTGTCGCTGTATTTTTTTGTGATTGCCCGCGGTTTCTTCATCACCGCGAATGCCTCGACCTATTTTACCCGCCTGATGGCAGGCTCCATCACGCTGACTTTCGCCACCTATGCGTTCGTCAATATGGGCATGGTCAGCGGTATCCTGCCGGTGGTTGGCATACCGTTACCGTTGATCAGCTACGGCGGCACATCGATGCTCACTTTGCTACTGGGTTTTGGTATGCTGATGAGCATCGAAACACATAAAAAACTTATCAAAACGTAAGGAGGTCGCATGAGCAGGCAACACGCAGTACCGGTATATGCAATTCTGGCCTTGGCAACACTGATGCTGGCCGCATGCGGCAGCACGCCGCAACGCAAGGCGGCAGTGCGTGATACTCCCGCGCCAATCGAGGCGCGTGCCGCCACCGCGGAACCCGGTGCCGGAGGTTATCTTGCCGGCGATGGTCCCGGTGCCAATGCGCCGTCTAACCTCGACGACATTCCGGATGCTGTGCCGCAATACGAGCCGTTGCACCGCTATGCCAATCGCCCCTATATCGCGCTGGGCAACACTTACACGCCGATCACTGTTTCAGGCAGTTTCAAGGAACGCGGTATCGCCTCGTGGTATGGCAAGAAATTTCATGGACAGCGCACTTCCAGCGGCGAAGTGTATGACATGTACGCCATGACCGCCGCCCATCCCACGCTGCCCATCCCAAGTTATGTACGTGTCACTAATGTCGCCACGAAAAAGTCCGTGGTCGTGCGTATTAACGATCGCGGACCGTTCCTGCATGCGCGCGTGATTGACCTTTCTTATACGGCCGCGCATAAGCTTGGCTTCATCGGTAATGGCAGCGGAGAAGTTGAAGTGGAGAGCCTTGCCGGCAATGTCACGACTGCGCCGGTCGCTGCGGCGGAGGTGACCAGCACGCCGCTGCCGCCGGCGGATATCCCGCCGAAAGTGGTTGCCGCAGAGCAGGAGAGCGTTGCGGCAGAGTCAGCGGGTGTTGCTGGCGGAAATCTGTACCTGCAGTTGGGCGCATTCAAGTCACAGGAAGCTGCGGAGAGCTTCATGGCGCAAATGCGCGCCAAGCTCGGAGAGGTCGGCAAACAGCTCAGCCTGTTTATCAAGGACGGTTTCACCCGGGTCCACCTCGGCCCGTACGCGAATCAGCATGAAGCGCGCAGCAGCGCGGATAGCCTGAAGGACAAGCTGGGGTTCAAGCCGTTGCTGAACTTGCACTAGTGTCGTAACCCGTAAATTACGAACATCATTTTGAATCCACGCGCATCCTCGTAGGGCGGATGCCCTTGGGCGATCCGCCAGATGACTTATCCGGCGGAACCGCTATGCGTTCCGCCCTACAGGTTTCAAATATGTTCCGTTAATTCTGTGGTGCGATACTAGTGCTCACTGCGTTCTTTTAAAATCAAGGTTTTTTCTTGGCGCGCGGATGGGCCGCATCGTAAATCTTGCTGAGATACTGGAAATCAAGATGGGTATAGACCTGCGTGGTGGAGATACTGGCGTGGCCGAGCATCTCCTGCACCGCGCGCAGATCGCCGGAAGATTGCAGTACGTGGGTGGCGAACGAGTGGCGCAGCAGATGCGGATGCACGTTGCTGGTGATGCCTTGTTTGATGCCCCATTGTTTCATGCGCAGCTGTACCACGCGCGGCGTGATGCGCTTGCCGCGCGCCCCGACGAACAGCGCGCTTTCCTCCGCTTTTGCAAGTTGACCGCGCACTGCCAGCCAGGCCTGTAGTGCGGTGACGGCGTGCCGACCGAGCGGCACGATGCGCGTCTTGTTGCCCTTGCCGGTAACGCGTACTTCGCCCGCGCCCATGTCGAGTTGCAGCGGATCGAGGCCGACCAACTCGGCCAGACGCAGGCCGGAAGAATAGAACAGTTCGAACATCGCCTTGTCACGGATTGCTTCAGGCGTATCGGCGGGCAGCTCGACCAGGCGCACCGCCTCGTCCGGCGATAGCGCCTGCGGCAGGTTCTTCGGCGACTTGGGTGCGCGCAGGCCGGCACAGGGATTGTCGGCCAGACCGTGATCACGCATCAGATAGGTGAAGAAGCCGCGCCATGCCGATAACATGCGTGCCAGCGAGCGCCCGCTCAGCCCTTTGCTGTGCAGCTGCGCGATGTAGCGGCGGATGTGGTGAATTTTGAGGCTGGTAAGCGGAGTGTCTGCAGCCAGTTCGAACAGGTGGCGCAGGTCGCGCGCATAATTCTCGGCGGTCAGTTCGGAGTATTGCTTTTCATTGCGCAGCCACGCCAGATAACCGTGTAAAAATTTTTGATTAGGCCTTTCGGCCTGGCTCAGGACAGGCGTGGCGACATCGATCATGTTTGTGCGATGTGCGGGTGCAACGCGGCACTCACCGCTTCGGCGATGCGCTGCAGGAACACCGTGCCCATCCCCGGATAGAAGCGCTGTTTGTCTTCACTGGCCAGTACCAGCAAACCGATGGATTCGCTGCCGGCATGCAGCGGCAGGTAGGCGAAGGAGTGCAGCTGTCTGCCAACCTCGCCGAACCAGCCGGCGGTGTCATGCGCGGCCTGATGCAGGCACACCGGCTGTGCCTGTGCATCGGTGAAAGCCAGCACTTCGGCGCTGGGGGGGGCGACTTGCCACAGGTGCAGCACGGTATGCGGTACTGAAAAAATTTCGCGCAGCAAATGCGGAGCCATTTCCTGCAGCGTGGCAAGGTCGCGCGCGGCGAACAGCGCGGTGACGAATTCATGCACCTTGTGTTGCAGCGCATCGTTCTCCTTGGCGAATTCGGTCAGTTCGTGCAGTTTCTTTTCCAGTTCCCTGTTTTTTTCGCGCAAGGCGAGCAGCTGTCGCTCGCTTAGAGAGATGGTGCGTCCGCCATGCGGGTGCGGCAGGTTGATCTGCGTCAGCAGGTCGGTGTGGCCTTCGAAAAACTGCAGGTTGTCTTGCAGATATTGTGCGACGTCTTCAGCTCTCATTATGACTCCCTATACATTTATTTCACCTTCGAATACCGTAATTGCCGGCCCAGTCATCAGCACCGACGTGCCTTCGCCGTCCCAGGCAATGGTGAGCAGGCCGCCGCGCGTGGCGACGTTCACCGGACTGTCCAGCAAGCCGCGACGGATGCCTGCCACGACTGCCGCGCACGCGCCGGTGCCACACGAGAGCGTCTCGCCGGTGCCGCGTTCGTACACACGCAGGCGGATATGGTTGCGATCCTTCACCTGCATGAATCCGGCGTTGACACGTTTGGGAAAACGCGGGTGATGCTCGACCAGCGGCCCGAGTCTTTCCACCGGTGCCTGTTCGATATCATCCACAACCTGCACCGCATGCGGGTTACCCATCGAGAGTGTGCTGATCTCCAGCGTCTCGCCCGCCACTTCAAGCGGCTCGCTCACCGCGCCGAGGCCCGCGAACGGAATAAGCGCCGGGTCGAATATCGGCTCACGCATATTGACGGTTACGCGGCCATCTTCTTCGAGGCGCGGCGAGATCAGTCCGTTCATGGTCTCCACCACGATTTCGCGTTTTGAGGTAAGTTTCTGGTCATGCACAAAACGCACGAAACAGCGTGCGCCGTTACCGCACTGCTCTACCTCGCCACCGTCGGCGTTGAAGATGCGGTAGCGAAAATCGACATCCTTGTGCTGGGTTTTCTCCACCAGTAGTATCTGGTCGCAGCCCACACCGAAATGACGATCGGCCAGCAGGCGAAATTGCTCGGGCGACAGGTCGACGTGCTGGCGCACGCCATCGATGACGACAAAGTCATTGCCGGCGCCGTGCATCTTGGTGAATTTCAGGAACATCTCAATATCCCCATTTGTCGGGCGATCTACATCGCCGTGTCCAGCCTGACACCCTTAAAGTTGACTTTCTAGGGGTGCTCGCGTTGTTTCAGTTCATTGTATCTGAAGCAATCTGTCGTATGGTCGTTCACCATGCCGGTCGCCTGCATATTGGCGTAGCAGATGGTGCTGCCGGCGAATTTGAAGCCGCGCCGTTTCAACTCCCTGCTCATCGCATCCGATTCCGGTGTGTTGGCCGGGATATCGGCGAGGCTGCGCCAGGCATTCTGTTTGGGTTTGCCATCAACGAAGCCCCAGATGAAGGCATTAAAACTGCCAAACTCGTTCTGCACCTCCAGAAACTTCTGCGCATTGGTTACTGCCGCATTCACCTTCAGGCGGTTGCGCACGATCCCCGGATTATGCAGCAGCGATTCTATTTTACTTGCGTTGTAGCAGGCAATGCGCGCCGCATCAAAATTATCGAAGGCGATCCGGTAATTCTCGCGCTTGCGCAGGAGAGTGATCCAGCTTAGCCCGGCTTGCGCGCCTTCGAGGATGAGAAATTCGAACAGGGCGCGATCATCGTGCAGCGGCACGCCCCATTCGTTGTCGTGGTAGTGGCAATACAGCGGATCATCGCCGCACCAACCGCAGCGCGTTTTTTTCGTCATGCCTTCGAGTCGCACAGTTGCGCGCAATCACGCCACATGCAGCGGTTCATAATTACCGTGATCCCCGCTGCCCGCGCGCGCTGCGCCGCTTCCTCATGCACCACCCCTTCCTGCAGCCACAGGCGCTTGATGCCAAGCTGGATGCAACTGTCCACGATGGCAGGCACATGCTCGGCTGACCGGAATACGTCCACAATATCCGGCAGTTCAGGCAGACTCTCCAGATCGGGGTAGGCTTTTTCACCCAGCACCTCGTCTACCAGTGGGCGCACCGGGATGATGCGATACCCCTTGTGCTGCAATCCACGCGCCACTCCGAAGCTGGGGCGGGATTCGTTTGCTGACAGGCCGACGATCGCGATGGTGTGCACTGCGCGCAGTAACTGGCGGATTGCTTCGGTGTCAGGATTGGAGAAGGGCATGGCAGCATGCTCGCATGGAAAGGCCGACAAGATACCATTATTCACAACATCGCCGCGTGCGGCCCGAATGTTGGACTGTACAAACAAAAAACGCTATGCTGCGCGCCTTCACAGAACGCGTCTGTAGCTCAGTTGGATAGAGTACCAGTTTCCGAAGCTGGGGGTCACAGGTTCGATTCCTGTCAGGCGCGCCATTTCAGATATGCGGTCATGTAACTCCAGGCCGCAAGTTTTTCTGAAAAAAACTGCGCGCCCAAATTGTGCATGTCGCACTCTTGTTCACTAACAGCCAAGCCGCTCCAGCCCTTCCTTGAGTCCCGCGAGTGTTTTCATCTGATGGCTGTTGACCATGCCTAATTGAGAGGCACTTGGGTAACTCTGCGAATCGAAAAGACCGAACGATCTGGAGCCCGCAGCGGACTCTGTAATGTGGTTGCCGTCACCACTGGGTTGTTCCAGATGTTTTTTGAGTTGTGTATTCATCTTTTTCCATTCCGAGCTGACATTTCCGGAGACGCCCCTGGCAACATTCCTGTTTACCTGCTGGTCGATCCGGCCTCCCCAAGTGCCATGCTGATCCGGCCTGCTGAGAGACGAACGCCGTTCGTTAGTGCTTTCCTCATCAAACCAGGCGCGGATCAGTTTGTCTGTATGGTGGCTGTCTGAGTCCCTGGCATCTTGCGACGGGATGCTGCTCTTAGATTTTTTCTCCTCTGAGGAGCGATCACGTATCGTTTGCTCGTGCGAAATTTTTGGAGAGGCTGCCGGGCAATTGCCGTCTTGCCTGCCCGGATCGCCAAGCGAAGTGCCGCGGACGTCATTGGCATTGCGGCTGGGTGGTGGAGTGTCTTCGTCGTCGCCATGGCTGACTGAGATTCGGAAAGTATCCGATGCAGAAAGACTGCCTTCAGTGCTGCCTGTGGCGGCCACACTGTCTGTCGCGGTCATCCGAATATCCACAAAACCGGGTTTTTTGGGGCTCTCGCCCGAGAGTATCCGGGTAGTGGCATCGAAGCTGAGCCAGTCCGGCAGTGCCGAGCCGTCGGCCAGCGTCGCCGCATAAGCGAGTGTGTCGCCCTGATCGATGTCGGTGAAACTTCCGTCCGGCACTTGCCATGAGAAGTGCTTGTCGCGCCTGAGGTTCTGATCAGCCAACGGCCTAACCAGAATGGGCGCGTCATTCGTTCCGCTCAAAAATACATCCAATATCGAGGATGTGGAGGCGCTGCCGTCTGTCACGGTGCAGGCAAAATGTTCGACGATTTGGGCATCGCGCCCGAGCGACTGCGCGGCCAAGGATGTGTTGTCGCTGGCATAGCTGTAACTGCCGTTCGCCGCGAGATTCAGACTGCCGTAAACGCCGCTCCTGAGTCCGGCATCGGCCACGCTCAGCACGGCGCCTTGATCGATATCGCTGTCGTTGCCCAGGATATTGCCGCTGGCGGTGATGTTGATGTCTTCCCGCACATAGGCAGCATCGGCGACGGCGACAGGTGCATCGTTGGTGCCGGTGATGCTGACGGTGAGGGTGGATGGTGTTGCCATCGTGCCGTCAGTTGCGTCATAAGTGAAGGTCTCGGTAACCACTTGACCTTGTGCCAGCGACTGTACGCCAAGGGAGGTATTGTCCAAAGCATAGGTGTAGCTGCCGTCCACATTAAGGGCGAGTTGTCCGAAGTTGCCCGTGAACACACCGGCATTGCCAACTTGCAGCACGGCTCCCTGATCCACATCGCTGTCGTTGGCCAACACATTGCCGGCCGCGGTGAGGCTGAAGTCTTCCTGGGCGGCATTGGTATCCATGGTAGTCACCGGCGCATCATTCACACCGGTAATCGTCATACTGATATCCGCACTGCTGGTGGCTCCCGCCATGTCGCTCACGGTATAGCCGAAAGTATCGGTGGCGGTCTGGCCTTGCGCCAGCAACTGGAACAGGGTACCGGGGTCGTATTGCGCCGCGCCGTTGACCAGCGATACCGCTGCGCCGGAAGCCGCCTGCGATACTCCGATAATGTTGAGCACATCGCCGTGGATGAAATCCGGATCGGTGTCGTTGGTCAGCAAAGACGCGGCAGCGAGCAACACCGGGCCGCCGTCTTCGGTTGCTGTGCCGCTATCGGCATTGGCGATTGGCGCATCATTGACGTTCATCACATTGAGATTGAATGCACTGGAGGTGCCCAATCCGCCCGTATCGGTTGACGTCACTTGCACATTCAAGACGCCCACATCCAAGTTGGTCGGTATACCGCTAAAGGTCTGGGCAGCGGCATCGAAGCTCAGCCAAGTCGGCAAGGCCGAGCCATCGGTCATCGTTGCGCCGTAGCGCAGCGTGTCGCCATGGATGAAGTCCACATCGTTGAAGGCGCCTGCCGGAACGCTGAAGCTGTAGGCGGCATCCTGCAACGTGCCTTGAGCAAGCAGTGCCATGTTCACCATCGGCGCGTCGTTGATGTTGGCGACATCGACGACGAGGGTGCTGCTGGCAAATAGTCCGCCAATGTCGGTCGCCGTAACCGTGACGCTGTAATTGCCTACGTCCCCATTATCCGGCGTGCCGCTGAAAGTCTGCGTGGTGACATCGAAAGTCAGCCAGGTTGGCAACGAGCTGCCATCCGCAAGCGTCGCGCTGTAGCTCAAGGTATCGTCGTTGTCGATATCGGTGAACGCGCCTACCGGAACGGCGAAGCTGAATGGTGCATCCTCGTCCGTCTGTTGGCTGGCGATTGCCGTCCCCACAACTGGAGCATCGTTCACCCCGGCGATGTTGACGTTTACCGATGCGGTCGAGGTCAGGTCCGCCGCATCGCTGATCGTGTAGCTGAAGCTGTCGCTGGCTGTTTGACCTGCGCCCAGCGATCGGTAACGGTCGCCGATATTCAGCACCAGATCGCCCGCCGCATCCTGAGCAACGGTATTGCCTTGCACTGTAATGGCATCGAATCCGGTGAGGCTGGGTATGTCACCCACATCCGGATCGGTATCGTTCGCCAGTAAATCGGCTGCGGCGATAATGGCTTGCGCAGCATCCTCATTGATCGCGACCAGATCGGCAACCGCAACAGGTGCCGCATTCAGACTTTCTATCCTCAACTGGAAATTGGTCGTGGCACACAGCCCGCCGCTGTCGGTCGCGGTGACCGCCACATTCAAGACGCCTGCATCAGTACCTGCAGGCACCCCGCTGAAAGTGCCTGTTGCGGCATCGAAGGTTAACCAAGCTGGCAAGGGGGCGCCATCGGACAGAGTGGCGCTGTAGGCCAGGCTGTCGCCGTGGATGAAATCGACATCGTCGAATATTCCCGCTCCTGCACCCAGTGTGGTCTTGATCAACGTCTGGTTTGCCGTGCCGAATCCAGTATCGTTCAACTGGACGCGCAATTCGGTTTCGCTCAGTCCTTCCAGGTTGCCGTTCTTGCCATACAGATAAGCCATGTCGCCGCCAATAGCTGCGGTATCCGAGCCGCCCAGCGAAAAGTCCGCTAGATGAGGAGCCAGTTGCCAACTGGTGATACTTGGATCAACAGCCAGCGCGGCCTCGAACTGATTCGCCAGTCCGACGAAATCGAATTGCTGGACGCGCTTGTTCAATAACGGGTCGGATGAATTTGGATCGTAGCTGTACATCGCTTCGGCGATGATCTGAAGCGTGCCGATCGCCTTGTTGTCCTGCCATGAGGTATCGAACCAGCCTTCGAAATAGATGGACTCGCCGTTGCCGAAATTGAGTATCAGCCCGTCCCATGCATTGCGCTCAAAAGACAGGTCCGCATAGGCGATCCCGCCGCCCAGTGAAAGCGTATCGGTGCGTTGTGCCAGTGGCACGCCGTTCTCGGAATAACTAGACCCGTACCAGTCAGCACCATCACCCCGGTTAAACAACAGCACATCGTTGCCGTCGTCGCCGATTACATCGTCGTTGCCCGTGCCACCAATCAGCAGATCATTCGCGATTGAAGCATTGAGGTTGTCGCCGTCCACACCGCCTGCTAGCAAATTGTTGCCGCTATCGGAATAGCGCCTGTCTGCAAATAAGGTGTCCGAACCGCTACCGCCGTTGAGGATATCGCTCCCTGCGCCGCCATCCAGATAGTCATCGCCCGCGCCGCCCACCAATACATCGTCGCCGCCTTCGCCAGTCACACAGTCATTGCCGGCCAATGCCTTGATGGTGTCATTTCCTTCCGTTCCCGCGATTTCATCGGAGCCAATCGAGATTGCGGGCAGGGGTGCCATGAGGGACATGATGTCGTCCACACCCCATACAGTTCCATCGGCGAACAGGAATTGCTCGACCTTGGCGGCATCCGAGGAAAACCAACTTTCTATGGTCAGGGTATCGCTCGTCCCGTTTATGGAGAGAATGATGCTTTCGCTCCACGGGTCTTCAAATACTGTGATGGCGCCTGGAAGAATATCTGCCGCGAGCCGGACGGTGTCTATATTGCCCGCCGTGTAATCCCATTCGCACACGATGTCCTGACCGTAACCGCGACCGAAAAGATAGGTGTCGTTGCCGAGATCGTCCTCCAGTTCGTCATTTCCAGCGCTGCCATCCAGTACATCGTTCCCCGCGTCTCCGTATAGATAGTCATTTCCGGCGCTTCCCATCAGGATGTCGTCGCTGCTATCCCCCTCCAGGAAAATACCGTCACCAGCAGATATGTTTGAATCCGTTGCATCGTTCATGAAGCTTTCGCCAGCTGCCGCGTTGACCGCAAAGGCAAAGTTGAATGCCTCATCGGCCATGGCAAACTGATCGGTCAAAGGCATCGCAACGGTAGGCGCATGATTGATGAGCGTAGCGATGTCGACGACGCTCCCGTCGGCAAACTCTATCGAAGCGATGCTCGCAGGTGTTTCCGGATTGAACCACCCCTGAATCGTCAGTGCTGCAGGAGATCCGACAAGGGATAGGGTCAGATTGTTGTTGTCTGCCCCGCTACGCGAAGTAACGAGATCGGATGCGGTAATGCCGGAAGCGAAGACGATCCTGTCCAGCGAGCCCGGATCGTAGGTCTCGATAATCGTGTCCTGCCCCCCATCTGCGCCAAAAACATAGGTATCGCTGCCCTCACCGCCGTTCAGGACATCGTTGCCCGCGCCGCCGTTCAGGACATCGTTGCCCGCGCCGCCACTGATGCGATCATTAATATTGGTGCCGGTCAGGTTGTCGTCCGTTGCCGTGCCTGCAATGTCGAAACCGCGCTCCAGCAACTGGGAGTAACTGAGTGTCGTGCCATTGGTGAATTGAAAACTCCCGATGATGGGCGCAGCGTAAACATCATCCGGATTGAAGCCTTCGATATGGATGGCATTGCCATTGCCAAGGTCAAGCTTGAGAGACCCGAGTCCGAGTGTGATCTGCGTAGCGTCGATCCCGGCCCCGAACACCAACGTATTGATGTCACCATCGGTATTGCTGTCGAAGATGCGGTCTTCGCCATCGCCCAGGTTGTAAATATAGGTATCGCTGCCACTGCCGCCGCGCAAGACATCGTTGCCTGCACCACCGTCCAAGGTATCGTTGCCGCTCGCTCCATAAAGGATATCGCCGTCGCCCAGCCCGGCGAGCGTATCGTTTCCATTTATGCCACTGAGAATGTCTACTCCCTCAGTTCCCCCTAGGTACAAATTCATCGGCGGTGCGAGTTCAATCAATTCCTGCATGCCGACCACCGTCCCATCGGCGAAGCTCACCTGCTCGACACCAAAGCCCAGCGGGTCGTTCGCGTTCGGCACCACCAGACGCACCTGGCTCGCGCCATTGTTCCAGCTTAGCTCCAGCGTAGTGCGGCCCGTCTCCTGTTCCCACGACAGCGACAAGTCTGGCAGTGCAATACCGGCTGAAAATTCTACCCTGTCCATGGGGATGATTCCGGCATCGTAGAGCGGTTGCAGTGCCGCGTAATCATTAGCGGCAGGCCGCTCTAGCGGAGGTAACGGCTCGAGGTAATGCAGAATCGAATGGTTAGCCAGAACCGCAGCTTTGGCACCTGGCCACGCCCAGGCTCCCCACTTGTCATACAGATTCGGATCAGGGAATGTGGCGTCTGTCGAGGCCGGATTGCGCAACCAGGCCGCCACGGCAGAATCGAAGTTGATGTCCATGTAGTAATCGAAAAATCTGCCCGGCATCGAGTACATTCCACCATGCTCGTCGCGCGTTTCCCAATTGGTAATACCCTGATTGAGGTAGTACCAGTTCTTGTAGTTCCATTCGGAATCGCCCGTGTCACCAATCAGGTCAATGCCGGCTTGCGTGGGGTCGATCAGATAGCGCACCCCATCCGGGTTATATCCAGCGCCGTTCATCGTATCGTTACCCTCACCGCCGATCAGCACATTTCCCGCCATCAACATGTCATCCCCGTTGCCACCATATTGAAAAAATCCGTTATTGAGAACATCGTTCCCTTCACCGCCATACAGCAGTCCACCACCAATAAGAATGTCATTGCCCATGCCGCCGTTGACTACAGCGTACGAATTATTATTGGCATTGATTGTGTTGTCCGAGTCGCCGCCGACAATCTCCTGCAGGTTGCGGATATCGTTGTTAACATAATGCAGCGTGCGTACCGGCCCATTGATAACCGTTGCGTCAGGATAGAGAGTTGTTATCGCACCACTCTGAGTAAAATGGTAATCGGTGAATACGTTGATGGTTTCTGTCCAGCCAACTGCGACCCCGTATGAATCGGTTATTGTTCCAGTTGTTATTCTTGTCGATACGATGGTTTGGTTGTCGTATAGGGGTCCCCAATTTATCTGTGCCTTGACGTACTGCGTGGGAAATGATTTAAAGCTGTTGCTGGCGTCAGCCTGTATGACAGCCATATCGCTCGAAATGACTGTTTCATTTAGGGTCACCATCTCGCTTGATAATCTCGGTGAATATCCCGGGTAAATGTAGGAGTCGATATTGCTGATGTAAGTGTTGGTGGCAACAGAATCCGGATTCCAGTTAAGCCAATGGTAAGTGGTTGTGATTACACTTGTACCCTGTTTAATCTGCCTGGTCACAATTCCACCAACAGGCGATTTCACCAACGAACCATCCGCCTGCCATTGATACCCCCGTGCCAGATAGATGCTCGCGATGGAAGATTTAGTCGCCGCAAAAAAATCGTCGCGCAACGCGCTGTACTCGCCCAGATTTGTCGTATTGAGCACAACTGCTATGTCTTGCTGCGCACCCGTGCTGTCCTGCAACAGCCACTCCTGCGGCGTGGTGTAATAGTCCCTGACCGTCATGCCATGAGAGGTGTCGCGTAGAGTCAGCAGCAGATCGTTGCCGCTTTGCGTGGCGCGCAGGTCGTTGAAATTCACTCCCGCCTGAAGTTCGATGACGTTGCCGCCGGAGGAGGTGTCGCTCACCGTGTCCTGCCACATGCCATAGCTGAAGCGATAAGTGTCCCGTCCTTCTCCACCATTGAGCGCATCGTCTCCCGAGCCGCCGTCCAGCACATCGTTGCCCGCGCCGCCGTTCAATATGTCGTTGCCGATTCCGCCACTCAGGGTATCGTTGCCGCCCAGCCCAAGGATGGTGTCGTTGTCGTTGCTGCCGGTAATGGTATCGTCGCCTTCGGTTCCGGTAATGGGAAGATTTTCAAAATCATTGTATGTAAGAATCGCGCCGTTCCCGAAGACGATACGTTCGAGGCGGTTGCCGCTGTTCTGGCTGGTGTACCAGTCCTGGATGGTGATGCTATCTGTTGTGCCGTTGAGCGTAAGTTCCAACTCGCCCATTGGCGTGTGGCGGGTGGTGACATCCGCCGACGTGATGTTCGCGCCAAATTGCAGGGTGTCAAAGTTTCCCGCCTGTACTAAGCCTGTCGAAGGATCTCCATTGTCCAGGATAATGTCCTGTCCATCGCCACGGTTGAATTGGTAGGTGTCAGAGCCTGTGTCGCCACTCAGGATGTCATTGCCGACGCCTCCTGAAAGCACGTCGTCTCCAATCCCGCCATGTAACTCATCGTTGCCATCCCCGCCAAACAAACTGTCGTTGCCGCCATAGCCATACAGCAGGTCATTGCCTGTCCCGCCATACAACATATCGTTGCCATGTTCCACCAGCGGCACACTGACCGTGTCTGCATCGCCGTGGAGTTCATCGTCACCTGCGCCGCCCAGCAGACTATCGCTACCGCCCAGGCCGATCAAGGTGTCACTGCCGTCGTAGCCATTGATGCGATCAGTGGTGTTGGTGCCGACGATCTCATCGTCCCCCACCGTACCGTCGAGGTCGAAACCGCGTGCCAGCAGTTCGGTGGTGTTGAGGGAGGTGCCGTCTTCGAAATCGAAGCGGTCGATCGTCGAACTGTTGAACACGTCGTTTTGGTCGAAGTCGGCAAGATGAATTTCGTCGCCATTACCAAAGTTGAGTTTGAGCGAGCCCAGGCTCAGGGTTATGTTGTCTGAATTAACTCCCGCACCGAAGCGCAGGATGTTGTTTTCTGCCTTGGTGTCGTAGATCCAATCCTTTCCGTCACCCACGTTGTAGATGTAGGTGTCCTGCCCGGTACCACCGACCAAGGTGTCGTCACCGGTTCCGCCGATGAGGATGTCGTTGCCTTCGTCGCCGTAGATGACATCGTCATCCGCTCCGCCGTCGAGGTAGTCGTCGCCCATGTTGCGTGCCGCGATGCCCCCATATTCACTGCCGTCGCCCTGAAGGGTGTCCTTGCCAGCGCCACCCAATAGGATATCGTTGCCGCCGTTGCCGACGAGCAGGTCGTCTCCGCACTCGCCGAAGATTACGTCGTTGCCTTCGCCCGCCCATACCTTGTCTTGCCCGTCTCCGGCATAGATGACGTCGGCTGCAGCATCCGTCGTGGTGTAGCTGCCGGCCACGGGGCTGAAGATATTGTCCGGGCTGACTGTCCAGTTGAAGCTGCTGGCGACCCAGTCGGCATCGCCGAGGATTTGGTCGTTGCCCGCGCCACCGATCAGGAGATCATGCCCACCACCACCCGTAAGGACGTCATTGGCATTGCTGCCTACGAGCGTGTCGTCTCCAGCTCCGCCCGCGAGCCAGTCGCCTTTGAGCCCGCTGCCACTATTGATGATGTTGCCGGTGGCAATGGCATTTGCCACGTTGATTTGGGTGTTGGCATAGAGGCGGTCATTACCGTCGCCGCCGTTGAGGATGTCCGCCCCCAGTCCGCCTTCGAGGATGTTGGCGGTGGCGCTGCCATTAAGGTCTGATGGTTTTGCAGTTCCACTCGAGACGGTTGACTGAAGGACGTAGTCGTTACTGGGGTCACGGTTATAAATATTTGTTCCGATGAAGTTGTCCGAGGTATTGCCGGTGAGGGTTGCAAGGGTGGTTTCCGCAAGCGGGCCGTTCATGGTGAGTTCAAAGGTGCCACCCGTGGTGTAGTTCTGAATGACGATGTTGCCGTCGATCATCAGCGTATTGGGGTCAGCCTGAACGTAGAGATGGCTGTTGGCATCGCGGTGCACGCGCGCATCGCCGTACTGGTCGCCTCCAGCCAGGCCGATTTCGTCTACGGTGAGAATGTTCTGTCCGCCAGTGTCGAGGATGGTGTCGAGGCCATCTCCGGTGGTGTAGACGTAGGTGTCGTTGCCGGAGCCGCCCAGCAACGTGTCATTGCCTTGGCCGCCACGCAAGGTGTCCGCTCCGGAGTTGCCGACCAACAGATCAGCACCTGTTCCACCCACCAGTGTGTCGTTGCCAGTGCCGCCGAGCATAAATGCGCCACGGTTCAGGGTGTCTGTGGCGTTCATGCCGGATGCACCGGCCTGGACGTACCAGTCTTGCATGTTAGTCAGCAGGGATTTGATGAGATTGCTTTCTGTGCTGCTGAATAAGCTGCTTTCCAAAAAGCTTTTGAGGTAGCTTGTTTTTTCTGCATCCTTGGTTTTGTTCCAGTTTGCAGCAATGGCATTGAAGTCGAATTGGATGCCGCCTCCGCCCGATATATCCTTGAAGAGCGTTTCTCCACCTCCGACGCATCCTTGATGCTCGTCATAATATTTTTGCATCGCAAACACGATCAGTGCTTTGTTGAGGAGTTCGCGGATTGGTTGCAGGAGTGTACCGTCCGGCAGCATGTCGGTCTGGTTGCCGGGCATGGTCATGCCGCCGTCTTGAGCCAGCTTCCACATGTCTGCAGTGAAGCGTGTGACCATCGCGTCGGCGGCAAATAAGCCTTGCACCCCGGTTTCATGGCGGACGAGGTTTTCAAGAAAGTTTTTGTCCGCTGTGGACGTTGGGTACGCATACAAATTATTGTCGAACATCAGCTTCAACAGGCTGGTGAGTTTGGTGGTGACTTGGCTTAAGGTTTGTTGCGGGTTGTTGCCGTTGACTGCGCTCTGGTCGCTTTGCAGGAAGGCGGTGAGTAATGCCTGAGAGTGCAGGTCGGTTCCCGTCACATCCGTCGGCCCGTGCTGCAACAGGGTTGGTGTGCCTATTGGGTTGAATAAAGTTCTAATGGGAAATATCGAAGTGAATTCGCCTTCAACGCGCAGAGTGCTAACATTGCCGGTACGGTCTATGTTGAAGACAAAGCTTGATAGCTCCGCTAATTGTGCCTCGGTATAGAGGGGTTGCTGATTTACATCCGTTAGTGACCGAAGCTCGCTGAGCAAATTATCACGTATACCTTCTGTCATCGAGTTGGCAAACGGTGCTTGATCGAAGGTGACAGCTTGCTGGTTGAAAAACACGCCCATCAAGGCGGCCAGTCCGCCTCCCAAGCTGTGGCCGGTGAAAGTAATCACAGCATCGGGGTTGACTGCCTTGACTTGCAGGTAGTATTCGGCGGCCTGTAATAGCTGTACCGATCCCGCTCCTGTCGCCAAGGCAAGGTTTGCGTCACCGTCAGGCCCTAAAGGGTGATCGGGGTCGGTGCCAGCATAGGAGATGACGATGTTGGTGCTATGCACAAGGTCAATTCCATTACCAAATACCGCAGCTTCAAAACCGCTGGTGATTGGTGGTGAATATGAGACTTGATTCCATCCATGTGGAACCGGGAATTTATTACCGTCAGTAGGGCGAGTGGAAACATAAGAAGCCCCGGCCATCAATGCGTACTCGATTGTAGTTGTCATGTCTTATTCCCCTTAAATTTTGTGAAAATTATTTGGTTTTGCGATCCAGCATCCTGTGCATGACTGGATCATTCGGCATGATCCATGCGCCCTTGTATAAGACCAATTCAATGCATTCTTTCCCAACGTTCGGCAAAGCTTCCCGCAGGATAGTTTTGTACTCAGGTTGTTCCAGACTGCCGTTGAGTTTCTTGACGAGCTCAGCACGAACAGGTGATTGGCTGCTGATTTCCATTTCATGCGCCAGGGTGTTTATAACCAAATTAATTTCCCTGAACTCAGCTGAGAATTCCGATAGCTGAATGCGCCGCCACGCGTTATCGTCATACTTAAAAAACACATAGGGCGGATTGGGTCTGCCCCACTTGTTGTAGGACAGGCAGCCATCAGGTGAAGCAATAATGAATGGGATGCCATTCAGAATGTGCAATGCCAGCAAGTTAAAATTTGAGTGTCCGATTTCCTTACTGAATTCATCCCGCCATGTGATTGATTTGTTTGAGCTTGGCTCCGTAAAAGTGATGGACTGTTCCTTGATGGGTAATGGCTGTCCTATTTCACGTCTTCCGCCATGGGTTTGCGATCTTGATACCATGATTTTGTTACCATCATGCAGCAGCACCTCTTCTTTCCAACTCACTGCTGAACACGCGTTCATGCTCACTCCCATCATCAATAGGAACCCGAGTTTCGTAATTTGCTTCAGCCACAGTTGAAGGGTTTTCATGCCATGCTCCTCACGTTGAATCGAAACTGAAGATGTCAGCTTTGCATTATGTTTTTGCATTTTTCTTCTCCTGTTCGATTGATGCTGCTGGGTGGTTTTAATTAGCCTCCGTCCCACTTTTATTTGCTATCTGGTTTGATATGTCCGCTGGCAGCCTTGGTTTTTTCTAGCTGCACCATTCGATATGGTGTGCTCAATAATATTTTGACTCTTTATTATTTCGTACATACAATATAACCTGTGAAAATCACCTTTGATCCGATTAAAAATGCTCGCAACATTGAGTTGCGCGGCTTGTCTTTTAAGCGGGTGGTGGATTTTGAATTTGAAACAGCACTCTTTTCGCCAGATCAACGACGAGATTATGGCGAGGTGCGCATTCGTGCATTGGGGTTGTTGGATAACCGATTGCACGCTTTGGTGTTTGTGGAAACGCGTCATGGCATTCGCGTGGTCAGTTTTCGCAAGGCAAATAAAAGGGAGGTAAATATTTATGAAACGCAAATCCAATCCTGATTTGGTTGATACAGACAACCCCGAGTGGACGGCAGCGGAAGCCCGCAAGGCTTCGTCTTTTTCCGCATTGCCGAAAACGCTACAAACCAAGCTGGCGCGGCGCACGCGGGGTACACAGGTTGCGCCCACCAAGGAGCGCATCACGATTCGGCTTTCGCCCAAAGTGGTAGAGACTTTTCGCGCCACAGGTGCAGGCTGGCAAACCCGCATGGATGCAGCCTTGCAGGATTGGCTCAATAACCACGCGCTATAAGGCTTGCTGTTTGCTCCCGGTGACGCTATCAGATGCATCACGTTCACCGTTCCCTTCCCGCTTCCTGAAACGCACCCGTCACCGGTGAGAGCAGGTATTCGAGAATGGTGCGGGTGCCGAGATGGATTTCGGCAGTAACTTGCATGCCGGGAGCAAGGGTGTGGCGCACGCCGTTGGTGATGAGGTGTTGTGCCTTGAGATCGATCAGGGCGCGGTAGGCAAACGGCAGGTTGCTGCCGGCCCTGTTGTTGGCTTGTTGTTGGTTGTTGTCGCTGGCATCGGCAGATAAGTGAGCGACCTGTCCTTCGACCATGCCGTATTTCTGGAATTGGTAGGCGGCAAATTTCATTTTGACGGGCTCGCCGGCATGGATGAAGCCGACATCCTGGTTGCTCACCCAGACTTCAGCGCGCAAGGTTTCGTCTTTGGGAACGAGGGTCATCAGGATGGTGCCGGGACTGATGACGGTGCCGACGGTGTGGGTGGCGAGGTCTTTGACAACCCCATTCTGCGGTGCCCTGAGTTCGTGGAGATTGTAGCGGTATTGTTGTTTGGTGAGTTCACCCTGTGCCTTGTCGAGTTTGTCTTCAATAGCGGCGCGCTCGGTTTGCAATTGGCGACGGTAGTCGGCGGTGATCTGGGCTAATCTGCGCGAGGATTGGGTGAGGGTGGCCTGTGCGCTCTGGATGAGATATTCCTGTGACTTGAGGTCTTGTTCTTTTTCGATGCGCTCGCGTGCTTTGTCGTTGGCCATGATGCGGCTGGCAAAGCCGTCCTTGACGAGCCTTTCGTAGGCCTCGTCCTGCTGGCGGTAGTGCGGCAAGGTCTTGAGCAGCTTGGTGCGAATTTCCTCGGCGGCGGAGAGATCGCTCTGAGCCTTGTCGTGCAGACTGAGTTCCTGCGCCAGTGCGGTCTTGTAGGCAGTGCGGTTGGCCTGGTATTGGGCGTGTGCCTGATTGTAGAGGTCGTCGGGTTCGCCCGATTGTTTGTCAAAGTGAGTGCTTTCCGCCAATTCTACATCGATGCGCCGCAGGTTGAGGTGTTTGCTGCGCGCATCGGTTTCCAGCGTTGCCACATCGGTTTCGGACAGGGTGGTGTCCATGCGCATGAGGACTTGTCCGGCTTTGACCAGTTCGCCTTCATTCACCAAGATCTCGCGGATGACGCCTTGTTCTGAGGGCTGGACGATCTTGAGATAACTCTGCGGGATGAGCTTGCCTTCGGCGCTGGCAACGACATCGAGCTTGCCAAAGGTGGCCCAGATGAACAGCAATCCAAGCAGGGTGAGCAGGCTATACAGCAGGGTGCGCGCAAACGGAGTGGGTGGTTGTGCCTGAATGCGTAACAAGCCGGGTGAAAAGTCGAGGGGGTCGACGCCGGTCAGACGTTTCTTCCAGTGTGTTGGGTCGCTCACATGCACCCCCTCTCAAGATTGTGGTGCCGTGTCGCCTGACGCTTTTGCGCAGGCGTGAACATAATTCCGTGGGGGGGATTAAACAATAGGCTGAATTGCCTATATATTCCGGTCTATTTTCTTAGTGTGTGTCAACTGGGAAGCAATGTTGCGGGATGTTTGTCGTCCCCCGGAATATCGGAGGCAGAATTTTTTATATGCATGTCGGTTCTGTATGAGCTTCATTCCGGTCTGCCGAACTCAATCATCTCGTCCACCTGCAAGGCCTTGGGCAGATGGTGGGTGATAAACAGCATAGTGACTTTACCCTTGAGTTTGTTGACGGTTCCGGCGAAGTGTTCTGCGGTGGTTTGGTCGAGGTTGCTCACCGCCTCGTCGAAGATCAATACGCGCGGACGCTTGAGCAGGGCGCGGGCGATGGCGATGCGCTGGCGCTGCCCGCCGGACAGGCCGATGCCGTTCTCGCCCACCGGGGTCTGGTAACCCTGCGGCAATTGTTCGATGACGGCATGGATCTCGGCCATTTTGCAGGTGTGGACGATCTCTTCAAAACTGACATGCGGGTTGGCCAGTTGCAGGTTGTCATAGAGGGTGCCGGAGAACAGCCGCGTCTCCTGCGGCACGACGCCGAAGTTGGCGCGCAGTTCGTTGGCGGCGAGGTGGCGGATGTCGAAGCCGTCGAGCAGGATGCTGCCGTCGCTTGGCCAGTAAAATCCCTGCAGCATTTTGGCCAGAGTGCTCTTGCCGCAGCCGGAGGGGCCTACCAGCACGGTGAGCTTTCCGGCCGGCAAAGTGAGATTAAGGTTGCGGTACAGCCAGGGGTGCTTGTCGCTGTAGCGGAAGCTAACGTTCCTGAGTTCGACCTTGCCGCCTGTTCCGCTGCGGGCGCGCGCCGGAACCAGCGCATGCGGTTCGGCGGGCGCGTCCATCAGGTCGCCCAGACGCTTGACGGCGACATCGGCTTGCTGGAATTCCTGCCACAGCCCGGCCAGTCTCAGCATCGGCTGGCTCATGCGTGAAGCAAACATCTGGAAGGCGATCAGCATGCCGATGGTGAAGCCTTCGTTGCGCATCACCAGCAGCGCGCCCACCACCAGGATGGACAGGGTCATGATCTGTTCCAGCGCATTGGCCACGACGTTGTAGTTGTTGGAGAGCTGACGCGTGGCGAACCCGGCGGCGAGATAGTTCGAGAGCAGGTCGCCGTATTTCTGTTCCAGCACCGGTTCCATTTGCAGGGATTTGACGGTTTCCACGCCGGCAACGTATTCGGTGACGAACGCCTGGTTCTTTGCGCCCAGCAGGAACTGGTGGTCGAGCTTGCTGCGCAGGGCGGGCGTGACGGCGAAGCTCAGGGCGGTGATGAGCAACAGCAGCAGCAGCGCGATCAGGGTGAGTTGCCAGCTGTACCAAAACATCACGGCGAGGAAGATGAACAGGAACGGCAGGTCGAGCAGCAGGCTGACAGCGGCACCGGAGATGAATTCGCGCACGGTTTCGACACCGTGCAGGCGAGCGACCAGCGTACCGGTGGGGCGGTGTTCGAAGTAGGGCAGCGGCAGGTGCAGCAGATGGCGGAATGCCTGGCTGCCGAGCACGGCATCGATACGGTTGCCGGTATGCAGCACGAAATACTGGCGCAGCCAGGTCATGACGCTGTTGAACAGCATGAACATGGACAGCCCCGCGGCGATGGCGATGAGGGTGCTCTGGGTCTGATGGACAATGACTTTATCGATGATGACCTGAGTGAACAGCGGGGTGGTCAGGCCGACGAGTTGGATGGCAAACGAGGCAAGGAGAATGTCGCGCCAGACACGCTTGTGCTTCATCAGTTCCGGGACGAACCAGCGAAAGCCGAACGGTGTGTGTCCGGGCACAGCAGGTTGCGCGGTGGAGACGGGCTGTTCTGCTTCGAGGTCGGCAGATGTCTGCGCGATGTCGCGTGCAACCAGCAGGATGTCGCTGCGGAAATGTCGGGTGAATTCGGTGAGTGGGAGGGTTTCCGGTTGCTTGGCCCCGGTGCGAAAGAACAGCACGCGCTCGGCGTCCGCCTTGACCAGCAGCGCCGGCGTAGCGGGCGGCACAACTTTGTCGGGTTCGCCAGTGGTGCGCTCATGCAGTACAACTGACGCATTCGCCGGGGTATCTGCTGCAGAGGCGGATTCTGTTCCTTGCTCAGGTTCGGCATCGCGTCCATTGATTTCCCTCACAAATGCGATCACAGGAAATGGAATGCGCTCCAGGGTGGCGATGCCCTCTTCGTCCAACTCCATCTCACCAACCTTGAAGTCCAGAGCTTGCAGCGCGTTGAGCAAAGAGGTGCGGGAATAGGGCGGCGGGAACTGCTGACAAATAAGTTTCGAGTCGAAGGGAAGGCGGAATAAGCGGGACAGACTGCCGATCAGCCACAGCATGTTATGCCTGGAATAGTGCATTTCCTGCCCTTTCCAAAAAATAATGGGTCGTGTATTAACCGGACGTTATACGAATGAACGTAGTATGGCAGTTGCTGCAACCTGAATAGAGCGGCGATTCTGGAGCAAGTACACCATCGCGAACATAGGCCAATTTGTCTATGCATTCTGGTCTATGGTTTTATCCAATGTAAATGGGTAAATTCTTCCAATCCCAATGACCAAACGCGATAGGCACATGAGCAAAAAAAGCAAAGAAGATGGAGCATCCGAGAGGTTCGTGATGTTGCCGTGGTGGGCGAGTCTGATTGCAGCAGTTATTGTTTACGCGCTGCTGAAATTTTTTCTGACGAGCATAATAAGCGGCCCCGCATTGGGGGGCGTGGTTCTCGGTTTGCAATCTTCGGCAGAAATTCTGGTGATTTCGTTTTATCTCGTAGTAATGATCTTCTCATTCAAACAACACCAACGCCGGCGCTTGCTTGATATTAAAGACAGTGTCGACAGCATCCGCGCCATGTCGTGGCAGGCGTTCGAAGTGCTGGTGGGGGAGATTTACAGGCGGCAAATGTATTACGTTGAGGAGTCAAGCAACGCGGGGCTTGACGGTGGTGCGGATCTGTTCCTGCTCAAAGGTGGCCATAAAATCATCGTCCAATGCAAACACTGGCGAAACACTCAGGTCGATGTTGCATTGATTCAGGATCTCTATGACACCATGATCGCTGAGGCGGCAGATGGGTGTATTTTTGTGGGCTCAGGAGATTACTCACAGCAAGCGCTGGCCTTCGCTAGTGGAAAGCCAATTGAGTTAATTGACGGCGCAAAGCTGGTTGCTATGGTTCGTAAGACTCAATCTTCCGTTACGCCGAAAAACATTTCGGCTGCCGACGCAGGTACAGAAGAGCCAGCCTGTCCCAAATGCGGCAGGAAGATGATCAGAAGGACTGCGAAGGTGGGCGCGAATGCCGGGCATGATTTCTGGGGGTGTTCTGAATTCCCTGCCTGCCGGGAAATTATCAATATCTAGGTTGCGGGCTGGTGTGGTCGGAATTTTTACCTGGGGTTGAATCGACCGCTAAATAGCGGACACCTTCCGGATATCAAATTGCCTCTCAAGCGGTACATCAGAAAATAGAAGTTGTGGCCTGTCTCCCGTCATCCAAAAAAATTGGCCTGATCGCATAGAGCACCAGCCGCTTCCCAGGTTGCCGTTACAGGGGGCTGAGTTCAAGTGGTCAACAAGCATAATATTTTTGATTCTGGCGGGATTATTAGAGGCCATCTACATAAGGACATCAAGTGACCGATATTGTTGAGCGCAGAAAGCCAGAACGAAGAAACAAGGCATTGGTGCAGCGTATTCAGATGCTGATGCAAAGCACGATTGAGAGTATTTATATATTGGGCGATCAGGGTAACGTCATTGAAGCCAACGAGGCGTTCTGCAAACATTTGGGTTATTCGCAAACAGAGCTGTTGCAGCTCAGTGTGTTCGACTTTGAAGCAAGATTAACTGCTGATGAGGTACGAGCAAACATTAAAAAGCTGTTAAATAACCCAGCAAGATTTGAATCATTACACCGGCGTAAAGACGGTTCATTGGTGAATGCCGAAATAACTGCATCTGGCGTTAAACTGAATGGAGGAAGGTATTTATTTTGTTTGTGCCATGACATCACCGCGCGCAAGGTGGTGGAGTCAAAACTGAAGAAGAGTGAGCGCCATTTAAGGGAAGCTCAATCCATTGCCCATATTGGGAGCTGGGACTATGACTTGGTAACACTGCAGTTAATGTGGACCGAAGAGCTGTATCGAATTTACGGCGTTTCACCCGAAACATTTGTACCAAGTCCTGAAAGCCTTATCAGCCTGATTCACCCCGATGACCAGCCTGCCATGAGAGCATGGATAGAAGCCTGTACCTTAGGGCAGGAACCGCCAGCGTTGGAATTTAAATGTGAGTGGCCCGATGGCCAGATTCGTTACATCGAAGGTCAGGGAGCATTGTCGACTGAGTGTGATGGCGAATTTATTAGGATATCGGGGACGGCGCAAGATATCACCGAACGCAAACAGGTTGAGCTGAAGGTGAAAGTATCAGAAATTCGCTACAGAACACTGTTTGAGCAAACGGCGGACTATGTGCTTGTGCTGGAGCCAAGCGACGAGGGTCATCCAATCATTGTCGATGCCAATGAGGCCGC
Source organism: uncultured Gallionella sp. (assembly GCA_964355765.1). Taxonomy (GTDB): domain Bacteria; phylum Pseudomonadota; class Gammaproteobacteria; order Burkholderiales; family Gallionellaceae; genus Gallionella. The sequence goes on from CAYHEM010000003.1 coordinate 169,157, forward strand.
ATTTAAAAAGTTCGGGTATTCCCGCAGTGAGATGATTGGCAAGCCGGTGACCTTACTTGACAGAGAGGCACGCTCAGAAGAACTGGTTGTCGAAAGTGTGCGCATGCTCAGAGCAGGCAAGCTGGTGTATTTCGAGGTTGAACATGTATGTAAAGATGGCTCTTTATTTTGGGCGGATGTTGCTGTCAAGGGTGTGACAATCGGCGGGAAACATCTGTTTTATTCAGTCGAACGCGACATTACTGATCGTAAGCAGATCGAGATTGCACTTGCAGAATCGATGCGCAAGCTGGAAGAAAAGGAGCTGGCCAAGACTCGCTTTTTTGCCGCAGCGGGACATGACCTAAGGCAGCCACTGGCAGCCGCTGGCCTTTTTATCGATGCACTCAAATTTACTGAACTAACCCCTCGGCAAAGTAAGCTCGTTGAGCAATTAGATGATTCAATGACCACCTTTGGTGGGCTGCTTAATACGTTGCTGAATATTTCAAAGCTGGAATCTGGCACCATTAAGCCGGAATACACGCCGATTAATGTGATTGAGGTATTTAACTGGTTGGAACGAAATTTTGTGCCGATGGCCGGAGAGAAACAGATTGGCTTTAGACTGTACTTTTCGCTGAGGGAAAAGCTTGTCGTTTTGAGTGATATTGGCCTGCTCAATTCAATATTGATGAACCTTGTTTACAATGCGATCAAATTCACATCGAAGGGCGCCGTATTGATCAGTGCCAGAAAACGCGGGAGCGATGTGTTATTTCAGGTGTGGGATACCGGCATGGGTATTCCGGATGAAAATATCGAACGTATCTTCGATGAGTTCTATCAAGCCAATAACGCGCAACGTGACAGGGTAAAAGGGCTGGGATTGGGGCTGGCCATTGCCAGACGTTCAATAACGCTGTTGGGCAGCAAAATTACCTGCCGTTCACGCATCGGGCGAGGGTCGGTTTTCGAGTTCCGGCTGCCATTGTGCAATACCACACGCGAGACGGAACAGCAGGCAGATACCAAGGTTGTGCAAGAAGAGGTAATCGACGAAGCGTTCGCACGTGGCAAACATTTTATTGTGGTGGAAGATGATGTGCTGGTCGCACAGGCCATGACTGACGTACTGGAAGGCATGGGCGGGGAGGTGACATGCTTTGACAGCGCGGAAGATGCCTTGCGCCATACTAGTATTGAGCACGCCGATTACTACATTATCGATTACCGGCTGGGCGGCGCACTCAACGGGATGCAGTTCCTGAATCTGCTTCGTCAGAAGCTAGGCAAACCCGTCAGTGCGGTTCTGTTGACCGGAGATACATCGACCCAGTTTATTCGGGAAGCGGAGAATTGTAATTGCCCGGTACTATATAAGCCTGTCAACACTGCCAGGCTAATCTCCACCCTCAGCGCACAAAAAACTCGCTTGACCGATCGGTTAACGGCAAGATGAAGTCCTGATGTGTGCCCGGGTAGTGTCGAAACTGGAAGTTTATGAGTATCTGCTTCCGTGAGGGGTATTTTAATGACCGAGATTTTGATCGGTGCCATTGCTCTTCGGAAAAATAATTACGTGAGTGATGGGCGGTGGACATGGTTGCATCAGTATGTAATGCGCCAAGGGGTAATGTAAAATTTGCACCAAGAGGCCGGGTCGGCAATTAACTGGGAATATCGCTATGAAACAATTAAGTACTATTCTGATCAGCCTGGGGATCGGCGCACTCATCGGTATGGCCATAGGCATCAACATCGGCCGTGGGAATCCGCCGCTCTCCAACCCGTTTGCAGAAGAATCGTTGGTTGACCGGGTCAAAGACCTGGGGAGCGAAACACTGGAGCAAAGCGGTAAGGCGCTGGAAAAGACAGGAAGGGCATTGCAAGGAAAGTAATGCTGATTTTCTATGTGTCGATTGCTGGACATAGCGACAGGTCGCTTTAGAGCAGCGAAATAACAATCGCGGCTGGCATGTTGTTCGCTGACACACCTGCCTTCATATCCGTCCCAAGGCGGTTTCCTTCAATATAGAGCGTGGGTTTGCACAGTCCGGAAGATCCTGCATCGTGCCTACGCGACGCAAAACCGGCTAGACGTAATAAAGGCCTGCATCGCTGCAGGCCTTTATTTATATGGTGGGTCGTCAGGGACTTGAACCCCGGACCAAAGGATTATGAGTTCTATATTTGGTTTTACTATAAAGCACTATACGTTATAATACAACAAGTTACAACACGTCACACCCCTACAAAAACACGTTATAGAGCTACGCGGTTGACACTTGGTTGACACCCATTTGCGCAGAAATTTAGTGTGAAAACCCAAACTTATTCAAGTTTTGTTTGGCGCAATATTTCCTAGCGCAGAAACTTTCTCAAGCAACAACAATCCAGCTTTTATAAGATCGACAATAAGTTAGTTGTCAATTTCAAGATGGCCTTCGTACTCAGCAAGATTTCGTTTCTCGTGGCATTTTGCCAGCACGCGCCACACTTCTGATGCAATGGCCAGTGTATGTTCAAGAACCTGAAAAACGAGATAACGATTTTCGGAACGATAGCCATGCCAGCGGAGCGCTGCCAGTGCTAATGCGTGAGAAGCGTTATATGCGAGATCGAAGCGGCTTTCGATAGACAGCGTTTCATTACGAGCGTCAATCAGGCGCGCTCTACCCGAGCGCAACATCCCTTCGAATTCTGCCTGGCTGCCCGGCTCTGCCTTCAGGTTGCCTGTCTTAACCAGATTGTCCAGTTTCTGGGAGTTCACGTTCTGATCCGATTAGAAATATTTTTGGTTGCGTCATTATACGAGTAAGGAAGGAATTATTTTCTTTCAACTTTCGCAACATGTCTTCTTTGTTATAGATGGATGGGTTGATCTTGCGACCCAACTGCTTCTCGGCTGTCATCAAGGTTGAGTAAACCTCTGGATAGGCAATATCATCACCAATCAACAAGACATCTATATCGCTTTGGGCCGTGTCCATTCCTTTTGCAACCGATCCGTAAATGAATGCCACAGCAATTTTACCGGAGATGGGCAATAAACCCTGGCGCAACACATCCGCCATGCCGAACGTTTTCAGCACAATGCCGCGCAACTCGTCAAAGATTGGCGCATCACGATTGGCTTGATAGTGCTTCTGGTTACCGATCTTTTTTACGGTAACCAAACCAGAAGCAGAAAGCTTTGACAACTCGCGCACTACCGCCCCCGTACCCGAACCCGCGAGGCGAAATAACTCGTTAGCATAAAAACTACGGTCAGGATTACCATATAGCAATCCCAATACACAACGTTGCACCTTGGAAAAAAGGGCGTCGGATAAGCCAACAGGTTGATCATTCATACCTGCATGGTAATACCCATTATGGGAATAATCAATCCCAAAATGGGTATTTATATACGCATGCCCCATAAAAAGAAGGGGCCGTCGTAAAAGCCTCGCATCCGACAATCGATGCCATTACCACCAACTCCAATTTGCATCGTGGTTATGATTTATCCGAAACACGGGATCAAAATCCGGGTTGGAAAGCCAACGACGCAACATGCGGTCGTTGCGCGTGCGAATCCGGTGATCAGATGCCTTGCGATACCAGCGCGGCGCAGAACCGCCCATGGTGACCATCTTATCGGAATGAAAACGGGCGATAGCCTTGCGCCCTTTCCTGGATCGGGGGTCGAGTTGCACCCAGTGGCCGTATGGGAGTTTAGCCTCCCAATCGTGCAGCACCCAGTAATACTCGTGGCGTTCCCGCTTGCGGCGAAAAGTACGTGACATGACATAGCTCCTATTGTTAGGTAGTTACGTCATGGCGTCCTCCTTGTGCAGATATGTTTGAAAATTATTCATCGCCAATATTCTAACGCAGTAAATCAAAAGCGGACAAAAATAAGCCCGCATAGCTTTAGGGACGGGTCGTCATGTCGCGCTGAGAGGCTAGCTGACCTGAATGCACAAGCGAACAGCGGGAATTTTATTGCAGGATAATTTTGGCGTTAATATCTGAACGCATTTCATGCGCAATAAATTTAGCAAAGGGCTTGATGTCTCCGCCCACGCTTGCCGCTTCAAGCGCATGCATATACTGGTCGCGGCTTTTCATGCGAACAATCGTCCAGGGATAACCTCCCGATGCCAGCATCGCATTCATCAGGAAACGTCCTACTCGACCATTGCCATCAAAGTATGGGTGGATGAATACAAAGAGGTGGTGTCCCAATACTGCACGCACAGCAGGTTCCGGCTCTTGCGCTATCAGGTTGAACAGTGCTTCCATGGAATCTGCCAGTGCATCCCGTGGAAGCGGGGCGTGCTTGGAATTCCGGATGTAAACAGGCCCATTGCGGTATCCGGCCAGTTGGTGGGGTTCAATAATCCCCGCTGTAACGGAAGGGGCAAATAGTTCGCCATACCACCGGTGATGCGCGCTTCTCGCGATCTCCCCCGGGTTCTTGCCGGATAGAATTTCAGCAAGGCTAATTTTGACAGCCTGAAATGCCTGATAGTATCCACGTGCGGCCAGAGCATCGCGATCACTCTTGTCGCTTGTTTCTACATCGGGATTCCAATTGCCTTTCGCAACTCGCTCGATCAACTCATCGTTGACTTTGTACCCTTCAATAGAAAGAGAGTTGTAGGCATCCGCCACATATCGCTCATCCACGTCGGACAGATAGGATGCGGAAGATTTTGGCAGGCCCGGCGCAGGGGGAAATATCGACAAAACGTCATCGCGCCAGCCAGCCCACATCGACTGGATGCGCATGGCATAGGGCGAGCGCTCCCGGCTGTTTCCCAGTGTGGGTGTGCTAATCTCAAAAGGGTTGGATTCGCGCACGTTGTGTTTCGCTCGCTTCATTGTTTCAATGATGCGATCAGCGTCTGCAGCGCGCCCGATAAATCGTAAAGCCCCTGCCAACCTGCCTGCTGCGGAGAGCATCCCTACATTAGCCAACAAAATGGTGAGCAATTCACCAGGGTCACGAATTAAATTCAGTGCGATTTCTGCTTCTCGCGGATTGTTTATAAAAAACTGCGGCCCAAGACGACATAAAACCTCTGGCAATGGAATAACCTGCAATCCATTTATTTCAATTCGATTGCTTGGCACGTTTTTTTCGTCTGCGTAGATAAGTACCGACGAATCGTGAGGTAGCTTGAGGGTTGATGTTCCGCCTTCTTTTGTAATGACAGCAATCTGGCGCGGAACAACCGTGCAGTGAGTGTGCAACAAGGCGGAAGCTTCTGTATTGAGGCAATATCGTTTGCCAAAACGCTTGCCCATATATCCTGAAAGAAACGCCCAGAAACTTGCATACCAGGAAGTGCTATCACCTTGGTTGTCACTTGGATTTGAGCACACGTACCAGCCCTTCATCACTGGGCGTAAAAAACCCTCTTCCAGCAATATGGATCGGTGCGCCTCTATCAGGTCATTGGATTCAATAACCCCGCTATGCTTGTCCTGCAACTTCTTGAGTGCTCTCAAAGCAGCAGCAAGTTTCTCATTAGGTTTGGCCATTTTTTCACCTGATTTACGTTGCTGACCAAAGCGTCAACTATGTTATTGGCCTACGCATCAACTATGTTATTGGCCTATGCGCCAACTATGTTATTTCGATGAAGTATAACGCAACACCCTGTTGCATAATATTTTTTTATGAGCTTTGAAAGAAAAAAGACAAATTCTTTCAAAGCTCGCGTAGCTTTGAAAGGTTTCTTTCTGCAATTTTACAACCACCTGTTATTCAAGCATATTTCAAGGCAGTCGAAAATCAAGATGTTCAAAGCAAGCATGCCAGAGAGCGTAGTGATTTCCAGCAAGATTTCCCTCATGGGCCATTGCAGTGGTTCACATACAGGTATATAGGCAGCGCTATAATTCAACTAGTAAGCGAACTAATACATATTTGATATAGCTTTTTTCCGATAAAAGTATATTATATGTGCTGTTATTCGTCAATTTGATGAAATTTAACATATGCGATATCACTATGGAGCAGCTTAAAGGTATAGGAAAAGCAGATCGTGAGCGCTTGTCGGCAGTTCTGCGCGCGACCAAGGGTACGGTATCGGTTGCACAAGTAGCCGAGATTCTTGCCGTGGCCACTACGCCCGCTGCCAAAATACTGGCGCGTTGGGCCAAGGCAGGATGGTTGTCGCGTGTTCGACGTGGCTTATATGTTCCTGTGCCCCTGGAATCCAGAACCGCAGATGTACCATTAGAAGACTCTTGGGCCATAGCGGCACAGATTTACGGCCCTTGTTATATCGGCGGCTGGAGCGCTGCCGAATATTGGGATTTAACAGAGCAAATTTTCCGCACAGTGGTGGTGGTGACGACTCAGAAACCAAGAGACCGGAAACCAACCATCAAACAAACTGACTTCCTGCTGCGGTCGGTACAGAAGAAAGCACTGTTTGGATTAAAGCCCGTGTGGCGAGGCCAGGTAAAGGTAAATGTTTCAGACCCGACGCGGACGATGCTTGATATGCTAAGCGATCCCCTATTGGGTGGGGGTATTCGATCAACGACAGACATGTTTAAAAATTATCTCAAGTCTGAAAAAAAGAACCTTAACCTATTAATCGAATACGCGAGTCAATTGGGTAACGGGGCTGTTTTTAAGCGACTCGGATTCTTGCTGGAAAAATTTTCACCCGCTGACGTGGAGGCAATCGCGCAGTGCCGTGAACGTCTGACTACCGGCAACACCAAACTCGATCCAACATTGAAAACCGACAAGCTGATAACGCGATGGCGGTTGTGGGTATCACAGCGATGGCTAAAGGAGTAGCGCTTTGATTGATCAGCAGGAGATCAGGGATTTCTCGCGTGAGTTTGGACTCGCGGCGAATGTTATTGAAAAGGACTATGTGCTCGGTTGGATGCTTGCCGGTATCGCCGCGCATCCCGAAATCGGACAGAGTTGGGTGTTCAAGGGCGGTACATGTTTGAAGAAATGCTATTTCGAAACTTACCGATTTTCGGAAGACCTTGATTTCACGCTCACGAATCCAGAGCATCTTGCAGAGCCGTTTCTGCTGGCAACTTTCAATCAGATATCCGAGTGGATTTATGACCGGTCTGGAATTGAGGCGCCAGCCGAAACCATCCGATTCGATGTTTATACTAATCCACGCGGTAAAACGTCGGCAGAGGGGAGAGTCGGATATCGTGGCCCGATGCAGCGGCGTGGGGATGCGCCACGCATCAAACTGGATTTAACTAACGATGAGTTGTTGGTTTTAGAACCTGCAACAAGAGAGGTTCACCACCCATATTCGGATAAGCCGACTGCTGGCATCAATGTTCGCTGCTATTCCTTCGAGGAGGTTTTCGCGGAGAAAATCCGGGCATTAGCTGAGCGAGAAAGACCACGTGATTTATATGACGTGGTTCATCTGTACCGCCACGACGAACTCAGGCCAGACCGAGCGTTAGTGTTCAGCACGCTGGAACAGAAGTGCGCATTCAAGGGCATTGGAGTACCAACGATGCAGACAGTCGACAATCAACCTGCAAGGGGCGAGTTGGAAGCGGAGTGGGGAAACATGTTGGCTCATCAATTGCCGGTATTACCACCATTCGAACAGTTCTGGCGGGAACTTCCCAATGTCTTTGACTGGCTGCATGGCGTTGCGGAAAAAGCCGCCAAGTTCCCGATTCAGGTGTCCGCAACCGGGGCTGGCGCGCTTGATGAGACGTGGCGCCCGCCCTCCATGTCCCAAGCGTGGAATACCGCAACACCCTTTGAAATCATTCGCTTTGCGGCAGCAAACCGGTTGTGCGTGGACTTGACCTATCAGGGCTCACGAAGGCTGATCGAGCCGTATTCATTGCGGCGCACCGAAGATGGCAACCTGCTCTTGTATGCGGTGAAACACCAGACCGGTGAACCGCGATCCTACCGAGTTGATAGAATTCAGGGTGCCGAGGCGACGCAGATTTCATTCATCCCCAAATATCTGATTGAGCTGACACCGGCCGGTATGATTACTGCACCGCCTGCACGCAAACCATAGACAACGTTTCACGTAGTCTATTGCAACTACCACGGTCGTGTCGCTGATGAACACTGATGCGCGCTCCACCACCTGAATCAAACTCAAATCTTAACGGCATTCCCGGTTTTGCTTTGCACTAAATCGGCATCCATTCCTAGATCCTCTCAGCCTCAATGAACAGCAGCACTTCGGAAGAATTGCTGTTTTTCTGTGAACCGAGCGAGAAGCCAAGGAAGCGAGAACCAGCCTGATCGTCTTTATGTTCTTCAAGACCGGCAAAAACAACTACCTCTCCTGGCCTGATCGAAATCTGACTGGTGGCCATGCGCTGCAATAGCGTGGGGCTGTTGTTTACGCCGGTTGTCGTCGCGACAAAACTTGAAAGCTCCTGAGTGATATTGAGGTCGATAACCGCATCGCGGATATCGGGTTGAACTGTGAAAATCGTTCCAGACTGTCGATACTCAACAGACTGGACTGGATTACCATTCCGATCCTGAGAGATCGCACCCAAAACGGGGACTTGTTGACCAACAGAAAACTTAGCCTGTGCCCCGGTGCGAACTCTCAGCATCGGACGACTTAAAACCTTGAACCTGGAATCCTGATCGAGAACAGAAAGCACCGCATCGAGGCCAGCAGAAGCAATCTGAATCGATGCGCTACCCGCCACAACAGCACCAGCGGAAAGTGTCAGGCGGTCTTGCAAGAGCTTGGCGGCCATCTGGACCGCGCTACCCTTTCCTTGAGCTGCGCCGACCTCGTAAATAGCCGCTCTAAGCACAACTTGAGCCTCCGGGCTATCCAGATCGGAGAGCAATTTCTGCAGCTGCTCGCACTTGGCTGGATCGCAACTGTACGCAAGCTGATCGAGCGCGCCTTTATCGAACTGCGATGCGGCCGAGCCTGGCACAGAAATGCCCTTGCTGATTGCTGCCTTGAACTCGGCCGGGGCAGACATGCCGCGTGTGCCGAGCGAATCTGCATCAGCCACCTTTGAAACAATGTCCGAAAGATATTGAGCGGATCTATATCGAGGCCGGTACAGCAGCAGCGCATCATCACGCATTGAACGCTTGCGAATGAGGATGATCTTGCCGGATTGCTCAAGCTCGAACCCGCGCAGCTTAAGAAGATCGATCGTCATCGCCTCGACTTCCGATTTTTTGAGTTTGTTCCAGTTGATCGAAACCGCATCGGTAGAGGCGATCAGTTCAGGATCGAACACGAACGATCTATCGAGGATATCGCCATAAACAATTCTGGCCAGATCGACAACGCGAACACGATCCAGCTGCATCGAGAAATCAGCCGGAAAACTGATCGAGGGCAACAACAGCAGGAAAAGAACCAGAGCGCGAATCATTACATTACCCCCTTCGATGATTCGAGCAATGTCCAGGGCGTGGCAAATCCACCCTCCGGAAGCCCGACCTCGATACCGAGCTTGCTGAGTTTGTAATTCGGCGGATTGGTCAACGTGCGAAACGAACCCGACGCATCCTGGAGCAATACGGTCAAGCCATCTTTGGCGACATACCAACCAACAGAACGCCACTGGCTGGAAGCCACAGGACGAACAGCAACTGGAGCAGAAGACACAGATCCAGCCGCAGCAGCGACAGGCTCAACGACCCGGACAGGATGGAAAAACTTCCAGACAAAGTAGAACGCAGGAAGCAAAAGGAGCAAAGCAAGCGGAATAGCAAACTTAAAAAAGCCGCCTTTCAGAATGTTTCCGCGATCATCCGGGCTGTCCTCATGAGCGGCAGCATCCCCCGCTTGCTGCTGACTGTGCGACTTGTAACATGGAAAAAACTGAGCATCATAATAACGGGGCGACAAAGTGCGAATGAAATCATGCTTTGAAATACTGCCATGCTGAAAGACGTGAACAATGTAACTCTTATTGCTGCCGATTTTCGTGTTCTTTACCGCATAGTAAGTTTCTAAGACAACGTCCTTGATATTCTCGTTTATGTCGCGCACCGTTTGAGTAATTAAGGCAACTTCACAAGTCAGACCAGTGACCGGGTGCGGCATATGCCCATGCATCCGCATGAAGTTCATGGCGCGAGGATGAATATCACCGCGCTTTTTCCAGAACCGCCAAATCTCGTCAATCGCCACCAAATCACCAGGCTGAACGAATGAATCAATGTTGTTTTTTTGATCGGTATCAGTGCGCCAGAAGGAAGGCTTCTCAACTTCTTCATGTTCAACACAAACGAGCGAACCAATGCGATCTTGCGGAATGCCTTCTTGAAAAAGAAGCTGGCACATCGCTTCATAATTCAAACCGGCAATGTTCGAGACAACGCGGCGGCCTTGACGAAGTGCGGGAAGAATTACATTGACCACAACCTCATAAGACTTGCCCGCACGAGGTTTGCCGACATAGGCTTTAATGGCCATGACTAAACTGAAATGCGTTTAATTCGCACGTTGTCCCGGCCAACCTTTGCTGCATGTTCCCTGGCCTTGTCACGTGCCGCGCCAACATCAAAAAAAGCATTCGATGCAAAGCCACCAACAAAGACAGCGAATGCCTGACCATATTCGGCAGCACATTGACGCGCAGCAGTTAATACATCCATATGTCGCTGCCCCTGAGCAAAACTCTCAGGAAACGGATGTTCATCAGGATTTAACCGCTCGCCAGAATCATCAACATAATGTCCCATCTGAACCCCTTACCTGTCAAACAGCGTCCAATACTTTCCACTAATCAGCGTCCAATTTTTTCCACTTT
>CAYHEM010000004.1:0-160565 GCA_964355765.1 uncultured Gallionella sp.
ATGACGGTGGCAAGCCCGATGACGGTGGCGGACCCGATGACGGCGGCAAGCCCGACGACGGCGGCAAGCCCGATGACGGTGGCAAGCCCGATGACGGTGGCGGACCCGATGACGGCGGCAAGCCCGATGACGGCGGCAAGCCCGATGACGGTGGCAAGCCCGATGACGGTGGCAAGCCCGATGACGGTGGCGGACCCGATGACGGTGGCGAACCCGACGATGGTGGCAAGCCCGACAACGGCGGCAAGCCCGACAACGGCGGCAAACCCGACGATGGCGGCAAGCCCGACGATGGCGGCAAACCCGATGACGGTGGCGGACCCGACGATGGCGGCAAGCCTGATGACGGCGGCAAGCCTGATGACGGTGGCGAACCCGATGATGGCGGCAAACCCGATGACGGTGGCGGACCCGATGACGGTGGCAAGCCCGATGACGGTGGCAAGCCCGACGATGGCGGCAAACCCGATGACGGCGGCAAGCCCGATGACGGTGGCAAGCCTGATGACGGTGGCAAGCCCGACGATGGCGGCAAGCCCGATGACGGTGGCGGACCCGACGATGGCGGCAAGCCCGACGATGGCGGCAAGCCCGACGACGGCGGCAAGCCCGACGACGGCGGCAAGCCCGATGACGGTGGCAAGCCCGATGACGGTGGCGGACCCGACGATGGCAAGCAGCTCGACGATGGCCAAGACCAGCAAGGTGTAAGTAGTAGTGCCATGTCGCGTGCAGTGTCAGAAGGTTTTGCACTTGCGGAGAAATCAGGTGGGTCAGGAGATGCAGTATTGGCAATAACAACCACCCGTGAAGGAATTTCTATTTCTCTGATCCGTGAACCGTCGGATCAGGCGACCGGTGTTGTTGCGGTTTCATTACCGAAGGGGGTTGCGACGAGTGGTAATGGGTTCAACTTCCCACTGCCAGAGCGGATCACTGCCAAGGCGTTAAACAAGAAAGTTCTCGTCAGCACAGCTTCGGGTGGGGTTTTGCCGTCTTGGCTGCGCTATATCGAAAAAACGAGAACATTTGTAGCGTCATCAGTACCGGATGGGGCATTCCCGATGCGGGTGTTGATTACTATCGGCACACAACAAACCACCTTGGTTATCTCCGAACGAGCCAACCAGTAATTCTGCATCAAGGTTTCACCAGTATCGATTCTCGGAAGGATTTTCCTGCCTGAAGAGTTATTCTCAACCCCGCCACCCGGCTTTCGGGTGGCGGTTTGGTAATCCCCCCTGAAATGAGCGCGAGTTAGAAGTAGAATTTTCTCACCAAGAAATGGAGGAAGTTTTATATGAGGCAATCACGCTTTTCAGACAGTCAGATCATAGCCATCCTCAAGCAAGACGAGGCCGGTAGCCCGGTTCCCGAGCTTTGTCGGGAGCACGGCATCAGTTCAGCCACGTTTTACAAATGGCGCAGCAAATTCGGCGGCATGGACGCATCCCTGATGTCCCGGCTCAAGGCACTCGAAGACGAGAACCGGATAATTATTCCCACTCAATCATCAATAGACATTACATCATATTGATTATGAAATAATATTTATTTGAAAAAAAGTGCGATACCATCATTTATACCATCCGCAAAATTTGCTGTACCTTGCTATTATCAATCGCTATCGCTCAACAAGTAGTTGGCATTAACGAGATAACTATAATCCCGATTGAAGACAGATGAGCGTTCAGTCATCCGCATTCAAATCAGCCATCAGTGCATCAACGCTGTCGAAACACTTACCCTTGCCTAATTCGAGTTCGGCAATGGACTTACGAGTAGTTGCGTTCGGCACTTTTACATCAAAGGGAAAACAGTGCTCATCAGCTATACGCTGCATCAGTAAGCGAATAGCGTCCGAGATAGACAGGCCCATTGCTTCCAGTGCATCAGCAGCACGTTTCTTAGTGGCTGTGTCAATACGAGCGCGAACATATGTGTCAGCGGTACTCATAGCGACTCTCCCCTAAACCTAGTTGGCAGAGCTTGATTGTATCGCAAAGCAACTACCATCAAGCTGTTGTTGGGTACGATGTTGTATCGTAAAGAATTGGCGTTCTGTTGCCAGTCCATCCAGAACCCTACTCCCCCAGATGTACTGTGGTTGCTGTGCCAACCAAGTCTGCGCAGTTACCGATTGGCAAATGCGCTGTGGACGTACTGTGGGTGCTCTGTCGACATGGTGCGTAATTGTGAGCGATGATATTTTCCATCCTCATATCTTCCAGCCCCTCTAACTCGCCTCGCTTTACTCTATAATGATCACCGCATCTGATGGGTCGATTGACTTCGCAACCCAGCGCGTTTGATCGCTTTCTGAAGATCAGCAAGCAAGCTGTCGCACTGATATCGCGGGTCGTTTTCGCACCTCAATATCACTGTGCTATAGGCGTCCTCAATGCGTCCAAGGATTTCTGCCACCTCGTCTTCGTTAAGTCCTAACCGATTTCCATATTCAACAATATCTTCCTTGGTCGGGAAGGATTTACTCTTGTTGAGCTTCAATGCCAATTTACCGTCCAACTCCGGATACACATCGGTGCATACCACGTCATAGACTGGTGCAAGACGCCTGGCTGCAGCAGGATGTTCGTAGAGCATGCCAAAGTTTTTCAGGTGCGCATCGCCGTCACGCATCCAACAGGAAAGTACCACGCGCTCGAACAATTTTCTCAGTTGCGCAACACTATCGTCGCCGGCAAACGTTTCAACCGCTCGCGCAATCATTTCATAGCTGCCTTCATATTTCTCCTTCGCGGTTCGTCCAGTCAAGACGGCCATGTCTTCGAAACCCAACGCCGTGCCATCCGGCAGCCGATCAAACCGCGACATTACGAACAGCAGACCGTCGTCAGAAAGCCAGAAATCCGGCACATCAAAATCAGCTTCCTTAGCGACAGACATACAGAAAAATTCATTACGTGCGAGTCCTGGGTAATCTCCTCCCTCGGCCTTCACAATTACGGTTTTTAGCGGCATTGCTGTGTGCTCTGCCAGACTGCCAGTAACACTATCGTTCGCGATCGGAACAAGCGCCTTGGGTTGAATTCCAGAGATGCCGGATCCAAGAGCATACTGACTCACCAGACGCTCGAAAAGAACGCCTGAAGGCGAGGACAGCAGATCCTTTAAATGTTCACCAGCACTTTGTGGCAAACTCTCACCGGGGAGCGCATACGTCAAACGTCCAATCTGGTTACTGCCGGCCAGAAACAGCAGGAACATATCGCTCGGCGCACCCAGGCGTTTCAACCGCTCCTCAATGATGTAGCGAAGGTATCCCTCGGGGCGATTCATTGCGAACACGCTCATCAAATCCCCACTCGCGTAGCTTTCCTCTCGTACTGGCATCACAAGTGAGACGGCCGCATCGTCATTCACATGGTTATAGTTGAAAACGTAGCGACTTTCTTTGCTCAGCCTACCACTCACACCTTGTGGTGTGTGTATTTCAAGCTGACGGATTTTATTGAACAGCTTCTCGATATCGAATGGTTCTGACGCGTTCATTCATCATCCTTAAAGGTAGTCGAAAGCTCCTCAAATACCACTGTGTCCTTCGGTCGTAAAACCAGCTCATAGCCTAGCCCGTTGGCAATCCGACAAAGCTCTTTCACGCCAACGTTTTCGGCTCCCTCCGCATTGGTAATCGTGCGGCGCGCGACCTTTGCGCGACCAGATAATTCTTGCTGACTTACCTTGCGCCCGCGACGAATCTTGCGAAGCTCGGCGGCAAGTCGCTCTAGGTTGGTAATCGGGTGTTCAATAGTTTGTTTGCGCGTTTTCATGCGCATTATATACACTATTATTTTAATTTGCGCAATATGTTGCGCTTTCTTGCACGCTAGGTTTGTCCGACACCATCATCGACATATGTCCAAAATTAAGACTGGCTGTCGCATTTACTACGCCGTGCCCACCACCGGCACCAGCAACTTGTCCGCGCACAACATTATTTTCTGGGGTATCTCCCAATCATCGACACCACGTTCAAGCCTTGAAACTCATTGTGGGCACCTGCCAGTTCAACGGAACGCTTGATCAGATTCCCAAACGATCCAGGCTTCTGCTCATCCTCCACGAGGCTTGCGATGTCATCCCTGATGTACTTGGGTTGTTGAGCGATGATGTTTGCCATCCGCTCAGGGCGTTCCAGCCCCTCCAGTAGTTTGTCCATGTTTTTTTCTTCTTGCGTGGTTGGTGCGCCATGCTATCGCAATATCTGGCTGGCTAACAGCATGTTTCTGTGTATTTTTATATTACTTAGTGGTCAGTATAAATGCGCGCCGCCGACTTGGACGCGAAAAGTGTCATTCCTGATAATAGGAGTTATCAGGAATGACATTTGATGAGTAACGTGACCGGCCATGTTGCGCTTCGCATCAACGATTATTTGAAACTTCGCCACCAAGCGCTTCTGTCAGGTCTGTCAGCATCCTGGCGAGTTCGCCGGTCATCAGGGTGAAGTCGAGGTCAAACATCTCTTCATCGGTATCGGCCAGTGTTGTTGATTCTTCCTTGATGATGTCCAGAAATTCGAGACGCTTGATTTGCAGTTGTTCGGTCAGAACAAAGGAAATCCGGTCGTTCCAGGTCAGCCCCAGCCGGGTGGCACGCTTACCTGACGCGATATGGGCAAGGATTTCCTCTCCCTCCAAAGCATGATTGGCATAACGAACCGTTGCCTTGCTCTCACCCGTGGCACGCAGTTCCAGTTCACGGTCTATGGTGAAACCCGCTGGCGCAGCTTCTCCGGCAAGCCAGTCCGTCATGGCGGCAACAGGGGAAAGTTGGGTGTGTAGCAATTTGACCGGCAGGTCATCCACCGTTTTGCTCAGTTGCTCCAATAGCTCATCGGCTTTGGCTGAGGATGCCGCCTCTATGATCAGGCGACCGTTGACAGAATCTACCCATGCAAAGGTAGCGCGCTGCATGGCAAAAGCTCTGGGGAGCAGTTCTTCGGTGACGGCTTCCTTGATGTCTTTTTTCTCTTTGCGCCCCACCTTGTAGCCCTGCTGCGCTTCAATGTCGGCGATTCGCTCTTTGACAAATCGATTGATGATGGAGGCCGGTAGTAGTTTCTGCTCTACGCCCAGCGCAAACAAAATTTGTTGATTTGCAACGTGGATCAGGCGGTCATCGCCACGGCAGGAAACCCATCCCCTGCTTTGTTTGTCGAGCCCGCTGCAAGGTTGCAGTGGCTTGAGTGCCAGTTTTTCCTGTAGGGTGGCGGCAGTGATGGTGCAGTCGATTGGCAGGCGATAAATGAAGATGTTTTTAAACCACATGGCGGGATTCTCAAAAACCGCTGATTATACTGGGCGCCACTTTTTAATTGGCGACCATCGCTGCTTTGCGATCAGACCCGAGGTTCTGGTCAACCCAATTCGAGCATAATGGCGACCTCAAAAATGTAAGTTTTGAATTCGCGCCAACAGATTCATGGATACAGAGCCAAAAGAAAATCTCCCAGGTTGTAACAACTGCACTCACTGCTGCATTACCCACGATGCCAATTTCAGATATGGCTACCGTGCTCTTCCCTGTTTGCACGACCGGTGGCAGATATTGAGGAAAAAATGACCGAGGCACCCATTAGTATGCCACCGCAAGCCTACATGGACATCATCAGCCCGCTGATCGACATGGCGCGGGGTTTTCTGGAGGCAGGCGAAAAGCTTCAGCCGACGGCGCTCGTTGGCAACCTGACCACAAAGGAAGTCATCCCGGTGATGATTCAGACTGGAAGCGGGGAAGGCAAAGACCAGTCTGTGCGGACGATCCAGTCAGCGGCGTTGGCATTGGAGGCTGATTTTGTGTTCGTGATCATGGAAGCATGGACGCTTCGGCCAGACAAAATGCGCCAAATGAATGCGATTCTCGACAAGTACGGAAGCATAAGCGCATCACCCTATGCGATAGATACGTGCTCGCTTATGCTGGAAACGATGCATGGGGTGTGGGCCGCACAACCCCAGATCAAGCCCAAGGGAATTTCCAAAAAGAAACGGACAATTGGGGTAATCGAGTTCCGCTATTTCACCGAAGCTGGAGGCCGGTTTGCACACCTGCTGTCCAGGAAGGAAGGCGACGAGCCACCGACGATTTTGCATTGAGGGATGAAGCTGGATTCCATTTTTCAAGTTGTTTCGAAAGGTTGGCGTCCAGTTCAATAACAGTTGAGCAACCCTTTCAAACAGGTTTCACTTGCCACGCAGCCCAATATCCACAACAATCCGCAGTGGATTTTTAACCACCATCATAAAAGGGAGTAATAGCATGAACCGTAAAGAACTGATCGATGCACTGGCAGGCAAGACCGGCAGCACCAAAGCGGATGCAGATCGCAACATCGCAGCACTGATTGAAATCATCACCGCCACCCTGAAAAAAGGCGACAACGTGGCATTGGTTGGCTTCGGCACTTTCGAAGTGCGCAAGCGCGCAGCACGCATTGGCCGCAACCCGGCTACTGGTGCAGAACTGAAGATCAAGGCATCCAAGGCTCCTGCATTCAAGGCTGGTGCTACGCTGAAGACTGCGGTCAACGGCGGCAAGAAGTAATGATGGCAATATAGACCGGTGATAAAAGCCAGTCTTTATGACCCGATGAATGAAATCTTGCAATATCTGAAAAAGCATGGTGAGCGGCTGGATACGGACATCGCCGAAGCTACAGGCATCTCACTTGCTACCGTGCGTTTGCAGTTAGCAGAACTTGCTGCCAAATGTGAGGTTGTGGCGTGCCATTCAATCAGGTTTAACAAGGGCAAGAAGGTCGAAGGGACAATTTACCGGGTAGCTGGATATACCCCTCCAGCAGCACCTGGCAGAAAACCAAAGGCACAGCCGGCTCTGTCGTAATCTCCGCTCAATCACGCGATCACGGCTTGAACGGATACACCAAGCTCGATATCAACGGCAAAACGAGCCTCGTCACCGAGCGCAGTCAGATGACGCACCAGCACAAATCGCCTAGCTACACTCCAGCACCGGATACGCGAACCGCCCCATCACCCCTTCTGCCTTGCGCTTTTGCATTGCGCCACAGATGGCGATTACGTTGTCGCCATGCTTGTGATTGATGATGTGCATTGTCTCCAGCAACTTGAGGTGTTTTTCTTCCCGCTGTTGATCGGCCATCTGGAACAGATCAAAGCTGCCTGATTGGCGGATGGCAATATCGCTCGCGATCAATCCACAGGCACGATAGAACTGGTCTGGGTCATAGAGCGTATCCAGCGCCCTACCCGCTTCGCTCGCCAGCAGAAAATAATCTGCACTCGGATAAGGCAGTTCGAACGTGTTGGCTTGTTTGTCGAACGACTTCAGAGTCAGGAATACCGTCAGTTGCCCGGCGGTCAGCCGTTTGGTGATGAGTTCTTTCGACAGGCGCATGGCGTGCTTGAGCAGATGCGCATAAATAGTCTGCTTGTCCTGCGTGACTTCGCCCATCGAAGCAGTTCTGGCCACGCTCTTGGGCAGCCTGGCTTCGGTCTCAACCTTGTAGATGGGCGTGCCGTTGAGCTCGTGCCACAGGTCGGTACCGGCTTTGCCCAGCAGCCGTTTTATTTCTCGCTCCGGCACATCCGCGAAATCGGCTGCGGTGCGGATATCGAACTTGTTGAGCAGCGCCTGGCGGTTGCTGCCGATGCCGGGAATGTCGCGCACGCTGACATGTTCCAGGAAATCATGGGTGCGCCTGCCCGCCACGATGGTGGTGCCATTGGGCTTGTTGTATTCGGAAGCCATCTTGGCCAGGGTGCGGGTGACGGAGATGCCGATCGAGACGGTGATGCCGACCTCATGCCGGACGGTGGTGCGGATTTCATCGGCAATGGCCTGATACGGTTTGCGGTACAGGCTGCGCAGCCCGTTCATATCCATGAACCCCTCATCGATGGAGTATTCCTCGATTGCCGGGCTGTAGCGCCTGATGATGGCAAAGAGTTTGTCGGATATCTGGCCGTAATAGCGGAAGTCGGCGGAAAGGTAGTTTGCCTGCGGCAGCAGTTTCCTGGCTTCCCAGACCGGCATGCCGGTGGTGATGCCGGCGGCTTTGGCGTCATAGGTCTTGGCGACCACGCAGGCATCCTGGCTGGACAGCACGCAGATGGGCTGTCCTTTCAGGTCGGGGCGGCGCAACTGTTCGCAGGAGGCGTAGAAACAGTCGGCATCCACATGCGCGATGGCATTGGGCCAGTTGCTGATAAGCATGATGGATGCGCCGGCTTATTTGTACTTGCGGAACTGGCCGACGACGACACCGAAGATTTCCATGTCGCCCTTGGGATGGATGACAGAATAGGCTGGATTGGCTGGGATCAGCACATATTCGTTCTTTTCCTTGCCGAGGGTCTTCAGGGTGAATTCGTTGTCGATGATGGCGATGACCATGTCACCCACATTCGCCACGGCGCGCTTTTCCACTATGACGGTGTCGCCCGGCAGGATGCCGGCATCGATCATGGAGTCGCCTTTGACGTTGACCAGCACGGTGCTGGAAGGATGCGAGACCAGATATTCGTCGATGGTCAGCATGTCATGATTCGAATCACCGGCCGGGCTGGGGAAGCCGGCGCGCACGCTGTCGAAGATGGGGCGCTCGAAGAACCGCCTGCCCGGCCTGAGGCGCTTTTCCGGGGTAGATTCCAGATAGCCTTGCAGCTTGAGTCGTGCCACCAGCGCCGCCACGGGCGATTTGGACTTCATGCCGACGATGCCCATGATGGTGGAATACGGCGGCAGCACGCCGGTTTCGGCGTAATAGTCCTGGAGCCTGGCCAGATAGGTGGGATCGATGTTTTCCATGGGGATAACGATAATGGAACGAGCGTTCCACTGTCAAGGTCATTATCCGTTCAGGGCAATATTTGGTAGGGTTCCATGGTTACCGACTCGATCTTGTCGCCAAGCAGGATCAGCCGGCCTTCGAGCCGGGTGTTGCCGGTCTCGCTGAATTCGAAACGGTAGGTGCGGCGCAACACCCGGCGGCCAGACTTGTCCCGCGCCAGCGCCATCGAGATGCTGGCGACCGTGTCGTCGAGAAATTGCACATCCGCATCGCTGCAGGCATGTTTCCCCATATTCCTGGCGATCTCAAGGGCGCGCAGGCTGCCGAACCAGAACCACCCCAGCGCGGCCAGCAACAGCAGGAATAGCGCACTTGTCATATCCATCGTCTGGGGAATTCCGAATTAACAGCCGCCGGATTTACCCGATTCTGGTGCTGCGTATTTTTTCATTTAACCACAATCTCACTCGTCTCGATCAGTCTCGCCACATCACCATGACACTCCGAACATTTGCCGACAAGCAACAAGTCGCGCGCTTTGACGGCTCCGGTAAAATTGGTGATGGTGACCGCATGACGGCATTTCACGCACCAGACATTCGCAAGCAGTCGCTTTCTGGCATCGACTGGAATGGCTGCCCATAGCCTGGCTGCCGGTGCAGTAAATTCAGGGAGAGATTCGATTGTCATTCGCGATCCACCCGTTCCTTCAGTTCCTTTCCCGGCTTGAAATGCGGTACATACTTGGCAGGCACTTTCACCTTCGCGCCGGTCTTGGGATTCCGCCCTTGCCGCGGTGGCCGGTAATTCAATCCAAAGCTTCCGAAGCCGCGAATCTCGGCACGCCCACCCTTCGACAGAGCATCGGAAAGCGCATCCAGAATCACCCTGACGGCAAGCTCGGCATCTTTCAATTGCAGTTGGGGGTGAAGCTGGGCAAGGCGTTCAATAAGTTCTGAGCGAGTCATTTTGCAGAGACTGTGGGGTGATAGTGCGGTCAGGAATATGGCTGGATTCTACTTCAAGCGCAAGCGTGAAGCATTACGTGATTTGTCACGCCTGCCAAACCCCGAACCCTGCACTGCGCAAATCAATCCCCACCTCGACTTCCCTGTCGCACGCCTCTTCATAAGGCATCGGGTTAAATGCTTCGTAGAGATCGGGCAACAACCGCAATCCGTATTGCTTGACGTACCGATTGGACTGGATGCCCGCCTTGTGTTTGTCAAAGCGCACGTCGGGGTTCAGGCCTGTCATGCCGACATAAACGCACGGCTTGCCCGGGATGTAATCCGGGTTGCATCTTTTGAACTTGCCTTCGTACAACACGTCCCTGGACAACTCGACAACATAGACGTGATAGTGGTTGCGGCGTGCCCTGAGCATGGCCTTGCCACCGCCATCGCAACGAATCTCATTCATCTTGGCTCCCAGGTTTGTATTCGCAATGGCGCGCAAGCGAGAGTTCAGTCACCAGCAACCAGCCTCGACACGAACGACTTCGGCTTCATGGGCAGTGACTTACCCATCCTTGCACGCTTGCTGAAGTTCGCCTGTAAATCTATTTCCGACAGTCTGATCACTTGCTCGCGCCCTGTCCCGCTTTGAGTGATGACAGTGAGCTTAGGTTTATTGAGCACGATCACGGATGCCAGCTCATCGCCATCGTTCAACCCCATCACCACCACACCTTTACCGCCGCCAGATAATCGTTTCATCTCTGCCAACACAAAAACCAACAGCCGGCCTGAATGACTTGCCGATACCACCAACGATTGTTCAGATGGCGTGAATATCACCGGTGACAGAATGTGCTCATCCCCATCAATCGTGATGAATTGTTTACCGGCCTTGTTACGGCCCACCATATCGCTCAGCATGCAGACAAATCCGTAACTTGCCGAAGTCGCCAACAATACGCTCTGTTCGACAGCGCCGCAGAGCACATGAACGATCTGGGCACCTGCGGCCACATCGATCAAAGTAGCCAATGGCACGCCATCGCCACGCACTGAGGGGATTTGCGGCACGGGAATACTGCAAACCCGACCGTTGCTACAGATCACGATGCACTGGTCGGTGGTGCGGCACTCGAATGAATCCAGCACCCCATCGCCGTCCTTGAATGCCACACCGGTTAGATCAAGGCCATGTCCTTGCCTTGTTCGAGCCCAATGCTTCTTCGAGATGATCACGGTTACCGGCTCATCCACCACCTGCGTGGTGAGCACGACGCGCTCGGCTTGCTCAATGAGCGTGCGCCGGTCATCACCAAAAGCCTTGATGTCGTCCTCGATCTCTTTGGCGACACGCCGGCGCATGATTAAATCCGAGCCCAGGAGTTTATTCAACTCGCCACTTTCATCTTGCAATTGCTTCAGCTCGCGCTCGATCTTGATGCCTTCCATCTTGGCCAACTGGCGCAGCCTGATCTCCAGAATATCCTCGGCCTGCCGCTCGGACAGTTCAAACCGCGCAATCAGCGCCGCTTTGGGTTCGTCAGATTCACGAATCAGGGCGATCACTTCGTCCAGATTAAGATAGGCCGTCATGCGTCCTTGCAGAATATGGATGCGGTCATTAATCTGCCCCAGTCGATGTTCACAACGACGACGGACCGTGGCGATGCGGAACTGCGCCCATTCGCGGATGATGTCCGGGATGGATTTTTGTTTGGGTCGGCCATCGATGCCGATCATCACCATATTAATCGACAAGGAGCTTTCCAAACTGGTGTGCGCTAACAGGATGATCATGAGTTCATCGACTGACTGGCGGCCCGATTTTGGTTCAAATACCAGTCGCACCGCCTGGTCTTTGTCTGATTCGTCGATGACTTTATCCAGAACGGAAAGAATCAACTGTTTGTTCTGCACCTGTTCTTGGGTCAATGCTTTTTTGTTGGTCCTGATCTTTGGATTGGTCAGCTCCTCGATTTCCTCCATGATCTTTTTGGAGGAAGTGCCATCTGGAAGTTCATATACCGCCACGCGCCATTGTCCGCGCGCCAGCTCCTCGACCTTCCAGCGTGCGCGCATCTTCAATGAGCCGCGCCCGGTTCGAAAGCATTCTCGAATCTCCAGGGGTGAGGAAATGATCTGGCCGCCACTCGGCAGGTCTGGCCCTGTGATCGAAGCCAATAGCTCCTCATCCGAACACGCCGCATTCCTGACACACAATGCAGCAGCCGTACCCACTTCGCGCAGGTTGTGCGAGGGGATCTCGGTGGCCATACCGACCGCAATACCGGAGGCACCATTGAGCAACACCATCGGCAAACGCGCCGGCAGCATGGCAGGTTCCTGGAAATGGCCGTCGTAGTTCGGAATCATGTCCACCGTGCCCATGTCCAGCTCAGACAGCAGCACGGCCGCAATCGGTGTCAGACGCGCTTCCGTATAACGCATCGCCGCCGAGTTATCCCCATCACGAGAACCAAAGTTGCCTTGCCCATCGACCAGCGGGTAACGCAACGAGAAGTTCTGCGCCAGCCGCACCATCGCATCGTAGGCTGAGGTATCACCATGCGGATGGAACTTACCCAACACTTCGCCCACCACACGCGCCGATTTAACGTAGGTGCTGTTGTGGGTCAAGCCCATTTCTCGCATCGCATAGAGAATGCGGCGCTGAACAGGCTTTTGACCATCGCAGACATCCGGCAGTGCCCTGCCCTTCACCACGGATACCGCATATTCCAGATAAGCACGCTCGGCATACAGCGCCAGCGGCACGGAATCGCCTTCAGGCAGATCAGGAAGCGGGGCAAAATGACGCACGCTTTTCCCATTACCTCCACCCGATGTCACGGGTTCATCTTGAGCCGGTTTGCTTAGAACGGCTGTAGTGACTGTCGGTTGTTCATCATCACCAGCGTCAAACAAGGTTTGTTGTTGATCAGACATCGCCAGTTACCTCGTTTCCATGAAATTCCAGCCATTCCCGCCTTGAGCCAGATTCTTTTTTTGCCATCAGCATGGTCATGGTTTGCTCGGTGGCAGCAAATGATGCGGTGTCCAATTCGACCCGCAAAGCGCGGCGTGTATCAGGGCACATGGTAGTTTCCCATAACTGCACCGGATTCATCTCGCCCAGCCCTTTGAAGCGTGAGATCGTCCATGATCCCTCGCGTACTTTGTCTTTTCTCATTCGATCTTCAATTGAGGCAAGCTCCTCGGCATTCAGTGCATAGAGCTTGCGCAACGGTTTCTTACCCTGGGCGGGCACGTCGATGCGAAACAACGGCGGCTGTGCAAGATAGATGTGCCCAGCCTCGATCAGCTTGGGGAAATGCTGGAAGAACAAGGTCAGCAGCAGCGTGGCAATGTGCGAACCATCCACGTCCGCGTCCGCCATGATGTAGATGCTGTGGTAGCGCAAACCGGACATATCCGCGTTGTCCGTCCTGCTGTGCGGGTCTACGCCGATCGCCACCGCAATGTCATGTACCTCGGCATTGGAAAACAGTTTGTCGCGCTCAACCTCGAAAGTGTTGAGCACCTTGCCGCGCAGTGGAAGGATGGCCTGAAACTCTTTATCGCGCCCCTGCTTGGCCGAGCCACCAGCCGAGTCACCTTCGACCAGGAACAATTCGTTACGCGCGGGATTGAATTCCGCCGCGTCGGTGAGTTTTCCGGGGAGAACGGCAACCGATGAGCCTTTTTTCTTCTCGACCTTCTGCGATGAGCGCATCCGGGTTTGCGCCTGCTTGATGGATAGCTCGGCAATCTTTTTGCCGTGCTCGATGTGCTCGTTGAGCCACAACAACAGCGGGTCGCCGACCATGCTGGAGACCAGCTTCAACGCATTGCGCGATACCAATTTTTCTTTGGTCTGCCCTTGGAATGAGGGATCCAGCAGTTTGGCGGACAGAACAAAGCTGACGCGGGAGAACACATCGTCGGAGGTCAGCTTGATTCCTTTGGGCATCATGCTATGCAGTTCGATGAAGCTTTTGACGGCATTGAACACACCATCACGCAATCCGGCATCGTGCGTTCCACCGGACCAGGTCGGAATCAGATTGACGTAGGACTCTCGGGTGATCGTCCCCTCCTCCGCCCAGGCAAAAGCCCAGGCTGCACCTTCACCCTCGACAAAACTGTCATCACCACCACGGGCAATGTAACGCTCGCCGGTAAAGATCGGAGCAGCCAGTTCCTGCTCGGCCAGCGCTTCGGCAAGGTAACCGCGCAAACCGTCTGGATAAGACCATGACTTGGTCTCTTTCGTCTGTTCGATGTTCAGCATAACCGTTACGCCGGGCAGCAATACCGCCTTGGCGCGCAGGGCGCGCTCCAGTTGCGCCAGGTTGATGCCGGGGCTGTCGAAATACTTGATATCAGGCCATGTCCGCACTGTCGTGCCTGTCTTGCGTTTCGGGCAGTCCCCAACTTTGGCAAGCGGGCTGATCGCCACACCATTCACGAAACGCAAGTGATGTTGGCCACCTTCACGGAACACCGTGACCTCGATAGCGGTTGATAGCGCATTGGTGACGGCAACCCCCACGCCATGCAAGCCACCTGCAAACTTGTATGCGCCACCCGAATCCTTGTCGAACTTGCCACCTGCATGGAGCACGGTAAAGGCGACTTCGACGACTGAGACACCCTCTTCAGGATGAATGCCTACTGGAATACCACGACCTTCATCCTGAACAGAGACCGATCCATCCACATGGGCTGTGACAGTGATGTTCTTTGAGAATCCGGCCAAGGCCTCATCACAGGCGTTATCCACCACCTCGATGATGATGTGGTTCGGGTTGTCCAGCATCGTATACATCCCGGGACGCTGGCGTACCGGTTCCAGACCGCGCAGCACCTTGAATGACGACTCGTCATAGGTTGAACTCAATATATTTCTCCAAGCATTACAAAACCTCGGCGCAAAACACTGCCGGAGCGACAATTCGGATACGTGCTAATAAAATTTAAATTCACTAACCGGACTAACGGGCATGGCAAATATGCCTCCCCTGATAATGAAGTCCACCATGCCCGCCCCCCATCCCAACCTTCCCCCGCAAGCGAGGGAAACCCAGCCTCGGCTTTGCTTGTCGAGACCGCTGCAAGGCATAAACGGTTTGAAGGCTAGTTTCTCCTGAAGCGTTGCGGCTGTTATTTTGCAGTCGCCAGGCAGACGATAGATGAAGATATTTTTTAACCACATGGATGAGTGCCGAAAAAAGTCATGGATTATACTGGTGTCATATTTGAATGGGCATTGATTGGCGCAACTGAATTATGGGCAACGTGCGATTTCGATGCGGAAATGACCCTGTGTGATTTCTGCAACAAAGTATAATAATAAGAGTGAGTCTGTCTCGCTGAAGTCAGAAAAAACTGACGGATTCATTTGCTGCCTGGTTGACTCACATGCGGATCAGATAATAATATCCAATCTACTTTTATTCGAGGGAAACTTCCCATGGCCACATCCTTTAAAGAAATCAAACGTCAAATCGCTGCACTCGAAAAAAAGGCTAATGAAGCCAGAAAAGTCGAAGCAGCAAAAGTCATTGCTGGAATCCGTAAGCAGATCACTGAATATGAACTGACATCAGAGGACCTGTTCAAGAGTCTCAAGGTTGATGTCAAGGCGCCGACAAGCACCAAGGTTGCCAAGCGCCGGAAAACTGCCAAGAAACCTTCCAACCCGCCAAAGTACATGGACCCAAAAACCGGGAAGACATGGACAGGTAACGGCCAGGCGCCAGGTTGGATCGTGGCGGCGATCCGGAGAAACAAGAAGGACGATTTTCTGATCGACAAGGTTAAAGGATTTCAGGCTGCCAAGGCGGCAGCAAAATCGGTGACGCCGACGAAGTCGGTGAAGGCAGGCAGGGCGAAACCTGCTGCCACTAAACCGGCAGCCGCAAAAAATGTGGTCAAGCCAACTGCTAAAAACCCCACCGCTGCGAAGCCGGTGTCCAAGGCCGCTGCGGTGAAGTCGGCGGCCAAAGTAGCTCTGACCGGCAAGAAGGCATCGGCACCGAATAAAACTGCTATCAAACGGGCGAAGGCTCCGGTCACGGTCAAGAAAACCAAAGTTATCAAGCAACCTGCCCCGATTGTGTCAGCACCTGAAGCGTCCGACAAGACTGTCGCAGCCTAATCTGTTGCGTTATATTAGGTACGAAAGCCCGGGTAACCACTTGGGCTTTTTTCATTAAGGGGGATAGCATATTGATGCTGGGAGCAGTTGTCAGGCCACAACTCACGTCGCCAATCTATACAGGGTGAACACATTATTCTAATTGTCTTTTCGCTGCTATAAAGCTGCCTGTCTTGACGTACAGCAATCGACACATAGTGCCACTTCAGCTTTCTCCAAGCCGGTCGGTCGCAGCTCTAAAAATTACCCCGGTTGCTATTTCTCAGCCAGAGCGTAGCCAGCGTTACGAGATGCGACAACAGAGACGAACACGAAAGGCTCCGAGCCAACATTTTTTGCGCCATGTACCTGACCAGGCTTGGCAATTGCGACCTCGTTAGCCTTGAGGTAGCATACGGTGCCGTTGCCTTGAAAATACTCTGCTGAGCCTGATAGAACCGTCCATGTGTCTTGTCCGTGCGGGTGAACATGAGCCGCAATTTCCTGCCCGGGACGTAAATGCCAAACAACAATCACAGACTCGGCAGTTTCGAGGACAACTGAGCGAATGGGCTCTCCTTCCGATGGTTGAGCATAATCAGCAACTGAAAATATTCGTGATTCGATGATCATTGCAGAGTATCTCCTGTGGCAAAAAAATGTAATCGGCGCGGTGGAGGATAAATTCTAACGTCTAAGGAACCTCTGATCAAGTCCGCCATGAACCGCGTTGCTAACAAAAACTGGATGATCGCAAGGCGCGCGACGCAGGTCGTAGTCATTCTACGATGCCAAGGAGCGCAACGCCGCGAGCGCCAGTTTTGGTTGCAACCCTTCAAGGCATTGGCTTTGCGGGCGATCTGCGGTGTCAGGCTCCGAGCGAAGGGAATGGCCATTCGCGTCGTCGTCTTCCTTGCATCTCATCCCGCAAAGCCGAATGCGCGGCCATGTGGGACTTAATCAGAGGTTCCCTAAAGGAAAACCATACTCTGATAACCGACCATCGGTGCAATCATTCGAGTGGCGGAAATGGCAAGGAGTGTCCATTCGCCACAACGAACTGCCTACCGCAAAGGAGTCACTGGCAGCAAAAAAAACGAATCGCAGTGAAGCTGACGGTGGCCAACAGTCACAATCGACACACAGCGGTCATACGCGATTCAAAAATCCTATCGCCTCGTCGGGCAGCATCTGGATCTGGCGCGCGGCGTTAAACGCCTGCTGCTGCACCAGATAGGTTATGGCGAATCCGGCCGCCAGCACCAGCCAGGGCAACAGCCTGCTGGCTTGCAGCGATGTGATCAGGCGCGACCACATCACATCGACCCCTTGCGCGTCGCAATCAGGCTGGCGGCCACGCTGGCGCCGATCAGCACCGCGACGATGGCAAGCGAGGCCGCCACCGGTACGTGACACCACGGGGCGATCAGCATCTTCGCGCCGATGAAGGCGAGCACCATGGCCAGGCCATATTTCAGCAGATGGAATCTGTCCGCCACGTCGGCGAGCAGGAAATACAATGCCCGCAGCCCCATGATCGCGAAGATGTTGGAGGTGAATACGATGAAGGGATCGGTGGTGATCGCGAAAATGGCCGGGATGGAATCCACCGCGAACACCACGTCGGATGTTTCGATCAGGATCAGCACTAGGAACAGCGGCGTGAAGTAACGCACGCCGTCCTTCACCACGGCGAATTTCTCGCCGTGGTGACCATCGGAGATGCGCAGATGGCGGCGCGCGAATTTCAATACCGGGTTGTTGTTCAGGTCAGGTTCTTTCTCGGCCATCACCAGCATGCGCACACCGGTAACCACCAGGAAGGCGCCGAAAATGTAGAGCACCCAGTTGAATTCGCGCACCAGCCAGGCCCCGGCCAGGATCATCACGGCGCGCAGCACGATGGCGCCGAGCACGCCGTAAATCAGTACGCGGCGCTGGTATTCGGCGGCGACGTGGAAGGACGAGAAGATCAGCAGGAACACGAACACGTTGTCCACCGACAGCGACTTCTCGATCAGGTAGCCGGTGAGGAATTCCAGCGCCTTGCGGTCGGCGATCTCCGGCCCGGCCGTGCCGCTCAGGTACCACCACAGCCCGGCGTTGAACAGCAGCGCTAGGCTGACCCAGACCAGCGACCAGGTGGCCGCCTCCCTGACGCTGACCCTGTGCGCCTTCCTGCCGCCGAACACGAACAGGTCCAGCGCCAGCATTACCAGCACGAAAACGATGAAAGCGACCCACATCCAGGGTTCGCCGATGGAAATCGTAGTATTCATATCAAGTGTCTAGTGCCGTCGCATCCAACCATAGAACAGGTTTTATCCTATATGAATAACTCCGTTCCCACAAATACCCGCTTCTGGCACCTCGGAGACCGTCGTCATTCCATTTTGCCTGCCGTATAGCTGCCATTGGCAAAAAATATTTTTTGCCAACCGAAAGCGGCTCGATGTGAGTATTGACCAGACGCACAGACCGCAAAAAAACCAGCGCACGAATGCGCTGGCTCTTCTTTTTTCGTTGCACCCCGCACTAATGTGAAAGACGCAACGCCTCTTGTACCTTGGCTCGCACGCTGGGCGTTATTTCCTGCCCATTCGCAAGAGCATAGTACACATCGCAAGCCAAGCTGAAGTTCTTCTTGGCCACCTTGTCAAAAAATACGTACATTTCAGCAGATAACGGCATGGTGAATCTCCTTTGTGTTGTTGGTGAAGAAGCCAAAAAGGGGCTTCACTAAGCCTGCAATGACTTAGTGAAGCCCCCTGATGGCTATTTCCAACAAGGGGATTCATCGTGTCCCTATCCGCAAACGTCGCGGATGGGACTCGTTGCTAACTACCTACTTCTTCGCGGCCTTACTGCGCCGCTTTGGTTTTGCATTCTCATCGTAGCCAAAGCGCTTCCACGCTTCGGGATCGATGGCCAGGGGCGTTACGCGCCCTGACTTGATGTTGACGAATTGGCCGTGATGCGTGAGCCGTCCATAACGGAAAAGCTCCCACAACAAGTTGCAAGCCGCATTCGCCATCGTGTCGTTGATGAACAGAGATTGTTTCTCCAACGCTTCAGCCAAACTGCAACTTGGCGTATCGTCTGTAGCATCCAGCGACCCGTCGATGATGTCGGGGTAGAGGTCTGCGACGTGAGGCAAACGATGTTCCCGTTTGAAGCTCTCACCGAAGATCTCGCCCAGCACCACTTGGCCATCATGTTCACGATTGCCGATGTCCAAGTAGTAGCAGGATGCGCGGTACATGCTGCGCTTGAGCGCTTTGAGTATCGCTGCCCTGCCCTTCCTGTTATCGACGCACCCGATCACGATGTCCGGCTGGGAGTTGAACCGCGAATCGTCAGTGACTTTCGCAATTTCAGCCTGCCATCCCGTTTGCATCAACATATTGCAGCGGTTGACCAATATTTCGGCCTTTGGCTGCCCAACATCGGATGGCCAGAAATTCTGCCGACCAACGTTGGTTTTAGACACTGTGTCTGGATCTACCACCAAGACATCCAAACCTTCAGGATGCCCCAGCTCGACCATCGCGAAGTGCATGTTGGCCAGCCGTCGCAAGACGTGCGAACCTGTGCCACCTGCACCAACCAACACCACCTTCACCGCCCGCGTAAGTAGGCGTGATTCGATGTTATGGATCATGTGTTTCCTTCCTGCCCTTGCGAGCTATCAAATGGAAGTGACACAAACATCCCGTTCGCACAGAGGCGAAATGATGCTGTCACCCCCGGCTTATCAAGATTTCCAATGACTCCGGCAATTTTTGTCGCACCTCGATCATCTTTGTTGTCAGTTCTGGAAAAGAACGCTTCTGTCAGCCCATGCGAATGCAAATCCATGACCATGTGTTCGTCTTCCTCCAGTGTTGGCAGGTTGACGTTGACATGACCAGGCCCGACCGATGTCTCTTCAAGCATCATCAGCCTCCACTCGTTCGTCCGTTGATTCCAGACGACCCAAGCAGCACACTCGTTTGGGCATCTGGCTCTGGCCTGCTCGATAAATTGAGCGACCATTGTCTTCGGCAATTTGCCAAAGCCGAACCGCATTACCTCACTCACTTGCCCGTATGGAACCGGGATGATTGAAGGCTTTGCGACCAGCACGCGCGCATACAGCCATGCGCGGCAAACTTCCAGCCAGACACCGTTGGCGGCCATCAAAATGCGATCACCTGCCGTGGCCAGTTCTTTCAGTTCAGAGTAGCGTGGCACCATTACCGTAGGCATCACGCTTTGCAGCGCAACGTCACGACTGTCCATGCTTCACCGTCCTTTCAAATGCCTGCCCCAGCGTCTCTCCAGCGCGCACCAATGATTCAGCCGGGAATGCCCGGCCTTTCATCAGCGCACGCCACAACGCAAAGATGCCGCCGCGATATTTTGTCAGTGCATCTTTTTCGTGGACGTTCGGATGGGTGAAGTAGCTTCGGAAAAACGCCTCTTCCCATGCTTCCGTATTGAATTTCAACTCGCCCTTCGGCGTTTCGATGTTGCCAGTACAGATGCGACCACCTTTCCAAACGTTGAGGTATGGAGCCACATACAGTGGTGTGCTCGATGTTGGACGCTTGTTGCCCTTTACGGCGAATACATACCAATGCCCCCTGCCAATGATGAACACTAGCCCGGGTTGATAGGTATTTGCGCTTACATCTTGCCCAACTTCATCGTTCTTGAACCACACCTGACGCTTCTGGGATTTGCAGTACCACACAAGGTAGTCGCTCCCTTTGGCGAGGATGTGATTCCCCAACAACTCTGCCGGCGCGTAATCCTCCGGCACGAGGGTTTGCATCATTTTCACGAGGCCAGTCTTGGAGACCGGTGTGCCCGCTGCGATGGTTGCTACGCCCTCGTTGCTTGTTTGAATGTCATGCACTGAAGCGAATACTGTCTGCCCGCCGCGTTCGCCATACAACAGGATCGCGTGTGACATTCCATACACCTTCTGTGCGCCAGACACGCATGCTGCTTGAATTTGCATGATGCCTCCTTTATTGAACATCACCGATGCAGCGCATCAGGCGATCAAGTTGTGTGTAGAGCGCGAAGCCTTTCTCCATTTCGGCCTTCCATTTCAGAAAAGCCCTCTTGTTGAATGCAACTTCAGCCACTCCATAAATGTCGGTATATTCACCGCCGTCGCTCGTGCTTTGATAAAAGTCATCCATTACACGCCCCAGCATGTCGTCACCTGTCCCCACGTAGCAGGAAAAGAAGACCGGCTCCCCATAAAAGTTATCCAGGTAAGGCAATCTGGCATCCCGTTCGATCAAGTCCATGACGGACAAGATGACCCGCGCCGTTTCGCCCGCCGTTTCCGTGCTGGTTGCGATACGTTGAATAACATCACGTTCAAGCCCTTCGCCGCTGACGAGGTAGCTTGGAAATGATGCTAAGAACTGGCTTGGCAAAAATGTATCTTCGTCAAGCTCGCCCTCATCACCAATTACACCCACCTCTTCTTTGAAATCCTCATCATTGTCCGTCCCACACCAGTACAGGTATGAGGCGTGATGAAGAGCCACTTGCGGCGTGAACGCCGTGAACGTCCGATAACCGGCCAATTCCGCGATGCTGACTGCGGTACGACCGAGACCAGGATGCGCCGCCTCCAACATCTCGACTTTCGCCTTGACGTTGATGTATGGCGTTGTTTGCTGTGATTGAAACCCGATGTACAGAAGTTTCTTTTCTGGCTCACCTTCGTAATCCAGACCGAAAGCATCTCGATCCAGACTTGCGACAAGCTCGAATTTATCCAGCACTTGTATCTCTGCGCAGTGTTTTGAAGCCCACACAGATAATGATTGACCGATGATGTCGCGCGCCGATGTCTTGTCATGGATAACGAGTTCGTCATCCTCAACCAGCTCTGCGCACAACTTGGCCGCCTGCAACCATCTCCCATCACCCTCATCAATCACCGAAGTAACCGGTGCGTGCCGAGAAATGAAAGGTAGTGTCAGAAAACCAGTGGCAGCGCTCCCGAAGGAGGTAGCAACAGGCCTTCCTTCTGCGTGCTCTTTGACGAGCGCACGAGTTGAACCAATGCTTTGACGCATGATTGCTCCTCTTTGGAAACAAACGGGGCTATCACTAGCCCTGCCTGCTTGGTTGAGGAGCCATCCTTGGATAAGGCTTTAAGCCTTGCCTTCAGTGATGACCCCATGATCAGCCCTTCGTCCCCACGCCCTTTTTGAACGTGTAGACCAAGTTGTCCCCCTTCTTTTCCGGCCCCTCGATGGAGGCCGAGATCAGTTCAGGGTAGGTGGCTGCATAGACATCGCGGACTTCCTCCAGCGACAAACCTTTCCCAGGATCAGGAAGGGTCAAGCCGCTGTACGCAAAGGTGCGATTCAGTATTGTGGTTTGGATAGCCATTTCGTCATCCCCCCTTATTCCCACAAACCCTTGGCTTCTGTCGAAGCCGCAGGTGCGGAAGTTATTGATGTCAGTTCTGTTGAAGCCGGTGCAGTGCAGCACGCGCCAGAGTCATCATCACCTTCATTGTCATCATCCGATCCTTCTGGATTGTCCGTGGTAGTGGGAGATGCCGTTTTTGCTGGCTTGGCGATCGACTTCTTCGCTTTGTCAGTAGCTTCCTTCTGTGCCGCTTCCAGAATCGCTTCTGTAGCAGCCAGTTGGTCGGCCAAGGTTTGACGCTTGGGCACATAGCTATTGAGATGCCCAACAAACCCATCATCGAACTCAGCGGCAGTGCCGGTGAGAGACAATGGGGTGTCGAGAACGTTGCCCGCTTTGCCCCCATACGGTGTAACAGTCACCGTGATGGTGCCATCCGTATTGTTGACCAGCGTGATAGTTAAGCTAGCCAAATTGGCCAGCAATGGTTGAAGTGCTGAGAACATGGTGAATCTCCTTTTTGGTGAAACGAAAAAGGGACACCATGCCCCAAGGGGAACGATGTCCCCGCTTGGGTGAGCGCTGCTTTGGGTGATTCATTGACACTTGCGTGTCTTCTGTTTGTTTGGATTGGCCAGCCACCAATATCAACTCAGCGCAATAAGCGCCGGGTGTGAATACGCTTTGCAAAACACACCTTCCGATGTGCTTTGAAAAGCCCACCCCCGAAGGGGTGGGTAAAGTTCAATCTACTGCATGTTTCAGCACCTTGGGAATTTTGCCTTCGTACACGAAGCCTTCAATCTCCATCAGCGCTTTGATGAACTCGTCCTTCTTGCCGCTTTTCACTTTGACGTATTTCTCGCCAAGCGCGGCTTTCAGACCAAGCTCTTCCGCAATCACCTCGATCTCGCTCTTGGTGAGCAGATCAAGGAATTCTGCGTTCAACTTCCAGTGTTTTACCAAATCCACTTGCATGAACTTGAGCATTTCCGGCAGATGTGACTTCTCGATACTATCCGTGATTGAAATTACGATCCCGGACAACATCTGCGAGCGCACCTTGTCGTCAACTTCCGCCACCATCGCAGCAGCTTCGCCGACATTACTGACGGGGGGCTTTTGCGATGTCATCGTTTCAAAACCGGATGCCAGTTTTGTAGATGACACATTCGTTCCACCGCGCGTCATCATTATGCCGATGAGCATACACAGATTCTTATGCGGATCCGCGAACAGTTCTTTCTTCAACGCCTTGCGCCAGACACCGATCCGATAGTCCACGACACGCTGTGTGTCTTGAACCGATGTCACGGTAGCCTTGGATGTGGTAGTGGATTTCTCCGCGCCCTTCCCGGCTACAGGCTTTGAACCGGCAGGTTCAGCCGTTGTTGGAGCAGTCGCAGGCTTTGCAGCCGCTTTCTTTTCCGCCAACAAGCGCTCGCCAACTTTTTTCGTGTGGCATGAGGTATCGAAGCATTGTGACTCATACACGTTACCCACTTTACCGGGTATCGCGCTGATCGCCGCTCCGAACGACTTGCAACTGCGACATGCCGCTGCTTGCTCATCACCAACGCCGGTTGCACCTTCTGCGACCAACTTGATGACCGTGTTGTTTTCGCCCTGTCGGACGATGACAACGCGAGGATAGTTCTCTTCCAGGGATTTTTTCCTGGCTTCCAACACACCCTCGGTCTTCTTGTTGAAACAGTCGCTGTTGGTGCAATGACCATCAGAGACCGAATCGGCGAACAATGCCTGCTGATTTCCACTGTTGTGAATGCAGCTTGTGCAGTCCGTCTTGTCGAATATTGCTGTCGCCATCGCTTGGGATATTTGTTCCAGCCCAGACTTGAACTCAACAACCGTCGGTAACACAGGGCGCGAAAGCAAATTCACAATCGCTTTTTCCTGCCTGTCCTTCGGTACTGCCGCCAGCAATTCGGCATGACCCAATTGGATCTTGCGTTCATTGAGAGCAGCCATCACGGACGGGCTACAGTTCATCAGCGCAAGACGCTTATCCAGCGTACTGCGTGACCAACCAAGACGCTTTGCTGTCTCATCTCTGTTGCCCTCACAACGGCCGAGAATCTTGGCTGCTGCTGCGGCTTCTTCGGTGGGGCTCATGTTGGCGCGTTGGGTGTTCTCAATCAGCGCCATGTCATCGGCTTCTTCGTCAGAGATCGCTTTGGCGATGACCGGAATTTCATAGTCATCGCCAAATACCTTTCTTGACGCGCGAGCGCGACGTTCACCCGCTACGATTGCGTATCCGCCTTTGACCGGACGAATCAGAATCGGTTGTATCACTCCTTTTGCCGCCAGGATTGATGCTTCCAATTCCGCCATCTCTACCGGATCGAAATATGTACGCGGATTGCTTCCAGCCAGAAGGCTGCCAACACGAATGCTGGTGATTGTTTGATGTTCCATTTTGTATCCCTCTTTGGTTAGTGCCCTTGAGGGATAGACCAAGCCCCTGGGGGCTCGATGCATCCCCCTTGGGTGATTGGAAAAAGTTGACTACATTAAGCGGCGCACAGCATCCAGTTTTTCGCTGGACAGGTGCGGCTCCATCAGCTTCAGCCCCGCCTCGATGTCGCGCTTTGCGCGGTAGGCCTTGATCGCCTCCTCGCTTGGCCCGAACTCGATGACGGTTCTGGCCTCGTCGATGTTGCCCGTGTCATGGTCGTAGAGCCAGATTTCGCCCGACTCCGCCACGATCCGCCCCAGGTTGCCGGCCACCTCCAGAACGATGTTGAAGTAGCCATATCCGACCGAGCCAGATGTCGAGACATCCAGATCACCAGTTTCGGGGTCGAAGAAAAACTCGTCCTCCCCCGCCACTGTTTCGGCCTTGGTGAAAGCATCGGCGCCGTCGTACCCCGCGTACTTCATGAGGGGCTTGAAGGCGTCCGCCACCTGCTGGACCGTAGTCCCGGCGGCAACTTTCGCATTCAGGTGCATCGCGTGTTCATACCCCATGATGCACCTCCTCCACTTTCGCAGACTTGGTGCCGGCTTTGAGTATCTTGTCGGCTGCCGAAAAAACCCGTGACGCGCTCTTTTTGGAGAATTCATCGGATTGCTCCTTTGAACCCAGCCAGCCCTGAATGTAGTCACGACTTTCTTCAAGCCCTGGCAATCCAAGTGTTGCGCAACACAGATAAGCCACCGCTTCAGCTTCGGCCTCCTTGATGTCCTTCCGCATCAAATCGCCGTCCGCCATCTGCGCCTCTTGTCGGGTAGGAACAGCGCATTACTGCGCCGCTCCCCCCTAAGAACCGGACTTGCGAGTTTCCCCGCATCCGGCTCAAGCCTCTTCAAAGCCCTGTTTGACCAGAGCCGGTAACTAACTTCTTTTCTCGGCTGTGAACCTGCCTATGGCAATTCGGATGTAGCAACTCAAGATTGGTCATCTTGTCTTCTCCGCCTTGAGCTTTTGGAAGGATGTGGTGAAGATTCCACCCCGTTTCCTTCGTTATTTTCTCTCCGCATTTCGGACATAACCCATCCTGTGCATACCACAGGAACAGCAACCTGTTCTTCCCTCTGAAACTTTCCTTCATTGTCAGACCAAGTCTTTCTTCGAAGTACGTCTCAAACTCTGGGTCGTAAGGATTCGCTGCGCCTTTGATTTTGACGTGGCGTTTAATCGACGTGTCGCTGGCTAACACCAACTTCACAACCTTTTTTTCACCTTTATCATCCTCTACCTTTGTGCCGAACACCCCATTCCTCAAACCATCACGCATGAAGTATTTCGACTTCACCCATGCGGCTGATTTACTCGGATGCCTTCTGCAAGCCCACTGCCAAAGCTGTTTCCAAATAACGTTGTCTACCTTGGAAAAGGTCTCCTTCGCTACTTGGTTCTGATGGTAGTTTGCCCAACCCCCGATAATCGGGTTGAGTTTTCTCACCAGATTTTCTTGCTTCATCGTCTTGGACTCTTTGATTATTCCCCGGACTTTCCGCAAGAACGTTTGCACGTTCTTTTTCGCAGGTTTGATGAGTAACTTTCCATCGTATTTGCGCACGTTCCATCCGAGAAAATCAAAGCCTTCTTCAATATGCACGATTTTGGTTTTCTCTTCCGACAGCGTTAATCCTCTGCCTTTCAAAAATTCCACTATCAATTCCCTCGCTTCTTCCAGCACTTCTTTCGTTGTGCCAGTTATTACGAAGTCATCCGCATACCGAATCAGGTTGACCTTGTTTTTACGGGATTTATGACTGCCTTTGACGCCGTAACGTTCTGTCAGCAGAATTTCCATTCCATCCAAAGCCATGTTCGCTAACGTCGGCGATATAATCCCGCCTTGCGGTGTCCCTGCTTCCGTCGCAAACCACTGTCCATTCCATTTGAAACCAGATTTCAACCACTTCTTTAGTATCACTTTGTCCATAGGGACATTGTTCAACAGCCAATCGTGATTGATGTTGTCGAAGCAACCGGTTATGTCTGCGTCCATGACCCATTCCGCAAAGTGTTTTCTCGACAGAGCCTTGAAACATTGCTCTGCCGCATCTCTGCTTGCTCTCATGGGTCGGAACCCATAAGAATTCGGGTCTGCTTTGGTTTCCGAGACTGGTTCCAAGGCTTGCAGGTGTAACGCTTGCATCGCCCTGTCTTTCATCGTCGGTATCCCTAGCGGACGCATCTTGCCGTTTGCTTTGGGTATAAATACCCTTCTCAAAGGTTGGGGCTGGTAGCCCCTTCTCTTGAGCGACATAACAGCCTCAGCTTTCAACTCCGGGGTATCCCATACAACCTTGTCCACACCCGGCGTTTTTTTGCCTTGATTTTCCGTAACTCGTTTAACAGCTATTGCTCTGCCGCTAAACGAGTGGGTCAGCAGCCACTGCAAGGCTTTCACCTTGCTATATCTGCCTTCCCTAGTTGCCTTTGCAATACGCATTTGCAGCCTCTTTACCGTTTGGTGAATTTTTGCCCAGTCGAGACTGTGCCAATCCACTTCACAGCCAGAGGCCGCACCAACTACAATTTCCGCAGTCGTCATTTGCTTTTCCTCCGTTGTTGAAGTTCTACATACTCTCTTGCAAAGAGAGACCAATCAGAAGTCTGCTTCCTTTCGGACAGGATAATGTTGGCTTGCGCCTCAATCCCTATCCATCCCATTACAGGACAGCGTTCGCTTTTTCTGACATCCTCTACCCGCGCATCCATCGGCTTCCCTTGCGGTCGGCTTGCCCTATGTGGGCGGATATACGGGCTTACCGTGTTCCATGCAAATAACACTGGAAGGTTAGGTGGTGGCTATTTTCCGGTGAGGCTTTGTTTCCGCTTGATTAACTCGAAAAATCAAGACCGCTCACTTACCATTTTTGGTTACTGCCTGTTAGCATTTTTGGCAGCTTCTGATTCACGGAATTTATCACCACTTCACATATATTCACCTTACTTCCAAGCCTAGTTCCCCACCACGTAATGCTCGCAGTTCCGCTTCCGCCTCGCAGCTTCGGCTTCATCCTTTCGGAGTGGGCTACATTGTCAGAGGGGCTTCAGACCCAGCCGTTACCAGCCACGCCTGCCCTCCTAGACTACTGTCGGGAAAACGACAGGTTTATTTAGCGTTTATCACCAAATAAACAATTATTTACACGACATCACGTCGCACTCGAGTGCATCAGGCAGTGAGCCATTTCGTGGAAAAGCGTCTTCCACGGCATCAGCGCTACGGGAGACACGGAAAGTTGTTTCTTGTTGGGGATGGCATACCCTTGCGTATTTCCATCCAGCAACTCAAAACGCTGTTCCGTGATTTCCAGCACGGACAAGGCTTGCACCTTGTTCCATTCTGGAATCGTCACCTCGTTGGTGTAGTCCGCCCCCTCTGTTTGATCCAAAGAAAACCAGTTGTTTTTCAGCACAAACATCGTGCGTCCTGAACTTCCGGCTTCCCTGGTGTTGTCATTGGGTTCAGCACCGTTTTCAACCTCATCACTTGACTTGGTTTTGACGGTCACAGGCATGACCAAGGCAATTGCCTTCTCGCCCTTCTTCACGCATCGCCCCAATTTCTTCCACTTGTTGAAGGAAGCAATCGGAGTCAACGCCAGCCCCCTTACGGTTAACTGCATGGCGGCGAGAATGGCATTGCCAAGGCTGTAATCGTGAAATACCGAGTACGCCTCAGAAACCTTTCCAGGGCAGGAAAGTGCATCCGAAAACAATTTGCCCCAGTTGGCGCGATTTGATTTTTCTTGCATGGTGTTCTCCTATTCATAAAAAAACGGAGACACCATGCCCCTTGCG
The DNA here is from genome assembly GCA_964355765.1 of uncultured Gallionella sp. Classification (GTDB taxonomy): domain Bacteria; phylum Pseudomonadota; class Gammaproteobacteria; order Burkholderiales; family Gallionellaceae; genus Gallionella. The sequence goes on from CAYHEM010000004.1 coordinate 28,569, forward strand.
GGGAAGTGTCCCCGCGTGGGTTAAGTTCGCCGGACTAACCGACGAATTGCTTATTACTTATTTCAAGATGCGCGGCAGCATTCAATCCGCTTCACAGTCTTGGGAATCATTACAACCTCTTCGACAACCTTGCAATTCCCAATCAGCTCAATAAAATTATCCCGAATTTCGTCACACGCCTGATCGAACCGGCGAACCAGTTCAACGTGATTACGAAGTTCTGACATCGACCATTCAGAAAAATCCTCATTCTGGTCGATGCTCTTTCCGGGATACACCGACAAGCGTTTTGGTGGCAATGTGTAATTGACACGGCCAAATTCGCCTTCAGCTCCGCATGCGCCACACCGGTTGCCAATGGTGTAATCCCTGGCAATCACCGCAGCCGTTATCACGCCTTCTGCCGTAGCGTCAGGCGTATAAACATAACGGTAATTTCTTTGGCCGCAGGTGCGACAGTGCGACTTGTGTCCAGTCAACTCATACTTGCTGTTGTAAAGAACAAGGTAGCCACTGGATCGCCCATTGGTTCCAATCGTGTATCTCCCACTCATTTCCGAGGTGAAGTCTGTGATTGGCTGGTCAATTTCGTCCCAAAAATCCGTTTGCAGCATGTCGTATGCTGCATTCAATTGCTCGGAAGTCAGACCCAGTTTGTGCAACTTTATGTTTTGCGCATAGCTTGTCGAGCGATTCCAACCGTTCATTGTGTTGTACCTGTAATGGCCAGCCACAAAATCAATCATCGCTTTTTTGCTACGCTTGTCTAACGTCTTTTCAAAAAACATGGCGCGCTCCTTAATATATGAAAAAAACGGAGACACCATGCCCCTTGCGGGGAACGATATCCCCGCTGAGGTTGAATAAAACTCTAATTTTGATACGCCAAATGTGCTTTTCGATTTACCAAATAAACTTCCACATAGGCTTCCAGTATTGCCTGCGGTGTATCGAGGCGCTTGATGATGGCATCAACAGTATGTTTAGCCAGATCAGCAAGGTCTTGTTCTCGTTTGCAAACCGGACATTCCTTTGCGTTGTACACATCGGGATGCATGAATTTCCAGGACGAGTTGCATTGATCGCAATACACCGTGTTTTTCCATCTTTTCAGAAACGGCACACTCATATCAAACCTCGTTCGGCAAAAGACAATGCTTCCTGCTCGCCGATCACAATGTGATCGAGAACCCGAACATCCACCAACCCGAGAGCTTGCTTCAGTGCATCAGTCAGCATGCGGTCGGAGTTGCTTGGCTCCGACATTCCCGAAGGATGGTTGTGGCTCAGCATTACCGCCGCCGCGTTGTGTATCAGGGCGCGTTTTACAACCTCACGCGGATACACGCTGGTTTGTGTCAGCGTCCCGTGAAACATCTCTTCCGAGGCGATAAGACGATGCTGGGCATCGAGAAACAGCACCATAAATACTTCCTGCTGCCGTCCACCCAACACCAGCCTCAGGTAATCCTTGACCACATTGGGTGAGTTAAAGGAAATCGAATGGATGCTGATGTCCTCTTCGAGCGCCCGCACAAACAACTCCTTGGCTGCGGAGATGATGGGTGCGGGTACATATTGAGCTTCGTTTTCGCAAACCATTTCCTGACGATTTGTACGCATTCCGAACAAAACGGAAAGTGGAACTTGTGACAGCTTTTTAGCCATCTCATTTCCAACCAATACGGACAACAAATCAGGTGTGCTGCAATTATGGATATTCATTTTGTGTCTCCTTGAAATAAAAAAAGGGGACACAAGCCCTGTCGGGGATGTATCCCCGATAGGGTGGTTATGACAATTGCTCGTCTTCTGTTTGTTTTGATTGGTCAGCCGCCAATATCAGCTCAAGGCATAGCCTTGAGGATGAATTCTCTTTTTTATGACGCACTCATGGAATGCGTCATAAAAAGCCCCGCAAGCGGGGTAAAACTGCCTTGGGCAAGCATGGCCATGAGGCGCTTACCGTGCGGCGGTTTTTTTGGCGGGTGCTTGTTGCACGTCGCCATTGACCACATCCAGCCAGTCAACAGATTTCATCCCTTGCGGAATATCTGTGTCAGGTAGCTTGATGCTGGCCTTTACGCCTTCTTTCCACAGGCGTTTGACCAGTGACCTCGCCGAACTCAATCCGTGACCTTCCGGATGAATCCTGGAAGGCCGGTCTTTGTCGGCATAGATCACCACATCAACACCTTTTGGTGGCACGAAGTTTTCCAGCAGGTAGGCGTTGCCGGCAGCCCATACAGGCACGTTAAAAGCACCCATGACGGCCAGTGCTGTTTCGATACCCTCTGTGACTGCCAACACATTGCTACTGCCCTGTACCGCTATCCTCATCGCACCAAACAAATTATCGGCACAGTGCCGCATCATTTTCTTGGGGGACGGGACATCTGCTTTCTCGCCATCGTGTGTAATGTATGAGCGATGTACGGTCGAAGGACGACCGTTTGCATCGCACACCATCGTGACAATGGCGGGATACGCGTTGACCAGCTTTCCCTCTTCGTAATACTCAAGCGAAGGAACAAAACGGATCACCCTGCCATCAACTTTTCGATAGTCGATCTGCCCGATTCCACGGTTCGCAAAATACAACCTTGCTGCCCGCGCTTCGGGTGAGGTCAGAGGAACACCGGCTTTCCACACATGATTCAGGGAATCGCGAATGTCCTGCCTGTTTTCCTCTTTTTTGACACACGGTTTTTTGGCTGGCAAGGGCGTGTAACGCTTCTCGCCGCTCCCCAGCAGCATGTCGTGTATGGCGTGGTGAGTAGTGAGAAAATCCCACCCGTTCGCCCACATGAGTAGCGTATATCCATCGTGATGGATGCCGCATGTGTTGCACACACCGCCACCCGTCTCTTCAAAATCCCGAAACAGCCTGAATCCATCTGTCCCGCCATGCACGGGGCACGGTACATGATTCGGCGTGCGCTCTACTGCCTGACCAAGCTGCGGGGCGAGCGATGTAACAATGCTTTCCCAGCGTCCTGCTGCCAGCAACTTCAGTTCTTTCGCTTCCATGATGCCTCCTTGGTATATCCCGCACGGGACACGCCAAAGCACCCAGCGGGATGTATTGGTGTGTCCCGTGTGGGCGGGTGGGTGTAAAACCACCGGCAAAGAAGCACCCCTTGGGGGATGATTCCCCCGGTGGGTGATTGAGTTTTAGAACGGGCCTTCAAATTCAGGCTTTGGGCCTGCCTTTGTGGTTTTGCCTTTGTTGGCAGCGGGTGCTGGTGCTGCAACGTGCGACTCGCCATCCGTCTTGTTGCCGCCGAGCATTTTCATCTCGGAGACAACAATTTTTGTGACGTAACGATCTTCCCCGTCTTTCTGATATTTCTCGGTCGTGATCTTGCCTTCGACATAGATTAGCGCCCCTTTCTTGAGGTGTTCACCAACCACTTCTGCCAGGCGGCGATAAAACACGAGGTTATGCCACTCTGTTTTTTCCTGTTTCTCGCCATTCTTGTCTTTCCATGACTCGGAAGTTGCCAGGGAAACAGTTGCGACTGCTTCGCTCCCCTGGGTGTAACGAATTTCCGGGTCTTTGCCCAGACGGCCGATCAATTGCACTTTGTTCAACATGGTATTTCTCCTTTGATAAAACATAAAAAAGAGAACACCATTCCCCAGAGGGGAACGATGTTCCCGTGAGGGTGGTTAAACCAGGCTGCCTTGTTCGGTGATCGCGTCTTTGCATTTGCGATACTCGCGCAGGGCGACTTCAAGCTCTGCATCCTCCAGATCCACTTCGGCACGGATATAGACCTCATCCAATGCTTCAATAGTGCTGGCTGATTTCAAAGCCGCGACAACCTTGTCCAGCTTTTCGAACTTGCTCGTTGCTTTTGCCGATTGCGGTTGGCTCTCGGCTCTGGCAGACGCTTTTTCTTTGATCTCCCCCGTCTCATTGTCGACTTCAACCGGCGCGTAACTGCCGTCGATCACGTCGTTCAGATTCAGGTTCTGACCTTGACCTGCATGCGCTTTTTCATCCATCGCCAGTGCCGTTGCCAGCTCGGGTGATTTGGGCAAGAACTTGCAGATGCGCCGGATGACCGTTTTCAGCCCCATCGCCACAAAGTCGGTATCCCAGACGGATTCCTTCTTGTACTTTTTGGCTGCCTGGTAGCCGCGACTGCCATCACGGATGCTTTCGACTTCTTTGCGGCCCATTGCGACAAACGTCCTGCTACCATCCTTGAGGACGCCAACCGCATAGAAGCCGACCACCTCTCCGCGCTCTTCATCAGACGCGGGGAAGCCGCCCGGCGCAGTCAGCGGTTCGTGCTCCATGCTTCGTTCCATGCCGAGTTTGAGCGCGAACGTGTCGTTCATGCGTACCTCGTGTGCATAGATGTCCTGTACCAATCCGCTATTGCGCGCCAGCTTCATCAATCCGGTGTAACCCGGAATGAGCTGGCACTGGTTGCCAAACGGGACAAGGTGAGCTTCGCCCATCAGCCCCACTTCCAGCCCAAGTTGCGAGGACTGGATGACGGCGGCAAACACACTGCGCGGGTCGCACTCCCCCAGCTTCGGAGTCATGCGAAACGCCGTGAGCGCAATGCGCACCATGCGGTCAGGATTGATGTGCTTGGGCAGCGCGCGGGCGATTTCTCCCTTGAACTGTTCAAGCATTGCCGGGAAGCCCTGGGGTTGCTCGTTATTGGCTGCGGCGGTACGGTTGATGTTTTTGAGTGCTTGTAATGCCATGGTGTTTCTCCTTTTTGTTAAACAAAAAAACGGAGACACCACGCCCCAGAGGGACAATGAATGTCCCCGTGGGGTTGCTTGAATCGAACCGGTTGCCCGGAACGATGCTTGATGCTGTTTTACCTTTCGGAAAGGCCAGCGGCCTTTTTCATGTCACTGCATTACGCAGCAACCTGAATTTTCTTCAGGCTGTTTCCTCTGTTTCCTCAACAGCGGTATTTTCGCCCTTGCTCAGGTCAAGCTCGGCTTCGATTTCTCGTTGCCGTTGTTTTAACCACTCCAGCCGCGCAGCCTTGTCAAACGGCTTTGCGGCTTCGGCCTGAATGTCGGCCATGCGTTTCTCGGTTCTGGCCAGACTCTCCTGCTCTTCCAGGAGCCACTGTTCCATCCTGTTGAGCGAGTTTTCGAGTACGCGCACAAAACCTTGCGCTGATTCCGCCTGGCCGCACCGATACTCGACACCTCCCAGAATAACCAGTTGCCTGCCCATTTCCTGTAATGCCGACACCTGCACGGCAACACGGAATCCGGCAATCTGACCCACTATCCGGTCACCACCCGACTTCACTCCATACACAGCGTGCAACAGTGCCTTTCCCGCCTCGGCGCGGTCTGTATAGCGGTTCCCCTCTACTTCAATCAGGAATTTGCTACCAGATACGTCTTGTCGGGAAGCCATGTCGGACTCGATGCCGCCAATTCTGGCCTGGATACGCTCGATGCGACCTGGCAAAGTCGCCAGTTCCTGCTTGTTGCGCCATTGTTGCTGATCCCATTGAGACCTGAGCAACGACAGCTTGGCAAGCTCGGTATCGACACCCGCTTTTTCCAGCACCAGCGGATTGCCCGACGCCAAGGCTTTCACCTCCGCATAAGACAACGCGGCCAGCTCAACATCCTCTGCGCTACGCATCCCGGTATCCCCTTGCATGACTTGTGCGATGAATCTCGCCTTTGTCTCAAGGGTCTGCCAGATGTAGGCATCAAACGAGCCTTCGGTTACATAACGGTAGATGCGCACACGCTCGTTCAGGTTGCCCTGGCGAATGATGCGCCCCTCCCGCTGTTCCACATCAGATGGCCGCCATGGGGCATCCAGATGATGCAGTGCTGCCAGCCGGGTCTGGATGTTGGTTCCAACCCCCATCTTCTGCGTGCTGCCCAGAAGGATGCGGATACGCCCATCACGCGCGGCCTTGAAAAGCTCTTCCTTGGCTGCATCGCTCTCGTAGTCGTGAATGAAGGCGATGTCCTCGATTGGAACGCCTCTCTCTACCAGATTTTGACGCAACGCCTGATACACGCTGAACCGCCCGTTTTCCACCGGAGTGGACAGGTCGCAGAACACAATTTGCGTTCCACGGAACAGCCTGGTTTCCCCCCAGATACCGAATACTTTCTCGGCACAATGGTTCACTTTGCCATTCTCGACCTCGGCGAATGAATCAATCAGACGCATGTCCAACGCGGCCTTGCGGCCATCGTTGGTAACGGCCAGCATGTTGTCCACAGAGGGACTGACGTTGCCGTTTCTTATTGCTTCTGCCCGCTCCACGAGGGTTTGGACAAATGCTTTCAAGTCCGCTGTCGGCTTGATCGTTACAGTTTCCTTGTGCGCGGCCGGCACCGGCAGTTTCAGCATCTCCGCAGTACGAATATCCGCCACCTCGCCGAACATTGACATCAGTTCAGGAAGATTGACGAACTTCGCGAAGCGGGTATGCATCCGGTATCCTCTGCCATCCGGAGCAAGCTCCAGAGCCGTTACCGACTCGCCGAAGTTGCCCGCCCAGGTGTCGAACATCCCCACCTGAAAGGCTTCCATCGTCTTCGGTTGCAGGTATCGCTGCATGACCCACATTTCGGCCATGCTGTTTGATACCGGCGTGCCAGTCGCGAACACCACGCCTGCTCTGCCCTTGTGTTTTGCCATGACGCTACGAGTCTTGACGAACATGTCGAATGCCCGCTCCGAATTGCTGTTAGGCAATCCGGCAACCCGTGTCATCTTGCTGAACCTCCACAAGTTCTTGAACAGATGCGCTTCATCGACAAACATCCAGTCGATGCCCAGTTGCTCGAAGGACAAAATTTCATCCTTCTTGTTTTTGCCTGACATCTTCGCCAGTTTTGCTTCCCATGCTTTTTTCGCACGGGCCAGCTCCTTGATGATGCGGTTACCACGATCCTGTTTCTCGGCACGAATGGCATCTTCAATGAGGTCGATTTCATTCTGGATGTATTCCTCCATGAACCCATCGCTCATCTTGATGCGCTCGAACGAAGCATGTGTAATCAGCACACCATCCCAATCGCCGGTGGCAATACGGGAAAGAAGCTGACGGCGCTTGTCGCCCTGAAGATCGTCTTTCGACGCAATCAGGATGTTGGCGCCGGGATACGCACGCAGGAACTCGGCTGCAAACTGGTGAAGCATGTGGTTGTCGGGTAGAGACAGTGCATTACTGCACCATCCCCCCCTAAGAACTGTACGTGCGAGTTTCCCCGCATACAGCTCAAGCCTCTGCAAAGCCCTGTTTGACCAGAGCCAGCAACCTACTTTCTTTCTTGGCTATGGTGTTGCCTGTGACAGTTCGGATGTAGCAATTCCAAGTTGTTCATGTTGTCGTCACCGCCTTGAGCTTTTGGAAGAACGTGATGAAGATTCCATCCCGTATCCTTCGTTATTTTCTCACCGCATTTCGGACATAAGCCATCTTGTGCATACCACAAGTACAGCAACCTATTTCTTCCCTTGAAACTTTCCTTCATGGACAGGCCAAGCCTCTCCTCAAAGTACGTCTCAAATTCCGGGTCGTAAGGATTTGCCGCTCCTTTGATTTTGACGTGGCGTTTGATTGGCGTGTCGCTGGCTTTCACCAATTTCACGATTCCTTTCTCGCCTTTGTCATTTTCAACCGTCGTGCCAAACACCCAATTTCTCAAACCATCACGCATAAAGTATTTCGACTTCACCCATGTGACTGATTTATTCGGATGCCTTCTGCAAGCCCACTGCCAAAGCTGTTTCCAGATAACGTGGTCAACCTTCGAGAAGATTTCCTTTGCTACCTGATTTTGGTGATAGTTCGCCCACCCCTTGATAACCGGATTGAGCATTTTCACCAAATTTTCTTGCTTCACTGTCTTGGATTCTTTGATAATTCCTCGGATTTTCCGCATGAACGTTTGCACGTTTTTCTTCGCAGGCTTGATGAGTAACTTTCCATCGTACTTGCGCACGTTCCATCCGAGGAAGTCAAAACCTTCTTCAATATGCACGATTTTGGTTTTCTCTTCGGACAGCGTTAAGCCTCTGTCTTTCAAAAATTCCGTCATCAAATTCCTCGCCTCTTCCAGCACCTCTTTCGTTGTGCCAGTTATGACGAAGTCGTCTGCATATCGAATCAAATTTACCTTGTACTTCGCGGCTTCTCTGCTCCCCGTCGCGCCGAAGCGTTTCTGGAGCATTTCTGCCATTCCGTCCAAAGTCATGTTCGCTAACGTTGGCGAGATAATTCCGCCTTGCGGCGTACCTGCTTCCGTATTGAACAACTGTCCATTCCATTTGAAGCCAGACTTCAACCATTTCTGAAGCGTCACTTTATCCATCGGGATGTTGTTCAGCAGCCAGTCGTGATTGATGTTGTCGAAGCAACCGGATATATCAGCGTCCAACACCCATTTTGCAGCGTATTTCTGCGCCAGCGAGTTGAAGCATTGTGCCGCTGCATCTCTGCTCGCTCTCATGGGTCTGAACCCATAAGAATTTGGGTCTGCTTTGGTTTCCGAGACGGGTTCTAGTGCTTGCAAATACAACGCTTGCATCGCTCTATCCTTCATCGTCGGAATCCCTAGCGGACGTAGCTTTCCGTTTGCTTTGGGTATAAATACCCTTCTCAAAGGTTGAGGCTGATAGCCTCTTCTCTTGAGCGACATAACAGCTTCAGCTTTCAACTCCGGTGTGTCCCATACAACTTTGTCCACGCCCGGTGTCTTTTTGCCTTGATTTTCAGTAACCCGTTTGACGGCGATTGCTCTGCCGCTGAACGAGTGGGTCAGTATCCATTGCAAGGCTTTCACCCTGCCGTATCTACCTTCCCTAGTTGCCTTTGCAATACGCATTTGCAGCTTCTTAACTGTTTGGTGAATTTTTGCCCAGTCGAAACCGTGCCAATCCACTTCACAGCCAGAGGCCGCACCAACTACAGATTTCATAATCGTCATTTGCTTTACCTCCTTTTGAAGTTCTACATACTCTCTTGCAAAGAGAGACCAATCAGAAGTCTGCTTCCTTTCGGACAGGATGATGTCGGCTTGCGCCTCAATCCCTATTCAACCCATTACAGGTTGACGTTCGCTTTTTCTGACATCCTTTACCCGCATATCCGTCGGCTTTCCTTGCGGTTGGCTTGCCCTTGCGGGCGGATATACGGGCTTACCGTGTTCCATGTAAATAACATTGGAAGGTTAGGTGGTGGCTATTTTCCGGGGAGACTTTGTTTCCGCTTGAGGAGTACCAAAACTCAAGACCACTCCCTTACCATTTTGGTTACTGCCTATTAGCATTTTTGGCAGTTCGTATGTTACGGAATTTATTACCACTTCACTTATGTTCACCTTACTTCCAAGCCTAGTTCCCTACCGCGTAATGCTCGCAGTTCCACTTCTGCCTCACGGCTTCTGTTTCATCCTTTCGGAGTGGGTTACATTGTCAGAGGAGCTTCAAACCCAGCCGTTAACAGCCACGCATGTCCTCTTAGGCTACTGTCGGGAAAACGACAGGTTTATTTAGCGATATTATACTAATAAACAATTACTTACACGACTTCACGTCGCACTGGCACCACATACATCGGTTTGCTTGCCTTGCCCAGGCGGCGAAGCTCCATGCCGGCACAGATGCAGGTCAGTGTTTTACCGGCCCCGACAACATGGGCAAGCAACGTGTTCAACTGACTTGCAACAATACGCCAGATGGCATCCCGCTGATGATCGTGCAGCCGGTATATCCTGGAAAACCCCGGCAACACCAGATGCTGACCATCAAACCTGCGCGGCACAACGCTGTTGAAAACATCGTTGTAAAGCCTCGCCAGTCTCAGTGCCCGCTCCTGATCGGACCACAACCACTCCTGGAATTTCTCCTTGAGCGACTGTTGCTTCTCGCGTGCCGCGATGGTCTCCTTCTGGTTGACCACGCGCTTGTCACGATCCTCAGGATCAGGATCATGCACGGTCGGCACCGTTTGATTCAACGCCTGGTCGAACAGGGTTGCTGCATTTACCCGCTCGGTTCCAAACGTCTGCGTGGCTGCTATCGACGACCTGGTACTGTAATGCATGTCGATATTCCACGCGCCTGCTGCCTGGCTGAACATCACGGTGTTTCCGTTGCACTCCAGAGTTTCATCCAGGAATGCTTCGTAATCGCTCGTCGGTATCCAGGTGGATCCGATGCGCGCACCGATTTCGCCTGGGGTTAAATCATCGGGAATCACGGCTTCCAATGCTTGCGCATTTCGGCTGTAACGCTCACCCGACACCCTGGCAGCAGATAATTTATTACGGACATTACCGGCAAGATAACTGTCTTTGGTTTCCCAATTGCCGGTTTGCGGGTCGAGAAATACTGCGCCCAACCCTTCGAGTTCCTTCATGGCTTCGCTGCCCGGTTTCCCGAGCAATTGGCCAATCCGGTTTTCGACAACGTGGCCACACTCGGTCAGGCTGACCAGCAATGCCTCTTCCGAGGTTTCGCAATGATCGACCTTTTTGAACATCCCCACGGTGCGCTGAAAAAAGATGTCTGCCTTTTCGGCGGTCTGAGTTTCCCCATCCCAGCGTTCAAGCGACATCAGCAACGGCAAATCGGGATCTCCTTTGAAAGCGGCCCGGTTTGCCTTAGCGTGGATGCTCCCGCATTTAGCGACAAAGTTGTCATATTCGATATTCAGCATCAACCGGTAAGCGGCAAGAATCGCCTCATCCCCGGTTTCAACCTGTGCCCGAACAATCTTGCGTACCGCATCACGAATACCGCACATGCCCGCAATGCGTTCCAGCGTTTTTTGCGGCGCGATGAGCCGCGACGCTTCCAGCCCGTCATTTGTTTCACACACCCTGCCGTCAATCACCCTGAAACCCGGGCGACCCTGGACGTTGTACCCCATAAGAAAAAGGGTCTTCTTCTCTTCGACTTCCTGAATCGCTGCGTAGATACCTTCCGGCAGCATGGACACCTTCTCGGCCAGCGCGCTTTCAAGGTCGCCCTCGAATATGCACCCCGTCGATTTCTGGTAGCCATTTTCAGTCAGTGCAAGTTTGCCGATGACCCACTGAGGGTTCTCGGCAAAATACTGGTTACAGGATATTTGCTGATGTCCCCAGTATTCCTTGCTTTCCCCGTAGATTGGGGATGTTTCCGGCAGAACGATTGTTTCCATCCAGCCTTTTTTACTGCTGCGTCCTTCCAGCGGTTTTTGCAGCACCAGTATGTCGGTTGTCACTTCGGTGCTGGCGATTTTCTTGAAAGCGGTATTGGGCAGGCGAACTGCCGCCACCAGATTTGCCTTGCTGCCAAGATATTGCCGCACCTTGTCGTCACACTTGTCCAGCGTCCCGGAGGACGTGATGAACACCACCAGCCCGCCCGGCCTGACAACTTCCATCGCTTTCGCAAAGAAGTAATCGTGGATCAGGAAGTTGGCGTAAGGAACGTTGCGCAGTTCCGGCACCTGGTAATTCCCGAACGGAACATTCGAGATCGCCAGATCGTAAAACTCATCCGGCAGCTTTGCCGTCTCAAACCCGCTTTGTATGACGTTTACCCCGAAATCTCCGTAAAGAGCCTTCAGGATGCGCGCCGACAGCTGATCGAGTTCAATTGCCGTGACGGTGCTTTTCTGGGCAATCTCCTGCGGCATCGCGCCGAGAAAATAACCAGCACCGGCAGATGGCTCAATAATGCGGCCACCCTTGAAACCCAGCCGTTCCACCATGCTCCACGTCGCCTCGATGACTTCCAGTGCGGTGTAGTGAGCATTTGGTGTGCTGGCTTCGGCGGACTGATACTCGTTTTCGCTCAGCAATGCCTTGAGGCGTTCGGCGCGGGAGACCCACGACTGTTCCTTCTGGTCATCATTGAACGCTTGCGGAATGCCGCCCCAACCGGTGTAACGGTTGAGCACTTCCCGGTCTTCCGTAGTTGGTTGCCTCTTCTCTGACTCCAGCTTGCGCAGGCGTTCGATTGCGGCAATGTTGGCCTCGAATTTGGTGACGTTGCCGGACAAACCGGAAAACGTGACCGCATCGAGACGCGGCCATACTGCTTTGATTTTTGCGACTTCGGCAGCCACCGCTTTGGGAAACTGGATGATCTCGGCTTCTCGTTGCGGAACAACCGGCCCTTCCCCTTGCAAAACGATACAAGCTAACGGGGCGTTGTCTTCTGGCTCAAAACCGGGCAACCACATGATTGCCGCAGCGATTTTTTTCAATTTCATTATTGCCTCCGGGAATAAAAAACCCCCGGAGACACCTCTCCCCCTGGCGGGAAGAAATATCCCGCAGGGGCAGTTAAAAACACATCACAGCGTCTCGTGATGTAAGTTGTTTGTTGCTTGGTTGCTGACTACGACTTGTCAGGCATGCAACCCATGCACACCTCCTTTCGGAGAGAAGTCATAGATAGCCTCACCTGACACCTTGTCGTAAACCGATGACCAATAGCCATCGCTCGCCCATTGCCTTGCCTGATGCAAGGCAATATCACGCGACTCCGTGCAATACCCCATGGTCGGCGCACCCTTCATGCCCTCATTGGTGCGAGGATCACGAACGGTGGCGACCACATGATAGTGAGCCGAAGATAGAAGGTTCGCCGCCATATACAGCGTTCTGCCGTTTGCGACGAAAACGCCGCTCATGGTTTGCGCCTGAAACCTTCCTTTAATGCCGAACACCTCGCCGATACGCTCATCTTCCGCGTTTCGAACCAGCCAACGGCCTTCGGATACTTTTTCGATCTTGCACAGACCGGAATCTTCGCAGCGATACGACTCATACCCGCGAATCCTGGATCGACGATCAGTGTGATGCGTCCTGATGTCTGCTTCGATGTCGGATTCCTTGAGTGCAGCCAGAAAAACCGACAAATCGCAGTCCTCTTCCAGATATACCGTATCGCCACGCTGGTAGCTGTATGGCGTGATCTGAGAGGCGATGCCAAAACAATGCAGGTAGTGCTTTTTGACGGCGAGCCAGCCGTGACCGGGATCGGCGTAGAAATGAAAAACTTTTTTCATGGTATCTCCTTGTCGTTAATGACCACGGAGACACCCTGCCCCTTGCGGAGAACGATGTCCCCGCGTGGGTTGGTTTAGATCAGAACAGCGACATCTTGCCGGTTGGCGATGGTGTCGGGCGATTCTGTTTGAGAACTTCCTGCAAAACCGCTTCATCAGACATGCCCGCCTGCAAATGGGCGATGATTTCCGAGAAAAGTGATTTGGCCTGACGCGTCCCCAGTGACGGGTCGGCGCGAAAAGCATCCAGGGCAATCTTGAGTGCTTTGGGTTTGATTTTTCGTTGCATGATGCCTCCGTACTCAGATCAGCAGAGACACCCTGCCCCTTGCGGGAACGATGTCCCCGCGCGGGTTGAATTTCTAACTGGCACAAGCAGGCGTGCCCACAGCTTTGGTTCTGCGGATGCGCTTCTTTTTCTTTTCAGCCAGAACAGGAAAAGGTATGCCGCGCCGAATGAAAGTGGGCGTTTCAAGACCTGTCCAGCTTGGCTCGTTCGGCATTGATGCCGCCAGAGTCCTGGTTGTATGCCTTGCCTTCATGCGTGGCTTGATAAACGCCACCACAGCTCGAATGGCCGAATAAGCCGCCCAAGCCATCATCAACAAGATAAAAATGCCCATTTTGTGTCTCCTTTTTGAAATGAAAAAAGGGGACACAAACCCTTGTCGGGGAAGTGTCCCCGATAGGGTTGGTACTACTCTTCGATATCAAAGTTTGCTGCCCAGCGTGGAAGATCAATCGTCTCGATCTCGCCGCTCGGTTGATAGCCGGGAAACTGTTTGTTTTCCTGGCACCATTTCAGCAACTCAAGCGCACCGCGATACTTGGCACGCCCTACTTCGATCATTTGCTGACTGGCGATGTAGCAAGCCGTCGAGAATGGTGCGGTTTTTTCCACTGCGATAAAGTAAAAGCTGACTGACTTTCCAGTCACCGCCTTCATGCCATCAGTGTAAAAAGCTGCCTGCACGTCATAGCCAAAATTGGCTATCGCTTTCGAGAAGCTGTCTTTGCTCGCACCGCAGCAGCTCTTGAGGTCTGCCATACCGTACTCGCTCATCCAGTCCGGACGTATCCTGCACGGCAATCCCGTGTAGTCATCAGTCCAGAACAGGGATGTTTCGGCTTCGCCATCGTCAAGCATTCTGGCTGCGCCAGCATGACTGAAAACGCTTACTCTCATTGCGGCAAGCGTGTCCATCTGCTCTGCGGTCAATGGTGTCTTGCCCGCATTTTCAGCGTCCCACTTTGCGGCTGTTTCCTTGCCTTCCTTAGTGCGTCGGTCGAACTTCGGCGCGAGCACATAATCTTTTGAAAAGACCTCGGGCTCAAGAATAAAGCCGTGAAATGCCGAACCGAATTCCATTGCTGGCGTTGGTGCGACTGACCCTGTTTTGTATTGCAGGTAATGTTCGGGGGACTTGAGCAGCTGAACAATCCCGCTGTGTGATATTGCCTCACCGGAGTGATAAACCTGTATAGGCAAGCCTCTGACGATGCGCTTCATTTTGTGTCTCCTTTTTGAAAAAAAAGGGGGACACAAACCCTATGCGGGGAAGTGTCCCCGCGTGGGTGTTTTAGTTCAGCCCCAGCATCCAGACAATGGGACGACTGAGGGTGTAGCCGCTGATACAGCAAGCGATAATGACAAGTTCCATGGTGTTCTCCTTTTTATGAAAAAAACGGAGACACCATGACCCTTGCGGGGAACGATATCCCCGCTGGGTGGTTATGACGATTGCTCGTCTTCTGTTTGTTTTGATTGGTCAGCCGCCAATATCAGCTCATGGCAATAAGCGCATGAAGCAAGATGCGGCGGACACTACACCGGTTTTATTCTTATTTCAATGCAGATAATCTGCAAAATTGCACACTTTCCATCAGACTTTTCTGAAGCTCTGTTTCACTATCAAGCTTTGTATTTGTGCGGTTTTTTTGTTCAATAACCCCGGAGGAGAATTTTGTGGAAAACGGCAAAGCAGTGAAAGTCGCACCAAAAAGAAAGTCTGATGAGTTCAGCAATCCATTCCTGACACAGGAGGTGAAGATACATTCATCACCCGCCCAGGCTGTTTTTGAAAACGGATACGAGAAATGCGATTCGGTCCTGCGCAGCCTGAGCGTTGTTCTGCCGGCAGTCCTCAAGAGTGATAACGAAGTAATGGCCGTTAATGGCGCGGTCGATCACCTGATCAACAATGCGTTTGTGAATCTGCGCAACGAAAGCGCGCGGCTCAAGAAGATCGCCGAGGACAACGGCATCGTGATTGGCAGGGTGAATTACACGAATGTCACCGCTTACCAGGCCAAAATTACCTGCAACAAATCCGGCCAGTATCTGCAAATGATCCGCGAACTCGACAGGTTGATGGAACTGGTGCATTCAACCTGGCTTGCCGGATTCATCGCCGACGATGCGAAGGGCGCATTGGAGCGGCAATGGCGCAGGAAGACGCTGGGAGTTTCGGCAGAAATTACTGCGATCCTGGCGCGCGCGTTCAGTGCCGCGCAGAGGATCAAGCACGATGCTCAGGCAGAATCCGAACTGGCGGCAACAGAAAGCCCCGCAGAAGTGGCAGTAGAAGCGCCCAAGAAAAAGACTCGCAAGACGAAAACCCAGACACCTGATAGTGCGGAAGCTATCGCTTCCTCGACGGTCAATGATGCCGTTCTTGCGGAGCGCGCCACGAAAGACGATGGCTTGGTGGCAGCTACTTTATAACAGCTATACCCACGCCGATTACTTTTGACAAGCTATCAGTCAATCAATTCGGCATACGGATCAACGCCTCAAACTCTTTAATCGGTACGGGTTTGCTAAACAAGTAACCCTGGTACGCATGACAGCCATTGCGTTCAAGGAAGTCGCGCTGTTCCTCGTTTTCCACTCCTTCCGCAACTACTTCCATTCCCAGGCTGTTGCCCATGCCAATGATCGTCTGCACGATAACTGCGTCAGTGGGTTTTATGCCGATATTATGCACAAAAGACAGATCGATTTTCAGTTGGTCAAGTGGAAGTTGTGTCAAGTAAGACAGTGATGAGTAGCCCGTGCCAAAGTCATCCATGGAGAATCTCACACCGATCTGCTTCAGCTCGTGCATTTTGACAATAGTGTCATTGATATTGTCCAGCACCACGCTCTCGGTCAGTTCAAGTTTGAGCCGGGTCGGATCGGCAGCGGCTTTTTTAATGGCTGCGCGCACTTGTTCAACGAAGTCCGGTTGGTGAAACTGCCGCGCGCTCACGTTGACAGCGAGTTGCAGTTCACATGCCAACGGGTTTGCTTCCCATGCCTTGATCTGGGCGCAGGCGGTTTCCAGCACCCATTGCCCGATGGGCAGAATCAGCCCGGTATCTTCCGCCAGGGGGATGAATTGCAGCGGCGAGACCAGACCGCGTTCCGGATGCAGCCAACGCAGCAATGCTTCGGCACCGATGGGGTGGTTAGCGGCATTCACCTGTATCTGGAAGAAGAGCTTGAATTGCTGCTGTGAGAGTGCGTGGCGCAGGTCGGCTTCGAGTGTGGCACGGGCTTCGAGCGCGGCCTGCATGTCCGGATCAAAGAAGCGCAGGGTGTTGCGGCCAGAGGTCTTGGCCTGGTACATCGCCGTGTCGGCGTGCTTGAGCAGGTCATCCATGCCGATCTCGTTGTCACGGAACAAACTGATGCCGATGCTGGCTGAGCAATAGTATTCAAACCCATGGAGGTTAAAAGGCTGGTTAAGGGATGCAAGAACCTTCTCTCCAATATCCCGGGCTTGTGCTATCGCTAGTTGGGTGTTTTCGTTCAGCTCCTCGAGAACGACGATGAACTCGTCGCCACCCATTCGGGCGACCGTATCGCTGCTGCGCACGCAATCCTGGAGACGTTTGGCGACCTCGATCAGCAGCAGGTCACCGATGTTGTGGCCCTTGGTATCGTTAAGTGCCTTGAAGTTGTCCAGATCAATGAACAGGATGGCACCATGATCCATGTGGCGTGCACTGTGGGTTAGCACCTGCTGTACACGATCCCGCAACAGGCTACGGTTGGGCAGGCCGGTCAGGGAATCATAAAAGGCGAGTTGCTCAATATGAGCCGCTTGGGCTTTAAGCTCGGTGATGTCCTCCACGACTACCAGCACTTCTTCTTCTTCTTCTTCTTCTGCAAGCCGTATTCCAGTGATGGTGAGGCGCAGCCATTTTTCGCCCAGTTCTGCGTCAATGCCGCGCAAGGCCATCCCGCTGGCGAGGACGGCTTGCGCCTGCTGGCGCAGATCGGGTAGCGGCAGGAGGTCTCCGAGTTCGCGCCCGGAAACGTTTTCTCCTTTTTTTAGCCTGAACATCTCGCGGAAGGATCGGTTGACGCTCTGCACCTTGAGGGCGTCGTTCACCACTATCAGACCGGCGGGCAGGCTCGCAATAATGTTTTCGGCATAGCGTTTGAGATCGAGGATGGTGCGTCGGTCAATCTCGATCAGGGCTTTTTGGGCTTCCAGTTCGCCGGTTTTCTCTTGCAGGACTTCAATATGATTCTTGAGGCGGGATGACATCTCATTGAAGTCGCTTGCCAGTTCGCCGATTTCGTCTTTCGACAAGACCGGCATCGCCCTTGAGAGGTCTCCTGCAGCTATGGCCCTCGACATCCCCGCGAACATCTTTATTGGTTTAAGAATAATCAGGTGAATATAAATCAGGCTCCCCAGCCCGATGACAATATTCGCCAACAGGAATATCCATAACAGATGGAACTGTGTATCTACCTTTTTCTCGGAATAAGCCTGAAGAAGGGCGACCAATGTGTCTATATGCGTCACATACTCTTCCACGTGATCCTTTAATGCCCGGATGGTTTCCTTGGAAGCTGATGCGGCAAGAACATCCTGAAACAGGGGCTTGATGTCCTTGTTCCACTCATCCACGCTTTTATCGAGGTAGGCGATGATCTCCGGATCGCCCGCACTCGTGAGGTTATACCGCGGGTCACCATGTTTAAGCCCATGCAGGATAGCCTCAAAGGTCGTCATCTCCTGATCAATCAAGGCCTGGATATTTTGTTCTCTATACTCTGTGTATTGTTCCGTCAATATGACAAGTTTGAACAGTCGCATCCGTTGGCTACCTGCCTGATTGATCGCCGCCGCATCCTGTTCTATTTCACCGATGGTATGGACTTGCCACGCAAGAAGGATCAGCACAATGAGTCCCGCCACCAGGGGAGCGATGCTCACTTTCACGAGCAAGGGGATTTTTCTTAGCATGAGAATTGCCTCCGCCCATGTGAGTACGGATGCGGCCATGAAAGCAGGTGCAAGGGTGATGGTAAAGAATCGGAAGACGAAACGGCCGCAAGAAAAAGAAGTTGTCGCGTTCGTACTGTAAAGACAGTTGGTGAAAGGATTTTCGTGGCATCGCAGAACGCGAAAGGACTGCACCAGTGCTCGTGCAACTCCATGGTCAAGCAGACATCGGTTTTATCAAACTCCAGAAATGTCTTGCGCCAAGTAATCTCTTGCGCGGCGACGACCTCGCCCGAGAGATACATAATCCGGCCTCCCGCTATGTGGCCGGAGACGGTGAAGGAGATGTCAGGCTTGCTTGCTTGCTTGCTTGCTTGCTTGCGCAATATTTTTTCCACGATATGCCCCAACCTTTATTTATTCTTGTTCATGTCTTGTGCCAGATTCCGGTGTGTCCTCTTCCGCTGCTGCTCTCTTTCTCACGGGCTCATGCGATTGCACAATGGCGGTGTGCCGAAGGTTTCGCAAAACACCCGATACAGATCCCGCTCCGCCCAGCGCCATCCTTCGCTGACCAGACGAAATCGCACCCGCGCGGTACCGTCTGAGAGGTGGTTATAAAGCAACACGTTATCGCTGCTGCCGCGCAGGTGGTCTCCCAAGCGCTTGCGCAAATCCCCGGTAGAGCCGATATATACTACGCTGTGCGGCCCCGGCGACACACTTTTTTCAAGCCATCCCTCTTTTGATTCGCACATGGGCGAAGCAAAAGCCGCCCGGATTTCGTACACCCCCGGCTGGGCCGGAACCGCAGTCCGCAATGCTTGCGGGGTCAATGGTACCAGTGTGGAGAACCCTTCGGTCGCCGCCAGATAATTCATGCGCTGGCTGCGACTCCGGTAATCGGGAATCGCCAAGTCGCGTCGGATATTGGCCACCGTGCGCCGCAACAAACAAATACCGTATTCACGTTTGAGGATGGCAGCGATGGCCTCATCCGTCAGTGGTTCACACAATACTCCTTCGAGCATCCATGCCTTTTCCCTTTTTATCACATGGTCCACGAAATGACAATGAACCTGCCTCGGCTTCGGGAACAGGCTGCCCAACGGTACCACTTCGCCGTTCGGCAGCGCGATGGACAATACGCGCACCAACCGGGATATCCGACCCGGGTCCGCCACCACGGAAAGACCCGACTCCGACCGCAGCCGGGCGGAAATTTCCGCCTGGGTCAGGGGTAGGAGCGTCAAGGCCTGCCCGGAACGCAGATATGCCGCCTGCGATGCCAGCACTGCCTGCATCAATGCGTGGGTGAGCCGGTTCCGGGTGTTGATGAGGCGCAACCTGCGCAATACGCCCGCCAGTTCTGCCGGAAAGTCAGGGCGTGACATCAGGAGATTCACACCCTCCTCATCGAATCGGTATTCCCGCGCGTAGCTGTCGCGGTGGTAGAGGAACACCAGACCCCGGCTCGCCCCGGTGCCGGGATACAAGTTTTTCATATCGCGAATCTCCCCCATAACCGGGGAAGATCGGGTTTGAGGGGCATCGGGCGCATCATGCGCCACCTGTGCGCCTTCCAATTGGCCTGCGGTTACCCAAGGACGCAGGGTGGAAAACCCGGTGGAAGATTCCACCTGAGTCACAAGACGGTCGAAAGCTCGTAGCGGTAATTCCAGAAAGCGGGCGAGCACGATTTTACCGAGCAGGCCGGCATCAATTTTATTGTTGTGGTGCTGCAATCGCTATTACGTGGATAAGTGTTGTGGATTCACAACGAAATGCAACAAATTAAGTTACTCCGGAGGGTTTTGAGGCCAGACGCGATGTTACCTCAGCGAAGTATTTCAGCAACAATAATCCGCTCGAAGATTACATGGTTCACGAAGCGGCTCATATTTTCCACAACTGCAAACGTGAGACGATCGGACTGCCCGCAACCCGTCGTCGTGAATGGCTGATTGAGATTGATTACGCCAAGCGCGAAACATTCGCCTATTCCTGCGAAGCCTATAGCCGTATTCTGGAGCTTGGCGAAACCTGCTCAGCGCGTAGCAGACTCCTATCAGAACTTGCCGAAGGATCGATGCCGCCGGATGAGCGTGTTGAGGGTGCTGAATATGTCGATATTCTTCGAGAGGCCGTTTCCGCCAGAAATGGCTGGAAGCGCATCCTTGATCGGTGCTCTCCCCCCAAACCGACCAGCTATGGTTGAGCGACAGATGTCCGTCGTCCTTTCTTAGCCCCAAAATATTCCTGCCTGATCAGCATCAAGTGCTGCAATCAGACTGTCGAGATTGCGAGACGGCTTTGCATGAGGATACCATCTTCGATAACTCGTGCCTGGAGCAAAGCTCTTTCGATGTGGCCTATCTCACTGAGCTTGATCCAATGTGGCGCGGCGATAAACTGATCTTTATTTCCATCCCAGATGTCGCCCTTTTCGGCAATCTGCCGGCCCGAGCTGTCTGTTGCGTTGACTGCGCGGTGGCAACGGCAATGGTTCCCTCTGAACAGTCTGTTTGGTGTGCCAGCTGCCAAGGTAGCCTATCTACTCGATGAAAACGTGCAGGCTCATATTGGTAGTATCCAAGCATCCAGCTTGGAAATGACGCGATTGATTCTCCCCTTTCATGGAAATCCCCAAGTCATACGCAAAAATCTTGGTTTTATGTCGGGTTTTGCGTATGATCTGGGAATGATTTCCCTTGAGCAATTTGTTGACGACCGACTTATCCATGGTCGCGCCTACTTTTCCCGCGAAGAGGCGTTAGACGCGCTCGACCTGAAGCCGGAAGCTCTGACTGCTGCCATTACCCGGCTGATGAAGAAACGCAGGCTGGCGAACCCCCGCCACGGCTTCTATCTTATCCTGCGTCCTGAAGACCAGATTAGCGGTGCCCCCGACCCCGCGCGCTGGATCGATCCCTTGATGAAGTATCAGGGACACGACTACCGCATCTCGCTGCTGCGCGCAGCGGCCTTCCACGGATCATCGCACCAGGCCGCCATGGTTTTCCAAGTGGTCGCACCCAAGCAGTTGCGCGACTTCGAAATTGGCCGCCACCGCCTTCAGTTCCTCTACCAGACGCCCACAGTCTTCGCGCGGGTCAACCAGACCGATCACCTCGACGAGATGAAGAGCGATGCAGGCTTCGCCAAGGTGGCCGGCGTCGAGCTGACGCTGCTGGACTGCGCCCGTTACTTTCACAAGGCGACCGGCATCAATGGTGTCGCGCAGATCGCCAAGGACATCGGTGCCAAGGCTGATCCGCGCGCACTCGCGAAAGCCGCCGCCGCCTACGAAAACTCGTCCGTGCGTCGGCTCGGCTACCTGCTCGACCGTGCGGGTCATGTGCGCCAGGCCAATGCGCTGGAACCTTTCGTCAAGAAGGCTAAAACGGCGGTGCCACTGGATCCTTCTGTCAAACCTCTGATCGGGTCTCCTGCCGATCTTCACGAGAAAGACACCAAGTGGAAGCTGGTGATCAACGAGCCTGTGGAGATCGACTTTTGATTCCCAACTCATACATCCAGGCTTGGAGCGCGAAGGCGCCCTGGCCCGACTCGCGGCAGATCGAACAGGACCTGATCATCAGCCGCGCGCTGTGCGACCTGTTCAATGCGCCGACGCTGAACGGCAAGATCGCCTTCCGAGGCGGCACCGCCATCAACAAGCTGCTGTTCAAGCAGCCGCTACGCTATTCGGAAGACATCGACCTCGTGCAGACACAGGCCGAACCCATCGGCACGACGGTCGATGCGATCCGCGATGCATTGTCATGGCTCGGCAAGTGCAACCGGGAGCAGGCCGGGCACTCGATGCATCTGGTATTCAAGTTCACGCCAGAGGCCGATGCGCAGGCGACGCTTAAGCTCAAGGTCGAGATCAACACCCGCGAACACGGCAGCCTGTTCGGCATCAAGCCGTATCCCTTCGCGGTGGAAAGCGACTGGTATCAGGGCAAGACCGAGATCGCATCCTTCGAACCCGAAGAACTGTTTGGCACCAAGCTGCGCGCGCTGCTACAGCGGCGCAAGAACCGTGATCTATTCGATTTGCATCACGGACTTGATCAGCTCGCGCTAAACCCAGACAAGCTCATCGCGTGCTTCGATCATTACCTGGCTCTCGAAGGCAAGCCCATTACCCGTGCCGTGGCCGAGCAGCGCATGCTGGAAAAGCTCACACGCAGCCTGACCGAGGACATCGCGCCGTTGCTTCCCGCCGGCGTCCGCTTCAACGACGACGACGCGATGCAGGCATTTGAGCGAGTCTGGAAGGATCTGATCGCACTCATCAAGGGCGATGCGTGGAAGCTGACCGACAAAGTGCTCGATGAGCTGCGAACAAAGAAATATCCCGGCCTCCTGAGCAGATAGAGAAGACACCATAATATCTGGCGAACCTGACGATTTTGCAAGGGGATTTGTTTGCAGGAATATGGGAGCAGAAGCATCAACGCTGGATGCCATAGCTCACGCTATGCGCTCAGGGCAGGTTATGATTCTCGAAGGCGAAGAAAAAGGCGGCAACACGGCGACCGATGAATTTTTTGACACGCTCAGCGCCGACTTTGAACGCCTCGATGCCGAGACACGGGCTCTAAATGAAAATCACCGCACGTTTCCCGGTTTGCACGACCGCTGGCAAGTATTGAGGAAGAAATGATCGAGGCACCCATCAGCATGCCACCGCAAGCCTACATGGACATCATCAGCCCGATGATCGACAAGGCGCGGGGTTTTCTGGAGGCCGGAAAAAAACTTCAGGCGATGGCGTTCGTTGGCAACATGACCACCAAGGAAGTCATCCCGGTGATGGTTAAGACTGGAAGCGGGGAAGGCAAAGACCAATCTGCGCAGATGATCCAGTCAGCAGCGTTTGCGTTGAATGCTGATTTTGTGTTCGTGATCATGGAAGCATGGACGCTTCGGCCAGACAAAATGCGCCAAATGAATGCGATTCTCGACAAGTACGGAAGCATAAGCGCATCACCCTATGCGATAGATACGTGCTCGCTTATGCTGGAAACGAGGCATGGGGTGTGGGCCGCACAACCCCAGATCAAGCCCAAGGGAATTTCCAAGAAGAAACGGACAATTGGGGTAGTAGAGTTCCGCTATTTCACGGAAGTTGAAGGCCGGTTTGCACATCTGCTACCCAAGAAGGAAGACGACGAGCCGCCGATGATTTTGCATTGAGGGATGTACCTTGGGGCTTACCCCAAAAACACGACTTTTCTCGAACTGTCTAACACTGTCCAAATAAAACAATGCTATCGGACAGATCAGGGACGACATGTGGTTCATCTATCAGTGAATCAGTATTAGTCAGGAATCGGCTTTCCCAGAAGCAAAGTCGTCGCGAACAACTCAATCCTCACTCCTTTGGTGATCACTTCGTACAATTCTTAATTTACAAAAGCATTCTAAATGGAAGAGTTTTGTTGTATATTTTGAATTATTATGCTTCAATTCGGCTAGATGAAAACTGCTGAAATAGAAATTTATGGACATTGCGGACGCTGTGGAGACAGAGATGTTTTTATAGGATTTGCGCCCGCTTCTGTTCTGTATAAAAACAGTTTCCCTGACCTACTGGATGAGAGCACTGGCAACGGATATCAGCGGCGTTTTCATCGCGAGCATAGCCTGGAGTTCAAGCGCTACATACATCGGCCAGGCGCGAGTACCATCCCCTTAACGTTCAATATTCGCCCGGAATATTCCAAAAGCTGGTCATTGAAGCCAGTTGGTGGAAAGGCTGGGATGTCCGTCTTGAAAATAAGCGCCGGAGCTGGGCCGGTCATGGCGCAAGTGGATTGCCAACATCGCTTGGGGTATTTACAAGACAGCCCTATTCATTTTGCATTTATGGCTTATATCGGGCTGACTGTGGCTGAAGAGATAGAAATTTTTCGGGTCATAAATGGCAAAGCCAAGGGGTTAAGCGGCAGCCTGCTTGATTTTACCGAGGCTAAATTAACAGGCCATGTCTTGAGTTCAGTAAAGCCCGAATTGTTTATCGCACTCCACCTTCAAGAAGACCCTTTATCTCCTTGGTATCAGCGGTTAGATATGGGTGGGACATCCATTGTCAGCCCGAAGCGCCAAGCGTCATTACGAACCATGCAGAAGGCCGTGAAGCGATTTCTCAAGGAGGCGCAAATTCCTACCGGACAAATTCCTGTACTTGCCCCACGCATAGTTATGGACTTTTGGAAGGCAGTTTCCATCGTGGCTTCGAATGAATGGAAATCCCCGCGTTCACACATGCTGACCAAAGGGGTCGGCGTGTATAGCTTGATGAGCTTGGCAGGTATTCTCGTGCGCGAGGCAAGGGAAGCTAACAGGAAATGTGATCTGGATTATTTCATTACCAAGCTGTCCGATTTTATATGCCAGATTGATTGGACTAACCAAGGAACATTGCAAGGCTATGGTGGCGCAAGTGGCGCCGATGCCGCTCTTGGACTAATGATGCAACTCCGCTCTAAGACGAAAAAAAGTGTTTTAGTCCATGGCTAACAAAAACATTCTACTGATTGAGCCAGGGTATAAGAATAAATATCCACCACTGGGCCTGATGAAAATTGCGGCCTACCACGGCCCTTATGGCAAACGCGACAACATCACATTCATCAAGGGCGAAACAGAGCAGACTGTCCTTGATAAAAACTGGGATCGGATTTATGTGACCACCCTGTTCACCTTCGAATGGAATGCAATATCCAAGTCGATAGATTTTGCACTTGCGGTTGCGCACGGCAACGCCAGCAAGGTGTTTGTTGGCGGTATTGCCGCATCACTGATGCAAGATCAATTTATCGCAGAATCCAGATGGAGGGGTGTCAGATTTATAAGCGGGTTATTGAGTGACTCGCCAGCCAAGGCATTACAGCTCGATGACTATGATGAAGAGCTGTACTCGGATGACGTTAATGGAATCCCCATAGAGGACTTGGTGCCAAATTATGACATTCTTGCTCAAATCAAGAGCCAATATGTATACCCGGTAAACGATGCTTACTTTGCATATGCGTCACGCGGCTGCGTGCGTAAATGCGAATTTTGTGGCGTTCCCAAGCTGGAGGGCGCGCAAAGAGATGCGCAACCCATTACCGCTGTAGTGAGGGCGATTGACGCGCGGTATGGGCCACGGCGCGACTTGATGCTCTTAGATAACAATATTGTTGCGTCATCCAATTACAAAAATATTATTGCGGAGATTCGCGACCTTGGTTTTGTTTCAGGTGCAAAACTTTCGCGCCCCGGCAGGCCACCAGTTCAACGGCGCGTGGATTTCAATCAGGGCGTCGATGCCAGAATTCTTGCCAAAGACATAATGTTTCTTAAGGAGATGAGCACCATTTGCATCAAGCCACTGAGAATTGCATTCGATCATCTTGGTGTGCGCAAGCCTTATGAAAAGGCGATCAGAATGGCTCACGATGTTGGCCTGAATGAACTTTCCAACTACATGCTCTATAACTACAACGACACGCCGACCGATTTGTACCTGCGGATGCGATTGAACATCGACTTGAATGAGAATCTTGGCATACGAATCTTTTCATTTCCCATGCGCTACCAGCCAATAGATAGGAAGGATCGCAGCTACATAGGTGAAAACTGGTCTCGCTATCAACTGCGTTCGATGCAGGTCATCTTGCAAGCCACACACGGCGTTGTAAGCGGCTCACCGACTTTCTTCAAAGAAGCTTTTGGGGAATCGGCGGAAGAGTATGAGAACCTGCTACTTCAACCTCAACACTTTCTCTTCAACCGTTTTTGGTATAAGTTCTTCGATGGCCGTGCCGAGTTCGAGGAATTTAACCATATTTTTCTATCGCTAAATAAGGATGAACGAGGAGAGCTTAAGCATTTGATTTCAGCGTCCACACCAAGTGCATATACGGGCCTCGTTGGGCAAGCCACAAATGCCAAGGTAAATCGTATTCTCGGATTCTATGTGCCGCTGCCCGATAAAGAAGAACGGAATATCTGGGAGTTAATGAAAACCCGCAAGCAGTCTCTAGCCACCGAAGAAATTAACATTCCTGAAGATGAGCGTGTTGAAGACGCTGGTCTTGCAGAAATCATTTAGGAGTTCACATGTCAGCAGTTGTTACACCTGTCAGCTTATCTTCTCTAACCAAACGCCCACGGCCAATTACCGACAGCGTGATGGTAGGTAAAGACATTCTCGATCTCTTGGCGGGGTCGATGTATATCAACCCGCTCAACATTTACCGCGAATACGTGCAAAACGCCGCAGACGCCATTGATGAGGCACGTGACAAGGGGCTTTCCTTTACGCGGCAGCCTGAGGTTGAGATTTTATTTGACCATATTGAGCGTAGCGTGAAAATTCGTGATTGCGGTATTGGAATCCCTTCAAACGAATTCGAACAACGCCTCACCACTATTGGGGCCAGCCAGAAACGTGGCAAGCAGTTGCGTGGCTTCCGGGGTGTTGGGCGGCTGTCAGGCCTTGGTTTTTGTCAGGAGCTTATTTTCCGCAGCCGTGCGGAAGGTGACTCAAAGGTCTCAGAAATTCGGTGGGACGGGCGCACGCTGCGAGAGAAAATGCGCGATCAGAATTTTAACGGTGGGCTGGCCGAAATCATCCAGGCCGCAGTTACGGTCAACACAGCACCGGCAGACGGATTCCCCGGCAGATTTTTTGAAGTTGAGCTGAGGAAAGTCTCACGCTTGCGCAATGACCTGCTTCTCAATGAAGACACTGTGCGCGGCTACTTATCCCAAGTTGCACCTGTTCCATTCAAGAAGGATTTTCAATTTGGGAATGAAATCCAGAAGCACCTGGAAACGCATGGGATCAGAGCACCTATCCATATCGAGATCAACGATGGCAAAGGCCAAATATATCACCGCGCCCAAAACAAAATTTTGTTGACTGACACAGCTTTCGACCCGGTTAGAGCGATTAAGTATGTCGAGTACCAAGGCACGGATGGTGAGATTTGTGCCATTGGCTGGATTACTGATCACTCATACGCAGGCGCGATACCAAAAAAACACGGCCTTGGTGGTATCCGACTACGTACCGGAAATATTCAAATTGGCGATGAATCAATACTCGCTGCTTTTTTCCCAGAAGCTCGCTTTGCTGGATGGGCTTTAGGCGACATTCATATTATCTCTCCCAAGATACTTCCAAATGGACGCAGGGACGAGTTTGAGCCGAGTTTGCACTATTCACACTTACAGGAAGAGTTAACACTTCAGGCACGGAAAATCACTCAACAAATTCGTGAGCGTTCAGCTCAGCGTAATCGCCTGCGCACAGTTCAACAACAACTTGGTGCTGCTCATGAATGGATTAAGGTCGCTACTGAAAAGCCTCTGCCGCCCTTATTAATTAAGGTTCTTCAGGATGTGGCCGCACTAAAACTGGCGCAAGCAGTTAAAGAAGCGGCCAAGCTGGAGAATGAATCTGAAGATCAGGCGATGGCGGCCACCAGAATTCTTGAAGTGGAAACAGCATTGAGTGAGCTTCCGCTTTGTGCCACTGCAGCCCACACCCAAAATGAGCGGAGCAATAATTTAGAGAAACCGTTGGCTGCAGCGCTGAAAACAATACTGTCTCACGCAAAAAACCCGAGGGCAGGTATCGACTTGGCGGTAGAAGTGCTGAACGCTATTGAAGAAACTTAACTCGTCAAATTACTTTCTGCTGGTAGTGATCAACTCACTATTTTTTGCGCGGTTAATTCCAAGCCGTAAAATCTTTGATGTGAGTGCCTCAATTATTACCCCCCATAGGTAGTTTTTGCAACCCCGTCAAAGTTGATGCAACAGTCATGGCTCATGACACAGAAGAGATTTCGGCATGTTTTATTCCAGATAAAAAAGCGTCCGCAAGAGCTTTGGCACCCTGCTCGCTAGAACCAAAATTCTGAGAGGTAATGGGCTTGCCATTGAGGCCATCCTTCATTCTCTGTGCGATTATTAAAAATACTTCTCGCTTGGCGCTGTTCTTCGCAGCAATTTCATCTTTCCAAATTTCATTTAAAACGGTAATTAGCGCTGAATATCCTGCGGTTTTGCGAAGTAGATATTCCTTCGGATTATTGGCCCATTCTTCTGGAAAGATTTCTGCGATAGCGCCGAAGTAGTTTTCCATTACCTTCGCAATAACAGGATCTTCCTTGTTGATATACAGTTGGCGAAAGGGGATAGATGGGTCCGGGAGCAGTGGTTTATTAAGTTTTTCCATCCGTGCATCTTCATCGGGTGTTTTTGAAATTAGTTTTAGCAGGTACTTTGCGAATGCACCTTGTGTAAGGTATTCAGTATCGTAGTGTTTGTTTCCAAGCATCTTAAGCCCCCTATAAAATGGGCTACCTTTTTTAGCATTCAATGTCTGAGCGATCTCATGGCATGTCTTTTTAGGATTTCGGCTCGTTTGCAAACCAAATAAATCGAAGATTAGCGACGAAGGAACTTGCGTTTGCTTACTATTGATGACGGAAAATACATACGCTTTATCGTCCGGCGATAATTCGATCATGAATACAATTGGCAGTTCAAAGTTACGTAAACTCCCATGGCTATCTTCTGAAATAGCAAGGCGCAATCCTTCAAAACGATGTTGGCCATCTAGAACCTCACCTAATTTATCTTCAAACTCAAAGGTGAGTTTTTTGTTTATTTCGTCAACAGTGACTGATTCTTCGTACACTGACACAATAATTGATGTCGGAAATGTGGCGTCAGGGTCGGTTACATATTGCGCAATTTCGCGTTGCCTTTTGTCATTTAAGTTGCGTTGGACGTTTTGCTGTTCCTCCTGCGTCAGGCCGCGACGCAAAATATCAACGTTATCTAAGAGTTCACCAGCTGAAAGTTTTGCAAGATAAAATGTTCCAATAGGTTGTGTGACTGACAAATAGGGGACGACAATTTTCTTTTTAGTCATAAAATCTCTCTAGGTCTCTAAGCCAGTTTTGCTTTGCTCGTCCATTTGTTGAATGTTCTGTCCTGTCCGCTTGTCTTTTAAATTCTTCCCAAATTCTGGGTAGTTATCTATCCGCTCAAGACAAAACAAATATGTGGCCATCACAAGAGCAATTACAGTGAAGACTATTTGTGTAACCAACGGACCTACCGCTATATTCGTATTGGCAGTGGGTGACGTAAATCCCTTGTAAATCAGAATGGCTAAAAACACCACAATTAGAATCATTATGAGAAACGAAGCACCTGTTGCAAAAACCTTTAGTTGTTTGAAATCCGTCTTCTTTTCCTCAAGGTATTCTCGCATCCAGTAAGAAGAAGCTGCAGCAAGAAGCGCTAGGCCAAAAAGATAGCCATTGCCTTGTTCAAAAGCTTTGATGAGTTCACTAAATGGTTCGGCTGTTGGGTGTTGGGTGGCGACAAAAGATGGCAACCACAGAGCTGCTCCGCCAAAAAATAGGTTTACCCCTAAGAAAATCCAAAACGCTGAACGTTCTTCCGTAATCACATGAAAAACTTTTATGACTGTGCTAACGTTTTCTTTAAATGTAGCCATTTATTCCCCTACTGCAGGTTTGTTAAATTTTTGATCTATTTCAGACATGGTTAACTGATATCCGCTATTTTTTCCATTACATGAGCGTGGATATTTTTAACTGTCGCAACCTCATCCTTTGAAATGATACCTTTTTCAGGGTGATGAGTAGTCTGACGGATTTTATTCAGCCGACCAATCCAACTAACCTTATCAGCTTTCTTTCCTTTATCACCGAAATCGTAGCTTTTCTCAAACAGCTCCCAATTATGCGGAACAATGGTTTGATAATCTGCGAGCGATAAATATTGCCAACGATCTTTCACGCCATTATCTCGATTAACCTGTGCATCACACTTCTCTCTAGTGGTTTGAGGTATGCCTTGCCACCACCAAGCATCTTTAGTTTCACCATAATGCTCTTTTAGCTTGTCTATGACATCCTTAAACAAGACAAGATTAATTTCATCTATGAGCCTACGCGCAACATTTGTGCCTTCTTTGTCACGCGTGCTCACATAATCTAAAAGTTCTTTAGAAGTAAATTCAGGCTTTGCCTCACTAATAATTCCCATCATACCCAAGCAGTTTTTATTTACACCATCCTCTGCTTGGCGAGAGCGGAAACTCTGTATTTCGCTCTGATCCGCATTACTAAAAAATTCGACTAAAGGGGCTACATATGGCGCGACTTTTTCCACAATGTCTATTGCGTCCATGGAAACTGCTTTAACGTGGTCATGCGCCTCAATAAAATTGATCAATTCCTTTAAGAGGCGGAGTAATGCCCGCAGCCCATTATTCGTGCAAAGAAACCCACCTTTTGCATCGCCTAACTGCCAATTCCCTGAAGCACCTTTGGCAAACAAGTCAAAGTAGCCTGCGATTACATCCGCTGCCTTCTCTGTTGTGATGTCCATATCACCTGAAAGGTCGCTCAGGGGGCCAGGCTGAACCATAGGTGTGTTCGGCAGGTTCTGGGTAATGCTGCCCAAGAAACGATTCTTTTTGATTCCGTCGGTAAGCGTTATGAGAGTCAGGCAACGGTTTTTATCATTATCTTTAGAAACCGTCTGTACTCGGTTTTGGATAGGCGAGCTTGGAATCTCGTCGAGTCGAAGCGCAATCCGGGGATACAGAGCTTCAAGGCGCTCAGCGGGGTCGTCTGAGCCATAGTTGAGGTTTGCGTAAATCTCATTTAGAAGGCTGCGGGACACCTTTACTTGTTCGCAATTAATATCCACGAATAGTCTCATTTCTTCGGTAGCTGGTAGATTCACGTAGGCCAGCACAGGAACGACATGGTTTTTGCCACGCTCTGCGAACTCGAACCCATAGAGTCGGTGTTGCCCATCAATGACCCATGCGGCTCCGTATTGACCAGGAAGCTTTAGAGTGCCGAAAGTGCTATTTTCAAAAGCCTCGATTTTGTGAAATCGCAAAGGGTCTTTGGTTTTGAAATTAATAACAATGTTGGTAGGGAACTGACCGCCATCATCAATGTAAGCAGCAATGGCCTTGAGGCGCTTCGGCTTTACCATCCGCTGGTAGGTTTCAAGGTCGTTGGTAGATGTTGCCTTGTGGCTAATGTATGCAATTTTAAGCAGGTCGAACGGCGAGATAAGGAAATTGTAGAAGGTTGTTTTTCCCATGCGACCCTTAGTCGCTGGAATATCAACGCTTAGGCCTGGGACACCCTCGCCTTTCAGGTAGCGCGCCAAAAACTGGTAGCGCGCAGCCTCCTTGAGGTAATCAGTTAACTTGGAGTAATAGGCAATGTCCTGCTCAGTAATAACAGCAATATTCGCTTCGGCAGCACGTTCCTTGTCTGCCTTTCGCCAATCGACATTCCTTGTGGCAATAGCCCACTTCACCTTGAGTTTCGGCTCCCTTCCATAGTGTGAATGAATAGCCTTGATGACGTCATCACGGATACCATTTATTTTGTCGATTAGCCCCTTAATGGATTTAGGTTTTTGCTCTTGAGAATGCGTACACTCGACAATAAAAACAGTCTCATCGTCCTTGGCAAAGATGTCGATCTGCCGCGCTGGTGAATCCTGTCCAAGCTTAATTGTGAAATTTCGATTAGCGTTGAGTTCTTTGAACCCGAGCTTATACAGCAAGCACCATATATCATCTTCCAGTTGTCGATCATGGGGTTTAGGCTTGGCCACGCGAACCGAACTTTTATTCTTTTTAACCACAACCCAGCCGTCTTGTTCTTCACCCTGCACCTTGGTGGCAAGTGCATCATCCTTGGCAGCGGCTACGGTTTTTTCGTCGACACTTTTTGATCGAGCTACATTGATTTTTCTTGCATCTTCGCCAGACACTAATCCGTCATTAAAACTTGCCATTACTTCCCCTTTATACACAGCCGCCAACTAATAACAACCGTTCATGTTTTTTCCAACGGAGGCAACATCAATTTCTTTTTATCTGTTTTTTATAAGCCGACGCAGAAACACAAAGTGCGCAGCTGGCCGCTAGTTTATCGCACGCTGGCTCGTAACTGCCACTTTTTACATCCATAAATTTCATCGTTGACGCAGACGTGCACCGTAATGATTTCTTCATCCTGAATAGAGAACTTCACACTACGCTTACTCAAAGAGCCTCGACAGGACCCTGCACATACTCAATCTTTCCAGTCTGCAGTTCTTTCACGTAGCACATAATCACCTTGCAGTTCTTGCAATATCCAGGCGGTAGAAGCAAGACATGCATCCAGGCAGAACGACTCCTCATCTACTGTCCACCTTATCTTGATTGGGTCGCGAAGAAATGAAACACCAATCCGATTCTGAGGTTCTGCTCTAGTGAGCAGACCGACGACGGCACTACCTGTGTTGAAGTCCGTATGGCCGGTGAAACCGTCTGGCTGAACCAGAACCAGATGGCGGATTTGTTCCTGATAACCAAGCAGAATGTCGGTCAGCACATCCGCAATGCCTTCGCCGAAGGGGAGTTGGCTCCCGAGTCAGTGGTAAAGGATTTCTTTACAACTGCCGCCGATGGCAAACAGTACCGCACCAAGCATTACAATCTGGACATGATTATTTCGGT
Organism: uncultured Gallionella sp.; assembly: GCA_964355765.1. Lineage (GTDB taxonomy): Bacteria > Pseudomonadota > Gammaproteobacteria > Burkholderiales > Gallionellaceae > Gallionella. The sequence goes on from CAYHEM010000004.1 coordinate 61,421, forward strand.
TGGCTGCCGGGTCAAACCCCAGCGCGATACCCAGTATCCGTATCTTGGTTACCCAGCAGTTGCGCAGTTATCTGGTTAAAGGTTTTGCCATGGATGAAGGTTATTCTTGATGCTTTGTCCAGCACGCTAGCAAAGGGAGCCCGCATAGAGATTCGTGGCTTCGGGAGCTTCGCCCTCAATTATCGGCCACCACGCACAGGGCGCAACCCAAAAACAGGCGAACCGGTGAAGGTGCCAGCCAAATACATGCCGCATTTCAAGGTCGGCAAGGAGCTTAAAGAGCGAGTGGATTACAAATGATTATCGAATCCGTTGGAATAGACACTGAAAACTACGTGTCGAGACCAGCCCTGCAACGTTGCAGCTCGGGCACAAGCACGACCGCAGAAGCCGTTTAATTTCCCCAATCCTTTGCCGCCGCCCCCAAATCCATCCCCTCACTCGGCGGCATGCCGTTTCGGCATAGATTCAGCTCGTAATTCAGCGCAAAGTCCGTTCTACCGCCCTCTTTGGTTGGCGTGTTCGGTTGCACCAGTCTGACCGCGAGGCGACTGCACCCTTCCTGGTTGAATTTCTTGATCGTTGATACCTCCGCTCTGACCGGATCGGATGCGCCAGTTGCAGCGTGAATTGCATCGGCTTCTTTGCCCTCAACAATCCCTTTGGCTGCGCCGTCAGGCGCATTCAATGCCTGCATGAGCAGCGCCTTCACGCTAAAGCTTTCCGATGCGCTTGCCGTGGTTGCCACAAGAGCAAGTGTGGCAATGCTGATGAAGTATCTCGATGCGATCATTGACGACCTCGCGTGTAGTAGTTGGTCAGTTTGCGCTGCATGGTGGCGGTGCTATCGGTGTTGATAATGGATGCGCTCGGCATTCGCACGTTCGCCATAATCTCGTTGGTGAATTCGGCCAGGTCAATACGCGAAAAATCCAGGCTGGCAAACTCGGTTGGCGTGAAGCCCGCGCAGTCCGTGACTGGCTTTCCAATTTGCGCCCCACCCGATGTATTGATAATCCTCGCCAGACGGGAATTGAAGCAGCAATAGCTTTCCGTTGTCTGCAAACAGATACCTATAATCGGGATCTTCATTGAGCAATAGCTCCCGGTGAAACGGCACAGGTTCTGTCCTTTTCGCATGGCAAGCATCTTTTCCTCCTGCTCACACGAGAGAATGTCCTGGATAACCATAATTGCAACCGAGATTGCGAGCGAGTACGGATCGAAGGCAAAGGTCAGGCTGCCGTATGTTCCAATCGTAGTGGCGCCTGCCGCTGCGGGACCAAACGACGCCGTGAAACCATAAAGCGAGAACGATGGGCTGAAAGAAGGTGTTGTTCCGCTCATCAGATAATCTGCCGGCGTAGAGGAAAGTGCCGATTCGATCCCTCTTGCAACGTACCCGACCTGGCCGCTGTTGCTCATTATGGAATCGTAAACATAAGAACTGCCATATTTTATGGCCTGCCCTCCCGCTTGCAGGGCAAATCCCATCACTGCCGAATTGCTCATCGCCGCACCCCCGCCACTCGCCTTGCAGCAGTTGACCAGACCAAACAGTGATTTTGTACAACTGGATCCCTGCCCTCCAAATATAAGCAGGCTCGCTGCATCCATGTAATTTCCGGCCTGTCGCATGGCTTCCATCATGGCGGCTGTTTGCGCAAAATCAGGATCGGGCGTATGCCCGGCGTCAAAGCAGTTTCCGCCAACACAATACTGTTGCGTGCCGCAATCCATTACGGATGATGTTGTACCAGCCGAGCTTTGGCACTGATAGGCTTTTTCGGTGAGGCTGCATTGCCCGTTGAATCCCGTCGTTATGCATGTTGACGTACCAAGCGTGCACCCTCTCGCTTGCAAGGCCGCGCAATCATTTTGCATTTGGCCGATGCAAGCGTAGTTGTCTTGCCAACTCCAGCAATCCTTATAGACCGGCAATCCGTTGATGATGTGGGTTTTCGCTGGATCAACACAGGTGTGCGATGCCAGGGTGCAGTTTGGGTTGTCGGTGTGTGTCTGGCACGCAGTGTTATTGATGGTGTCGGTTGTAATGGTGTAGCTACTGGTAAGCTGGACCGTGTTCGTTGTTGCTGGCAGTGATGGATTGCTGCACCGCCAGGTATTCGTCCATTCCATGCAGCCGGTGTTGAAAAGGGTGTCATTTTTCGCGCAAACAGAGCTTGTCTGGGAGCATGCTGCGGTTTGTTTTAATGCGGCGCAGTAATCGACGGCATTGGGCTTGATGCAGGTGTAGGTGTTGGTGTATTGCCAGCATGTCGAGGTAGTAGAAATCGCACCCGCTGGCAATGCAGCGCCAGCAAGGCACACCTGCCGCCCAGAAACCGTCTTGCATGGCGTTGCATCGGCGCAGACTCGGCTATCATTGGTGCAGGTCGGTACGGCGGAGGCGGTAGCCGAGCAAAGCAGTAGCACAAGAGTGAGAAGTTTTTTTATCACAGCTATTGAGTCTTAGCTTGAAGGATTGTGCAGTTATCGTTCCAGGTTTCGGTTGCAACCCACTGAACACCCATACTCCCGCTAAACGGCACATTCAGATCAACACCAGGACCACATGCATATTGTGCTGGGACAACAACATTACCGTTATCATCCACAATTTGCGATTTAAAAAGGAATGAAGAGGTTCCCGCTGGACAGGTTGGATTCGGAGCGCACGCATATACAGCAGGGATGAAGTTTCCATCGGCATCAGTGAATCCTGCCCTCGCAAGAAATGAAGATGCTCCCGCTGGACAGGTTGGATTCGACGCGCACACTACTTTTATTTTTGACCCAACCTTCACTCTTGTCTGAATAGTTCCTGATGGGCAGGATGCAGTAGGGCAAGGCGCGTCACCACAATAACCACTACCATCATCTGGCTGTGTGACAATCACAACATAATCAGTGTGTGCCGTATATTGCACAGTGGCAGAGTTCCACCAAACTCCATAATAAACTCTAGCAAGCTTGGCTGTTGATGTTGCGCTTACTCCTGGAAAAATACTCAACGTCATTGGGAAATAGTCAGAATTACACCCCCCCGCATGGCATTGAGCCGATGGAGTTATTGAAAGTGTCATAACCGCAAATGTATTGCTTGGGTCACAGCTAAACGAAATGTCGTAAATTCCCAAACGTGCCGTATAGCTCCCAGATACCGAACAGGATGGCAAACTGTTCATCGTCACATTCAGCGTCTTATTGCAAGTCGATGTTTCATACGCATTCGCCGTCTCATTACACTGAAAATTACTCTGCGCATCCACCACAACATCGCGGCCCACGATGCACATGTTTGTCATTGACGACAGATATTCGTTGCACACCTCAGTGGTGTAGGTCGGCGAGGTACTGGTGGTGGTCGTCTGACACGCGGTGAATGATCCCATTGCCGACGGGTCGGCAAAACCAAGCGATTGCGCTGCAAGTGTGTTGGCGTTGGCCGTGATCTGCCTCGAATTGAGAATCATCGGATCGTTGGGATTGATAGTGAACTGCGGCCGCGTTGTCGGGTTTTGCACCATGTAATTGATGGCTTCGCAGTTTTGCTGCAAGAACTTGTCCGGGTTTGCCGGATCGTTTGCGCAGCTTGTAATCTTGTTGGCGCCCGGCGTATAGGTGTCGCCATTCCCGCCTTGGAAATATTGCGTTTCCGGCGCGGTGGTGCTGTATTGATAGTATTGCGGATTGAACCCGTTGACCGTATTGGCAATCGTTCCATTCGTGATATTGCCTGCCGCCGCGCCGGTTGCGCCCTGCCCCAATGCTTTTCCTTCGGCAAACGATTGTGCCGCTGTCATCGGATCGGCTTGCAGATGTCCGATGGATGCTGCCGACAGGCAAATCAGCGCAATGATTTTTCTGGTGTACACGGCCAATTTATTGCTCCCTCGCCAGTTTTGCGCCAAACATCCCTGCGGCCGCAGCCCACTTGGGCGATGTGCGTTCGATGTGGTCAAGCGCATAATCCTGACTTACGTCGCCCGTGACCTTCACGTAGCGATCCGTCTGCGCGCAGCCGTTATCCAGCACATCGCCCGCGTCTGACTGCGCGATCACCAATGCCGGCACCTGATTGACCTTGAATTGCGTGAATGCCGGTGGGTGGATCAGCGCTTCCACGCGATGATTCCCCAATAGGCTGGCGACCTCTTCCCCCATCCGGGTCATCTTGTCGCCCTTGATCCCTCGGAAAACAAGGCGCGCGCCGGTCTTTTCCGATTGCTCGATGATGCGCAGCAGGCTTTCGCGCGGCATGGAGAACGACACAAAAATCATCAGCTCCGGGACAACCGGCTTTGTCTGGATGGGCGATTGCCGGAATTGCTTTGCCAGGCTGCCAGGGTCGGGGGTCGCTGCCTGCGGTTTTGGCATCAATGCCACGTTGGGCGCGCCGGCCCGATACTGGTTCACGACCTTCTCGTTGACTTCCTTGAGGATGCGATTCGACCTTTCGAGGTCGGTCTCTGCGCTGGCTTGCTGCATCAGCAAAACAAGCGCACAGGCCAATGTGATGCGCGACGTGACGTTGGCCATCAAAAGGCCCCCTGGCAGCAATTGCGTTTCCGGAAAACCATGTAAGTGAAATCCTCGCCCATCGCCGGAATTTCCTTTCCGGATCCCCAGATCGCGGTCGTCCGCCCAAGCGGTTGGCAGCATTTCCCGTCAATCTTGTTTTGCGCTACCGGGAAAAGCATCTGGTATTTGTAGTTGGTCTTGTCCATCAAGAGCTGCGGGTAGTATCCGCACAGGCCGCTATCGCCCGATGCCGCCCACATCAAGCCTTCGCGGTGCATCTTGGCGATGAGGCGCGACACCAGCAGACTGGATGCCTGCACGCCGCCCACATGCGATGCCACGTGTCCGTTGAGCGGATACATCTTCCCCTGACACCCGGCACACCAGAACAGCGCGTTGCTGCCAAACCCCACTGTCGATGCGACACAATCCGCACCGCAGGCGAGACCTGCGACGAGATTCCCGAAAAGGAATGAATCCGGATTCAGGATGCTGGTCATTTCGTCGTCGTTCCAGAGCGGGTCGAGTTCGGTGAGATAGGCCACGTCGAATACTTGTTGTTCCAGGCACGCGCTATCGACAACCGCCTCCAGCAGCGTGAATACAGGATCGACATACCAATGCACCTGGTAGAACGAACTCGTATCGGTATTGTCCTTTTTGGTTTGCGTGCCGTGCGGCGCATCAAACCCCGGGTTCATGTCTATCCCGCCCAGCGTGGACATGCAAAAGGGTTTGCGCACCACGTCCACATGTCGTGCCGGTTCCCAAAAGCTGACCTTGATGCCCGGGTTTAATCCGCACATACAAACTGGCAGACCGCCCGGGTTTGGGGTGTCTTCTTGCCCGAGCGAAACCGGCAGCGTCAGCGCACCGCCGCCCAGCCTGATCGGGAAAGCGCAACTCCAGCAAATATCCGTGATCAGGTTCGGAAATGTGCCCTGGCAATCAAGCGATGCCCTGGCTGGCTGGGCGGATAGAAGGCAGGCCACAAGCAGTAATGCTCTAATAACGGAGTTCATCGATGCGCAACCTCCTCCCTTCCTGCCTCACAATTGCCGGCACTTGCGTAATGGCAAAACGCCTCGCCAATATCCCGCCCTGGTCGTAATACACCTGTTTTTTCCACTTCCTCATCAGGTTCAGCGGCTCACCGGCTACCAGCACCAGCTTTACCGGTTTGTCGGATGTGGCCATGATTCTTTTGCTCATATCCAACTGTTTTTGGTCGCGCGCATCCACGAACAGCAGGTATTTATTCCAGCCGATGTAATCGAGCGGATTGACGCGCGTGCCGCGGGGATAAAGGATTTTTCCGGTTGCGTCAGCAATATCCTTGTCCGTGACAATGGAAGGGTCGTAATAGTGTGTATTGGCTGTTTGTGTGGCTTGAATGCCCGGTATAGGCCTGGGGTGTTCAATGCCCGACATCACGCGGTTTTTGTATTCGGCCTGTCGTTTCGCCAGCTCGCCGGTTTTCTCCATGTGGCGCAACTTGTTTTTGATGACCTCGATGAGGTCGCGCTCGGCAATGTCATACGTCTTGCCGATGACACCGAGATCTTCTGCGTGAGCCAGCCCGACCTGAGTGGCGATCACCACAGCACAAAACGCTCCAAGACAGGGATGGTTGCGCATCTCAGATTTCGTTTTGCGAGCCCAGACCTATCGAACGCCAGACCAGTTCAATCGGCCCTTCGATGCCGTGCATGCTTGCCAGTCCCGGCGCAATATCGGCCAGGGCTTCACGGGCAGCCGCAAACGATTCGCCTTCTGCGGCCAGCCAAGGGATGCCGGGAGATAGCGCGAACCATTGTCCGTGCAGATCATGCCCGATGAAAATGTTGATCTGTTTTGTGTTCATGTTTTCAATTCCGTGATGTCGGAAAGCTCGATGCCACGCATGAGATGTGCTGCTGCCAGGACGCCCACTTTCTGCTGCACCAGCAAATTGATGTCGCGCCTGGTGAGTTCTTTGCCGTCCCTCTTGGCCGCTTGCAATAATTCGTTCAGCCTGGCCATTTGGCTTGGCGGATCAACAGGCGGTGGCGATTGGTCTTTATATGCGGCATCACGAGTCGCGCCAGACTTTGGCGCAGGACGCTTCCTGGGTTTTTTGGCTGGCGTGACGATGTTCGGCTGCTCAGGCACATCGCTCGTGGCAGGTTGGCGAACTGTCTTTGTATCGTGCTGCGGTTCGACCGCGGAATCCGTACTGGCAGGGTCGCATTGCTGCGCGGTGGTTGCGCGCTGCGGAAAAAGATGGCTGATCGACCGGGTAAGCCTGATGGCCTTGGCCATGCCGCTGGCAAACTCGGCTTCACCCACTTTGGCTACCTCACTGCCCGCTTCCATCCAGCCGCACTCGGTAAGGCCATCCAGTATCTGTTTGGGCGTGAATCCATAACCGGCAAAAGCCTGTGGCCATTTGAGACGCAGGCAGCCGTCTTCGGGACGCACGGCAAGGTCGTTCAATGCTTTCTTGCCTGTCCGGAAATCCTCGATCAGTACCTTGAGCATTTTGCCCATGCTGCCGATGAGCTGTTCGGCGGTGACAGGCGTTGCTGGCCCAAGCGTTTCTGACGCAGGTGTGCTGGAGACGTGCTGTAGAGGTGCTGGGTTTTCTATGCCGGTGCTGGCCGCTTGTTCAGACGTGCTGGAGAGGTGCTGGGGACGTTCCGGGTTTTCTGCGTCAACATGGATTTCGGTGCTGCCAGCAGCTTCGTTGCTGCCGATCACGCGGCCAGCTACAGGTGCAATCGGCATCGTGCTGATGAGCGCCTGATCGCGCAGCCGTATGGACTTCAGTTTCAGGGTGGGTATTTTTTCGGTGAGCACGTCGGGGGCGATGTAGAAATACGGGTCGCCGTCGCCTTCGCGCATACAGGCAATCCCTCTCTCGACCATCATGTCGAGGATGCCATCCGGGGTTTTGGGCAAGCCGGGAATGTCTTCATCGTTTGTGCGCCGGGCAATCTCTTCGCCCGCCATCGGCCAGACAAGGTAGGTAATGCCGTCGATATTCCATACTCTGGCTGAGGGTTCGTTGATGCGCCAAACGCCCTCTCGCACCAGACGACGCATGATGTCGGTCAGATACCGCTCGACGGGCACACCGATCTCGTAGCCTGCCATCGCTACGCCCATGGTTTTCAGGTCACGCTCGACGCTCAACTGGTCGGCTCTGACCACATAGTCATGTATCTGGTTGGTTTGACCGGGGTTGCTGTTGAGCGATTCCGTCAACCAGATCACCACATCCGTACTACCATCGCTGATCCAGTCGAACGACTCTTTTGCGATCACCGCATCAATCAGGGTACTGGATACATTGGTGTGATGTCTTCCCCGCCCCTCTTGCCAGTGCAGAAAATAATTCTCTATGTCGTGCGACAGCGCCCAGTCATGGACACCCTGGTTGTAAGGCCGCCACCTTTGCGCGTTCGCGCGGTCGGTGACAGTCAGGTCGGTCACCACTTTGCCGAGGTCGTGGCAGATGCCAGCCAGGAACACGGCCAGCCGCCAGCGCGGCTCTATCACCCGTCGTTGCTGTGGCGTTATCACGCCGCGTATCAACTTGCCCTCGGTTTGTTGCAGTGCCCATAACCCAACTTCGAGAGAGTGGCGCAACATGCCGCCCGCACCGCGATGATGATGCGCTTGCGAGGCCGGCAAGAGATGAACGAAGGCGGCAAGGCGCAACATCGCCGGGTTGTAATAAGTTGCCAACAGCTTCGCGTCAGCAATCAAGTTGTGAATTCCGCCCGTGAGTTCGTGTTGCGTGGCGAGCAATTCGGCGGGGGCATACACCGGCAATCCCTCCATGAATGGCGGGTAGCGCGGTATCCTTTGCAGGTCTTCAATCCGCCTGGCAGACGCAATCTGTTTGATTTGCGCAACATCATGCGCGCCCGGCAGAAGGCGGAATTTGCGCAGTAGTCGATCAGTCAAGGTTTCCATGAATCAGAACAGCTTGAACGCCTTGCCGATGACCTGGCTGGCCGACACCAATCCAACGACTTCATACCGGGAATCAAGACTCAGCGGGTGATCGGCCATTACATAGTAGTGACCAGCGGGGATTACGCCATTGAACCCAAGTTCCCGAATCGGTCGCCCGTTGCTGGTCGTTGGTTTTGCTTCACCCACGAACTTTCCGTTGACATAGTATTTGTGGCCGCTGGATTGGACAGAATCGCCCGCTGTGCCCATGACGCGCTTCAAGAAGCGTGTGCCCTGCGGATACAAAAAAACGCTCTGATAAGTGAAGGCGACGTACTCCCCTCGTTTGGGGAAGTCGCCCTTCTCTATGAGATACAGCGTGCCCGGTAGGCTGACGCTGGCGTTGACGGCAAACTCATACCGCAGCGAGAAAGCGAGATAGGCAAGCAGCAGCAGGATGTATGTTTTGTACTGGCGGCAGAGATGCTCGTACAGCACATCCATCTTGCCTGAAAACCAGAATAACGCCTTGAGGGATTGAATGTCTTCCATGCAACAATTGTTGCGTGGGAAGCACAATAAAATCAGGTGGATTCTGAACAATTATGCACAGAATCTGTGTTGCAATTAGCTGGGCTGTGTGAATGTCGCATTCACATCAAGAATGTTGCTGAACGACCAGAGGTGGTCTTGGATGGAGTATTCGGGCGTAGGAGATCGGCTACTGTTCGTCGGCAAACGACACCCCCCCTGCCGTTTTAGTTCCAGTACCGCCAACGCATCGTCACCATGCAAAATCAAAATGTCCGAGGTGGCCTCAGCGCGGGACTCGGTCATGCCGTCAACTTCAACTGGTGATGGTAAATTTCATTTGATGACACAAAGATTCGGAGCCGCACAGTAGCCAGCTAAGTAATTCATGCCACCACTGGCTATGATTACGTAAATTCAAGCAACTCGCGCAAGTTAGCCTTTATCTTCTCCACTACTTCAATGGTTGATAAACCGTGCAACCGACCTAGTGCTTCAACGACAATCAGCACGTCAGATGGTTTTGATGGGCGTTCCCCCATTTGGGTGAATGGGCCATCCGTCTCTGTCAGCAATCTTTCGAGCGGGAGTGCCATAACCATTGAGATATGGCGTTCACTGCTAAGCATCGCAGCATTTATGGAGAAGTAGCAGCCCATCTCGATTGCGCGCCTGGCTTCAGCTTTTGTTCCTGTGAACCAATGAAGTACGATCTTCCCTTGCCCTATGGGTAGATATTTCTCTATGTGATCCAGCACGGCCTTTGCCGCCCGAATACTATGCACGGAGATTACTTTGTTACCCGCTTCCGCGCAGCGCCGCAATACATGCTCAAAAACCTGCTTCTGTATATCAAGCGATTTATAGAAGCGTGGTCCAGCATCCAATCCTACTTCGCCAATGTAGCGCGCTTCCGCAAAGTGAGCGTCCCACAAGGCCAATTCGCTGGCACGCTCCCCAACGAGCTGTGGATGAAGCCCTAGTGCCGCACGGACGTGACGTGTGGCTCGTGCAAGTTCGTGATTGCGTGGCCATGCTCTCGGGGTAGTCGTCACGGCAAGCGTAAAAACGCCAGCTTCCTCTGCCTCTTGTACTGCTGCTCGATGATCTGGATAGAGGTCAAGGTGGCAGTGAAAATCGACGAGACCTTCAGGCACAATCATGATTCTTCCGCCATCAGATTGGTTTTGTGGTGACGCCATCTATCAACTGTGCGACCTCGTTGAGTCCGCGTCGATAGACATCGGCCAATTGATCGAGGTGAGGTATCTCGTCAGCAAGCGATCCTGGTTTGTGAATGAGCAACTTTGCCAAGTCAGGCCGTCCGCGTAACCGCTCTATCGCAAACTGAAATGAGCGTACCTGTTTACCAATCGACTCTTTCGTGCCCAGCGTATGAGCTCGAAGATCAGGCACAGTGTAGACAGTTGAATCATGGCCGGCCCCCCAAGCTGCATCAAGCGAAGCACGACGGATCAAGCACGGGAGACAGTATCCACAGTGCTCAATCCCGTGGCCTTGCCATCGGCTCTTTGCTGGTGATGAGCACGAAAGGGATTCGGCAGCTAGTGAACGAAGTAGCGTCCCGTTAGCACATGAAGTGACCATCTCACCTTTTGTCTTGTCCCAGCACGGATTCTCGACTCCTCCATCAATGCCAAGCTCACCGAGCAAGTCGTTCCATCTGGCCATGTAAAACGGGTGGGTGGTTCGCGTGCTGTTCGAGCCCAGTCGCAAAGGATCCAAGGGCACATTCAGTGCGATAAGCCCGTTTTCTGGTACGCGCAGTGCGAAATGGGAGCCAAGCCCCGTACCAGCGAACACACCAAGTGCGAAAAACAGAAATGAGCGACCACGGGTCGAACTCTCAGCACCAACGTCCTTCACAAACCCCTTTGGGAAAGCCATCCAAACCCGAAATCGGTCAAAGGATAATCCGCTGTAATGCTTCTTTAGCTTGTCGAATAGTACGTTCTGCGCATCGCTGGTCGCACCCTCACCTGCGTGGCTGATCAGGAGCGGTGTGCGCCCGTTCTCCAGAAGATCGATTGCACCAATCAAGCTGTCTAGCCCGCCAGAAAATAGGCTGAGCGCATCGAATTTTGTTGGCAGTAAGGTGTCGCGGGGTGTAACAATACTGGTGAATCGTTCTGTTCTGTGTCTGAATCCAATAGACCAACGATCCCCAGTCAGAAATTCCAGCATGTGTATAAGTGTTTTTGCGGCAGCCTGCCAGCGATTCGGATCGCTGACAGGCACCACAAGTCTGATTTCGCGTGTCCACGAATCTTGCGATTGTTTGGCGCGTGAGATTCGTGTGTCAGCGGCGTGAACGTGTGCGGCAACGATGAGTAGATCAAGCCCCATTTCAGAGGGAAATACGCCCAAATTCTTGAGGCTTGTCAAAGCTCCGCCGATACCGTAATTGAGTGACTTTGTGCCAGCAACAAGCTCCAGTCGCGTCACCTGTTCATCCGTTGCGCTTGGAATATGAATCTTATCGACAGGGCCGAAGCGACCCACAATGAGGTGTCGGTTCATTGGTCGGCCTCCGCATCACCAAGTGCCTTGAGAATACCGAAAGAACGCTCATAGACTGAATCGACGAATGACTGGATGCGATCCTGCGTCAGTTCCGGCGTCTCAGTGCGGGCTGCGGTCAGTGCATCACTGACACCATTGCGAATGAAATCGCGCAACTGCTCCTGGATACGGAGCGCAGTTTGCGCATCGGCAGGCATGGTGATGGCCTTTGTCCCAATATCGTTGCACAAGCGCGCTTCGATGGCGTGTGTTGCATACAGCTCAAAGACCGTCTGCATCTGGTCGGGCGTAAGCGCATCCAGATCGGTGACACCCAGTGTGGTCAGTTCAATGATTGTTTCGACGAACGCTTCTCTGGCGATGCCGTCATCAACAGTTCCAGCATTTGGGCATATGTAGTCAACCAAGCCTACGAAGATTTCGTCGATCGGTCGCCCCGCCAATCCTTCCAGATTAAGCGCGCGAAGTGCTTCCCTAGCACCGCGAGCCTGAGAATCCGTAAGGAAGCCCAGCAGCCGTGCTCCGGATCTCCTTGATGCCCCCATGCGTTGCGCGGCTTGCCGCCCCCCTCCTGAAGAGGTAGACACATAACCCGAAACTGCACGCCCCAAGCTTGCGCGGTCTTGGCCGCCAGAGTGTGCAAAGCGGGTGAAGTTGCTACGTGCGCTAGTAAACCGATTGGAGTATGCCGACGCCGGTATTGCTGGGCGATTGGCAGGTGCTGGAGGAACAGGCTCTGAAGCTGGCGGTGTGGCACCGGGTGCTGCCGGTATACCAGGCGCATTACCTCCGTCATCCGGTTCGAGCCACGAAGGAACAAGTGGTGTACCTCCACCTGGCCCTTTGTATGCAGTAGATGTTCCCACTAGCGTCTCCCTTTCTGTGTCTTGCTGGTTCCTTCCGCAGCAACCTTCAGCGCTGGGTTACTCTCGACCTTGGCCCAAGCTTGCAGCAGTCTATCGAAACGGGCAGTAGCTTCCGAATCATTAAGAACTCCTTGCCAGCCGCCAACAACCCATGGCCCGCAACGGCTCCTTGGCAAGGCTTCGAGAAAGTCGAGAAGCTTTCCTTGCAAGATGGGATGGGCCTTCACCAGAACGATCAAACCGTAAATTCCCGAAGGTTGAGTTTCGAATGCATCACTGCTCATGATCTTGGTACGTACCGCCTCGAACAGTTTTTCTGCCTCGGGCTGTGCAAGCAGCTTCAGCTCCTGTTCCAGCCCTTGCACTTGGAGCTTTGTGCCGAACAACTTCTCAGCAACAGTCGCAAGATGCCCCAATACTGAAGCGGGCCCGAAGTAGTCTTTCTTATCTTTCGTTGCGAAGAGATAAGGTCGGAGATCGATACTCGCGAGCGGAGGCTTTACTTTTGCCCACGCTTGGATTGCCGGAGAAGATTTCCACTCGACAAGGATCGCGCTTTCCGATGGTAATGTGGCTATATCGCCAGTCTTGGACGCCGTCGCCTTCGCACTTGGTTCAGCGGTATCGGAACTATCGGTTGCAATGAAACTTTCCAGCGAACCAATATCCTTGCAAAGACCTTGCGGATCAGTTACTGCCACCGTAGCGATCTGATCGAACAAACCGGGCAGAAAACGTTCAGCGAGCATAAGCTTGGCCAGCACAGGTAGTTTGATCTCGCCGCCAAAACCTCGTGCATCCGCTGTTTGTTGTCGCAGTAAAAGCGTATTGAGAAAACGCTTTATTTGACGTGGGTTACCCTTTGCGCCACTCGCTAATATCGGACCGATCTGATCACTAAGCATCAATGCATTGTGAGCTTTGTCAGCATTCGCACCAAGCGCCGCATTGACCGCTGCGGCATCCAACGGCGAACTTTCCCATGGTCGCTTTAGCCGTTCCCGCGCAGCTGTGATGAGGTTCGCATACCCCTTGTCCTCTTCTTCAACCTCCGCACCAATAAGAAGAAGAGTTACATAAATCCGTGTTTCAGTCTCTCCAAGTGCTGGGATACGGAACGGAATCTGGATCAGTTTTTCAAGATAGTTTCTAGCGTAATCCCGTGGCCCGGTAGTCTCCGGAAGGTCGGGGAAATGTTTGCGCACTGCATACTCAATCATGGCCTCGTCAGCGGCGATCACGAACGCCGTGCGAGCGGTAAAGACAAACAACCTGATGGCTTCGAGCGTTTCGATAGCTGTATCCGGCAGACAGCGATCAAGATCATCGATCAATACGACCAACTGCTCGATACCGGCATCTTTCAAAAGCTGATCGAATGCTTTGCGGAATGCCTCAATCTCTTCTGGTACATTCTTCGTCTCGGTTGGCTTCAGGATCGACTTGACGCCTTCAATCGTAGAAGTAAGAGATTCCTTGTTCGCAAACTGCCCAGGATCATCCAGCATGCCATTGAGCGTGCTCACGATGGTGCTGATCTGATCTGGTGTCGGGATGCCGGTGAAGGCCGTCAGTGCCAAACCACCTGACTTCTTGGCAACCTTCAGCCAATCAATCGAATTGAAAACATCCTTGACTGCGATGCTAGCCCTGGTTAGAGCTGGGCGGCTCTCGACAAGCCCCGTCACGATGCCTTCGATCAGCGCTATCTTGGCGTCCTCGAAGCCTTGGAACCTCCATCCGTTAAACTTGAGGCATAGAACCTTGCTATCGCCGGAAAAACCAGCTTCGATCATTTCCAAGACACTCGATTTTCCGGCACCCCAGTCACCATGTACACCAATAGTCAGCGGACGATCAGGACGTTCGCGCAACAGGTTGATGATCGTTATGGCGATCGCCTCGTTGTTGAGCAGATCGATACTTGTTTCATTGTCTGTCAGAATCATTCTGCCCCCTCGTCGTTAATGCCGTTACCGAACGTCTTACTCCACCCCCAACGCCTTGAAAACCGCATCGATTGGATCCGAGTAAAAGCTTGTCTGGAACTTAGCAAACAGTTCGCCCGGTACTGTTGGAATATCAGTCACGCTAGACATGGGCAGCAGGATACGTTTAGCACCTGCATCAAACGCAACCTGCAAACTTTCAGCCAGATTACGTGCTTGGGTAATTGTTCCACCAAGCGTCATATCTCCCATCACGACCATCTGAGATTGCACAGGCTTGGTTAAGGTTGCCGAGCACAGCGCTATCAAGCTGGCCAACGTCAGCGCCTCGGGAGCGCCAGAATTTTGTAATTCAACCAAGTGCAAATGATAGTCATGATCTCCGGGCTTTATCGCCATGCTTACTCGCGAGGCATTTGCCTTGAAGTAATCAAAAGCCACCTTGGAGTGTTCCCTAAAGCTATTGCCGGTGACTGATACCTTACCATTGCCGGCGATAGATTGAATCTCCAACCGATACACGCCCGGCATACCGTTCCCTCCAATGCTGATGGTATGCAATGTTCCGGGGTTTGGTCGTCCGTCCGGGATGAGCGAGCCGCCACCTTGCTCGGGCACTGAGATAAAGCGTTCTTGACCGTCTTCCAAGTCGATGTAGCTGAAATGGACATCATAGAATTCCATTCCGCCGATTTTTTTGAGCTGTTCTTTTACCCGGCGGCGCGTTTCGAGCGCATATTCCAGCGCACGGCGCACACTCTCCTTGCCGTATTCACCGTCAGGGCAGGTCAGCTTGAGCAGGCCTGAAACGGTGCGGCGCACGGCAATCGTATCGCGCTGATTCAGGTTGTTGCCCAGCTTGAACCATTTATCAATGGCATCGGCAAAGCTGCGTTTGCGCATCTCGCGCAGCCACTCGGCCAAATAATCCACAATCATGCCGTACTGATTGGTGAAGAATTCCGGGCGCATCTTGGGAATTTCCCATCCGGGTACATAGGCGTGAAAACGATCGAAGAAGGCAGAGTCAATCATCGCCTCCGGAAATGGCGCCAGCAAATGGCTGGTCTTCACCATCTGCTCGACTGATTGATTGATATTGCCGACGAATACCATTGAAGCGCTGGCATTGATGGACTCGCGACCGCGCGAAAATGATCCGCTGGCCATGTAGTCCTTCATGATCTGCACGCCGTCCTGTTCTTTGAAATTGATGCCCGCCACTTCATCAAACGCGACCACATCCCATAATCCGACCAAGCCGATCTTGCGGGAACCCATGTTGTAGAACAAGTTGGCTACGGTAGTTTGTCCGCCGGAAACGAGAATACTGTTCGGGCTGATTTCCTTGTAGATGTGACTCTTGCCGGTACCGCGCGGCCCTAGCTCACACATATTGTAGTTGTTCTCCACCAGCGGAATCATGCGTGCCAGCAAGTGCCACTTCACCCGCTGTTCAAAACAAGACGGCTCCATCCCCGTTGAGCGAATCAGCCCATCAATCCATTGCTCTTCGGTAAAACCTTTGCGCGATTTGAACAACTCATCCATATCCATGTTGGGCATCTGGATCGGCTTCAACTCAGACACCGAAAACGGCGAACCCCTCTGGTTCTCCTCAAAGCGGTACTGCAACGTCACGATGCACCAGATACCGCCAACCAACAGCTTCTCGAAATTGCGCACGTATGAATCGGGAATCTCAGCATCCTTGATCGCCAGGTTGGAAAGCAACGCTTCGTAGCTATCGCGCTTTTCGTTTAGCTTGACCGTGACCTTGTCGATCACCTTATAGCTACCGCTCTCGCGGATTTTTGACTTCACCTTTTCCGCTTCATCGGGGCGCACGTAGTTTTCTGCCAGGACTCGCTTCACATTGGTTAAGCCAGCATCAATCGTCTCCTGGTCATCCGATGCACAATACATCCCGAGCAAATATTCCAGCACATACACCGGCACATTCGCGCCTTCCTTGATCAGCTTGGTCAAATCCTTGCGCACCACCTTACCGGGCAGGAATTCGTTCAATAACGCATCGAGGCTTTTGTCTTGGCTCAAATCGCTCATCGTCATATCCTAAAAATCGTTGGCAAACGCCAAATCCACCCGCAAAGGTGAACGCAACACTTCCACATTGGTTTTTACATCACGGGCAATCAAGTGGTAATCCTTGTTACGGTCATAACTGCCGGAACGTACCGTGAGCATCACCGTGCGTTTGCGCTTGTCCATCAACTCCGAGTCGCTGTCGAAGGTCAACGATTGCTCATCGCTGATCAACGTCTCGCCATCGCGGATGGAAATCTGAACCGTGCGCGGCAAGACCCGTTCTGAAATCGCCTCAGTCTGAATAAACTCGAAGCGCTGCCGGTTGGTCACCACCTTGTTGGACGCCCCAAGCATGCTGAATTCCACAATGCGTGTTTTAGCTTTGTCAGATTCACTCTCGCGCAGCGTAATCACCGGAATCACAATCTCCTGCGGCATCGCGCTGCCGTGAACGAATCTTGCGCCACCGGCAAAGTGAAAACGCGCCGCACCTTTTGGTAGCCAGAAATCCATGCTTCCCTCGCCAGCATCTGTTCCGGCTGTTATGGAAGTATTGCCGCACCACGCCTTGGAGTTGACCCCAATCCCTTGACCGATCAGGAATCGTTTTTTGGCGCGCAACATACCGGCAGGCTTTTCATCCAATGGCGATTTATCCACTTCGTCCAGCGCAGACTCCTGATACATGAATCCATGATCCGCCGTCATCAACACCACCGTACCATTCAAGCTATTGATGATGAAATTCGCCAACTGCCCCAGATCCGTCAGCGCATCATTCACTGCCTCAAACGTCTTGGTCTCCGATGCCTGCTTATCGCCAATCATATCAATCCGGTCGTGGTAGATGTACACCACCTGCCGATCACGAACGAATTCACGCCCTTTGTCTTTACCCAAGGCCAGCAAGTCTTCAACCTTGATCGCCACACCGCCAAATTTCTCAAGATGGGTGCTGCGCTGTTCGACCGTGGATACCACCGCGCCATCAGCGCTCAAGTCCAAATTGGCATTTAGCTTGTAGGCCAGCTTGGTGTGGGGCAACAGTGATGCCATGCCCAATGCGGTGTAGCTGGGCAATACGCAGAGCATCGCGGACAAGGATGCCTTGAATCGGCTACGGCCATTGATGATCCGCACCAGCTCTTCAGCCGCTTCAAAACGGAAAGCATCCGAAATCACCACGAACACCCGCTTGGCACCGCCATCCAACACAGGCTTGACATGCTTGGCATAAAAACTGGGTTGATTCACCCATCCATCAACGCGCCACGATTTCAACAAGCCGCTGTCGCCCTCTACCACCTTGCTCCAGGCGGAAGTCAGTTGCGGGATGAACCAGCCCGAATAAGTGCTTTCGATACGCTCGCTCAACTCATGCAACACCGCCCAGCCCATCGGCTCCACGGCGGCAGTGGCATAGTTAAACTGCCGATACAGTTGGTCGAAGCGAAATATCTCGGCCTGATACGCAGCCAATCCCTCTGCCGCATCCGCAAAACTAAAGCCTGCCTCATGTGCAGACTTCAGTTCAAAAAAGCTGTAAGCCGCTTCCAGAGCGTCATAACTTGCTGCCAAGGCACGGGAGGTATCGCTACCTTGAGCCAGCAAACGGTTCGCCCAATGCCCATCACGACGGCGGGCAATCAAGGCGCGCACGGCATTCGACTCGGCACCTGATGCCGCGATAATCCGATCCTTGAGGTATTTGATGATGCGCTGCTCGACCACCGCAAAAGTCATCACCTCCGACAGCGCATCGCCGGACAGCGTGCCCAGCATCCCGGCAATATCCAGCTCCTTGGCCACCGCATGAGATAAGGCGTTGTAGCTGGTAAAGTGCGCCATGTCCGAACGCCAGCGACCAACAAACACCGCCGCATTCCCCGCCTGTGTTTTATTGGGCAGCACAAAATAGGTGAGCTGACCGGGGCAAGTGCCGGACAACGCACGAGCGAAATCAGTCGCCAGCAAATGGAACAACAAATCGCGCAATGTTGGCTCAGCCACTGTGTAGCCAAACTCACGCTCCACTTTCATCCAGAATGCCGATTCCAGCTCATTGCTCTGAATGTCCTGCCATTGTTTGGATACCGCATCGAGGTCGGCTTCCCCGCCAACCACCAGTGCGGAAAATAAACGCAGCAACATCGCCGACAAGTCGGGCTGATCCGCTCGCGCCAACACCGCCAGCATCTTGCGATCCAGATCGTCCGCCGTATCGGTTGGTACAACCCAGCGTTTGAGCTTTTCGACGCGCTCTTTTGAGCGCAAGAACTTCGCCCGCAGCTTCAGATGCGCACGCAATGTTTGGGATGAAAGACCAAGGTCTTCCAGCAGAATGGAAGCCGCATCCGCGCTGAAAGGCTTACTGCGCAGGCGAATATCCAGCAGCCAGTCCTGGGCAAGCTCCGGTTCCGGCTTGTTGCTGTACAGCAGCCACTTTTGTTGTGGCGCACGCTCGATGTTCAATTTCACCTGAAGCGCGGGCACGGCATCGATGCGCACCATTTGCACTTCCTGCAATGGCAGGCTATCGACCGATGCAGAAAATTCCGCGTCCACGTCATGCCAAAACACCACGGTGTGACTGGAATACAGGGCAGACAGTGAATCAACGATGCGTTGTGTGCTCAATGAGTCACCTCATTCAAAGCCCTGTTGAGCTGTTCTCTAAATGTCTTAAAACTGTGCATACTCATCCCCTGCTCCACCAGTATTGGAGGTGGTCCGCGCCACTCGCTGGAAGTATTTCTTTAGTGCCCAACCGGTTCGGTACTCTTGGTGAAGCCAGTGGTAATACTCAATCTCTATCCATTTGCCATCTTCCGATATGGGACGCACCACTTCATTTGGAAGTAGCTTTCCGAGTACGATAGCTCCGTGCTCGGGCTTGGAACGAACCACCGCCACTCGTTCCTTCACCACAAATCGCTGTTCTTGCCGTTTGGCCTCCTGCACCAACGCCTTCTCCACCAACTGCGTGAGAGCCTCAATCATCTTTCGCTGGCCCTCGAGTGCGTCGACCTGTACTTCGAGCTTCTTATTCGTGGCGGCCTGCCATTGTGCGAAGGTAATCTCTTGGTAGATAGGAACAAGAAAGGCCATGATAAAACTCAAAAGGGTCATCAGTTCCAGTGCTTTGCGGCTGGGACCAATCCCCCCCTCTTCTTGCCCCACGAACTGTGGATTGAGTGAACCATCAGGATTGATGCCCAGCGCGGCAAGCTGAGACTGGATCCCCTCTGAACCCAAGAGCTTCGCAAGAGTTGCTGCTGATGCCCAATCCATCACCGGCAAGGATAACTTTCCGACCTGCTCTTGCCACGCCTTCAAGGGACTCATGGATTCCAGTAACGCAGATGGCACAGCCCAATGCTTGTTGGTCTCCCCAAAGCTCTTCATCACCTGCTGTAGGCCTGTACTAATCGAAGGCTCAGCCAACATCTTTCGGGCGTGTTCTATCGAACTGTCAACATTCAAATGCAAGCTGTGCAGGTAGGCACTAGAAGCAGCCTGATCTATGAATTTGCTGAAGTGCTCTGTAGCTGTAAAGGGCCTCGAGAGTTCATCAATCATCCGCTGGACGGAGCTATCACCTAGCAAGTTGCTTCGGATGTGCGCCAAAGGATCGAGCATCTTACGCACGCTTTCCTCTTGGGCTTTCTGAATGTCGTACATCTGCTTTGCCATTTGAACCGCTGTAGAGTCCTGCATCACCAATTTCTTTATTTGATCCGCTAGGCTCTGAGACTCAGCCATAGCCTTCATCCAAGAGGAGCGTTCTTGTTCCATCTTTCTGAATTCGTTGACCATATGACTGTTACCCAACATCCCTTGGAGATTGGCTAGTTCCGAAGCGGTCACAGATTGACTCCTTTTTCAACTGGCGCGAACAATTGACCCTCGCCAAACAGAATGGCGCAAACGGTGATTGCGGCGATGAAATCTTCGCGGGCCTTGGGGGCGTAGGACATCAGTTTGGTTTTACTCATCTCCAGCCCCACCCGTCACTGCCTTTACCTCTGCCAACAAATCGCCAAACTTACCGTAGTTCACTTTCACCCCGTCATCCAGATCGAGCTGGATGCGCATGTCGGCGTAGTGGCGGAGTTTTTCATCGTAGGACAGTAGTTCGACGTGTTTCTTGCGCAGCCCTTCGATCTCCTTGTTGAGCTTGTTGCGGGCGGCGGTGACGGTGGCGGCGTCCTTGTCTTTTTCCAGCATCTCGATGCGTGACTGGATTTTGCCGGTCAGCGGCACGACGTATTCGCTGCGCATCCGCGCCAGTGTGCCTTCGTGGTAGCGGTGCAGATAGACCAGTGCCTGGAATGCGCCTTGTTTGCCGCTGGAGAACAGCCAGTAGATCGGACGCTTTTTGTAGGTTTGCAGGTGGTCTTTGTAGAAGTGGCCGGAGAGATAACGGCGGATGGTTTCGATTGGGGTTTCGTTGCCCTTTTTACCTAGGCTTTCCGCCAGCCAAGCCAGGTTTTCTTCCAGTGTCTCGGCACCCCACACGGCCAGCAGGAATTCGCGGATGCGGTTGGCGGCATCGTCCTCGAACCAGAGATCGTCGGTGAGCGGTACGATGCCATCGGCGTCGGCTGGAAAAGTCTGGTAGCGGGTGGCATCAAAGCCGATGTTACCGGCGTGGGCGTAGATCAGGCCGGGTTCGTCCAGGCTGTAGCGTCCCAGCATACAGCCGATTGAATAAGAAATCAGTTGCTTTACGATGTCAATCAACGAAGGGGTTTTTAATGTTACTTCATCCGCTTTAACTTCATCGTCAAGTGCATCGGATAGATTATAGAGATCAATAAATAGCCTGTTATTTAGCTTCTCTAAATGAGCAAGAGTGTCTCTGGCCTTTGAAAAATTCTCAATAGCTGAGTAACAATCATTCTTTAATAAATAAGTTTTGAAGCCGATGAAATACGGTCGTTTGAAATCCCATGACATTTCTGATGAGTCCCAATCGTTTTTAGCTAACTCGACTGCCTTCGCGGCAATTTCATTCACTTCGTTTTTGCTCCCAATTGCAAGTGGCACCTTAGATACATTACCCTCAGAATAGCTCAGTGTGGGAGCAATAGCCCTCATAAAGTAGATCATTACCTTTGAACAAAAGAATGCAAGAAGATAGTTGCAGTCTTCAGTATCCTTTGGGTAACAAACTGATCCAGCAGATTCAGAAAGGAAGCCCTCTGGATTCAACCTCATTGAGAAGTCACCAACTGTCAGGGTTGTCCAGGTCGCTCCTTGTTTAAAGGCAAAATCTAAACCTTGAGGCCGAGATTTTTGCCGACCAGATTCATCGACATAACCCTTTAATTCTTCGCCGTTGTTGTTCCAATTTATAACGAAATCATAGTTCCCATACCAGCGGCGCTTTTCACCACCTTTTTGTATAGGGCACCACTTTTTTTCCGCGCTCCATTTGAATGTATCTGAGCTATTAGCATGAAACTCTACCTCACTCAGATTGACCTCAAACCAGCGCCGCAAGAATTTATCATTATTGCCGGTTTTTAGCCCCTGCTTAGGACTTGCATATTTTGAAATTGGCTCGAAAACAGAAAATGCTCTTAGAGCATCATCAGAAAGATTTAGGGCAAAAACCTTTCCAGGCACCATACCTACCTCACTGTTTGTAAATGTTCTGATCCAATGAAGTTCTTTATCCTGGATTGCCTCTCTCAGCTTAATTGGTTGCAAATCTGCCCCATAAAACTCATCCAGATTGACATACCACGAACGATATTTCTTGTTGTTAAGAAAAATTGTAGAGAAAGCGCAGACAGGAACGTAAGCAGATTCAAAAAAGGAGTGGTATTCAGGTTTTACAATAGAACTAAACACTGAGTTTTCCAGAAGCTCCTCCCTCAACTCTTCAAAGCTTGGTAGAAACATCCATGTAAAGGGTGTCATGAGAGAAATGATTCCGCCATCATTCAGCATTTTGTTCATGCGATTGATGAATGCGGAAAACAGGTCGTGTTTACCAGAAGGGAAATGATGGTAGATAAATTCCTTCAGCGTTGGAGTGTAATACTTGAAACCCATATACGGCGGATTCGCTACCACCGCATCGAACTGCATCCCCAGCACCTGCGCCTGAGCCACCAGCGGCAACAAATCCTGTGCCGCTGCCTTGGCATAGAGGTCACCATTCTGGATCGCCTGCTGCAAGCTTTCGGCTATCGTCGCCAGTTGCGCATTCAATTCCGGCGGAATCTGGATCAGCGAGCCGAAGGTCTTGGCATGGGCGAAGGTGTCGATCAGTTGGCGGATGGATTGTGCTTCGACAAGCTCAGCACGAACGGTATTGAGTGCTTGGGTAATTTCATCGGCATTCAGCCCCTTGTTCTCCTGCAAGGCCAACACGTTGAGCTTGGGCGGATTATCGAACAGACGGCGATCATCAGCGCGTGCTTTCATCAGCAGGGCGAAACCAGCCAGTTGCGCGGCGCGGTCGTCGATGTCGAGGCCGTAGAGGTTCTTCTCCAATATCAGTCTGGGAATGGCTCTGAGCTGATAACCTCGTTCCAAATAAATTGCCTTGAACACATCGTAGCCTACCACCAGGATATGGCCGGAGCCGCAGGCGGGGTCAAGCATGGTGATGGTTTCAGGATTCAGGGTTGCACCGACCGCCCTCTCCCCCAGCCCCTCTCCCGCTTGCGGGCGAGGGGAGTCTTGTTGAATGCGCGTCTGGATCAAGGCATCGAGTTGCGCCTGCACTTCGGGCGTCTGCTCGGCGGGTTCGATGTAATACGGCCACTGGCTTTTCAGGGTCGAAGCCGGGTTGGCCATCAGCCACAGGCGACCGACGCTGTTCTGCACCAGATATTGCACGATCCAGTTGGGTGTGAAGAGCTGTGTGGCGGCGGGGATGTCTTCGCTCTTGACCACCTTGCCGATCACCTCGTCCTTTTTCTCGCTGATGTAGAACTGGTAGAGCCAGCCGATGATTTCGACTTCCTGCCAGTCTTCCTCGGGAATCGCCTCGACCAGCTTGGCGACGATGGAATCGGTGCGCAGCAGGTTGTCCGGCAACAGCAGTTCGGTTTCATCGTCGATGCGCTCGAACAGGAAAGGCATGGCGCGGGAGAGCGCGTTGCACTGGGCGACCAGCAGCATTTTGTAGAGTTCGCCGTCCTTGTTGCCCGCCAGCTTGAGTTCGACCGCCTTGGCTTTGTTGAAGCCCGGCAGATCCAGCTCGGTGGCATGGTTGAGGATTTCCGGCATGCCGCCTGCGCGGTTGGATAGCACGCAATGGCCGTGATCCAGATAGTCGTGGATTTCCATGTAGCGCAACGCGGCAAAGCGGTTGAACCAGGTGTAGGCGACGGCTTCCATCGTCTGGCTGAAACCTGCCGTCTGGATGTGCTTGATCAGGCGCTCACGCTGCTCATACAACTTAACCGGCCATTCGCGACCGGCGATGATGGCGATGTCACCTTTTCTTTCGCCGGGCGCGACTTCGAGCTTGCCGCCCGCTTCCGACAAGCCGAGCAGGTTGGCGCGCGCGGTGACGGCGGCGATGAAGTCCTTGCGGGCTTGCGGGGCGTAGGTTTTGAGTTTGGATTTGTTCATCGGGTTAGAGCCGGTCGATATGCTGATGGATTCGGGCGAGAATGTCGCTGAACGGGATTTGGCCGGTGTAATAGAGCGCGGCAGTTTCGCGATATTGGGCTTCGTACAAGCTGCGCACCGTGGGATCGGATAGCAGGAAGGCTTCGTTACTGGCGATGACCAGATTATCGCCAGAACGGAAGCGCTCTATTTTGCGGGCATGATAAGTTGGCGTGCCGATAAAGCTCAGCACTTCCGGATTATCGAGCAGGCAATACAGATCGTAATAATGACGCATGAAGTTTTTCGGGAATGTATTGCTTACCTGCTGCATCCGAAACTTGGTCGAGACGGTTTGCAGTTTTTCGACAAAAGTATAAGCGGGGCTGTAGCAAGCGACATCCACTGCCCGATTGTCAATAATCGCGACTTTTGCTTTTAAGGCGGCATCCAGCGCCCACGAGGAGATGGTGCAGGGGTTGTTTGGTGCTGTGTCGTCAAAGCCTACTTCCAGCAGGATGCCGTCTTTCACGCCATGCAACGCGCGAGTCAGTATGGGATAACCGAGCAAGATACCGCAGTTGCGATATTTGGCATCGTCAAAGTCGGTATCGCGTGTGACGGATTTCAGTCCGGGAATTTTGATCTGGTTGGCGAGCCAATCAAAGAAGTCACGGCGCGATGCTTGGTGAGCGGGTTTGTCCTGGTTTTTTCCTGATTTAACGCCAAGCTCTGCGGGAGGCTCGAAACGGATATCAATGTCTTCCGAAAAACGGTGGATGAGTTGATAGCCTTTGGATAGCGAGGTGCCGCCTTTTAATTCAAATTTCCAGCCCTGTTGTTGCAGTCCCCATAAGCAATGCATCAGCCAGTAATCTTTTTCAATCAAATGGGCTTCAATATTCTGTGCGTTTGCAATCTGCTCGATGAGAACCAGAAAACCATCGTGCTCGTGCAGGAAACCGGGGGTCTTCATTTAGCTGGCTCGAAGTTAGTCGTGACCAATTCATTCAGCCAGCTTTTCATCAGGCGACGGGTTGCGGCAGAGCCGTAATCCTGCAAGGCTTTTTGCAGTTTATTGGCATCAAACTGCGGCAGCTTGCGACGGGCGATGGCGAATACATGGTCTTCATCTTCTGCCAGTTCATCAAAGTTATTGAGCATATCTACCAACAGATATTCACTGCTCACTTGACTGGGCAGCGGAAAACGATGCTTGACGCGAAAATCATAACTACGATGATCCAGCTTAAATACGCCATGGCGCTTATGGTTATAAACGATAACTTTGTTATATAGCTGGGTTGTGCCCAAGCGTAGCGAGTTGTAGACGCTGGGGTTAAAACTGAGAAAATTTTTATCTTTCAGAAATGCCGCCAGCATTTCTTCTTCAGCCGGTGGCGCATCACCAAAAACACTTTTTCTGGGAGCGTAATAAAGCCCTTGCGCAGCTTTGGTCAAGCGGCCTGCTGCAACCAGTTGCTGCAACTCGCGATCAACGCTGGTTGAATACGGTACAAGGTCTTCGCGGCGATAAACTTTCCCGGCACGGAGGTGCTGGACCAAGGGGGTTGCTTTACTCGGCGAGGATAATTGCGTTCTCATGGCGGTTTTCTCATTAACATTTCATGCAGAATCATACCCCCTAAAACTTAATACTCCAAGTGTTGAAGCTTATTATTACTGTATCCGCGCACGCTGTCCGGCCTTGATCGCGGCAAGCAGTTCAGCCCTGAGTTTCTCTAGGTATTCCTCCACCTCGGCCTCGGTTTCCAGATAAGACTTGCTGGATAGATCGGCGGCGCGAATCACTTTGGCGGGTTTGGGCGCGACTGTTTGAGTTTCCTGCGTTGTGCCGATGTTAATAACGGTTGTGTTATCACCCGGCGCTTTTACGGCAAACGGTTGAGGTTTGGCTGCCGCACTCACTGCTGCGGTAATCATATTCATTGCACTATCCAACGCGGTGCCGGACTGCTCCTGCAAATAATGGATTTGCGGGATGCTGGTCTGGGCTGCGATGTCCAGCTTGATTTGCTGCAATGAATGCAGCGCACGGTTGCGCAAGTCAGCCTGCGCGTGGGCTTGATCCAGTGCCTGGCTCACTTCGGCAATTTTCTTTTCCAGCAACAGCAAGGCGTGCTCGCGCTTGGAATCGACCAGCTTGGCATTCACCGCTTCCACGGATTGGATCAACGCCTCGATCTGATTGATTTGCTGATACGGCGTGGGGTTATCGCGAATGGCTTCCAGTTGCTGCAATGCGCTTGCCGCCCCCCCCTCTTTGGTAAGTGCAGGGCGATTTGGCTCGAAGCGTTGCAGAGCTTCGAGCATTCGGCGCCATGTGGTAATTTGCGTCTTATAGAAGCTGATGAGATCGTGAATGTCGTCGGCGGCATCCAGCCATTCATCTTTATTCGTTAGTATGGATTCTACAAATTCAAACGGGTCACGGATCGCCAGTTGTTTGGTGATGCGCACCAGAGTCTGGTCAATGACGGATTTGCCGGGGTGATGCTTGGTGGTAGCCAGATGAGAGTATTCCTTCAACTTGCCTTGCCACTCGGCGAGATTGTCACGAAGGTCGGCAACCAGTCCGTCTTCATCTTCCCGTCCGATCTTGGAGAACAAATCTTTATGCAGCTCGCGCGCGCGCTTGATCTGTGCTGCGTCAGCCGATTTGCGCTTGAGAATGGACACTTGTTTGAAGCGCACGGACTTGGTGAGCGGCTCAATCGCATTGCTTGGCTCAATATCTGAATTGTCAGTGATGAGCTTGATTTCGCCAGCCATGTACAAACGGGCAATCAACAATACGATTTCAAAATCCGGTTTCCATCCCCACGGCGCACCGCTAAACCGATCGACAACGTCTGACAGCAGTACCCGACTTTGACTGGCTTTGAGCTGAAGGTATTCGCGCATTTCATTGAGCGCGAGTGGATTGCCTTCTTCCCCGCCCAACACCAAGGAATGCTGTCCAATACTGTTGGTCATCAAGATGGCCTTGATCTCGGCAATCGGATCGGGCTGGCGCACCTTGAGATAAGTCAGTTTGGTGTAGGTATTGGAGATGAGGTAATTGACCAGTTCATCCACTTGCGTGGAAGGCGCTGCCGCCTTGGACGGTAGCTTTTGTCCCAAGGCATAGCAATCGCCATTGACCATTGCATTGCTGAGCTGTTCGACCAAGCGGGTGCGACGCTCGCGATTTTCGTCTTTGCGGTCGGCAAGAATACGTTTGAGCGGAGCCGCAGCCGAGCTGGCTTTGGGGCTATCAATATATTTCTCGATTTGCTGATAAAGGGTAAGCTCAATATCGAGCCGGTTGCTTTCGGCCATGCGTATCATGGCTCGATCCGCGCTACGCAGAATTCCTTTGGCGTCATTCAACGACTCATAGTCATCGCTCAACGGCGTGACGATCTCCAATGACAGTTCATGACTGGCATTCTTCCAGGGTGCGCCATCCAGCAGCCGGTTGATTTCATAATCGCCCTTGGTTTCGCGATGGCGAATCTTGGTTGTGCCGCCCAGAATCTCGTCATAGATCAACTCGCTCAACAAACGGGATTTTTCAACCGCAGAGACTTCGACATGACCGATTTCACGGGCGACATCACGCTCTTCGTTGGTCAGAAACGACCACAAGTCGCCATTGCGGCTGACCAGACGCTGATGTTCCAGGCGGGTCAGGCTTTCCTGAATCTTGCGCTTCAATGCCAGCTTGTCGGCATCAATTTGATCAACGCAGAGCGTCGCCAAGTTATCGACGTTGGGTTTGATGATGTCCGGAATATAACGAATCAGGAACAGTGCCTTGAGCAGTTGAGTATCGTATGGTTCCAGCGACGGATTGCCTGGCGCTTCATCAATCGAACGCTTGGCGCTGGTGTCGATAAAGCTTTCGATGGACGGGTAAAAATCGTAAATCGGTATGAGCGCATCAATATCGCGTTCCACATTGCGCACAGCGGCGGACTGGAAGGCATCAAGCAATGACCGCTCACCTTTGGACAGATGCTTGCCGGTTGCACCGACCTTGCGGATAGATTCGAAGATTTTTTGCAGCAAGGTGAACTGATAGGGTGCGAACGGGTAGCAGGCCACGAATTCTGCGGTATCCTTGTAACTGCGCATCGAGACCGAGTTGCCGACAAAAGCCAATTGGTTGTTGATGATGTCGCCTTGTTTCTCAAAGCAATCGCGCAACGCGTCGTGAGCCACTTTGTTCTTGGACAGCAGACGCTCGCTGATCACATCATCGGTATTGGAACTTGCCAGCGATAGCCGCGTATGGAAACGTCCCTGAATTTTTGAGAAATCTTGAGACTTGGCCTTGTTGGTTTCACCGATGGCAGCATCGATATCTTCCTGGCTGGTGACGATGACCCACGCCCTACCCTGGCATAAGGTGCCCAGCTGTTCGATGATGGTTTGCAGAGTCAGCATCATCTGGGTATTGTCACCGATGAATTGCCCGACCTCATCCACCAGAAAAATGACACGGTGTGCCGCAGGCTTGGTATCCAAATAACCCCGGATGATACCTGCCAGACCTTCGATGTTGATCTTGTAGTCATCACGGGATTTATCGAACCAGCGCCCGGCGGATTCCTCCGTCATGTTGAGTGCTTTAGCCAAGGCATGCACTACGTCATCACGCAGAAAATCCACGGCGTCACGTTCTTTGTTCCAGGTTGATCCATTCTTTTCCTGAAAGGCCGTTTTGAACGCTTCATAAGCGCCCTTGCCAACCAGATAGCGTTCCATTTCGGCGATGTGTGGCGCATCGCCGGAGTAGCCGAGCTTTTCATTAAAGACTCGCAGGAATACCTGAAGGATCACGTCCCGGTCGGATTTGCTATCAGCCTTCGCATCAATATTAAAAAGGATGACATCGGAGCTACCCTTTGCCGCACGCTGCATGTCGGCCAACAGCAATGCATCTTTGATTTTGTGTTCATCGAAAAAGGCAGCGGCCTTTTTGGGTTTGCCAGTGACGGGATCAATCGCCTCAATGTTTTCCAGCAGGTAGGACAGGATTTTGATGAAGTGAGATTTACCTGAACCAAAGAAGCCCGAAACCCATACCCCCATACGCGATGAGACTACCGGGTCTTTTGGATTGTCTGCCGCTGCCAGAAAGGCATCGAAAAATCGGCGAAAATACTCGGTCAGTTGTTTGGTGACAACGTATTCATCCAGCTCTTGCCAAATGCTCTCGGCATCGCGCTGATCGGCCTTGATCACACCGTTGATTGGCCGGTCGATAGGTTTGGTAAAGAGCTCCCAGATTTTCATATTATTGCCCTATGTTGATTGCGCATCAGGATACCAGCCGGAAGGCGCGGTAGTAATGGTCTTCGGGAAGTTTGTTGTTGAATAGCCGGAATGAATAGCCGTCATATTTACCTGGGTATAACATCAGTAATGGCGTATCTTTCATCAGAGGATGTAATGCGGACAGTAAAGTGTGCGTCCGCAGGATTGGGTAGGCAGAACCGACACCGGTCAGAATGACCAAATCCTGATTATCGACATCAACCTGAGAAACGAGTCTCTCCGCCAATTTGTCTTCTTTCAAAACACGGCGTAACGATTCAAGGGCTTTGTCATCGCCTTGAGTTTGCTGCATATCGAGTGCTTTATCGAGAAGACCGCGTTCTTCGAGCAGGCTAATCGCCAAGTTAAAGACATTGACCGTGGCAAATCGAATTGGCGGATGGTGTTTGGCGAGAGCTGGCTCTATGACCTCAGTTAGAAACGCACGCATTTCCAACTCGGATTCGGGCGGATAATCAAACACCCAGAAGCCGATCTCATTGCTCAGTCCCTCGTTGTTCAGCAACTCTTTCGAGGTTAGTCGCGGGAGAATTTGGTTCAGGCGTTCTTCAAATGCGCTCATCTGGAAACCTTCATAGCCGCTAGAACATCGAGTTCGCCGTGCCTTTTTAGAAAAGAAACAACTGTCGGATGCAAACTGGGCGGGGTCATATTCATCTTTCTACTGGAATCCAGATATTTAGCTTCAACCAATATTCGAATAATGACCTGAAAAAGCTTTTCTCTGGTGGACGCCGACCAGCGCTCAATCTCACCGTCACGATGCGCACATTCTACCCAAAATGCATCCCATAAATGACCATTCAGAACCAATTCTATTCGCCGCAATTGTCTTGCATACACATCACGCAAGAAATCCTCAAGCAAGCGACTGTGCTTGATTGCAGCCGCCAACAACAGTTGGATGGATACTTCCATTTCGCCCTTGGCGATCAGCCCCCACCCTTCTTCATCTAACGTCAGCAAACGCTTCCGAATTAATTGCGCCTGTCTGCAAGCCGTTGCAGGCGTGTTCTTTTGCAGAATATTCTCGACCTTCAATGCGTGCTCCCATTCAATGTCGGTTGGATGAGTCAGCATCAATAAGGCTATCCTCCTGCTCTCGGCGAGCATAAGCGATCCGGCGGATATTTCAGCGTTGTAACGTGGCATTAATTTTCGCTTAATTAAAGTTTCAGAGTTGAATCCGCTATTTGAAACAGCGCTTCTGCAAATTACTCAACCACCTTCATGTTGGCCACCCAAGGACGCTCTGGCTCAAACAAGTCCATACGCTTCACGGATACGATCAACAATCGTCGTCAGATTTGTTTGTCCCAATCCCATGCTCTTCAGGTCAACAGTTTCCTGCAAGATCAGGCCAAGAAAGCGGTTCAAATCCTCCGCGACACGAACGGGTAGAACGATCCGCATTGTGGGCGAAAGCAATTGGGATAAGCGTATGACATCGTTCATGTGCTTGCGCACATTCTTGTGATCAACAGCTTCGCCCTGCTGTTGCCTTGCACTCAGATCGAGCCATGCATTGGCCTTCAATGGAATCAGCCGATCCGGCCCCACCCAGGAAATCGCATCCTTCGCGGTAGCACCCGCCAGGATAAAGGCGTAATAGTCGTCATCCAGCAAAATGGCCGACAGGCTCGACACCGCCTCATCAAGGGGAATTGGCGTCAGGTGTGCATCGGCCGATAAAGCCAGCCCGTCAGGTATGCGGGAAAACAGTTCCAACATCACCGGGAAATCCAGGTCCGTCGGCTTCTGAAAGCGATAGAAGTGCGGCTTGCCTTCGCTACGCTCGCGAAGCTGATAGCCCCCATCCTTGATGAACTGCCAGAAGTGCTGGCCAAACTCGACATCCATCGCCTCGACCACCAACACGAGATCGATATCCTTGGTTGCCCGGAAATCCAGCCCCGCTTCTTCCATCGCCAGGGTGGCGGCCACACCGCCAATCAGCACATACCGATCGGTGTAGTGTTCGAAATGGCGACGAAAAACATCCAGCCCTTTGATCACGACAAGCCTTTCTCAAATTCACTCAGCGCTTGCTGTACACGCTCATCGCGCTCGTTGCGCAAACTCAATATCAGCGACAACGGATCGACTGATCCGGCAACGGGGCAGATGTTCGGGTCATAACGCCAAATCTGCCAGAGGCAAACACCGGGTTCAGGCGACGGCAAAGCGCGCATTCCCAGTTGCTGAGCGCGCTTCCATTGCTCGCTACTGATTGCATAGACAGGGTATACGGGCTCAGCAAGCAAGGTGGCATGGGCAAGCGCGCTTTCGCCAGCCAAACGTGCTTGTTGTTGCACACCGGGATCAGGCATCGCCCAGACGCTTTGCTTCACCGGGTCTCGCAGCAGCGGCAACGCCTTGCGCCAAACCGCCTGTGAATTATCTTCAAAACGCAGCCAACGCTCGCGCCCCACCCCCACTACCGAGGCGAGTCCGGCATTTTCCAACTCCTTGACCGCACGCGACAAAGTCATGCTGGTGTAGCCCAACCCAGCACCCAACTCAGCCGGATGCATCTCGGTTTTCCACGGATTCAGTAATGCTCTAATCAGCAAAGCTTGCGTTGCCGGGCTTAATCCCTTGTCAGGTGTTTCGCGGCGTTGACGAAAATACTCGCGCAGGTCGATGCCCAGATCGGGCAGATAGAGCTGGTTGCCGGGCACAATGAAAGGCACGCGCTGCCCGACCAGTCGCTTGCGGTCGTAGGAACTCAAAGCCGCTGCCACATAAATACCCACCGTCCCGCTTGCCTGCGCCAGTGTATCCAGATGCTTGCGCACTTTGCTCGCGCTCGTTGCTTTATCCCGTTCCAGCATCAGCACATACGGCGCACCGATAAGCTCAATGCTGGCGAACTCGTAAGCGTCGTGCAAAAAATACGGCAAAGCAGCGCCACCAGCCCAAGGCTTGACGATGACCGTCAGTCCCAGCACATCCTGAAGGTAGCGTTCAATATCTTCGTGGCGCATGATCAAATTATATGTAACGTCGTATTGGCACGATAACATGAACAATGTTCATGTGCAATTTATATGTTACATGCAGCAATTGCCCCGCTATTACCCTTCATGCACCCACCGCCATCACATAAGGTCGTATCAGGATGGACACCTGATTGCGACCTGCTGCACTGAATCTGGATTATTTACTTCAGCATCGTTAAACAAATCTCTATGGTTCGAGTGCGTGACAAAGTTGATGCGGAGAAGTTGGCGAAAGGCAAGGCAGGTAAAGGTGGCTTGCTCGGATGGATACGACACTGGTTTGGGTAGATATTCACGGACGCCGCCATTAGCGAGCATCTGTCAGGCAGCGTAATTTCAAGATCGAAATTCAGCAGGGTGCCAATAGATTCTATTTGAAAATGTTCCAGATAGGGGTATTCACCAAAAATATCGTCGTGTTCGTATAGCTACCCGTCAGCAGTGCCTGCAAACTGAAATGATAATTTAGGGCGGATGCTCCGGCGCACTGAATTTCATAGACGGCCTATTACGAGAGCAGAAGTAGCATGTTCTGTTTCGCTATGTCCTGACATCCGGCAACTCCTGGCGTTCGATAATCACGTCTACTTTCGATAGCACTTTTATCTCCGCCGCCTCAAATGACACCTTTCCATCTCAACATCGAGCCCCAATTCCTGTCGGGTCGATGCTTCCCTGAGAACGATGCGGGAAAGCCAGCTCATATGCTGCCAGCTTGGCTTTCAGCTCTGCCTCCACGCAATCATCAAGCCCAGTATCCATATCGCACAACACCAGATTACTCAGTCCGCTGACGAATTGATCAGCCATGTCATCCAGAGCTATCCATGGAAATAGCGCCTGATCGGCATTGTGCAGGTAACGCTCGATTTCATGCTGCCTGCATTGAGGAATGGACATGCCGATCACCGGGGTGACGCCAACTATTCGTGCGGCGATATCGTCGGAGAACTTACTGCGCAACTGGTTCAGGTTGAGTCTCTCGCGCAATCCTGAGCTGATCACTATCTTCCATTCCGGGAATTCACGCATGATCGTTTCAAAGCGCGTGACATGGCAATATGCGCTGCCATCACGGACAACCGTTGACGGTGGACACAGCACACCATCAATATCGAGAAAGATATTCAAATTTACTTATCCTTGCATGCAGGGTTGCAAGTGTACCCATTCCACCGTCATCGTTATATAGGCCGAAATATATAGATAGTTCGGCATATTGACTTTCTCGGCTTCTGAGTGGGCAAAATAGCAGGGAGTTTTTTCAACTTTATTGAGACATAGAAAACCACGTCCTATGGGCGCGGCTATCACCTGACTGGCTTTGCCTGTCAGAGTATCTGGCCCTGCAAAAACAGCAGACATTGATCACGATTCAGCGTGTCTCTGCAAACGCGTACACTCCTTGCACATCCAGCATAGCCAAGTCCATAGGCCTCCCACGCGGAGCGGACACATGAAGGTTTTTGATTAAAGAATGTCGCGAATTTGAACTCATGGCGCAATATTGCGTCCAGCCTTTGTTGTTCGCACGAAATACCAGTTACTGCAATCGGTTCGGAGCCTTTCGCCCCCACCTTGCAACACCACGAGCAAGGATCAAGGCAGCATAAAATGTTTTGTTTGGGTAGTCAGGTTGTGAAAACGGAGGGCAGAAAGCAAGCAGACAACCCCTTTAGGAACCTTGCGCGACACTTCCGACAGTGATCCCTGGGCTGACACTACTCGCCCAGGCAACCCATAAAGGCCTCGCCCAATACGCTCCAACAGCCCGCGACGGACAGCGCGCGTCAGCGAAACACGCGGAATACCCAGCGGGATCAGATCACACGGGCGTATCAGCCCTTTGTTTCGAGCCAGATCAAGCAGATTTTCGGCAAGCTTATTCATGCCCGCCATGACGTTCCATAACATCGACAATTGTCAATATATACCAATATATCGGAACGTCTATTCTGCAAGAAGTCTCCTCAGCGCAGCAGCGTAACTTGAGAAAGTTTGGGCATGCAGATATAAAACCAAACCAGAATACGCGCACGAGATAAACCTCGTTACTTATTGGTATGTGACGGGGTTAATCTCAAAAACTTGCTGCACTGAACCTGGATTATTCACTTCAGCATCCTCAAACATTCCATCAATGACCAGCCATACATCCCGAACGCCAACAGATACTCGCGCAAATCACCCGTACATAACCTGAGCGGCGATACGAACCGCCTGCTGCTTGGCCACAGCAGCGGTACGCCTGAGTTGGTTAGCCAGTCGCCAGCAAGGTGGGACAAGTAGCCGGTTGCGACCCCTGCTACCACCGGCACGGCATATCCCTGATGCCAGTGCAAATGATGCAGCGACCACCAAATCAGCCACGACATGCCCGCAACAGCGAGCAGGCTATGGGTGATGCCGCGATGGCCGAACACGGTTGCAATCGGTATCGAGAGCGGCAGAACACGCTTGCCAAACGCGCTTTGCGGGTGGTCGATATCCGGCATCATGCTGCCGAGGATTCCACCGCCAAGCACAAGTATTGTCTGCGAAGGTTGCGCGTTGAGCGCTTCCGATACAAGCAATGAGGATGCACAACCAGCAGCAATATGGGTAAAGGCGAGCATCCTCCAGTCAAATTCGCTTCTGCAAATTGCTGACCCACATCCAGGTCGCCCAGCCGATGGATGCAATCGCCAGAGGAGCAACCATTGAAGGCAAGGGTATCGGCAGCACCAGCCAGATTGCCACGCCAGACATCACGACCGTGGAGATGAGCACGCCTATTCTGTGACGAATGGGCGACTGCGAGGAAAACTGGAAGGTGCGTATCATCCTTGTTGAATATCCGTCTATCGCCACCGCAATGGTGAATGGCATCAGGATGAACCAGAACAGCATGAGCAGATAGATGCGGTACACGATCAACGAACCCCACAGCCACGTTACAACAATCCGGTTCTGTATCCACTCCTTGAGCGGACTCGGCGTGTCTTTACTGGCGGCTGTGTCTTTGATTGCGTCCGACACACCCTGGATTTGACCCGCGCTTACTGAAATCATTTTGCCAAATATCCACTGATCGGCCTGCTGCCCGGACAGTTGGGTTACAAACGCACGTTCACCTGCGAGTGATTTCAGCAGATGCTCCGGGGTAATGAACATCCATGTGCCGATTGCCACGATCAAGGCCATAACCATCCATAGGGCAGTAAAGCTCCCCTGCTCTTTCGGGTCTTTTGCCATGTCATCCGGCCTTCAAGATGGGCAATCTGCCCTTGATGACCCGCCCGCCTGACATCCTGGCCAGGAAGTGCAGCGGAGGCAGGTTGCCAAGCATTGCAGCGGGAAACAGCTCAGCTTCTTCCGCCATCATGGATTCCTGATAGGACGACTGATATTCGTCCTGGATTTTTGCATCGACGCCATGGCCGTACCTGATGCTCAGTGACTGGGCTTTGATCTTTGGCATGCTGTCGGCGATGTATTGTTGCGTTTCCGCGTCGATCACGCGCAGAACAATTTGATTGTTGATGTTGGCGAGCACCTGGCGAGCCTTGTTCTCATCGCCGAGCCGCGCAGGGAAATCTGCGAATGTCTGCGCCGAGATCGTCACTCGAAAGAGCGCACCGCCGCCTTTGTTCATGAGCTGGATGGTGGGCTGGTTGATGACCTCTGCCGCTTCGTCGATGAAGAGGTTGACCGGCTTGTTTGAATTGATCCCGTAGTTGTAGCGATCACCGGCCACTGCGGTCAGATCGGCCAGCATTATTGAGCCTATGGCACTCCCGACCGTGCCATCGGCCAGACTGTCAAGGCCGAGGTAGAGCACCTGGTTGTTGTTGATGATCTTCGCCATGTCGGTCGCGTGCTTCTGATCCCCTGTTTTGAATTCCGGCGACAAGAGTTCCGCCAGCGGCTCGGAGGTCAGCATGGACAAAATCGGGATGAGCGAGGCGACCATCTTCTGGAAGTGATCGCGGTTATGCTCAAAGGTGGAAATCAGGCCATCCAGGTCTGACGACTGCGCTTCATGGATGGCGGTCTGCTTGTAAAAGTCGATATAGGCTTCCAGTATCCGGTCACGATGTTTTTTCACGAAACTGCTGGAGCGAGTCTCCCATTCCGGCACGGTATCGATGAAGTGATGGCGCAACGTGTTCAGCAGCAAATTGTCCGCGCCACCCTCAATATAACGCTTCATGTGAACCAGATTGGGGCTCACACCCGTTGCCACCAAACCATTCACGATGTCGTTCAGCACTTTCCAGCCAAAGGCCGCAAACGGGTCTGCGCCGGTTTCGGATGGAATCAGCGCAGCGACCCGACTGGCGAGCTCGGTCCGGCGATTCCAGTTGCGCATCGGGTCGATGGGCGTGGACTTCTCCGGGTGGGCGGGATGGAAGTACACGAAGCGCTCCGGCTGTCCCATTGCCGCACATATCAGTCTGGCGTTTTCCGCCAGCGCATGATCCCCTTTCGGGTCAATGATGATGACAGTCTCGTTGCGAATGATCGCCTGACCAATCAACAGCTCCATCATTCTGGTTTTACCAACCCGCGTCGTTCCAACCAGCAAGGTATGGCCGACCAGATTGGCGATGTCCATGAACCGGTCAGTTTCCTTGTCCAGGCCGTGTATCCAGTACGCCCCGTCCAGGTGACGCTCGTTGGTGATCTTGCCAATGGTCCGGGCAACACCCTGTCCGATCAGTGCGTGCATCTTCTGCGATTCAACATCCGTCCAGTCAAAGCCCTTGCCAAGCCACACGGATGATTTCCTGGTCGCCACCGCTGTCATGTTTATCAGCTCAGGAATGCTGATGAACTCTTTGCCGTAATTGTCCAGGCGCGTCAGGTTGACGTAACGCCGCCATGCCCCGATACCGCGATACAAGGCCATGCCGGTACAGACAGTCATCGCAATCGCGCTGAATTTCACAGGGAGCGGGACCGGCATGTATCTGGCCGCAATCAGCGTGAACAACGCAGCAGCTGCCCACGAGGCCGACATCGTTGCTTCAAAGTTCGGTCGCCACGGCGATTCCCACTCGTAGAATGCTTTCATCGGAAGCCACCCTCACTCCTGATGATGTGGTTGAGCTGCCCGATAGCCTTGCCAATGAATGTCGCCTCACGCCGTATGGGAAGCAGTTTCTGTTCAATGTCTCGCACCATGTCAACTTCCCACGGTTGGGCCAGCTTGAGCAACACATCCAGGTTGTAGCCGTGTTTGTCTTTGGGTTTGCGGATGTACTTATTTGTCATCCGGCGAGTTTTTGCGGCCTTTGAACCGTACCAGTGAACCTCGTACCAGAATGCGCTCAGGGTGTTATCCCGCATTCTGGTGTACATATGCAGCACACTTTTATGCTCCCATGCCTTGCCGTTGTTTTCCGCCATAACGAAATCAAGATGTCTCTGGCCTAGACCTGCCGACTTCTTTTCAAGTGCGTCCAGCCTGTCGCGCAGGAGATTGATCGAATCCCTGATTTCCATCGCAGTATTGACGTGATCTTTCATGATTGCCTCTTCTTTCATACTTGCCTCTACCAAAAAATGGATTTATTGTTTAGCGGAATCGGTCATTTCCGCTGTGCTTTACTTCTTAGCGCGCCGCCGGTTTCGCGCGGCAGATGCATTCGATTTACAGCGCTCCAAAAAAGCGTTTGCATTTGATTTACAGCGCTTATTACTTTGTTATTCATGCAGATAAGAATGCATTCGTTTTACAGGCAACCCAGAACAGGTGCATTCGATTTACAGATCGCACAATCATCTACGGTAAAAGGTTGCCGTCACTTTTTGCGCGTCTATTTCCATCCGGTATTCAGGGATAGAGTTGTTTTTTAGCAGTCCTTGCACGGATATTTTGAAATTGCGAAAAGGTGAGGAACACCCAGCCAACCGGTGTAATTCATTGATGGATACAGCCCACGGCTGCCACTCGCCACAATGTATTTTGGCGAGAAGGTAGATCAGCCTGTGTAATGGCGTGAGTGCGAAATAGTCCGGGTGCATAGCACACACCTGCGTCCAGTCTGTCGCGAAATGATAGAGCCGCTCGGGCAGCTCAATATTCACCGCATCAATGCGTCCATCACGATCCCGTTCTGCCTCGTAACGAATCAAATTGAAGCTGCCGCCGCATTCCTTGATTTCATCCGGTGGGCGAATATTCGTTGTGATCTTGCTTCCGGCGAGTCTATCGAGTGCCTGAGCCAAGCCATCGTATTGAGCCCCGCCGTTCCCGCGTTTGCTGAAATCAAGAAAATCACGTGCAGTAAATCGCAGATTGCGGCTCAAATCCTTGTTCCGCTCATCAAACATGGCATTGGCCAGCCAGCTCGCACAGTAAATCCAGACATCCTTGTCTCGCACGGTCGGAAGCCCCGTTGCGCTGGGCGTGATCTCGAAGAACTGACCATCCAGATCGAAGCGTCGAGCCTCCAAATCCCCGGCAGATAAAGCAAAAGGCGTGCAGACGACAGGATGCCTGCTGGCTTTGTCCGCGCTCAATACATCAGCAAAGTAAATGTAGGTGAAGGACGCGGGCGATATGTGAACCGGCATGGGTGGTGGCGCGAAATAAATGTCTCGGGATTTTAGTTTCGTTCGATTTGGCGATATGGGGAGATTCTCTGCAATTTTGCAGAGAATCTGCCGAATTTTATTTTCTCGTCCATCAATAATTCGCAAACGTGCTGGGGACGTTCTGTGGGTGTTGTGATGATCTGGTGGTGAGCGGCGTTTTACTTCCAGGTGTGCCGTGGATGCTCTGTAGCCGTGCTGATCTTGGTGTCGTGAATCACGCCCTGCTGCACATGTGCTGGGGACGTGCTGTGACGTTGGTTGGATGCGGCGGCAGCGGGGCAGGCGTACTGGAGACGCTCTGGGGGTTGTTGTGAAGTTAATTTAAGGAGAAAGCAATGAGCGTGATTGGAATGGATATTGGTTACTCGAATCTGAAGATTGCCTATGGCGACAAGGGTGGCAACCCCGTATTGGTGAACCGCCCGGCAGGCGCGGCTCCGTCGGATCACATCGGGCAAAGAATCATGGGGGATGATGATGCTGTGCGCGTTCTGGTGGATGGGCGCGAGTTTGCCGCCGCGATCAGTCACGACAGAATCGAAAACTGGGCGCGCGAGCTGCACAAGGATTACACCGCAACGGATTCCTACCGTGCGTTGTTTTATTCCGGCCTGCTGCTGTCCGGTTTGAGCGAGATTGACAAGGTTGTGACCGGATTGCCAACCAGCCAATACTTCGATGCAAACCTTCGCGCTCGTCTGGTAGAAACCATGAAGGGCGAGCATCAGGTTACGCCGCGCCGGAAGATTGTAGTGAAGGAGGTAAAGATCGTGCCTCAACCTTTGGGCGGGTTTGTCGACTACCTGCACGGCCTTGGTGATCCGAGCCAGATTGAGGATGCCAGTGTTCTGGTGGTCGATCCCGGCTTCTTCTCGGTTGACTGGGTATTGCTGGTCAATGGCGAATTCAAGCGGGCCTCATCTGGAACAAGCCTGGATGCGGCCTCGGTCATTCTGGATGAGGCTGCGGCGTTAATTTCCATGGATCATGGCGGCAGCCCCGGCAGGGGCAAGCTGGAGAACGCGATCAGATCAGGACGCAACACCGTATCCGTGTTTGGGGCGCGGATAGATATTGCCCCCTATCTGGCAGATGCATCATCCAGGGTTGGCCACATTGTTGGCTCGCAACTTCAGGAGTCGCTCAGAAAAGAGGATTCCGACATCGACACGATTGTGCTGGTTGGAGGGGGCGCTCCGTTCTACGAAGCGGCAATCAAAGCTGCTTTTCAGCAGGTCCCGGTATCCGTAGCCCATGATTCGGTATTCGCAAATGCGCGAGGGTTCTGGCGTGGAGGTGCTGCCTGAGATGCGCATCACCATCAATTATTTCGAGGGGTACCCGGAATTGCAGGCCGACCTGTCTGCTTTTCCGCTGCGTGCCAGAGCGGAACGGATGCGGATGCTTGCCTCGCTTGGCTTGTCTGTCCTGAATGGCGGGAGGGCAATTAACAATGCTCCGGCAGTTACCCATGTTCAAGAATCTACTCCTGATGCCAGTCAGCCAGCCGCTCTACGCAGTCCGTCCGGGATCGTGAAGAGCATATTCGATCAGGTTTGATGCATGTCGGGGCTTCTGACAACTTGAAGCAGGATGGCCGTTGATTATGCAAACCTGCCATTCAGTATCCGAAGAGGAAAAATGATGGAAATACTTGAGTGGACAGGCTGTGCCACCGGGCTATGTGGGGCGGCAATGCTGGCGTTGAATAATCGCCACTCCGGCTGGGGGTTTGTCTTGTTTCTGGGATCGAATGTCGCATGGATAATTTTTGGGCTGCTCTCCCACGCAATCGGCATGGTCGTGATGCAAATCGGCTTTACCGCAACCAGCCTGGTGGGAATTTGGAAGTGGCTAGTCATGGCGCGCAAGTGAAGCCGTGATTATCCACAGAATCTGTTTGTAACCATGTGGACAACCATTGCTGGTGATCGAATTTTAGTTGCTTTGTTTGGGTTCGCCTGGAAATTGAGCAATCGAGGCATCACGGGAGATTGTAGTGCTTGCAGAATCACACATTAACGTTGAGAGGCGCCATCCAATCGCGGTTGAGAGAAAAATCGGACGGCATCACATTGCGTTTTTTCGGTCGATCCTTCTGGGTATGGACATATGCGAAATGTCCGACCGGTATCTTGAGACCGGGATGGATTTGCGCCGCGCAAAAACAACGCTGGTCTGGATTCAGGATACGCTGCGTCAGGCGGCATTGAGGCGCGGTAGGCCAAGGGATGCTCACCTGATGCGAATGCGGATCACGGCGACATCAAGTGCAAACGAGAGCGCACCAGTCCCCTCTCTTGATGAGTACCGCGCAGAGTTTGATCCTGACGGGTTCTTCCTGGAAAAGGAACTCATACAGTCTTACCTGGCTGCATACCCGCAAGCGGTCGATACCAGGCACAAGAAAAGACAACGACTGATCGACAAGCAGGTGGCAGCACTAAAGTGGATTGAATCGTTGATTACCGCTGAACCGGTGCGCGATGATTGGGTTGCAGCCTGGTTTGATACGGCGATCTCCAATCGTCTGAATCTGGCAGGGATACCAACAATAGGATGCCTGGTCGACAGGATTGCTGAACGCGGTTATCGCTGGTGGGTTGGCGTGCCGAGGCTGGGGGTCAAGGGCGCGGCGCGTATTGTCGCGTGGTTGCAGGGTTACGAGTCCTCTCTTGGTGAATTGCCGCTGCAATCCCTCGCACCGTCGCGGAGCTTGCCTTCAGGATTGATTGCTCAAACACGAAAACAGCAGACCGATGTTGTTCCGCTGGAGTCATTCATTGTCCCGCCTGACCTGGATGGCCGATCCGGCTCAAACCGGTATCCCGGTGTCCCGCGCATTGGCGCGTCAGACGATTATCGAGCTGTGTTTGCCTGGCTTGCCACAAAATCCGGCAATCCCAATACCCAGCGCGCCTATCAAAAGGAAGCCGAAAGAATCTTGCTGTGGGCAATTCTGGAGCGAAGCAAGGCAATGTCTGATCTGACCGTTGAGGATTGCGCATCCTACCGAGACTGGCTGTCAATGATGGGTAGAACCGAGGCCGGCAACTGGCCTTTCCGCATCCCTCAATCCGAATGGATCGGCACGAAAAAAGTTGGGCGGCACAAGCAGGCCTGGAGGCCGTTTGATGGCGCGCTATCGGCCAGCAGCGTCAGGCACGCACTGGCAATCATTGGCAATCTCTTCGAGTGGCTGGTTCGCGTGCAGTATTGCTCGTTCAATCCGTGGAGCGCGGTTGCAAAGTCCCTTGCTGCACATGGCGCCGAATCTGACCCGGATGTGGAGTTTACGCGGGCGTTCTCCGTTGGTCAGTGGGGTTATATGATGGATCGCTTGCTTGAACTGCCGGCGACACCTTGCTCGGCCAGACTGCGTTTTGCATTGCCATTCTCACATGCCACGGGGTTGCGACTATCTGAACTGGTCGATGCAACCATTGGCCGGATGTACACCATGCCGCTATCGGATGGTTTGGGCGTGCGCTGGATGCTCAAGGTGTACGGCAAAGGCGGAAAGTGGCGAACAGTGCCATTG
Source organism: uncultured Gallionella sp. (assembly GCA_964355765.1). Lineage (GTDB taxonomy): Bacteria > Pseudomonadota > Gammaproteobacteria > Burkholderiales > Gallionellaceae > Gallionella. Next base: position 103,872 of record CAYHEM010000004.1, read on the forward strand.
CCTAGTGCAGTGATCTTGTTGCTGCAAGAATATCTGGCCTATCGCGGATTGAACTCGGACATCATGTCAAATCCAGTGGAAACCCCGCTCATTGCCGGTACAGCATCAAACAGGCCATTGACTACGAGCGCACTGGCCAAATCGATCAGGTCATTTTTTGGCGACATCGCGCAATCGCTTAAAGATGACGATAGGTGCGTTGAAGCTAAAGCGTTTGAACGCGCTACCGTTCATTGGCTGAGGCACACTTGCGGCAGCCATCTGGCGTTGTCCGGCGTTCCGGTGAATGTCATTCAACGACTCCTTGGGCACGCCAGCCTTCAAACAACCAGCATTTACACCGATACGTCTGATGAAAATTTGTGGCGCGAGGTAGAGGGCGCAAGAATGGGTGTGGTTAATGCGCATCGACTTTAGAACCGCCCAGCGCGGATATACGCTGGTATTGAGCCAAGATTTATTTGGCGCGCATGTGCTCTATCGCCGATGGTTCGGGTTGTCCAACAGAAGAGGCGGGATGAAACAGCAAGTCTTTGTCGAGGAGGATAAAGCGATACGGGAAGTTGGTCGAATCAGCCGGGCCAGGATCAGGAATGGGTATGAGCTGGTTCTGGTACGGGGATGACTGCATCCATACAGTGGAGGTATATTCAAATCGGGCTATTCAGGCCACACGGAAGCTGCCCTTCGTGACTATCGGCAAATCGACACAAACCAGTTGGTTAATTTTTCAAAAGCAGTCATTCGCAGCATTGAATTCATGTTATTCGTATTGTAGTTCAATCTAAATGAGCGAAAAATCGGACACCCTCGATTATCTCGGCAATCTCTCCTTTCAATTAACGCTTACTTGCATTTTCTATCTTTATAGAATACCTATGCCAAACACTTACACCTTCAGATCTTTTGCTTTTTTTCTTTCTATGATCGTATAGTAGGCCCACTTGAGAAGGATGCACGCTTGCAAATAAAGCTGCTGCAATACCACAAGGCTTTGTCCCAATCGGGGCTATAAACATCTTTTTCTCATCGCTTAAAGATAAGCGTGTTATCTCTAAAGCATCAAATGCAGAACTAGGGTCATTAGCTGCACAATATGCAATATTAAAATTTCCAATTACTGATAAATGGGGGACGATGGAATTTAATTCCCAACCTGGCTGATAAGCGGGTATGCCAAAAATCATTTTGATATCCTTCGAAGAAATCATCTGATACTCTTCAAACGCCCGCTCTAATCTTTCAGACTCGTACCCGAGAAAAAAAACGCCCGCTTCCACATCATCTCCTGCCAAATCTACTATTGATTTAGGAATTGGCTTATATCCTGCATTTAATTCAGAAAGTGCAAAAGAATCAGATCCCGGCTTGTCACGATTGTACTTTTCTGGTTCTACATAAATAATCAAAAAATTATCAATACCCATTTCGGTCAGGCTTATTATGACTAAGAAAAGTTCTGAAAAGCCTAGTGTTGTAGACTCTAGTACAACATTCTTGCCCGTAACATATGGACTCAGTAATTCGGCAGTCTTGTCTGCACTTATTTCTTTATTGCCAACTTTGATTGTCATCTGGTCATAATCATATTCGATTAGAACACGTGAGCAAATTTCTGCACTTTCAAAACTAACAGCCGAAAGCCCTCTGTCATCGACCGCGCTGCCATGAAACAAAACACTATTTGGTAAGAGCGCAAGCTCTGAAGATTCAGAAAATGAGCTGGTATAAAAAAGCACGGAGGAGGTCATTGCCAAAATTCCGCCTGCACTTTTAGGTTGTCCTGATACTTGAAAAGCTTTGAAGATAAATCCTTATATTCATCTTCCGTACCCAGCGCCAAGATATGAAACTCTTCAACCGACAGACAAATTTTACGTTTACGCCTGTAGCTGATCTGAAAATAAGGGGAATATATTGGATTCAATTGATAATCAATGATATCGCTACCCACTTGCCCTTTTGTTTTTGTTTCTATCTGCTCAGTAATAATTCCATATTTTTTTGCTTCCGCTAAAAATTCAGTCTCTGTTACGCTTAATTCACGGGCACCAGAATTTATCGTAAATTGGTTCTGCTCCGGCTCACTCATTGCTGGTACTGCCTGCAAAGTTCGAAATACGCTACCCAATCTTAGGACAAACATCCTTAATCGCTCACCTTGTGTTCCAAATGTTTTGATTTCACGTATGAGTTGGTCTGCAGCTTCATAAGCTGCTCGTGCCTGAATTTCTAAGGGTATTTCGTCGACATTTTCATCGGCCAAATCAGCAACCTCTAACGCCTTATAACAAAGAATCAAAAAGTGGCGCAGATTGTTATTTGACATAGTAAAGAACGTGTCGTAACCACTATAAATCGGACATATATGCCCATACGGCCTATATAACTCTAAAAGAGCTCCCATCAAATTATTGTGAATCCAATCTTTATCATCAAATGAATTTTTCTCATTCTTGGTGAAGTTTTCTAGGTGACTCAAGATATCTTCAGGTCTGTTTTTTGGGCGATTGAGTAGCGCAGGTACAATAACTAATGCATCGGGAACATGCTTGTATTCAAGGAAATCTTTTAAGCTTATTTCGGACCTATGAAGCGCCAAAGCTTTCGAGATACGATCCTCAAGTATGTTAAGTATACGAGGCTCATTGATTGCATCCTTTGCAATCTCTTTAATATTTTTGCTGGGTAAAAGCGACCTAATAGCTTTAAAGATATGTTCCTTATAAGAGGCAGTTGTTCTGTTGGTTACATTATCTGGGTTTCTTAAGCCTATCAAAAGCGGGCTATCGTTATTTTGTTTTGCTAAATCAAGATTAGCTAGAAAAACTTCTGCAAAAAATAACTTACGTACACTGCCATCAGTCAGTTCATCCAATGGTAAAAGACGGAAATCATGTGTTGCATTTATCGATTCAGGCCCTGTCGTTGCTGTTTCATTTGACAGTTCTTTTGAGGTAAAGCTGACGATAAATGGCCGCTGGCTATGCTTCAAGAAAGAATTGAGCACGCGACGTTGATATGGGACTAAATTTTCAACTTCATCCACGTATACAAAAAACGATGCATCTCCCATGCCTGCTGTTTTTTTAATATCATCAATCAGTGATTCTAAAAAAGTTTTCCCTGGTGGAAGAATAGGTCTTTGAGTGCTAGATATATTTGAAATCCACGAAGCAAAATTGCGCCGTTTTGATTCTAAAAATGATTCAAGCTTGGTCGGTTCTTCTGGATAATCAGGGTGAAAATCGTCAACAGAGTCGAATCTCAGCTTATCAAAATTCTCCATGGTGAAATTCTGGAATGAACTCTTTGCTATTGCCCTTAAAGATTTAATTATTTCAACTGCGATTACTAATGAAAAGTATGACTCAAAAATAGATATCCACTCATACTCATCTATGCCACGATGATTAAGCGAGTTGCAAAATTGCGTATCAACTCTCCAATAAATCCCAATGTGAGAAATTTCTTTGTCCGAGATTACTGAACGTTTTTCTGAAAAAGCGGTGTGATAATCAAGATATTTGAGAAGCATGGTTTTACCACAACCACGCTTGCCTACAATGTAGGTAGATTTTGTAGCAGTATTTAATGACAGGCGATTAAAGTAAGGCGGAATATAAAACTCTCCCCACACATCCGCCTCGTGCTCTTCCGCTCTAGTTTTAGCAAGAATATTTTGTTCTGAAATTGTCATTTTTCACCTCTCAAATAGAGGGTTCCAACTTGCGGATCTATCCCATAACAACTGTAAAGAGTTGTCTGGCACTCCATATTCACAAGCCACCATACAACCCAAATTGCCGTAGCCTAATGGCGAATCATTATCGAATTTCGCCCTTCCCACTATTTCCATGTACAGATTTAATGGCGTTACATCAAGGTAAGGCCATACTCCATCATCAATCCAGTTTTTGGACATTGCCTCAAAACATTCCTGAGACGTTATTTTTTCACCACAAAACAATGGAACATTCGGGTAAGCATCTGCTAATGATTTTATTGCATATTCATGAGCCAACCCAACTACAATTCCACCTTGAGTACCTTGGATTAAAAACTGGCCATTTACCCCAATAAATTCGATTAATTGCTGACCAGTAAATGTCCAATCATCAATTAGTAAATATCTCTCTTCTGGCTTGAGAGCGCTAAATTGAGAGGGGTAACTTAGTTTGAATTTATTCATAGGGTCACAGAATTTCAACCGGCGGGAAATAATTTCTCCACTTTTCCCAGGAAGAGAAAATTCATGTTTTGGCGGACCATAATAAAAATCCAAACCTGCAACGCTCCCATTTAGAACATCTCGCCAATCTACATTTCCCCTTATTAAGCCCTGAGGAATAAAACTTGTGGCAGCCGACTTGAGTGCTTGTTTTAACGAAGAATCAAGTTGGCCGGAGGTTCTGTAAATTAAATTCCTAAGGATCAATAAGGCCAATATTCTTTCAGGGCCTTGCTTGAATTGTTTGAGCCATATTTTGATTTGCTCAAATGTAATTGGGTTGCGAATTTTTGTAGTGCAGAGATATTTTATAATTTTTAGCAGACTTATTTCGTCTGCTTGACAATTATTATTGTGATTCATGAGGTATCTCTAATGGGGACATGATGAATGTGGTTAGTTGTTTTCAACCATAAAATTTAGCAGATCAACTTTGGATAAATATTTTGCACCTACCCCATGAGCCAGTACGCTTAGGCGACTACGCCCTATTCCTCCACACAGAAAATTCATTATTTCCTGCCTAAATTCTTTTCCAACTTGCAATTTGTAGACACAGTCACTTAATGCAACGTGCCCTTTATTAACATAGCAAATCTTTTGTTCCAAGTTACGTCCTACTCTACATATCAAGATATCGCCAGCATGTGCTATTACGGTGTTTAATAATAAGCTTTGCGCTTTGGATATTAAAAACTTCTTTGGTACCGTAGGGCACAAGTTGTTTGAAATATTTGGGAAATCCGTTGAGTGGAAAATGTTGGTATTCGAATACCTAACATCCACTGAACTTAATTGACCACGCATTAAAGCTTCGCACACATCACCTAAAATAAAACCAGAAGAAGATTTGCATTGGTTCTGACTTTCCAGATATGAGTAGTCAAGTCTCCGAATAGCAGTGGATATGGGGATTTGGAGGCATGAAGATAGAGAGCCATCAGATTCCATCCGCTCAACCAAAATAGGCTTATCGGCATGTTCTTTCTTGGTCAATATTACGATATGAGCTTTAGCATCAGTTTTTTTGAATATCCTGCGGGGTAACTCAATTACGCGCTCAACTTGATGCTGCGTTAAGAGTATTCTTCGAAGTTGGGTGTATTTTTCCCCAGCAAGCACACCGTCAGGCAGTATTAATCCTAGTCGGCCAGACGTCCGCAAAAATCTAAGATTTTGAGCGATAAATAAGACATCTGCTCCAACATCCCTTATAGATGGGAAAACGCCGCTTAACCCAGCATCTTCAAGAATTACTGCAAAGTCCTTCCGCCAACGAGTCCGGAGATATGGTGGATTACATATAGCGCCATCGACGCTACCTAGCGACAATCCAATTTGAGTGTGTAATTGGCTATTGAGGACATCATGTGTGTAATGGCAACTATTTGTTATGTTGTTTTTCTTCTTGATATTGTTATCGATGTCGACAGTAATAAACCTTGCCGTTTTCCAAAGCTTTGCGGCCTCTTTTGACAGCGCACCATCCCCCACTCCCAAATCCATAATAACTCTTGGGGATTCTAGATTCATTTCACGAACTAAAGTGCAGCCAACTATATTACTTGTGTAATAACGTCCTAGTGGATCTGACACTGAGTTACGTAGTTGCTGAACCTGCATTTTCATCCTTTGCTGTATAGTTTTTTCATCGGCTCTACATAATTCCGAATTTGCCTTCACCGTAGAACTTTATGCGAAATCCACTAGATTCACAATGATTCGAGTGTTGCCCTGACAGGCTCGTCGGTTCGGACGAGAGGAATATAAGGGTGAAACGTACCGAAGTCGATTCGTTTTTACTCTAAAAAAAACGAGCGACTGCACTCAACTGCCCGTCAGTTCTTGAATTGACCTTCCGTTAACCAGTCGTTCAAACAGCACTGGGTTGAATATCTATCTTTGATCTTGTTGACATTTTGCCATCCTTACTTTAATGTAAGGCACGTCTTAAATAGGAAGGTTCATGTCAACCGCAACCATAACCAGCAAGGGGCAGATCACTATTCCCGCCGTTGTGCGAGCCGCGCTTGGTGTTGAGGCCGGTGATCGAATTGAGTTTGTTCAAGTTGAGCCGGGACGGTTCGAGTTGGTCGCATCTACGCAGTCTGTGAGTGCATTGAAAGGGTTGGTTCGCAAACCGACATCGCTGGTGACGATTGAGGCAATGGGTCAGGCAATTGCCGCTCGCGGAGCCAAAGCCGGATGATTGGCCTGGATACCAATGTTCTCGTTCGCTATATCGCGCAGGACGATCCAGTGCAGTCGCTCAAAGCAACGCGACTGATCGAGTCGTTAGATGCGGATGAGCCGGGCTACGTTAGCCTTGTTTCGGTGGTGGAGCTAGTCTGGGTGCTGACGGGCTGCTACGCATCAGCCAAAGGTGAGATATGCGTGGTGCTGGAGACGTTGTTGCGCACCAAAGAAATTATCGTGGAGAATGCCGACGTTGCCTGGAAAGCGTTGCGACTTTTCAAGGCAAGTGACGCTGATTTTGCGGACTGCCTGATCGAGCGTTCGGCCAGCGAGGCGGGGTGTGGCTATACGGCAACATTTGACCGGGGTGCGGCCAAGAATTGCGGGATGAGGTTGATCGGCTAAATTGCGAAAATGCTTTTGATACAGGAGGCAAAAATGGGAATCTTGATTTTGTTGGTCATCGCGGTGGTAGCGATATTTGTATTCTACTGGATGGCCGTCGGCGCATTTCGGTTGCTGCTCCGCCTGCTCGGTCTTCCAAAATACCAGGATGTGATCGTGCCCTCCAAATATGACTTCAAAACCGTGGCTGAGTTTGATAACCCGGTTGCCCAGTATGTTTACGATTTGATGGCCGGGTTTAAGCATGTGATCGAAGATGGTGGTATCAAACTTGGATTGAGCATCGTGTTTTTTGCCGCCTTGGGTGCGATGGTGTCTTTTGTGTGGGTGCTGGTCATTGCGGTTATAACCCTGTGGTTTTTGCTTTGGGCATCTCCTGCAGCAATGAGGGCAACAAGATGGCGTGCCAAGACATTCAAGGACTGCACCGCTGAAGACTGGCACAAGACTCATCTGTGGGCGATGAAGTCCGAATTGCGCCAGCAGGAAATGGCGGGCGCAATTAGGCGGAGCGGGGTGGGCGGTTTGCATCACTGAGGCCAATTGCTTTAATCCTTAAATACCTGCTTCGCTTTATCTCCAATCTGATTGCCAAGGTCGTTTGCTTTGCTTACCCCTTCTTTGACGGCCTCCATTGCAGATTGCGCGTCATCCATGACGTGCTGTGCAGGAATGACCGGGCCTTCGTGACCCATGTTATTAACTGTTTGATTGGTTGCGACCGCGCCAACTACTGTTCCCGCCACAGCATGGGTTGCATTGACCTCGGCCTCGCGGTTGACCCCAACCTTTCTGGCCGATTCACGCTCAGCCTCTCTTCTGGTGTCCGCTGCTGCTTGAGTCTCGACTTTACCCGCTGCCAGGCCGCGCTCTTCTACCTTTGCCGCATTGGCAATTATTTTGCCTTCTGCGGCTTTACCTGCGGACTCCCCTAGAATTTTTCCAACGGTACTTCCAACCAACCTGCCCGCTGCACCTCCCCCAACCATCAACCCAACGTCAAGCGCAGTATCCACAATGGCATCTGTAGTTGAACCCTTGTAACCTTCGGCAACGGGCTTCGCCACACCGGCCTCATCACTGACTAACCCGGCCTTGTTCAGCAGTGACATCGTGCCTGCCGGCATAATCGCGGCTGTGGCATTCTGCGTTGCCAAACTCATGTTGTTTTGCCGGGCGGGGTCGGTGAATCTGGTTGCATCTTGCTCCAAGGGCTTGCCTTCTTCGGTAACGGTACCCTGCCCCGCCTTGATTGCATTATTCGCCTGGCCTGACATTTTCTGCACCTGTCCTGCAACGTGGTTGACTGGCGCCGTATTGGGGTCAACCCCTGAGCTTCTCGCTGCGCCCATTACCTGTGCATCGTTCCAATTGCGGGAATGGGTAACTGCCTCGGTTTCCGGCACGGCTGCTTTGTTTTGTTCATGTTGCCCGGCCACATTGTTTGTCGGCTTTTCGATTGCCTGATCTATCCTGGGCACAAGCTGCTCGCTCACAAAGCGATCCGCGTATTGCTCCAGCACGGCCTTATCATGCAGTGCCATGTCGGTGACATCGTCCACCGTGTAGCGATGCCCGGTGCGGTCGGATTGCGTTTGCATCCATCCAACGAATTCATTGGTGTAATTTGCATCGTAACTGCCAGCCATCTCCTTGGTGCGCGAAGCCGCCTCCTTGAAGGTGAGTGATTTTTCATGGGCGGCCTGAGCTGATTCATCGTGGGATTTTGCCTGATCGAAGCTGCTTCTGATCCCCTGTGCAGCTTTTGTCGTTTTGTCTTCGCCTTGAGTGAATGTGTCTTGATGAGCGGCGTTCCGCATGGCCGTAATGGCATTCGCGAATCCCTTGTCCTGGGCGAGCTGGTGCGCGACATTCTGCATTTGCGTCGTTCCTGAGCTGCTCTTGCCTTTGACTGTCGCTCCCGCACTTACGGTTGCTCCGCTGCCAAGGATATTGATCCCGCCGCTTGCTTGTGCGCCTGCTGATGCGATCAGCTCTGCCTCTTGCTTTTGCGATAAGCCGTGCCCCGATGCGTAGTTATGGGCAATTTTCCGGGCTTCGTTATAAGACTGAAGGAATGACACCTGTGAGCTGGTCATGTCCTGTTGCCCGGCAGCAGCGCTCTTTCCGTGACCTTTCTCGAACGAGGCTGACTGACTGAACGCCGAAGTAATTGCCTCCCGTGCCGCGACAGATTCGGTGAATGCGGTTCTTTCCGAGTTCTCGGAGGCTGTCTGGAGCGCGCCTGATGCTTTGCTGCCGAGGTTGATCTTTGCCGGCAGGGTATGTACCGCGCCAGACGCATCATTGATCTGCATTGCATTACCGTTCGCATCTGTGCCCGTAAACCGCTTCACGCCATCCTGCGTGCTGCTCTCGAATCCGCCTTGCCGTATCGTGGGCCGGGTGTTGTGTTGCAGTCCGCTCGTCGTGTCGAACGAATGATTACCCAGTGATGCGTTGCCCATCTGCAAATTCCCCGAGGACATGCCAGAGGCAATTCTTTCCGATTCGCGCGCAGGCGATACCATCCCGGCAATCGCCTGTGCGCCCACGTCACCGCCCTTCACGATTGCCGCCGCGATGGCGGGTATTGCGGTGGCCGAGATCATGCCCGCAATGGCTTCATCGCTGATGTAGGCATTGTTCACCAGACTGTATTGCGACATGGACAAACCAAGTCCGCCGGTCATTGCTGCCAGATCCTGGGCGTGCATCGTCATCACGAGGTGCATGACGGCATACAGTGGTGGCCACAATTGCACCCACACGAGGCTCATCACATAAGCCTTCAACACCAGCCCGCCTTTATGTCCGGCCAGCAATACCAGCAACAGAATGATCGGGAAAACCGAATACTGCACAATCTCCACGATATTCTTGACTTTGGGCATGGTGCTTTCTGCCATCTTTGCCATCATCTTGTAGCTCTCGGAGGTGGAACGTATGGCTTGCGCCTGCCCGAGATTGGCTGACGCGGATGCAGCATCACCGAGTTGCGCTGGCAGCATGTACTGCGCATCGATCATGAAATTGCTCATGGCTGCCTGTTTGGTCGCATCCAGAGCCGTTGTGGAAATGCCGAGCATGTAGCTGGTTGATGTCTGGATCGCCCCCTGGACTGCTGCATTGGCGGCGGCTGTCGGAAGTCCCGGATAAAGCCGCCTGCCCAGCGTATTCATCTGCTGGGTGTTGACTGCGACAATTTGCGCGGTCAGATAGGTATAGGCGACATCACACCCATACGTACCCGCCACTACTGCCACACCTGGAATGGCACGGATTGTCACCAGTCTGCCCGGATTGGTCTTGCCGCTGAGGTAAGTCCAGATGTCGTTCGATTTTGCCAAGTCTGATGCGACGACAAAACCGGTCGAGTATTCCGGTGTGACGCATTCGCGGTAGAACTCCATCAGATTGCCGGTCAGGATCGAATTGTCGAATTTGGTATGCAGCACCTCCTCTTGCACACGATGGCCAAAGAGTGTGCCGTTGGTGCGGAACTGAATGTCTGAGGGCAGCGAGAAAGTCGTCTCGAATGAGCGTGTCAGCCAGTCGCCGACATGACTGACCGAGTGCGCAAAAGCGGCGAGACCAATAGGCACGTTGGCAATAGTGGCCGATGGCTGGGTGCCGGTTCGGTCGGTTATCACCACGTTGACTTTAGGGACAAGCAACATGGCGTTGAACAGGGCAAGCATGATGACCCAGCGCCCAAAATCCGGCAGCTGGCTGAATCCAGCAAGCACGGCCATAGCCATTGCGAGCATACCTACCAGCGCGAGCGTTCTCAGCAGGCCAAGATAATCACCGCTGCCGACAATTGCGGCCACTGCATTGAAAACCAGCTCCAGCTCTCTGATGTTCCAGTAGGAGAAAACTTCAAATATCACCGCTCACTCCCGAAGACGGTCATCGAAGTAAATGCCTGTGCCGGTATGCCGGCAACCATTGCCTGGTGCATCAGTTGTATCTGTCTTTGCAGGTTGGCCTCGCCAGATGTTTTGTTGTATTCGGCGATGCGCATGGTTTGCACGAGTGACGACAGATTGCTTAGCCTTGTTTGCAGTTGAGCAATCGCCGCCTGGGCATCCGCCGGGACAGCCCCGCTTTCAGCGTTGGCGAGCGATTGGCTGGCCATTTTGATGAGTCCGTTGAAATAGGAATAGGCGATATCAACAGCGATCAGGCGTTTGTATAAATCGACTATCTGCGGCTGATTGGTCGCTGTGGCTGTCGTGAGCAGCTTCCACACCGGCACCGATGAAGCATCCACGATCTTGAAGTCGTTGATGTTTTGCGCAGCGCGGGTGGTAATGCCGGTGCGCAGCGCGTCGATGGATGTGCTGACCTTTTTAACAAAGGGGGTAATGGAAACTTTGATCGCAGGGACGGTTGGATTCAGGCAATCCGTTGTGGTGTCACACACAAAAACATCCACCCCGGTGGAAGCGGTTGACGGGTCGTCCCCGATAAAGTCTTCCACGCGAATACTGGTGGGTTGTGTGTAATGCCATGTTGGCTGACCACCACCATTAGCTCCACCGGGTACAGCCGGTGTGATAATGATCGTGCCGGTGATGCTCATGATGAGCCGCCTGTCTTCATCGTCAATGCCGGTGACATTTTGCAAGGCTTTCCAGACCACATTGCCGGGCTTGAAGTAATTCGCTTTGCTGGGATCGCTGGCGACCGCTGCGGCTTTTGCAGCTTCGGCGGCAGTCGCATCGGTCTTGGTTTGTTTCCATGAATCGAACGAATCCGGGAACATGTTCGAGGTTGACCCGGCGACATGGCTAAACATGGCCGACATGTTTTTTGACAAGTCCGCACCTTGCACAAAAGGAATGCCCTCGGTCATTTTGCAGGCATTGACGTTCATCCCGTTTACCTTGTTGGCGACATCCTGCAAATACTCGAACAGGCTGGCCATTTCCGGCATTGAGGATTTGATGGCCAGCAGAAATGCGTAGCTGATGGATGTGCCGATGTTCTGGAACAATGCGGTTATCGCGGCTTTGTTGATGAAAGAAAACGAGCCCGCGTGCAGATCAATACCCCCGCAGCCGATGTCGAGAGACGGTGGGCTGATTTGTGCCAGCTGATAGGTTCTCACCGGCGTTCTGGCGTAGAACCCCCCGGCAGAGTATCCATTCATGGTTTGCCCCTTGTAGGATGATGGGGGGGTGGCGTTGGTGTACCCGCCCATATTGTCGAACCAGGTTTGCATTCCCGTCCCCACGTTGGCGTTTGCGGGTGCGGCGATGAGACAGGTGGCGGCAAGAACAGGGATGAATAATTTGCGGTAGCACATGCTGTTTCCTTCCTAGAGATCGCCCGGTGTGGTTTGTGTCAGCACATAAATCCGTTCCACAAAATCCTCTAACGACAGCACGCCGGAGCCGAGTATCACCATCTTGTGCGTTTTGACATTACCGAGAACAAAGAGCGGCACAGCCTCGACCCCCAGCTGGGCCGACAGCCCGTTGTCTCTGACCGAGGGTGGCAAACCTTCAATGATTGCCCCGTCCAGGCTGATCGGCAGAATCGTCATGTCGTATTGCCGGGCAATCCATTGCAGTGTTGGCACCATGTGCTTGCAAAAAGGGCAGTCGCCACGGAAGAAGAAAAATATCCCCCACTCTCGGGCCAAATCGGTCATGGTCTGGGTTTCCCTGACCTTGCGCTCCCGTGCCGCCACCTTGATGGCGGAGTTGTTCATCGGATTTTTAAGCTCGTAGTTCAGTTCGGCGTTTTGCCACAGCACTCTGCGCCAGACATCGGCGAAGAAGCTGGCGCGGTCAATTTCAACCTTCTGCGCCGCCATGTACGCCTTGATGTTGTCAGGTGTTGGATGTACCACCGCAAGCGCGCGTTTGGCATCAAGGTCTTTGCGTATCTTCTCCAGCTCCTCGACGGCCATCTCTTCCCTGGGTTTTTCTGATGGTATGGGCTTGTCGGCTACTTTTGACTGCGGGAGCGGCCTGGCCTCTTCTTCGCAATACCAGTTGAATTTCTCTTGACCATGGCACGCCCATACAGACGAATATTCCATGCCTGGCGGGTAGTCTCGCCCTTCCAGCGCCAACGATGCTGTCGGCAGCAGTGCGGTCATCAGAACGAGCAAAACACTGGTTACAGCGCGCATGGCTTACTGGTCACTCAAGGCGATTTCCCGAACACGCCGGGTGTAATCGTAGGTAGTGCTGGGTGAATCCTTGATAATCGCGGCTGAGTTGATGATGGTGCATTTGCACTCTAGCGCCACTTGCGTCAGTGCAACATCAAGCCTTTTACCGAAGCGCGAGGCCGACTCGATGATCTCGGCTTGCGCTTTCTGATCCATGCCGGGCTTCATTTGTGCCGCCAGTTTTTTTTGTTGTGAAGTGACAATACCGATGATGTCCACCTTCGCCATCATCGGCGCAGGGTGAAAGTGCTGCCATCCGGCCATGACCGCAATTGCGGCGGTTGCTGCGACAGTCCCGGTGACGAAATGTGCGAAAGTAGACATATTGATCTCTGATTGAAGTATTTCCAGGCCTGGCCGGTTCAGCTTTTTCGTCTGTCCTGCACTCGCCTGGCGCGTCTGTCGTTTTTTATTTTTTCCTCAAGCAGGGCTTCGATGGCTTGCGTGGTTGCCATCCCCATTTGTTCGCGCATCGCTTTTATTCGCTCGAAATCCTCGGCGCGCGTGGAAAACAGCATCATCGAGAACGGATCAAGCAGCAAGCGTCCAATTCCTGAGCCCATGGGACTATGCACAAAGATTTCCGAGTAGTGGCCGTGCTCCGTGGAAACGCTCGATAACTGCCGCTTCATCCACTCATCCACGTGGAGCTTTCCCTCTTTGCCCAGACGGTCTATGTTTTCCGGCTTCTGACGCAGCAGAAACAGCCAGTCCGCATTGTTGATTGACGCTTTGCTGGCCTCGGTCTTGTAGTAGTCATCGACGCTTTGGGTAATCGTGCCGAATGCCCCGCCGTACTTTCTAGCGCGACGATATCCCGCTTCGATGAAGTGCCCACTGCTGCCACTGCCCATCAGATCCCACGCTTCATCAATAATGACGATCTTGCGACGCGAGCGATCCAGATACATTTCCTGGGTGATGCGATACATGATGATCTGCATGACCACCGCCTGAAGGTCTCTTTTGCTCTTGAGCTCCTCAAGCTCAAGCACGATGAAGTCCTTGGTGAATTCAATCGTTGCCGGCCCCTCAAAGTAACTCGCATATACGCCGTACTTTGTGTAGGGTTCGAGCGCGACGGCCATGTGCATAAGCTCGGACTCTCTTTCGGCTGCATCATTGATTTTTCCGGTGCGCAGCAGGTCGTAGATGTCCGTGATGGTGGTGTCGCTGCCCTTTGCATCCCATACCTGCTTGATGGCGGACGAGAGTGCCGTGTAGCAGAAATTGTTGAGCGGTTCGCGCGGACTCGCCATTTCCGCAAGAAGCGGGAGCAACATTTCCATGTCGTTATTGATGTCCCTGACCATCGAGAACGGGTTAAGACACAGCGTGTTTTGCCGCTCGTCTGCAAATTCGATGAATTCGCCATCCATCAGTTCGCACAGGTTTTTGTAACTGCGCCCCACATCAATAATCCAGACTTTGGAACCGGCTGCGTGGTAGCGATACGCCATTTCATTCACGAAGACGGACTTGCCAGACCCTGATAGCGCTGCCACTGCGAAGTTGTAGTTACCGCCGGTGTTATCGAAGAGATCAAAGGCCATGATCTGCCCGCGCCGCCCGAACAGGGTAATCAGCGGGGTCTTTGTGCCTTTCCATTCGGCGATCAGCGGCGATGTCATCACCGCGTTGTCTAGTGTCTTGGTGTACACCCGGCCAAATGTGTCGAGATCCTGCTGCATCGGCCGGCCCAGCGTCATCGGCAGCGATGAGGCGAATGCCTGGTGCTGCAGATAGTAGTCGCGCGTAATGTCATAACCCCGCGCACGCCATACCGCCTTGACCGCGTGCTCGGCGCGTGATGCATCTTCAACAGTCGATAGCAGGCAGATTTGGTGGTACATGCGCAGCGTGCTCTTGCCTTCATCGAAGGTCTTGAGTACAAAATCCCAGTCTCGCTTGCGATCTTGAAGGTCTGGCTGAAATCTTGCCATGTACGAGGCCGCGTTCTGTGTGGCACGGGCCGATTTCATCAGTGCGTAAGTTCTTGCCGATTCGTGATCCTGCACAATCGCGCCCATCGTGATCAAGAATGGACATGGCATGGACAAAGCCGTTTGATAAGGATCACCGATCACGCTGCCCATGTGATTCAACCGGCTGTACTTCGGGTAGTTTCTGACCGAGAAAAGCTGCATGACCGTTTCTTTTCCGCCGCTTTTGCAAAACCGTATGCCCTGATCGCTGACGCACGATGCAATCTCGTGATTGGATAATTGTTCGCGAATGATTCGATCCGGGTTGTATTTCACAACCAGCTTGTCCCTTGCATCAGTATTGAAGGCATTCGTATCGGAATTGAACACCCTCTCGTGATCGAAGAAGTCGCCCACAAAGTTCAGCAGGTGGTCCGGTGTCCAGTCAAACCCGTCAAGATAAGCAGACCTGAGCGTTGCATGGATACTCTCGCGCGTCCTGATTGCTTCCTCTACCTCTGTTGGTGCAAACGGCGAAAGCGGCAGGGAAACAGAAATGACACATCTGAAATCCCTGAGCAGGTAGGTGTTGTTTGCCAGCAGAGATTTGCCTGTGCCGCTCTGGTAATACTTGTTGCGACGCTCTGCAATACCAATGAGCTCTTCGTTTCTGATCAACGCCGTCTGGGCTTGAAGCGTCCGGCTGATGTCGGGGCTGGCGTAGAGCGATACCTGAATGCCTGTTTTTGCCGGGCATGAAATGAACAGGCTGGCCAGTATCTTTTCCATCTCGTCCGTCGCACCCGTCTGAGGTGCTATCTCGATGGCGAAACCGATAGAAAACTGCTCGGTTGCCCCAAACCCGCCCTGATCGAGGACAAACATGCGTTCGTCAGGCAGCCATCCGACGTAGGGCAGTATGCCGGTCAGTCGCGGCATGGCGACAAAACGCTCGATCAGGCTGCGCGGCAAGGCATCCGGCCGGCTGTATCGCTCGTGAAAGAATGCGCGCTTGAGTGTGGCGGCGAATGACATGCTAGTTTGCGGTTTGTGGTTGCTGGGGTTGAGGCAGCTGGTATTGTGGCTGCGCGTGCTTCGATTCCGGTTGTTGCACCTGCTTTGCGACTGGCATCAATACGCGGTATTGCTCGGCGATTTTTTTCCTGCTGTGGGCGACCTGCCAGTGACCTGGTTCTGCAACGGCGTACAGGAATGACTGGTCGTGCAGCACCTTTCTGCTGTCTTCCCAGGGCGCAATCCACACGCGCAGGACTGTTGGCTCGCTCAACAGGGGCGCTCCGGTTGCGGGTGCTTCACCCACGACTGTGCTTTTTCCCTGATCTTTTTTGCCATAAACGGTGGCTGGTCTGGAGGTCGAATCAGGCAGATTGTCCGCCACCGCGTTGGCATAGACCCCAGACAGGGAGGAACAGCCAATGCCTGGCGGCGCTTTGCAGGAGAACGATTTCTGGGCATCAAGACCAATCATGCTGCATCCGGTCAGCCAGATGCAGGCCAGCAGTATGGTTGCGATGGAGGAGCGCATCAGTTGCCTCCTTTTCCGGTTAGCCATTTTTCAATCTTCTCAACCGGTGCAGCTCCGGGCAATACACGACCGTCAGACGCCACCAGTGTGGGCGTGCCGTTGAAATTGAGCTTTTGTCCAAGCTGAACATTGCGGTCTATCGGGCTGTCGCAGCCCTTGCCGGTCGCCGGAGGTTTGTCGTGCAGCATGTAGTCGCGCCATGCGGCTGACTTGTCGGTGGAGCACCATATCAATTTTGCTTTTTTCGATGCATCAGGGTGTAGTCCATCCAGCGGGAACAGGAAGGTGTAGATCGTCACGTTGTCCATCTTGATCAGCTCCTGCTCCAGCGTCTTGCAATAAGGGCAGTCCGGATCGGAAAAAACCGCCAGAATTCGGCTTCCATCTCCTCGCACAGTCCTGATGGCATCCTTGAGTGGCAACTCGGCGAAATTCACCACGTTCAATTCGTCGAGGCGTTGTGCCGTCAGATCCTGCTGGGTCTTCATGTCGAAGATGTGGCCAAATATGAAAAATCGCCCGTCGCTGTTCGTGTAGCCGATGTTCTTGCCCATATCGACCTCAAAAAGCCCGCCTATTCCCGTTTTGCGCACACCGGTAATCTGCGTGGACGGGTACAGCCCGCGCAACATTTTTTCCAGGGCAATCTCTTCGCCGTCAGCGGCATACGCGGTCGTGACACAGACGGCAGCAGCGGCCACCCCAATAACGAAACTCTTGAACTTCATGTGCTCTCCTTGTATCAATTGGTCATTCAGACGGATCGAGGGGTTTATCAAGTGCCTTTCTGCCGCGTATCCAGATGTCGCTGTATGTCCCCTCCTGTCCAGCATCAAGGCCATCCCCAAACGCAAAGCCCTTGGTGAATACCACCTCGACCGTTCGCCCGGCATCAATCTCGATCACCGGGAACAATTTTTCGGCGAGGTCGATGTAATACTGACTGAGCCTGTCGAGTGTTTTGCCCACTCCGGAGCTGATCCCGTTCTTGAATTGCTGCCCCTGATTGACTGTCGAGGTTGAACCGAGCGGGCTGATGGATTGTGTGGTCGCGCTATTCTGAAAGGCTTGCCCAATCCCTGAACCGATACCGGCGAGCAATGCGTTGGCCAGTATCTGGCCTTGCTTGCTGATGAGCCTGCCCCGCATCCCGGCTTTCCCGTCTTCGCCAACTACGTAACCCTTGACGGCCATATCCACCGCCCTGCCATCGCGGCGCACACACGACAAATTCTCAAGCCGGGCAAAAGCCCGCTCGGAACTGATGTCGCCATGGCTTGATGCAAGGATGAAACATTCCTTGATTTCAAACCGGTAGCGGTTTGGCAGGAATGCATTGTCCTGAGTGCGCATCAGAATCGGGTGGGGGTTGGTTTGCGCCTGCCCGCCCGTCGGTGCGTCGAGGCCACCCAGAAGGGCGACGCGCACGAACGATCCGGCTGGCACGTAACCCGTCTTTGTGTCCGCTGGTGCCGAGTCCTGCTTCGCCTCCTGGGTGCTGCCAACCTCAAAAGATGCAATCCCTCTATCTTGTTGTGGTGCTGGCACGAACGGATCAGGCTTGTCGGTTGGAGGCGTCAATCCAGACAACGGTTGCAAAGGTGCTGCTGGAGGCATTGGCGGGAGCGGCGGCAGAATTGATTGTTGCTGTATCCCTGCCGACGATACGGCTGAAGCCTTCTCCCCCATTTCTGTCATCTGCTGTTTCAAGTCCTTGATGACATCATCCATCTGCTTCATTTGCGCGGCGGATTGCGTCATCCAGACATCTTTTGGGTCAACCGATGATCCGGGTGCCAGGATGTTGGTGGGTTGTTGTTGGGTTGCCGGTGTGGGCAGGACTGCCGGCTGGCTATCCCAAAGGGCAACGCTACCCGCCACCAGGCCCATGAATACCGTCCCGGCTCCGCCGAGCATGATGTACTGGCGGGTTCTGGGTGTCAGGCTGGCGAGCTTCTCTGATAGTCTGGACATCACTCGCCCTCGCTGAGGACGAATACTGCTGTTGAATCTCCGGCTTCCAGCACCAGTTTTTCTATCGACACGGCCTGTACGCCGTCGCGGTATAAATCGCGCTCATCCATGACTACCTGCCTGTCAGAGGTGTTTGTCAGCAGGTACGCCTCCCCTCGCAAACCTCTCAGATCAAGTGTCCTGACCAGCTCGAATTTAACGCCTTTCCACAATGGAACAAGTTCGCTCTTCGGGTCGCCTTCTCCATCATGGAGCGCCAGGATGGCGCTCAGTATTTCTTCGTTGCGCGGCTCATTATTGTTATTGCCGACTTTGCGGACATGGCCTTTACTGCCCCGAATGATGATCGTCTCTGCCGGGATGTCTTCTACCTTCAACAGCAGCTTGTAGTGCTGGCCCGTGTCATCGGTAATGAAGATGCTCATCAGCGGTTTGTCGGTGGCTGGTTTTAACCATGCCACCCCCGTATCCTGCTCTGGCGTTACCGTAAACATGCCTTCTGTCCCATGGATGCGCCTGATCTTGCGACCGTCCACCTTGAACAGGTTGGGCTCATTGCGAGATACCGTAGCAGTTGTTGATTCGGTGGGCGACGACTGAAACAGAATCTGTGCCGCCCCAGCCTGAAAGCTATTTCCCAGCAGTGCCAGTACCAAACATATCCTGTTCGCTTGTTTCCTTGAATTCGCTGACATAGAGTCTCCCGTTCAGATATTTGAAGCCGACAACAAACACCGTGCGCCTGGCGCTTATGCGCTTGTCTCCCACGAAGGTGTCCAGTTCGCCGACAATGGCCACCTTCATCAATTTTTCATCCGTATTCAGTGTTTGCGCTGTGAAGAGCGTGGACGTGTTGTTTTTGCTCAAGAAGTCGAGCCGCAATGCCATGTCTGCGGCGAGCCGTCCAATGTCGGATGGCGTTGCGTAATGCAGAAACAGTTGCTTCTGGTACTCCCCTGTAGAGGGGGTTATGTTTAATGCCAATCCCGCATACCAGTAGGCCATTTGCTCAAGATAGTTTCTGGATACTTCGTTGCCGGATACCCAGAAACTTTTCTCGATTACCGGGGGAACGATGACCGTCTTCTCCATCCCCAGCGTTTTTTGCAGAACCATTCCCTCAACAAGAATGATGAGCAACAGAACGCCTACTGCCAGCCTGAGAAAAGTGATCTCGCTGGATTTGTTGCTGCTCGTGGAAATGTATTTATCTGAAATCACGGGTCAACCCAAAAAATAGCGTTCGTGTGACAGAGGGGTAATGGCAGTTCTGACAAACATGCTGCTGGGTATCCACCAATAAATCGAGTGGACTGCAAACTTTGCGTGTTTGCCTGCCTTGAGTTTGCCGTACTGCCATGCTGCCGCGCTTCCGCACACAATCCCGCCGATCATCATTCCCAATGCCAGACCAATGCCGATGATCAGTACGGCTATGATGAACTGGTCTATATCCCACAACAGGAATTGCTCTTGCTTGTCCAGTGTGCGCGGAATATAGCCAGTCTCATTCATCGCATTTTCCTCAGATCGTCGCGGTCAGAATGCCGGTGATGATCGTTGGCGTGTATTGCAGGAAAATCGCAAAACCGATACCGACAAGAATGGGAATCGGGT
Organism: uncultured Gallionella sp.; assembly: GCA_964355765.1. Taxonomy (GTDB): domain Bacteria; phylum Pseudomonadota; class Gammaproteobacteria; order Burkholderiales; family Gallionellaceae; genus Gallionella. The sequence continues at coordinate 123,956 of CAYHEM010000004.1, forward strand.
TTGATTTGGCGACAGACATCAGCGCGCCGATGGCAACAGATGCCATTGCGATTGCACGGCCAAGGTAGCCGGTAACAACCCCGTTGATCCAGGTATACAGAGCCAGGAATTCTGTCCCTGTTGTACCGGCGAAGGCGAAAGCCGGAATACCGAGCATCGCGAACAGAAGGGCAATGCGCGAAACGATCAATTTATTTCTCATGTTTGGTTCCTTTGGTAAATTGTTGAATGGTTGTTTTGCGGCGGTTGTCGATAATCACTTTTTGGTGAGTTCCCCTTTCCCGGTTGCCTGCCGCACTATTGCCTGCACGCGGCGCATTTCCTGCAACGCTTTTTCTGTCTGGTCGTATGGTGCCGGGCGGCAGCACCCCCCTTTTGCTTCAACAAGAATCCTGGCATTCACCCCGTGCGATCTCAGCCAGCGCGCCACAAAATGCACACGGCTGAATGCCAGCCTGTCGTTGTAATTTTGTCTGCCGATATCGTCTGTTTCGCCGATCAGTTCAATGGCGACTGCTGTTTGCTTGGCTGCCCTGGTGAGCATGGCGATGGTTTTGTGCCCATCACGGGTCGGTATGCTCTTGCCGAACTCGAAATACACATTAAAAATGTCGGTATGCTCGCTGGCGGGCGCTGCGGTGCTGACGGGCGGGGTTATTGGCGGTTCGGATTGCCGGATACTGTCTGGTGGAGCTTGCATGACTGCGTAGTCGGCATCATCCAGAACCTTCTCTGTGCGCTTCGGGCAATTTTCCCGGCAGATGCGGAATTTCCCGTCAAGATAACCAATACCCGGATCGACATTGGCGATCCTGTCCAGATGCCCACCGGATAAGTTATTGCACCCCGCCAGCAGGGTTGAGGAGGCAATCGCCAGGATCAGAACCACTGCTTGTCGCTTAATCAATTGCCACCTCATCATTGCGCAGGTTTGCTGCAATTTTTCTGGCGTATGCGGCCGCTTTATCCGGAGATTTTGCGTTGTACGCGCCAATGGCGTTCCATCCATACCCCATGCGTTGAAAATTGTTTGCCAATATCCAGGCTCCGACATGGGTGTTGACGCACGAATTGGTCAAGTGATCTCTGGTGATCCCGTATCTGGCAAGGGTCGGCAGCCAGGCAGAGTTGATCTGCATATGTCCAATATCCAGACTTCCGTTTGCGTTCCGGTGGAATGCGGCCGGGTTTCCACCAGACTCTACACGGGAGATTGACTTCAGAATCTGAGCTGAAACACGATAGCGTTTTGCTGCCTGTTCAAAGCAGGCGCCATCTTCCTGTCCATATGCGACTTGGGCAAACATCACACCGACAATGAGGATTGGTATGTTTTTTCTCATTGCCTGCCCGGCCCAATGATTTTTATGTCTCGCTCCCCGCAATACGGGCAATTATTTGTTTCCCTGAACTCGGTATCGAAAATGTATGTCGCTTTGCATTGCCTGCATCTTCCCCAGGACACCAGTCCGGCCTTTACGTCCCGGATTGCATACCATGCCGCGTTGATGTCAATCTCCATTCCACTTTCGATAAAAAGCTTTCTTGCTTCCCACGCTTGAAGGAACATTTCGGCTGGTGATGCGGTTTGTGGGTTTGCTCTCTTTTCCACGGTTAAATACACAGCCACTATTGTTGATAACAAGAGCGATGTCTGCCCCTGCCTGAGGTAAGCAAACGTATTGACTGGCAACCTTCCGGGGCGTGTAGTGGTTTCGCCGTAAATGTCTTGCCATATCTTGCGCAAGGTTCGCCAGTCGGCACCTGTCATGGCGTGAACAAGCGTAGTGCGCATACCCTCACGAACCAGCGTGGTGGTGCTGATAAGGTTTTTGATGAAGAGGTCGCCGGTGTTCATCAGGCCTGTGACTGCGCAGCGAGAATATTTGTCATGTACGCGCGTCTGGTGGTTTTTCTCTCAACCAGTGCGCGGAATGTCGCATCGTCGAACTTGAACGTGAAACATGGGGCGATCATGTCTTCTGCAAGTGCGTCAATATCGTCAAGCGTCATGCTTTTAATGAGCTCAATTGCTTGCCCTGGTATGCCCGTCAGCAGGTTCGCTTGCTCGTCTGAGGCCAATTGCCTGACCAGATAAAGGTATCTCCTGTTCAGGCCTGCAATGTCCTTGCGTGTGGTTTCGTCCATTCAAACTCTCCCGTAACTTTGTGTCATCAGTCTGGCAAGTGATTCGCGAATGCTCTGCGGTAGTCGGTCTAATTGCGCCTGAGACGGCTGACCGCAATCCGGGCGATTTCTTGCTTGATCGACTGCCTGTTGCTCATTGGCTTCGCGCCTTTTGCGCTGCTCGGCAATCATCGGGGCTCGTTCCGGTGTGAATGAGCCTGCCGACATGCGCCCCGCCATCCCTCTGACGTAGCCAACTGGGTTCGAGATAGGTTTGGCGAGTTGTGCGCCGTGCAGTTCATCAATCAGTGTCTGCCAGTGCCCCGGCGACACCCCGCTGCCGGATAGCAGCGTTCGGATTGCATCGTGCTGACAGGTCTGGATGGAAGGGGGGAAAATCAAATCCACCACCACGGTGTTTTGACCCGGCAATTCTGGCCCGGCGTTGCGCGCGCTTTGTGGTGGTGGTTCATATGGTGGTTTATATGATGTATTGGGTGCAACAGCTGTTGCACCGTTAAGTGTTCCGGATTGCACCGTTATGTGCTCCGGATTGCACCGTTCCAGTAGCGGTGCAGAATTTGCACCGTTAGCCAAATATCCTGTATCCATAAGGGTTTCAGCTAACGGTGCAGAAATTGCACCCCTATGATGAATGTCGGACGATGCATTTTTTTCATCGTCAGCTTCAATGCCGGAATGAGGTGTGTTTTTTGCACTGGCAGTGAAGAACCCAAGATGAATTTTGTATTCGGTGGACTTGTATTTTTTTCCCCTGATCCGACCACCCGCACTGATTTCGGCAACCGAGATAAATCCGATCTGCTCCATCCTTCGGAGTTGGTACTGAACGCTACGCTCAGACTGGCGCGTTTTTTTGGCCAGAGCGGGAATGCTTGGAAAAACCCTGCCACCCTCGTCATCGGAAAAATCAGCCAGCGCCAATGCAAGGAGCATTTCGCCTCCTCCTTCTGGATAGTGTTCGAAGACCATGCTCATGACTTTGACGCTCATTGGTAAGTTATAAGGGGGGCGTGCAGCAGTGTTGCTGTCCGGGGTACCCCTACCCTTCGCAGCAACTCAGTTGAGGTGTGGAGGAGACACCTGGAAAAACAACCCTCACCTGATTTGCGCACGCCCAATTTGATTTCATGATTGTTCACTTACCACCCACCGCTATAGTGTTGTTGCGCTCTTCCGCTGACTTGAATATAGTTTTAATTGACACACCCATTCACAAAGTATATTTATTCTAAATAACAAAGTCAATTAATACTAGACATTGTGTTTATTGAATCGTTGTACAATCAAAAAATGACTATAGGATCCAGAATCAGACAATTACGCGAGCGCAACACTCTTTCGCAGGAGAAATTCGGCGATCTGTGTGGCGTTTCCAAGGCGTCGGTGTCTCAATGGGAATTAGGCGTCGCAACGCCGCCAACGGATCGCCTGGTGGCGCTCAGGGAGCATCTGGTGTTTTCCTTTGACTGGCTTATTGCTGGTGAAGTTGACAGCAACTTTGCACTTACCAGGCCGTCAATACAGAAGCTGATTGCCGTGGCTCAACCACTCCCCGATAGCGCCGTTGCAGCCCTGACGCGAGAAGGGGGTGTTTATGCTGAACTCATCGCGCCTGAAAAATTACTCAACGGCACAAAATAACATCATCGTGCTGCAGATTCAGCTCAAGCTGTTTTGATTCGGCGTGAGACAAAAAACCAGCACCCGATCAAGGTTATCCGTACCCCTTGCCGATTATGCTGCCGCCGCAGTGTTCAGCAAATACAGGGCATTCACCTTTTGCAGCAAAACCCCAACGCTTGAACCGTAGTTGCAAATTGCCGTGCTTGTATGCACTAAAGTGTTCATCGCTGTATTCGGCACGCTTCCCGAAAACCACCTTCATCCCGCACGACAATTCATCCGGGCTGATTCCGTTTGCCATATCCAGCACCTGATCACCCTGTCGTTGTCGTTGATTTCAGTTTCGCCGCACCCTTGGCGAGGCTGCTTGTCTCGCCTCCAGTGGGAGGCCATCATTTCCGACATAGAAAAACCATATCACTTTAAAAATATCTTTTGTCCGGAAGTTATGCGCCCGCGCGTTACAGCAACCCTCCCCCAGAGATTAGCTGATATTTACATCAAAACCCCCACAAAGTATATTTTTGGTTGACTTTAGATGTAAAGTAATTCTATACTTTTCGCAAATCTGGCACGAGGGTAGTTACATGACCAAACAAAATATGCTTCCGGCTCCACCCAGGATGGTGACATTCAGTCTCACTATCGAGGAGGGCGAGCAGGCCAAACTGATGGCGTTTATGAGCTCGGACTCATGGGAGCGAGCTGAAGAGGTGCGTAAAGCAACGCTTCATGAGTGTACGAATAGCCTTAAGCATTGCGTCATGTGGGCGCAGCGTGATTGCGGGAGTTCGCGCGTGTTTGCACATTTTCTCGCATCTCTCTACAACGGTTATCGCGTCAAGGCAGATGTGAGCGATATTGGAGCACTTGACCCAGAGAATTTTGAGCACCTGATGAATGTATTGCGACTGTGTTACATGACCCAGCGCGAACCACATTCTTTCTTGGTTAACGGTAGTGAGGTGTTTGAGGGGATTATCAATCAGTGGGGCATGGAGCAAAAGTGCAATGGTTAGCACTATGGCAAGCACCGTCACACCTGTCGTATTCAGCTTCAATTCCGTTCAGGTTCGCGCCTTCGCCGATGACAACGGTGAGACATGGTTTTCTGCCATGGATATTTGTGCTGTTCTTGGTTATGGCAACGTCAGTGATGCCATCAAAAAACATTGCCGGGAAAAGGGGGTAGCGAAACTCGGCTCTATTGCTGAAGGTGATAATCAGGGCTTAACCTACATCAACGAAGGGAACCTCTACCGCCTGATCATCAACTCTCGCGAAGAAGAAGCGCAAGCCTTTGAAGTGAAGGTGACGGAAGAAATTCTTCCCTCCATCCGAAAAACAGGTGTCGGCACCACGCCACAAGATGCGTGCGCACTCTCCCCTGCCCAACAGAACGCCTTGCGGCAGATCGCTTCCCAGCGTTCGTGTAACTCCAATGTGGTTCGCACCGATATCTGGAGTTGCTTCAACGATCATTTCGAGATTGGCAGTTATAGTGAGCTGCCAGCAGAGCGTTTTGTTGATGCAGTTTCTTTTCTTGCCATGCTGCCAACGAACGATACGTTGCCCGGTGCGCGATATCAGTACCCCCGCGCCATGCTAGACCAACCGTACTTTGTTGCACCGGACGCGGGCAAAGCCTGTTTGTCGCTATCCATGCTGACTGACTCATCCCAGTTCGAGTCGCCGCTTATGTCGCTTTTAAATCAACTTCGTGGCGAGGGATACGACATCACCGCGCCGCTTGAGGAGGCTGTGGCCATGCACGTGGCATTGCAGCAGGCTGACAAGGTTTTGGATGAAATCAGGTTGATTGCGCTCAAGGCGAGATCGGGGAGGCTGGGATGATTTTTCCTCAACGGATATTTCATGTTTTTCTAATACGTGACTTTAGCAAGGCTGGACAATGAATACAAACGAAGCATGCAGCGAGGAGGCGACAAAATGAACGCACGAGACCTGACATTCGAGGAAATGAAAAAACCGGGGAAGGCACTGATTAACCGCAAGCGCCTGCTAACAATCGTGCCTCTTTCTGAGAGAACAATTCTTAATATGGAAAAACGGGGAGAGTTTCCTCAGCGTTTCTCTATCACCACGCGTTTGGTTGCGTGGGACTTGCAAGAAATTGAGGCATGGATCGAGCAGCGAAAAACGGCGGCATTGCTTCCGTCAGCCCCAGGGCTCAGGAGCGTGTAGCAAACCTGTCTATCATGTCCGCCCAGTCTTGCAACATCGCACGCCGCTGTTCTGCATACTCGGCTTTGTTGTAAACGGCCCTCACCCCTTTCTGTTCATGGGCCAGGCACTTTTCAATCCAGTCCGTGTTGTATCCGGCCTCATGCAGTAGCGTCGAGGCAGTCCGCCTTAAATCATGCGGCCCAAATTTGTCCAGCGTCTTACCATCCTTCTGTGCTGCCATATAGGCCAGCTTGGTGACTTGGTTCAAGGTCGCCTTGCTCATCGGTATGTCAGGATCGTAGCGTGATGGCAAAACGTAACGTGAGCCGCCAGCGCAGGTCTTAAGAGCGACAAAAATATCCAAAGCCTGTCTCGACAGGTAGATATTGTGCGGATTGCGCCGCTTCATTCGCTCACCTGGGATAGTCCAAATTGCATCAGTGAAATTGATCTCTGTCCATACTGCCTCGACCAATTCTGACTTGCGCAACATGGTCAACAGTAACAACTTGACCGCAAGCCTGATCGTAGGTGCGGTAGAAACGTACTCCAGATACTGATACATCACCCCGATCTCTTCTGGCGATAGTGACCGATCCTTGGGTTGAAATCTTGCGATAGACGTTGGCCGTACCAAGTCGGCCGGATTATCATGCTTATGCCCTTTCTCCATCGCATAGCGATATACCAACTGCAACACCTCTCTGGCATGGACCGCCGTGGCCGGTGCGCCTCTGGCTACGATCTTGTCACACAAAGCACGCAAATCCTCATGGGATATTTCACCCATCTTGAGCTTGCCAAACGGCTCCTTGAGATCGCGCTCATAGACTGATCGCCGCATGTCTCGGGTTGAATCGGCCATCTGGTGATTCTTCAACCATAGTTCCGCCCACTCACCAAAGGAATCTGCATCCTTGGACTTTTGCTTTTCTCTCGCCTTGGTTCTGGATGGCGACTTGCCGGCAACAAGCTCCTTTTTCGCCAATGAAAGCTTCTCTCTGGCTTCCTTCAGTGTCAGGCCCCCAGCACCATAACGCCCGATCACCAGCGTCTCTTGCCGTCCGTTGATGCTGTAGTTATAGCGGAACGATACCGTACCTGTAGTCAAGACGGTGACATATAGACCATCACGGTCACTGACTTTGTACGCCTTGGCTTCAGGCTTGAGATTCCGTAATTTTGTATCTGTCAGCATACTTCCCCCGGCGATTTGATACCATGATTATGAAAGCTAATAAAAATCGCTACAACCCGCGTGTTTATTGAACTTGTTCATATTTGATACCATTGTCGAACCATATTTTTTGCAATGGCATTACGATGAGCGAATGGTATTTTGGAAGATTGTACCATCGATAGAACCATGAAAAAAACTTGCTTGCCACTACTTGTCATTGCCGGAATTTGCCAGACATAAAGCAGAAAAGCCCTGTAAATACAGGGCTTTTCGTTTATGCGCTACCAGTCGCTGCGCTACGCTGCCAGACGCAAAATCATTCCCACTCGATCGTTGCGGGAGGTTTGCCGGAGATGTCGTAGACCACGCGGTTGATGCCGCGCACTTCGTTGATGATGCGATTGGAGACTTTGCCGAGCAGCGCGTATGGCAATTCCGCCCAGTGCGCTGTCATGAAGTCCTGGGTCTGCACGGCGCGCAATGCCACGACCCACTCATAGGTTCGGCCATCCCCCATCACCCCGACTGATTTGACCGGCAGGAACACGGCAAAAGCCTGTGAGGTTTTGGCATACCAGCCGGAGGCATTCAGTTCTTCGATGAAGATGGCATCGGCGCGGCGCAGCAGCTCGGCGTATTCGCGCTTCACCTCGCCGAGGATGCGCACGCCGAGACCGGGGCCCGGGAACGGGTGGCGATACACCATGTCGTGCGGCAAACCCAGGGCCACACCGAGTTCGCGCACTTCGTCCTTGAACAGTTCACGCAGCGGTTCGAGCAGTTTGAGGTGCAGGGATTCCGGCAGGCCACCGACATTGTGGTGCGATTTGATGCTGTGCGCCTTCTTGGTTTTCGCCCCGGCCGATTCGATCACATCCGGATAGATGGTGCCCTGCGCCAGCCATTTTGCCTGCTTCAGCTTGGCGGATTCACGCTGGAATACTTCGACAAACTCGCGCCCGATGATTTTGCGCTTCTGTTCCGGATCGGTCACGCCGGTGAGATGTTTCAGGAATTCGTCGCTGGCATCGACAGGTACCACCTTCATGTGCAAATGGTTGGCGAAGGTTTCCATCACCTGCTTGCCTTCGTTCAGGCGCAGCAGGCCGTTATCCACGAACACGCAGGTAAGCTGATCGCCGATGGCGCGATGGATGAGTGCTGCGGCAACGGATGAGTCCACGCCACCGGACAGACCGAGGATGACTTCTTCGCTGCCCACCTGCGCGCGGATCTTTTCTACCGCCTCGCCGATGTAGTCCGGCATATTCCAGTCCTGCCCGCAGCCGCAGATGTCATGCACGAAACGTCCGAGGATGGCCTTGCCCTGGGGGGTGTGTGTGACTTCCGGGTGGAACTGCACGCCGTAAAAACCGCGCGCCTCGTCCGCCATCGCCGCGAATGGCGTGGCGTTGTTTGAGGCGATTGCCGAGAAGCCCGAGGGAAGTTTGCTTACCTTGTCGCCATGGCTCATCCATACGTCGAGCAGTCCGTGCCCTTCTGCATTGGTCTTGTCCTGAATGCCGTCGAACAGTTTGGAATGACCGCGCGCGCGAATTTCGGCATAACCGAACTCGCGCACCGTGCCGCTCTCGACCTTGCCGCCAAGCTGAGCCGCCATGGCCTGCATGCCGTAGCAAATGCCCAGCACCGGCACACCCAGTTCGAACAACATCTGCGGAACCTTGGGCGTCTCGTCTTCATATACCGAGTTCGGCCCGCCCGAAAGAATAATGCCTGCCGGGTTAAAGCTGCGGATATCTGCTTCCGCCATATCGTACGGATGCAACTCGCAGTAAACATGGGTCTCGCGCACCCGGCGCGCGATGAGCTGGGTGTACTGGGAACCGAAATCAAGGATGAGGATTTTTTTATGCATATCAAAGCCTGTGAAGGGTGAAGGGAGAAGGGGCCGCGCCTGCGGCGCTCAAGGGCAAAGATGCGACGGTTTTACCCTTCCCTCTTCCCCCTTCTCCCTTCCCGCAGTTATTCAATATGGTAATTCGGTGCTTCCTTGGTGATCTGCACGTCGTGCACATGCGATTCGCGGATGCCGGAAGAGGTGATTTCTACAAATTCGGCCTTGGTGTGCATGGTGGCGATGTCGGCGCAACCGAGGTAGCCCATGCTGGCGCGCAGGCCGCCCATCAATTGATGGATCACCGCAAACACGCTGCCTTTGTAAGGTACGCGCCCTTCCACGCCTTCCGGTACGAGTTTGTCCTGGTTGGCTTCACCTTCCTGGAAATAGCGGTCACTGGAGCCTTGCTGCATCGCGCCCAGACTGCCCATGCCGCGATAGGATTTGTAGGAGCGACCCTGGAAAAGCTCGATTTCGCCGGGCGATTCCTCGGTTCCGGCGAACAATCCGCCAAGCATCACGGTATGCGCACCCGACGCGATGGCCTTGGCGATGTCACCGGAATAACGGATACCGCCGTCGGCAATCAGCGGCACGCCAGTTCCCTGTAACGCCTTTGCCACATTCTGAATGGCGGCAATCTGCGGCACGCCAACACCGGCGACGATACGCGTCGTGCAAATCGACCCGGGGCCAATGCCGACTTTCACGCCGTCGGCGCCGTGATCCAGCAAGGCCTGCGCCGCGCTGCCTGTGGCGATATTGCCGCCGATCACTTCGACTCGCGGGAAATTGCTCTTGACCCATTTGACGCGGTCCAGCACGCCCTGCGAATGTCCGTGCGCGGTATCTACCACAATCACGTCCACGCCGGCTTCGGCCAGCAAAGTGACACGCTCTTCTGTACCCTCACCCACCCCGACTGCCGCGCCGACACGCAGGCGTCCCTGGCTATCCTTGCAGGCCAACGGGTGCTCGCTGGATTTCAAAATGTCTTTCACCGTCATCAAGCCGCGCAGTTCAAACGCGTCGTTGACCACCAGCACGCGTTCGATACGATGCTTGTGCATCAGGCTGCGCGCCTCGTCCAGGCTGGTGTTCTCCTTGACGGTAATCAGCCGCTCGCGCGGCGTCATGATGTTGCTGATCGGCTGATCCAGATTGTTCTCGAAACGCAGATCGCGGTTGGTCACGATACCCACCAGCTGTTTGCCCTGCACCACCGGCAAGCCGGAAATTCTGTGTTGACGCGTCAGCGCCAGCACGTCGCGCACTGTCATGTCTGGCGTGATGGTAATGGGATCCTTGACCACGCCGCTTTCAAAGCGTTTGACCTTGGCAACATGGGAAGCCTGTGCCGCTGCCGACATGTTTTTATGCACGATACCGATGCCGCCCTCTTGCGCCAGAGCAATCGCCAGGCGCGATTCCGTGACGGTGTCCATTGCGGCAGAAACCACGGGAATGTTCAGGCTGATATTGCGGGTGAGTTGGGTGCGCAGGCTGACATCGCGTGGCAACACATTGGAATAGGCAGGAACGAGCAGAACGTCGTCAAAGGTCAGTGCTTTTTGAATGATGCGCATGAGTCAACACCCCCGGCAAAGCGCGCATTATATAGATATCGCAAAGTCATGGCGAATTTGAGTGTGCGAAATACACGCGACCACCCTGCCCCATTGGCCTGCCAATCAATGTACCAGAGCTTGTTCCTCGCTGCTCGTGGCCGTTTCCGGTTCAAGCAGCGCGCCGATTTCCTCCAGCGGCGGAAGTTCCTGCAGTGTGCGCAAACCAAGATCGTCGAGCATTTGCTTGGTGGTGGCGAACAATTCCGGCCTGCCCGGTGTGTCTCGTGTGCCGACCACTTCCACCCAGCCGCGCGCCTCCAGCGTTTTGAGGATCTGCGAGGAAACGGCCACGCCGCGTATTTCCTCGATATCGCCGCGCGTGACTGGCTGGTGATAGGTGATGATGGCGAGCGTTTCCAGCACCGCACGCGAGTAGCGCGGCGGCTTTTGCGGGTTAAGGCGATCCAGCCAGGGCTGTATTTCCGGTTTGGCGCGAAAGCGCCAGCCGCTGGCCACGCGCGTCAGTTCCACACCGCGCTCCAGCCACTCCTGTGCAAGCTGTTCAAGCAGCAGTTCCATCTGGCGGTTGTCCAGCGACACATCGCTGAGTTTCTTCAGTTCTGAAAGCGGTAGTGGTTCCGTGGTCGTCAGCAGCGCGGCCTCGAGCAGGTGCTTGAACTGCTCGGTATTCATCGTTCCGCCAAACAGATCGGTGCAGACGGTAACCTCCTCCGGGCCGGGCTTGGCCTCCAGCGGTGTTGGCGCTTCACTCTGCGGTAATGGCTCGACTTGTTCTGACATAAATACTCCCCAATGTTTCGCTTTGCTGGATTTCCACCAGATATTCCTTGGCCAGTTCAAGAATGGCAATGAAAGTGACCACCAGTTTCGCCACGCCGTTTTCCACATCAAACAGCTTGTCAAACGCGACATATTCGCCGCCCCGCAAACAGCGCAGGACATGCGCCATCTGCTCGCGCACCGATAACTGCTCACGACGTACCTTGTGATGCGTGTTGAGTTTGGCGCGCGCCAGCAGCCCCATCCAGGCCTGGCGCAAGTCTTCCACGTTGACCTGCGGCAGGCGTTCCTTCACGGTGCGCTCGATCAGCACCTGCACGATCTCGAAGTCGCGTCCGGCCTGCGGCAATTCGTTGAGCTTTTGCGCGGCCAGCTTCATCTGTTCGTATTCCAGCAAGCGGCGCATCAGTTCGGCGCGCGGATCTTCGACATTTTCATCGCCGATCCTGGGTGGGCGCGGCAACAACATGCGTGATTTGATTTCGATCAGCACCGCCGCCATCAGCAGATACTCTGCCGCCAGGTCGAGGCGGTGCTGCTGCATCATCTCGATGTAGTCCATGTATTGCCGGGTCAGCTCCGCCATCGGAATATCCAGCACATCGAGGTTGTGCTTGCGAATCAGATACAGCAGCAAATCCAGCGGCCCCTGAAAATTGGCCAGCACCAGTTCCAGCGCGTCCGGCGGGATGTATAAATCCCGCGGCAATTCCAGTAGCGGCTCGCCGTGGATATGCGCAATGGGATGGAGCAAGAGTTGCTGGTCGTTCATCGTTCTTAGCCGTAGCTCAGCCCCATCGCCTCGCGCACATCGCGCATGGTTTCGGCGGCCAGCTTGCGCGCCTTTTCGCAGCCGTCGGCGATGATATTGCGCACCAGCGCCGGGTCGTCCAGATACTGTTGTGCGCGTTCGCGCATCGGGCGTTGCTCTGCCAGCACGGCATCGATTACCGGTTGCTTGCATTCGATGCAGCCGATGCCTGCGGTGGTGCAGCCCTTCCGCACCCATTGCTTTAGGTCCTCGCTCGAATACACCTGGTGTAGCGGCCATACCGGGCATTTTTCCGGCGAGCCCGGATCGGTGCGACGGATGCGCGCCGGATCGGTGGGCATGGTGCGGATTTTCTTGGTCACACTGGCCTCGTCCTCGCGCAAGGTAATAGTGTTGTCATAGGATTTGGACATCTTCTGCCCGTCCAGCCCGGGCATTTTCGACGCATGAGTGAGCATCGCACGGGGCTCGGACAGGATCATCTTGCCGCTACCTTCGAGATAGCCGAACAGGCGCTCGCGGTCGCCATGATTCAGGCTCTGCTGCTCGTCGAGCAGGGATCTTGCGGATTCCAGCGCTTCGTCGTCGCCCTGCTCCTGATAACGAGTGCGCAACTCGGCATAAAGTCTGGCCTTCTTGCTGCCCAGTTTTTTGACTGCCGATTCGGCTTTTCCCTCAAAACCCGCCTCGCGTCCGTAAATGTGATTGAAACGACGGGCGATCTCGCGGGTAAATTCGATGTGCGGCACCTGATCTTCGCCCACCGGCACCTGCGTGGCGCGGTAAATCAGAATATCGGCGCTTTGCAGCAGCGGGTAGCCGAGGAAGCCGTAAGTGCTCAAATCCTTTTCGGAAAGTTTTTCCTGCTGATCCTTGTAGGTCGGCACCCGTTCCAGCCAGCCTAGCGGCGTGATCATCGACAGCAGCAAATGCAGCTCGGCATGCTCTGGCACTCTGGACTGGATGAACAATGTGGAATGGGCCGGATCAACCCCGGCGGCGAGCCAGTCCACTACCATGTCCCAAGTGTTTTGCTCGATAATTTGCGGCGTGTCGTAATGGGTGGTCAATGCGTGCCAGTCGGCCACGAAAAACAGGCACTCATATTCATGCTGCATCTCCACCCAGTTCTTCAATACGCCGTGGTAATGCCCAAGATGCAAATTTCCGGTGGGGCGCATGCCCGATAAGACTCTTTCAGCAAACATAACTTCCCTATATCCCCAGCAAAACAAAAATCAATTGATAGACCAGGCGTACCAGTGGCAGCAGTATCCAGCCCAGCGCCCCCGAGACCACCAGGAAAATCAGGATAAAGATGCCATACGGCTCGACCTTCGACAGTTGAAACGCCTGGCGGTGTGGCAACAGGCTCACCGCAACGCGTCCGCCATCCAGCGGTGGCAGCGGCAACAAATTCAGCACCATCAATATCACGTTGATTCTGATTCCCCATTCGGCCATGCCGAGCAAGGGTTCGGCAAAATAATTTCCCTGAAACAGCCACGCCATTTTATAGAGTATTGCCCAGCCAAGCGCCATGACCAGATTCGAGGCCGGCCCGGCAAGCGCCACCCACAGCATGTCTTTTTTAGGATTGCGCAATGCGCCAAAGTTGACCGGCACCGGTTTTGCCCAGCCGAACAGGATGCCACCCAGCCACAGGGTCATCAGTGGAAACAGGATGGTGCCGACCGGATCGATATGCCGCAGCGGGTTCAGGCTGATGCGGCCCTGCTGGTAAGCGGTCATGTCGCCGAAATGACGCGCCACATAACCGTGCGCCGCTTCATGCAGGGTGATGGCGAACAGAATCGGAATTGCGGCGAGGGCGATGGTCTGAATCAATTGAGCGGTATTCATTCTACGATCCCGAATGGAACAGCATCGCCCTTGCCGCGACGTACCAGTGCCGGCGCGTCTCCGGTCAGGTCGATGACCGTGGTCGGCTCCAGCCCGACCGCCCCGCTCTCGATAATCAGGTCGACCCGATGCTCAAGATGTTCGCGTATCTCGGCCACATCGGTCAGCGGATAAAGTGCATCCGGCAGAATCAGCGTGGAGCTCAGCAGCGGTTCGCCCAACTCCGCCAGCAATGCCAGTGCCAAAGGATGGTCGGGGATGCGGATGCCGACAGTGCTGCGCTTGTGGTGTTGCAGGCGGCGCGGCACTTCCTTGGTGGCATCCAGGATGAAGGTATAGCTGCCCGGCGTGTTGCTCTTCAACAGGCGGAATCTGCTGTTGTCGACCTTGGCATAATGCGCGATTTCCGACAGGTCGCGGCACACCAGCGTCATGAGATGCTTGTCATCAAGACCGCGTATCTGACGGATGCGCGTCACCGCCTCCTTGTCGTCGAGATGGCAGCCGAGCGCATAACCGGAATCGGTGGGATAGACAATGACCGAGCCTTCGCGCAGCATCGCTGCCGCCTGGCGGATCAGGCGCGTATTGGGATTGTCCGGGTGAATGGTAAAAAATTGCGCCATGGTTAACTCCCCTCTTCCGCATTATCCCCGACCACCTCGGGCGGGGGACGGGCCGGGGATGAAGGCAGATTCTTCAAGATTAACTCTAGTGAGTTTGCCTCCCACACCGGACGGCACCCCAGTGGAAAATCTGGCAAGCGTCCCAGGTCGCGATGGCTTTCCCCGGGGCCGTGAAAATCCGACCCGCAGGAACACAGGAGATTGAATTCTGCCGCGTATTGAGCGAATTCGGCGAATTGCTCGGGCGTGTGACTGCCGCTCACGACCTCGATGGCCTGACCGCCACACGCCAAAAACTCGGACAGCACTTCACGCATGGTCTGCTTGCCCATGCTCTTGCGTCCGCACATATAGCGCCCCGGGTGCGCCAGCACAGCTACGCCGCCGCTGCCGCGTATCCAGCCGACCGCATCCTTTAGCGCCGCCCATTGATGCGGTACATAACCCGGCTTGCCCTTCGCCAGATAGCGATTGAATACGCTGCGCACATCCTTGAAATGCCCGGCTTCGACCAGATAGCGCGCAAAATGGGCGCGGCCGATCATATTGGGATTTCCCGCGTAACGGTAGGCGCCTTGCAGCACACCGCCGATACCGACCTTCGCCAATTCCTCGGCCATTTTCTCGGCACGACTGCCGCGACCGCTGCGTACGACACGCAACCCTTCCGCCAGCGGCGGGTAGGTCGGGTCGATACCCAAGCCCACGATATGCAGCGTATGGCTGCCCCACGATACCGAAATTTCCACGCCGTTGATGAAAGCGATGCCGCATTGCACAGCAGCAGCACGTGCCTCATCCAGGCCATCCATGTCATCGTGGTCGGTCAGGGCCAACGCCTTCACGCCACGCTCAGCCGCACGATTTACAACCTCGGCGGGGGCGAGCGTGCCATCGGAGATGCTGGAATGGCAATGCAGATCGTAATCAAGCATCAAGCTTCGCCGCTGCCCTTCTTCATGACTTTTCCCTCGTCCGCGCGCTTGCGGCGCACCTCCTTGGGGTCGGCGATCAGTGGACGGTAAATTTCAATGCGATCCTTGTCGCGCAACACGGTATCAGCCTTGGTCAGCTTGCCGAAAATGCCCAGTTTATTTCTGGCCAGGTCAATCTCAGGATATTTTTCGAGTATGCCGCAAAGCTTGATGGCTTCCGCCACCGTTGTTCCTGCCGGCACGCATTGTTCGAGCAGCACTTGCTCATGCGCCAGGGCATACACCACTTCAATGTTAATGTTGTCGCTCATATAGTCGTATAAACCTTTTCTGCACGGTGGATAAAAGCATCCACAAAACTGTTGGCTATCAAATGAAATACCGGCCCGATTAGTTTTTCCAGCAGCCTGCTGGAAAACTCGTAATACAGGCGAAACTCTATTTTACAGGCTGAATCGCCCAACGGGATAAATCGCCAACTGCCATCCAGCTTTTTGAAGGGTCCATCTATCAGGGTGATGTCGATCTGATGGGGTGGATTGCGCATATTCTCGGTGGTGAAACGCTGCTTGATGTGATGATAATCGATGTGCAATGTAGCGTGCACCTTCGTACCCTCCAGTTCGGAAACACTCGACCCGCCACACCAGGGCAGAAATTCAGGATACTCCTCCACCCGATCCACCAGATTGAACATCTGCTCCGCGCTATGCGGAACCAGTACCGTTTTTTCTACCAGGGCCATTGCTTCTCGAAGTTGCGAAATCAAAGGCTGGTAGAATAGCCGAACCCACCGCAAAATACACACGCAATGAGCATCGCACAGAATAAAAAAGCATTTCACGACTACTTCATTGAAGACAAATATGAAGCCGGCATCATGCTGGAAGGCTGGGAAGTCAAGGCCATTCGTGCCGGACGCGCACAACTCAAGGAAGCCTATGTCACGGTAAAAGACGGTGCGCTATACCTGTTTGGTTCACACATCAGCCCGCTGCTGAACGCCTCCACGCATATTGTTCCCGACCCGGTGCGCACCCGCAAATTGCTGTTGCACAGGCAGGAGATCGACAAAATCATCGGCAAAGTGCAGCGTGCCGGCTACACCCTGATGCCGCTGGACATGCACTACAAGAACGGGCGCATCAAACTGGAAATTGGCCTGGCCAAGGGCAAGAAACAGCATGACAAAAGAGCCAGCGAACGTGAAAAAGATTCAAAGCGCGAAGCGGCACAAGCCATGAAGAAGGAACGACGTTAATTCAGTGGCTGCAGGCTAATGTGCGCGCTGCGCACGTTAAACGAGCGCAGCGAGTGGCCGTAGCCACAAGCACCGTAATAAACGAAAAAGACTCGAAACGCGAAGCTGCGCAGGCGATGAAAAAGGAGCGCCGCTAGTCAAACGGCGCGCTTGCGGTATCAATCAGCGTCCAATACTTTCCACAAAACAGCGTCCAATGTTACCAGCAGTATTATTTAGGATATTGATTATAAATAAGTTGTACAGTATTACCAGTATGCTGGTTCTCATAAAAACCGGAAAATCAAATGCGCTGGTTTACAGAGGTGGGCTTTTAGTTGTTGTTTTACGCCCTTACACATAAATCAGTAATTTAGGCTACATACATGGAACGCTGCCGGAACTGGATAGCTGTTGTGGGAGCCCGATTTAATCGCCCGATCAATCGGGCTCCTACACGCAAACCTTCGGCCCCGCTACCTCAATGAAGTGATCCGCCAAGTCATCGGGCAACAGTCTATGCAGCAATTTTTTGTAACCTTGTATTTCTGACTACTGAGTAAATAGCACACTGCTTTCATTCCGTCGCATTCGCCAGCAGCGCTACCGGGAAATGGCCCAGCAACTGGCTCAACCGTAGTTGCGGTACGCCGTTGTTGTTCATGTTTGCCAGTTGTTCGCCGCTAAGCAGGTTGAACCACTTTTCCCCGTCAATGCCTTCCAGTTCGATGCAGGTATCCTGCCAGGGATCACCCTCCGTACCAATTGCTTCCGGCAGCTTGGCAAAGAAGCGCGGCGCCACCACGATCACCGTCCGGTCAAGATGGCGGCGCGCATAGGCACAGACCTGATCGGCGCGCACGCCTGTCACGTTTAACGGCAGATATTCGCCATCACGAAACAGTTCCGGCCAGCGGCGGCGCAGTTGCAATGCACGCCAGGTCAGGTAAAGCTTGATGCGGCCGTCCTCCATGTTGTCGAGCAAGGGGCGCAACTGCCCCGGCCATGCCGCCGTTGCGCCGGAAAACAGCGCTTGCAGTTCGACCAGTGCATGGCGGCGCAGGCCGTAATCTACCGGCTTGCGATTGTCCGGATCCACCAGATTGAATTGCCATAATTCACAGCCCTGATAAATGTCCGGCACGCCTGGGGTGGTCAGCTTGAGCAGGGTTTGCGACAGGCTGTTAAGCAGGCCGAAGTGGCTGATGCGTTGCGCCAGCGGAACAAAATCGGCAAGGAACAGATTTTTTTCGCCGGGAGCGAGCAGCGCCTGAACAAAATTGGTGAGCGCCTTTTCGTATTCGCTGTTCACCTTGATCCAGCTGCTGTGCTCTTTGGATTCGCGCACTGCCTTGACCATGTATGCCTGGATGCGGGCGCAATAATCGGCAAGCTGCGTGTCGCCCGGTGCGTGCAGCGGCCAGGTGCCAAGCAGGGTCTGGTAGAGCAGATATTCATCGTTGCGCGTGGGCGCCAGGTCGCCGTCGCACAGTATTCTTTTGCTGCGATTGATGCGGCTCCAGCGCCGCAGCGATTTTTCCCAGGCATCGGGGATTTCAGAAAGCACGTTGATGCGCGCCCTGACGTCTTCCGAACGTTTGCTGTCATGGGTGGAGGTGGCGAGCATATTGTGCGGCCAGCGTTCGGCACGCAGCCGCGTCGTTGCATGGAAAGCCTGCAGGGTGCTACCGAAGCGATTGGGCTCGCCGCCGACGTCGTTCAGCGAGACCAGGCGGTGATAGCGATAGAACGAGGTGTCTTCCAGTCCCTTGGCCATGACCGGTGCGGTGTACTGTTGCAGCCTCATGGCGAAGCCCCACACCTGATCGTGGTAATGCTGATTTTTCCCTTCGGCAATATCCGTAGTCATGACGGCGCTCACAAAATCGAAGATGCTGACGTCGGCTACGGGACTGCGGCGCTTGGCCACTGCCACGGCCCATTCGATATGACGCCGGTCATCCACCGAGATGCGGCCCTGCGTCAGGTAGCTGCGATAAACCGGAAAGCAGGCAACGACTTCCGACAGTGCGGCACGCAGGCTATTCAGCGTGAAGTCGCAGGTATAACGGCTGGCGATGGCGATTTGCGCCAGGCGGTTGCTGAGGACGTTCAATTCCCCGGCCAGCGCAGAACGGATGATGAGCTTCTTTGACTGGTAAACCAGTTCCTCGAAATCGATTTTCTTGCCGATGAAGTCGCTGTAAATCCGCGTCATGCGCTTTTCACTGTCCGGGTCGATGAACAGCGCGTTGGCCAGGTTGGCGAAACGATAGCCGGTGGCGCCATGGATCGGCCAATCGTCTGGCAGACGTTCGTGTTCTGCCAGGATTTTCTCGATCACCAGATACAGCGGCTGGCGCTGCGGCTCCGCGTTCTTATCATCAAGCGTATCCATGCCATTGCCGCGTCCGATGGCACGGCTCTGCAGGCGACGGAAGTATTGCCCCGGATCGTACAGGCCATCCGGGTGATCGATGCGCAGGCCGTCCACCTTGCCCTGCTGCACCAG
Organism: uncultured Gallionella sp.; assembly: GCA_964355765.1. Taxonomy (GTDB): domain Bacteria; phylum Pseudomonadota; class Gammaproteobacteria; order Burkholderiales; family Gallionellaceae; genus Gallionella. The sequence goes on from CAYHEM010000004.1 coordinate 143,275, forward strand.
ATCCAGCACCAGGCGGTGGGTGTCCTCGAAAACCTGCGGGTTTTCCATGCGCAAGGCGGCCAGGTCGTTGATGTCGAAAAAGCGCCGGTAGTTGATTTCATCCGAGGCGACCCGCCAGTAAGCAAGGCGGTAAGCCTGAGCCTTGATCAGTTCGTGCAACAGGTCGAAGCTGGCCGGATTTGACGGCTCGCCGTTAAACTCGGCCACGTTGCTCTCGATGTGACTGACGATGTCGGTAGAGGCATCGCACAGAGTGGCCAGTTGGCGCTTGAGCAATTCCTTGTCGCGGTTGCGCTCTGCCACTTTCGACGGGTCGTCATCGGTGTTGGGTGGCAGATGGCCGAATGCCGTAAGCAGGCTTTGCAGTTGCAAATAATAGACATCATCGGCATCCAGCACCGCGCTCAGGCTGTCCAGCCGGTGACCGATGATGCTCGGATAGGTGGCCGGATCAATCGGCAGCCGGTGCTGATAGTAGAGCATGCTGAACTCGCCGCGCACTGCATCAAAAACCAGTTTCAGCTCGCCGTTGCTGAGTACGGTGCCGTAGTGGTTGCCGAGCAAGGGCAGCAACACCTTGCCACGCAATTCCGGGTTAAGTGGATTCCAGTCGATGTCGAAATACGCGGCATAGGTTGAAGTCTGGCCGTTTTCCAGCACATCGAGCCACCAGGCGTTGTCGCTGCCCATCACCCCCATATGGTTCGGCACCATGTCGAGGATATGACCCATGTCGTGCTGCCGCAGGGTTTGCACGAACCGTTCAAAATCATCCGGGGTGCCGATTTCAGGATTGAGCGCGTTGTGGTCGACAATATCGTAACCGTGGCCGCTGCCCGGACGCGCCTGCAGGTAGGGCGAGGCGTAGCAGTGGCTGATGCCGAGTGCGGCGAGGTAGGGCAATAATTCAGTCGCCTGTGCCAGGGTGAAATCGCGATTGAATTGCAGACGGTAAGTGGCGCGCGGGATAGTGGCGGCGCAGCTTTCCCCCGGGCAAGGCGCGACCGAGCTGCCGCGCTCGCGGTAGATGGCCTCCGTCAGCGTGCTTAGCCGCTCGTCGGCGCGCCAGTCCTCGATGTCCAGCGGCAGCTTGCGCTGCCAGTTGGGGTATTCATTGCTGCCGGGCAGGTTCACCTGTTCAAGCACGCCAAACACATCTTCAGGCTGGATGGCCATGACCTGAGCCGGTGTGCGCGCCAGATAGCTATGCACCGCGACGGCGAGTGATGGCGTGATGTCGGGCACCGCGACCGGATGCTCGCTGGTTCCTTCCGGCAGCAAAGACGTGCGCTGCAGCGCCATCAGCAGGCGTGCGCGATCCTGGGAACGCGCCACCACCGAGTTTTCCCTGATCTCATGGGTGGGAAACAGGCCGAGTGCGGCGCGCGTGTCGAGATCACTCCCCTTCCAGAACCCGCGCAACGTGGGCAAATCATGGGTGCTCACCGCAACCAGCGCCTGGCGCGCGTAGTCGGTCGGAGGCTTGAAGCTGCCGTCGTCGCTGTGCTCGAAAAAGAACGGGTGATAGGAGAGCACGCCCAGTTCGGCAAGCGCCGGGCGCAGCCCGTCGGGAACGGTGCCGAGGTCCTCACCGATCACCATGCAGTGGTTGCGCTGGCTTTCCAGCGCCAGGATGCCGAGCAGATCGTCGAGCGGATAGGACACGTAAGCGCCGGCGCTGGCAGGCTCTCCCGCCGGCACCCAGTACAGGCGCATCAGGCTCATTACATGGTCGATGCGCAGTGCGCCGCAGTGGCGCATGTTGGCGCGCAGCGTGGCCACAAAGGGCGCGTACGCCATTTCGCGCAGGCGCAGCGGAATAAACGGCGGCAACCCCCAGTCCTGCCCGAACAGGTTGTACTCGTCGGGGGGCGCGCCGGCATGTGCGGCGACGGCGTAAACACCCTGGTTGGCCCAGGCTTCGGCGCCGCCGGAATCCACGCCGAGCGCGAGATCCTGATAAAGGCCGACACCGAGCCCGCGCTGCATCGAACGCCGGCCGACGGTGGCCAGCTGCTGATCGGCCAGCCATTGCAGGTAAACGTAAAATTCGATGCGTGCACTATTGTCGGCAGCGAATTTTTTGACTGCAACCGAGGCTGGATCGCGATAATTTTCCGGCCAGGCTGGCCAACCCCATATCGATGCATCCTGTTCGTGAAAATGCTCTTGTAGTGCCTCGAACAGCGCATGGTTTTCCAGCGCAACACCCTGCGTGGCGCGAAAATGGCTGAAAGTGCGAGCACGCTCGGTTTCGTGGTTGAGGTGATGGTCGCGAAAATGCAGGTAAGCGAGTTCCAGCGCCTCCATTTTTGCCGCAGCCACCTCCTGATATTCGACCAGCTCGCTTTCGCGCAAACGGCGCAGGTGCGCGCGAAAGTTCGGTGTGCCAACAAGCTCTTGCACCGCCTGGCTTTCCTTGCAATCGGCCACGGCCTCGACATCAATGTAGAACACATTCAGGAACAGGCGGCTGGAGGGGCTGTAAGGGCTGCAATGCCTCGGGTTGTCTGGAAACAGGGCGTGCAGCGGATTGATGCCAACGATGCCGGCGCCGACATCTGCGGCCAGGTCGGTCAGTGCGCGCAGATCGGTGAAGTCGCCGATTCCCCAATTGCGCCGCGAACGCACGCCATACAGTTGCAGGGCCAATCCCCACACACGCCCTTCATCGCGCACGGCGGCCGGCTGGTAACAGGCAGGCGGCACCGCGATCAGCGTCATGCGTTCCGTGGGTTCGCCTTCCGCACTGACAGGCGACAGTTCCAGTTGATGGTAGCCGGTCGCCTGTAGCGCCGGCAGCGGCAGCGCATAGCGAACATACAGGCGCTCGCCGCAACGGCGCTCTGCCAGTTGCTTGAGCTCGCCGGGGCGAAATTGCCCGTCGGCACGCTCGCCGTTTTCCAGCGTCAATGTCCAGCGCCAGCCTTGTTGCGCATCGTTTGCATCAACGGTAACCGGCACACAGGGCGGCGAGACGCCCATACGCAGCACCTGCACCGGCGGCAGCGGGCGGCGCCAATCGCGTGTCTCGATTTCATCGGCAAGCGCATCCAGGTCGCCCTCCAGTGGCAAATGCATCGCCGCCAGCAGCGCACGCTCGGTGGCCGGCGGGGTGACATGGCGCTTGCCCCAGATGTCCTGGTAATCGGTTGCGATGCCGCAGAGTGCAGCGAGTCGGGCCAAGGCGGTGGGTTGCGTCACGGGGAATTCCTTTCCGGATTGGTGTCGAGCAGCCAGGCCACCGACCAGGGCGGCAGGCTGCCGCTTTTCAGTTGATCGGGCGACAGATGCGCGCTGCGATAAATGGTGTCACCAGCCGGGCATGGCATGCCGGCAACGTCTTGTTCGCCCAGGTTGCACAGCAGGTGCCAGCGACTGCCGTCGCCGAGTTGCCAGTGGACCGCGAGTCCGCTATCAGCATGGGTCTGATAGCCGGCCTGGTCCCCGCATATATTTTTGAGTCGCGGCACCAGATGTTCGCGGCGCAACGCCAGCAGCTGCCGGTGCAGTGCCAGCCAGCGCGCATGCTGCGGTTTGTCAGGATCGTCCCAGTCGAGCACGCAGGCACGGTATGTGGCATCCGCGTTGGGGTCGGGAATGCGCTCGCGCGCCGCCTCATCGCTGAAGCGGGCAAAATGGGCAAACTCGCGGCGCCTGCCCTGCGTCACCGCAGCGGCGAGTTCGGGACCGAAGTCGCAGAAGAACAGGAAAGGCTGGGCAGCGGCGAATTCCTCGCCCATGAACAGCATCGGAATATGCGGCGCAAGCAGCAGCACGGCGGTCGCCGCTTCCAGCGACGCCGGAGTGGCGAGATGGCACAGGCGTTCACCATAGGCGCGGTTGCCGATCTGGTCGTGGGTCTGCACAAAGGAAATAAAGGCGGTGCCCGGCAATTGCAGGCTGGGTTCGCCGCGCAGCTCGCCGCCGCGAAACGGTGACGCATCGCCCTGAAAGGCAAAGCCTTCGCTGAGACAGCGGCCTACCTGCTGTAGCGGTGCTGCTGCGTAATCGGCGTAATAGCCGTCGCGCTCGCCGCTGACCAGCACATGAAAGGCGTGGTGGATGTCGTCGTTCCATTGCGCCGTGGCGTGCAGCGGGGCGCCGTTCGGCGCGCGTGCCAGGTAGTGTGACTGGTTGCGGTCATTTTCCAGAATGAGATGAATATGCCGGTCTTTCCCCGGTCCCAGGCGCACCGCGTCGGCCAGCGTTTCGACAATGTCGGGCGTTGAGTCGTCGCAGATCGCGTGGATGGCGTCGAGGCGCAGCCCGTCGAAGCGATATTCCTCCAGCCAGTAGAGCGCGTTGTGCACGAAATAATCGCGCACCACCTCGCTGCCGGGCGCGTCGAAGTTGATCGCCGCACCCCAGGGGGTGTGGTGGCGCTCGTTGAAAAAGGCCGGCGCATAGGCATGCAGGTAATTGCCCTCTGGGCCGAAATGGTTGTAAACCACGTCGAGCAGCACCATCAGCCCGCGCGCATGCGCTTCCTGCACCAGCTGCTTGAGCGCTTCCGGGTTGCCATAGGATGCGTCCGGCGCATAAGGCAGCACCCCGTCGTAGCCCCAGTTGTGCCGCCCGGGGAAATCGGCCACCGGCATCAACTTGAGCGCGGTGACGCCGAGTTCGACCAGGTAATCCAGCTTGCTGCGCACGCCGTCGAAGTCGCCCTGCGCGGTGAAAGCGCCGATGTGCAATTCGTAAATCACCGCTTCTTCCCACGGGCGTCCGCGCCAGTCCTGATCCTGCCAGTCGAAGGCGGCGGGGTCGACGACGACGCTGGCACCATGCACATCATCCGGATTGAAGCGCGATGCCGGATCCGGCACCCGCAACCCGCTGTCGGTGCGAAAACGATAGCGCGTGCCGGCGCCGGCTTCGGGCACGGTCATCTCGAACCAGCCTTCACCCTGCGCGTGCATCGCCTGTTCCGCGAGGGCGTTTTCCAGCAGCAAATCGATATGAGACGCCCCCGGCGCCCACAGCCGGAAACGGACGCCGCCGCTGTCGAGAAGTTCTGCGCCAAAGGGCATGCGATGGATGTTTTTCATGCGCACAGCTGTTTGAGCATGACCAGGGAACGGCCCTGTATCGGATAGTGGGTGTTGCTGGGGTAGCTGCCATCGGTGGCGAGGCCGGCCTTGAAATGGGTGTCGAGCAGCGTTTCCCATACGCAACCCGGCTTGATTTCAGGCAATACGAACTGAATTTCTTCGTGATGCGCGTTGAACAGCAACAGGAAATTGTCATCAACGATCGGCCGCCCGCGTGGGTCGCGTTCTTGCAGCGCTTCGCCTGCCAGATAAACGCCGAGGCAGCGCGCAAAGTCATGATCCCATTCTGCCTCGGTCATATCCTTGCCATCCGGCTTCAGCCAGTGAACATCCCGGGTGCCCGCCCCATGGACGGCATGGCCCTTCAGAAAATGCTGGCGCCGGAATACCGGGTGCGCCTTGAGCAGCCCGATCAAACGTTGCACAAAGGCCAGCAGTTCGCGGTCATCTTCCGACAGATCCCAGTCGACCCAGCTGATTTCATTGTCCTGACAATAAGCGTTGTTGTTGCCTTTCTGGGTACGGCCCATTTCGTCGCCGGCAACGAACATCGGCACCCCTTGTGAAAACAGCAGCGTGGCCAGCATATTGCGTTTCTGGCGGGCGCGTAATGCCTTGATATCGGCGTCGTCGCTCGCACCCTCCATGCCGCAGTTCCACGACAGATTCTTGTCGGTGCCGTCGCGATTGCCCTCGCCGTTGGCTTCGTTATGCTTGGTGTCGTAGCTGACCAGATCCTGCAGGGTGAAACCGTCGTGCGCGGTGATGAAGTTGATGCTGGCGTGGGGTTTGCGGCCGCTGTGGCCGTACAGATCGCTCGACCCGGTGAAACGGCTGGCGAATTCGCCGATCAGCCCGCCGTCGCCCTTCCAGTAGGCGCGCATGGTATCGCGGTACTGATCGTTCCACTCGGCCCAGCCGACCGGAAAGTTGCCCACCTGATAGCCGCCGCTGCCAAGATCCCAAGGCTCGGCGATCAACTTGACCTGGGAAAGCACCGGATCCTGCTGCAGGATGTCGAAAAATGCGCCGAGACGGTCGACCTCATGCAGTTCGCGCGCCAGCGCCGATGCCAGATCGAAGCGGAAACCGTCCACGTGCATTTCCAGCACCCAGTAACGCAACGAATCCATCATCAGTTGCAGGACGCGCGGATGCTGCATGTTGAGGGTGTTGCCGCAGCCGGTGAAATCGTTGTAGTAACGCGGCTCGTTCGACGTCAGGCGATAGTAGGAGGCGTTGTCTATGCCGCGAAAAGAAACGGTCGGGCCTAACTGGTTGCCCTCGGCGGTGTGATTGTAGACCACGTCGAGGATGACCTCGATGCCTGCGGAGTGCAGCGTCTTTACCATGGTCTTGAATTCGCTGATCACACCGCTGGCGCTGTAGCGACGATCGGGCGCGAAGAAGCCGATCGAGTTGTAGCCCCAGTAGTTGCGCAAGCCTTTTTTCACCAGATAACGATCGTCGACGAAACTATGCACCGGCATCAGCTCTACCGTGGTCACGCCGAGGCGCTGCAGATGCTCTATGACCGGCGCGGTGGCAATGCCGCCATAGGTGCCGCGCAGCTGCCGTGGAACGTCCGGGTGCTGCATCGTGAAACCGCGCACATGGAGTTCGTAAATCACCATGTCATGCCAGGGGATGGTGGGCGAACGATCGTTGCCCCAGGAAAACGCCGGGTCGACAACGCGGCATTTCGGCGTACCGGCGGCGCTGTCGCGCTGGTCGAAAGACAGATCGGCATCCGGATGGCCGATCTGATAGCCGTAGTGCGCATCGCTCCAGCGGAAATTACCGACAATGTCCTTGGCGTAGGGCTCGATCAGCAGCTTGTGCGGATTGAAGCGATGGCCGCGTTTTGGGTCATAGGGGCCGTATACCCGATAACCATAAAGCTGACCGGGGCGCGCATCGGGCAGATAGCAATGCCAGATCAGGTCGGTCTGGTCGCGCACATCGATGCGCTGCAATTCGCGCCGGCCACTGGGGTCGAACAGACACAGCTCGACACGCTCGGCGAATTCGGAGAACAGCGCAAAATTCACCCCTTCACCGTCCCATGTGGCGCCGCGTGGATAGGGTTTGCCCGGCCAGACTGCCTTGATGATTTCTTCCATGATTCCCTTAGTGTTTGTAGCGCGTGACATCGCGCAATTCAGGCGGAAGCCTATCGAGAATTTTCATGATGCCTCTCCCTCGGTTTGTGGATTCTGTTGTGGGGTAATAAAGCGCAGCAATCCGTACAGCGGGATCGACAGCCATTCCGGGCGGTTGTCCAGTTCATAGCGCAATTCGTACAGCGCCTTTTCAATCAGAAATATTTTGATGAGCCAGTCACTCTGTTCCGGGTCGGTCGGCCATGACGCGCAGCCGGTAATGTTCGCGCGGTAGCCGTTGAGGAAGGCGGTGCTGGCTGCAACCACCCATTCCTGTGCCAGGGGTCCGAGGCTGGCGCGGTCACCGGGGCGTTCCGCAGTGGTGTGATTAACTGCTACGGCGGCCGCGTAACTGAATGATCTGAGCATGCCTGCCAGGTCGCGCAGCGGCGAATGCTTGGCGCGGCGCTCCGCCATGGTTCGCGACGGTTCGCCTTCAAAGTCGGTGATGATGAAGTCATTTTGCGCCAGCAACACCTGCCCCAGATGATAGTCACCGTGGTGACGGGTTTTGCTGGCGATGATGGGTGACTGCGGTTTCCGTTGTACCTGCTCGAACAGGGCGGCACGCTGGGAAAGCAGCTGTGCGCAGACATCGCGCAGCTTCTCCGGCTGGCTGTTGCTGCGTTTTTCGAGGTGGGTAAAGGTGGTCACGATATCTTGTTCGATCTGCTCCAGCCAGGCCGAAATATCGCTGGCCTGAATCGGTTCCGGGTCGAACGCCGCATCGCCGCTTTGCCTGGCGAAGGCCTGGTGCAATTGTGCGGTGCGCTTCCCCAGCGTATCCATCAGCGTCAGGTAAAAAGCGTGCACCCCGCCACTTTCTTCGCCTGCGGGTTCGCCCGGATTGGACAGCTGTTCGTCAAAGAAGCGTTCCAGATAGTCGACCGTAAAATTCCACCCGGTGCCCTGATTATCGACATAGGCCTGCAGCAGCGCCAGCGTCATGACCTGCCCATCGGGGCGGTGGTATTCGATGGCACCCGCCACCGGCACGATATTGCCAAAGGGCTCATGTTCGGTAAGGAATCGTCCGATTTCCAGTTCGGGATTGGTGCCGGGTTGCAGGCGTCGATACCCTTTCAGGAAAAGCTGATCGCCGAAATAAACTGCGGTATTGCTCTGCTCCAATGCCGGGTGGCGCACCGGTGCGTCGATTCCGGCTGCCAGCGCAGCGCACGCCTGAGTGGCACGGAATTCCGCTCTACCCTTGCCGAACGGCAGGGTCAACCCGTTGGCAATTCCCCTTGCCAAAGCGCAGCAAAAACGATCGTCGCCGAATGCGCCATACAGGATGCCGACACGCGCTTTCTGGCGCACCCTGGCGAGCGTGTAGGGCGCCAGCGACTGCAGCTGCTCCGCGCGCCCATCGTCGTCCCAGGCAATGGCAAGCGGCAGGAAATACCATTGCGGCTCGATGTTGGCGCAATGCACTTCGATCAGAGTGAGCAGCCAGTGCCCTCCTTCGCTGTCCCACTCGCCCTGCTCGATCAGCTCGATACGCTCGATTGCCTGCCCTTTGGCGGCAAACCAGCGTTTGCTGGCGAGATAAGGCGCCAGCACCTCCTGCTGCAGTTGCGTGCGTGTCTTGCTGGCAATGGCTCCGCGCACTGCGCTGGCGTCGTCTCTGCTGCCTGAAAAAGTGCGCCAGCCCTCGACCATGACCAGCACCGGAAGCTCGCTACGGATGAGGTGTTCCTCGTGCCAGTAAGGCACTTCCGCATCTGTTGCCAGACGAAAACCGTAATAGCCGTAGCCCTTGAGCGTGAGCAAATAAGGCAGCTCGCCGATCGGCGGAAAAGCAGCCCGCCCCAGCAGTTCCACCGGCACGCATCCTTTGTAGGCGGAAAGATCGAGTTCCACTGGTTGTGCGGTGCGCGACAGGTTGATCACGCACAGGATTTTTTCATCTTGCCATTCGCGCACATAAGCCAGAATCTTGCGGTTGCCCGGTCCCAGAATGCGGATGGAGCCGCGCCCGAAAGCATGATAATTTTTGCGCACCGCGATCAGGCGCTTGGTCCAGTTCAGCAGCGACGACGGGCTGCGGCTTTGGGATTCGACATTCAGCGATTCGTAGCCATGGATGGGATCCATGATGGGCGGCAGATAGAGGCGCTGCGGATCAGCCTTGGAAAAACCGGCATTGCGATCCGGGCTCCATTGCATCGGCGTGCGCACGCCATTGCGGTCGCCCAGATAGATGTTGTCACCCATGCCGATTTCATCGCCGTAATAAAGAATGGGCGAACCCGGCAGGGTCATCAGCAGAAAATTCACCAGCTCGATCTTGTCGCGATGGTTGTCCATCAGCGGCGCCAGGCGGCGGCGAATGCCGACGTTGACGCGCATGCGCGGGTCGACAGCGTACATCTGGTACATGTAGTCACGCTCGCTGTTGGTGACCATTTCCAGGGTAAGCTCGTCGTGGTTGCGCAGAAAAATTGCCCACTGGCAGTTGTCCGGAATATCCGGCGTCTGATTGGTGATTTCGACGATAGGATGACGGTCTTCCTGGGCGACCGCCATGAAAATGCGCGGCATCACCGGGAAATTGTAGGCCATGTGGCATTCATCGCCGTCGCCGAAATATTCGCGCACGTCTTCCGGCCACTGGTTGGCCTCCGCCAGCAGCATGCGGTTCTTGTAGTGCTTGTCGATGACGGCACGCATTTGCCGGATCACCGCGTGGGTCTCCGGCAGGTTTTCGTTGGAGGTGCCTTCGCGCACGCACAGATACGGGATCGCATCCAGACGCAGGCCGTCGACACCGGCATCGAGCCAGAAGCGCATGACGCGGATCATGGCCTTGGCCACTTCAGGATTGTTGTGGTTGAGGTCGGGTTGGTGCGAAAAAAAACGGTGCCAGTAATAGGCGCCGGCCACTTCGTCCCAGGCCCAGTTGGATTTTTCGCTGTCGGTGAAAATGATACGGGTTTCCGGAAATTTCTTGTCGCTGTCGCTCCATACATAGAAATTGCGCTTGGATGATCCCGCCGGGGCGCGGCGCGCGGCCTGGAACCACGGGTGCTGATCGGAGGTGTGGTTGATGACCAGTTCGGTGATTACCTTCAGCCCGCGCCGGTGTGCTTCGCGCACGAAATTGCGCACATCGGCTCTTGTGCCATAGTCTGGATAGACATTGCTGTAGTCGGAAATGTCATAGCCGTCATCCTTCATCGGCGACGGATAGAACGGCAGCAGCCAGAGCGTGTTGACGCCGAGATCCTGCAGATAATCCAGTTTTTGGGAAAGCCCGTTGAAGTCGCCGATGCCATCGCCGTCGCTGTCAAAGAATGCTTTAACGTGCAGTTCGTAAATGATGGCGTCCTTGTACCAGAGCGGGTCATTGGCCCAATCGGGTGCGTTCTGCTCTGAAGATGTTGTCGGGTCGCTCATGTTGTCAGCCCCTTACAGAAAATAATCGAAGTCGCGTTCGCTGCGCAGGCGGCGCCGCAACAGCAAAATATGAACCGGGGACGACTGCGGATCGATGCGCACAAAATTACGCGGCCCCTGCCACAGAAAGCGCGCACCGGAAAGCAGATCATGCGCCTGATAAGGATGTTGCACCTCGACGCCGAGGTCCTCCAATGGCAGCTCGATCCAGCCTGATTGCGCGTGGTGCGGGTCGAGATTGGCGACGACCACGATGGTGTTGCTGTGGTCGGTGTCCGTTACGCTCGACTTGCTGAAACACAGCAGCAGGTCGTTGTCGACCGGATGGAAGCGCAAGTTCCAGTCCGTCTGCAGCGCGGTGTTTTCCCTGCGAATGTGATTAAGGCGGGCGATGTAGTCCTTCAGGCTGTCGGCGCGTTCGATATCCCAGTGGCGCAGCTGGTATTTCTCAGAGTCGAGATACTCTTCGCCGCCCGCTTCGCGCGCGCTGTGCTCCATCAACTCGTAGGCCGGACCGTAGATGCCGTAGGCGGCGCTGAGCGTGGCGGCGAGTGCCACGCGCAGCATGAAGGCCGGCCTGCCGCCATATTGCAGAAACTCGGCAAGGATGTCGGGCGTGTTGGGCCACAGGTTGGGGCGGAAGTATTCGCGCGATTCGTTGAGCGCCAGTTCGGTGAAATAGTCGGTGATCTCCTGCTTGGTATTGCGCCAGGTGTAATAGGTATAGGAATAAGTGAAGCCAAGCTTGGCCAGGCGATGCATGATCTTTGGCCGCGTGAAGGCTTCCGCCAGGAAGATCGCCTGCGGGTGATCGCGCTTGATTTCAGTGATCAACCACTCCCACAGCGGGAACGGCTTGGTATGCGGATTGTCGACGCGAAAAATGCTCACGCCCTGCCCTAGCCAGAATTCAAAAATGCTCTTCAGCTCCTGCCACAGGGCGCGCCAGTCGTCGCATTCGAAATCAAATGGATAGATGTCCTGGTATTTCTTGGGCGGGTTTTCGGCGTACTGGACGGTGCCGTCCGGACGCCAGCGAAACCAGTCCGGGTGCTCGCGCACGTAGGGGTGATCCGGCGCGCACTGGAAGGCGATGTCCAGCGCCAGTTCGATGCCGAGCTTGCGCGCCGCCAGCACCAGGCTCTGGAAATCCTCCAGCGTGCCGAGGCGCGGATGCACCGACTTGTGACCGCCCTCGGCCGAACCGATCGCCCACGGGCTGCCGGGGTCATTCGGCCCGGGGTCGAGCGTGTTGTTGGGGCCCTTGCGGAAGGCCGTGCCGATGGGATGAATCGGCGGCAGGTAAATCACATCGAAACCCATTGCGGCAATGTAGGGCAGACGCTTCTCGCACTCGGCAAAGGTGCCGTGGTCGCTGTCCGCAGCCGTGCAAGAGCGCGGAAAGAATTCATACCAGGCGCTGCAACGTGCGCGCGGAATGTCCACCACCACTTCCAGACTCTGCGCGTAGCGCGTCGGAAAGTGCCGCTCGCCGTACTCTGCCATGAGCTGCGCGAGCGCGTCATCCAGCCCCTCATTGCGACCTTCTGCCGGCGAGGCCGGTGTGCGCAGGCTGGCGGCGATGCGTGCAAGCACTGCCGCGGCGTCGCCGCGCGCGCGTCCGGCTGCGGCTTCGACCAGGCAGGCGCCGACCTGCAGCGCGATGACGATGTCCTGTTCGTCCTCGCGCCGGGACAGATCATGGCGCCAGGTCAGGAAGCGATCGACCCAGGCCAGCAGCGTGTATTGGTGGCGGCCGATCTCGCCGACATTGAAACTGCCCTGCCAGCGGTCATTGCCGAGCTTGTGCATGGGGGCTTCCTGCCAGGTCTCGCTGCCGGCCTCGCGGTGCAGCAACAGGCAGCGTAGTGCGTCGTGGCCATCCGAAAACACGTCGGCCTCCACCATGACCTGCTCGCCGCTGCAACGCTTGATCGGGAAGCGCCCGCCGTCCACTTCCGGCTTGACGCGTTCGATGACAGTCCTGGGGCGGCCTTCCAGCTGGTTAAAATCATTCATGATTTTCTCCGTGGGCAGTTTGCGCCTTCAGGTATACCACACTCAATGGTGGCAATGTGAGCGCAAGGGAGTGATGGTACCCCTGCGCCGCCACCGGAGCGGCATCGACTCCGCCAAGATTCCCCATGCCGCTGCCGCCGTATAGTTTCGCGTCGCTGTTGAGGATTTCCTGCCAGTATCCGCCGCACGACACGCCCACAACGTAATTGTGCCGCGGCAACGGGGTGAAATTGAGCACCACCAGCACGCTGTCTTCGGCATGCCGACCGTGGCGCAGGAAGCTGATGACACTTTCCTCACTGTCATTAAAATCGATCCACGCGAAGCCCTCCGCGGAAAAGTCTTTTTCGTAGAATGCCGGCTGCGTCCGGTAGCAGCGGTTCAAATCGCCCATCCAGCGCTGCATTCCGGCGTGCAACGGATATTGCAGCACATGCCATTCGAGGCTTTCGTCATGTTGCCATTCACGCCTCTGGCCGAATTCGCCGCCCATGAACAACAGTTTCTTGCCGGGGTGCGCCCACATGTAACCGTACAGCAGGCGCAGATTGGCAAACTGCTGCCATTCGTCACCCGGCATCTTGCCGATCAGCGCGCCTTTACCATGCACCACTTCATCGTGCGACAGCGGCAGCAGGAAATTTTCGCTAAACGCGTACCAGATGCTGAAGGTGAGCTGGCCGTGATGGTATTTGCGGAACACCGGATCCTGCTGAAAATACTTCAGCGTGTCGTGCATCCAGCCCATGCTCCACTTCATGCCGAAGCCCAGTCCGCCGACGTAAGCGGGACGCGATACCATGGGCCAGGCGGTAGATTCTTCGGCGATGGTCTGCACATCCGGGTGGTCGCGGTATACCGCTTCATTGAGCATGCGCAGAAAACTGATCGCTTCGAGGTTCTCCCGTCCGCCGTGCACGTTGGGCAGCCACTCCCCTTCCTTGCGTCCGTAGTCGAGGTAAAGCATGGAGGCGACGGCATCGACGCGCAGACCGTCAAAATGGTATTGATCAAGCCAGTAGAGCGCGCTCGACAACAGGAAGGCGCGCACCTCGTTGCGGCCGTAATTGAAAATGGCGCTGTTCCAGTCGGGATGGAAGCCTTTGCGCGGGTCTTCATGTTCGTACAGGTGCGTGCCGTCGAAATAGGCCAGGCCATGCTCGTCACCAGGGAAATGCGACGGCACCCAGTCCAGAATCACGCCGATACCGCACTGGTGCAGGTGATCGACCAGATACATCAAATCCTGCGGCGTGCCCTGGCGCGCGCTGGGAGCAAAGTAGCCGGTGGTCTGGTAGCCCCATGAGCCGTAGAAAGGATGCTCGGTGATCGGCATCAGCTCGACATGGGTAAAGCCCAGTTCCTGCACGTAGGCAGCGAGCAACGGTGCCAGCTCACGGTAACTGAGTGAACGGTTGTCTTCTTCCTGCACGCGCCGCCAGGAACCGAGATGCACTTCGTAAATGGACATCGGTGCGTCGAGCGCATTGGCACGGCGGCGCTTGCTCATCCATTCCGCGTCATTCCACTGGTAGTCGTCGAGGTTGCAGACGCGCGATCCGGTGCGCGGCGGCTCTTCCGCACTGAATGCGTAAGGGTCGGCCTTGTCCACCGCGTAATCCTGCTGGCGGGAAACAATATGATATTTGTAGCATGCGCCGTTGACGACGCCGGGAATGAACCCTTCCCAGATGCCGGAGCCGTCCTGGCGCGGCAGCAGCGGATGAGCTGCCTTATTCCAATCGTTGAAATCGCCCGTCACCGCAACCGATTTGGCGTTCGGCGCCCATACCGCAAACTGTGTTCCCTCGGCCCCATTCAGGGTGCATGGGTGGGCCCCCAGTTTTTCATGCAGGCGTCCATGCGTCCCCTCGCGAAACAGATAGGCATCCTGCTCGGTGAAAAAACTGTGCTGCACAATATCTTCATTTTTGGATAATGCTGAGGGCATTGCGATCTCCAGTCTTTAAAATTGTGCGCTTTTTACGCAAGTTCACCTTGCCTCTTAAAAACAACGCCGCTGGAATGTCGTTCTTATCTTTCAATAAAGGAAGTCGGTCTGGACGAAGGCTGGTGAATCTGGGTGATTTAACCCGGTTCCGACTTTGTCGGGGCGGGCATTATCTTGCTGTTCTGATGGGAAAGTAACACTTGGCATGAGCCTATCCTAACAGCCTGTCTGACTTGTTACATTGTAAAAATCACAATAAATCAACAGATCACGCTTACAGTAAAAAGATATAGTAGTTGCCAATCAAAGCGTTGTATGCTTTTCTTTGTGCTGCTTCTGGATAATCAAACTTTTCGTTATGCACGTCAAATATTGGGGTAGCGCTGACCTGCCCCCTAGAGCGTACCACCTAGAAGTTAGTAAAGCCCGCTTTTAAAAAGAGGTGGAAATGAAGAGAAGTTGATTTAGCGAAGAACAAATCATTGGTTTCATCAAATAAGTAGAAGCCGGAATGCCGGTTGCGGAGTTATGCCGCAAACATGGATTCAGCGATACTACTAATCGATGGTAAGTCTACGGGGGGCAGGTCAGGACAGGTCAATCCTGAGCACAGTCACCGATGTCGTCGGATTCTTCTCCTTCCTCGGCACCGCGACACTCTTTTCGTCAATGCTCTGATTGTTAAAGCGCGGTGGGCGAATATGCTATTCGCCCAAACTGCTTACTGCCCCCCCTGACTATTCGATTTTTGCCTTGGCGCGCAGGTCGGTAATGACATTCTGTGTAGCTTGCTGTTGCAGGCGTTGTTGCAGTTGCGATTTAACATCCTCGAACGTCGGTACCTTCAACTCACGTACATCGTCTAGCCTGATAACATGCCAGCCGAATTGCGACTGCACCGGCTCCTTGGTGTATTCGCCCTTATTCAGGTTAATCATCATATTGGCAAATTCCGGAACAAAGTTGCCCGGTATGTTCCAGCCCAATGAGCCCCCCTGCGATGCGGAGCCCGTGTCCTTGGATTTCTCGGCAAGTTTCTCGAACTTAACCTTCTTGCCCAATTGCGCAATAATTGCCTTGGCCTCATCTTCAGTTTCTACTAGGATGTGCCGGGCGTTGTATTCCTTGTTGCCGAGCTTGGCCTTCAGCTTGTCGTATTCCTTTTTAAGCTGATCCTCGCTGATCGGGTGGCTCTTGGCATAGTCTTGCACAAATGCACCGGCCAGCAACTGCTGCTTGGTCAGTTCAACCTGTTGCACCACATCCGCATTCTTGTCCAGGCCGAGCTTTGTCGCTTCCTGCACCAGCACTTCCATGTTAATCATGTCGTCAAGGACAGCCTTGCGCAGTTCCGGGCTGTCAGCCTGGCCTTGCATAGCGAGGGCTTTGACACGCAGTTCGATGCGCGCCTGCGGGATGGAAACGCCATTCACCATTGCGGCGGATTTACCCTCTGCAAACGCCGGGTTGAACACCAGTGCGCCCAAAATGGCCAGTGCCGCAAATTTTCCAGATTTCAACATGACGTTCTCTCCTCAAGAATAAAACTGAATTGAATAGACAATAAAGCGTTGTTTGACGCCTTTGTCCATATTACGCTTTACCTGCGAAATACAGCTGCTCCGCTAATAACCTGGGTTCCATTAGTCAGGCCATAGCCCACCCCTGCCCCCGCTCCGGTCGGCCCGGAAAACTGCCCGCCTACAGCACCCGACAATGCCCCGCATTGACCGGTGCATGACATGGTGGGTGTCGGCGCATTAAAACTTCCCCCGGCCAGGATAGGCAGATTGTTTGCCGTAGCGCCGACAACCGTTTGTCCACCAGCATTACCGGCACCATTGGGCATCGTTGTGCCAATCGCCACGTTTACCTGTTGAGCTGTGAAGTTGGCGCTAAAAGTTGCCGTGGTCAGCGTACCCTGGTTGCCAAAATTATCTGTCGGCGTGGTGTTGCCTGAGAGAACATAGTTAAACGTTCCGGTTATCGGCAAATTGATCGCTACCGTCTGGTTGGGCACAGTAAAGTAATGCAGGCTGGGCATCGCTCCTAACTCCGGATTGGAATTTATCCAACCCGCCTGCCAACGCCCCCATGCTATCTTGGAAATAGGGTCGATACCCAAATCGACCTGAGCAGCGCCTCCCCGCGTACCAACCCCGGGGATAGCATCCAACCCCGTCTGTGTGGAAGGTACTTCCATATTCGGAGCTCTCCCACTTTGCGGGGCGCCTGCAAAAGAATACCTGTAAGTGGCATCAACGCGGGAGTACGTGGGAAGAATGCCGCCGCACTGGGGTGGTACACATATGGGGGCAATTACCCCGGGTGGCATCACGTTGACTGCCGGACCTAGAATTGGACCTGGCATTCCACCCATCATGGGACCTGGCATTCCACCCATCATGGGACCGGGCATTCCTTCCATCATGGGACCGGGCATTCCACCCATCATGGGACCGGGCATTCCACCCATCATGGGACCGGGCATTCCTCCCATCATGGGACCTGGCATTCCACCCATCATGGGACCGGGCATTCCTCCAGGCATGCCGCCCATCTTCGGATCCATGCCCATCGGCATTCCGGGCATACCCCCAGGCATGCCACCCATCATCGGATCCATACCCATCGGCATTCCGGGCATACCCCCAGGCATGCCGCCCATCTTCGGATCCATGCCCATCGGCATTCCGGGCATACCCC
>CAYHEM010000005.1:0-157244 GCA_964355765.1 uncultured Gallionella sp.
ATTGGACGCTGTTTCCACCCCTAATCTGGAAAGTTTTGCACGCTGTTTGACACTTCATCGGCGAAAAAACACGGCTGGCGGTTATTGCCGCGCTGGATAAGATGGACGGGAACATTCGGCAACGCGATGCGGGCGCGGCGAGGCATGACGATCCCCTGCAGGGTGGAGGGAAAGGCAGTGTAGCAGAATCAGAAAACCGTGGTCTGCCCCCCTATTATTCTCTGTATTCTCTGGGTTAGAAGAATTCATTGGTAGGTTTGACCTTGGTGTTGTAGCCATCCAGATGGGTGATATCCATTTGGATCTCGATGCGTCCAATGCAAAACCCCGCCTTTTTCGTTCCATTCGTACTGGCCATTAAACTCAATCGAATCACCTTCACTCAGACCGCCAACTCTGGCGGCGAGATCAATATTATGTGCGACCAATAGGGTTTGACCGTTGGCCAATTTGACTATGAATTTTTGATGCCTGCTGCCGCTGTTGTCATCAGGTAGCAACTTGATGACAACACCTTGACCAGAAACCTGTACGTTACTAATTTGATTTGCAAATGCATTAGCAATTACCGCATCGGATTTATCTACGCTCTGGCTCTGTAAAGAGGCCGATGCATTATTCGGCCTAGCGTCATGTTGGCTACTGAAATAGGAGTATCCAGCAAACAGAACTGCTACAACGAACAGAAGATTTTTCATCCGTGAGCCTTCTAACGTAAAAGTAAGGGGCGCCGCGCTTTTGCGGCGTCGCCCTCGAATGAAAGGTTAGACTATTTTTTTCATTTAAAACAATTAAATATCAGAATCAATCGAGTCTGACCCCATCGATTCTGCAGGCGGTGCGAGAAATTGCCCCCGGATGGATTGGAATTCCGTCGGTCGAGTGGGATTCGATCATGGGTCCGAACGTTGCTGATAACCGGCCTGCCGAAGGCAGGTCCGGTTGATTAGCGGGTTAGACGTCCCTGCGGCCGAAAACTGGAAGGTTGGCATGTCTACGGCAGAAAGAGCACCGGCGGGGAATTAAACCGGGGACAGACCACGGTTTACTCCAATTCCCTGCAGGGGGGAGGGAACGGCAGTGTAGCAGAATCAGAAAACCGTGGTCTGTCCCCTATTATTCTCCGGAGACTCTATATGCGCACGCGCTGGGTCATGGTAAAAGTGTTGGCAGTTCATGCAACGCCAACCAGTAACTTCGTTTTTAAGTGGAGTAATGATCTTTGTTGCTCTGCACTTTGCGCAATATCTGAATGCAGTTAGGCGACTTACCCATGTGCCTGTTGGTTCGTCCCATTTCAACCAAGGTCGGAGATAAATACACCATGCCAACGATAATGTGGATATACCTAGGAGCAGTATCGTTACTGTTGATAGTTGGGATGGGGATAGTTCTGATAGATATGTTGTCAGGCTTTCACGGAAGAATATGGCAATTGATGGGGGCGCTATTCCTAATAGAGCTAATGCTGATGGTAGCGCCCATTTGGGGAGATGATGATCACTCATGTGTTAATAGCCCTAACGTAATATGGAAAACAATTTCATAGGGCGTCAATGTCGCCTATTCATGGCGACATTGTCAAGCCAGATACTATTTTCTGTTATTTCAACCTGTTAATTATTTATTCTTCTGGACTTTGGTTTTAGGGAATCCTAAAATTCTGCGGATGGAAGCTGATGCCGTTTCTCAAAATGCACCCAAACTGCTCGATCAGATTCGCGCCGCGATTCGCGTGCGCCACTACAGCATCCGCACCGAGGAAACTTATGTCGATTGGGCGCGCCGCTTTATCCTGTTCCACAATAAGCGCCACCCGAAGGAAATGGGCGCAGTAGAGGTGCGGGATTTCCTGAGCCATCTTGCTGTGGAACGCAATGTGGCGGCAGCGACGCAGAACCAGGCGAAGTCGGCGCTGTTGTTTCTGTACCGCGATGTATTGCATATCGAATTGCCGTGGCTGGACGAGGTGATCGCGGCCAAGTCGTCCAAACGTTTGCCGGTGGTGCTGACCCAGACGGAAGTGCGCCGCTTGCTGAACTCGATGTCCGGCACGATGGGGCTGGTGGCGAGCCTGCTGTATGGCACGGGAATGCGCTTGCTGGAGGGTTTGCGCCTGCGCGTGAAGGATGTGGAGTTCGAGCGCCGCGAGATTATCGTGCGCGAGGGCAAGGGTAACAAGGACAGGGTTACGGTGCTGCCAGAAAACCTGATACTGCCGTTAAAAACACATCTGGCCAAGGTGAAGGCGCTGCATGAACGCGATCTGGATGCGGGTTTCGGCGAGGTGTTTTTGCCGGACGCGCTGGCGAAAAAATATCCGCAGGCGGCGAAGACCTGGGGCTGGCAGTTTATGTTCCCTTCCGCCGTGCGTTCGACCGATCCGCGCACTGGCATCGAGCGCCGCCACCACCTGTATGAGGCGAGCGTGCAACGGGCGGTGCGCGAGGCGGCAAAAGTGGCGGAGATATACAAACCCACCACGCCGCACACGTTGCGCCATTCATTTGCCACCCATTTGTTGCAATCCGGCTATGACATCCGCACCGTGCAAGAGCTGCTCGGCCATTCGGATGTTTCCACCACGATGATCTATACCCATGTGCTGAACAAAGGCGGCAAGGGTGTGATCAGCCCGCTGGACAGGTGAAATCTTGAGCGAAATCCTCTCGGTCACGTCGCTGACCACCTCCCTGCGCAACGGCGCGCGCATCGTCGACGATATTTCCTTCGGCATTCGGCCGGGCGAGACCTTTGTTCTGCTCGGCGAATCGGGTTGCGGCAAGTCGATGACCGCGCTGTCACTGCTGCGCCTGTTGCCGGATGGCGTAGTGCATACGGGCGGTTCGGCGCGACTGGACGGTGTGGAGCTATTCGGCTTGCGCGAACGCGAGATGCGCGATGTGCGCGGCGGCACGGCGGCGATGATTTTTCAGGAGCCGGCGCTGAGCCTGAATCCGGTGCTGACGGTCGGCCAGCAGATTGGCGAAACGCTGGCTGCCCATCATGGCCTGCGCGGCGCGGCGGCGCTGCAGCGCTGCACCGAGCTGCTGAATCAGGTCGGCATTCCCGATCCAAAACGACGCGTGACGGAATATCCGTTCCAGTTTTCCGGCGGGATGAAGCAGCGCGTGATGATCGCGATGGCATTGGCCGGACAGCCGAAATTGCTGATTGCCGACGAGCCGACGACCGCGCTGGACGTGACGATCCAGGCGCAGGTACTGGAACTGTTGCGCGACACGCAGGATGCCAGCGGCATGGCGCTGTTGCTGATTACCCACGACCTCGGGGTGGTAGCCGAAATGGCGCATCACGTCGGCGTGATGTATGCCGGGCAGATCGTCGAGCAGGCCAGCCGCGAACAGTTGTTTGCTCAGCCCTTGCATCCCTACACGCAGCAATTATTTGCGGCCCTGCCTGCGGCGGCACGACGCGATCAGCCGCTGGCCGCCATTCCCGGCAACGTGCCCGCGCTCGGCAGCATCACGCACGGCTGCCGCTTTACACCGCGCTGCGGCAAGGCGTGGGCGCTGTGCGGCGAACAGACGCCGGAGTGGACCAAGCTGGAAGATGGACG
The DNA here is from genome assembly GCA_964355765.1 of uncultured Gallionella sp. Classification (GTDB taxonomy): domain Bacteria; phylum Pseudomonadota; class Gammaproteobacteria; order Burkholderiales; family Gallionellaceae; genus Gallionella. Next base: position 3,581 of record CAYHEM010000005.1, read on the forward strand.
CGGGGTGAGATGCCATCTTTATCAGGAGCACGAGCCAAGGACTGAGGAGAGAGGACTGAGGACTGAGGAATCGGCATCCGGCGCGCAGCACTCAGTCCCCAGCACTCAGCACTCAGTCCTCTTGCAGGTTGAAAATCTGCAAGTCCATTTCCCCATCCGCAAGGGCATTCTGCAGCATGTCGTCGGGCAGGTGAAGGCGGTGGATGGCGTGACGCTGGAGATTCCGCAGGGGCGCACGCTGGCGCTGGTCGGCGAATCCGGATGCGGCAAGACCACGCTGGGCAAGGCGTTGCTGCAATTGATTCCGCCCACAGCAGGCAAGGTCCGGTTTGCCGGGCATGAACTGACCGGCCTCGCACCGGGCGAATTGCGTGCGCGCCGCGGTGCGATGCAGATGGTGTTCCAGGATCCCTACGCGTCGCTGAATCCGAAAATGCGTGTCGCGGAAATTCTCGAAGAGGGCATGACCGCGCTGAAGGTCGGCAACAACAGTACCGCACGTCAGGCGCTGATCGACACGTTGCTCGATCAGGTGGGCCTGGCGCGCAATGCCAAGTGGCGCTATCCGCACGAATTTTCCGGTGGGCAGAGACAGCGTATCGCCATCGCGCGCGCACTGGCCGTGTCGCCGCAATTGCTGATCTGCGACGAACCGACCAGCGCGCTGGATGTCTCGGTTCAGGCGCAAATCCTGAATCTGCTGAAAACACTGCAACGGGATTTGAACCTGAGCTATCTGTTCATCACCCACAACCTCGCTGTAGTGGAATACATCGCGCACGAGGTCTGCGTCATGTATCTCGGGCGCATCGTCGAGCGCGGCTCCGCGGAAGAAGTGCTGCGCTCGCCCAAACACCCCTATACCCAGGCCCTGTTATCCGCCGTGCCGCGCATCGACGGCAAGGGCGCAGAAAAAATCAGGCTGGAAGGCGACTTGCCCTCACCCGCCCATCCGCCGACAGGCTGCCATTTCGCGCCGCGCTGCAGCCACGCCCTGCCGCAATGCCGGAAAGTTTATCCGGCGCATACTGCAATTTCGGCAACGCATAGCGTGTGTTGTTATTTGTATGAAAATAACTCGGGCGTCAGTTGACGCGCTGGTGGCTTTGGATTAAAAAGGAATTGGATGTAGGCTGGCGATTGTCAGTTATCATGTGGCACGAACCTTATTTTTTAACGTAACAATCACGAGGAGTAAATGATGAGTACCAAATCAGCAAGTATGGAAAGCCATGCCGTCAAAGAAAAGCTTATGCAGGATTTGCGCGTTGTGGTGACTGATGCAGAGGAATTGCTGCGTGCGACGGCCGGTCAGGCGGGTGAGAAAGTGGCCGTAGCGCGTGAACGTATTCAGGAAAACCTGAATAAGGCGAAGGCACGTCTTATCGCTGCAGAAGAGGCAATGGTTGCGAAGACCCAACAAGCGGCAACAGCGACTGATGAATATGTGCATGAAAATCCATGGAAGGCTGTCGGCATCGGCGCCGGCGTTGGCCTGATCGTGGGCATGCTGATTTCACGCGGCCGTTAAACGATGTCGGAGGCAGATTCCAATCTGATGGGATCAATCAAGCGACTGCTGTCAACGCTGACGTCTATCGTTTCAACAAGGCTGGAACTGCTGGCAAATGAACTTCAGGAAGCGCGTCTGCATTTAACGCAACTGCTCGTTTTTACCTTGCTTACACTGTTTTGCTTCGGCATCGGCGTATTACTGCTGGCGGCGTTTATCGTGGTGCTGTTCTGGGATGAGCACCGTCTCGCCGTGCTCGCTGCGCTGAGTCTTGTATTCTTTTCATTGGGCATACTGACAACGCTGATCTTGCGCAGCAAGCTGGAGACGAAATCCAAACTGTTTTCTGTCAGTCTGGCCGAGTTGGGCAAGGACAGAGAACATCTGTGTTCCCGCCATGAATAGGCAGATGCTTGAAGTGAGGCAGCGTCGCGGGGAATTGCTGGCAAAAATCGCCTCGCAACGCGAGCAGGTTGCTCATATTGGCACAAACTGGGAAGCCCCATTGGCGTTTGCTGATAACTGCCTGACTGCTGTACGTTATCTGCGTTCCAGGCCGGCACTTGTCGCCAGCGTGGTGGCTCTGCTCATTGTTCGCAGGCGCGGAATGATGGGGCTGGCAAGAGTCGGATGGCGAGCGTGGAAAGGTTACAGCTACTTCGCTACACTTTCGGCAAAGTTATCGCCGCGAATCTAGATACCCTTTTTCAGCGCATTACCTGTTTGCGCCACTTTTTGCGAACGCTCTCCCGACCTGGCCGCGCGGCTGCTGGTTGCTTTCTGCGCAACCGTGATACGCTGACCCACCCTGATTATTTTCAATGGCCCGTTCCACTGCTTCAGCTTGGCAAGGCTGACACCGTAACGGCGCGCCAGACCACCCAGTGTTTCGCCCCTACGCACGGTGTGCTGAGTAGCCTGCAAATCGCCCCTGTTGGTGGGAGAGATATGCATATTAAATGCAGCAAACTCATCCGCTTCGCTGTTTTCGTCGTTGACCGGCACCAGCAATGTTTGCCCGGTGCTGACCTTGGCACGCCGAGAAAGTCCGTTCACTGATCTGAGCTTATCCACGCTAAGGCCAAAGCGCAGCGCAAGGCGGTCAAGCCGTTCGCCTTTTTTTGGTTTATACGGCTGCCAGCTAACCAGCGGCTTGTCGTATTTTTCTATGTTGGCGCTGAAGGTTTTAACAGCGCCTACCGGTAACAATATCAAGTCGCTGCTATTCTGCAGAATGACCGGGCGGTTGTGCGCAGGATTAAGTGCCTCGAACTCTTCTATTGAAATGTCGGCCAATTGCGCAGCCAGTTGTACATCGATGTGCTGGGTGGCCGAAATGGCAGTAAAGTAAGGTTCGTCTGGTATGTCCTGAAGCACCAGGCCAAAACGGGCCGGGTCGGCAATAATATTTTTTATCGCCAGCAGCTTCGGCACATAGTTGCGCGTCTCTCTGGGTATTTTCAAGCTGGTATAGTTCACCGGCAAGCCACGCTTGCGATTGCGCGCCTGCGCACGTTGCACCGCTCCTTCGCCCCAGTTGTAGGCAGCCAGCGCGAGGTCCCAATCACCAAACATGTCGTGCAGATTCTGCAGGTAGTCCAGCGCGCCGTTGGTCGCGCTGATAACATCGCGTCGACCGTCATACCACCAATTCTGTTCCATCCCGAATTTCTTGCCGGTATAGGGCATGAACTGCCAAATTCCGGAGGCGCGCGCAGAAGAAAATGCATCTGGATTAAAGGCGCTTTCTATCATCGGCAACAGGGCGATTTCACTCGGCATGCCGCGTCGTTCCACTTCAACCGTAATATAGTAGAGGTAGCGGCGCGCGCGCTCGGTCATGCGCGCAACATAATCCGGACGGCTGGCATACCATTTTTCATGCTTGGCCACCAATGGGCTGTTAAGGTCACGCAGGGCGAAACCATTACGGATGCGCACCCACAGGTCCCCCACCTCCGGATCACTATACGGAATGAGCTCCAGCCGGATATTGCGCGCTGTCAGAAGTGTCAGTGGAATTGCGGAGTCGGTCAGTGGTGCGTTCAGTGCGAGCTGCTCTTCCGCATGCACACTCGGTGCGGAAAAAAGAATGCTGACGACAAATAGTGCTGAAAAAATCAGGCGAATCATTGGCAAGGGCATGACTCCGGTGGTTTGAAACTAGTGCGATGGTACCGATGCGTCGCGACCCGGTCAATCGAAACCTCCGATTGTTTCTGATACCGTCGCGTTATTCAGCCTGTTGCTAATTCTCCATTCCGGATCGGCGAAAGCCGGACATCTCACGGTATAATCCACCGCCATGCAGATTCTACGCGGACTTTATTCCCCTGACGCCCAGCCTATTGCGCTCACCATCGGTAACTTCGATGGGGTGCATCTGGGCCATCATGCGTTGCTGAACGAATTACATACGGCAGCGCAAGCGCGCGGGCTACCGACGGCCGTGGTAATTTTCGAGCCGCACCCGCGCGAGTTTTTCACGCCACAGCAGGCTCCGGCGCGGCTGACCAGCCTGCGCGAAAAACTAGAACTATTCCGCGCGATTGGAGTGGATCGGGTGCATGTGTGCCGCTTCAATGCGCATTTTGCTCAGATGAGCGCGGCGGATTTTATTCATGCGCTGCATGAGAAGCTGTCGGCCAAGTTCGTGCTGATCGGCGACGATTTTCGCTTCGGCAGCGCGCGTGCCGGCGACTTTGCACTGATGGAAAAAATTGGTTCGCAGTACGGCTTTGCGGTGCAGGCAGTTCATACCGTGCTGCATAACGGCATACGCATTTCAAGCACGGCGGTGCGTGCCGCGCTGGCGGAAGACAATATGCGCATGGCGCAATCCTACCTCGGACGGCCTTACAGCATCAGCGGGCGCGTGGAGCATGGCGATGGCTTGGGCAAGAAACTTGGCTTCCCGACCGCCAATATCCAGTTGAAACACAACCGCCCGCCGCTGTCCGGCATTTTCGTGGTGCAAGCGCATGCCGAGGGCATGGGGGTGTTGCAGGGTGTGGCGAGCCTTGGCGTGCGCCCGACGGTCAGGCAGGACGGCAAGCCCGTGCTGGAAGTGCACCTGTTCGAATTCGCGCAGCAGATTTACAACAAACACATGCGTCTGGATTTCCTGCACAAGCTGCGCAATGAGGAAAAATATCCCGACGTGGAAACGCTGACGCGTCAAATCGCGCTGGATGTGGAAAATGCAAAGCAATGGTTTAAACAACATGACTGACTACAAGAACACACTTAATCTGCCCGATACCCCGTTCCCGATGCGTGGCGATCTCGCCAAACGCGAGCCGCTGATGATAGCGCGCTGGCAGGCGCAACAACGCTATCAGAAAATTCGCGCAGCCCGACTGGGCAAGCCGAAATTCATCCTGCATGACGGCCCGCCGTATGCAAACGGCGATATCCACATCGGCCATGCGGTGAACAAGATCCTCAAGGACATCATCGTCAAGAGCAGAACGCTGGCGGGCTTTGACGCGCCCTATGTACCGGGCTGGGATTGCCACGGCCTGCCGATCGAGTTGCAGGTGGAAAAAAAACACGGCAAGGCAATCCCTCCCGCACAATTTCGCGAGCTGTGCCGTGCCTATGCAAAGGAGCAAATCGAACGGCAGAAAAAAGACTTCATCCGCCTCGGCGTGCTGGGCGACTGGGAGCACCCCTACCTGACCATGGACTTCAAGACCGAGGCCGATATCATGCGCGCACTCGGCAGCATCTACGAACAAGGCTACCTGTATCAGGGACGCAAGCCGGTGAACTGGTGCCTGGATTGCCAATCGGCGCTGGCCGAAGCCGAGGTGGAATACGAGGACAAGACTTCGTCCGCGATTGATGTCGGCTTTGAAGTGAAGGATAAAGCTGCACTGGCCAAGGCGTTCGGGATATCGCTGCCGGGTAATGCGCATGTGTACGCAGTCATCTGGACGACCACGCCGTGGACCTTACCCGCCAATCAGGCGGTTTGCGCGCATCCCAAACATGAATACTGTCTGGTCAAGACCGGGAGAGGTTATCTGCTGCTGGCCACGGAGTTGATGGAAAGTTGTTTGCAACGCTATCAACTGAGCGACGAAATAGCCGGACGTTGCCAAGGCGCAGCGCTGGAATGGCTGACCCTGCTGCATCCCTTCCAGGAGCGCACCGTACCGATCATCTGTGGCGAGCATGTCACGCTGGAAGCAGGCACCGGGCTGGTGCATACCGCACCGGCGCATGGCCTGGACGATTATTTTATCGGCCAGAAATACAACCTGCCGACCGACAACCCGGTCGGCGACGACGGCAAGTTTGTTGCCAAACTGCCACTGGTCGGCGGCCTGTTCGTATGGAAAGCCAATGACATAGTGGTCGACGCAATGCAAGCCAGCGGCCATTTGTTGCATTTGGAAAAAGTGCAGCACAGCTATCCGCACTGCTGGCGGCACAAAACCCCGATTATCTTTCGCTCCACACCGCAGTGGTTCATCGGCATGGAACACCCCTCTCCCGCAGGCGGGAGAGGAGATGGGAGTGAGGGATTGATTCAGGCAGTGCGCCACTCTACTGTCCCTCACCCTAACCCTCCCCCGCCTGCGGGAGAGGGAACAAGCCTGCGCGACCTTGCCAATCGCGCTGTCAGACAGACCGAATTTTTCCCTGCCTGGGGGCGCGCGCGCCTCGAAGCAATGATCAAGAACCGCCCCGACTGGTGCGTGTCGCGCCAGCGCAACTGGGGCGTACCGATGCCGTTTTTCGTACACAAAGAGACGATGCAACTCCATCCGCGCACGCCGGAATTGCTGGAGCAAGTCGCACAGCGCGTCGAGCGCGACGGCATTGAAGCATGGTTTGACTTGAACTCGGTGGACTTGCTGGGCAATGAGGCGGCGCATTACAGGAAGCTCTCCGACACACTGGATGTGTGGTTCGATTCGGGCGTCACCCATGCGTCCGTGTTGCAGCGCCGTCCTGCCTTACATGCGCCTGCCGACCTGTACCTGGAAGGCTCTGACCAGCACCGCGGCTGGTTCCAGTCATCGCTGCTGACCGGCTGTGCCATCAATGGCCGCGCGCCTTTCAAGGCGCTGCTGACACATGGCTTCGTCGTGGATGGGCACGGCCACAAAATGTCCAAATCCAAAGGTAACGTCATTGCGCCACAGAAGGTGCTCGACACGCTCGGTGCCGACATCCTGCGCCTGTGGACGGCCTCGACCGATTACTCCGGCGAGCTGACCATCTCCGACGAAATCCTCAAGCGCGTGGTGGAGAGTTACCGGCGCATCCGCAATACCTTGCGTTTCCTGCTCGCCAATATTGACGATTTCGATCCGCAACAGCATACCCTACCGGTTGCACAGTGGCTGGAAATCGACCGTTATGCGCTGACGTTAGTGCAGCGCTTGCAGGACGAGGTGAAACAGGATTACGAGCGTTATGAATTTCATCAGATCGCGCAAAAATTGCAGACTTTCTGTTCTGAAAAGCTGGGCGGTTTCTATCTGGATATTCTAAAAGACCGCCTGTACACCGCCGGGGGAAATTCCGCCGTACGCCGCTCCGCACAGAACGCGCTTTACCACATCACCCACAGTCTGGTGCGCTTGATGGCGCCGATCCTGAGCTTTACTGCCGAAGAGGCGTGGGAGGTACTGGGCGGCAGGGATGATCACAGTGTGTTTATCGAACAATGGTATGACCTGCCCGATGGCCAACTGAATGGCGAGACCATTGCCGCATGGTTGAAAATAGAAGCTTGGCGCGTCAAGACGAACAAACAACTGGAGGAAGCTCGCACCGCGGGACTGATTGGTTCGGGATTGGCCGCCGAAGTGGATATGTATTTAGCAGGCGAAGATTACGAGGTGCTGGCGCGCCTGGGCGATGACTTGCGGTTTGTGCTCATTACCTCGCGTGCCACCGCGCATCGCGTGACTTCGGTTGCCGAACAGCACATCGATGTTTCTGCCAGCCTGCACGACAAGTGCGAACGTTGCTGGCACTACCGCACCGATATCGGCACTGATGCGCAGCATCCAACGCTGTGCGAGCGCTGTGTGAGCAACCTTTCTGGTAATGGTGAGCAGCGGCAATATGCTTAATCGCTGGCTCTCCCTGAGCGCACTGGTGGTTGTGCTTGACCAAGCCAGCAAGCTGTGGGTCTCTAACCACTTCGTTTTGGGTGAAAGCCTCTTTGTCCTGGGCGTATTCGACCTGGTGCTGGCGCACAACACCGGCGCGGCATTTAGCTTTCTGCATGACGCGGGTGGAATGCAGCGCTGGCTATTCAGTGGCATCGCCATCGTCACATCGGCATGGATCATCTGGCTGTTGCGCAAGTACAGCACGCAAACACCGTTCGCCCTGGCACTAAGCCTGATACTCGGCGGCGCATTGGGCAATCTCATCGACCGCATCACCTACGGCTATGTGGTGGATTTCCTGCACTTCCACTGGGATACGCATTATTTCCCGGCTTTCAACCTCGCCGATTCCGCAATTACCTGCGGTGCGTTCCTGCTGGTCTGGGATAGTTTTATGGAGAAACGGCATGGACCTGCTGCTGGCTAATCCGCGCGGCTTCTGCGCCGGCGTGGGTCGCGCCATCACCATTGTCGACCGCGCGCTGGAATTGCACGGCGCACCGGTCTACGTGCGCCACGAAGTGGTGCATAACAAATTCGTGGTAGATAGCCTGCGTCAAAAAGGGGCCGTGTTTATCGAGAATCTGGCTGATGTGCCGCCCGGCAGCATTCTGGTGTTCAGCGCGCATGGCGTGCCGCAGTCAGTGCGGCGCGAGGCGGAAATGCGCGGCCTGACGATATTCGACGCAACCTGTCCGCTGGTGACGAAAGTGCATTTCGAAGTGTCACGGCTACGCGCTCAGGGCAATGAAGTCATCATGATCGGCCATGCCGGACATCCGGAAGTGGAAGGCACGATGGGGCAGAGCGAGGGCGGCATGTATCTGATCGAGACGGCTAGGCAGGTTGCTGATCTCAAGGTGAATGATGAAGACAGCCTTGCCTTTGTCACGCAAACCACCTTGTCAGTAGATGACGCCAGCAGCATCATTGCCGCGCTCAAGGCGCGCTTTCCGAATATTATCGGCCCGAAAAAAGACGACATCTGCTATGCCACGCAAAATCGTCAGGATGCGGTCAAGTTGCTGGTCAGACAATGCGATGTGGTCATCGTGGTGGGTTCGCAGAACAGCTCAAATTCCAACCGCTTGCGCGAAGTGGCGGCGAATATAGGCGTGCCAGCTTATTTGGTGAATGATGCCAATGAATTGCGCAAGGAGTGGTTTGTCGGCAAAGCGCATGTTGGTATCAGCGCGGGCGCATCCGCCCCAGAAACGCTGGTGCAGGGCGTAGTGGCGAGCCTGCGTGAAATAGGAGCCGGAAGCGTTAATGAATTGCCGGGCATTCAGGAGAACGTCGTGTTTCCCTTACCCAAGGAATTACAACCCTGAAAGTACAGGGCATGGCGGGACAGCTTAAAAGCCCCCCCAGTTGTAACGTGTCATTTATAATTGCGCCTGTTTATGCTGGAGTAGCTCAGTTGGTAGAGCAACGCACTCGTAACGCGTAGGTCGGAAGTTCGATTCTTCTCTCCAGCACCAGAATCTGAACCGTGACAAAAAACGTCTCTTCAGTCGTTTTGCTCTTCAATGGGCGGCTGAGGTGAATCTGCCTGAGGCTGCTCCTCCTGATGTGCAGCTTTCTTCAGCCGTTTTTCCTCCTGCTTTTTTTTCTTGGCAATTTCCTTCTGGCGTTTTTCGTAAGAGTAATTTGGTTTTGCCATTGAACATCCTCTGGTTATATTAAATTAAGTTGCAACCCTACTCCATGTACATCCCGCCGTTCACATGCAGCGTGATGCCGGTTATGTAGGCTGCGCCAGCGCCTGCAAGAAAAGCCACGGCCGCAGCGACATCGGCCGGTTGCCCGAGGCGCTTTAACGGCACATGCTCGATCAGCCTGGCGCGTTGCTCGTCGCCCAGCGCATGAGTCATGTCAGTTTCGATGAAACCGGGGGCGACACAATTCACGGTGATGTTACGGCTCCCGATTTCCTGCGCGAGCGACTTTGTGAAGCCAATCATGCCCGCCTTGGACGCGGCATAATTGGCCTGACCAGGGTTACCCATACTGCCGACCACAGAGGAGATGCTGATGATGCGCCCTGCCCGCGCCTTCATCATGGCACGCAGTACGGCACGGCTGAGACGAAACACGGACTTGAGGTTGGTCGCGATGACATCATCCCATTCGTCGTCGTTCATGCGCGCCAACAGGTTATCACGGGTGATGCCAGCGTTGTTCACCAGAATGGAAATTTCGCCGAATTGTTTGCGCAGCTCTCCCAGCATGTGGTCGGTTTGCACAGCATCGTTGACATTCAACACCCTGCCCGCACCCTTGATTTCCGCCGCATCCATGTAGGCGCTAATGGCCTGCGCGCCGGCGTCGCTGGTTGCGGTGCCGATCACCGTCGCGCCCAGCCTGCCCAGCTCCAGTGCGATAGCCTGGCCGATGCCGCGGCTGGCGCCAGTAATGAGTGCGATTTGTCCTTGCAGTGTCATTCGTTTTCTCCTGATCTGTTACCCATCCCTTTGAGGAGGGTCTATGCCAGTGTAGCCAGCACAGCTTTCAGCGCTTCGCCATCATTGATGGCCAATGCCTGCTGATTGGTATCGATACGTTTGTTCAGCCCTGCCAACACTTTGCCCGGCGCGCATTCGACATTGTGGGTGACGCCCTGCTTGCCAAATTCCAGTACGGTTTCCACCCAGCGCACCGGCGAATATAACTGACGCACCAGCGCGTCCTTGATGGCCACGCTATCGGTGTAAGCCGCGACATCGGCGTTGTGCAATACCGGGATAGCCGGCGCCTGCAGCACGATATGAGCGAGATAGCCGCGTAACTGCTCGGCCGCGCCTTTCAACAACTGGCAATGCGATGGCACGCTCATCGGCAGCATGATGGCACGCTTCGCGCCTCTGGCCTTGGCCAGTTCCATGCCGCGTTCCACGGCGGCGCGATTACCGGCGATCACCACCTGAGCGGGTGAATTGTAATTTACCGCTTCCAGCACCTCGCCCTGGGCGCCTTCCGCACATACGGCGCGCACCGCATCGTCGTCCAGACCGAGAATTGCGGCGATGCCGCCCACGCCTTCCGGCACGGCCTGTTGCATGCATTGCGCACGAAAGCGTACCAGCGGCAGTGCATCGGCGAAGCTCAGCGCCCCTGCCGCAACCAATGCCGTGTATTCACCCAGACTGTGCCCAGCCATGAGGGCCGGCGTTGCGCCATGTTGTGACTGCCAAGCCCGGTACACCGCCACGCCTGCGGTGAGCATGACGGGTTGAGTGTTCACCGTGGCGTTCAGCTCGGTATCGCTGCCTTCGGCGACCAGTTGCCACAAGTCCTGCTGCAATATGTCGGAGGCTTCAGCAAAGGTATCGCGCACCTCCGCAAAATCGGCGTATCCGTTCATCATGCCGCGTGATTGCGAGCCTTGACCGGGAAACACGAAAGCGAATTTAGTCATATTAGAACGATCTGTTTTTAATGATTACGAATCCAAGACCTTGACACAACGTGACGAGCACAGTAGTTGTGTGAAGGGCTTTACCATTTAATCAGGACTGCGCCCCAGGTAAATCCGCCACCCACGGCTTCCAGCAGAATATTCTGTCCGGGCTTGATGCGCCCGCCGCGCACGGCGGTGTCCAGCGCCAGGGGAATCGAAGCCGATGAAGTGTTGCCATGATGCGCGACGGTGACCACCACATTATCCATACTCAAGCCGAGCTTCTTCGCGGTGGCTTCCATGATGCGGATATTGGCCTGGTGTGGCACCAGCCAGTCGATGTCGGAACCTTGCAGGTTGTTTTCTGCCAGCACTTCCTCGACCACTTCGCTCAGCACCTTGACGGCAAATTTGAACACCGCCTGTCCGTCCATTTTGATGAACGGGTCGCCCTGAATTTCGCCGTGACGGATATTGCCATCCGCCTTCAGCATCCCCTGATGTCTGCCGTCGGCATGCAGCTTTCCGGCGACAATGCCTGGTGTTTCGCTGGCTTGCAGGACGACCGCGCCCGCACCATCACCGAACAGCACGCAGGTCGTACGGTCGCTCCAGTCCAGCATGCGTGACAGCACTTCCGCACCGACCACCAGCGCGGTCTTTGCCTGTCCGCCGCGTATGTACAAATCGGCGGTATTCAACGCATATACGAAACCACCGCACACCGCCTGAATGTCAAAAGCCGCGCCGCAATTTTTGATGCCGAGCTTGTCCTGCAAGATGCAGGCGGTACTGGGGAACATCTTGTCCGGTGAAGTGGTGGCAACGATGATCAGGTCGATCTGATCCGCGCTGATGCCCGCCGCCTCGATGGCGCGGCGACTGGCATGCAAGCCAAGATCGCTGGCCATCTCATCATCAGCCGCGACATGCCGCTCGATGATGCCGCTGCGCGACATGATCCAGTCGTGCGTGGTTTCGACGATTTTTTCCAAGTCGAAATTGGTCAGTATCTTGATGGGCAAATAACTGCCGGTCCCGGTAATCCTTGAATACATCAGGCCACTCCCTGTTCCAGACGCTGGTGATGCCATTTTTCAATATGTTCGCTGATGTGCTGCAACATATTTTCGCGCGCCTCTTCGGCAGCACGTTCGATGGCGCAGCGGAAGGCAAGCACATCTGCCGAACCGTGACTTTTCACTACGATACCCCTCAGCCCGAGGAAGCTTGCGCCATTGTAGCGGCGATGATCCACTCTGCGCTTGAATGCATTGATAGCCGGCATGGAGACGATGGCGGCAAGTTTGGTGAAGAGATTCCGCCCGAATTCCTCGCGCAAAAATCCACCCAGCATTTGTGCCAACCCTTCGGTGGTTTTCAAGGCGACATTACCGACGAAACCATCACACACCACCACGTCGGTGATGCCTCTGAAAATATCGTTACCCTCGACGTTTCCGTAAAAATTGAGATCGCTGGCGCGCAACAACTCCGCAGTCTGCTTGACGACCTCGTTACCCTTAATGTCTTCGCTTCCGATATTGAGCAGGCCGACGGTCGGATTAGGCTTGTGCTCCAGGGCCGTCACCAGTGTGGCACCCATCATGGCGAATTGCAGCAAATGTTCGGCAGTGCAGTCGGTGTTGGCGCCCAGATCGAGCATACAGACCTGTCCTGCTCTGGTCGGCAGATAAGAGGCGATTGCGGGCCGATCGATGCCTGATATTGTCTTTAATACATAACGTGCCGTCGCCATCAGTGCGCCGGTGTTGCCGGCACTGACGCACGCCTGCGCCTCACCACTCTTGACCATGTTGATGCTGACGCGCATTGAGGAATCTTTTTTGCCGCGCAGTGCGGATTGCGGCGACTCATTCATCCCCACCACTTCGCTGGCGGGATGAATGCGCAAATGCGCACCCGTCTGCACACCCAGGACGCGCAGCTCGGCTTCAATGGCATCAGGGATACCAACCAGAACGATGCTATCGCCGGGGAACTGCTTCAGATATTCCGTTGCTGCGGGAACGGTGACCGAAGGACCATGGTCGCCGCCCATCGCATCGATGGCTAATGTGACATCCACTCAGCAAACCCCGAATTAATGATGGAGACGCGCAAGAAAACACAGCCAACCATCACGGTCGGCTGCATCATTCCAGGGCTTACTCGCCCTTGATCTTGACTATTTTTTTTCCGCGGTAGAAGCCGCTCGGGCTGATGTGGTGACGCAAATGCATTTCGCCCGTGGTCGACTCAACTGCCGTAGCCGGATTGGTCAGAAAATCATGGGCGCGGTGCATGCCACGCTTGGATGGGGATTTCTTGTTCTGTTGGACTGCCATGCTATCTACTCCTAGAAAAAACTACTTAACTGCTTTAAATTTCGCCAGAACCGCAAAAGGATTTTTTGCTTCCCCGGGCTCGTTCTTGCCACCTGCTGCCCGACAGGCACCCGGATCATCATGTCTGGGCGCGATAGGCAGGCTCAACAAAATCTCCTCTTCCAGCAAATTCAGCACATCCAGCTGCGCCTCTGCCAAAATACTGTCGCATTCATCTTCTTCATCGCCCAGCGCATCCAGAGCAACTTGATCGCGCAACATCAGGCGCACATCAAGGCCAACCTGATAATCCATCGCACTCAGGCAACGCTGGCAACGCAACTGGCATTGTCCCGCGATACTGACCTCCAGCAACGGGTTACTTCTACTGTCCAAGTCGCCTCGCACCATATAGCTTAAAATCCCCTGCGGGTTTTCCAGCGCATCCAGCAATCGGGGCATCTCGGCAACAGGCACTACCCCACTGATTTCACTGCCGTTCCGGGCAAAATCCAAGCTATCGATGAAAGGCCGTGCGAACATGAGCCGCGCATGATATATTTTTCGCCGCTCTCTGTCAAAAATCCTAAGGAATACCCTTGAATTCTCAGTTGCTTGTCCTCGCCTCCACCTCGGTTTACCGCAGCGAACTCCTCCAGCGCCTGCAACTCCCCTTTGAAACTGCCGCACCCAAGGTGGAAGAAGCCCCCCTGCCGGGAGAATCCGCGCGCACCACCTCGCTGCGACTGGCGCAAGAAAAAGCCCGCGCTGTGGCCGTCACCTACCCGGATGCGCTGATCATCGGTTCCGATCAAGTCGCCCTGCTGGATGGCGAGCACATCGGCAAACCGCTCAACCATGACAACGCATTCAGGCAACTATGCGCCATGCGCGGCAGAACCACCATTTTCTACACCGCGCTCGCCCTGCTGAACAGCAAAACCGGCAGAATGCAGGCCGAGGTTGCCGAAAACCATGTCACCTTGCGCGATCTTGGCGATGCGGAGATCGAAGCCTATCTGCTCAAGGAACAGCCATACCACTGCGCGGGCAGCGCGAAATCCGAAGGGCTGGGTATCGCGCTGATGAGCAAAATGACCGGCGATGACCCGAACGCGCTGGTCGGCCTGCCGCTGATCCTGCTGACCGAAATGCTGCGCCGCGAAAACATGCGCCTGTTCTAACGGGCATGCCCAATATGCCGTCCCTGATAATGAAACCCGCCATGCCCGTTTCCCTCTCTCCCAACTCTCTCCCAACTCTCTCCCGCAAGCGGGAGAGAGGGACGCGGTCTCGCTACGCGAGTATTTTTAGACCATGAGCCACGGAACGCTGTATCTCATCCCCTGCACTCTGGGTGACACCCCGGCAGATCAGGTATTGCCGCAACACACCATCGACATTGCGCGCAGGCTGAGGCATTTCGTGGTGGAACAACCCAAAACCGCGCGCCAGTTTCTCTCTACACTCAAGCCGGAACAGCCGATCCGGTCGCTGCACTTCGCCACACTCAACGAGCACACCGCCGCCAGGGATCTCGCAGATCTGCTCACCCCGTTGCTGGCCGGCGAGGATGTCGGCATCATTTCAGAGGCGGGTTGTCCGGGCATCGCCGATCCCGGTGCAGAATTGGTCAGTCTGGCACATCGCCACGGCATCCGCGTCGTGCCGCTGGTTGGCCCTTCCTCCATTCTTCTAGCGCTGATGGCCTCCGGTCTGAACGGGCAACGTTTTGCCTTCCATGGCTACCTTCCCATTCCGGAGACCGAAAGAAACAAGACGATTGTCGCGCTGGAATCAGAATCCGCGCGACACCGGCAAACGCAACTATTTATCGAAACACCCTACCGCAACGAAAAGCTGCTTGGTGCCCTACTCGCCCATTGCCGTCCGCGCACATTACTGTGTGTTGCCAGCGATATCACCTCGCCTCACGAGCAGATCCGGACGCTCTCCATCGCACAATGGAAATCGCAACCGGCTGCGCAGTTAAACAAACGCCCCAGCCTGTTTTTGCTGCTCGCAGCGAGTTAATTTAGTTGCCCAACATCATGTTTTCTGTTATTAAAGCGCACTTTATTTTTATACCGTTGGAGAAGTGCAATGCCAGTGCAGCCAAATAAACCTGCCACCCCCTACAAAGCTGGGAAAGGCGAGGCCTATATGAATTCCAAGCAGCTTGAGCATTTCAGAAAAATTCTGAATGTAATCAAGGCAGAATTGGGTGAGGATATCGATCGCACAGTGCACACGATGCAGGACGAAGCCACCGTATTTGCCGATCCAAATGACCGCGCCACCCAAGAATCGGATATGGGGCTGGAGTTGCGCAACCGTGATCGCGAACGCAAATTGATCAAGAAGATCAATGAGATGCTCGCCAAAATTGAGACTGGCGACTATGGCTATTGTGATAATTGCGGGATAGAAATTGGCTTAAACCGTCTCGAGGCAAGGCCCACCGCCACGCTGTGCATCGACTGCAAAACCCTTGATGAAATCCGTGAAAAGCAAATGGCGAAATAACATTCGCCATTTGCTTTCGGCGAAGACTAACCTTCAGGTTATGTCGAAGCCAAAAGCACAACCTAAGGTTTCGCCATTTGCTTTCGGCGAAGACTAACCTTCAGGTTATGTCGAAGCCAAAAGCACAACCTAAGGTTTTGCCATTTGCTTTTGGCGAAGACTAATATGCGCGCAACACATGTTATGTCGAAGCTACAGAAGCAGCCATACCGGACAACGCAACAAAAAAAGCCCCACCAGACTGGCGGGGCTTTTTTATGATGAAGCGACTTACTCGACGGAAGATGAAGCCGCCACCGGTACGGGCAGCAATACCTTCATGCTCAGCTTCATGCGTCCCTTATCGTCAACCTCCAGCACCTTAACCCTGACGATCTGGCCTTCCTTGAGATGATCTGACACGGCATTAACGCGCTCGTGGGCAATCTGGGAGATGTGCAACAGTCCGTCTTTGCCCGGCAACACATTCACCAATGCGCCGAAGTCGAGCAGCTTGACCACCGGGCCCTCATATACTTTGCCGACTTCCACGTCTGCCACGATATCTTCGATACGCTTTCTGGCCAATTCACCCGCTTCGCCGCTCACGCAAGAAATGGTGATGTTGCCTGTATCATCTATGTCAATTGTTGTACCAGTCTCTTCAGTCAAGGCGCGAATAACTGCCCCACCCTTGCCAATCACGTCACGAATTTTTTCCGGGTTGATCTTCATCTTGATCATGCGTGGTGCAAAATCTGATACCTCGGTACGGGCCTGTGGCAAAGCCTGCTTCATCAGACCGAGGATGTGCATACGCCCTTCGCGTGCCTGAGTTAAAGCAGCCTGCATGATGTCGCGGGTGATCCCGTTGATCTTGATGTCCATTTGCAGCGCGGTCACGCCGACTTCACTGCCAGCCACCTTGAAATCCATGTCACCCAGGTGATCCTCGTCACCGAGGATGTCGGTCAACACCGCAAAACGGTTGCCCTCCTTGATCAGCCCCATGGCGATGCCCGCTATATGCGCCTTGAGCGGCACGCCTGCATCCAGCATCGCCAAGCAACCGCCGCATACCGACGCCATTGAGCTGGAACCATTGGATTCGGTGATTTCAGAGACCACGCGGATCGCATAGCCAAAATCTTCTTCGCTGGGCAACACTGCGACCAGCGCGCGCTTTGCCAATCGGCCATGGCCGATTTCGCGACGCTTAGGCGTACCGACGCGACCGGTCTCGCCGGTGGAATACGGTGGAAAGTTGTAGTGCAACATAAATCGATCGGTATATTCGCCTTGCAGCGCATCTATCTTTTGCGCATCGCGCATACTGCCCAGAGTCGCCACCACGATGGCTTGAGTTTCGCCGCGGGTAAACAGTGAAGATCCGTGAGTGCGCGGCAATAGGCCATTACGAATGGTGATCGGACGTACAGTACGGGTATTGCGACCGTCAATGCGCGGCTCACCGCTCAATATCTGCCCGCGCACGATCTTGGCTTCCAGCGCGCTAAACAGATCGCTGACGTGATTCTTCTGGCCAGCGGCCGATTCCGGCGTAATGACAGCCGCCATGACCTTGTCACGTATCGTCGCCACCGCATCAGTGCGGGCTTGCTTGGAACGAATCGCATAGGCTTGTTGCAGTTCCGCATCGGCCAGTTCGGCGACTCTGGCAATCAGTGCCTCATCCTTGGCAGGTGGAGTCCAATCCCAGGCCGATGCACCAACGGCATCAGCCATTTCGTTGATCGCCTGAATCACCACTTGCATCTGCTCGTGACCAAACATCACCGCACCCAACATCACTTCCTCAGACAACTGTTGCGCTTCGGATTCCACCATCTGCACCGCGCGATCGGTACCGGCGACAACCAGATCCAACTGTGAAGTCGCTAGTTCCGTCTTGGTCGGGTTAAGCAGATATTGTCCGTCAACATAACCGACGCGCGCCGCAGCGACCGGGCCATCAAATGGAATACCGGACAACGCCAGCGCGGCAGATGCGCCAATCAAAGCGGGAATATCTGAATCGATCTCGCTATCCGATGACAATACCGTGGCAATAATCTGCACTTCGTTGTAAAAACCTTCCGGAAAAAGAGGACGCAATGGACGGTCGATCAGACGGCAGGTCAGCGTTTCCTTTTCGCTCGGGCGGCCTTCGCGCTTGAAAAAACCGCCGGGGATCTTGCCCGCTGCATAGGTTTTTTCCTGATAATCGACGGTCAATGGAAAGAAGTCCTGATCCGGCTTCGCATCCTTCTTGCCCACTACAGTGACCAGCACTACAGTGTCATCCAGGCTAACCATCACTGCACCGCTTGCCTGGCGGGCAATTTCACCGGTTTCCAGGGTGAGTTGATGATTACCGTACGCTAATGTTTTCTTATAATGACCCAAGATAGACCTCTCTGTACATGAGATGGCGCGCAGCGCGCCACGTTAAAATAGAACGGACAAAACAACACGGGCCGCTTAAGCGACCCGCCGAACACCAGATTTACTTGCGAATTTCCAGGCGTTGAATCAGCGCCCGATAGGCAGCGTCATCCTGGCTCTTCAGGTAGTCGAGCAACTTGCGGCGGCGACTAACAAGACGCAGCAGACCGCGACGGGAGTGGTGATCCTTGACGTTGTCCTTAAAATGATCGGTCAGGTAGGAAATGCGTGCGGTGATCAGCGCCACCTGCACTTCTGGGGAACCCGTGTCGCTCTTAACCCGTTGAAAGTCGGAAACGATTTGCGCTTTCTGCGCAGCGGTAATTGCCATTAGATTTTACTCTCCAAGAAAAAGTGCAGCATTCTACCCTCTAACAGGGTTGTTGCTCAACTCAAATTTCTGTCTAGGGCGGGCAAATGAACGCTCGCCTCACCCGGCGGCGGCGGTGACGGGCTGCATGCTGTAGAAGTCATTACGCTTATCCAGCAGCGGAATGATCGTCCCTTTAATGCGGTTTTCGTCGAGCAGGGCGAGATCCACGTCGGCCACCACAATCTGCTCCTCGTTGATCACTCCTTCGGCTGCGATACCATCACGGGCAAAAGGAAAGTCCGACGGCGTGCTGATCGAGGCCTGTCCGTAGTGCAGACGCAGGCCGGGCACCGGCAGGCTTCCGACGGTGCCGGTCATGGCGACGTATACCTGGTTCTCGATGGCGCGTGCATGACAGCAATAGCGCACCCGCAAAAATCCTTGACGGTCATCAGTGCAGGAAGGCACAAATATAATTTCGGCACCCTTCTCGGCGACACGGCGCGCAAGCTTCGGCGGCGGTGAGGACAAAGTTGACCTGATTCTCGAAATCGGCCCACGCAATTTGTACTGCACTGCGGCGATACGGGCTCTCATGACGGCTCCTCAAGCAGGTTTGCGGGCGGCGGCAGCGTCGGGCGCTGAGGGTCATAATCCGGGTTCAACCAGACGATCAGAGCGGCGTTGCCGATGGTGTCTGGATCGGTGGGCAGGTAAGCGTGCAGGATGCCACGGTAGTCAAAACCCTCGCCGAATTGAAATCCCAGCACCGGATCGTGGATATCACCCCAGATCACACGCCTGGCGTACCCTTCCGGGGACATGTGCGCGGCATGTTCAAGATAGCCTGGCAGGCGACCGCCGGCGATGATGCGTTCAGGTTCATCGCACGGCACAAGCGGCGGCGCGCCTCATAGAGCAGGTGGCCGACACCCTGGCCGCGACTGTCCGGATCGACACAAACCTCCGCACCATAGAGCGTGCGCCCCCCCATATCACGGGTATCGGACAGGCCGTTATTGGTTACATTGGCCCAGCTATGATGCGGGCTGTAGTCGTCCCACGAGGCCACCAGAGAAATCGCCAGGCCTGCCAGCTGCCCATCCATTTCGGCAGCGAACTGGCCCTTGGGAAAATGATCGGGAAGGCTTTTGAACTGTTCCGCCTGAAAAGCCGGAACAGTCTTGTAAACGCGGCGTTGCAAATCGGTTGCCGCAGCGATGTCTGCTGCGACCAGATTGCGAATCATCACCGCCCTCGATCAGTAGCTCTTGCGAAAGCGTGTACCCTGACAGGCGGGGCAAACCGGAACTTCGCCGGTTGCCTTCAGTTGCACCTTGTGACCGCAGGCCGAACAGGTAAGTGTGCCGGCCATAGTGATCTCGCCGGCCTGGTACACCAGCGCCTCTTCTGCCTTGGCCGACAGCGCCGTCATGGCCCCGCCGACAGTGTGCAACAGCTTGGCCAGCGTGGAAAGCGCACCAGCGCCCATCCTTGCGGGATGGAGATGCTCTTTGGCTTCCTCACCCAACTGGCGCATATCCTCCGCAGTCTGTTTGAAGTCGCGGCGCAGGTAGCGTTTGAAGACCTCGCCCTGTTCGGCGCTGAATTCGCCGGCCGCCGTCAGTTGCTGGCGTGAAAGCTCCATGGCCTTTTCCCAAGCCTCGTGGCCCTTTTCCTGGCCCAACTCGAATATTTCACGCGATTTTTCGGCAAAACGGTCATAAAGAACAGATGCCTTCGCGGGGTCGCTATTGGCTCCGGGTATCTGGCCCTGTGGTTCGGCCTTTTGGGTATCGTCCATAATATTCCTCTCCGTTTTGATTGGAATCCAATAATAGCACAGGGTGTAATTTTGCCATCCCGGGCAGGTTCCCAGCCAATCAGGCTAGCGGGCAGTGCCTATACCGCGCTAATTTGCGCAGCTTGTTTCGCGATTACGGACAACAATCGCTGCGGTGCGAGGCGGCGACCGTGCAACACGCCCATCCCGATAAATCCCTGTGGGCCGTACAGTCTGACCTTGCCATCCGGCAACCCAGCATCCAGCGCCAATCGCTGACCCTGCGCCAGCCGTTTGATTTGTATGATATCCAGATGCAATTTGGGAATTTCCGGCATCAGGCTTTCTAGCGGCAGCACACAGGCTTCACGCTCGGCAACGCTCATCACCTCAAGTTGCTCCAGGTTATAGCCGCTTTGCAAATTGAAATGGGCAATGGCGGTGCGGCGCAAGGCAATCAGATGTGCACCACAGCCAAGCGCCTTGCCGATATCTTCACCCAAGGTGCGTATGTAAGTACCCTTGCTGCAACGTACGGTAATGTCCATCTCATTTACAGAGAAACGATCCAGCACCAGTTCGTGGATGACTACGTCGCGCAACTCGCGCTCCACGGTCTCGCCTTTACGGATATATTCGTAAAGCGGCTTGCCTAGATGCTTGAGTGCGCTGTGCATCGGGGGGAGTTGCTGGATATTGCCGCGAAACTTCGCCAGCACGGCATCGATATCGGACGGTCCGATTTCGACCCGCTGTTCGCTGACGATTTCGCCTTCCGCATCGCCGGTGGTCGTGGCCTGCCCCAGGCGCAGTGTCGCACGGTAGGTTTTATCGGCATCCAGCAAGGCGGAGGAAAATTTGGTGGCTTCACCGAAGCAGATCGGCAACAACCCCGTGGCAAGCGGGTCAAGCGTGCCGGTATGCCCGGCCTTTTCGGCCTGAAACAGGCGGCGGACTTTTTGCAGCGCGACGTTGGAGCTTAATTCCAGCGGCTTATCAAACAACAGCACGCCGTCGAGCGGCCTTTTCTTGAGGCTCATGTTACCCCATTCGAAGAAATTGAAACCGTCGCGAGCGATGGCAGAACAAGGCGCGAAACGGCGAAAGAGCGGAGTTTACTTGCAAGTAAATGAGCATCTTGAGCCGTTGAGCAACGCCGTTATGCCAAGCGCAGCAGGTTTCAACGCTTGTCGCTGGCGACCGCCTGGTCAATCAACTGCGACAGGTGGCTGCCGCGTTCAACGGAAGCATCGTAGACGAAATGCAATTGCGGCATGATGCGCAGCTTCAGGCTGTGCGCCAGGTGACTGCGCAGGAAACCGGCGGCATGATCCAGCCCTTGCTGCGCTTCTTCGTTCTTCCCATCCAGGCGGGTAAAGAAAATTTTGGCATGCGAGTAATCGTTAGCCACCTCGACGCCGGTGATGGTGACCAGGCGTACGCGCGGATCGTTTACCTCAAGTCGCACCAACTCGGCCAGCTCGCGCTGGATCTGCTGGGCGATACGATCGATTCTGACAAGATTTGCCATCAGAGCGCGCGAGCTACCTCAACGATCTCGTATACCTCAAGCTTGTCGCCCACCACCAGATCGTTATAGCCCTTCAACGACAGGCCGCACTCGAAGTTGGCCTTCACTTCCTTCACGTCATCCTTGAAGCGCTTCAAGGAGTCAAGCTCGCCATCGTGAATCACCACATTGTCGCGCAGCACGCGCACTTTCGCGCCGCGTTTCACTATACCTTCCAGTACATAACAACCTGCAATGGTGCCGACCTTTGAGACGGTGAATACCTGACGCACCTCGACCATGCCGAGAATGCTTTCTTTCTTCTCGGGTGCCAGCATACCGGACAGAGCAGCCTTGATCTCATCCACCATCGTATAAATGATGGTGTAGTAACGGATGTCCACGCCGGAAGACTCGGCGAGTTTGCGGGCCGCCGCGTCGGCGCGCGTGTTGAAGCCGATCACGATCGCTTTGGACGCCAGCGCCAGATTGATATCCGACTCGGTAATCGCACCCACGCCGCCGTGAATCAGGTTGACCTTGACTTCATCGGTTGAAAGTTTTTGCAGCGATTGCGCGATTGCCTCAGCTGAGCCCTGCACGTCGGATTTCACGATCAGCGACAAGGTGCTCACTTCGCCTTCCACCATTTGCTCCAACATGTTTTCCAGTTTGGCGGCCTGCTGCTTGGCAAGCTTTACACCGCGATACTTTCCCTGGCGGAACAGCGCAATTTCACGTGCCCGTTTTTCATCCGCCAGCACCAGCATTCCCTCACCGGCAACCGGAACTTCAGACAAACCCTGAATTTCGACCGGGATGGAGGGCCCCGCCTCGTCCACCGTCTTGCCGTTTTCATCCAGCATGGCACGCACCCGTCCGAACACCGAACCGACCAGCACGGCATCGCCGCGCTTCAGAGTGCCGGACTGCACCAGCACGGTCGCCACCGGCCCTTTACCCTTATCCAAACGCGCCTCAATGACCAACCCCTTGGCATGCGTAGTACGCGGCGCCTTCAGCTCCAGCACTTCAGCCTGCAACAGCACGCCTTCGAGCAATTGATCGATACCCTGCCCGGATTTGGAGGATACCTCGACGAACATCGAATCGCCGCCCCAGTCTTCCGGCACCACGCCTTCGGCAACCAGCTCCTGCCTAACCCGCTCGATATTCGCATCCAGCTTGTCGACCTTGGTCACCGCCACTACCAGCGGCACGTTGCCGGCTCTGGCATGATGGATGGCTTCCCTGGTTTGCGGCATCACGCCGTCATCGGCAGCCACCACCAGGATCACAATATCGGTCGCTTTGGTACCGCGCGCGCGCATCGCAGTAAACGCCTCATGGCCCGGTGTGTCTAGAAAAGTGACCATGCCGCGCGGGGTATCCACGTGGTACGCACCGATATGCTGGGTAATGCCACCCGCTTCACCAGAGGCCACACGGGTACGCCGGATGTAATCGAGTAACGAGGTCTTGCCGTGATCGACGTGTCCCATCACGGTAACCACCGGGGCACGCGGCTCAAGCACCACATCATGATGCTCTTCGGCATCCATCAAATAGGCATCGGGATCGTCCAGTTTTGCCGCCTTGGCAATATGCCCCATTTCTTCCACGACGATCATCGCCGTTTCCTGATCGAGCACCTGGTTGATCGTTACCATCGAGCCCATCTTCATCAGCACCTTGATGATCTCAGCTGCCTTGACAGTCATCTTCTGCGCCAGCTCGGCAACAGTAATCGTTTCAGGAACAGACACTTCATGCACCATCGGCTCGGTTGGCAAGGAAAAAGCGTGTTCCGGTTCGGCGGCATGCTTGCTGTGCTTATCGTGACGTGGCGAACGTACCGGGCTCGCCCAAACGCCGGTTTTTTCGCCAGCCCTGACAGGGGGACGCTTCTTATGCCCCTTCTCATCCCATGGACTATTTTTGGCCACGGTTTTGGTTTTTTTTGCTGGCTTGACCACCTTATCACCAGGCTTTTGAACTGGTTTATGCAACGTACCCTCGGCCAAACTAGCCGCCGGAACCACTGCCACAGCCGGCGCGGCCGGCGCGGCGGCTTCCTGTGCGGCCGCGACAGCAGATTGCGGTTCAGGTTCAACCACCTTGGGGATTGTCTTGCGCTTGCCACGTTCCTGCTTGGCCTGCACTTCAGCCGCCTGGCGTGTCGCCAGCTCTGCCTGCAGACGCGCCTCCTGTGCGCGAGCTTCCAGTTCTTGCTCATCGACAACCTTGGCAAGATCGCCCTTGGACAAGACAGCAGGTTCATCGACTGCAGGGGTTTCTATGGCGGCAACGGGGGCCACCACCCGGCGTTTACGCACTTCCACTTGAATGGTGCGCGCACGCCCTGAACTGTCGGCTTTTTTAATTTCCGTGGTTTCACGACGCGTCAGCGTAATTTTTTTGGCAGGCTTTTCAGCCCCATGCGCCTGGCGCAAATGCTCCAATAATTGCGCCTTGTCCTTTTCGGAAATCGAATCTGATTCCTGGCCTTTGCTAACCCCAGCCGCCTTTAATTGCTCAAGCAGCAGAGTGACTGGCAATCCCAGATCAGTTGCAAATTGCGCTACGTTCAATTTTCCCATTACCGTCCTTTAGATACTGCCCTCTCAAACAAACCAGGGTGCGCGTGCCGTCATAATCAATGTGTTGGCGCGTTCGCCCTCCATGCCGGAAAGCTCCACCAACTCATCCGCATCCAGGTCTGCTAGCTGCTCTTGCGTTGTGACACCCTTGCCCGCAAGCGTGCGTGCGGTTTGCTCATCCATGCCTTCCAGCTTGAGCAAATCTTCGATACCGTGCTCTACCTTTTCTTCGCTGGCAATCGCCGCGGTCAGCAGCGCATTACGCGCACGGCTGCGCAATTCTTCCACCGTTGCCTCGTCAAAGGATTCTATCTCAAGCATTTCTTCGAGCGGCACATAAGCCACTTCTTCCAGGGTGTTGAAACCTTCCTGCACCAGGATGTCGGCGACTTCCTCGTCCACATCCAACTTCTCCATGAAAATGATGCGTGTTTCTGCAAACTCTTCGGCGTGCTTCTCGTTGGAGAGCTCAACCGTCATGATGTTAAGTTCCCAGCCTGTCAATTCGCTGGCCAAACGTACATTTTGACCGCCGCGCCCGATCGCCTGGGCCAGATTTTCCTCTTCGACCACCACATCCATGCTGTGCTTTTCTTCATCCACCACGATACTGCTTACCTCGGCCGGCGCCAGCGCATTGATGACGTAAGTGGCGGGATTTTCCGACCAGAGAATAATGTCCACTCGCTCGCCAGCCAACTCGTTGGTCACGCCTTGCACGCGCGACCCGCGCATCCCGACGCAGGTACCGATGGGGTCGACACGCGGGTCATGCGAGAGCACGGCAATCTTGGCGCGCGAGCCCGGATCGCGTGCCGCGCTGACGATCTCCAGCAACTTCTCCTCGATTTCAGGCACTTCCAGTTCGAACAACTTCGCCAGCAATTCATTGGCAGTGCGCGACAGGATTACCTGCGGGCCACGCGCACTCCGATCCACGCGCAACAAATGTGCCTTGACGCGATCGCCAACGCGCAGATTTTCCTTGGGAATCATTTGCTCACGCGGCAACAGCGCCTCGATCTTGCCAAATTCGATAATCGCGTTGCCGCGCTCCAGCCGTTTTACTGCGCCCGAAACCAGATGTTCCTTGCGCTCCAGGAAGTCACTCAATACCTGTTCACGTTCAGCATCACGGATCTTCTGAAAGATCACCTGTTTTGCGGCCTGCGCACCGATGCGGCCAAAATCGATGGATTCCAGCGGCTCTTCGATAAACTCGCCTAACTGGATATCAGGGTTGCGTTTTTGCGCCTCCTCCAGCTTGATATGCATATCCGGCGTCTCGAAGGTTTCGTCATCCATGACTTCCCAGCGACGGAAGGATTCATATTCACCTGTTTCGCGATCTATGGAAACACGCACATCCGCCTCATCCGGAAAGCGCTTTCTGTTTGCGGAGGCCAGGGCCGATTCCAATGATTCGAACACGATTTCTTTGTCCACGCTCTTTTCACGCGACAGTGCATCGACCAGCAATAAAATTTCACGACTCATACCATTCTCCGACCAAATTGCCCGTGTAACCCTAGATAGCCATCAACGGTCAATGGCGCTAAAAACTAAAAAGTCGGCACTAAACGTGCCTTATCCAAATTCGACAACTCGATTGCTACCGGGCTGCCCTCCACATCCAATTGCAATACTCCATTGCTTATTTCGCCTATCACCCCAACGAAATTTTTACGTCCCGCCAGCGGCATGCGCAGTTTGATCTGCGTTTTTTGCCCGGTGAAACGCACAAAGTCCGCCTCCTTCTTCAGTGGCCTGTCCAGGCCAGGCGACGAAACTTCGAGGCGGTCATAATCCACGTTTTCAACGAGGAACAAACGCGTCAGCTGATTGCTGACAGTCTGGCAGTCATCCACTGAAATGCCTTCCGGCTTGTCGATGAACACACGCAGCAGTCCGCGCCCTGAGCGTTCGAAGTCCACCAGCTCATAGCCCAAGCCATTTACCGTTGTTTCGACCAGCTTAACCACATCCATAATGACTGCCCACCAATAAAAAACGGGCTCGAAGCCCATCTACAAAACGCGGCGCATTGTACCAAACCTGACGCTTAAATGGAATTGTATTAGAAGTTATCCTGATAGCGCGCCGTAATCGGATATCGCCAGTCCTTACCATAACTGCGTTCCGTGATACGCATGCCGACCGCGGACTGGCGGCGTTTGTACTCGCTGATGCGAATCAGATGTACCACCCGGCGCACATCGGCCTCGGCATAGCCGCGTGCAATAATTTCCGGAATGGCCAGATTCTGCTCGACATAACAGGCCATGATCGCATCCAACACGTCGTAGGACGGCAGGCTGTCCTGATCGGTCTGGTCGGCGCGCAATTCGGCGCTGGGCGGGCGGGTGATAATGCGCTCGGGAATCACCTGCCCCAGCGTATTGCGGTAACGCGCCAGGCGATACACCAGCGTTTTACTGACATCCTTCAAGACCGCAAAGCCACCTGCCATGTCGCCGTAGAGCGTGGCATAACCTACGGTCATCTCGGACTTGTTGCCGGTGGTCAGCACCAGAGAGCCAAGTTTGTTGGACAGCGCCATCAGCAGTGCGCCGCGAATACGCGCCTGCAAATTTTCTTCAGTGGTATCCACGGCGCGTCCGGCGAAAGTAGCGCTCAGGGTGGTCAAATAGCTCTGCAACATTGCCTCGATGGGGAATTCGTCATAACGGATCCCGAGCACTTTGACCATCTCGCGCGCATCGTCCAGGCTGATCTGCGCAGTATAAGGCGAAGGCATCATCACTGCATGAACCCTGTCAGCGCCCAGCGCATCGACTGCAATCGCCAGGGTCAGTGCTGAATCAATTCCGCCCGACAACCCTAACAACACGCCAGGAAATCGGTTTTTTTCAATGTAATCGCGCACCCCAAGACATAGGGCGCGATAGACCCCCGCCTCCTCACTCAATGCTGCAACCTTTTCTCCGGCCGGCCGCAACTCATCCTGCATTTCCAGCATCAATAAATGTTCTTCAAATTGCGCAGCTTGTGCAGTCAATACACCACGCTGATCCATGGCAAATGAGCCCCCGTCAAAGATCAGCTCATCCTGACCGCCTACCGTATTGGCATAAATGATGGCCATTCCGGTTTCCGCGATACGTTCACGAATGGCGCAGTAACGAAGTTCCCGCTTGCGCATCGCATAAGGCGATGCATTCAGCACCAGCATCACCTGGGCACCGGCAGCATATGCCTGGAGGGCAGTACTGGGCTCCCAGATGTCAGCGCAGATACTCAAGGCGAAACGGATATTTTCTATTTCAAACACGCAGGGTTTATCACCCTGTTCAAAATAGCGCTTTTCATCGAATACCGCATAGTTCGGTAAAAGCTGCTTGAGGTAAGTCAAACTTACTCTGCCGTCACGCAGCAGCGAAGCGGCGTTATAGCGTTTTCCGTTTGACTCGTGCGGATGACCAACCACTACGGCAATACCCGATACTTTATTGGCAAGATCGGCTAACGACTGCGTACAGGCCTGATAAAAACCGTCACGCAACAGCAAATCCTCCGGCGGATAACCACACAGACTCAGCTCGGGAGTGATCAAGAGTTGTGCGCCTTGCAGTTTGGCCTGCTCGGCGTATTGCAGAATCTTTGCGGCATTCCCGCTCAGATCTCCCAGCACAGAGTTGATTTGCGCGACGGCCAGCTTCATTGTCGTGTCTTAAGAATATTGAGAGTCATCATCTTATCACCGTAATGCACTCCCGATTACGCATGACAAAAAATGGAGAGAAAAAAGCGGACTGTTGCCAGCCCGCTTTCGCAATCTTCCCCGTTAGTTACTCGCTCACGCGCACTTTTTTCTCTATTTTGAGCACGGTGCAAACCTCGACGCGACGATTCAGCTCACGACCTTCGCGGGTTTTATTGTCTGCCACCGGCTTGGATTCACCGTAGCCGACGGTGGTGATACGATCCGCGGCCACTCCCTTCTTGACCAGATAAGCCTTGACCGACTCGGCGCGACGCTCGGAGAGCACTTGGTTATATGCCTCGGTGCCTATGCTGCAGGTATGGCCATCTGCCTCCAGTTGCGCATCACCATGTTTCTCGGCAAAACCGGCCACTTCATCCAGTTTCATGATCTCACCGCGACGCAGCTTTGCCGAGTCGAACTCGAACTCAGCCCCCTCGATGCACACCGGCTTATTTTCGATCAAGGTCTTCCAGGTCTCGGGGACGGGTTCCGGAGCAGGAGCAGGCTTGGATTCCTCTTCCATCACCACCGGAGCAATCGTCACTGGAGCAGGTGCAACCGCAGTCTTGCCGAAGTGATAATTTATGCCCAGGGTGAGGTTATTGTTGTTCAGCTTGGTGACGCCGCTCTTACCACTGTTGTTTGTCCATTCACCGGCGAGACTCCAGTCAGGTGCAAATTTATATTCAACGCCCAAGCCGAGGTGGGCTCCGCTATCACCAATAACCGAAGCATAGGCGTCACCGCGTCCAGCGACATGCGCATAGCCCAATTTTGCGTATGGCATCCAATTACCGCTCGGCAGGCCAAGCTTTAAATCGAGGCCATAAACATGGCTGCCGTAATTCACTGCAGCCGGAGCCGGTGCAACGCCTGTATGGGTTTTTTTGCCATTAATATCCAGGAAGCCATCCACACCCAGCAACAGGTTATCCATGTTCCAGTTATAGCCGCCTTCCAGACCCGTGGCAACGGGCGATTGCCTTGAAACAGCCGTCATGTCTGTACGATTGACGCCAATTTTTGCGCCAACATAACCGCCGTCAAATTCGCCGGCTTGTGCCACAGCAGCTCCCAATAGCGCTGTTGCCAGAACGACGCTCATCGTGCATTTCTTCATTTTTTTCTCCTTAGGTCACAATGAAACAGCAAGTGATGATGAATCAAAAAGCTGACCCTCGCAACATTTAAAGCAGCGACCCTTCTAGCTAAGATACAGTTACACAAGTGAACTTGTTGCAAAAACAACACACTGCCCTGTTTATGGTGTTGCTTTCCTGCGATGACAGAGAAACGGCCACCCTTACCCTGATCGTCGTTCTGCTTTCGTGTTTCGCAAGTGTCTCGTATATACTCATTCGGTGCATCCTTTTTGGTTCGTGTGCGAGTTTGGGTATGCGAAGCCCGGCTCAGTCCGCCGCAAGTTTTTTGAGGAATTCGTATGACTTTATCCGAAAAACGTGAACGAAATCCCCTCCTGCAATACTTTTCCTATTTCGTTGCATTGTCGCTACTGGCGACTACAACCTGGCATTTCACTCGCCCCGAACCGGTTCGCGTACAGCTGACCAGAGTCGAACGTGGAACGGTAGACGCGACAGTGAGCAATACCCGTGCGGGAACGGTAAAAGCATGCCGCCGCGCCAAGCTGGCGCCAGCAGCGGGCGGCCAGATTGCGCAACTACGAGTGAAAAAGGGAGAACGGGTCAAGGCCGACCAAATATTGCTGGAGTTGTGGAATGATGATTTGCAGGCTCAGGCGCGGCTCGCTGAACAACAACTGGGCACCACCGCAACACATGTCGAGGAGGTGTGCACCGTTGCGGAACAGAGCAGCAGGGAAGCGGCGCGGGCGCGCCAGTTGCGCGCGCGCGGCTTTATCTCGCCCGAAGGACTGGAACGCGCCAATGCAGACGCAAAAGCCAAACAGGCTTCCTGCAAGGCGGCACGTAGTGAAATCGAGCAAGCGCGTTCGCGCATTGCCGTGGCGCAGGCCGGCTTGCGGCGCATGGTGTTGCGCGCGCCGTTCGACGGGGTCGTGGCCGACATCAGTGGGGAACTGGGCGAATATGCCACACCCTCGCCGCCCGGCATTCCGACGCCGCCTGCGATCGACCTGATCGATGACAGCTGCCTGTTCGTCAGCGCGCCGATCGACGAAACAGACGCAGCCAACATCAAGGTCGGCCAGTTGAGCCGCATCGTATTGGATGCGATCAATCGCAAGTCATTTGCGGGCAAGGTCAAGCGCGTCGCGCCCTATGTACTGGAACTGGAAAGGCAGGCACGCACCGTAGAAGTAGAGGTGGAATTCGTCGAAGCGCCCACGGCGGAAAACCTGCTGGTCGGCTATAGCGCCGATGTCGAAATCGTGCATGCCTCACATGAAAAAGTGCTGCGCATCCCCACGCAAACCTTGCTGGAAGAAAATCGCGTGCTTCTTTACCGGGCAGATGGCATTCTCGAGGAACGTACGGTGGAAACGGGGTTGGCCAACTGGGATTACACCGAAGTCATTTCCGGATTAAACGAGGGGGATCGTATTGCGATGACGCTCGATCAGGCGGGTGTGCAAGCTGGCGCACATGTGCTGCCGGAAGATGCCCAGCCTGCAAGATGATCCAGCTGGAGAATGTCAGTCGTATCTTCACAGTCGGCGATCAGCAGGTTGCCGCATTGCGCGATATCGATCTGAATCTTGGTGTCGGTGAATATGTGTCCATCATGGGGCCGTCCGGCTCCGGAAAGTCCACCCTGCTCAACCTGATCGGGCTGCTTGACAGGCCAAGTGCCGGCACTTACCGGCTGAACGGCGGCAACGTCACTGACCTGGATGACGAGCAGCAGGCGCAAGTCCGGCGCGAACAAATCGGCTTCGTGTTCCAGTCTTTTCATCTGGTGCCGCGTCTGACGGCGGCGATGAACATCGAACTCCCGCTGGTGCTGGCAGGCATCGCCCCCGTGGAGCGCAAGGCGCGGGTAGCGGAGCTGCTGCTGAATTATGGTCTGGCGAATCGGGCCGATCACCGCCCCGACCAGCTTTCCGGGGGGCAGCGCCAGCGGGTGGCCATCGCGCGCGCCACCGTCATGCGCCCCAGTGTGCTACTTGCTGACGAGCCAACCGGCAACCTGGACCGCACCACCGGCGGGGAAGTGCTGAAACTACTGGAGCAACTGGTCGAGCAGAACATCGCGCTGGTCGTTGTCACCCATGATGCCGAAATCGGCGCGCGTGCGGCGCGCCAGTTGCACATGCTGGACGGCCGTATCGTGTCGGACGATCCACGTCCGGCATGAGACTCGCCGACACGCTGCAGTTCGCTTCTGCCAGCCTACGCGGCAGCCGCAGCCGTACCCTGCTGATGATTCTTGCCATGTCCATCGGCGTGGCAGCCGTCGTTGTTCTCACCGCGCTGGGCGAAGGCGCGCGTCGCTACGTGATCGATCAGTTTTCCTCGCTGGGCACCAACCTGATCATCATGTTGCCGGGGCGCACCGAGACTGCCGGACTGACGCCGGGCATGCTGCTCGGACAGGTTCCGCGCGAAATTTCACTGGATGACGCAGAAGCCTTGTTGCGCAGCCGTGCCATCAAACGCATCGCGCCGCTGACCGTCGGCACGACCAACATTTCGCTTGACGCGCGCAATCGCGAAGTGGTGGTGCTCGGCTCGACTCCCGAACTGCTGGAGGTGCGCCACATGGAGCTGACGCAAGGGCGGTTCCTGCCAAAAGGCGACATTCATGACAGCGCTTCGGTGTGCGTGCTGGGCGCAAAGATCAAGCGCGAACTGTTCGGACAGCGCTCCGCCGTCGGCGCATGGGTGCGACTGGGCGACCGGCGTTTTCGCGTAATCGGCGTGCTGACCTCACAGGGCGAATCGATGGGGTTCAACACCGACGAGCTGGTCATCATTCCGGTCGCCTCGGCGCATATGCTGTTCAATACTTCCGGGCTGTTCCGCATTCTGATCGAGGCCAAGAGCCGCGATGCCATCGGGCAGGCCACGCGCGATGCCGAACAAATCCTTGCCCGGCGCCACAATGACGAACGCGATGTGACGGTCATCACACAGGATGCCGTACTGGCCACCTTCGACCGCATCCTGCGCGCGCTGACGCTGGCGGTTGGCGGAATCGCCGCCATCAGTCTCGCCGTGGCTGGTATTTTGATTATGAACGTGATGCTCATCGCCGTCGCCCAGCGCGTCAGGGAAATCGGCCTGCTCAAGGCACTGGGTGCACCGGCAGCGCAGATACGCAAACTGTTTTTTGCCGAAGCCGCGCTCCTGTCCGGCATCGGCAGCGCGGTGGGACTGATATTCGGTGAAATCGGAACAGCGGTAATCGGGCAGATTTATCCTGCACTGCCGGTGGCCGCACCGTGGTGGGCGGTGCTGGCAGCGTTCGGCACGGCACTCGGCACCGGCATCCTGTTTAGCGTGTGGCCGGCGCGGCGCGCGGCGCGGCTCGATCCGGTGATGGCGCTGGCGAGGTCGTAATCATGCTGTTCCCCGACCTGATCCGCCTTACCACCTCCAGCTTCCTGGCTTACCGCATGCGCAGCTTCCTCACCGGCCTGGGCATTGCCGTCGGTATTGCGGCGGTGATTCTGCTTACTTCAATCGGTGAAGGCCTGCACCAGTTCGTGTTGTCCGAGTTTTCGCAATTCGGCACCAACCTGATCGGCATCCAGCCCGGCAAGAAACAGACACATGGCGCAAGCGTCGGCATGTTTGGCTCGGTGCGGCCGCTCTCCCTGGAAGATGCCGAATCGCTGCGCCGTCTGCCTTATATCGAGTACGTCAATCCCAGCGTGCAGGGCAATGCCGAAGTGCGCGCCAACGGCAAGACGCGCCGCACCACGGTGTACGGCGTCGGCCACGAAATGCCGCAGGCGTTGCGCATCTACGTGCGCACCGGCAGTTTTCTGCCGGACGAGGAACCGAGCCAGGCGCGCGCTTTTGTCGTGCTCGGTG
The DNA here is from genome assembly GCA_964355765.1 of uncultured Gallionella sp. Lineage (GTDB taxonomy): Bacteria > Pseudomonadota > Gammaproteobacteria > Burkholderiales > Gallionellaceae > Gallionella. The sequence goes on from CAYHEM010000005.1 coordinate 36,820, forward strand.
CAAAGGTACGCCAGGAACTGTTCGGCGACATTAACCCGCTGGGCGGTTATTTGCGCGTCGGGGGACAGCGGTACCGGGTGATCGGGGTGATGGAGCCAAAAGGATCGGTGCTGGGGCTGGATCTGGACGACTCGGTGTACATCCCCGCCGCGCGCGCGCTGGAACTGTTCAACCGCCCGGGGCTGATGGAGATTCAGGCAACCTACCTGCCCGGTGCCGAGCTCGGCCGGGTGGAGGCGGGCATACGCAATATGTTGATCGCACGGCACGGGCGCGAGGACTTTACCGTGATCTCGCAGCAAAAGGCGCTGGAGGTGCTCGGTTCGGTGCTGGACGTCATCACCTTCGCGGTCGGCGCATTGGGCGGAATTTCACTGCTGGTGGGGGGGGTCGGCATCCTGACCATCATGACCATGGGGGTCGCCGAACGCACTACCGAGATCGGATTGTTGCGCGCGCTGGGGGCGCGCGAACGACAAGTGCTGACGATATTCCTTGGCGAAGCCATCCTGCTCTCCGCGCTCGGCGGTCTGGCAGGACTGGCGCTCGGCGTCGGTATCGCGCAGGCGCTGCATCTGATATTCCCCGCGCTTCCGGTACACACTCCGTGGCTGTTCGCCATGCTTGCGGAACTCTCCGCCATTACCATCGGCCTCGCGGCCGGTGTCGTGCCGGCACAGCGTGCGGCGCAGCTCGACCCGGTGGAGGCGTTACATGCAGAATAAGGCGGGTGCCGTGCGAAATTCACGTTACTGGATCAACCCGACCGTGATGATCGCCTCATAGGTCCCGTTCTTGCCGTAACGGTTTGAAAAAATCTGCTTCGACAGCACTGCCTTGGTCGTCATGAGGACATCGTCCACTCCAGAACTGATCCTGTAGAACCGGTCATGTGCGTCCGGGTCATCCGGATTGTCATGTATACGCGCAAACAGATGGGCCTGATAATTCGATTCATAGAAGGATTCGGGATGATTGATGCTGACCGCGATATCCTTTTTAGGCGCCTTGCTTCCGGTGTTTATCCTGATCTCGTAGGGCAAACGGGGTCCGGTGGCATGAACCTCGAATACATCCTGAACTGAAGGAGATGTCGTGACGGATATTGTGACTTTCTGATCGGCATCAAAACTGCCAGAGGGGAATATGGCCAGCGCATACCCCTTGAGATCCACCGCCTCTCCGAGGGTCGGGACAGTGACGGTGACGGTGCGTTTTTCCAGGCTCATGATGGTAACGATAATCGCTGCATCCGCCGCGCCTGCCACCTCGACTGAAATATCATTATTTTTCTTGAGTGCAACGGGCTTTGTCAGGATCTTGAACCGATTTCCAAGCTCATCCGGTTTGACGACAACCTTTCCGTTTATACTCACCGCGCCACGCGCCACCCGTTCCTCATAATTCATGCCATTCTGGATCGAGATAAAATATTTCTGATTGATGTCGTGAACGGAAAAATGCTTGACCACCCGTTGCTGCTCGCCGCTTTCACTGGAGAAAAATTCCGGGCCGAAGACAAGCGTATGCCCATGTGCGACAGATACAAAACCATTGCAGAAAAACACCAACAGCGCAGCCAGCGTATAAATACCGGATATTTTTCTCATGACCAGAAACTCCTTATATAGATGTTCGAATGACTGACAACAACCATTGTTTCCGCCCTGCAAATCTGTGCATACTGCACCCTCATTCTGCGACTTTGTCGAGGCAGGTGTCAACGAACAACATGAATCCTAAGGAATTATTGTGATGCCAGCCGAAAACCGCAACCCGGCCGCAGTCCGGTGCGACATTTTCTGCAACGTCATCGACAACTATGGCGACATCGGCGTGTGCTGGCGGCTGGCGCGGCAATTGGCAAATGAGCATGGCCTTGACGTGCGGTTGTGGGTGGATGATCTGGCAAGCCTGCACCGGCTGTGTCCGGAAGCGGATGCTCGGCTCCCGCAGCAGCATTGCCGGGGCGTAAATGTCTGGCACTGGGCTGCGCCGTTTGCGGATGTGGCACCCGCAGATCTGGTGATCGAAGCGTTTGCCTGCAAACTGCCGGATCGCTACGTTGCGGCGATGGCGGCGCAGGAAATCAAACCCGTGTGGATCAACCTTGAGTATCTGAGCGCCGAAGACTGGGTCGCGGGCTGCCACAGGTTGCCTTCGCCGCACGCGTCGCTGCCGCTGGTCAAATATTTCTTCTTTCCCGGCTTTACCCCGCAAACCGGCGGGCTGCTTCTGGAGCGTGATTTGTTGGCGCGTCGCGACCTGTTTCAGGAAGATGCCGCACAACAGCGAGCCTACTGGCAATCCCTCGGCATCAAGATACCCAGCGCGGAAACCCTGAAAATCTCGCTGTTCGGTTATGAGAATAGCGCGCTATCCGGGCTGTTCGATGTCTGGGCACACAGCGCACAGCCGGTGCTGTGCCTCGTGCCGGAAGGACGCATTCTGCTGCAAGCCGGACAATATTTCGGCGACGCTGTGCCGCACGCAGGTAATACCTACGAGCGCGGCAACCTGCGGGTACAAATGCTGCCATTCGTCGAGCAGGAACGCTACGACGAGCTGTTGTGGGCGTGCGACATCAATTTCGTACGTGGCGAGGACTCCTGCGTGCGGGCGCAGTGGGCGGGCAAGCCATTCGTGTGGCAGATTTATCCACAGCATGACGCGGTGCACTGGGACAAACTGCAAGCCTTCCAGAAGTTATATTGCAGGGCACTCGACTTACCGCACCCGCCTGCGGGAGAGGGAGTAATGGCACAGGCAATGCTGGATCTGTGGCGGGCGTGGAACAGCGGGGACGGGGCGGGGAATGCGTGGCCGGCGTTCGCCGCAGCGCGTGACGGACTAGAGCGCCATGCACAAGACTGGGCGCATCAACTGGCCACAAACAATCTTGCATTGAATTTGCTGGATTTTTATCGGAGAATCGGTACAATGCGCGCCTGCAAAATTGAAGGGCAGTAAACATGAAAACAGCACAGGAACTCCGCGTAGGCAACGTAATCATGGTCGGTACCGATCCGATGGTGATACTCAAGGCTGATTACAGCCGCTCCGGCCGTAACGGTTCGGTGGTCAAGATGAAGATGAAAAATCTGTTGACCGAGGCCGGCAAGGAAACCGTGTATAGCGCCGACGACAAGTTCGATCAGGTAATTCTGGATCGCAAGGAATGCACTTACTCATACTTTGCCGACCCGATGTATGTGTTCATGGATGGCGAGTACAACCAGTACGAAATTGAAGCCGAAAGCATGGGCGATGCGATCAACTACATTGAAGACGGCATGCCATGCGAAGTGGTGTTCTACAACGAAAAGGCCATTTCCGTCGAATTGCCCAACACCATCGTGCGCGAAGTCGTGTACACCGAACCCGCCGTGCGCGGTGACACTTCCGGCAAGGTTATGAAGCCGGCCAAGATCAATACCGGTTTTGAATTGCCGGTTGCTGCCTTCATCGAAATCGGCGACAGGATCGAGATCGATACCCGCAGCAACGAGTTCAAGAAGCGCGCCTAATTATCCTCCAGCAATAAAAAGGGATGCCAGACGCATCCCTTTTTTGTTTCTGACAATCTATCAAACTACTCAATCTTGGCTTTTCCGCGCAGTTCGGCAATAACTTTCTGAATGGACTGTTGCTGCAGGCGCTGTTGAAGTTGCGGCTTGATCTCATCAAACGACGGCGCCTTCAAAGCGCGTACATCATCCAGCCTGATCACATGCCAGCCGAATTGCGATTTCACCGGCGCCTTGGTGTAGTCTCCCTTGTTCAGGTTGATCATCACATTGGCAAACTCCGGAACCAGATTGCCCGGCACATTCCAGCCCAATGAACCGCCCTGCGACGCGGAGCCCGCGTCCTTGGATTTTTCGGCAAGCTTCTCGAACTTTACCTTCTTGCCGAGTTTCGCAATGATGTCTTTGGCCTCTTCCTCTGTTTCGACCAGAATGTGCCGTGCGTTATACTCCTTGCTCCCGAGTTTGGTTTTCAACTTGTCATATTCCTGCTTGAGATCATCTTCGCTGATCGGGTGCTTCTTCGCATAGTCCTGTACAAAAGCGCCCGCCAGCACCTGCGCCTTGGTCAGTTCAACTTGTTGCACCACGTCCGCATTCTTGTCCAGGCCAAGCCTTGCCGCTTCTTGCACCAGCACTTCCAGATTAACCAAGTCATCACGAATTGCCTTGCGCAAATCCGGACTGTCAGCCTGGCCTTGCGCAGCGGCCGCCTTGACACGCAGGTCGATGCGTGCCTGTGGTATGGAAACGCCGTTCACCAATGTGGCGGATTTGTTTTCGGCAAACGCGGGATTAATCGTCAGTGCACCCAGAATGGCCAGTGCCGCGAATTTTCCAGATTTCAACATGCTAAATCCTCTTCAAGTTAAGTTAATTAAATTTCGTTCGGCGCATACGCCTGAATATCAAGCGCATGGACATCGCGCTTCATTATCGTTCCCAACGCGGAATATATCATACGGTCGCGCCCTGTTCTATTCTTCACGATGTACCGCATTGAGACGATGCGGGCTACGGCGGTCTTGTCATAAAGCGCGTAAGCGTTTGACTATACCCTTCGCCGCACGGCTCAAGCAGGCAACACCTTCCGGAACGGCTGTACGGTGAGCTGGGCGAATACCCCAACGATCGTATAGGGATCGGCATCCGCCCATTCCTGCGCCGCCTGCGATGAGGCGAATTCGGCAACGATCAGACTGCCGGTAAAGCCCGCCACACCCGGATCAATGGCATCTACTGCCGGAAAAGGGCCGGCCAGCAGCAACCGACCTTCATCCTGCAATGCCTGCAAACGTGCCAGATGCGCCGGGCGCGCCGCCATGCGTTTATCCAAACTATCCGGAACATCCTGTCCGATGATCGCATATAACATTCAGGTAGCCTTTCTCGTTTGCCTTCTTTCCCACTGGCGGGATAACCAGCGACCTGGCTGCGGTTTCTTGCGGCCTAGTCGAATGGCTAGTTGTTTCACCCATAGGATTGAGGAGAGGGTGAGCATCAGTTTGATTCCTTCTTCTCGTCCACGTATTTTGCAAGCCACGCGCTTTGCGCCAAGATGAATACCAGCATCAATCCGGTGAAGCCAAACAGCTTGAAGTTGACCCAGGCATCTTCAGAGAAGTTGAACGCCACATAAAGATTGATAAAACCGAGCAGCGCAAAAAACAGGCTCCACATCAGATTGACGCGATGCCAGATATGCAGCGGCAAGGCGATTTTTTCCTGCAATAACGAGCGCATCAGATTTTTGTTAAAGAATATATTCGAGATCAACAGAATGGCGGAAAACAGCCAGTACAGAACGGTTGGCTTCAGCTTGATAAAGGTCGCATCGTGCAATATCAGCGTGGCGCCGCCAAACACGGTGATGATAACGAAGCTCACCCACAACATCACATCGACCTTGCCGTGGCGCCATTTCGTCCAGACAATCTGCACGATGGTCGCGCCGATGGCCACCGTCGTGGCGACATAGATACCAAATACCTTAAAGGCGATGAAAAACAGAATAATAGGAAACAGGTCGAAGAGTAATTTCATGATGGCGATAAAAGGTTAATTCCGATCCAGCGCGAGCGCGGCCGAGTTGATACAAAAACGCAACCTGGTCGGCGGCGGGCCGTCCGGAAAGATATGTCCGAGATGTGCGCCGCACTGTTTGCAGCAAACTTCCACGCGTTTCATGCCGTGACTGGAATCTGTGCATGTGGTGACATTTTCCGGAGCATGCGGCCGCTGGAAACTCGGCCAGCCGGAACCGGAATCGAATTTAGCCTCGGAATCAAATAACGCATTGCCGCAGCACACACAGCGGTAAATTCCGTCTTCATGGCAGCCACAATAGGCGCCGCTGAAGGCCGGCTCAGTGGCACGCTGGCGACACACCCGATATTGCTCAGGCGTGAGTTGCTCACGCCATTCGGCATCGGATTTCCCCAAGGGAGCGGTCATAGCACCTCGGCGGCGTAATCCGCCAGACGCGAACGCTCACCGCGCAGCAGCGTGATGTGCCCGCCGTGCTCCCAACCCTTGAAACGGTCCACCACGTAGGCCAGGCCGGAACTACCTTCGGTAAGATAGGGCGTATCGATTTGTGCAATGTTGCCCATACACACCACCTTGGTGCCGGGCCCGGCGCGCGTCACCAGCGTCTTCATCTGCTTGGGCGTAAGGTTTTGCGCCTCATCGATAATGAGATATTTGTTGAGGAAAGTGCGCCCACGCATGAAATTGAGCGATTTCACCTTGATGCGTGAGCGGATAAGATCGCGCGTCGCAGCGCGTCCCCAATCGCCGCCATCGTCGTCAGGCTTGTTCAGTACATCGAGATTATCTTCCAGCGCGCCCATCCACGGCGTCATCTTTTCTTCCTCTGTGCCCGGCAGAAATCCAATGTCTTCGCCGACCGGAACCGTCACGCGCGTGATAATGATCTCGGAATACAACTTGGTTTCCAGCGTCTGTAGCAGTCCCGCAGCCAGCGTTAGCAGGGTTTTTCCAGTGCCCGCCTGTCCTAGCAGGGTGACAAAATCAATTTCCGGATCCAGCAATAGATTAAGCGCAAAATTCTGCTCACGATTGCGCGCGGTGATACCCCACACATTATTTTTACTGTGTGTGTAATCGGTCAGTGTGCGTAACAGCGCAGTCTTTTCGTCCTGCTCCAGCACCACTGCATAGAACGGGGTTCCATTCTCCTGATACACAAATTGATTGATAAATAACGCCGCACAGATCGGGCCGCGTATCTGGTAATAGGTGTGACCTTCCTTCAACCATGACTTCATATCCTTGCCATGCCTGTCCCAGAAATCATCCGGCAGTGGCAACGCGCCGGTATAGAGCAGGTCCGCGTCTTCCAGCACCTTGTCATTAAAGTAATCCTGCGCTTCCAGCCCAAGCGCACGCGCCTTGATGCGCATGTTGATATCTTTACTGACCAGAATAACCGCACGACCCTGATGCTGCTGTTGCAGGCCGATGACCACGCCCAGAATCGCATTGTCCGCCTTGCCCAGTTCCAGGTGCTGCGGCAGCTCGTGCTTGATGAAACTGGTCTGCAGGAACAACCTCCCGGTGCAGCTCTTGTATGCGTCGGATTCCAGCGCGATACCTTCTTCTATCTTGTGCGGCGCATCGCTGACAATTTCATCCAGGAAACGGCTGGCCTGGCGCGCATTACGCGCCACTTCGGTCATGCCTTTCTTCTTGTTATCCAGCTCCTCCAGCACGAACATCGGCAGACAAATATCGTGTTCCTCGAAGCGGAACAGGCTGGTGGGGTCGTGCAATAACACATTGGTATCCAGCACAAACAACTTGATCGCCGTTCCCTTTGCCGCTTGCTTGCGTGGGGGCATGATGTTCCTTTAACCGAGAGAGTTGATAAAATTCAGCACGTCCTGCGCGTGACCGTCCGCCTTGAGTCCACGCCATTCCTGGCGAAGCACCCCGTCTTTATCAAAGACAAAAGTGCTGCGTTCGATGCTGCGTACCTGCCTGCCATACCTGTTTTTCATCTTGATGACACCGAACAGGTTGCATACCCTTTCATCGACGTCGGAGAGTAACGCGAATGGCAGAGAAAACTTGGCCTTGAAATTTTCATGCGACTTGATGCTGTCGCGCGAAATGCCCACCACGGTGCAATTCGCTTTCTGAAACTTTGCATACAGATCGCGAAATTGCCGCGCTTCGGTGGCGCAACCCGGGGTATTATCCTTGGGGTAAAAATAAAGAGCCAGAGTCTTACCGCGCGCGCCGGATAGGGTGAATGCCTGACCACTGGTGGCTGGCAAGGAGAAATCAACGATGGTGTTTTCGGGCATAAGGGCATTCAGTCAACATGCCGCCATTCTTGTCAAAAACCGCGGCAAAGGCAAGCATCAAATGACCTGCCCCGTTTTTGGTTGACAGTTCGGGACAAAAAAACCTACATTCACCCCATTCCCGATTTTTCTGCTTCCACCACCGCTATCGAGGAGACATTCTATGTCCGACATCCAATCCGTGTTGCATGAAACCCGAGTATTTAACCCATCCGAAGACTTTGTCAGACAGGCCAATGTCTCCGGCATGGAAAGTTATCAGGCCATGTGCAAGGCAGCGGAGCAGGACTATGCAGGTTACTGGGCCAAGCTGGCGCGCGAAACCCTGCTGTGGAAAAAACCGTTTACCAAAACACTGGACGAGAGCAATGCGCCGTTTTTCAAGTGGTTTGAGGACGGCGAGTTGAATGTTTCGCATAACTGTCTCGACAAGCATCTTGTCAGCCAGCCGGAAAAAATCGCGATCATTTTCGAAGCCGACGACGGCACGGTGACGAAAATCAATTACCGCGATCTTCATGCACGCGTCTGCCAGTTTGCCAACGGCCTGAAATCGCGCGGCATCAAAAAAGGCGAGCGCGTCATCATCTACATGCCGATGAGCATCGAGGCGGTCGTCGCGATGCAGGCCTGCGCGCGCATCGGCGCGATCCATTCGGTGGTATTCGCCGGATTTTCCTCCAGAAGCTTGCATGAGCGCATCACCGATGCCCAGGCGTGCGCGGTGATTACCGCCGACGCGCAAATGCGCGGCGGCAAGCTGATGCCGCTGAAACCTGCAGTGGACGAAGCATTGACGCTAGGTGGCTGCGACAAAGTACACAGTGTCGTCGTGTATCGGCGCGCCGCCTGCGAAACCGCGTGGAACACAGCGCATGATGTTTGGTGGCATGATCTGGTGGCGGGACAAAGCGCCATCTGCGAACCGGAATGGGTCAGTGCGGAACATCCGCTGTTCATACTCTATACCTCCGGTTCCACCGGCAAACCCAAGGGTGTGCAACATTCCAGCGGCGGCTATCTGCTGTTGGCGATGCTGTCGATGCAATGGGTGTTCGATTACAAACCGGCCGATATTTTCTGGTGCACCGCAGATGTGGGCTGGGTCACCGGCCACAGCTATGTCACCTACGGCCCGCTGGCAATGGGCGCGACGCAGGTGGTATTCGAGGGTGTGCCAACCTGGCCCGATGCAGGTCGCTTCTGGAAGATGATTCAGGATCATCGGGTGACGATCTTCTATACCGCACCAACCGCGATCCGCTCCCTCATCAAGCTGGGGGGCGACTTGCCGGGAAAATACGATTTGTCCAGCCTGCGCCTGCTCGGCTCGGTCGGCGAACCGATCAACCCGGAAGCCTGGATGTGGTATTACACCGAAGTCGGCCGCTCGCGCTGCCCGATTGTGGATACCTGGTGGCAAACCGAAACCGGCGCGCACATGATTGCACCGCTGCCCGGTGCGATGCCGATCAAGCCCGGCACCTGCACGCTGCCCCTGCCCGGCATCATGGCTACCATCGTCGATGAAACCGGGGAAGAATTGCATGGTCCGAATGGCGGTTTTCTCGTCATCAAGCGCCCGTTTCCGTCACAAATCCGCACCATCTGGGGCGACCCGGAGCGCTATAAAAAAAGTTATTTTCCGGAAGAAATGCGCGGCTATTACCTTGCAGGTGATTCCGCGCACCGCGATGAAGACGGGTATTTCTGGATCATGGGGCGCATCGATGATGTGCTGAATGTTTCCGGCCACCGTCTCGGGACGATGGAAATTGAATCGGCGCTGGCTGCCAATCCGCTGGTCGCCGAGGCAGCCGTGGTCGGCAAGCCGCATGACATCAAGGGGGAAGCGATCGTGGCCTTTGTCGTGTTGAAAAGCGCACGTCCGGACAATCCGGTCAAAGCCAAAGAAATAGCCGCAAGCCTGCGCGCCTGGGTGGGAAAGGAAATCGGCTCGATTGCCAAACCCGATGAAATTCGCTTTGGCGATAATCTGCCCAAGACGCGCTCCGGCAAAATCATGCGCCGCCTGCTGCGCGCCATCGCCAGAGGAGAAGATATTACCCAAGACGTTTCGACACTGGAAAACCCAGCCATTCTCGAACAGTTGAAAAACGCTGTGCGCTAATTGGCCGGGTTTGGTTACGACATAACCCGCCAACGGGTTAGTCTCCACCGCAACAAGCCTCTGCGAGGCGTGTTGTCGGCGCAGGCTAACATCGCTTGCGATGTTAAGGTGCGCAGCACCGGCCGTAGCCAAAACCCAGCCATTCTCGAACAGTTGAAAAACGCTGTGCGCTAATTGGCCGGGTTTGGTTACGACATAACCCGCCAACGGGTTAGTCTCCACCGCAACAAGCCTCTGCGAGGCGTGTTGTCGGCGCAGGCTAACATCGCTTGCGATGTTAAGGTGCGCAGCACCGGCCGTAGCCAAAACCCAGCCATTCTCGAACAGTTGAAAAACGCAGTGCGTTAATTGGCTGGGTTTGGTTACAACATAACCCGCTGCTCATTGTTCCCAGGATTTTCATCAGCCCAATTATTGAGGTATTTCTCCAGCCAGAACAGCCCGACGATGGTTTTGCTGTCGTTGATCTTGCCAGAGCGTATCCACGCTATCGCCTCCTGCAGGGGCAATTCGAATACTTCCAGAAATTCACCATCGTCCAGATTGCGCCCTTGTCGCGTCAGGCCGCGCGCCAAGAAATATGCTATGCGTTCGTCGGCGTAACCGATGCAAGGCCAGGCAGTGGTAAGGTGCTGCCACTCGCCTGCCGCATAACCGGTCTCTTCCAGCAACTCGCGTTGCGCGGTAAGCAGAATATCCTCTCCATGATCAATTTTTCCGGCGGGCAGTTCGATGAATTCGCGTTGCGGCGCGTAGCGAAATTGGCGCTCCAGCACCAGATTGCCGTTGTCCAGCATCGCCAGCACTGCCACCGCGCCGGGGTGGGTGATGTATTCGCGGCTGCCTGTCGCGCCATTCGGCAAAAGCACACTATCCTTGCGCACCTGCATGAAACTTCCTTCATACACCAATGCCGTATCCAGACGCTTTTCTTCCAGATCCACTATCACTCCTTGCTTCCGGGCCAAAGCAGCTTCCGCTCAGCAAGCTCCGGGTTTTTCGAACTTCCAGTCAACAGCGCCTTCATCGTCCGAAAAAAAACGCGACGTGCGGCTATCCGTCTTCTGTATGGATATCCTGATATCGTTGTCCGTCATGTCCCTGAAAAAATTCAACCCACTTTCAACCTTCATTGTTTGTCCAGTGGTTTGACCGGCAACCTTATCTATCACACAAGCAATATTTTCCCCCATCCCGTCGCGGTCATGCATGACGGTAGAAAGCTCCGCTGCGGAGGCCTTGATTGACTTATCCAGCTCACCGATTTCCTCTTCCAGCATCACCACTTGACTAGCCGCTTTGGCATTTTTCGCAACCAGTTTTTGCCAGGCGCCGATCCGATCTTCCGCCAGCTTGATTGCGCCGCTTCTGATTTCTTCTGCCAGCGTAAAATATCTTGAGACGTCCCGGTCCGACTTTATCCGTTCGATCTGACGCATTCTGGTTCCGATATTCGCCTGAGCATTGACCATTTCCTTTTTAAGGTCAGCGACACGCTGGTCAACGCCGGAAAAATCCGGGATCAATAGCGTCACCAGTGTCTCCCTGCCTTTGCGCTCATCAGAAGAAATAACCTTGATTCTCTCCGCCACAACCCTGCATCCCTCAACCTTGTCGGCGAACACTTCTTCACCAATGATTTCGCAATTCACCGCATATTCGATGCGAACAGTCTTGCCGATAATCATGCTGCTCTCGCAAAACCTGACCGTCACTTCGCCGTCATAAGCGAGAATTACCGCGCGCGAAGCGTTCTTGTCCAATGTGACATTTCCGCCCGTTGCTTCCGCGCGACCGCCGGATAGATTGCCCCTGACGCAAATGTTACCATCCTGCGAAATCACGCTACCGAACACATTGGAAAGGAAAGTCATGTGCTTTCCCCTGACTACACGACCTTCCTGTACCTCGCCATGCTCGATAAATTCGTCTACCCCCAAAATCAGATCGCCCGTCGTCCTGGCACTAACACCTTCTTTAGTTTCAATTTTTTTGGTAATTGACACTTTATTTGAATGGCTGTCCAGTGACAGGAACCCATCCAGTGCCGCCACAATATATTCGCCATCCGGTTCCTGCTCGATGCACGTCCCGAATGAAGCAAGCGCATGCAAATCCAGATCCTTTGGCATTCTCGGTTCGATGACGTCACCGGTCACCTTGCGTCCCTGCTTGCCCAGCTTGCGCGCAAGCTTCTTGAGCATGCGCTCCCCTTTGACCATTTGCGGAAAGCGGTTCTCAAAAACACGCAAGTCGACCCTGCCGTTCGCCAGCATTCTGGGGGAATTATCCCGATGCAAATGCTTGGAGACCTCCCTGATCTCGGCGTCGCTGCCTTCGGTGGGATCAAGACACCGTGCAATCGTCACGCGTGCCGGTGTACTGCTGGCAATGGCCTGCTGCACGGCATTTGCATCGATGCCGAACTTCACACCCTTCATCCACATATCGGCGATAAACTCGTCAAAATTCAACTTGGCCGGCTGCAACTCGATCTTGTTCTCATACCCGACGATGCTGGCAGTACCACTTTCGTCCGGCTCGCCATAAATCGGCTGCTCACTGCTTACTTCGATACTGACCGGCTCAAAAACATACTCGGCGCATTTTCCGCCTTCAAGCATCTTGACTGCCCTGTAGAGCGCGCGGCGCTCTGGCAAAAACCCGACAATTTCCGCCGCCAGTTTCACTTCCGTGCACTGGTCTTGTATCTCTGCCAGCCAATCGGCGTCATAAAGAAGCTTGAGAAAGACGCCATAATCCAGGCCCGAAAACAGCGCCTCTCCGGTGAACAGGCGCTCGACAAACTGCTCGAAGCCGCCTGCCGTCCGCAAGACCGGCAAGTCTATAAACACACCTTCGGGCCGCCTGGAGACAAAACCGGGAATGATCAGGCCATTGAGGTCAGCATTCGCTAAACCAGGCAAGGCCATGCCTATATCCACCCTGTCGGTTCACTACTGCCCATAGTGCGTTGCGAAACGATTGCGTTCACCACCATTTCTCCCCAGTTCCCTTTAAAGACTTTCAAATATGCCCGCCGCACCCATTCCCGTTCCGATGCACATGGTCACCATGCCGTATTTCTGCTTGCGGCTGCGCAGACCGTGCAGCAGGGTCGCGGTGCGGATCGCGCCGGTTGCGCCGAGCGGGTGGCCGAGGGCAATCGCGCCGCCGAGCGGATTCACCTTTGCCGGATCGAGGCCGACATCGCTAATCACAGCCAGCGTCTGCGCGGCGAAGGCTTCGTTCAGTTCGATCCAGTCCATATCGTCGAGCCGCAAACCGACCTGCTGCAACACGCGTGGAATAGCTTCTTTCGGGCCGATACCCATGATTTCCGGCGGCACGCCCGCAACGCTGAAACCCAGAAACTTGCCGATGGGCTCAAGGTTATAACGCTTCAGCGCCGCCCCGCTGCACAGCAGCACCGCGCCTGCGCCGTCCGACATTTGTGAACTATTGCCTGCCGTAACCGAACCATTTTGCGCGAACACCGGCCTGAGTCCGGCCAGCGCATCAAGCGAGGTATCGGCACGCGGGCCTTCATCCTGTGCTGCCTCGCGCATCTTCAAACTGGCCGCGCGTGTCTGCATATCCGGCTGATGCTCGGCAATTTGATACGGCGTAATCTCATTCCTGAAGTCGCCATTCGCTATCGCCGCAATGGCACGCTGATGACTTTGCAGCGCAAAAGCATCCTGCGCCTCGCGCGACACATGCCATTTCTTAGCCACCTTCTCCGCCGTCAGCCCCATTCCATAGGCGATGGCGACATGGTCGTCGCCCGCGAATATCTGCGGATTGAATGCCACCTTGTTGCCCATCATCGGAATCATGCTCATGCTTTCCACACCTGCCGCGATCATCACCTCTGCCTCACCAAGCCGGATGCGATCCGCCGCATTCGCCACTGCCTGCAAACCGGACGAGCAAAAACGGTTTACCGTTACCCCCGGAACGCCATGCGGCAGCCCTGCCAGCAACAACGCGATGCGCGCGACGTTCATGCCCTGCTCCGCCTCCGGCATCGCACAGCCGACGATGACATCACCGATCGCCGCCGGGTCAAGTGCCGGTGCTTGCGCCAGCACGCTCTTTAATACATGCACCAGCAGATCGTCGGGGCGCGTGTTGCGGAACATCCCGCGCGGCGCTTTGCCGACCGGCGTACGTGTCGCGGCAACAATGTAGGCTTCCTGAATTTGTTTGGTCATGATGCTCTCCGCTCAGGCTCTGATCCCGCGACTATACATAGCGGTGGAAATCGTAGCGAGCGATTTTGCAGCGGAGAGAGACCAGAAAGCGGGAACCTGAGGATTCGGGGCGGGGCACGAGTCCGCTGCGGAATCCCGCGGCGAATCTATGTCGCTATGTGCAATCGACAACCGCGCTGCCACATTATTTTTCCACCTGAGACACGTCCCGCACCGCACCCTTGTCGGCCGAAGTCACCATAAGGCGTTGGCCTGCGAACGGCGGAGCAGTGGCTCCACGCAAGTGGAGATGCGACCCGGCAGCAGTGCCCGCTGCCATCATATTCCTTCAAGCTGCGACACGTCCCGCACCGCGCCCTTGTCGGCCGAAGTCACCACAAGGCGTTGGCCTGCGAACGGCGGAGCAGTGGCTCCACGCAAGTGGAGATGCGACCCGGCAGCAGTGCCCGCTGCCATCATATTCCTTCAAGCTGCGACACGTCCCGCACCGCGCCCTTGTCGGCCGAAGTCACCATAGCAGCGTAGGCACGCAATGCGACCGATACCTTGCGCTGACGGTCTGTCGCGGGCTTCCATGCCTGCCTGCCCCTGGCCTGCATCGCGACGCGGCGGCGCACCAATTCCTCATCGGAAATCGCCAAATTGATACTGCGCTCCGGGATGTCGATCTCGATGGTGTCACCCTCCTCCACCAGCCCGATCGCGCCACACTGCGCAGCCTCCGGCGAAACATGGCCGATACTTAAACCCGAAGTGCCGCCGGAAAAACGCCCGTCGGTAAGCAATGCGCATGCCTTGCCCAGACCTCTGGATTTCAGGTATGAAGTCGGATACAGCATCTCCTGCATGCCCGGCCCGCCCTTGGGTCCTTCATAGCGGATCACCACCACATCGCCCGCCACAATCTGATCGGCGAGGATGGCAGCCACTGCATCGTCCTGGCTTTCGAACACGCGCGCGCGTCCGGTGAATTTCAGGATACTTTCATCCACTCCGGCGGTTTTGACAATGCAGCCATCCGGTGCGATGTTGCCGTGCAACACCGCCAGCCCGCCGTCCTGACTGTGCGCATGCGCCTTGTCGCGGATACAACCGTTGGCACGATCTGCATCCAGCTCCGGATAATGCATGGATTGCGAGAAGGCAAGGGTGGTGACAATCCCGCCAGGCGCGGCGCGGAAAAATTTTTTCACGGCTTCATCCTGTGTCTGCACGATGTCCCACTGCTGCAAACCCTCGCGCAATGTCGCGCTGTGTATCGTCCCGGCGCCGGCATGCAACAGGCCGGCCCGGTCCAGTTCCCCCAGAATCGCGGGTATCCCGCCGGCACGATGCACGTCTTCCATGTGATATTCGGAGGAAGGTGCGACCTTGCACAGCGTCGGCACATGGCGCGACAGGCGATCCATATCCTTCATGGTGAAGTTCACTTGCGCTTCCTGCGCAATCGCCAGCAGATGCAACACGGTATTGGTCGAGCCGCCCATCGAGATATCCAGCGTCATGGCATTTTCGAATGCGTCGAACGTGGCGATGGAACGCGGCAACACACTCGCGTCGTCCTGTTCGTAGTAGCGTTTGCACAATTCGACGATGACGCGCCCGGCGCGCAAAAACAACTGCTTGCGCTCGGCATGCGTCGCCACCAGCGAACCGTTGCCGGGCAGCGCCAGTCCCAGCGCCTCGGCCAGGCAATTCATCGAATTGGCGGTAAACATGCCGGAACAGGAACCGCAGGTCGGGCAGGCGGAACGCTCGATGGCTTCACATTCCGCCGCACTGACTTTGTCGTCCGCCGCTGCCACCATCGCATCCACCAGGTCCAGGCCCCGGGTCTGACCCTGCCAGTTGACCTTACCCGCCTCCATCGGCCCGCCCGAGACGAAAACCACCGGGATATTCAGGCGCATCGCCGCCATCAGCATCCCCGGTGTAATCTTGTCGCAATTTGAAATGCACACCAGCGCATCGGCGCAATGCGCATTGACCATGTACTCCACACTGTCTGCGATCAGGTCGCGGCTCGGCAACGAATACAACATGCCGTCATGCCCCATCGCAATGCCGTCGTCGATGGCGATGGTGTTGAACTCCTTGGCGATGCCGCCCGCCTTCTCGATCTCGCGCGCCACCAGCTGCCCCATATCCTTGAGGTGGACATGGCCGGGCACAAACTGGGTGAACGAATTGGCGATGGCGATAATGGGCTTGCCAAAATCGCCTTCCGTCATGCCGGTGGCGCGCCACAAGGCGCGCGCGCCGGCCATGTTGCGGCCATGGGTGGAAGTGCGGGAACGGTAAGCGGGCATGTTGTCTCTCTCTGTAAGTTTGGACCTGAAAAAGCGTTTATCCGCAGATTACGCAGATTGGCGCAGATTCAAAGACATGACAATGATGATCTGTGCAACCATAGCGGGCGCAAGAATTTCATGGGGCCGGGTTGTAATCGGTTTAATCTGCGCAATCTGTGGACGATTGCGACTCCAAGGTTAAAGCACACGTATAATCGAAGCTCTGATTCTACCCGATTCATCCATGCTCGTTCATCCACAATTCGACCCCGTCGCGCTGCAACTCGGCCCACTCGCCATTCACTGGTACGGGCTGATGTATCTGGCCGGTTTCATGACTTTTCTGTGGCTGGGGCGCAAGCGTATCGCCATGCTGAATCATCCGCAGCTCAACACCAAACTGCTCGACGACTTGCTGTTTTATGGTGTGCTCGGCGTCATCCTGGGCGGGCGTCTGGGTTATGTGCTGTTCTATAAAACCTCATATTACCTGGCTCATCCGCTGGAAATTCTCGCGCTGTGGCAGGGCGGCATGTCTTTTCATGGCGGCTTTCTCGGCGTGCTGCTGGCGATGGCGTGGCTTGCCTATCAACGGAATTTGCGCTGGCTACAACTGACCGACTTCATCGCCCCGCTGGTGCCGCCGGGCCTTGCCTTCGGACGACTGGGCAATTTCATCAACGGCGAGCTGTGGGGACGCCCGACTGACCTGCCATGGGCAATGGTTTTCCCGCAGGCGGACAATCTGCCACGCCACCCCTCACAGCTCTATCAATTTGCCTTGGAAGGCATTTTGCTGTTTGCGCTGCTCTGGCTGTATGCGCGCCGGCCGCGCCCCGTTGGTGCGGTATCCGGGCTGTTCCTGATCGGCTATGGCAGCATGCGTTTTCTCGCCGAGTTTGCCCGTGAGCCGGATAACTTCCTCGGTCTGCTGGCCTTCGGCATGAGCATGGGACAATGGCTAAGTCTGCCGATGATGATTGCCGGTGCACTGCTGATGCGTTACAGCATCCGGCGCGGCGCTTGACACCCGCAGCCCTCTCGCACACTATTCTCGCCGTTAAACATTACTGAAACATCATCTTGGACGACATTTCCTTAGGCTGGTTGTTTGGCATTTTATTGTTGTTACTGGTTTTCAGCGGATTTTTTTCCGGCTCGGAAACCAGCATGATGGCAATCAACCGCTATCGCCTGAATGCCCTGGTTCGCAAAGGCAATCGCAGTGCCAAGCTGGTCAACCGTCTGCTGGGCCAGGTGGACAAACTGCTCGGTTCGATTCTGTTCGGCAACACGCTGGTCAACGTCGCCGCAGCAGCATTGGCCAACATCATCGTATTGCGCTTGTTCGGACAAAACGACTGGGCGATCCTGATGGGTACGCTGGCAGTCACCTTTGCGATTCTGGTATTCAGCGAAATTATGCCGAAGATACTGGCTGCCAGCCACCCGGAGCGCATTGCGCTACCTGCAAGCTACCTGCTCACGCCGCTGATTACCCTGTTTCATCCGGTGGTTTCGGTAGCGACCGCCCTGGTAAAAGGCATGTTGTGGCTGTTGCGCATAAAAATAGAGACGGACCAGACCAAGCAGAAAATCACGCTGGAGGAATTGCGCGGGCTGGTGCTGGATGCCGGGCATTTCCTGCCGCGCAAGCACCAGAAAATGCTGCTGAACCTGGTCGATCTGGAGCGCATCACCGTGAATGATGTGATGATTCCGCGCAATCAGGTTGAGGCGTTGGATATCAATGCGAACGCAAACGAATTGCGCCAGCAGATCATTACCTGCCACCACACGCTGCTGCCGGTTTACGCAGATTCACCGAGCAACATCATCGGCATCCTGCATATCAAACGCGTGCTCACCCTGTTGCAAACCGAGGCACTGGACACCACGCAATTGCGGGAAATTTTGCATGAACCGTATTTCATTCCCTCCGACACGCCGCTACTCAGGCAACTACAACAATTCCAGGAACGCCACACAAGGCTGGGGCTGGTGGTGGATGAATATGGCGAATTACTCGGACTGGTAACGCTGGAAAATATTCTCGAGGAAATCGTTGGTGAATTCACTACCCATTCACCCGCGCAAACCGGCAAGTTTCTGCGTCAGGCGGACGGCAGTTGGCTACTGGAAGGAAGCAGCAGCTTACGCGAGTTGAATCGCAAACTCGGACTGCATCTGCCGCTGGATAATGCAAAAACGTTGAACGGCCTGATTCTTGAGCATCTTGAAGATATACCGGAAGCCGGCACCAGCCTGAAAATTGCCGGGCATCCGATAGAAATCATTCAGATGCAGGATCGCATCGTAAAAGTGGCGCGTATTTTTCCGGCGCAAGTGGAAAAACAGTAGGAAGTGGGGAACGGCAGAGGGTGGCTGATTTTCCTATTCCCCACTTTCCACTTCCCACTTTCCACCTTGGCTTTACAAGAGGAACAAAGCTCGTCATCATGTTTATCAACGTTAGTGGATGACCCAAGGGGGGCGCTATGGCTGTCGCACCAAAAGCCACAAAAGCAAAAGAATATTCCTATCTCTGGGAAGGCAAAGACAAGACTGGCAAGATAATCAAAGGTGAGATGCGCGCACCCGGCGAAGCCACCGTGTCTGCTCATCTGCGCCGCCAGGGCATCAATATTTCCAAGATAAAACGACTGCGCGGCAGCACCAAACCTGTTACTGAAAAAGACATTTCGCTGTTCACTCGCCAGCTTGCCACCATGATGAAATCCGGTGTTCCTTTGCTTCAGGCGTTCGATATCGTGGGAAAAGGCCACAGCAACCCATCCGTGGCGCGGCTGCTGTTCGACATCAAGACCGATGTGGAAACCGGCAGCAGCCTGCAACAATCGTTCAAAAAATATCCGCTGTACTTTGATGAACTGTACTGCAACCTTATCGGTGCCGGCGAAGCCGCCGGCATTCTGGATACTTTGCTGGACCGGCTGGCAACCTACAAGGAAAAAATCCAGGCCATCAAGAGCAAGATCAAGTCCGCGTTGTTCTATCCGATCTCCATCATCGTCGTGGCGTTTATCATTACCGCAGTGATCATGATTTTTGTGATCCCGGCGTTCAAGGAGTTGTTTTCCAGCTTCGGCGCAGATTTGCCGGCGCCCACATTATTTATCATGGCTGTCTCGGATATCTTCGTGACCTATTGGTGGGCGATCTTCGGCGGAGTCGGCGGCGGCTTCTACACCTTCTTTTATTTCTGGAAACGCAGCAAAAAAATGCAGGCAGTAATGGACCGGTTGATGCTAAAGCTGCCCGTTTTCGGCGAACTGATCCGCAAGGCGAGCATCGCACGCTGGGCTCGCACACTTGCGACCATGTTTGCCGCCGGCGTGCCACTGGTGGAAGCGTTTGACTCGGTAGCCGGAGCAGCGGGCAATGCAGTGTATTTCGATGCCACGAAAAAAATCCAGCGCGATGTAACCACCGGCAACAGCCTGACCGTGGCCATGCAGAACACCGAAGTCTTTCCGAGCATGGTGCTGCAAATGGTAGCCATCGGCGAGGAAGCCGGCTCGCTGGATGCCATGCTGAGCAAGGTGGCCGATTTCTACGAGGGCGAGGTGGACGATGCAGTGGAGGCGCTATCCAGCCTAATGGAGCCCATCATCATGGTAGTGCTGGGCACGCTGATCGGCGGCATGGTGATTGCGATGTACCTGCCGATTTTCAAGATGGGTCAGGTGGTTTGATGATGAGAGTGAGTAATAAGTGGAAAGTAGCAAGTGGAAAGTGCAATGTGGGAAGTGCAACCACTCGCCATTCACTACTCGCTACTCACTACTTTCCGCCCCTCACTTCCCGCTTTCCAGTATGAGCCTCCTGGAATTAATGCAAACTGTCCCTGCTACCTTCATCGGCGCGTACCTGATCATCGGCCTGATGGTCGGCAGCTTTAGCTCCGACATAACCCGCCGGCGGGTTAGTCTTCACTGAAACCACCGACATGTCTGATCTATTCCAGCTTCTTCAATCCTCGCCCCTTGCGTTTACCAGCGCCTGCGCTGTATTAGGGTTAATGGTCGGTAGTTTTCTGAATGTCGTCATCCACCGCCTGCCGAAAATGCTGGAACTTGGCTGGCAACACCAATGTGCCGAGCTGCGCGGTGAAGAACCGACCCTATTGCCCACGTACAATCTCATCGTTCCGCGCTCGGCCTGCCCGCATTGTCACCACGCCATCAGCGCGTGGGAAAACATCCCGGTCATCAGTTATCTGCTGTTGCGCGGCAAATGCAGGGGATGCGGCGCGGCCATCTCGCTGCGCTATCCGGCCATTGAGGCGATCAGCGGTATTCTGTGCGGATTTGCAGCCTGGCATTTCGGCTTTGGCCTGGCTACTGCCGCTGTGTTATTTCTCATCTGGGCCTTGCTGGCACTCACGGCGATTGACTTCGACACGCAATTATTGCCGGACGATATCACCCTGCCCCTGCTGTGGGCTGGGCTCCTGCTTAACCTGTTTGATGTTTTTACCAATTTGCAAAGTGCCGTGCTGGGCGCCGTATTCGGCTATCTCTCACTGTGGGGCGTGTATTGGCTGTTCAAGATCGTCACCGGAAAAGAAGGCATGGGCTACGGCGATTTCAAACTGCTCGCCGCGCTGGGTGCCTGGCTGGGCTGGCAAATGCTGCCACTCATCATCCTGTCGTCCTCGCTGGTGGGTGCAGTGGTTGGCATCACCTTGATGGTGGTGGCCAAGCATGGGCGCAACATTCCCATTCCATTTGGTCCCTATCTCGCCGGCGGCGGACTGATTGCGCTGTTCTGGGGACCAACCCTGACGCAAAGCTATCTGCAACTGCTCTCTACTTCATGACCATTCGACTGATTATCGGACTCACTGGCGGGATCGGCAGCGGCAAGAGCACCGTTGCCACGCTGTTTGCGGAACATGGTGCAGGCATTATCGACACGGATGCTATCGCCCACCACCTGACGCAAACCAACGGCGAAGCCATTGCCACGATCCGTGCAGCTTTTGGCGATGAATACGTGACGAATGACGGCGCACTGGATCGCGCCAAGATGCGCGGGCTAATTTTTTCGGACGCTTCCGCCAAGCAACGACTGGAACATATTTTGCACCCCCAGATATTCGAACAAGCCAAGGCGCAATTACGTCAATTGCAGGCCAAGCCTTACATTCTCGTTGTCGTGCCACTGCTGCCAGAAAGCCGCACCTTCCGGCAACTGGTGCAGCGCGTGCTGGTAGTGGATTGCGACGAAAACACCCAGATTACGCGCGTCATCGGGCGCAGCCGCATGAATGAAATGGAAGTACGCACCATCATCGCCCGGCAAACTCCGCGCGCTGAACGGCTGCAACTGGCAGACGACATCATCCACAACGACTCCAGTCTGGGCAACCTGTCAGAACAGGTTGCCGTTCTGCATGAACGCTACCTGAAACACACAACAACAATTGACGATACAGGGATATCCCATATATCTTTCGCCTCTGGAACTCCTTCACCAAAACTGCCGTGATCAACTACGAATTTCCTCTTAATGAAAAAGTGCGCACGCTGCTGCGCCTGGAGGATTTGTTTGCCCGCATTACGCACTACGCCGATCTAGACCACGACATGGATCACCATGCCGCACTGATCACGCTGTTCGAAATTCTTGAAGTAGCCTGTCGCGCCGATTTAAAGTCAGAGCTGTTGCAGGAACTGGAACGCCAGCGGCGCTCTCTTTCTGCATTGCACAACAACCCGGCAATTTCTGAGGACGCGCTGGATACCATCCTTGCGAAGATTGACGGGGCCTCCACAGACATACTCGCCATGCCCGGCAAAACCGGCCAGCATCTGCGCGAAAACGAATGGCTGATGAGCATCAAGCAACGCACCTTCATGCCGGGCGGCACATGTGAATTTGATCTGCCCTCCTATCACTACTGGCAGAATCAAGGGGCTGATTCACGGCGTAGATCTATACGGACATGGCTGGCTCCGTTCCTGCCCCTGCTTGCCGGCCTGGAAATCGTTCTGCGCCTGCTACGCGAAAGCGGCAAGGTGCTCCATTTCACCGCGCATCAAGGCACATTTCAGCAAATGCAGGGCGGGCGTGTCGCGCAGATGCTGCGTCTCGGTCTGAGTAGCGAACTGGCATGCATCCCCGAAGTGGGTGCCAATAAATACGCCCTTAACATCCGCTTTATAGCCGCCGACTATGCGGCAAAGACCACGCTGTTCGAGCAGAATGTCCCTTTTGAACTGACCTTTTGCTGCCTCCCCTCCTGATGCAAAATAAAGCGCCGCCCGTTGTGTTTTGCCCGCGTTGCGGCGTTGAACATCAGTGGGATACCAATAACCGCTTCCGTCCGTTCTGCAGCGAACGCTGCAAACTGATCGATCTGGGCAAGTGGGCGAATGAGGAATATCGTGTCGAACAACGCGAACAGGAGTTATCCGAACCGGATTACCAGGCCTGACGCAGCAAACTGATTCCGTGCGCGCCATGCTGCCATGCAGTCGGCATATCCCCGTGCGTCAAACCGCCCAGCGCATAAACCGGAATTGAAGTCCCGGCCACGATTTCCAAAAATCTTTCCCAGCCCAGATGTGCCGCACCGGGATGACTCTGTGTCGGCAGCACCGGACTCAACAGCGCAAAATCGCAACCCAGCGCCTCGGCGCGGCGCAATTCCGCTACGTTGTGGCATGATGCCGCGCACCAATTTACAGCTGGTCGTTCGTTCAAAGTGGCAAGCTGCGCGGCCGTCAACTGCACGCCGTCCGCCCCCATTTCGTACGCCAATTCCACATCGCCATTCAGCAGCACCTTCACGTCATGCGCGTGCGCCAGCGCCATCACTCGTCCGGCCAATTCACGCAGTTCATCACGCGGCATGCTCTTCTCGCGTAACTGCAGCAGCCGCAAGCCGTTGCCCAGCGAGACCTCCAGTCGCCGCAGGAATTCTTCCACACCCAGTTCGGCGGCATTGCTGATGGCATACAGGGAGGGCAACTCCAGCGCGCGCAGGATGGGAGTGTTGGCGGGCAGCATCGGAGCAACCGGCGCCTGTTTCTTCGCGCTTTCATGCGAGAGAGGGTATTGCCACGCAAACTGCTGCCCCTCGTGCGGATGCAACTCACCGCGCCACGCCGTCACGCGGAAAAAATTCAGCCGCACCGTCGCGTGAGGATAAGTGAACACGCGCGTGATCCATGGATAAGCCGTCTCGACCTCGATGCCCAGTTCCTCGTGCAGCTCGCGTACCAGCGCATGATAAGGCGTCTCGTCGGGCTCGATCTTGCCGCCGGGGAACTCCCAATAACCTGCCCAGATTTTGCCGGGGGGGCGTTGGGCGAGGAGGAAAGAGCCGTCGGGGCGGTGCAGGACGGCGGCGGAGACTTCGATGATTTTTGTGGTTTCGGTTTGCGTGTTCAATGTGTTCCCTGACATCAAAGTCAAAAACAAAACCGCCGGGGGTAGCCCGGCGAAGTTGTTTTTGATGTTGGCAAGATATGCCCTTCGACAAGCTCAGGGCGAACGGCTGAAGAAGGCAAACTAACTTCGATAGCTTGCGTTGATCTTCACGTAATCGTAAGAAAAATCGCAAGTCCACAAAGTCGCAGCCGCGGCCCCGCGATTCAACACCACCCGAATCGTGATATCGCTCTGCCCCATCACCCGCTGACCATCTTCTTCGCGGTAACTGACCGCACGCCCGCCCTTCTCGGCGACTAGCACGTCATCGAGATACAGTTCGAGCGCTTCGACATCCAGATCAGCTATACCGGCATAACCGATCGCGGCAAGGATGCGCCCGAGGTTGGGGTCTGAGGCGAAGAAGGCGGTCTTGACCAGCGGCGAGCGGGCGATGGCGTAGCCGATCTGTTTGCACTCGGCCTCGTCACGACCGCCCTCGACCTGCACGGTGATGAACTTGGTGGCGCCTTCGCCGTCGCGCACGATGGCTTGTGCGAGCCAGACCGCGACTTCGTTCACAACAGCCTGCAGAGCGGAAAATTCGGCGCTAGTCGCATCGTGTATTGCCGGCAGGGCGGCCTGTCCGGTTGCGATCAACATCAGCGCGTCGTTGGTGGAGGTATCGCCGTCCACGGTGATGCAGTTGAAAGAACGGTTGGCGGCTGCACTGACCATTTGTTGCAAGAGCGGTTGCGCGATTCCCGCATCGGTGGCGATGTAGCCGAGCATGGTCGCCATGTTCGGGTGAATCATGCCGGAGCCTTTGGCGATGCCGGTGACGGTAATTGGCACACCGTCGATCGTGATCTGGCGGGAAACCGCCTTGGCGACAATATCGGTGGTCATGATCGCGTGCGCGGCATCAAACCAGTTATCGGCACGCATGTTCGCCACACAACCGGGGAGACCGGCGGTAATTTTTTCCAGCGGCAGCGGCTCCATGATCACGCCGGTGGAGAACGGCAATATCTGCGTCGCCTTGTAATCCAGCAGCCCGGCCAATGCCGCGCAGGTGGTGCGCGCATCCTGCAAACCCTGTTCGCCGGTTCCGGCATTGGCGTTGCCGGTGTTGATCACCAGCGCGCGAATAGCATGGCCAGCAGCCAGATGTTCACGCGCCACGATCACCGGCGCCGCACAGAAGCGGTTCTGGGTAAACACGCCCGCAACCCGCGCGCCCTCGCTCAACTGCATCACCAGCAGATCCTTGCGATTTTCCCGCTTGATGTTCGCTTGGGTAACGCCCAAAGAAACGCCCGCAACGGGCAACAGCTGTGCCGCTTCGGGCAATGTCAGACTGACCGGCATGGAACCGTGTTCCTAATAGCGGCCGTGGGTGCGGAAAATATAATTGCTCAACTCGGAAGATTGCACATTGATACGCCGCACGATGCCATGCACATTACGCACCACCCCGCGCATGACCTTGTAGACGATCATCGGATGTGATTCGATCAGCGTCTCAAATTTGACCCGATGCAAACTCAACACCTTGGTATCGCCGATCGCGTAAAGCGTCGCGCTATGATGGGAAGCCGGTCCACCCACGAATGTGATGATGCCGGCCAGATCACCTGGTTTGAGTACATGTATAGTGGCTTCATCGTGGCCACTCATGACTTTTACTTCGATTTCGCCATGCGCGAGAATGAACAGCTGATCATTTTTTTCCTCCGACGGGCTGGTAATGACCTCCCCCCCTTTATAATCCCGCACCTCAAACAATCCCGCGAGAACCCCTACTTCGGCATTGGTCAATTCTTCGGTAATCGTTGATGTGTGCAACGTATCAATTACTAATGACATTTCCCCTCCCCCTCGCCTGTTAGTTCACTTATTAGTTTAATTTACCATGGCACTGCTTGTATTTTCTGCCAGATCCGCATGGGCACGGATCGTTACGACCCACTTTCTGCCCGTCACGCACAAACGGCCTATGCTCTTCATCGCCTGACCGGTCATCTGCCGGTTGTGCCAGCGCTTCATCATAGTTGGTGTGATGATACTGCACATTTTCCGGTGCGTGGGGCGCTTCTGCCGATTCCACATCCGTCTCGCTGCGCACCTGAACCGTCATCAATACCTGCGTCACTTCGCGCTTGATCGCCTCCAGCATCGTGGAAAACAGCTCAAACGCCTCGCGTTTATATTCCTGTTTCGGGTCTTTCTGCGCATAGCCGCGCAAGTGGATGCCTTGGCGTAAATGATCCAGCGCAGCCAGATGCTCGCGCCAGTGTTGATCCAGGCTTTGCAGCATGATGACGCGCTCGTAGTGGTGCATTTCCTTCCCAACCAAGTCCACTTTAGACTGATATTGCTGCTGGGCATGTTCGATAATACGATCGCGCAAACCTGCCTCATTCAGCTGTTTATCCTCATCCAGCCACCGCACCAACGGCAGTTCCAGGCGAAACTCGGCAGCCAAGGCCTTTTCCAGAGAATGCGCATCCCATTGCTCTTCCATACTGTCCGGTGGAATATGCTGGCTGATGGTATCAGCCAGTACTCCCTCGCGCATCGCCTGGATGGTTTCGTAAATATCCTGGGTCTCCAGCAATTCATTACGCTGCTGATAAATCACTTTGCGCTGATCGTTGGCGACATCGTCATATTCCAGAATCTGCTTGCGCATATCGAAGTTGCGCGCCTCGACCTTGCGCTGCGCATTCTCGATGGCGCGCGTCACCCAGCTATGCTCGATGGCCTCGCCCTCAGGCAGCTTGAATCTATTCATGATCGCCGCCACGCGATCGGAGGCGAAAATGCGCAGCAGCGGATCCTCCAGCGAAAGATAGAAGCGGCTGGAACCGGGGTCTCCCTGACGCCCCGCACGGCCACGCAACTGATTGTCCACCCGGCGCGACTCGTGCCGTTCAGTACCGATAATATGCAGACCACCCGCCGCCAGCACTTGCTCATGCAGCGACTGCCATTCGCTGTGCAACTGCTCGATACGCTGGTTACGCGTCGCCTCATCCAGGCTTTCGTCGGCGTGCAAATGCTCGACCTGCTTCTCGACATTCCCGCCCAGCACAATATCCGTGCCGCGCCCGGCCATGTTGGTGGCGATGGTCACCATCTTTGGGCGTCCGGCCTGTGCGATGATTTCTGCCTCGCGTGCATGCTGCTTGGCATTCAAAACCTGATGCGGCAATTTGTCCTGCTCCAGATATTGCGATAGCAATTCCGAATTCTCGATCGAGGTCGTACCCACCAGCACCGGCTGGCCGCGCTCATAACAGTCTTTAATGCCACCCACCACCGCCTGGTATTTCTCCTTGGCAGTGAGATACACCTTATCCATCATGTCGTTGCGGATGGTCGGCCGGTTTGGCGGAATAATCACAGTTTCCAGATTGTAGATTTGCTGAAACTCGTAAGCCTCGGTGTCCGCCGTGCCGGTCATGCCAGCAAGTTTGTGGTACATGCGGAAATAATTCTGAAAAGTAATGGATGCCAGCGTCTGATTCTCCTTCTGGATCGCCACACCCTCTTTCGCTTCCACCGCCTGATGCAAGCCATCTGACCAGCGCCGCCCTGCCATCAGGCGTCCGGTAAATTCGTCCACAATGACCACTTCGCCATCCTGAACCACATAATGCTGGTCACGGTAAAACAGGTTATGCGCGCGTAACGCCGCATACAGATGGTGGATCAGTGTGATATTGGCGGGGTCGTACAAACTACCACCGGCAGGCAACAAACCGGCTTGGGTAAGGATACTTTCCGCGCGCTCATGGCCGGCCTCGGACAACAATATCTGATGGTTTTTTTCATCCACGCTGAAATCGCCCGGCCCATCCTCCTCGGCCTGGCGTTGCAACTGGGGAGCCAGCTTATCGATGCGCACATAGATATCGACGTTGTCCTCGGCCTGACCGGAGATGATCAGCGGCGTACGCGCCTCATCAATCAAGATCGAGTCGACCTCGTCCACGATGGCGTAATTGAGCGGACGCTGGAAGCGTTCACTGGTCTGCGTTGCCATGTTGTCGCGCAGATAATCAAAGCCGAATTCATTATTGGTGCCATAGGTAATGTCTGCCCCATAGGCGGCCTGTTTATCGCCCGATGGCATCTGCGACAAAATCACACCTACCGACAGACCAAGAAAGCGATACAGCTTACCCATCCATTCGGCATCGCGACCGGCAAGGTAGTCATTCACCGTCACCACATGCACACCCTTACCGGAAATTGCATTCAGATAAACCGGCAAAGTGGCCATCAGCGTTTTGCCTTCGCCGGTGCGCATTTCGGCGATTTTGCCGTAATGCAGGACCATCCCGCCGATCAACTGGACATCATAGTGACGCATCCCCAGCACGCGCGTGCTCGCCTCGCGCACGACGGCAAACGCCTCCGGCAACAGTGCGTCAAGCTTCTCGCCCAGCGCGAATCGCTGCCTGAAGCTGTCGGTTTTCAAGCGCAACTCATCATCGCTCAATTTGGCGATATCAGCTTCCAGCTTGTTGATGGATTGGACGGTAGCGCGGTATTGCTTGAGTAGGCGGTCATTGCGACTACCAAAGACCTTTTTCATTACACTGGAAATCATATTCTCATTCTCAACTACAAAAATAAAGGGTGAGGCTATTCATCACCTCACCCCCACCAAAATATCCATCACCACTAACCAGCGGCTTTTTTCAGGAAACGCACAGGGTTCTGGGCGACACCTTTATAGCGGACTTCAAAGTGCAAGTGATTGCCGGTAGAACGCCCGGTGCTGCCGACTTCGGCAATCTTCTCGCCGCGCCGCACCACTTGGCCAACCTTAACCAGCAATCGCGAGGCATGTGCATAACGCGTGATGATGTCATTACCATGATCAATCTCGACCATACTACCATACTGGGGATGCTGATTCGAGTAGGCAACCACGCCGCCAGCCGAGGCCCGGATAGGCGTTCCTTCCGGAACCACGTAGTCTACACCTTCATGCATGGCATTCGCGCCGGTGAAAGGATCAGGGCGCCATCCAAAATTCGACGAATACCACCCTTCCCCCTCATGAATGGGCGGAATAGAGGGCAGCAACTTGCGGTCTAACTGGTTTTGCAACAGCATGGTTTCCAGCGCCAGCAGCTTGTCGCTACGATCATTGAGCACTTTCACCAGACTGTCCAACTGCTGATTCAGATTTTTTACCGACATTTCCTGACCGGGCAAGGTAACCAGCGGTCCGCCCTGAGCAGGAAGTTTGTCAAACTGAAATTCCTCCGGTTTCATACCGGTCAATTTGGTCAGGCGCGCCCCCAGCGCATCCAAACGCTGCATCCGAGCCTGCATCTGTCCAACCCGTGCGGCCATAGCATCCAGGCTATCATTCACATAGGATTGCTGCTTTTGTCGCTCTTCGCTCTGCGTTTTGGATAACAGGATACGCACCCCGTCGCTCAACCCCTCCGGCGCAAAACGCACCAGTGCGTATTGCATCATGAGTGCCGCGATCCACACCAGTCCGGACAGCAGTAGCAACAACAACGAAATTTGCCAGCCACCCAGCGTAATACTGCGGGATTTTGCCAAGCGATTGGAAACTAGAATAACATTCATGCTTCCCCCTTAAATAATGGTGTAATCGTAAAACCTGTGACACAGAAATTCAAATCACTACTGAGCGGCAGTCAGGAATTACGCCCGCTACTGACCAAAGCCTCAGCCTTGTCGGACTTGCAACGCCATCTTATGGAGGTTGCACCCCACCGTCTCGCGCAATTCAGCCAGGTATTAAGCCTGCAATCCGGCACGCTCACTATCGCCGTCGGCAACGCAGCAATTGCCGCCAAATTGCGTCAACTTGCACCGGAGCTTGTTGTCATGTTGCAAAACAAAGGCTGCGAGGTTAGCCGAATCCGGGTCAAGGTGCAAGTCACCTTCAATCCCGGCCAACCCGAAACGATCCCCCGCAAACTCAGCCAGAAAGCTCAGGACGCACTGAATGAACTCAGCAGGAATCTGAAAGATTCACCGCTCAAGCTTGCGCTGAAAAAGATGCTCAAGGCAAAAGATTAACCCTCGGACCTCTCAGGCTGATTTGGCGAGATCCAGAATCCCCGGCAAAAATACCTCTGTCACCAGTAGCGGCGCGCCCTGCAGATAAAACAGCGAGCGGCGCGCCCACAGGCGGTCTGGCGGATTACGCAACACCGTAGCCGCGCGCTGATACAGCATATGTGTGCCGCGTAATGCCTTGTAATGCAGCGGCCTGCGCTCAACCTGCGGATGCGCAAACAACAGCGCACCCAGAGGCCTATTGCCCAGATTGCGCACGGCAGACCATGCGCCATGAAGATCCTGCCGGTCGCACGCGCTGTGCGCAAACACCACCGGTCGATTATCGGCGTACAGAAACACTTCCCGCGACCAGGCCAGGCATTGCGGCGCAATGCCGAGCAGCGCCGATTCGTCGAAGGCAATGCGCGCCAGTCCGCTGCGCAGCGGGCGCACTGCGAAGCTTTCGCAACGTTGCTGGATGCGTTGCGTCAGCGAGCCGCGATCACCGAGCCACGGCGCAATACCCGCTTCGCAGTTCACGGCTGCGCCATTCCAGTAGTAATCAGACACGCAGATAATCATGTTTATTTGCCATCCATCGGTGCAGATGCACCTGCACCGTTTCAGGAAAATCGCGCAACAATTCATCGGCGCTCTGCCGCGCATCGTTCAATAAGTCTTCATCCGCGCTGATGTCGGCAAAGCGCAGCATCGCAACCCCGCTCTGGCGCGCACCGATCAACTCACCTGGCCCACGCAATTGTAAATCCTGTTGCGCGATGGCAAAGCCGTCATTGCTCTCATAGATGATCTTCAGGCGCGCACGCGCCAGCTCAGAAAGCGGCTGCTGAAACAACAACACGCAGGTACTCTCGGCCGTGCCGCGCCCCACCCGTCCGCGCAGTTGATGCAGTTGCGCCAACCCCATGCGCTCGGCATGGTCGATCACCATCAGACTGGCATTCGGTACATCGACGCCGACTTCGATGACCGTTGTGGCAACCAGCAATTGCAGTTCACCC
Organism: uncultured Gallionella sp.; assembly: GCA_964355765.1. Classification (GTDB taxonomy): domain Bacteria; phylum Pseudomonadota; class Gammaproteobacteria; order Burkholderiales; family Gallionellaceae; genus Gallionella. The sequence goes on from CAYHEM010000005.1 coordinate 67,803, forward strand.
GCCTTGAACGCCGCCATGACCCGCGCCTTTTCGGCGTTATCCAGCTTGCCGTGCGCCAGACCAACACGCAGTTCCGGAAAAGTTTGCGTGAGCAGCTGAAAGGTCTCCAGTACGGTCTGCAATTGCAGCGCCTCAGGTTGGCTGCGGCCGCTACGCTTAACGTTCGCTGCGCTCACGTTAGCCTTCGCCGAAACTCCGTTTTCGTCGATCAGCGGGCACACCCAATAGGCCTGCTGCCCCTCCATGCACGCGGCGCGCACCCGCTCGAACACTTCGTCACGGCGCGCATCGCTGACCAGCTTGGTAGCCACTGGCGTGCGCCCCGGCGGTAATGCGTCGATCACCGACACATCGAGATCGGCGTAATAACTCATTGCCAGTGTGCGCGGGATCGGCGTGGCACTCATCATCAGCTGATGCGGTTCGCTGCCCTTGTTGCGCAGCGCAAGGCGCTGCTGCACACCGAATTTGTGCTGTTCATCCACGATCACCAGGCCGAGCCGGTGAAAGCTGACCTGTTCCTGGAACAGCGCATGGGTGCCGATGGCCAGCAACACCTCGCCGCCAGCGATGCGTTCGGCGGCAAGCTGTTTCTCTTTCTTCTTTAAGCTACCGGATAGCCACACCGGCGTAATGCCGAGCGGCGTGAGCCAGTCGCACAGCTTGAGATAGTGCTGTTCCGCGAGGATCTCGGTGGGTGCCATGAAAGCAACCTGATAACCGTTCTCGATAACCTGCAGTGCAGCGAGCACGGCAACAATGGTCTTGCCGCTGCCGACATCGCCGAGTAACAGGCGCTGCATTGGGTGGGATTGCGCGAGGTCGTGGCTGATTTCGGCGTACACTTTTTGCTGCGCGCCGGTCAGCGCGAACGGCAGCTTAGCGAGCAAGGCGTCGGTGAAGCGGTGAAGCGGCGCAAGCTCGGGAGCGGTGCGCTGGCTGCGCTCGCGGTGGTGCATGCGCATCGACAGTTGCTGCGCCAGCAGCTCGTCAAATTTGATGCGCCGCCACGCGGCATGGCTGCGCTGCTCCAGGCTGCTTGCGGCAATGTCAGGCGGCGGGTTGTGCAACAGCCTGAGACTGTCGGCAAAGTCTGCCAGCCGCAGTTTTTTCAGCAGCGGTTGCGGCAGCGTATCGCTCAACGGCAGGGTCTCCAGCGCGTTACCGATCAGCTTGCGCAACACGGCCTGCGACAGCCCGGCAGTCGTCGGATACACGGGTGTGAGGCTCTGCTGCAGTGGCGTATCGTCGTCCACCACGCGGCACTTCGGGTGCACCATCTCCAACCCGTAATAACCCATGCGTACCTCGCCGATAGCGCGAATCTGTTTGTCCACTGCGAGCTGCTTTTGCTGGCTGGGATAGAAGTTCAGGAAACGCAGATACAGCTCGCCGCCGTTGTCCTGCAGACGGCAAACCAATGTGCGGCGCGGGCGAAAAGCCACTTCGCTGTGGGTAATAACGCCCTGCACCTGCACGGTCTCACCGGGCTGGACCGTCGCGATTGGTGCCAGATGCGTCTCATCCTCATAGCGCAACGGCAGATGCAGCAGCAGATCGGCGCGGTGGTGAACACCCAGCTTGGCGAGTTTGGCCAGCGTGGCAGGTGAAATCTTGACTGGTTGCACAGACTGAAGATATGTCTAATTCTGAATGACCATCACCCCGTCGGCCTCAATGAGCGCGCCGCGCGGCAATGATGCAACGCCGACGGCGGCGCGTGCCGGATAGGGTTGATTAAAATAACCCGCCATAATCTCGTTCACCTTGGCGAAATTGCCAAGGTCGGTGAGAAAGATATTCACCTTCACCACATCGTCCATGCTGCCGCCTGCCGCAGTCGCGACTGCGCGCATGTTCTGGAACACGCGGTGGATCTGCGCGTCGATGCCTTCGACCATCTGCATGCTGGCGGGGTCGAGACCGATCTGACCGGACAGATACACAGCGCTATCGACGCGCACGGCTTGCGAATAGGTACCGATCGCGGCGGGCGCGTCAGTGGTCTGGATGAACTGTTTGTTTGCCATAGGGCCACTCCTTGGGGTTTAAATCGCGCCTTTGCGGCGCGGCACGAATATTCCGGAATGCGATTATAGCTTCAGGTGATCACCGTCGGCTGGCTCATCCCTGTCCGTTTGCGCAGCTCTGAAATCTCCAGCGCGATGCCGATGAGACCCGCCAGCGCCTCCTGTGCGTCGAGGTGATGCTGCGCGACATCCGGTTCGAAGGCTTCCAGGTAGATGCGCAACGTGGCACCCTCTGTGCCGGTGCCGGACAGGCGAAACACGATGCGCGAACCGTCGCTGAAGCCGATGCGCACGCCCTGCCCGGTGCTGACGCTGCCGTCGACCGGGTCGGTATAGCTGAAATCGTCGCAGAACAGCACCTGGTAACTGCCGAATTGCGCGCCCAGTAATGTTGCAAAACTGTCACGCAACAGTTTCATCACGCCGTTGGCAGCATCGGTTTGAATTCCTTCGTAGTCGTGACGCGAATAGACGTTGCGCCCGAAGCGCGCCCAGTGTTCGCGCACGATATCTTCCACCGATTGTTTGCGTACCGCGAGGATGTTCAGCCAGAACAAAATCGCCCACAACCCGTCCTTTTCGCGAATGTGATTCGAGCCGGTGCCAAAACTCTCTTCGCCGCACAGCGTCACCTTGCCCGCGTCCATCAGATTGCCGAAAAACTTCCAGCCGGTCGGGGTCTCGTAGCAGGGGATATTGAGCGCTGCAGCCACACGGTCTGCCGCCGCGCTGGTCGGCATGGAACGCGCGATGCCTGCCAGGCCCTGCTGGTAGCCCGGCACCAAATGAGCGTTGGCGGCAAGAATGGCGAGGCTGTCAGAAGGGGTGACAAAGAAATGCTTGCCGAGGATCATGTTGCGATCGCCGTCGCCGTCCGAAGCCGCACCGAAATCCGGTGCATTGCCGCCATACAGCGCTTCGACCAATTCATGGGCGTAAGTGAGGTTGGGATCGGGATGGCCGCCGCCAAAGTCCGGCAACGGCTCGGCGTTCATCATGCTATCCGGCGATGCGCCGAGGCGCCTGACAAAAATCTCGCGGGCGTACGGGCCGTTGACGGCGTGCATGGCATCGAACCTGATGCGGAAACCGCTGCTTAACAAAGCACGAATGGCCGCGAAGTCAAACAGCGATCCCATCAGATCGGCATAGTCGGCGACCGGATCGATAACCGACACGGCCATGTCGCCCAACTTGCTGTCGCCCAACTCATCCAGCGCAACATCTGGCGCAGCGGCGATGCGGTAGCGTGAAATCTGCCTGCTCACCGAAAAAATTGCCTCGGTGATCTTCTCCGGTGCCGGGCCGCCGTTGGCCGTGTTGTACTTGATGCCAAAGTCGCCGTCCGGCCCGCCGGGATTGTGGCTGGCGGACAGAATGATGCCGCCATGGGTTTGATATTTACGGATCACGCAGGAGGCGGCGGGTGTGGAAAGTATTCCGCCCCTGCCGACCAGCACCCGCCCGAAACCATTGGCCGCCGCCATTTTGAGAATGATCTGGATCGCCTCGCGATTGTAATAACGGCCGTCACCGCCCAGCACCAGCACCGACCCCGCGGGCACGGCGATGCTGTCAAACAGAGCTTGCACAAAATTTTCCAGGTAGTGCGGCTGCTTGAAAGTACGCACATGCTTGCGCAGGCCGGAAGTGCCGGGCCTCTGGTCAAGAAATGGGGTGGTGGCAATAGTGTGGACCTGCATGTTCGTTCCTTCCGTTGGCTACGATCTTGGCTTTGGCATCTTATCAGGCATGCCTGTTTCCCTGCCCGGCAATTCCTGCAATAATTGCGAACGAAATAAATAATATTGAAAGCGGGATAAACGGATGCTGAGCCAGGATGATTTGAAACATGCGGTTGCGCGAGCCGCGATCGAGTATGTGCCGGCTGATTGCATCGTCGGTATAGGCACGGGCTCCACCGCCAACTTCTTCATCGACGAACTGGCTATGATCAAGCACAAGATACGCGGCGCGGTCGCCAGTTCGGAAGCCTCGGCAAAGCGTTTGCAGGGGCACGGTATCAAGGTGCTGTCACTGAACGATGCGGGCAACCTGCCGGTGTATGTGGACGGCGCGGACGAGATCACCCGCCACATGCACATGATCAAAGGCGGCGGCGGCGCACTGACGCGCGAGAAGATCGTCGCGGCGGCTAGCAGGAAATTTATTTGTCTGTGCGACGCCAGCAAGCTGGTGGATATGCTGGGTAAATTCCCCCTACCCATCGAAGTCATTCCGATGGCACGCAGCTTCGTAGCACGCCAACTGGTTGCCTTGGGCGGACAGCCGCAACTGCGCGAAAATTTTGTCACCGACAACGGCAATCTCATTCTCGATGTGCATGAGCTGCAAATCATGAATCCGGTGGAACTGGAATCCACGCTGGATCATATCGCAGGAATCGTTACCAGCGGCCTGTTTGCGCGCCGTGCCGCCGACGTGTTACTGCTCGGCACAGCGGAAGGCGTGAAGACGATGACGGCATGAATATTATGCCGCTCTTCCCCAAAGGGAAGGGACGGTTGCTTCCTCTCCCGCAAGCGGGAGAGGATTGAGGTGGGGGGGGTAGTGCCAATGTCATCTAACCTTCACATTTTTCGCCTAAACTACGCAATCAATCATTTTGAAAGACGACCATGATTAGCAGCGAACATATTTCCCGCCAATTCGACACCGAGCTCGAAGCCATTCGTGCCAATGTATTGCAAATGGGCGGCCTGGTGGAAAACCAGATCAAGAGTGCCGTGGAATCGCTGTTAAGCGGCGATGTGGCCCTGATGACCCGGGTCATTGAAGATGACCACCGGGTTAATGCCATGGAGGTGAAAATAGATGAAAGCTGCAGCCAGGTGATAGCCCGCCGCCAGCCGACAGCGGGGGATCTGCGTCTGATCATGGCGGTGGTCAAGACCATTACCGACCTGGAACGCATTGGCGATGAAGCCGAAAAAATTGCGCGCATGGCCAAGCTGTTGTCGCAAAAAAATACGCCCAATCTGCCGCGCTACCACGAAATCATCCATGCTGCCGATCTGGCTTTGAATATGCTGCGCCAGGCGCTCGATGCCTTTGCGCGCCTGGATGTGGCGATGGCCGCACAGGTGGTGCGTCAGGATGAAAAGGTGGACGAAGAGTTCCGCGCCATCATGCGCTACCTCATCACCTTCATGATGGAAGACCCGCGCACCATCACCATCTCGCTGGAAATCCTGTTTGTGGCAAAGGCGATCGAGCGCATTGGCGACCACGCCAAGAATATGTCCGAATACGTTATCTACATGGTCAAGGGCCGCGACGTGCGCCATGTAACCGTGGACGAGATCGACCGCGAGATTCAGCAGTAAAGGCCATGGGGGAGTAGTAAGTGGATCGGCGCTTCGTGCCTCAGTGGTAAGTGAAAAACCCGCTCCTGCTCCCCACATCCTACTTCCTACTCCCCACTTCCCCCTTATGCACCATCAGCCCATCCTTGCCGCCGTTGATCTGGGATCAAACAGTTTCCGGTTGCAAATCGCACGGGTCGAGGGTGACCAGCTTTACATGCTGGACGGACTGCGCGAACCGGTGCAGCTTGCCGCCGGACTCACCACCAACAAACATCTGAACGCCGAAGTACAACAGCGCGCCCTCACCACGCTGGGGCGGTTTGCCGAGCGCCTGCGCGGCCTGCCGCGTGAAGCGGTGCGTGCAGTAGGTACCAATGCATTACGTGTGGCAAAAAATGCCGCTGACTTCATCCCGCAGGCCGAACAGGTATTAGGATTTCCGATCGAGGTCATCGCCGGCATAGAAGAAGCACGCCTGATCTATAACGGTGTCGCGCATGGCCTGCCGCAATCTGATGGCAACCGTCTGGTGATGGACATCGGCGGCGGTTCCACCGAATTCATCATCGGCCAGGGCCTGACCCCGCTCAAACTGGAAAGCCTGTATATGGGCTGCGTCAGTTACAGTCTGCGTTTTTTCCCCGACGGTAAAATCACCAAACAAAACCTCAAGCAGGCCGAATTTGCCGCGCGCAATGAATTGCAGGCCATTACGGTGGATTTCAACAGAAACCAATGGTCCACCGCGTTCGGCTCGTCCGGCTCGGTGCGGGTGTTATACGACGTACTGGAACTGAACGGCTATTCCGAAAACGGCATCACGCACGATGGGTTGGAAAAACTGCGCGCCTACCTGCTCAAGATTGGCGATGTGCAAAAGCTGAACTTGTCGGGTTTGCGCGCGGATCGGGTGCCGGTTTTTCCCGGCGGTTTTGCCATCATGTATGCCGCCTTTTGCGAGTTGGGAATCGAACAACTTCAACCCGCACCAGGCGCACTGCGCGAGGGTGTGCTGTATGACCTGTGGGGACGCTTCCACAACAACGACATGCGTGAAGTCACCACGCAGCAATTTATGCGGCGCTATCGCGTTGATATCATGCAAGCAGAACGTGTGGCGGGCCTGGCATGCCAATTTGCCAAGCAGTTCCTCGATGATGAAATTGATGAGGCCACGCTGCACCTGCTCAACTGGGCGGCCAGCTTGCATGAACTTGGCATCAGCGTCGCACACAGCGGCTATCACAAACACACCGCCTACATCCTTGCCAATGCTGACATGCCCGGCTTCTCAAAAAAGGAGCAGGCGCGTCTCAGTTTGCTGGCGCTAGCCCAGCGCGGTAACCTGGAAAAACTGAAGGGGCAATTTAAAAATGCCGAAGATTGCGCGCTGGTAGCGAGTCTGCGCCTTGCCGTACTGCTTTACCGCAACCGCAGCACTATCAGCCTGCCCACCCTGCACGGACACTTCAACAGCACCCGTTTCCGCCTTTCAATAGACGCAAACTGGCTGGCACAAAACCCGTTGACTGAAGCGGCGTTACAGGAGGAGGTGTTACGCTGGGAAGTGTTCGGGGTATGCATGAAAATCGCATCCGAATGAGAAACTAAGCGAGTCCGACAAATCCAGTGATAAGAACACTCCCGAAAAATAATCAGGAGCGCCTCTAAGCCAGCAGATTCACCAGCCCATCCAGCCCGACAAAGTTTAATGCGTAACTGGCCTGGGCGCGTACCACCGGCTTGGCATGGTACGCAATGCTAATGCCGGCCCGCGCCATCATCTTCAGGTCGTTCGCACCATCGCCCACAGCGATAACCTGCTCCGGTCTGAGCTCCAGTTCTTCGCGTATCTTCACCAGCCAATCCACCTTGCCCTGCGCGTCAAAAATCTTGCCCTGTACCCTGCCGGTAAGTTTTCCGTCAATAATTTCCAGCGTATTAGCATGGACAAAATCGAGTTGCAGACTCGCCTTGACGCGCTCGGTGAAAAATGTAAATCCGCCGGAAACCAGCAATGTCCTGATGCCGTGCTCCTTCAGTCTGGCCAGCATCAGCTCGGCTCCGGGATTGAATTGCAAGCGTTCGTCATAGACTCGTTGCAAGGCGTGTTCGTCCAGTCCCGCCAGCAAATCCACACGACGGCGCAGACTTTCTGCGAAATCGAGCTCGCCGCGCATCGCCGCTTCCGTAATCGCCGCAACCTGCGGCTTAAGCCCCTGCATGTCGGCAATCTCATCGATGCACTCGATGGCAATCAACGTGGAATCCATGTCCATCACCAACAGCCCAAAATCTTTCAACGAGCGACCGCGCGGCACAAAACCATAATCCAGTTGATGCTCAAAACAATAGGGGGCAATTTCGGGATGCGACTGCGCTTCAGGCAGGCGATAAACATGTTCGGCAATCTGTTCGCGCTGTTTGCTCTGCGCCAGATCGGCAAGGTGATTCAAATGGGTGGCCGCAATAGCATGAGTAGCCTGAATGATGAGGTTCATTGGTTTGATCGAGCGTAAAAAAGTAATCGGACGCCATTTCCGGCTAGTTGCAATTATCCGTCATTTCGTGCGAATTTTCCCGCTCTGCAAAAAGTTAAAGCGAACAGCTACCGCATCCCACTGAACCGACTGAGGCTATGCGAGTCGGCCCCCATACGCCAGAACACACTTGTTTTTCTCCCGCTATATCAACCCTTTCTCTGCAAATGACAGGGTTTGCCCAGCCGCCACCACGAAGTGGTCCAGCACACGCACATCCACCAGACCCAAGGCCTGTTTGAGCGCATCGGTCAGCAAACGGTCGGCTTGGCTGGGTTCAGCAACACCGGAAGGATGATTGTGTGCAAGGATCACAGCGGCGGCGTTATGCGCCAGCGCGCGCTTGACCACTTCGCGCGGGTAGACACTGGTCTGGCTCAGCGTACCCTGGAATAATTCTTCCGAGGCAATTACGCGATGCTGGGTATCGAGAAACAGCGCCAGAAAAACTTCTTGCTGCCGCCCGCCAAGCAACAACTGCAAATAGTCACGCACTGCGCGCGGCGAATTGAGCGCATCACCGCGCTGCAATTCCTCCTTCAATGCACGCCGCGACATTTCCAGCACGGCTTGCAGTTGCGCGTATTTTGCCTGCCCCATGCCGTGCGTTTTGCAGAAATCAATTTCGGCGGCGGCAAACAGCCGGGTGAGGCTGCCGAAGCGGATGAGCAGCTCGCGCGCCAGATCGACCGCGCTCTTGCCGGTCACACCAGTGCGCAGAAAGATCGCCAGCAGCTCGGCATCGGAGAGCGAGACTGCGCCGCGCTGAAGGAGCTTTTCACGGGGCCGCTCACCTTCAGGCCAATCGGAAATAGCCATTTACCTGCCCTCCCAGCCCAGACGGGCTGTTTCTTGATAAGATGCGCGACATTATGGAACAACAATCAGCGGTGCGCATCACTCTCGGCATCACCGGCGGCATCGCGGCCTACAAGGCGGCGGAATTGCTGCGCCTGTTGATGAAACAGGGAATGGAGGTGCAGGTCGCGATGACCGAAGCGGCCTGCCATTTCATCACGCCAACCACGATGCAGGGACTGTCCGGCAAGTCGGTTCTGACCTCGCAGTGGAACAACACCGACAATGGCATGGCGCATATCAGCCTGAGCCGCGCTGCCGATGCGATTGTCATCGCGCCGGCGACCGCTGATTTTATTGCCAAGCTGGCGCATGGCCTGGCGAATGATCTGCTCTCCACGCTCTGTCTGGCACGACAGTGTCCGCTGCTGATCGCACCGGCGATGAACCACGAGATGTGGCAGAACGCCGCGACACAACGCAATATTGCACAACTGCTTGCTGATGGCGTGCAGGTGCTTGGGCCGGACTGTGGCATGCAGGCCTGCGGCGAGGAAGGTATGGGGCGGATGCTGGAAGCCGAGGAACTGGCGCGAGCCGTGATGGCATTTTTACAAGCAACGCCTCTTGCACCTACCCTCACCCCAGCCCTCTCCCTCTCCCGCTCGCGGGAGAGGGCGTTAAATGGTGTGAAGATTCTCATCACCGCCGGACCGACCTATGAGGCAATCGATGCGGTGCGCGGCATTACCAACCGCAGCTCAGGAAAAATGGGTTACGCCATTGCGCAGGCTGCGCTGGAGCAAGGCGCGGAAGTGGTGCTGATATCCGGCCCGACGGCACTCGCCAAACCACACGGTGTGCAGGGCGTGGATGTCATAAGTGCCGCACAAATGTTCGCGGCGGCACAAGACCAAGCCAGCGCTTGCGATATTTTCATCGGCGTGGCAGCGGTGGCGGATTACCGTGTCGCACAGCCGAGCGCACAGAAAATCAAGAAGAACGCGGATACGCTTACGCTGGAACTGGTGCCCAATCCGGACATTCTGGCGCATGTCGCCAACCTGCCGAACCCACCGTTTTGTGTGGGATTTGCCGCCGAGAGCGAGAACCTTGCGGAGTACGCAGAGCAGAAACGCCGCGCGAAGAAGCTGCCGCTGCTGGTGGGCAATCTCGCGCAAAATGCCATCGGCAGTGACGACAATGAACTGGTGCTGTTTGACGACAGTGGCAGCCATGTTTTGCCACGCGCCGACAAGTTGACATTGGCAAGGCTATTGATGCAACAGATTGCGCAACGCTATAAAGGAGCAAACAAATGAAGCATATCCCGGTGGATGTCAAAATTCTCGATCCCAGCCTGCATGAAAGCATGCCGGGCTATGCGACCGCCGGTTCTGCCGGAATCGATTTGCGCGCATGCATCGATCACAACATGGTGATTCAACCCAAGCAGTGCGAGCTCATCCCGAGCGGCATCGCCATTCACCTGAAGGATCCGGGCTACGCCGCGATGATCCTGCCGCGCTCCGGGCTGGGACACAAACACGGCATCGTGCTCGGCAACCTGGTCGGGCTGATCGATTCAGATTATCAGGGGCAGATTTTTGTTTCGCTATGGAACCGCAGCCAGATACCCTTCACGCTGATGCCGATGGAACGCATGGCGCAACTGGTAATCGTGCCGGTGATGCAGGCGAAATTTAATATTGTGGAAGAATTTTCGCTGAGCGCGCGCGGCAGCGGCGGTTTTGGCAGTACCGGCAAGCATTAAAAAAGCCCGCTGACGCGGGCTTTTTTGCGCAGAACAGAATCAGCGCTTCAGATCCAATTCCATTTCGGTGTTATCGCCTCTACGCACCGATACCTTTTCGGTGACCATATTGTAGCCTTCCAGTTTTACGCTGATGGCATGTACGCCAGGCTCCATTTCAAGACGCAACGGGGACAGCCCATAATAAACCCCGTCCAGATACACCTTGGCGCGCGACGGGCTGGTATTCACCAGCAACAGCCCAGTAGTATCGCTGGCACGCGGCATATAGGCGGGTGGCGGAACCGGCTGCATGCCACCGTGGCTTGGCATCATGGCTGCAGGGGCTGCCGGCGCGGACTTGGCGGCAGTGGGTGCGACATATACCGTCACGCCGGGAATCGGCTTGGTGCCTGCCGTCAAATTAAACAATTCCGGCTGTGATGCCATCAGCGACGCGCTGACCGCTTCTACGGTCTTGTTGCTGGCAACGCGCAATTCCTTGTTCAGATAAGCGACCACGTCCTCCTTGTTATTGCCGGAAACACCGGCAAAGCGATCGTTCTTTTCAGTGACCAAACCTGACCACACCACTTTGCCGCTAGACACCTCTTTCAGGGTCGTTTCAATCGCGATGTTGATTTCGTCGCGGTCCTTGACGTTCAAAGTCAGGTCCTTGATGACGCCCGATACTTCAAACAGGGCGTTGCTGGCGCTGCTGCCTTCCAGCACCTGATAGTTTTCCGTGTCAAAGCGCGTTTTGATGGCTATTGTGACGATATTCGCGATCTCCTGATCGAGCAGCAACTCCTTGCCATCCACGCCACGAACGCGCTGCGTAGTTATCCCCAGCAAACGCGGATTGCCGTGCTTGCGCTGATCGACATACTTGTTGACGCGCAAGGTTGCGGCATATTTGAGCGTGGGTCCTGAACTGCCGCCTGTCGTCTTTTTTCCGGTGGAAGTACTGAGCGTGGTGTCACCGCCATCAAACCATCCGACAACGGAATCCTTGGCATCCTTAACCGTGGAACACCCGGCAACAGCTGACAACAGCACAACCAGCGCAATGCGCTGCAATAATGAATTCATGAATTTCACCTCGGAATTTTTCAAGCGTATTAGATTTTTAAAATGTATCAGCCGCGCGCGATCACGGCTTCGATTTCGGCGAAAGTGTGGGCCAACTCGAAGCTTTGAAGCTGGACGCCTAGCTGGCGGGAAATTTGGGTAATAGAAAACAAGCCGCACACTGTTTGGCTGCCATTCGCGCCTTCAGCCACCACCAGTGCATGCTGCCGGTTGGATCTTTTAAGGCTGACGACAACTTGCCCAACCTTGGCATGCTGCACATCGTCCATCTTTAATACTTCCAGTTCGCCTTGCGCGGTCATGATATCGCGCACCAGGATGTCGGCATGCGTTCCGCCCATGGTTTGCAGGAAGCGCATCGGCCTTTCTCCCATCACATCGGTTGCCGTCAGCAACCCTGCCAACTGCTCGTTATCATCCAGCACCAGCAGCATACGCACGCCATAACGGATCATTTTGGCATTGGCCCTGTCCATTGAAGTCTGGGCGCGTACGCCGACCAATGAAACCTTACTCAAATCGGTCATCACGTCCATCGCCGGGTCGCTCAGCTTGACGCGCTCTGGAAGGGCCTGTACCGGATGCGCGAAAGTCGAACCCGCTTTCAATGGAAAAGATTGCAGGGGGGTATATTCCTTGGTCACAACTGTCGCTCCTTAAAATAACTCACTAAAAATTATCTATGCCACATGATGCACCTGTGGCGAACAAACAGCATTGTTTGCTGGTGCGGGAAGATAGCGCACCAATTCATTAAGCGCCCTCGTGTAAACCTCACGCTTGAATTCAATTACGGCATTGATATCCAGCCAATAATCATTCCAGCGCCACGCATCAAACTCGGGATGCGGGCAAGCACGCAGACAGACATCACAATCACGACCCGTCAGACGCAACAAAAACCATATCTGTTTTTGCCCGCGATAGTTACCGCGCGATTCACGCTTGCTCCAGCTTTGCGGAACCTCATAGCGCATCCAGTCACGGGTGCGTCCGAGTATTTTCACATGCTCCGGCATCAAGCCAACTTCCTCATGCAACTCGCGGTACATCGCCTGCTCCGGAGTTTCGCCGTGCTGAATGCCGCCTTGCGGAAATTGCCACGCATGCTGCCGCACCCGCTTGCCCCAGAACACCTGATTACTGTCATTAGTGATAATGATGCCGACATTCGGACGGTAGCCGTCACGGTCTATCATTTGCCATTCTATTCGGTTAATTTCAACGGTCGGATTCTTTCACATTTCCCCTGTTATGGAAAGCGAATGCGCCCCGCCATACCGAATGGCGCGCATTCCCTGTAAAATCGCAACTTCATCATCATTATCCGGGTCGCCTCACCATGCGCGTTTCACAATTTTTCATCTCCACCCTCAAGGAAGCTCCGGCAGAGGCAGAGCTCCCAAGCCACAAACTGATGCTGCGCTCAGGCTACATCAAAAAACTGGCCAGCGGCCTGTATACGTGGATGCCTTTGGGTTTGCGTGTGCTGCGCAAAGTGGAAAGCGCAGTGCGCGAGGAAATGGATAAAAGCGGCGGCATTGAGCTATTGATGCCTGCGGTGCAACCCGCCGAGCTGTGGCAGGAGACCGGGCGCTGGGCGGTATTCGGTCCGCAGATGCTGAAAATCAAGGATCGGCACGACAATGATTTCTGCTTTGGTCCCACTCACGAAGAGGTCATCACCGACATCGCGCGCCGCGATATCCGCAGCTACCGCCAGTTGCCGGTGAATTTTTACCAGATACAAACCAAGTTCCGCGACGAGGTGCGCCCGCGCTTCGGCGTGATGCGCGCCCGCGAGTTCGTAATGAAAGACGCCTATTCCTTTCACGCCGATTACGCCAGTCTGGAGCAGACCTATCAGGCCATGCACGACACCTACAGCCGCATCTTTACCCGCCTCGGCTTGCAGTTCCGCGCCGTCGCGGCGGATACCGGCGCAATCGGCGGCAGTGGTTCGCACGAATTTCATGTGCTGGCCGATGCGGGCGAGGATGCGTTGGCGTTCTGTCCGGATTCAGACTATGCGGCAAATGTAGAACTGGCAGAAGCTGTCGCACCCGACACACCCCGCGCCGCTGCAACACAGGAAATGCAGAAGGCCATCACGCCCGGCCAGCGTTCCATCGAGGAAGTTGCCGCGTTCTTCAATACCTCCGCACAAAAGGTATTGAAGGCCATTGCCGTGGTGAACCACGAGGACGAATTCGTGCTGCTATTGCTGCGCGGTGACCATATGCTGAACGAGCTCAAGGCTGGCAAGGTGCTGGGCGATTTCCGTTTCGCCACGGACGAGGAAATCCAGCGCAACATGAATTGCCGTGCCGGCTATATCGGGCCGGTGAACACCAGCGTACGCCTGCTGATCGACCGTGCCGCCGCTGCGCTGGGCGACTTCATCTGCGGCGCGAACGACGATGGGTTTCATTACACCGGCGTGAATTTCGGACGAGACCTTGCGCTCGATGAAACCAGCATCCACGACCTGCGCAACGTAGTCGCGGGCGATCCCTCGCCGGACGGCAAGGGTGCGCTGGAGCTGTGCCGCGGTATCGAAGTCGGCCACATCTTCCAGTTGCGCACCAAATATTCCGAGGCACTCAACGCCACTTTCCTCGACGAAAATGGCAAGTCGCAAATGATGGAGATGGGCTGCTATGGCATCGGTGTGTCGCGCATCGTGGCTGCCGCCATCGAGCAGAACTTCGACGAGCGCGGCATCACCCTGCCCGCCGCGATGGCACCGTTCCAGATCGCTATCGCACCCATCGGTATCAGGAAGAGTGAGGCCGTGCGCAACGCAGCAGAACAGCTTTATATCAAATTAAGCGCGGCGGGCATCGAGGTATTGCTGGATGACCGCGACGAGCGCCCCGGCGTGATGTTCGCCGATATGGAACTGATCGGCATCCCGCATCGCATCGTCATCGGCGAGCGCGGGTTGAAGGATGGCAACGCGGAATATCAGGGACGCCGCGATACTGCTGCACAGATTATTCCCTTGCAAAGCGCGCTGGAGTTTGTAGAATCAAAACTGTGAAAGCGGAAAAACCAGGACCGGGAATCGAGGAACGAGGATTGAGCAGGATCCTCCGCTCTGCCTTTAGCCCGTTCCTCGCTCCTCGCTCCTCGCTCCTTATAGCTGGCCTATTTTTCGCTAGCTCCACTTCCGCCGGCTCACAGGTATATGTACCGCTCTCTGCCAGTGTGCGCGCGGTAATGCAGCGCAGCGTGTCGGATCAGGCAGCACCCAAACTGGCATTCGCTACGCAACAGGAGGCGGATGCCTGGCTGAACGAAATGTCACGGCGTCTGCAGGAACGTATCCAGGATACCGATTCCCGCCTTGATTTCCTGCGCACGGCGCACTACGAGGCAACCCGCGCCGGGTTGGATCCGCAACTGGTGCTGGGAATCATCGAGGTGGAAAGCGGCTTCAAGAAATACGCTATCTCGCGCGCCGGCGCACGCGGCTACATGCAGGTGATGCCATTCTGGACCAAGGAAATCGGCCTGCCGGGAAACAATCTGTTCCATCTGCGCACTAACTTGCGTTATGGCTGTACCATCCTGCGCCACTACCTGGACATCGAGAAGGGCGACCTGTATCGCGCGCTCGGTCGCTATAACGGCAGCCTGGGCCGACCCGAATATCCAAACCTGGTACGCGCCGCCTGGCACAACAACTGGGCGCTGCCAAGTCGCACCGTCAGCAGCACATCCCTTCCGGCTAGTTGAATTTCCTGCTTTTGATAAAGGCCTCGATGCTATCGCGCGTCACTTCCCCTGGCTGATAACTTACCTGCTCGCCGTTTGGTGCATATAAATAGCTGGTTGGCAGCACTTCCATCTTGCCGATCTGCGCTGTAATCTCTTCATTACCCATCACAACCGGATAGCTCATGCCATGCGCCTTGGCGAAATCAGCCACTATTCGTCTGGAGCCGGAATCGATGGCAATACCAATCACCACCAGATCCTTGTCCTTGTGGGCATTGTGCAGGCTGGCCAATTCGGGAATCTCGCTCACGCATGGCGGACACCATGTTGCCCAAAAATTTATCAGCACCCACTTGCCGCGATAATCTGCCAGACGGTGCATTTTGCCCTGCATGTCTTCCAGTGAAAAACCTGCCGCATAGCCGGGAAACGGCAGGATCAGCAACAGTAACAAGCAGCGTAACAGCCTCATAAAACCTCAATAAGAAATTGGTATCCGCTTCATTCGGGTTCTTGTCCGGCTTGAAGGCAGGCTTTAGTTTGCATGGTCAATGCCAGCCGCAAAAATCATGCCCTAGAAAAGGGGGTGCATCGGCTTATCAAACCACAACCGCTTGCGTTCCAACCCGTAGGTGCCGATCAACTTCCATTGACCCGCTTCCTTGGCCAGCACATGCTCCTGGTTGTTCCAGTTATCAATAGTAATGGGTGTTTTTTTAGTGTCCGGCACGCCAAGTAGAAGACCATTACACTGAAAAACGACCATGTTTTTATCTGTCGTCACTTTTCCAAGCTTCATGTTATGGTGCATTGCCATGGTGTCAAACGTGGCAAATATTTTTTGCCATATCAGTCTCGCAGATTTTTTATCATGTTCGCCATTGCTATAGTTATCCGAATACAGCGCCATAAGGGCTTCAATATCCTTTGTTTCGATGGCCTTTTCAGCTGCATGGAAAAAAACCATCAGTTCATCGAAGGTCTGCTCCCCCAGTTTTTCTTTCGCAGCAGGATCGACTTCCAGAGCATATTTATCCGAGAGCCTGTGTTCGCTCCCAACAGCCGTACCGGCAAAGAGGGTGGCTGCTACCAGGATAGGCGCACCGCACATGACAACGAGACGATTTATGGTGCTTATGTGATTTGCAAGAAAAGTCATAATTAGCTCCTTCAATAATTCTGCGGCAACATATCCCGCTCATTTCGGAAAAGAATCTGGCAGCGTAACATGCTGCCACCCCTGCCCACTCAGCGCCCCCAAAAAGGCCACCAAGTCCGCCTGCTCCTGCTCTGTGAGATCCAGCTTAATAAAATCCACCTCTGCTGGAAGCTTTTCTCGAGCATCCCTTTTTCCATAGTACTCCAGCAGTTGCTCCAATGTACGATTCGGACGCCTCATTTCAACGTCCAGAAAAGGGTTAGCCACGCCTCCCCTGTCGTATAGAGTCACCACCTCTTGCAAAGTTTCAATAGTTCCGTTGTGCATGTAGGGCGCCGTATTGGCAACCTCTCTCAGCGTAGGCGTCTTGAAGGCGCCTATATCCTGTTCATCTCCGGTGACCTTGTAACGACCAAGATCGACACGATTACTGTCCCAGTCGACGCCCAAATTGTGATATTTCTCATCGGTAAAATTCGGCCCGCTATGGCATTGCGTGCAACGTGCCCTGCCTTCAAAAAGCGCCAGCCCGCGTTTTTCCGCCTCATTGAGCGCCTGCTGATTTCCCGCCTTGAATTCATCATATCTGGAACCGCCGGAAAGCACGGTGCGTTCAAAAGCCGCAATCGCACGGGCCAGGTCATCGATATTCACCTCTCCGGCAAAAACCCTTTTGAACCAGCTCCGGTAACCCTGGATACCTGCCACCTTGCTGACGAGCAGCTCGTGGCTGCTCATGGCCATCTCTTTCGGATTGATTAATGGCAGCCTGAGCTGCTCCTCCAGCGAGCCTGCTCTGCCATCCCAGAACTGTTCCCGGGAGAACGCCCGGTTGATAATCGTGGGCGAATTTCTATCCCCGGCTGCCTGTCCCACGCCCAGCGCGACTTGACGGTTGTCTGAAAAAGCGGCCTGCGGAAGATGGCAAGTGGCGCATGAGACGCTATTATCGCCTGAGAGCCGCGTATCAAAAAAAAGCGTGCGCCCCAGCTCAACCTTGTCCTTGCTCATCGGATTATCGGGGGGCAGGATGAAATCCTCCCGATTCAGGCCGCTTGGCAGCTCTATTTTAAAATCCTCGAACTGCATCGTCTGACTGGCTAGCGGCGAGCCCTCAGCCAGCGCATGGCCCGCAGAAAAAACCCCGAGAACAAGTCCCAGGCAAACGCCGCAACTGGCGCGGCGAACATCGATATCACAAGGTTTTGTCATCTCAACCCGCTTTCGAGTCAGGAATTCAGCAGACTGCATCGTGACTGCAATAGTTCACCAAGCGATCAAAAACATTCTATCGATCAGACGTTAAAACGGAAATGCATGACATCGCCATCCTGCACAACATACTCCTTGCCTTCCACACGCATTCTGCCCGCGTCCTTCGCACCCTGCTCGCCTTTGTATTTCACGAAGTCGTCATAAGCAATCACCTCGGCGCGGATGAAACCGCGCTCGAAGTCGTTGTGGATCACGCCAGCGGCCTGCGGGGCAGTATCACCCTTGTGGATGGTCCAGGCGCGCACTTCCTTCACGCCGGCGGTGAAGTAGGTCTGCAGGCCGAGCAGGTTATAGCCGGTACGAATCAGGCGATTCAGGCCGGGTTCGGCCAATCCCGCATCAGCTAGAAACTCCTGCTTGTCCTCATCGGAAAGTTCGGCAATTTCCGCTTCCAGCGCGGCGCAGATGGGTACCACCGGCGCGCCCTCCCGGGCGGCAAATTCTTCAAGTCTGGCCAGCAACGGGTTATTGTTGAAGCCGCCTTCCGCGACGTTGGCGACATACATGGCAGGTTTGACGGTGAGCAGGCACAGCGGCTGAAGCAGCGCAAGCTGTTCGGCATCCAGTTTCAGCATGCGCGCCGGCTTACCCTCGTCGAGATGCGCGGAAACCGTCTCCAGCAACACCCCCAACTTGGCGGCCTCCTTGTCGCCGGAGCGTGATTGCTTACTATTGCGTTGCTGCGCTTTTTCCACGGTGGCAAGGTCGGCCAGCGCCAGTTCGGTGATAATGGTTTCAATATCGGCAATCGGATCAATCTTGCCTGCGACGTGAATCACGTTGTCGTCCTCGAAGCAGCGCACCACATTGACAATGCCGTCGGTCTCGCGAATGTTGGCGAGAAACTGGTTGCCCAGCCCTTCTCCCTTGCTTGCTCCCGCCACCAGCCCGGCGATGTCCACAAACTCGGTGATCGCATACTGCATCCGTTGCGGTTTGACGATTTCCGCCAGCGCCGCCATGCGCGCATCCGGCACTTCGACGATGCCGACATTCGGCTCGATCGTGCAGAACGGATAGTTTTCCGCCGCGATGCCGGCCTTGGTCAGCGCGTTAAACAGGGTGGATTTACCCACGTTGGGCAAGCCGACAATACCGCATTTGAGACTCATACTTTGTTTCCCTTTTAATTGAATGTCATGTGTACATAACGTACAGAAATCCTGGCAAGCGTTTGGAGTGGTGAGGCCAGCGCGCAGAAACCGAAGTTTACACAAAAGTACCCGGAAATTCCGGGCACCGCACGAGCAGGCTCCGGAATCGTGCAGTCACTTTATATCGCTATGTATATCAATCGAAATACTGCTGCCAAAAATGCTGCGACAATCCTTGCGTTGTATCTTCCACCATATCCAGCACATGCTCGAAGTCTTCCACTTTACACAGCAGTCAGTTATTTAGGCGATACATGTACCATTAGTCGAAATCGTTGCATAAGCCAATGCGTCGTTGGAGCCCGATTTATCGGGCGATAGCCAACCTTAAAATCGCCCGATAAATCGGGCTCCTACACATGAATATCAATTTAAAGATCTTCCCATCATGGGCTTAATCCCGTATGCCGAGTCAAATAGTACGAATTGAAGGGGCAAATTCGGATTAGCTTCCCATGGGTCATGGCTTGCGTGGCCATATTATTTATTCGGACGGTTGTGTCGCAAGCTTACCCTTGCGCACGGATACGGTGAATCGCCGCCGCCACCTCATGCAGCCGCGGCAGGGCAAGCTCCCCGGTTTTCCACGGCGACAATATATCGAGCCCCTTTTCTTCCACCTCTTTGAAAGCCAGCGTCAGGCCTTCACCCAGACTATTAATTTCATCCGCATAGTTGCTTGCATACCAATGCAGGATGAGACCGATTGCCCGCGTCTGACCGATATCGACCAGCTGTTCCACCTTGCTCAGATCGATCTCATGCTCGCCATAAAGCAGGGTATCAACGCCTCTGGCGGCAATGCTGACTTCTTTGTTTCCTCGCGCGGGATTCAGTATTGCCGGATCCAGGCCCCTTTCTGCCTGCCTGACCACAGGGGGCAGGTCACACTGTTTGATCCGGGGCTGACCGGCAAGCGCATGGGCCTTGAGGGTGACATCCCGGGGTTGATAAGCATCCATCATGATGACCGTATCGCTCACCTCTAAGTAATCCCCGGAGCCGCCCATGACGATCACCGTGGATACGCCAAGATCCTGGTACATCCCGCGCACATGATGCAGAAAAGGCGTGATCGGTTCCTTGTCCTTGGCAACCAACTGTTGCATGCGCTCATCACGAATCATGAAATTCGTTGCCGAGGTATCTTCATCGATCAACAGCAGCGAGGCGTCATCTCCCAACGCCTCGATGATATTCGCTGCCTGTGACGTGCTGCCGCTGGCATTCTCCGTGGAAAAACGGCGCGTATCTCGCGCAAAGGGCAGCCGGTCGATAAACGGGCTGATGTCGATATTTGAGACGACCCGATTGTCTTCCGCACGCACCTTCACAGCGCTGGCATCAGTTACCACCAGCTCTCGGCCATCGCCGGGAATATGATTGTAGACACCTCGTTCCAGCGCGTGCAGCAGGGTAGATTTGCCGTGAAAACCGCCGCCGACAATCAAGGTGACTCCCCGGGGAATACCCATTCCCCTGACCCTGCCCCGGTTCGGTAAAACAAATGTACATGCCAGAGATTCCGGTGAGACGAAGGGAACTACATTTTCTTCAAGAGGGCTGTCATCGATACCGCTGCGTCTAGGCAGAATGGAATGGTCAGCCACAAAAGCGACCAGGTTGTTTTGTGGCAACAGGCTGCGCAAAAACTCCTGGTCCTCGGCCGACTCGACATAACGTTGAAATTTACTTTGATCAAGATTTTTAAAATAGAGGCTCTGAGCCACAACCTCAGGCAGCTCGCGGAAAAAAATCTCCTGCGCATCCCGCGCCAGAATCCTTCGCCCCGCCGCAGGCAGGCCCACCGTCAACCTTGCCTCTACTCCTGCCCCATCAATCAGCACCGAGTTTCTCACCAGAATCTGCTGGCCACTCGTCTCGATGCGTACCTCTCCACTCTTCCCGATTCCCCGCTGCCCCTTAACGTTTACCTGAATCGCCCGCGCCACCGCTCTCGCCAAAAATTCTTCCGCGGCAATCTTTCTGATTCTGCCTGACCACAATTCTGCAGGGAGAGAGAATTCCGCCGGTGAGACATGGATGCTGATCCGCGAAGGCTGGGCAAAAGGATCTCCCTGAACATGATCGATCGTAAGACGGTAGCCCTCAAACTGATAGCTCCCCGCAAGGGGCTTGTAGGCCTTGTAGCCCATCCCGTCTGTTTCCTTTAGCAGCGTTCTTAGACGTTCCATCCTGGCCTCACCACTTGAAAGGGCACGGAGTGCATTTTATTCTGCCAGCACCCGGTTGAGGAAATTGAATATTTCTGTACCATCATGCGTATGCCGCTGTTTCCAACCATGCTGACCAACAGGTCCGCCTCATAACCATCAGGAGTCAACCATGCCTGCCTGGCTCATTCCCGCACTCAAGTCCGTTCTGCCCTATGTCGGCACGATCGTGTCAGCGGCGGCGCCCGTATTCACCAAGAAGAGTGCTGACGCTGCCGCCAATCAGACGATATTACAGCAGCAGATAAGCGAACTGCAGACGGCGGCATCCGGGAACGATGCGCATATCAAAGCGCTGGCTATACAAATGCAAAATACGGTGGAAGCTCTGGAGAAGGGAGCGTCGCTTGCAGAAATCAGACATCAGCGGATGATGCTTCTCGGTATCGCGGCGAACGTCATTTCCGTAACTTCTCTGGGTACTGTCTTATACATTTTTCTTGCGCGATGATTCCCTGTTCAGCTATTGCAAACAAATTTATCCAACACTTCCCGGGTTATTCATGAGAAGCGTATTTGAGGCCTCCACCGGTCTGGATGCGCACATGGTGCTAAACCTCCTCGAACAGCAAGGCATTTCAGGGCGTATCGAAGGGGAGTATTTGCAGGGAGGGGTCGGCGAACTTCAGGCGCTGGGCTTTGTGCGTGTACTCGTTACTGAAGAAGACTACGTTAGGGCCAGGGAGATCATTGACACATGGGAATCGATCCAACCGGCTTCGCAAAATTCCAGGCCGGAAGCACGGTCATCGGGAAGAATCTGGATTTTCGTTAACGGGGTCATCGTCGGTGCGGGAATAATGTACTGGGTACTCAAGGTACTCGCCGCCTAATTCAAATGATGCGCTCGCAACAAATCCTGTCAAACAAATAAGCAGGAGCGGTAGCCACGCTCAGTTATAGTCGACTTCCATCTCGCTGCCGGCATACAGATTCTGCAACTCGGTGATGACGGACTTGATGCTGGCTTTCGACAGTATCTTCTTGATGATCGTATTTCTGAATTCGTCCATGCATTCACGCAGGATGGGGTGATAGAGCGACGGGACTTTTTTCAGAAATACTTTCCAGCCCGCCTCGACATCCGGCGAAGAATTTCGAACACCCTGGATCAGGGTTTCGATATCTTTTTGCCTGAGTCGCGCAACGATAGGCGCATCACCGGCCATTGCAAAAATCACCGCGATCGAGATCACCGCATGAGCGTCGAGATCGGGATCCTTGATCGGCCCCGCGTAATGTCTTTGGCGCAGCCATTTCGCGCAGGCCACGATACGCTGGTTGTCCTGTCGATCCTTTAATTCGCGCTGGTAGATGTCATCGCCTTTCCATGCTGCGAACGGATCGGCGCGACATATTTCGGTGAACAGCATCTTGAGATCGAGCTGCTTTATGTACGGGTCGTTATCGAAATCCGAAACGAACGCCGTGTAGGGCATGCCAGACAATTCCTTGATATGCCGGAATCCCATCTGAAAAACATATTCCGCACCATGGTGCAGCAGAAAGGACAGCTGCGCATCGCCTTCCTGCGGAATACTCGCCCGGCTCATCGCCAGCGAGATACATCCCACCGTCAGGTGAAATGCGTCGAGCAACCCATCCGCAGTCATTTCATTGGTAAATTTTTTGGCGACGAGCACGGTGATGCCGCTCAGTTCGTCGATCAGCGTTTGCGCCACCTCCTGGTGACCCGCACGCTTGGCCAGTGCTTCGAGCGTTTGCACCAGATGGGGAGGATGCGTGGAGAGGTGGGCGAGCTGCATAAATGACTTTTCGGTAACGGGTTATTTCAGCGATTGACCATCAGGCAAAAATATCCTCACCCAGACTCGGGCGAGCACCTTTTTTCGGCGCACGCGCCGCTTTGCTCGGCACTTGATTGCGCAGGCGCACCAGCAATTCATGGGTGGTTCGGGCTAAAGCGTATTCATGATGATGCTCGTCATCATCGCCTTCTTCGGAGCGTGCCCGTAATTGGTTTTCGCCGGGCACCCAGTCGGGGAACAACTCGAACAGCACCCGATCCCAGGCATCCGCATCGCTACGGGCAATTTCCAGCGCGAGCGGAATCACATCGTGATCGGAAGTCGTCTGACCGCTGCTGTGCGCGCCGCGCGAGTGAATGTCATTGGCGAGTTCGACGATCTCCTGGGTAGTGGTCGAAAACAACACGGCAAAAGCCGTTGTCCCCCAGTCAGTCGATAGTGCCTCATGAATGAGACCGGTGCGCCGCGCCGCATCATCGGTGGAGAAAATGACCCCATGGATATGCGTGAACAGGGATTCGGTCAACACCTCCGGCTCATCCTCAATCATATCCTCGCCCCAGGCAGCGGCGAAAAAGGCCAGACTCTCGGCCCATGCCTTGGGCGAGATCAGCAGCGTCGCCAGCGACAATTTGCCGCCATCAAAAGCGGACAAATGCATCGCTGCCACCTGCGGCTCCAAGGTTTCCAGTACCGCCACCACGGCCAGATCACCGAATTGTTCCGCGGTGTCATTGATCGCCTCCTCCGCATGAGCGGAAGAGCCAGCCAATACCAGCTCGGTCACCTGCCGGCTGATCGCGGGAAAATTTGCGTTATCAGCCATTCCCGTCCTCGCGTATGTCGAACAGATCGATAACGTCCTGCCCCGGCACGCCCCGTTCCGCTTCCTCGTCATCATCCATATTCTTGTAATCGTCCTCTTCTTCCTGCAGCGCTTCGAGTGAATTGTCTTCCTCCGCCCAGCGCTTGGTGTTCTTGAACAGGAATGCCGTGATGATCGCCTTGCGCGCCAATTCAGGATTGCTGCCGGAAACGGCAGCCAACGCCTTGCCCGCCTCGGCATCCGCACAGGACACCATCGCAATCACCTTCGCGGCATCGCCCGTATCATATTGCCTGCATTGCGCCAGCAGTCCGGCCGGGTCATCAAAGCGCAGATGATCAAAGAGCGCAAAGCTCAACAGATTCACGTCGTCGATCTCCGTGCCCTTCGCATACTCATCGATCAACGATGCGATGACTCTTGCATAGTGCTTCCGGTCGGGCGGTTCGCCCAGGGTGTCCGCGATCTGTTCGCCAAGTTCGCGCGACTGGTAAGCAAATTCGTGATGTATATTTTTATTCATGGGGTTTCGTATTTAAAGTGAAGAAGGGTTCTCGTGCGGAACGGTAACGCCGCAACGATCAAACAGCGAATGCCACAAAGCGCGCGCCTCATTATCCGGATCGATGATGATGCGATTGTTCAGGCTCTGATCATATGCAGCCCTTTTCTTGGGGTCGGAAAGCAACTCATACGCAGTCTTGATCGCATTGAAGCGTATCTCGGAGCCGGAATGGGTACTCCGATCCGGGTGATGGCGCATCGCAAGCGAGCGATACGCCTTCTTAATCTCCTCGGCGGTCGCGGTTGGCGAAACGCCAAGGATGTTGTATAGATTTTCCAACTCATATCTCCTGTGGGGCGAGGATTTTACACATTAACCGGTGAGGAACAGTGGAAATTGCCGCAACACCCTGCTTTACATGGATCTCACACAGCGACCGCCTGCCCCTTCAATGGCCTGTTACCAGGAAAACCCGTTTTGCACAAAGCGATTGTCCCGCCTGATCAACCAGCGCCTAAACTCACCCCCCAGAATAATGGCGATCGCGAAAGGCACGCCGAGCGAAATCTCATACCAGCCTATGGGCGCCGTCCAGTAGAGCAGGCCTGTCTCCGGCAATTCGGCGCCCCATGTCCAGCCCCCATGATGCAGCACGACCGTGAGCGCCAGGGATGCGCCGATGGCCACGAAAGCGAAGAAGGGCAATATCTCGGGGATGTTGCTGGTGAGGATGTAGGCGATGAACTTCTTGATATTCGAAAAAATGGTGCGCCCATTCTTCAATGGCGCTGACGATGGTGGCAAAATTGTCGTCCATCAGCATCATATCCGCCGCCTCCTTGGCGACCTCGGTGCCAGACAGGCCCATCGCCACGCCCATGTCCGCATTTCTCAATGCCGGCAAACAATCTGGATATCCGCAATAGAGAAGCTATCTATGCGACCACTTCTGGCGCCCCAACCGAACTTCAAGTACCGAATTGCTTACCGGTAAGCGGGCGTTCACGATCAAACTTAACCGAAATTAAAGTGAATTCAGGCGCTGCCTGTGAGATCAAGTTACGACGGCCACAGCTGAAAAAATCACGCCATTTCCATCGGCACTGAACTGCCTGCGCGCCTCTGCCGCCCTAAAGCGCGCGCACCTTCACCGTCTTACCCTTGACCTTACCTGCCGACAATTTGCGCACAGCCTCCTGCGCGATGTTGCGCGCGACGGCGACATAGGTGGACTGATCGGTCACGGTGATCTTGCCGACCTGTTCGCGCGTGTATCCCGCTTCGCCGGTGAGCGCGCCCAGCACGTCGCCGGGGCGAATTTTCTCCTTGCGTCCGCCGAGTATCTGCAACGTCACCATCGGCGGCACCAGCTTGGCTTCTGCTTCGCTGTGCAACTCGGCCAGGTCATGCCACTCCGGTTTAATGCGCATCATCTGCGCGATGGTGATGACGCGCCGCTGATCGGAAGGGCTGCACAGGCTGAGCGCCCAGCCGTTTTCATCGGCGCGGCCGGTGCGACCGATGCGGTGGATGTGTACCTCGGGATCGGGTGTGATGTCGACATTGATCACCGCCTCGAGCTGCACGATGTCCAGGCCGCGCGCCGCGACATCGGTGGCCACCAGCACCGAGATGCTGCGATTGGCGAACTGGATCAGCACCTGATCGCGCTCGCGTTGTTCCAGATCGCCATTCAGCGTCAGCGCCCTGATGCCCTGTGCATGCAGTGCTTCCAGCAACGAGCGGCATTGCTGCTTGGTGTTGCAAAAGGCCAGCGTGCTCACCGGGCGATAATGTTTGAGCAGGATGCCCACGGCCTGCAAACGATCCTCATCGGCCACTTCATAGAAACGCTGGCGTATCTTGCTTTCTTCATGCTGCTCGGTCAGCTTCACCTCCTGCGGATCGCGCATGAACTGGCGTGCCAGTCGCACGATGCCGTCGGGATAGGTCGCCGAGAACAGCAGCGTCTGGCGCTGCGCCGGACAACGCTTCGCGATATAGGCGATATCGTCGTAGAAACCCATGTCCAGCATGCGATCCGCCTCGTCGAGCACCAGCGTGTTGAGCGCCTCGAGGTTCAGCGTGCCGCGCTCCATGTGATCCATGATGCGCCCCGGCGTGCCGACTACGATATGCGCGCCATGCTCCAGGCTGGCAATCTGCGGACGCATGGTGCTGCCGCCGCACAGCGTCAGTATCTTGATGTTGTCTGCGGAACGTGCCAGTCGGCGGATCTCCTGAGTTACCTGATCAGCCAGCTCGCGCGTCGGACACAGCACCATCGCCTGCACCGCAAAGCGGCGCGGATTGAGATTGGTGAGCAGCGGCAACCCGAACGCCGCCGTCTTGCCGCTGCCGGTCTTCGCCTGCGCGATCAGATCGCGACCCGTCAGAGCAATCGGCAGGCTGGCCGCCTGTATCGGTGTCATCGTCAGATAACCAAGCTGCTGCAAGGTCGCCTGCATGCCGGGCGACAGCGGCAGTTCGTTGAAGGAGCGCCCGGTAGGGTTAGCGGCAAGGGAGGAGGAATTTGTATTGGTCATAGTGATTGTTTGATCAACGACTTCTTGTCCACGAGTGGCCAGTTGGTTTATCAGGACAAGGCGTTTTGAAGTTATCCTTCCTTGCGCCGACGCGTTGCAAACGACTTGAAAGGTTTGCGCTGTCCCGGATGTCTATAGGGCTCCTCCACCGGTTTGGGCTTGGGTATCAGCAGGTTTTTGCCGGAGCTTGTTTGGGCGGCCTGATGCGCTAAAACGGCGGTGGCAATTTCTTCCACCGTTAACAGAATGATCGTGTGTTCGCCGTTAAGGTGGTAATCGGCGAGATTCTCCTTGATGTCGAAGATGCGCTCCTGACTCTTGGCCTTCCTGGCATGGCCGGACAATATCTGCTGCGCATCCGGCGTCAGCGCGTAGCCGCCATCCTGCTCGCAGATCAAACCGTATTCGGAAAGCCGGTAAAACGAATCGGATAATTTAGTTTCAGGAGGAATCGCGCCATGCGTCAGATCGGCCGCAGCGATGATCTCGACAAGCTCTGCTGGACGCCGTTTGGCCGCAAGCGCCATCGCCAGCAAGAGGATTGCATCAACATCGTGGACTGGGTACATCGTGTAACCTTTAAATGAGAGGGGAAAAAGCCAACTTGCCGGGGACAAACGCGCACGGGTTCGGGTGAGATGCGCTATTTTCGCATTTTATGCGTAGCAGCGTCGCTCATAACTGACGGCGCCAGCTTCGGGTAACTTTCAAGCGGGGGCAGATCGGAACGTTTTAGCGGAATTTGTTGGCATTGTTCCATGCGAAGAAAAGCCCAGCAAGCCGGGCTTTTCCGTAAGTGCTTACGCCTTGTCGAACTTCATCACCCCACCCATACAATCCACCTTGATGGTATCCCTGGCCGCAAAACGTCCCTCCAGAATCAGCTTGGATAGCGGATTTTCCAGTTGCGCCTGAATGGCGCGTTTCAGCGGTCTGGCGCCGTAGACCGGATCGAAGCCTGCGGTGGCGATTTCCGCCAGTGCCGCATCGCTGATGCTGAATTTCATTTCCATCATTGCCAGACGTTTTTCCAGATAACCCAGCTGGATGCGCGCGATGGCCTTGATGTTCTTTTCGTCCAGCGCATGGAACACCACGACCTCGTCGATGCGGTTGATAAACTCGGGGCGGAAATAGGTTTTCACTTCACCCATCACTGCCAGCTTAATCACCTGATAATCGTCGCCGGACATCTGCTGGATCATCTGGCTGCCGAGGTTGGAAGTCATCACGATCACGGTATTCTTGAAATCCACGGTGCGTCCCTGCCCGTCGGTCATGCGACCGTCGTCCAGCACCTGCAGCAGCACGTTGAACACATCCGGATGCGCCTTTTCCACCTCATCCAGCAGGATGACCGAATAAGGCTTCCTGCGCACCGCTTCGGTCAGTCCGCCGCCTTCCTCATAGCCAACATAGCCGGGCGGTGCACCGATCAGGCGCGACACGGAATGTTTTTCCATGTACTCGCTCATATCGATGCGGATGAGATGATCTTCCGAATCGAACAGGAAGTTGGCCAATGCCTTGCACAGTTCGGTCTTGCCCACCCCGGTCGGCCCGAGGAACAGGAACGAACCATAGGGGCGGTTGGGATCGCCCAGCCCGGAACGCGAGCGCCGGATCGCATCGGACACCAGGCGCACCGCCTCGTCCTGCCCGACCACGCGTTCATGTATCTTGTCTTCCATCATGAGCAACTTGTCGCGCTCACCCTGCATCATCTTGGATACCGGAATGCCAGTGGCACGGCTCACCACTTCGGCGATTTCTTCCGCGCCCACCTGGGTGCGCAGCAATTTGTTCTTCTGCCCGCCACCTTCGGCCTCGCGCTGCGTGGCTTCCTTCAATTTTGCTTCGAGCTGTGGCAGTTTTCCATATTGCAGCTCGGCCACTTTTTCCAGCTTGCCTTCGCGCTGCAGGCGCACGATCTCGGCGCGCACTTTTTCCATCTCTTCCTTGAGATGCGCCGTGCCCTGCGCCGCGCCTTTTTCCGCCTTCCAGATCTCTTCCAGATCGGCGTATTCGCGCTCCAGTTTTTTGATCTCGTCTTCGATCAGCGCATGACGCTTCTTGGAGGCTTCGTCTTTTTCTTTCTTCACCGCTTCGCGCTCGATCTTGAGCTGGATCAGGCGCCGATCCAGCCTGTCCATCACCTCGGGCTTGGAATCGATTTCCATTCTGACGCGTGCAGCCGCCTCGTCGATCAGGTCGATCGCCTTGTCCGGCAGGAAACGGTCTGTGATATAGCGGTGTGACAGCTCCGCCGCCGCGATGATGGCCGGGTCGGTGATGTCCACGCCGTGGTGCAATTCGTAGCGTTCCTGCAGGCCGCGCAGGATCGCGATGGTGGATTCCACCGAGGGTTCATCCACCAGCACCTTCTGGAAGCGGCGCTCCAGCGCGGCATCTTTCTCGACATACTTGCGGTATTCGTCCAGCGTGGTCGCGCCGACGCAATGCAACTCGCCACGTGCCAGCGCCGGCTTGAGCATGTTGCCGGCATCCATCGCGCCTTCGGCCTTGCCCGCGCCGACCATGGTGTGCAGCTCGTCGATGAACACGATGGTCTGACCTTCATCCTGCGCCAGTTCCTTGAGCACGTTCTTCAGGCGTTCCTCGAACTCGCCGCGATATTTCGCGCCGGCCAGCAACGCTGCCATATCCAG
Organism: uncultured Gallionella sp.; assembly: GCA_964355765.1. Classification (GTDB taxonomy): domain Bacteria; phylum Pseudomonadota; class Gammaproteobacteria; order Burkholderiales; family Gallionellaceae; genus Gallionella. Next base: position 97,205 of record CAYHEM010000005.1, read on the forward strand.
CGACAACACTTTTTTATTTTTCAGTGTCTCGGGCACTTCGCCATTGACGATACGCTGCGCCAATCCTTCCACGATCGCGGTCTTGCCGACACCCGGCTCGCCGATCAGCACCGGATTGTTCTTGGTGCGGCGTTGCAATACCTGGATCGCGCGGCGAATCTCGTCATCGCGCCCGATCACCGGATCGAGTTTGCCCTGGCGGGCGCGTTCGGTCAGATCGATGGTGAATTTTTTCAGGGACTCGCGCTGGCCTTCGGCTTCTTGCGTCCCCACAGATTCGCCGCCGCGCACCGCATTGATCGCCTGTTCCAGCGGCGCCCGCGCCACGCCGTGCTGCTTGAGCAGGCGACTGGTCTCATTTTTGTCATTGGTCAGCGCCAGCAGAAACATCTCCGAGGCGATAAACTGATCGCCGCGCTTCTGCGCTTCCTTGTCGGTGAGATTCAGCAGATTGGACAGTTCGCGCCCGACCTGCACTTCGCCGCCATGTCCTTCCACCCTCGGCAGACGTGACACGGCATCGCTCAGCGCCACCTTCAATGCATTGACGTTGCCACCGGCACGTGCCAGCAGCGATCCTGCGCCGCTGTCGGCATCGTTCAGCAGAGCCAGCAACAGGTGTTGCGGCTCGATGAATTGGTTGTCGCTACCGACCGCCAGACTCTGGGCATCGGACAGGGCTTGCTGCAGCTTGGTGGTGAATTTATCGAAACGCATGGTGAGCTCCTGAAAAGGTTTGACCGCGCTTAGGTGGGGTATCAATACGGAATTTCAACCCCGCACCCCGTGCTTTATACTGTACGCCTCTCAAGAGGAACACACCATGCCGCATCCGAATCTCGCACAACATATCCATGCCAACGTATCAGCCGCCCTCGACGAGGATATCGGCTCGGGCGACCTGACTGCTCAACTCATTCCTGAACATGCACGTGCCCACGCCAGCGTCGTCACGCGGCAAGCTGCGGTACTGTGCGGTTCGCCCTGGTTCGAGAAATGTTTCCTGAATCTCGACCCCGATTGCCATATCAAATGGCTGGCGCAGGAAGGCCAGCCGGTCGAACCGGGGCAGACGCTTTGTGAAATAGAAGGCAACGCCCGCGCACTGCTAAGTTCCGAACGCCCCGCACTGAACTTCCTGCAGACGCTATCCGCCACCGCCACGCTAACGCAGCGCTATGTGGAGGCGGTGGCGGGAACGCAGGCGAAAATCATGGACACGCGCAAGACTCTGCCGGGGCTGCGCGTGGCGCAAAAATATGCGGTGCGCACGGGCGGCGGACATAACCAGCGCACCGGGCTGTTCGATGGCGTGCTGATCAAGGAAAACCACATCATCGCCGCAGGGAGTATCGGTGCGGTGCTGGAACAGGCATTCCGCATCACCCCGCCGGGAACGTCCATCCAGATTGAAGTGGAGAACATGGCGCAACTCGACGAGGCGCTTAACGCCGGAGCACGGCTGATTCTGCTCGACAATTTTTCCCTGGTGGACATGCATACCGCCGTGGCCCACGCAAGCGGGCGAGCCGAACTGGAGGCCTCAGGTGGTATCAGTCTGGATTATGCCCGCGTCGTCGCAAAAACCGGTGTGGATCGCATTTCCATCGGCGCGCTGACCAAGGATGTTCAGGCGGTCGATTTGTCGATGCGCTTCACGCTTCATCCATCCTGAAGAATCGGCGGTCATTCCATCCAGATAAAGGTACCCATGCGCCCGGTGACGCCATCGCGACGATAGGAAAAAAACTGCTCCTGTTCGCGGTAGGTACAACGGTCACCGCCGTAAATTTTCCTGATGCCCAGCGCGCTCATGCGCAACCGCGCCAATGCGTAGATATCGGCAAACCATTTGCCCTGCTGCCCGGGAATGAAGGCCGCTGCGGCGTGCGGCTGCGCAGCAACGAAAGCCGCACGTACTTCCTCACCCACTTCGAACGCTTCCTGGCTGATTGCCGGGCCGAGCCACGCCATGAGACTTTGCGGTGCAACCCTCATCGCCAATACGGCAGCTTCGACCACTCCCGCAGCCAGACCTTTCCATCCGGCATGCACCGCCGCCACTACGCTGCCCGCCTCATCACACAGCAATAGCGGCAGGCAATCGGCGGTCATCACCACGCAGACTGCCCCACGCTGGCGCGCGAGACAGGCATCAGCTTGTGGGCGGCAGCCTGCCTGATCGGCATTGACGACCAGCGTGCCGTGCGTCTGCTCCAGCCACACCGGTTCGCTCGGCAGGCGCGTATTGAGCAACATGCGGTTGCGCGCCACGGCCAGCGGGTGATCACCAACATGGCTGCCCAGATTGAAGCTGGCGTAGGGAGCGATGCTCACACCGCCCTGGCGGGTGGTCTGCAAGGCTTGGATTCCGGCCGGTGCGGGCCAGTCTGGAATGAAGCAATGCTCAAGCGGGTTCATGAATAATCGTACGTATCTGGTGCAGCAGTTGCTGCATATCTTGCGGCAGATCCGCCTCCCACTCCATCACCTCGCCGCTGGCCGGATGTTCCAGCGCGAGACGCGTGGCATGCAACGCCTGACGGGGAAAGCCATGCAGCAGCGTGCGCAGTTGCGGCACGCATTTTTGCGCGCCTTTCAAATACACGCTGTCACCCACCAGCGGATGGCCGATGTAGGTCAGATGCACGCGTATCTGGTGCGTACGCCCGGTTTCCAGACGGCAGCGCAGCAGGGTACAGCTCGAAAATTTCTCTTCGACCTGATAATGGGTCAGGGCTGGCTTGCCGTTTTCCAACACCGCCATTTTGACGCGCTGCGCGGGATGGCGGCCTAGTGGTTCATTCACCGTTCCGCCGTGTCGCACCTCACCCCAAACCAGTGCCAGATATTCGCGCTTTACGCTGCGCGCCTGCAACTGCCGCACCAAGGCCGTTTGCGCAATCAGCGTCTTGGCAACCACCAGCAAGCCGCTGGTGTCCTTGTCGAGGCGATGGACGATGCCGGCGCGCGGCACTTCGGCAAGTTGCGGCGCATGATGCAGCAGCGCGTTCAACAACGTGCCCTCCCAGTTGCCGCTGCCGGGGTGTACCACCAGCCCGGCCGGCTTGTTAATCACCAGCAACGACTCGTCCTCGTACACAACATCGAGCGCGATATCCTCGGCCAGGTACGGCTGTTCGGCAGGATGCGCCTGCGGTTGCACGACTATGGCCTCACCGCCCCATACCTTTTGTTTGGCGGTCGCAAGGGCACCATTCAGGCTGGCCTGCCCCGCCACGATCCATTCCTGCAAACGGCTGCGCGAATACTCGGGGAGCAGCTTCACCAACACCTGGTCGAAACGCATGCCCGCGCAATCATCGGGCACGACGAGTGTCTGCGAGTCGGCGGCAGCCTCGCCAGTGTCAACTTCACTTGCAACTTGCTGCGTTTTTTGCTGCTGAGTCAGATGGCTAGTCGTTCCATCAGTTGTTTTATCAATGGATTGCCTGCCTTTGGTATAATGAGTGCGCAAATTTTTCTCGGATTCAGCCATGCGCCACAGTTTAACCGTATTCCTGCTGCTCACGTTAGCCGCCTGCAGCATTTTCGAACCGCTGCCGGATGGTTCCGCGCCAGCCAAGCAGATACCCGTCGAGGAAATCTACAGTCAGGCCAAGGAAGAATTGAATGACGGCAATTATGCTTCTGCCGTCAAGCTATATGAAACGCTGCAATCACACTACCCCTATGGACGCTATGCGCAGCAGGCGCTGCTGGAGATGGCCTACGCCCATTACCGCCAGGGAGAGTCCGAACTAGCCATCTCCGCCGCGGAGCGCTTTATCAAGCAGCACCCCAACAACCCGCATGTGGATTACGCCTACTACATAAAGGGGTTGGCCAACTTTAACGGCGAAATCAGCCTTCTCGGATCGCTGAACGGGCAGGATCCCACCGAGCGCGATCCGAAAGCGACGCAGGATTCGTTCGCCGCCTTCAAGGATCTGCTGACGCGCTTTCCCAACAGCAAATATGCGCCCGATTCGCGATTGCGCATGCAATATCAGGTGAACTCGCTGGCGAAATATGAACTGCATGTCGCCCGCTATTACCTGCGCCGTGGCGCACATATTGCCGCGGTCAACCGCGCGCAAAGCATCTTGACGCAATACCCGAACAGCCCTTCGACGCTGGAGGCGCTGGGAATCATGGTGCAAGCCTATGATGCGATGGGCATGACCGACTTGCGCAACGACACGCAGCGTGTGCTGGCAAGAAATTCCAACGCGCCCGCCGGCGGCAATAAATCTACCGGGGAATCCTGGTGGCGATTCTGGAGATAAATTTTTGCTCAGCCTGCGGCAGTGCAGTTGAACTGCGCTGCCCGGACGACGATGATCGTCTGCGCCACATCTGCGTTACTTGCGGCACCATCCATTACCAGAACCCCAAGATGGTCATCGGCTCAATTCCGGAATGGGAAGATAAAGTCCTGCTCTGCCGCCGCGCCATCGAACCACGCCATGGCTTATGGACGCTGCCCGGAGGCTTTATGGAAAATGGCGAGACCACGACCGCAGCGGCGATCCGCGAGACCCTGGAAGAGGCCAACGCGCGTATCGCGGTTGGCGACTTGTATTCAATGTACAGCCTGCCTTACATCAACCAGGTGCATATGCTGTTCCGCGCCAGACTGCTGGATCAGGGCTTTTCCCCTGGGATCGAGAGTCTGGAAATCAAACTGTTTGCCGAGCACGAAATCCCCTGGGATGAAATCGCTTTCCGCCCGGTTAAATATAGCCTGAAGCATTATTTTGAGGATCGCCGCAACGGGCACTTCAGCTTCCATATAGGCGAACTGGCCACCCCATTGAAAACAAGTGAACACGCAGCACTTCACAGTACGAGTGTTTTTGGTTAGGATACGGCCTGAAACTTGGCAGCCCATTCCCCGAAACCTACCGGCGTATTGCACTTCCGATCAATCTTTATCAACGTGAGACCCTAACCATGAGTGAACACATACAATACGTTTCCGATGCCACTTTTGATGCCGATGTACTACAGTCACCCCTGCCCGTTCTGGTGGATTACTGGGCTGAGTGGTGCGGCCCGTGCCGGATGATTGCGCCCATTCTCGACGAGGTCGCCAAGGAATATGCCGGCCGCCTGAATGTCGCCAAGCTGAATGTGGACGAGAATCAGCAAACCCCGCAAAAATTCGGTATCCGCGGCATCCCGACCCTGATGCTGTTCAAAAACGGCAATATCGAAGCCACCAAGGTTGGCGCAGTGTCCAAATCCCAATTGACAGCTTTTATTGACAGCCACATTTAAAGCGTTTACTGTTGCACCCGCATCGCCTCTTTAGTTTCGTCTCCAGCAGCGAAAAACACCAAACGAATACGTTCCAGGCCATGCGGGTGGTTGTCTTCCACCCGATCAAACCCCTTACCTTCTTGCTCTTCTCATTCTCATTATCGCATCGCTATGCACCTATCCGACATAAAAACCAAACACGTCACTGAACTCGTTGAAATGGCTGCGGCCAATCAAATCGAAAACGCCAACCGAATGCGCAAGCAAGACCTGATTTTTGCCTTGCTGAAAAGCCAGGCAAAAAAGGGCGAAAGCATTTTCGGCGATGGCACGCTGGAAATTCTGCCGGATGGCTTCGGCTTCCTGCGTTCACCGGACACCTCGTATCTGTCCGGCCCCGACGATATCTACGTCAGCCCGAGCCAGATCCGCCGCTTCAACCTGCATACCGGCGACTCGATTGACGGCGAGATACGCACCCCCAAAGACGGCGAACGTTATGTTGCGCTGGTGAAGGTGGACAATGTCAACGGCGAGCCGCCCGAAAATGCAAAGAACAAGATCCTGTTTGAAAACCTGACCCCGTTATTTCCCACCGAACCACTGATACTTGAGCGCGATATACGCGCCGAAGAAAACATCACCGGACGCATCATCGATATCGTCGCGCCCATCGGCAAGGGGCAGCGCGGCTTGCTAGTGGCCTCGCCGAAATCCGGCAAGACCGTGATGCTGCAACATATTGCACACTCCATCTCGTCGAACAATCCCGATGCCATTCTCATCGTGCTGCTGATCGATGAGCGCCCCGAGGAGGTAACGGAAATGACCCGCACCGTGCGCGGCGAAGTGGTCGCCTCCACCTTCGACGAACCGGCCAGCCGCCATGTACAGGTCGCGGAAATGGTGCTGGAAAAAGCCAAGCGCCTGGTCGAACACAAGAAAGATGTCGTCATCCTGCTCGACTCCATCACCCGTCTGGCACGCGCTTACAACACCGTGGTGCCCTCTTCCGGAAAAGTACTGACCGGCGGTGTAGATGCCAACGCACTGCACCGCCCCAAGCGCTTCTTCGGCGCGGCACGCAACATCGAGGAAGGCGGCTCGCTGACTATCATCGCCACCGCGCTGGTGGATACCGGTTCGCGTATGGATGATGTGATTTACGAGGAATTCAAGGGTACCGGCAACATGGAAATTCACCTGGATCGCCGCATGGCCGAGAAACGCATCTACCCGGCAATCAACGTGAACCGCTCCGGCACGCGCAAGGAAGAGTTGCTGATCAAGCCGGACATTCTGCAAAGAATATGGCTGCTGCGCAAACTACTCTACCCAATGGACGAGCTGGATGCGATGGAATTCCTGCTCGACAAGGTCAAGGCAACAAAAAACAATGCGGAGTTCTTCGACTCCATGCGCCGTTAAAATGGTTTTGACGAGGCCGGATATTTAGGTATAATCCGCGCCTTCGCAAAAACCGCATTCACTCGAGGTTGTTATGTACGCAGTCATTAAAACCGGTGGTAAGCAGTATCGTGTCAAATCCGGTGAAACTTTAAAAGTCGAAATCATCCCCGGCGACGTGGGCACTGCCATTGTGCTGGATAAGGTACTGATGGTAGCCGATGGCGACAAGCTTTCCGTGGGCAAACCACTGCTGAGCGGCGCTTCCGTCAATGCGACTATTGTGTCGCATGGCCGTGGCGACAAGGTACGCATATTCAAGATGCGCCGCCGCAAGCACTATCAGAAGAATCAAGGACATCGTCAAAACTACACCGAGATCCGCATCGACGGCATTTCCGCGTAATTTTCGCTAAGGAGCAGATAACATGGCATCAAAAAAAGGCGGCGGCAGTACCAGTAACGGACGCGACTCACACTCAAAACGACTGGGCGTCAAGAGCTACGGCGGCGAACTGATCAGTGCGGGCAGCATCATCGTGCGCCAGCGAGGCACTGAATTCCACCCCGGCGACAACGTCGGCATGGGCAAGGATCACACCCTGTTCGCCAAGATTACCGGCAAGGTGGTGTACGCCATCAAGGGTGCGCAAAAGCGTAGAACTGTTTCCATCGTAGCGGCCGGCTAACCTCTTCCTGGCAGCGCTACTTTGCTGAGAATCAGCCCTATCGCAAGGTAGGGCTTTTTTATTTGCCCGCAGTTAATTTGGTAGACTTGTAAAAATGAAATTCATCGACGAATCAAAAATCGAAGTATTTGCCGGCAAGGGCGGCAATGGCGCGGCCAGCTTTCGCCATGAAAAGTACATCGAGAAAGGTGGCCCGGACGGCGGTGACGGCGGACGCGGCGGCAGCGTGTATGCGCTTGCGGATCGCAACATCAATACACTGGTCGATTACCGCTTCACGCGCATGCACCGCGCCAAGAACGGTGAATCCGGGCGCGGCGCGGACTGTTACGGTAAGGGCGCGGACGATATCGTGCTGCGCATGCCGGTCGGTACGGTCATCACCGACATCAATAGCGGCGAGGTCATCGCCGATCTCACCCACGATGGCGAAAAAACCTTGCTGGCTCAGGGCGGAAAAGGTGGCTTGGGCAACCTGCATTTCAAATCGAGCACCAACCGCGCGCCGCGTCAGTGCACTGCCGGCACGCCCGGCGAAGAACGCGAATTGCAGCTTGAGCTGAAAGTGCTTGCCGATGTCGGGCTGCTGGGCATGCCGAATGCCGGCAAATCCACCTTTATCCGCAGCGTCTCCGCCGCGCGCCCCAAGGTGGCGGACTATCCGTTCACCACGCTGCACCCTAACCTGGGCGTGGTGCGCGTATCGCATGAGAAGAGCTTTGTGATTGCAGACATTCCCGGCCTGATCGAGGGTGCGGCGGAAGGCGCAGGACTGGGACACCAGTTTTTGCGTCACCTGGCACGCACCCGATTGTTGCTGCATCTGGTGGATATCGCGCCGATGTATGAGGGAACCGACCCGGTCGCCGAAGCGCGCGCCATACTGAACGAGCTGAAGAAGTATGATCAATCGCTTTATGAAAAGCCGCGCTGGCTGGTGCTGAACAAACTGGACCTGCTGGAAGACCGTGTTGAAAAAATTGCCGCCTTCCTCAGAGAATTTGCCGACTTTGACCGTCACTTTGCCATTTCTGCGATCAACGGCGAAGGTTGTAAGGAATTAACCTACGCGATCATGGAACACCTGCAGGCAATGGCTGAACAGGAACGCCAGGCCGCCACGGACAGCGCACAGGAAACCGACGCGGGTACGATATAAGCCATCCATCCACGAAGTGGGATAAGCAGGCATTTCGTTGTTGAGTGAAAGCTCGCAAACGCTCGAAAGACACGAAATATTACAATAGGCGACGCTGGTTCGATATCTCCCATATTCGAGCTTGTTTCCGGCGTAAAATGCCTCCCAATTTTTCGTGATTTTCGTGGACAACTCTCTTTACCAGGATTTAACACATCGTGAGAACCGCAATTAATCGATGCAAACGCATTGTCGTCAAAGTAGGCAGCAGTCTGGTGACCAATCAGGGCGCCGGACTGGACCTTGGCGCGCTGTGCAACTGGACACGCCAGATCGCCGCGCTCAACGCCGCCGGCCATGAGGTGGTGCTGGTTTCTTCGGGCGCGATTGCCGAAGGTATGCAACGTCTCGGCTGGCGCACCCGCCCGACATCGATACATGATTTGCAGGCTGCCGCTGCCGTCGGGCAGATGGGGCTGGTGCAGGCCTATGAAAGCTGCTTCCGCCAGCACAATCTGCACACCGCACAGGTGCTGCTCACGCATGCCGACCTGAGCAACCGCGAGCGCTACCTGAATGCGCGCAGCACGCTCGCCACCCTGCTCTCCCTGCGCGTTATTCCCATCATCAATGAAAACGACACGGTGGTGACCGACGAAATAAAATTCGGTGACAACGACACGCTGGGCGCATTGGTCGCCAACCTGGTCGAAGCTGAAGTGCTCATCATCCTTACCGACCAGGAGGGGCTATACAGCGCCGATCCGCGCAAGGATCCAAATGCCACACTGGTCAGCGAAGCACAGGCCGGCGATGTCCAACTGGAGAGCATGGCGGGAGGTGCCGGCAGCCATCTGGGCCGCGGCGGCATGATCACCAAGATACTCGCGGCGAAACGCGCGGCACGCAGCGGTGCGCATACTGTCATCGCCTCGGGACATGAGCACGACGTGTTGTTGCGCCTGCTGCAAGGCGAAGCCATCGGCACGCTGCTCACCGCCCCGTCCCTCACCCTGGCAGCGCGCAAACAATGGCTGGCGGGGCACTTGCAGGTTGCCGGAAAACTGGTGCTGGATAGCGGCGCCATCAAGGCATTGCGCGCCGGCGGAAAAAGTTTGCTGCCGATCGGTGTGAAAAGCGTAATTGGGGAATTTGAACGCGGTGCCGTGGTCGCCTGCGTCAGCGAAGATGGCAGCGACATCGCGCGCGGCTTGACTAATTACAACGCCAAAGAAGCGCGCTTAATTGCGCGTCATGCTAGTGGGGAAATCGAGGCTTTACTCGGATACGGCGGTGACGAGGAAATCATTCACTGCAACAATCTGGTGCTGCTGTGAAACTGCACTGGGTGGCTTTCAACTGGCAAACTTCTTCGTAACAAATATCACAATCCGGTGATATGGTGGCTGGATTGCCGGGACGCAGTCACTTTAACCCGGCCTGCTGCACGCCGGCTCTTTGTCGTTTTATTGGCACCTTCTACCCATCGCTTGATACGGTTGGCGTCACCGATACGGGTCAGCTTTCCCCATGAATCGAGCAGCACGATAATCATCTTGCGCTCATTGATCGTCGCCTCCATCACCAGACAACGCCCCGCCTCACTGATGAAGCCGGTCTTGCTCACGCCGATATCCCATGATGCATTTTTGACCAGCGGATTGGTGTTGACGAAGCGCAGCGTGCGCCCTTTCCAGTTGTCCACGGAATAGGAGGGTGTGGTCGTGTATTGATGTATCAGGGGGTATTCGCGCGCTGCAGAAACCATCTTGACCAGGTCGTGGGCGGTGGATACGTTTCCGCTGCTCAATCCGGTGGAATCGAGAAAATGCGTATCCTGCATGTCAAGTGCGCGCGCCTTGGCATTCATTGCCACAATCGCTGCGTCATACCCTCCCGGGTAAGCTCGTGCCAAGGCTGATGCAGCGCGGTTTTCCGAAGCCATCAACGCCAGCTTGAGCAGTTCACTGCGGGTAAGCTTCATGCCGATGCGCAGGCGTGAGCGTGTACCCTTGAGCGTATCGATATCGGCCACATCGATACTGACTTCCTCGTCCAGCGGCAACTGCGCATCCAGCACCACCATGGCGGTCATCAATTTGGTGATAGAGGCAATGGGCGCCTGCACGTTTGAATTCTTGCTGTACAACGGCTGCTGGGTCTGTTGATCGTAGATCACCGCAATCGCGGAACGCAGCCTGGGCTCGGAACCGGCTCTGGATGCCGATTTTGACGCGGCGCGCTCCCCTGCGTGGGCTGCCAGCATTGGCCCGATCAATAAGCATATCAGCAAAAGTTTTTTCATCTGCACTTTCCTCCCCCCGCTCCAATTGCTGCGAAGCATACCTGAATATCGATATAAATCAATAGGCAGGATGAATTTGTTCCTCTTGCTTCTGAAGATTCCACATTTGCGCATAAATCCCGTTCCGCGCCAGTAACTCACGATGCGAACCGCGCTCGACAATACACCCTTTATCCATCACCAGTATCTGATCGGCATCCACCACCGTAGACAGACGGTGCGCGATGATGAGCGTGGTACGGTTCTGCGCAATCGTGCGCAGCTCGGCCTGAATCGCCTTTTCGGATTTTGAGTCGAGCGCGGAAGTGGCTTCATCGAAAATCAGGATCGCCGGGTTTTTCAGAATGGCGCGCGCAATCGCCACACGCTGTTTCTCGCCGCCGGACAGCTTCAGGCCGCGTTCACCGACCATGCTCTCATAACCCTGCGGCAGTGATTCGACAAAGTCATGGATATGTGCGGCCTGTGCGGCCGCAATGATTTCGTCATGCGTTGCATCGGGACGGCCATAGGCAATGTTGTAATAAATCGTGTCGTTAAACAACACCGTGTCCTGCGGCACAATGCCGATCATGGCACGCAGGCTGGCTTGTGTGACCTCGCGCACATCACGTCCGTTGATGAGAATGCGCCCCTGCTGCACGTCGTAAAAACGAAACAACAAGCGCGCCAGCGTGGACTTGCCCGCCCCGCTCGCCCCGACCACCGCTACCGTGTGTCCCTCCGGGATGGCAAAGGTCACATCGAACAAAATCTGCCGGTCTGGCGCATAACCGAAACTGACCTGCTCGAAATTCACCCCCGCCTTACCCACCGGCAACATTTGCGCACCCGGCGCATCAGCGATTTCGCGATGCTCGTTCAGCAGGCTAAACATTTTTTCCATATCAGCCAGGGAATGACGGATTTCACGGTAGACAAAACCCAGAAAGTGCAGCGGCATGTACAGCTGAATCATGAACACGTTGACCAACACCAAATCGCCGAGCGTCATCTTTCCCTTGACCACCTCGTCGGCGGCCAGCAGCATCAGCGCCGTGATGCCGATCGCAACAATGAAACTCTGCCCCGCGTTCAGATAGGCGAGCGAGGTGGTATTGCGTACTGCCGCCACCTCCCAGTGGCACATGTTGTCGTCATAGCGCCGCGCTTCATATTGTTCGTTGCCGAAATATTTTACGGTTTCATAATTCAGCAGGCTGTCGATGGCACGGCTGTTCGCCTTTGAATCGAGATCGTTCATGGAACGGCGCACCACCATGCGCCACTCGGTGACGAACAGGGTGAACGCGATGTAAATCAGCAGGGTGATGAACGTGATTCCCGCAAACCAGGGGCTATATTTGCTGAACAGGATTGCGGCCACCAACCCGATTTCCAGGAGGGTGGGCAGGATGTTGAACAGCATGAAATTCAGCAGGAAGCTGATGCCGCGCGTGCCGCGCTCGATATCGCGCGACACCCCGCCGGTCTGCCGGTCGAGATGAAAACGCAGGCTGAGACTATGCAAATGCTCGAATACCTGCAACGCCACGCGCCGGATTGCGCGCTGCGTCACCTTGGCAAACACCGCATCGCGCAACTCGCCGAACAATGTGCTGAACAGGCGCAATATCCCATAACCGACGACCAGAAACACCGGCACGACCAGCACCGCATGCGATGCGTCCAGCGCGTCGATAATCTCCTTGAGCACCAGTGGAACGGAAACATTGGCGAGCTTGGACAACACCAACAGGCTTAGCGCAATCACCACGCGCCACTTGAATTCAAGAAGATAGGGCAACAGGGCGCGAATGGTCTGCCAATCGGCAGGCGCGTGATGACTAGAGGGTTTGATCCGGGAAGGGCGCATATTCAACGGGTAAGATTCAAGATGGGATTATAACCAAGCACAACAGGTTTTTAGTCTCTCCTGGCACGGCAGACGAAACACAAGTTGACTTATGAGCCACCCCGGTGCCGCCCCGTCAGGCCAACCAGCAGACGCACCACGCCATAACTCAAGCGCGCAATCAGACGGCCCAAAAAGTTGTAAGGTTTGCAATACCCCTCCCCGATACGCACAGCATCATTGGCAATCGCGGCCTGCAAATTCGCACGCAACTCTCCGGCAAACCCGGCATCGTACACGGCGAGATTAGCTTCGCGCGCCAGCAGTAGACTGAAAGGATCGATGTTGGAAGAGCCCACCGTCGCCCACTGGTCATCCACCACGGCGACCTTGGCATGCAGGTAGCTTGCCTGGTATTCGTAAATTTCGACCCCTGCCGCCAACAACCGGTCATACAACGCATGCGTCGCATAGTGCTGCAAACGGTATTCAATTCTTCCCTGCAACAGTAGAACGACACGCACGCCACGGCGCGCCGCGCGTGCCAGTGCGCGGCGAAAAACCCGCCCAGGCAGAAAATAGCAACTGGCGATAATGATTTCGCGTTGCGCTTCCGCAATGGCCTTGAGGTAGGCGCGCTCGATATCTCGCCGGTGGCGCAGGTTGTCGCGCAGCAAAAGGGTAATTTCCGGCGCGGCCGCGCGTTTGGTTCGTTCAAAAACAAATCGCTTGATTCTCTTACCGCGCTCACGCAAGTTGGCCCATGACACCGCGCTCCACAGGCGGCGCATGGCCGTGTGAACATCTCCGGCCACCGCGCCCTGCACGCGCACCGCATAATCCAGCCTGGGCACCAAAAACTCGCCGTGTTCCGCCATATCGTCGACAATGTTGATGCCGCCGACAAAAGCCACCTCGCCATCCATCACCGCCAGTTTGCGATGCATGCGGCGCAGGCGGCTACGGCGCAGCGTCAGGGGCGAAATTTTTTGCCGAAACCACTCAACTTCGACGCCAGCGGTTCGCAAATTTTCCACCCAGTGTTGCGGAAATTCCGCCGAGCCAAATCCATCCAGCATTACGCGCACCACCACCCCGCGCGCGGCGGCGCGTTTCAGCGCATCGACAACCCTGCGTCCGGTCCCGTCCGCAGCAAAAATATAAGTTTCCAGATGAACCGAATGCTGCGCGGCATCGATGTCGGCGCATAGTTGCGGAAAAAATGCCGTGCCGTTCTGCAACAGCGCAAGCCGGTTTCCGGCGACCTGATGAACTTTGGTCATATACTTTTAAGTTGCGCGGAAAGCGCGGCGTGATCGGACAGACGTTGCCAATTGCCGCCGACATGCACATGGGTATGCTGCACGGTGAAACCACGCACATAGATTCGATCCAGACGGAATAACGGCAGTGCGGCCGGATAGCTGCGCGCCGGCTTCCCGCCATGAAGATGAAAAACATCATGCATACCCAGTTCGCCGGACATCTCCTGGCTCATCTGGTTGCGCCAATCGTTAAAATCACCCGCAATGATCAGCGGGGCATCGGGCGGCACCTCGTTGCGCACGTGTTCGATGAGATATTTGGTTTGCGCACGCTTGCCTTTGGCAAATAAACCGAAATGCGCGCATACACAATGCACCCGCAAGGGGTAGGCCGGAGAGGGCCCGGCGGCAATGCCGCCACCCTCTTGCACCACGTGCTGCCGCCCGGCAAGATCAATCTCGCAGTGCAGCAGCCCGCGGCTTTCGAAACGATGCGCCGAGACATCCATATTTTGTGATTGTGCAATCGGAAAACGGCTGAGTATCGCGTTGCCATGATGCCCCGCCTCGTAGACACAATTTTTACCATAGGCGAAATGCGGCCAGATATCTTCCGCAATGAATTCGTGCTGAGCCCCCCGTGGATAGTTATGGCGACGCTCTACATGGCGCATATGCTCGCCCTGCACTTCCTGCAAAAAAACAATATCGGCACTCAGCTCGCGCAGACGGTCACGCAACTCATGCAAGACCACGCGCCGGTTGAAATGCGAAAAACCCTTGTGAATGTTGTAGGTGGCTATTTTCAGCATGGTCATGGGCACATTATCATTTCAAGTCGTCAGCACAGCAAGGCAACGTAGCATAGCCGACAAAAAGGCATGAATTAAAGTCAGGCGTTACCGATGCCGCGTGTCGGCAGATTGATCCGTTTCGCGAAATCAAGCATGCGCTGGATCGGCAGTACGGCACGGGGAATGATCGCCGGATCGACGTAAACCTCATTCCCGCCGTTTTCCAGCACTGCAGCGAGATCGAGAAGACCGTTCATCGCCATCCACGGACAATGGCTGCAGCTTCTACAGGTCGCCCCCTGTCCGGCAGTAGGCGCCTCGATAAACACCTTGTGAGGCGACAGAGTGCGCATTTTGTGCAAAATGCCACTGTCGGTCGCGACGATGAATTCCTTGACATCGAGTTGTTGCGATGCCCTGATGAGCTGCGTGGTGGAGCCAACCACGTCGGCCAGCTTGACCACTGCGCGCGGCGCTTCGGGATGCACCAGCACTTTGGCCTGCGGATGCAGCGCCTTCAGTTCGAGCAATTCCTGCGACTTGTATTCGTCATGCACCACGCACGAACCTTGCCACAGCAGCATGTCCGCGCCGGTCTGTTCCTGAATATAACTCCCCAGATGCCGGTCCGGCGCCCACAGAATTTTTTCGCCGCATTCTTTCAAATAGTTGACGATAGGCAGCGCAATCGAGCTGGTCACCATCCAGTTGGCGCGCGCCTTCACCGCCGCGCTGGTATTGGCATAGACCACCACGGTGCGATCGGGATGCGCATCGCAAAACGCGCTGAACTCCTCCACCGGGCAACCCAGGTCGAGCGAACAATCCGCCTCCAGATCAAGCATCAGCACACGCTTCTCCGGGTTCAGAATTTTCGCGGTCTCGCCCATGAAACGCACGCCGGCGACCACAATGGTTTTGGCCGAGTGCTGATGACCGAAATTGGCCATATCCAGCGAGTCGGAGACGATGCCGCCGGTCTCCTCTGCCAGGTCCTGCAAGTCGGGATGCACGTAATAATGCGACACCAGCACGGCATCCTGTTCCTTGAGCATGCGCTTGATGCGCGCAATCAGCGCGGGCTTCCCCTGTTCACTCGGTTCGCGCGGAGCCTTGGCCCACGCTTGCGCCGTGACGCAGCCAGCCTGTGCGGCATCGGGATGGTCATACGGGATATAAATGATATTCTCACTCATGGCATTTTCCTGATGACACGCTGCGGCAATTCCAGAATTGCCGCACGATTGCTGGGTGAAAAAACCTTTTCTGCCGCCTCCTGCCACGCCAGCCACTGAAAATTCAAATGCTCGCGCGGCTCAAGTTGGACATCCACAGGATGTGGCAGTTGCAGACTGAACACATGCTCGGCATTGCGCGTGATGCCGGGTGCATAACGGTGGCGCCAGTGCGGGTAAATCTCGTAATCGTTCTGCTTGTGCCAGTCGCTCAATGCGTATTGCGACGCGTCCATCCCGGTTTCCTCGTACACCTCGCGCAGCGCCGTGTCACGCAGGATTTCGCCGGGTTCGCAACTGCCGGTAACCGACTGCCAATAGCCGGGGTGATCGGCGCGCTCCAGCAAAAGCACGTCAAGGTTGAGGGTGTGGACCACCACCAGCACCGAGACCGGCTGCTTGTAGTACACCATTCAGAAAAAAAGTATCCAGAAAGGTTTCTTGCGCTGCCGCCAATACACCACTGTGTCTGCCAGAATATCCTGCACGATTTCGCGGTCATTCAGAGACAGGCCGAATGTGTCGCTGACGTTGCGCAACAGCAGCACGTAGCCGGCTGCTTCTCCACACCACGCCAGATCACATAGGTCATCGGCCAGCGCATCCCAGTTGAGGCCAAATCCCGGCGGGAAACCGGCGGCGCGCGCCAGCGCGTTGAGCAAATTCTGCTTGCCCTTGACGCCCTTAAGGTCAACGTCAAACAGAGAAAACTTTGCTTCACCGGCGGCCGTACGCAACTCGTCCACGCTGCATGCCAGCGAGTAGCTACCCGCTGTCTCCAAATTATTGAGTTGTTGTGCCAGCTGATTCATGGCGACTCCCGAATATGTTTGAAAATTTGGTAGTGGTCTGCCGCTTAATAACACTCCGGCAACTGCCTGATCGCCTGTAGCGTATCGCGCGCTGACAGTTCGTCCACACGCATCCGGGGACGCGGGTGATGCAACATTATTTATTCCTTGGAAACTTCCACAGTGGCCTGTACCTGCTGGCGCAGGCGGATATGCAAATCGCGCAACTGCCGCTCATCCACTTCACTCGGCGCCTGGGTCAGCAGACATTGCGCACGCTGTGTCTTGGGGAAGGCAATCACGTCGCGGATCGATTCGGCACCGGTCATCATGGCAACGATGCGATCCAGCCCGAACGCCAGCCCGCCGTGCGGCGGCGCGCCGTAGCGCAGTGCATCGAGCAGGAAGCCAAACTTAAGTTGCGCCTCTTCCGCACCAATGTTGAGCGCGCGGAACACCTGGCTTTGCACTTCTTCCTGATGAATACGCACCGAACCGCCGCCGAGTTCGCTGCCATTCAGCGCAAGGTCGTAGGCCTTGGCCAGGCAACGCCCCGGATCGCTTTCCAGCAGGTGCAGGTGTTCATCCTTGGGCGCAGTGAACGGATGATGGCAAGCGGTCCAGCGCTTGTTTTCCTCGTCGTATTCAAACATCGGAAAATCCACCACCCACAACGGCTCCCACGCCTTGCCGTTGGTGTGGCCTTTTTCGTGGCCAATTTTGCCGCGCAATGCGCCAAGCGCGTCATTGACAATCCCGGTCTTGTCCGCACCGAAGAAAATGATGTCGCCATTCTGTGCGCCGGTACGTTCAATGATGGTTTTCAATGCCGCCTCGTGAAGATTTTTCACGATCGGCGATTGCAGACCGGTCTCGTTGGGCTGCGTGCTGTCATTCACCTTGATATAGGCCAGCCCCCTGGCGCCGTAGATGCCGACAAACTTGGTGTACTCGTCGATCTCGCCGCGCGAGAATGCCGCACCGCCCGGCACGCGCAGCGCCGCCACACGCCCGGTCTCGGAATTCGCCACACCGGAAAATACCTTGAAGGCGACATCCTTCACCGCATCGGTCACTTCGGTCAGTTCCAGCGTCACGCGCAAGTCCGGCTTGTCCGAACCGAAGCGCGCCATCGCCTCCGCATGAGACATGCGCGGAAACGGATTGGGCAGATCCACATTCAGCGCCTCCTTGAACACACTGCGGATCAGCTCTTCCATCAACGCGGTGATCTGCTTCTCGTTCAGGAACGAAGTCTCGATATCCACTTGGGTGAATTCCGGCTGGCGGTCGGCGCGCAGGTCTTCGTCGCGAAAACATTTGGTGATCTGGTAGTAGCGGTCAAAGCCCGCCACCATCAACAATTGTTTGAACAGCTGCGGCGACTGCGGCAACGCAAAGAACTCGCCCGGGTGTACGCGCGACGGCACCAAATAATCGCGTGCGCCTTCCGGCGTGGACTTGGTCAGCATCGGCGTCTCGATATCGATAAAGCCGCGGCTGTCGAGAAAGCGCCGGAACACCATCGCCACCTTGTGGCGCAGCATCATGTTTTTCTGCATCTGCGGACGGCGCAGGTCGATCACGCGATGGGTGAGGCGCACGTTCTCCGACAAATTCTCGTCATCCAGCTGGAATGGGGGCGTGACCGAAGCATTCAGCACCTCGATCTCGTGGCACAGCAGCTCGATTTCGCCGCTGGTCATGTTGCTGTTGGTCGTGCCCGCCGGGCGACGGCGCACCTTGCCGGTCACGCGCAAGACGAATTCGTTGCGCACCGATTCGGCGATCTTGAACATTTCCGGGCGATCCGGATCGCACACGATTTGCGCCAAGCCTTCGCGGTCGCGCAGGTCGATAAAAATCACCCCGCCGTGGTCGCGGCGACGGTGTGCCCAGCCGCACAGGCTGACGGTTTGATCGAGTTGGTCGGTGTTGAGCAGGCCGCAATAATGAGTTCGCATAGTTCAGCTTTAAGAAAAAACAGGGTTAATTCTGGGGAAGCACCTGGATCTGCGCCGCTTCCGGCGTGGCCACCACGCCCATTGACACGATGGTGCGCAGTGCCACGTCCACGGTCATGTCCAGCTCGATGGTATCAGCCTTGCGCACATAAAAATAAAAACCATTTACCGGGCTTGGCGTGGTCGGAATAAATACCGCCACATACTCTTCGTCTAAACGGTTGCTTACCTCGCCTGGCACGCTGGTCTGAAACGCCAGCGACCATGCGCCGCGGTGCGGATAACGCACCAGGAGCACCTTGCGAAATGATTTACCGCTGCTGGACAGCAGCGTATCGCTGACCTGCTTCACGCCCTTGTAAATACTGCCGACAAAAGGAATATGCAGCATGCCCTTCTCGGACGCGTCCCACAACCGCTGGCCAAACACATTGCGAATCAGCAGACCGGTCAGCAATAACACGCCCAGCGTCAGGATGATGCCCAGCCCGGGAATATGTACAGGTAGCAGGTTGTCCGGGTGCCAGTGCGACGGCAGCAACAGCAGGGTTTGATCCATCGTGCCAATGATCAAGTCCAGCACCCACAGGGTGATGCCCAGCGGAATCCAGATCAACAGGCCGGTGATGAAATATTTTTTCATCCGCGCTCAGCTCGCCATCGGGCAGGTACCCGAGGCCGCGCACGGGGCGCACTCAGGCTTGGGCTTATCCTTGAAGTCGGTGGCGTAATAACCGCTGCCTTTCAGCTGAAAACCTGGGGCAGTCAATTGCTTGACGAACGTTTCCTTGCCACATTCCGGGCAAACGACCAGTTGCGCATCGCTCATTTTCTGCATCACGTCCCGTTGCAGTCCGCAACTGGAACACGCATAAGCATAAATAGGCATGAATCCTCCCATTGGGTGATTTTCAAAGGCGCGCATTATACATGAGGGGGCGGCCTTTCCGTGCGCCCTTGAGACGCGAATTACCTCCCGCGAACAAGCCGAAAAAATGGGCAAATTTGATTCTACGCGCTGTGCAGCTTCAGCATTGCCACTTCCTGCCTGCCCGTCACAATAAGGTCGGATATCTCAATTGAACGCTGCACCGCCTGCTCGATCAATGTCCGTTCTTCCCTGCGCGGGTCATTCAATACAAAATTGACCACTTCGGCGCGCTCGCCGGGATGACCGATACCCAAACGCAGGCGCCAGAAATCCCGACTCCCGAGATGCGCAATGATGTCTTTCAGGCCGTTATGCCCGCCATGGCCGCCCCCCAGTTTCAGGCGTGCGACACCAGGCTGCAGATCCAGATCGTCATGTACCACCAGGATCTCAGCCGGGGTGATCTTGTAGAACTGCGCCAGCGCACCGACCGACCGGCCACTGACGTTCATGAAAGTCTGCGGCTTGAGCAGCAACATTTCATGGCCGTGCAACTGGCCACGTGCGACTAACCCGTGAAATTTTGATTCGTTTTTGAAACTCAGGTTTTGCAGGCGTGCGAGTTCGTCCACCCACCAATAACCGGCATTATGCCGGGTGGTTTCGTATTCGCGCCCGGGGTTGCCCAGGCCAATCGTCAGACGTATCGCAGTCATGGTATTCCAATGAAAAAACCCGCCATGCCGTAACCAGCAATGGCGGGTTGCACGGGATGATCCCCGCGTTTATTTCTTGGTTTCTTTGGCAGCCGGTGCAGCAGCAGAGACCGGAGCGGCCTCGGCGGTCGCGTCAACCACAGCCTCAACCGCTCCGCGCGGCACCTGCACGGTCGCCACCACGGCTTCCGCAGTATGCGTGCCATGTGCGGCGGCGACCACGCCCTTGGGCAGTTTCAAATCGGCCACATGCACAGAGTGCCCCAATTCCAGCTCACCCAGATTCACCTCGATGAAGGCCGGCAAATCAACGGGCAAACAGGTGATGTCCAGTTCGTTCATCACATGGCTGATCTTGCCGCCACCCGTCTTGACACCCGGTGCAATATCTTCATTGATGAAATGCAACGGCACCCTGATGTGCATCTTCTTCTTGGCATCCACACGCTGAAAGTCGATGTGCTGCACCTGCTGACGAAACGGGTGCATCACAAAATCGCGCAGCAGCACGGATTCCTTCTTGCCTTCCAGATTCAGCGTCAGCACGGAAGCATGGAACGTTTCCTTGCGCAGCTTGTGGTACAGCTCATTGTGATCCAGTTCGATCATGACGACATCGCCAGAACCGTAAACAATTCCTGGCGTGCGGCCGGAATGACGCAGACGGCGGCTCGCACCCGTACCTTGCGCTTTGCGGGATGTTGCATTGATTTCGATAGTCATTTCACTTCTCCAATAAACAAGCTTGCCCGCGACCAGGCAAACCTTACTTTACGGCGATCCCCATGATCGCCGCTAATTTCCTACTCGCTGAACAGCGAACTCACCGACTCTTCTGTATTGATGCGGCGTATTGTTTCCGCCAGCAATTCCGCCGTGCTCAACTGGCGAATGCGCTTGCAATTCCGTGCCACCTCGTTCAACGGAATGGTATCGGTGACCACCAGTTCATCGATTGCGGAATTCTCGATCCGCTCGATGGCAGGGCCGGACAACACCGCATGGGTGCAGTAGGCCAGTACGCGCGCTGCGCCCTTCTCTTTTAATGCGTTGGAAGCTTCGCACAAGGTGTTGGCGGTATCCACCATGTCGTCCATGATCAGGCAGGTGCGCCCCACCACATCACCGATGATGTTCATCACCTTGGCCACATTCGGCTTCGGGCGGCGCTTGTCGATAATCGCCAGATCCGCTTCCAGTTCCTTTGCCAATGCACGTGCGCGCACCACACCACCCACGTCCGGCGACACCACAATCAGGTTCGGGTAATTATTCTTCCACACGTCTGACAGCAAGATCGGACTGGCATAGATATTGTCCACCGGAATATCAAAAAATCCCTGAATCTGGTCGGAGTGCAAATCCATGGTCAGCAGCCGGTCCACGCCAGCGCCGGTAAGCATGTCAGCCACCACCTTGGCGGTAATCGCAACCCGCGCCGAGCGCGGGCGACGATCCTGACGCGCGTAGCCGAAGTAGGGCATCGCAGCGGTGATTCTGCCTGCTGAAGCGCGCTTCAGCGCGTCCACCATCACCATCACTTCCATCAGATTGTCATTGGTCGGCGCGCAGGTGGATTGCAGCACAAACACATCCTTGCCGCGCACATTCTCAAGCAACTCCACCATCACCTCACCGTCGGAAAAACGGCCCACCTTGGCACGCCCGAGGCGAATATGAAGGTGCTGCGCGACTGCTTCCGCGAGCTTGGGATTGGCATTGCCGGTAAACACCATCAAGCTGTCGTAGGACACGCACAACCCCCTAAAAAATCAAAAACAACAGGACCAACATCCCAAAATCTGGCTTCAGCCACCTGCTTACGCAAGCTAAAAATTTGTTTCAGTCGCATTAGCTGCGCCAAAACTGCATCTTGGCTGGGGAGGCAGGGATCGAACCTGCGAATGCCGGAATCAAAATCCGGTGCCTTACCACTTGGCGACTCCCCAACAACTCAATCGAGCACCCAGTCATGCAACGGATGCTGCGTTAAACCTTGCGCCACTACGCCGCGCATATCCCGCGGCAACTGGGCCAATACCGCATCAGCCTGGCTGCGGTCGGCAAATTCGGCAAACACGCAGGAACCCGATCCGGTCATCATTGCTTTGCCGAAGCGGGTTTCGCGGGAATGGGCGGCTTGCTGCCCGACTCGCAAATTATCCAGCCAAGCTATGTGTCGCGCCACTTCCGGGTAAAGACTGCACACTACGGATTGTAAATCGTTGCGCAACTGCCGATCCTCCAGTAGCCGCCGCTCAAAGAGGGCGCGCATTGTGATAGAAACCGTATCGCGTGTCAATTCAGGATGCCCAAAAATCTGCGCGGTCGGCACCTGCACCGGCGGAATCAGCACTACATACCACGCCTCCGGCAGGGGACAGGCCTGCAATACCTCGCCCACCCCCTCGGCGAAGGCATTTTCGCCGAACACGAATACCGGCACATCCGCACCCAGCCGCAATCCGAGCTGCATCAGGCGCGCGCGTGACAATCCCAGTGACCACAGGCGGTTCAGCGCGATCAGGGTCGTCGCCGCATCCGAACTACCGCCACCCAGTCCGCCGCCCATCGGAATGCGTTTTTCCACCGCGATATCCACGCCGGAGGAACAGCCTGTCTCGCTTTGCAGCAATTTCGCAGCGCGCACGCACAGATCCTGCTCCTCCGGCACGCCGTCGATCACATTGGTGCGATGTACCGCGCCGTCCTCACGCCGGGTGAAATGCAGGGTATCGTGCAGATCGATGAAACGAAACAAAGTTTGCAGCAGGTGGTAGCCGTCCGCCTCCGACACGTTATCGGCGGAGCCGGCCGATTGCGGGAGGAGGCGGGGGGACGGCATTCCCGCACCGGACGCTTGCGCGCACCGTGTCATACCGTCTGCCTCCGACACGTTACCGGCGGAGCCGGCCGATTGCGGGAGGAGGCGGGGGGACGGCATTCCCGCACCGGGCGCTTGCGCGCACCGTGTCATGCCGCCCGGCCTGCGTCCGACCACGTGCAGAAACAGATTGAGCTTGGCGGGCGCCGGACAACTGAGGGTTGTTTTCATCGCATTTCCCACTCATCGATCAGCAATTGCAGCTGCAAGGCATCACGCCTTAACTCCAAACGCGTCGGCAGACTGTTCACTTCATCACCGCCGTAGCGCAGGTAGCGCACCTCCCAGCCGTTCTGGCGCAACACCGCCATCCGCCCCTTGGCATCGCGCTCGATCTGCGCCTCACTCTCTGCCATCGGCAGCGCCATCACCCAATGACGCAAGCCGCTCATCGGCAGGTGCCAGCCCAACACCTGCTGCATCAGCGATTCCACATTCTCGGCCTGGTAACGCTTGTCGCCATCCTCCAGTGTCGCGCTGCGCGCGTCCCGGTAAACGCGCGCGGCCGTCTGTCCTAACGGGGTGAGCAGCAGCAACTCGTCGGACTGCGGCTGATGTTCCCAGCGCAACCCGGCAGAATGGCGCGTGCCGTTATGCTTGACCGCGACGCGTCCGTTCAGCGTAAACGACGCGCTATCAGGCTGCACAAGGCGTACAGGCGAAATGGGGGACGTCGGCAACACAGAACAACCGCCCAACAGGTACAACCAGAGCAGAAGCGGCAGCCGCATTATTGCCCGGTGAATTTTTCGATGACCGTCTGCAACAGCAGGTTGTCGGGGTGATTCTTGAGGCTGTCCTGCCAGACTTTTCTAGCTTCATCCTTGTCACCGTGCATCCACAGCACCTCGCCCAGGTGCGCGCCGATTTCGGGGTCAGGGTTGCTGGCAAACGCGCGGCGCAGCATGGCCAAGCTCTCGTCCAGCCTGCCGCTGCGGTAATAGCCCCAACCCACGCTATCCATGATGGCGGCATCATCGGGTGACAGTTGCAACGCCTTCTCAACCAGCTCGAGCGCCTCCGGAATGCGCTGGTTGCGTTCCAGCATGCTGTAACCAAGCGCGTTGTGGGCATGGGCGTGATCCGGTTTAATCTGAATCAGTTTGCGCATCAACTGCTCGAATACATCCTGCTTGCCAAGCCTGTCCGCCATCATGCCGGTGGCATAGAGCAGTTCGGGATGATTGGGCAGTTTTTCCAGCCCCTGTTGCAAAACAAGGTACGCGTTTTCCGACCGCTTCGCCTCGAACAACAGCTGAGATTCGATCAGAATCAGCTGCACACGCTGCTTGTTATCGACGGCGGGCGTCTGGCGCAGATATTCGCGCGCCTCATCCAGCCTGCCAAGCTTGTCCAGCAAATAAATGACGCGCAACTGCGCGGCAAACTGGTAGGCACCGCTTTTCACCTCTCGATAATGCTCTATCGCCCGATTCTGGTCTTCTTTCGCCTCGCTCAGTTGCCCAAGATAATACTGCACCGTGCTCTGGTCCATCTTACCCTTGCCAAGCAACTCTCGAAGCTGCGCTTCCGCGTCCTTGAAATCGTTCAACTGCAGGGAAATCAGCGCGATGGCGAACGCAATGTCCGGGTTGCCCGGGTTAGCCTTGGCCAGGAGCTGGAATTCATCACGTGACTTTTTGTACTGCTCCTGTTCCAGCAACATGCGGGCGTATTGCAAACGGATTTCGCGCATATCCGGATAATCGGACAAATAGCGGCGCAATACTTCCAGAGCCTGCTGCGGGGCACTTTTCACCAAAAGCTGCGCTTCCAGAGAAACAGCCGCACCCCATGCCGGCCGCAGTTCGCGCGCCTGACGTACCTCATCCAGTGCCAGCTTCTTGTCACCCGCTTGCTGCGCCAATTGCGCCACCGACCAATGCGCCTCGGCGATTTGCGGATAAGGTTGTGCAAGATCGCGCATCAGTTTAAGTGCGGCGGGTTTGTCCGGAGATAACGCCACCAACTGAAAAATCTGCAGGAACTCGTTGGCCCGATTTTTCTCTTCCGACTTCAGCATCTTGACCAACTCCGGCTGCGCTTCATCCAGTTTTCCGACGCGCAACAACATCGAAGACAACATGCGCGCCGCCAAAATTGAAGTTGGCTCAACATCACACCAATACTTGAGCGCATCAACTGATGCACTCAGGTCGCCTGACTCGACTGCCAGTTGCGCGGCACGCTTAGCCAGACGCGGGTCGCCAGTTTCCTTGGCGATGTCTGCGCTGCCTTTTACCGCCAGTGCCTCATGCCCCCGCTGCTGGGCAATTTCGGTTAACAGGAATTTATAGAGCAACTCATCGCTCAACTCAACTTCAGGCAATACCGGTGCGACTTCAGCCTGTGGTGCGGATGGTTCAACCGGTTGTTCCGGTTCGCTGCGCGGGGGCGTTTGCGCGCAGGCCGTGAGCAACAAACAGCAAACAATCAGATAGTTCGGTTGGGTCATGACAATATGTTTTTTGAAGTGAACGCGCATATTAGGTTATATCCGGCTCAATTCACAACATTGCCGGCTGCCTATTTTTGGCGGATACGACAATTTTTACCCCCCTGACGCGGCAGATTGATGTCGCAAAATGTGGAGACGCCCGGCATTTTTTGAATCAAGACATTTGCAGCAGCCAGCCCATGCGCAACGTTGCGGCTGCTATGGCTGGCGCACGCCAGCCATAGCAGCCGCCGGCCTCAGCCTGCCGCAAGCCGCCACAAGGATGTGATTTCCGCTGCGCGTGCCCTGTGCAGCGGGTCTGACGCATCGCTGGCGCGAGGGTGAAGTGGGCGCACATCCGTGCGATCCAGCACCTTCAATCCGGCAGCGGCAATCATCCCGAGCAATTCTGCACGTGTGCGCAAACCCAGATGCTCAGCCAGATCGGAAAGAATCAGCCAGCCTTCGCCGCCGGGTGTGAGATGAGCCGCCAACCCGTTGAGAAAGCCGAGCAGCATGCGGCTGTCCGGGTCGTACACCGCGTGTTCTATGGCCGAACTCGGGCGTGCCGGTATCCAGGGCGGATTGCACACCACCAGCGGCGCTCTGCCTTGCGGAAAGAGATCGGCCTGCACCACCTCCATTTGCCCCGCGAGACCAAGCCGTGCCAGATTGTCGCGGGCACACGCCAGGGCGCGCACATCCCGATCGGTTGCCACCACATGTGCAATACCACGGCGCGCCAGCACTGCCGCGAGCACGCCGCTGCCGGTGCCGATGTCGAAAGCCAGCTCAACTGCGGGCAGCGGCGCTTGCGCCACCAGCTCCACATATTCGCCGCGCACCGGGGAGAACACGCCGTAATGCGGGTGAATGCGCGCGCCCAGCGCAGGAATCTCGACGCCTTTTTTACGCCATTCATGCGCGCCGATCAGTCCGAGCAATTCGCGCAGCGAAACCAGCGAAGATTCCCCGCCGGCACCATAGGCCTCAAGACAGGCCTGGCGCAGATCGGGAGCGCGCCGCAGCGGGATGTCGTAATCCGCTTCCAGCGGGATCAGTAACATTGCCAGCGTACGGGCGCGCTGTGATTGCGCCTGTCGATACAAATGGAAAGACGCTGCCGGCGCAGCGGGAGAGGACGGGGCTTGCTTCTTGCGCGGCTTGCGTTCGACTCGCCGTGCCAGTGCCTGCAACAACTGCCGCGCATTCTGAAAATCACCGCGCCACAACAGCGCGCTACCCTCGCAAGCGAGGCGATAAGCGGCATCCGCCGTCATCGTGTCGTCGGCGACGACTACCCGCTTGGGGGGCGGCATCCCGCTCTCGGAACGCCAGCGCGCCGAGCGTGATATGCCGGCTTCCGTCCAGTGAACGATCGGGGGTGCGCTCACAGTTTCAGCACATTATTGAGGCAGGTTTTCGCCTGCGCCAGCCGCGCCAGCGTCGCCAGCAGGTTCAGGCCGGTGGCTGCCTTCAATGCCAGCGCATTCTCCTTCAGATCGTCGAACGAAATGGCAACCGGGCCGCCTGCCGCGGCCAGCACCAGCGCGTTGCCGCTCTCGCCGGAAGGAAACACCAGCGCGCGCTCATCGAAGGCCTCGGCGATGTGGGCAACAACCCTCTTGAAATTGCGGCTGCGCGTCAGCATGTTCACCGCCATGATGCCGTTATCGCTCAGGCTGGACCGGCAGGCCTGGTAGAAAGGCAAGGTCTCCAGCGCTCCCGCGCGCGCCCTCTCGTCAAAGCCATCCACCAGGATCAGGTCGAATTTCTTGGCACTGTTGTTCATCACGTATTCCGCGCCGTCGCCGATGACCAGATGGATGCGTTTCGGGTCTTCCGGCAGCTTGAAAAAATGCCGCGCGGCGGAGACCACGGCAGGCTCGATCTCTACCACCGTGAGATGCACCAGCGGGTAATGGCGATACAGGAACTTAACCAGCGAAGCCGCGCCGAGGCCGATCAAGAGCACCTTGCGAGGTGCGTCGCGCAGCAGCAGGCCCGCCATCATTTCGCGCGTATATTCCAGCTCAAGGTTCCAGGGACGCGCAATACGCATCGCGCCCTGCACCCACTCCGAGCCGAAGTGCAGCGTGCGTACGCCGGCGACTTCGCGGATGTCGATGGATATGCTCATGTCTTTACAATTTCTCCGAGAGGGCGTGGCGCTTGCCGCCCCAATTACCGTTCCTGATTGATCATCCTTGCCGATGTCTCCTACCGCAATTCTACATCCTGCTGCGCGCCACGACGCCGGCGTGATGCGAGCGGCAGACATCGCTAAGCAAATGGTAGAATTCACCCATGCTCAACGAACGCGCACAGATCCTGCTCAAGACTCTGGTGGAACGCCACATCGGCGACGGCCAGCCGGTCGGTTCGCGCGCGCTGCAGCAGTATTCCGGCCTGGAAATCAGCTCGGCAACCATCCGCAACGTCATGGCCGACCTCGAGGAGATTGGCCTGGTCAGCAGCCCGCATACCTCGGCGGGCCGCATTCCGACGGCTCTGGCGTATCGCCTGTTCATCGACACCATGCTGGTGACCCGGCCGCTGGACAGTGCGCGCGTGCAGCAAATGCAGAGCCAGTTGCATCCGGACAATCCGTCACGCCTGATCGCGCAGGCCTCCAACATCCTGTCCGAACTGACGCAATTTGCCGGGGTGGTCGCCACACCCAGACGCAGCGCCATCACCGTGCGCCAGATCGAATTTCTGCGCCTGCGAGAAAAACGCGTGCTGCTCATCATCGTCATGCCCGACGGCGAAGTGGAGAATCGCGTGCTGTCGATGGAACGGGACTATACCCAGTCGCAGCTCACTGAAGCGGGCAACTTTCTCAACCAGCATTACATTGGCTGCAGCTTCACGCAAATCCGCGAAAAACTGCGCGGGGAGTTACGCCAACTACATCAGGACATGAGCGCACTGATGGCGGCGGCACTGGCAGCGGGAGATGAGGCCTCGGCGAGTCAATCCGGCGATTACGTCATCAGCGGCGAGCATCATCTGCTGCATGTGGATGACCTTTCCGCCGACATGAACAGCCTGCGCAAATTGTTCAACCTGTTCGAGCAGAAGACCGATCTGTTGCAACTGCTGGAAGCAAGCCGCAAAGGCCAGGGCATACACATCTTCGTCGGAGCCGAATCTGGCCTCGCCTCGCTGGAGGAATGCAGCGTCATCACCGCGCCCTACTCCGCCGACGGCCAGGTGGTCGGCACGCTCGCCGTGGTCGGCCCCAGGCGTATGGATTACCAGCGCGTCATTCCGATCGTGGACATCACTGCACGCCTGCTGGGCAACGCACTGTCGCAGAACTAGGCGAGAATACAATGGCTTTTCAACTCCACTCACAGCCCCTCACCCCAACCCTCTCCCGCCTGCGGGAGAGGGAGCCTGCTTTCCCTCCACTGCAAGCGGAGGGGGTGCCATGGGAGAGGATCATTCAACATCTCATAAAACTCTAATGACCTACCAGGCCGAACCCACCTACACCCACGGCACGCCGGAAAAAACCGGCATTCTGCTCATCAATCTCGGCACGCCGGATGCGCCGACGCCGAGCGCGGTGCGCTGCTATCTGAAAGAATTTTTGAGTGACCCGCGTGTGGTGGAAATGCCGCGCGTGCTCTGGTGGCTGATTCTTAACGGCATCATTCTCAACACGCGCCCGAAAAAATCCGCCGCGAAATATGCCTCGATCTGGCTGAAGGAAGGCTCACCGCTGCGCGCCTATACCGAGAAACAAACTATCTTGCTACAAGGTTATCTGGGTGAACGCACCCGGGCGCCGTTCGTGGTGGACTACGCGATGCGCTACGGCAACCCTTCGATACCCAGCGTGCTGCGCAAACTCAGGCAACAGAATTGCCAGCGCATCCTGATCGTGCCGATGTACCCGCAATATGCCGCCAGCACCACCGCCACGGTATGGGATAGCGTGTTCGGCGAGCTGCAAAAGATGCGCAATGCTCCCGCGCTGCGCACCCTCAAGAATTTCCACGACCATCCCGGCTATATCAAGGCACTGGCCGGCAACATCAACGATTACTGGATGAAGAACGGCCGTCCGGAAAAACTGCTGATGAGCTTCCACGGTTTGCCGCGTTACACGCTGGACAAGGGCGACCCCTACCACTGCGAATGCCATAAAACCGGGCGCCTGCTGGCACTGGAACTCGGTTTGAAACCGGAGCAATACGCCGTCAGCTTCCAGTCGCGCTTCGGGCGCGCCGAGTGGCTGCAACCCTACACCACCGCCACGCTCAAGGAACTCGGCAGGCAAAAGACCCGCCGCGTGGATGTCGTCTGCCCCGGCTTCGTCGCCGATTGTCTGGAAACGCTGGAAGAAATCGCGCTGGAAGGCAAGGAAGACTTCCAGCACGCAGGCGGCGGTGAATACCACTACATCCCCTGCCTCAATGACCGTAACGACTGGCTGCATGCGCTGACCGATCTGGTGATGGACAATCTGCACGGCTGGCTGACCGAACCGAACACGGCTGAACTGGAACAGGGCAGGCTGCGTGCGCTGGCGCTGGGGGCAAAAAAGTAAACCCAAAAACCACGGCACCATCCGCAGATTACGCAGATTTTTGACGAGGCAATTCGCTCACTTGACGATTCCTTGTTTAATCTTGCGTAATCTGTGTAATCTGCGGACAAGCGCTTTTTTCTGTATAAATCACTGCCGGAGGCCCCATGAACGAAACCCTGCGCACCCAACAGTCCCACCGCAGCATCCGCAGCTTCAAGGCTGACCCGGTCAGCGATGCCATGCTCGAGCAGATCATCGCCGCCGCGCACCGCGCGCCGACCTCGATGAACGCGCAGGAAATTTCGTTGATCGTGATACGCGACGCTGAAAAACGCGCCCGTATCGCCGAACTTGGCGGCGGACAGGCGTGGATCAAACAGGCACCGGTATTCATCACCATCGTCATCGACTTTCACAAGACCGATTTAGGTGTGCGCAAGGCCGGGCAGACGCAAATCATTCACGAAAGCATGGAAGGCTTCGGGGTCGCCGCCGTCGATGTGGGCATCGTGCTCGGCACGCTGATCACCGCCGCCGAATCGCTCGGCCTGGGCATCGTCCCGATCGGCAGCATCCGCCGCAACCCGCAGGACATGATTGCCCTGCTCGGCCTGCCACCGCTCACCTTCCCGCTGGTCGGCCTGTGCATCGGTCATATCAAGGACGACATGCCGCTGAAACCGCGCATGGACATCCGGACCTTCCGTCACGACGAACGCTACGACGCCTCCGGCTATGCCGCCGCGATTGACGCCTATGATGCGGTCATCATGGACTATTGGCAGAAACTCGGGCGCAGCGACGGCCTGTCCTGGTCGGACAGTCTCGGCAACGCCTACAAGCAGATATATTTCCCGCAGGTCAAGCCTGCCGCGGCGATGCAGGGATTGTTGAACGACAATTAACTCAGGTCGACAAGACATGGGCAATTTTCACTCTGGCTGCCGTTCCCTCCTGTGGAGAGCCCTCACACTTTTCATCCTGATTCATGCCTGCCTGTTCTGCCGTACGGCTCACGCGGAGGAGGCATTCTCCTACACGGTGCGTATCGACATTCAGGAGGAATACCGCAAACTGCTCGAGAACAATCTTGAAATCATGCAGTGGCGCACCAATCCGCGCATGAATCTGGACCAGCTGCGGCGTATCCATGCCGGCACACCGGATGCCATGCGTGAATTACTGGAGACCGAGGGCTATTTCTCGCCCCAGATTGCCGGATCCCTAGAGAAGGAAGCGGCAGGCTGGGTCGCTTCCTTCAGGATCGATCCGGGCAAACCCGTATTGGCCGATCGTTTTGAAATCCGTATCGAGGGCCCTGTCCAGTCGAATCCCGCGGAAGTCGCTGCGCTTCACGTGAAAATGAGTGCCAGGTGGCCACTGGTTCCGGGCAAACAATTTCGTCAGGCAGAGTGGGAAGACGCCAAGCGCAAAGCATTGCAGATACTGCTGCTGGAGCGTTATCCGGGCGCGCGCATTACCCATAGCAGCGCCACGGTCGATCCGCAACAGCATCGCGCGACACTGGAACTGGTCCTCGACAGCGGCCCAGAATTCACCTTCGGAGAGCTGAATATCTCGGGCTTGGAGCGTTATCCGGC
The DNA here is from genome assembly GCA_964355765.1 of uncultured Gallionella sp. Lineage (GTDB taxonomy): Bacteria > Pseudomonadota > Gammaproteobacteria > Burkholderiales > Gallionellaceae > Gallionella. The sequence continues at coordinate 128,944 of CAYHEM010000005.1, forward strand.
AAGCATTGTGGAACGGCTCAACCCGATCAGGCCCGGTGAACCCTACTCCCAGCCCAAGCTGCTGGGCTTTCAGTCGCGGCTGCAAGACAGCCCCTATTTTTCCGGTGCACTGGTTGAGGTCGAGACCGACCCAGCCACGCCGGACAGGGTCCCGGTCAAGGTCACGCTGACGGAGATGCCATCTAAAAAAATGGGGTTCGGCATCGGCTACAGCACCAACACCGGCGAAAGACTGCAGGCCGATTACCATGATCTCTATCTGGAGGGGTTGGGCTGGCGGTTTAACAGCAAACTCAAACTGGAAACCCGAAACCAGTCACTGGACGGCGAGTTTCAGCTTCCGCTTGCGGCGGACGGCTACCAGGACAGTCTCAATGCCGGTTATGAACGCATGAGCGTGCAGGGTGAAACCACCAAAAAATACTTGACGGGTGCAAAGCGTTCCCGCGTACTGGGCAATATCGAAACGGCGCTGAGCCTGCAGTACCAGACCGAAAGACAGAGCGTGTTCGGTGCAGGTGTGAACAACGTACAGGCGCTCACGTTGGGATACGGATGGACGCAACGCAAGGTGGATGATGTCCTGTTTCCCACGCGCGGCTACCTGGTCAACTGGCAGATTTCCGGCGCAAAACGGTCGTTCCTGTCGGATCGCGACTTCATTCGCGGCTATGGCAAACTGACCTGGTTTTATCCATTGGGCGAACGCGACAACCTGATGCTCAAGGGGGAATTGGGTGCGGTCGCGGCAAAAACGCGGAATGACATCCCCAGCGACTTCCTGTTTCGCGCGGGCGGTGATCAATCCGTCCGCGGTTATGCCTATCAGAGCCTGGGAATAAGAGAAGGTAATGCCATCGTCGGGGGACGTTATCTCGGTGTGGCAACTGCGGAATATACCCACTGGATTTCTTCCCAATGGGGCGCCGCCGTTTTTTACGATGTGGGCAATGCGGTCGACAGCTGGCAGACCACCCGCGCAATGCACGGATATGGCCTGGGCGCGCGCTGGAAGAGCCCGGTCGGGCCGCTTAACCTGGACCTTGCCTATGGCCGCGCGGTAAAGAAAATGCGACTGCATTTCTCGGTCGGATTCGCGTTCTGATGTCTGATCAGGCGCCAAAAAGAAGCTGGGCCAGGACAATTCCGGTTGTCATGACCGGGTTGCTGCTCGCCGGCACGCTACTGGTCTGGATAGGCGGCACCCAGACCCTGTTGCGCTGGCTGGCCGACCAGGCGACGGCGCGCAGCGGCGGCCAACTGTCACTGACGGGCGTGAGCGGTTCGCTCTACGGCCCGCTCACGATCGAGACACTGCGCTACCAGGATCCGGGCATCCGGATTGCTGCCGACCAGATCGAACTCGACTGGAAACCCTGGCAATTGCTGACACAGCGCAGGCTCGAACTCGGATTGTTCAGCATTGGCGCTATCGAGGTCAGGATGGGCGAGACCAGCACGGATCCCATCCAGCTCCCTGAAACACTGCGACTGCCGGTACAGCTGCTTGTTCCCGATGCGGCCATTGCGCGCATCACCATCGGCGCAGGCGATCAACAGCAGGAGATCACCGGACTGCGCCTGAGCCTCGAGTCAACAGCCGATCATCACTTGCTGACGGCATCCGGATTTTCGCCGCAATGGGGGAATGCCGACGTCGATATCAGCCTGGCGCAGGACCGGCCGTTTGCATTGAGCGCAAAAGGAAAGCTGGCCCCGGGGGGGGCGAATAATATTGGCTTGCGACTCGAGGCGCAGGGATCTGTTGACCGAATCACGTTGAACATCGATGGAAAAGTTGAATCGGCAAAATTCACCGGCAAAGCGCTGGTACTGCCGCTGGAAACCGGCGTCATCCGCGCGCTGGACATGCAGGCTGAAAACATCAATCCGGTGCAATGGAATGACACATGGCCCGCCGCAAATATTGCGCTTGGCCTTAACGCTCAGTCCGATCCTGCAGGAACATGGTCGGGTTCCTTGCGGCTGACGAATGGCATGCCCGGCACCCTCGACCGGCAAAGGCTGCCGTTGACAGAACTTACTGCCCGGCTGGACGGAACCCCGGAAAAAATCCGCTTATCCGACCTGTGGCTCAAGCTGCACGAAGGCGGAGAATTGAAGGGCAGCGCCCGGATTGCAGCGAATGATGTCCATGCCAGTCTGGCTGCCACGGGAGTCGATCTGCATGGCATGCACGGCAAGCTGGCGAAAACCGCAATGAAAGGCAAACTGAATCTGGGCTGGGACGGCAATAACGGTACCTTGTTGGCGGACATGGCACAGAATGGCTACCAGATCCATCTGGACGTGCGCCAGTCAGGCGAGCAAATCGTGCTGAACAACGTTCTGGCGCAGGCCGGGGGCGGAGAATTGTTTCTCACCGGCGATCTGTCCCTGTCAGGCGCAGGCAGCTTTCAACTGAAGGGGGCGCTAAAACGCTTCAACCCTTCATCTTTTGGCGAATTTCCGGATGCCATGATCAATGCCGACATGCAGGCTTCCGGCAATCTGTTCGGACAACGCAACATCAGCGGCGCATTCAATATTAATGACAGCCGGCTGGCGCAACAGGCGCTGTCCGGATCGGGCAAACTGGCACTTCAGGGGGAGCGGCTGAGCAGCGTGGATATTTCCCTGCAGCTTGCCGGAAACCGCCTGTGGGCTACCGGCAGTTTCGGCGCGGCGGGTGATCGTCTGGCCGTGAAACTGGATGCACCGAGGCTTGACCGTCTCGGCGCAGACTTTGCCGGAACAGCCCATGCGCAAGGCGTTGTCAAAGGGGCTTACCAGGATACCTCGGGAGAATTTGAAGCCACTTTCTCCGGGCTCAGGTGGATGGACTATCGGGTCGCAGAAGCACAGCTGTCCGCGCAACTCGCCAGGGGGATCGACGGGCCGGTGAAAGCCACAGCCCGCATTTCCGATTTTCAGGGAAACGGCCTGTCCTTTGCCCGGGGTAGCCTCGATCTGGCCGGCACCAGGGACGACCACCATGCAACCTTTGCAGCCAGCGGCACGCAGTTTGACCTGCATGGCGCACTGTCTGGAGGCTGGCATGCCGCGCAGGGATGGGCGGGGCAGCTCGAAACATTCGGGAATACCGGGTCCTACGCGGTTGAATTGCTCGGGCCGGCCCTGCTGGCTGCGGGGCCGGAGCGCGTTTCAATCCGGGATGCACGCCTGCGCCTGTTGCAGGGCACCCTGATGGTGAACGAGGCTGGCTATCACAATGGCAATCTGGACACGCGCGGCAGCTTTTCCGGCATCCCGGCCAGCGCCCTGCAACGCCTGTCCGGCTCGTCCCTGCCGATGGACGTATCGCTGATTCTGGCAGGAGGCTGGAACCTGCACATCGGCCAGAATCTGGATGGTACTGTGAAAATCCGGCGCGAGAGCGGAGACATCGTGATGCTGAGCGAGCCCAATACACCCCTCGGCCTGAGCGCGCTTGAACTGCAATTGACGGCGCGCCGCAACCGCGTGAATCTGCAAGCAGATGTCCGGGGCGCCCAGCTCGGCACCCTCTCCGCGCAGGGCGAAACCCTGCTGAGCCGGCGCAACGATGCCTGGGGCATCGATGGAGCTGCACCCGTACAGGCAGAGGTGGAAATTGCGGTGAAATCCCTGGCATGGCTGGCACCGCTGGTTTCGCCCGCTCTGGAGGCCGATGGCGCGCTCAACATGCAATTCAGCGCAAAGGGAACTGTCAGCAAGCATGAACTTTCAGGCACCTTTGCCGGCAGCGGCTTGCGGCTGGAATTGCCGGATCAGGGCATCTATCTGAAAGACGGCGTACTCCAGGGATCGCTGGCAGGTGACCGGTTGCAGCTGCGCGAACTGAGTATGAAAAGCGGCGCGGGCCGACTGACTGCAAGCGGTGAAGCCTCTTTGCAGCAAGGCGTGCCGCAGGTGACCCTGGCGCTGGTGGCAGACAAGGCCGAACTGATTTCCCGACCGGATCGTACACTGACCCTGAGCGGCACGACCACGGCAAGCGTGGAGGCTGGCCGCGTGCGCATCAACGGAAAACTGCTGGTGGACCGCGGCATGATCGAATTGCCCAAAGCCGATCTGCCGACCCTGAGCGATGATGTCGTGGTGCTCGGCAGGGAATCAGACGCAAAGCAGCAGGCAGCCCGCATGCGCCCGGACGTGGATATGGAGTTCGATCTGGGCAAGCAGTTTTTCCTGAAAGGCAGAGGGCTGGATGCCCAGCTGGCCGGCGCGATCCGCTTGCGCAGCAACGACAGCGGATTACCCCTTGCCAACGGCAGCATCCGGGTGGAAAAAGGCGATTATTTCGCCTACGGCCAACGTCTGGTGATCGATCGCGGCATCCTGAATTTTTCCGGGCCGCTGGACAATCCCGGCCTCAATATCGTCGCGATGCGCAAGAAGCAGGCAGTGGAAGCCGGCGTATCGATTACCGGGACCGCCCTGGCACCACAGGTAAGCCTGGTTTCAAACCCGACGGTTCCCGATAGCGAAAAAATTTCATGGCTGGTGCTTGGGCATGGTCTGGAAGGTTCCAGCAAGAGCGAGCTTGGCGTGATGAGTGCTGCGGCAGCGGCACTCTTGGCTACGGGTGAGTCGGTGACCTTGCAGTCCCGGATTGCTCAGTCGGCCGGCCTGGATGAATTCGGCCTGAGCGGGAGTGGAACCCTGGAAAGTACGGCGGTCACGATGGGAAAGCGGCTGTCGTCCCGGGTATATCTCAGTTACGAACAAAGTGTCGTGGGCGCCAGCAACCTGGTCAAAATAAATTACATGCTGACAGAGCAATGGTCGGTGCGCACCCAGAGCGGGACGGATAATGCCGTCGATCTGTTTTACACCCTGTCATTTGATTAAACCCAGATAATCCATTAGGGAGAAACGCCCTTGTAGGAGCGCAACTTGTTGCGCGATGACCGTGGATAATCGCCCGATAGCCCTGCATAGCCATTCCACTAACCCATCAAGAAACGATGGATAAGTGGCTGGTTAAATCGGGCCCCTACAAGACACGAACGGGCTGATAGATTATTTGGGTTAATGCCTATCCGACGCCGTAATGCAAAATTCCGTCACCTGCCCCAGTACCCGTTGCACCAACCGGTTCGCTGCGTTGACGCCGCCATAGGCATCTTCCGTGTCGGCATTTTCCGTGACGTCAAATTGCTGCACGGCCAGCACGCGCTTGCCGCGCAGGTCGATCAAGTGCGCCTGCAATGTCATCTGTACGCGACTGGGATGGGTGGTGAAATCCTGCTGCAGGCGGATCAGTTCGATCTCGAGCCGGACATCGGCAGGAACCGCACTTCCGGTTCGCACCACGCTACGGAAAGCGGTACTCTGTTCCAGCGCCTGCAGCAGCAGCGGATGCAGCATGCGTGAAGGCGTATTGATCCAGCGGCTGTTGACGAAATAATTCAGTTCATGCGGCTGCTGCAAATAGGCGATCTGCGCCGTTCCAAAACCGGGGCGCGCCTGCGGCATATCCACAGCGATGACCAGATCGCGCTTGGCTGCCGACACCGGCACGCCGGATGGCGCATCCAGCACATAGATGGTCGGGCTGCTGCCCTGCGGGGCAGGCAGGCTGTTGCAACCAGTCAGCAACAAACATGATAGCAGCACGGTTCGCAAGAAAATTCCACAGTTATGCATAATTTGCCCTGGAAAAAAGTTGTCCGCAGATTACGCAGATTCACACAGATTTTCAAACGGTTGCAATCGTTCGCGCATCGCCAAAATGGTTGTCCATCTCATTTCGATAATCCTTTGTTTAATCTTGCGTAATCCATTTAATCTTGCGTAATCCATTTAATCTGCGGATTGAATTGCGTTTTACCCCTCATTCCCCGGGGCCCGGTTTAGCCTGTGGTTTGCCGCGCAACAATACACTCGGATCCTGCTCCAGCTGATCGCTGACATGGTGCAACGACCCCGTCAGGTCGCGCAATTCCAGCACCAGCTGGTGTACTTCAGGCAGTGTGGAAGCGGAAAATTGTTGCGCACTATCCAGTGCATTACCGGCACGCGCACCGACCCGGGTGATTTCGTCGGACATGCGGTCAAAAGCATCGGCGCTGTGCTGGACACGCTGAACTATTTTTGGCAATTCATCACTCAGACGTGCGGCGTTTTTCAGGGTATGTGCCGCATCAACCAGACTGGCATCGATCGTGCCGGAACGTGCCGCCAGGGTACGTGACAGCACGGCAAGATCGGCCAGAGTGTTTTTGATGATGCGGCGATTATCTTCATCCAGCATCGCATTGAGGTTCTCGCTGGTGCGATTGAGATTGACCAGCACTGCGGTAACGGCGGAATCGAGCCGCGTCATCAGCGAGGGTCCGCTCTGAATCACCGGGTAGCGTTCATTGCCCTGCGCCTGCAAAGCCGGAGAATCGCGGCTCCCCCCGGTCAATTCGACATAGGCAATCCCGGTCATCCCCTGCACCTGCAGGATGGCGACCGTATCCACCTTGACGGGTGTTTTCTGCTCGATGGCAAGCGTCAATAGCACCTGCTCGACATTGCCCGGCGCCAGCGTGATATTGCGCACCCGCCCCACCTCGACACCACGATAGCGCACCGGCGCGTTGGGATTCAGGCCGGCGACCGAGTCATGCATATAGGTGTGATAGATGTCATAGGTTGCGCGGTAGGATTTGCTGCTGCTCAACCACAGCACGCCACCGATCAGGGCGGCGGTGAGCGCCAGCACGAACACGCCGACCAGGACAAAATTTACTTTTTCTTCCATGCCTGTTCACGCGCGGCGCGACCGCGCGGCCCATAAAAATATTCGCGAATGACCGGGTGCTCAAGATGCGACAATTCCGTCATGCTGCCGATACCCAGAATACGCCCTCCATCCAGCACAGCCACCCGATCCGCCGCACGCCACAGCAAATCCAGGTCGTGCGTCACCAGCATGATGGTCAATCCGAGCGCATCGCGCAAATTTTTCACCAGCTCATCAATGCCGCTGGCACTGAGCGGATCGAGTCCGGCGGTGGGCTCGTCCAGGAACAGCAGCTCGGGATCGAGTGCGAGCGCGCGTGCCAGCGCGGCGCGTTTGCGCATGCCGCCGCTCAACTCGCTCGGATACTTGCTCCCCGCATCGGCAGGCAACCCGGTCAGTGCGATCTTCAACGCAACCACTTCGTCGATCAGGCTTGCGCTGAGCCGGCTATGCTCACGCAACACCATGGCCACATTTTCCGCCACTGTCAGCGAACTGAACAGTGCACCGCGCTCGAACATCACGCCCCAGCGCCGCCGCAGCGGCAAAGCCTGTTCGTCGCTGAGCCCGATGACTTCCTTGCCGAATACGCGGATCGAGCCCGACACCGGGCGCAGCAACATGAGGATGGCGCGCAGCAGCGTGGACTTGCCGCAGCCGCTGCCGCCCACCAGCGCGAAAATTTCGCCCGGCCGCACCGCCAGGCTGACATTTTCGTGCACCACAGCCGTACCGTAGCGCGTGTGCAGCTCGCGAATGTCAACAACGGCATTGGTCGAGGTTTCCATCGCCGCACTCACAGCTTGAACCAGTTGAACACGATGGAAAACAGCGCGTCGGCGAGAATGACCAGAAAAATGGATTGCACCACACTGACCGTGGTTTGCCGCCCGACGCTGTCGGCGCTGCCGCTCACCTGAAATCCCTGGAAGCATCCCACCAGCGCGATGATTGCGGCGAACACCGGCGCCTTCGCAATGCCGACCAGGAACGAGGACAGGCTGATGGCATCGTCGAGGCGGTTGATGAAGGTGCCAAAGCTGACATCCAGCCTGGTGCTTGCCATGATCATGCCGCCGAAGATGCCGGTCACATCCGCGAATACCGTGAGCAGCGGCAAGGCGATGATCAGCGCCAGCATTTTCGGGAGCACCAGCAGCTCCTGTGCACCGACACCGATCGTGCGCAGCGCGTCAATTTCCTCGGTGACTTTCATGGTGCCGATTTGCGCGGCATAGGCGGAGCCGGAGCGTCCCGCAACGATAATGGCAGTCAATAGCGGCGCAAGTTCACGCACCATCGACAGGCCCACCAATTCCACAATGAAAATATTCGCGCCAAAACGCTGCAACTGGTCCGCGCCCTGATAGGCAATCACCACACCCATCAGAAACGTCAGCAGGCCAACGATCGGCATCGCCTCAAGGCCGGATTTCTGCAGGTTGTACAAAATGGCGCGCCAGCGGATTCGATTGGGTTGCATGAGTGAGCGCATCAGCACGGTCGCACTCTCCCCGACAAAGGCCAGCATGTCGAACATGCCCAGCAGGTTGCGCCAGGCTTGCCGTCCGATGACCTCCAGCAGGCCAATTTTTGCGGGCAACACGGGCTCAGCATGTGCGCTGCGACTGGTGACCAGTTGCAGCAAGGTATCGAACTCCGGCCGCAACCCGTGAAGCCGAATACTTTTCCCCCGCTGTTGCAGGCTATGCAGCGTGCGCTGCAGCAACCACGCACCAGCTGTGTCAAGCGCCGTAATGGCGCTGCCGTCGAAGATCAGTTCGTCGGCGGCAGGCCAGCCCAGCTGCGCCAGCTGACGCTCCAGTGCGGCGATACCCTGCACTGTCCACGCGCCCGTGCAACGCACCTGCACGGAAACGGCACGAACATCGGCTTCGATGAGTAGTTGCGCAATGTGATTGGTTGGCATGGTCTGGCGCTTCCCCCCGAGGAAGCAGAATAGCACACAGCCCGCGCGCTACCCGCGTGCACCACAGACTGGGAATTCTGCCGCACTTATCAGGCATGGTCATCCGCCAACCCTCACCGGCGGAAGAGTAGTGGCAGGTCAGACAGCCTCCAGAACAACTATTGATTCTGCCAGATTATGTTTGAAGCCCGTTTGCCTTGAGCCGAGCAAGCCCCGTATACGCGAGGCAAGGTGTAAACAGGAAACATATGCATCCCAAGAACAAACCCCCTCCAGCTCCCCCTTGTCAGTGGAGGACAGGAGGAGTTTAAGCCTGATGGCTGCTGTTCGATCACTTTATGCATTATGTAACTCATTGATGTGTATATGAAACTGTTTATTGAAGCGTGCCAAAAGGTGAATGGGCTTCTACAATCTCCGCCCGAACGGGGTTGATTTTTCACCGTGTCGGATCAGAAATTTCATGAAAATCACCTTGGACAAGCCCCGGCGGTAGTTCAATGAGCTACAAGCAGTGTTGCAAAAACGCAACAAACCCACACAAATACCTGCAGGAATCATCGGAGATATTTATAATGCGCCGCAATTGAGAATGCTCCAATTGGATCTGGACAACGCGACTCAACCTAACAAACGTTTTTTAAGTATTTTTTTACCTAAGCATAAGGAGTAACAAAGCATGAAAAAGAAACTGATTACCCTGGCTGTAGCTTCCACACTGGCAGCAACTGTTGTGATTTCCGCTCCAGCCTTCGCTGACACCAGCAATGTGACCGTCTATGGCGTAGCCAATATGTCCTATGACTTGACCAACAATGGCGTTGTTGGCACCAACAAGGTATCGAGCAACCAGTCACGTCTCGGCCTGAAGGGTTCCGAAGATCTGGGCGACGGCTTGTCGGCCGTGTGGCAGATCGAGCAGGGAATCAACCTCGACAACAGTGGCGCTAATACTGCTGCTAGCCCAGCTAACGGATTCGCTACACGCAACACGTTCCTGGGCCTGTCCAGCGCCAGCGCAGGTACCGCGCTGTTGGGCCGTCATGACACGCCATACAAGATCGCGACCCGCGGCCTGGATGTGTTCGCTGACACCATCGCCGATAATCGCGGCTTGATGGGTACGACTGCAGGTGGTGGTGCTTATACTGCTCTTCATGATACCCGTCTTACCGATGTCGTGGCCTACGTCAGCCCGGCTATGAGCGGCTTCACCGGTATCATCGCTTACGTAGCCGGTGCGGAAACAACCACTACAGCGGCTCAGGTCAAAGGCGATGCTTGGTCAATGGCCGGCCTGTACGGCAATGGCCCGCTCAATGCATCCCTGGCTTATCAGGTCGTTAATGTTGGTTCAGCAACCACGGGCACTTTGTCAACTACGGCTCTGGGTCTTAATGCTGGCGACAAGGTAAAAGCATGGAAACTGGGCGTCGGCTACACGATGGATGCGGTTACGGTAAATGCGGCTTACGAAAACACCAGCAACACCGTTGCCGGTGTTGATTCTCTGGGACAGAATAACTGGTATCTGGGCGGCAAGTACAGCTTCGGCAACGATGCGGTCAAGCTGGCTTATACTCGCGCAGGTGACGTGCAAGCCACCGCCAACTCCGGTGCGAAGCAGTGGGCAGTGGGTTACGACCACAACCTGAGCAAGCGTACCACCGTATACGCGCTGTATACTCGCTTGGACAACAGCACCGGCTCGAGCTACGGCCTGACTAGCGTTACCACCGGCACTACTACTGGCGTTGCCAATCAGGATCCTTCCGCTTGGTCGTTTGGCATGAAGCACACGTTCTAACCTTTAGCATCCGCAAGGATGCGATTGCTTAGAAGCTAACGGGCCTCTTCGGAGGCCCGTTTTTTTGGGTCTCCAAAACGCTAAGCGTGGCGACGTGCTGAGGAAGCCAAGCAAGGTGACGGGGGGGGTTAGTCCCTTACCAGTCAAATCTGAGCCGAAGCCAAAAAGGCGGGCATTGCGAGGAGCGAAGCGACACGGCAATCCAGATAATTTCATTAAAGGTATTTTTAATGGCTGGGTTGCCGCGCTTCACTCGCAATGACAGTTTTTCGTCCATCCAAAATAGCCACGGATGTAATAATTCTGTCATATAAAAAATCTAACATGCATGCCACATCAGGGCATTGCCAGTTTGAGTGGCATTCGCCCAAGCCCTGGTGACAGCAACATGCCCAACCTAATGGAGGCAACATGAACAACAAGCTCAAGCGGCTTATCATCGGCTTTACCGCAGCCACCGCGCTGTCCTTTGCAGGCACGAGTCAGGCAGCCGCCACCCTCACCGGTGCGGGCGCAACCTTCCCCTATCCGATCTATGCCAAATGGGCTGAGGCCTATAAAGCCCAAACCGGCGTAAAGATGAACTACCAGTCAATCGGTTCCGGCGGCGGCATCAAGCAAATTACCGCCAAGACCGTGGATTTCGGCGCATCCGACATGCCGCTCAAGCCTGAAGAACTCGAAAAAAATGGCCTGATGCAATTTCCGGCTGTCATCGGCGGCGTCGTGCCGGTGGTCAATGTGGCCGGCATCAGCGCCGGTGCGCTGAAATTGGACGGCGCGACTCTGGCCAACATCTATCTCGGGAAAATTACCCAATGGAATGACCCGGCACTGGTGGCACTAAACAAGGACATCAAATTACCCGACAGCAAGATCACGGTCGTGCATCGCTCGGATGGTTCGGGCACCACCTTCATCTTCACCAACTACCTGTCCAAGGTGAGCGCGGACTGGAAATCGATTGTGGGCGAGGGCACGGCGGTTTCCTGGAAGGCCGGCACCGGCGGCAAAGGCAACGAGGGCGTGGCCTCCTACGTGCAGCGCATCAAGAATTCCATTGGCTACGTGGAATACGCTTATGCATTACAAAACAAGATGAACACCGCGCAGATGAAAAATCGCGATGGTCAATTCGTCAAAGCGGAAGACGACAGCTTCAAAGCCGCCGCTGCCGGTGCGCAATGGGACAAGGCACCCGGTTTCTATGAAATCCTGACCAACGAACCCGGCAAGAAAAGCTGGCCGATCAGCGGCGCGACCTTCATCCTGATGCATAAAGTTCAGGAAAAGCCGGAAACGGCAAAAGGCGTGCTGAAGTTCTTCGACTGGGCCTATACCAATGGCGGCAAACTAGCCTCAGAGCTGAATTACGTGCCACTACCGGAAAATGTCGTACAGCTGATTCGCGCCGCATGGAAAGCGCAAATCAAGGACGCTGCCGGCAACGCGCTGGGGCAATAAGCCGGCCTGACTGAGCTATAATCGCGGGGGCTTGTGCCCCCGGTTATTTTTTCATCGACAAACCCAATTTATGCCGACGTTTTTACGCGAAGCGAGACTTAAACGGCACATCGTACTTGATCTGCTATTCCGCAATCTGACGCGCGTCTCCGCCTTTGCGGTACTGGCCTTGCTCGCCGCCATCATCGCTTCTCTGATCATCGGCAGCATGCCCGCCATCCGTGCATTCGGCTTCGGTTTTCTGACCAGCTCCGACTGGGATCCGGTCAGCGAACAGTTCGGCGCGTTAATCCCGATCATCGGGACGCTGGTCACCTCCGTCATTGCGCTCACCATTGCCATCCCGGTCAGCTTCGGCATCGCCCTGTTCCTGACCGAACTTTCGCCGCGCATTCTGCGTCGCCCACTCGGCATCGCCATCGAATTGCTGGCGGGCATTCCCAGCATCATCTACGGCATGTGGGGGCTGTTCGTGTTCGCGCCATTATTTGCCGATCATATCGAGCCCTGGATCAACGACCATATTGGCACCATGCCCACCATCGGCCCATTCTTCTCCGGCCCGCCGATGGGCATTGGCATGCTGACCGCCGGCATCATTCTCGCCATCATGGTGATCCCGTTCATCGCCTCGGTGATGCGCGATGTATTTGACGTGGTGCCCACGTTGCTGAAGGAATCAGCCTACGGACTGGGCGCAACCACCTGGGAAGTCATGTGGAAAGTGGTGTTGCCTTACACCCGGATCGGCGTGGTCGGCGGCATCATGCTGGGACTGGGACGCGCGCTGGGCGAAACCATGGCGATCACTTTTGTCATCGGCAATGCGCACGAACTGAGCCAATCCCTGCTAATGCCCGGCAACAGCATTGCCTCGGCGCTTGCCAACGAGTTCACCGAGGCGTACGGAGAGCTCTACACCTCCGCACTCATCGAACTCGGCCTGATCCTGTTTTTCATTACCCTGGTGGTCCTGTCGCTTGCGCGTTACATGCTCTACAAGCTCGGCAAGCGTGAAGGGCAGGCGGCCTGATCATGCTGAGCCTCTATACACGCCGCCGCATCATCAATGTCGCCGGTCTGATCATATCGGTGCTGGCCATGGGATTCGGCCTGTTCTGGCTGTGCTGGATACTGTGGACCCTCCTGGAACACGGGTTGCCCGCGCTCACCCCGATGGTATTTACGCAAATGACCCCGCCGCCGGGCAGCAGCGGCGGCCTGCTCAACGCCATCGTTGGCAGCCTGATGATGACGCTGGTCGGCACGCTCATCGGCACGCCCATCGGCATCCTGGCCGGCACCTACCTGGCCGAATTCGGCCAGCGCGGCTGGCTCGCCCCGGTCACGCGCTTCATCAACGACGTGCTGCTCTCCGCGCCGTCCATCGTCATCGGATTGTTCGTGTATGAAATCTATGTCGTGCACGTCAAGCATTTCTCCGGCTGGGCCGGCGCGCTGGCGCTATCCATTATCGTCATTCCCGTCGTCATCCGCACCACCGAAAACATGCTGCGCCTGGTGCCAACCACGTTGCGCGAAGCGGCGGCGGCACTCGGTGCGCCGCAATGGAAAATCATCAACTTCATCACCCTGCGCGCGGCGCGCGCCGGCATCATCACCGGCGTGATGCTGGCGATCGCGCGCATCAGCGGCGAAACCGCGCCCCTGCTGTTCACTGCCCTGAACAACCAGTTCTGGAGCAGCAATATGGATCAGCCGATGGCAAATTTGCCGGTGGTCATTTTCCAGTTCGCCATGAGCCCCTATGAAGACTGGCAAAAACTGGCCTGGGCCGGCGCGCTGCTGATTACCCTCAGCGTACTGACACTCAATATCCTGGCGCGTGTGCTGTTCCGCCAGAGAGCCACTACTCACTGACGAGGTTTATATATGATCGCTGAAACCACCTCCAGCCCAAAGATAATCGTAAAAGATCTCAATTTTTATTACGGCAATTATCGTGCGCTCAAAGACATCAACCTGAAAATTGCCGAAAAGATGGTCACCGCCTTCATCGGCCCGTCCGGTTGCGGCAAGTCCACGCTGCTACGCACCTTCAACCGCATGTATCAACTCTACCCAAAGCAAAAAGCCACCGGAGAAATCCTGCTGGATGGCGCAAATATTCTCGACAAGAAACAAGACCTGAACACCTTGCGCGCCAAGGTCGGCATGGTGTTCCAGAAACCCACGCCATTTCCGATGTCGATTCACGACAATATCGCGTTCGGCGTAAAGCTGTATGAGAACCTGAGTCGTCACGGCATGGACGAGCGTGTCGAATGGGCGCTGCGCAAGGCCGCGTTATGGACTGAAGTGAAAGACAAGCTCAAGCAAAGCGGAACGGGGCTTTCCGGCGGCCAGCAACAGCGCCTGTGCATCGCACGCGCCATCGCCGTCAAACCACAGGTTTTGCTGCTGGACGAGCCGACCTCGGCGCTCGATCCGATTTCCACCGCGCATATCGAGAAACTGATCGACGAACTAAAGGAAGACTTCACCATCGTTATCGTCACGCATAACATGCAGCAGGCCGCGCGCGTATCTGACTACACCGCCTACATGTATCTCGGCGACCTGATCGAGTTTGGCGATACCAGCACGGTGTTTACCAATCCCAAGCGCAAGGAAACCGAAGATTACATTACTGGCCGCTTCGGTTAAGCGGCCAGTAATGTAACGGCGCAGACTCACATGAGCGTAGCGAATGTTAAGCCGCATCGCGGCGTGTCGGAGCCATTACATTACTGGCCGTTTTGGTTAATTCAACAACCTATTAAAGTAAAAAAGCCCGGATCATGCCGGGCTTTTTCATGAACAGAACTCATTGATAGCTAGGCCTGTCCGTATGGTTTTCGTAAGGCCGATTTTGCTGATTGTCGATGACACTCACCCCAACCTGGATAGTCGAGCCCGGTTGATAGGGCAAAGTCGTGGTCACGTCGCGACCGTTATAGCGATAAGTCACGTTGTAACCTTTGATCACTTCGCGGCTGGTTTGCACCTCGCGACAACGCTCGACCTGCTCGCTACGCGGCTGATCCGGATTGGCGACACGATCGCCAATGATCACACCGGCAATAGCGCCGGCCGCCGTCGCAGCTTTTTTTCCCGACCCACCGCCAACCTGACTGCCCAGCAAGCCGCCGGCCACACCGCCCACGATCGAACCGGTTGCCGAACGGTTGCTGTCCGGATTGGCGACACGATCGCCGACTACCGCACCAGCGACCGCACCGGCACCGGTCGCCGCGGTATTACCGCTACCACCGCCAACCTGGCTGCCCAGCAAACCGCCGGCTGCACCACCAACGATTGCACCGCCAATGGAACGCTCCTTGGGGGCAACCTGAACGGTTTCCGTCCAGCATTCGCGCTTGGGTTCGCTGATACGTTCATAAATGGGTGTGCTGGAAATTACGCGCGCAGTATCGGTAAAATCCGCTGCAAACGCGCTGCCATACAAGGAAAACAGGCTCAACACCAACAGACTCTTCTTCATTTTTCGCTCCTTTGAAAACCCTGTTAATTACTGGGCAGGATTATGACTTAACGATCGACAAATCGTTCAGGAATAATTGTTTCAAAATGTTGTCCGGAAACCGGGAGGTACCCGGCGCTGACGCGCCTCTTATGCTGCCTGGCGGCGATGGCGGATGAATTCGCGAATGGCGGGCAGCAGCGAAATAACGATGATGCCCAGGATCATCAGGGTGAGATTTTCTTTGATGACTGGAATATTGCCGAAAAAGTACCCGGCCACGGTCAGGCTGCCGATCCATATCAATGCGCCCAGCGCACTGTACTGCATGAACAGGCGGTAATTCATCAGGCCGATGCCGGCCACGAAAGGCGCAAAGGTGCGCACAATGGGCAGGAAACGGGCAAACAGGATGGTCTTGCCGCCGTGTTTCTCGTAAAAGGCGTGCGTCTTGTCGATGTGCTCGCGCTTAATGAGCCCATTGGCGTGCCGCAACAGGGGTATCCCGACAAGGCGCCCGATCCAGTAATTGGTATTGTCGCCACTGAACGCCGCCAGCATCAGCAACGGCGCGAGCCATTCCAGTTGCAGCGCGCCCATTCCGCATAATGCGCCAGCCACAAACAGCAGCGAATCGCCAGGCAAAAAAGGCGTCACCACCAGACCGGTTTCGCAATAGATGATCAGGAACAGGATGGCATAGATCCACACGCCATACTCCTGGGTAAGTGCCAGCAGATGCGCATCCAGATGCAGGACGATATCGATGAAAGTTGCCAGCAAATCCACGGCCTAACGTGAAACTCGCGTAGCGATTCGTTTGCCTCCTCGCCCGCTTGCGGGATAACCAGCGACTGGCCCGCTTGCGGGCTTAGTCGAATGGCTAGTTGTTTTACCAGAGGATTGAGGAGAGGGGACGGGCATGGCAATTCTCATTATCGGGGGTGGTTACTAGCCTTGCCCGTTACGGCAACACTTCTTCGGCTTCGGTCTTCTCGGGCTTGATGAAGTCCTCGCGTGACACGCCGAACAACACCAGCAGCGGGCTGGCGACCAGCACCGAGGAATAGATACTGAACATGATGCCGATCGTCAGGGCCATGGCAAAATAGTGCAAGGTCTCACCGCCGAGAAACAGCATCGCACCGACCATGATCTGCGTCGAGCCGTGCGTAATGATGGTGCGTGACATGGTACCGGTGATCGCGTTATCGATGATTTCCGTCACCCCGGCCTTGCGCATGCTGCGGAAGTTTTCGCGGATCCGGTCGAACACCACGACCGATTCGTTCACCGAGTAGCCCAACACCGCCAGTAACGCCGCCAGCACGGACAACGAAAACTCCCATTGGAAAAAAGCAAAAAAGCCGAGAATGATCACCACGTCATGCAGGTTGGCAATGATGGCGGCCAGGCCGAACTTCCATTCGAAGCGTATCCACAGATAGCCAACAATGCCGAATGACACCAGCAATAAGGCCATTGCGCCATTCTCTACCAGATCATCGCCGACCTGCGGGCCGACAAATTCCACGCGGCGCATTTCCACGCCGGCATCCTGCTTGCGCAAACTCTCCATCACCTGCCCGCTCAATTTCGCCCCGTCGATATTCTGCTTGAGCGGCACCTGTATCAATACATCGTGGCTGGAACCAAAATTCTGCACCAGCGCGTCCGGCATATTCGTCGCGGCAAGCTGCTCGCGCACCTTGACGAGATCAGCGGGCTGCGTGTAATGCACCTCGATCACCGTGCCGCCGGTGTAGTCCACTCCTAAATTAAGCCCCTTTGAAAAAAGAAAGAAAATTGCGAGCAGAAACGTCAGTAGCGAAATGGTCGTGGTGTAGTGCCCATAGCTCATGAACGGGATATCGCGTTTGATATTAAAAAATTCCATGTTCTTTTTCCTTAGCCAATCGCAACACTGGTCAACCTGGTTTTACGCCCATAAACCAAATTTACGACCGCGCGCGACACCAGCACCGCGCTGAACATCGAAGTGAGAATACCCAGACACAACACCACGGCAAATCCCTTGATCGACCCGGAGCCAAACATAAACAGGGCAACCCCGGCAATCAGCGTCGTAATGTTGGAGTCGAGAATGGTGCCAAATGCCCGGTCATATCCGGCATGAATCGCGGCCTGTGGTGTGACACCATTGCGCAGCTCTTCGCGAATGCGCTCGTTGATCAGCACATTCGCATCGATCGCCATACCCAACGTCAGCGCAATACCTGCCATGCCGGGGAGTGTGAGCGTAGCCTGCAGCATGGACAGTAACGCCACCAGCAGCAACAGGTTTACCCCCAGCGCCAGTACGGAAATGGCGCCGAACATCAGGTAGTAGACAATCATGAACAGCGAAACCACGATGAAGCCGATCTTGGTGGAATCAAAACCGCGTGTAATGTTTTCTGCACCGAGACTGGGGCCAACGGTACGCTCCTCGATGATCTCCATCGGTGCTGCCAGCGCGCCGGCACGCAGCAAGAGCGCGGTGTCCTGCGCTTCCATGGTGCTCATCTGCCCGCTGATCTGCACACGCCCACCGCCGATTTCTTCGCGGATCACCGGTGCGGTAACGATTTCACCCTTGCCTTTTTCAAACAGGATAATCGCCATGCGCTTGCCGACATTTTCGCGCGTCGCTTCCTTGAATTTGCGGGCGCCCACGCCGTCCAGATTGATGTGGACGGCAGCTTCGCTCGTGCGGTTGTCGAAGCCAGGTTGCGCGTCGTTGATACGCTCGCCGGTCAGGATCACCTGTTTTTTCACCAGCAGCAGCTTGCCGTCGCGATCCTTGAACATATCGGTGCCGAACGGTGCGGTACCCCCCGGGGTGATTTGGTGTTCCTCATCCACCATGCGCACTTCCAGTGTCGCGGTGCGTCCCAGAATATCCTTGGCGCGCGCCGTATCCTGCACACCCGGAAGCTGCACCACCACACGATCAAGGCCCTGCTGCTGGATCACCGGTTCGGCGACGCCCAGCTCATTCACACGATTACGCAGGGTCAACAGATTTTGCTGTACGGCCGAATTTTGGATGCGCCGCCCGGCTTCAGGCTTGAGAGTCGCGCGCAGAAAGAATTCGCCGCCTTCGTCTTTGCCCTCCAGCGCATAATCATCAAAGCGCTGTTTGAGTTCCTCTTCACCCTTGGTGCGCGCCTCGGCATCGCGAAACTTGATCAACAACGCGTCACCCTCGCGGCTAACACCGGAATAAGCCACCTTTTGTTCACGCAGCGTGCTGCGAATATCGCCGATAGCGGCCTCCAATGCCTTGTTCAGCGCAGCTTTCATGTCCACCTGCAACAGAAAATGCACGCCGCCGCGCAGATCCAGGCCAAGGTACATCGGCAACGCGCCAAGCTGGGTCAACCACTGCGGCGAGCGCGACAACAGATTGAGCGCGACCACATAGTCTTCACCCAACTGGGACGCCAGGATATCCTTGGCCTTCAGCTGGTTGTCGGTATCGGCAAAACGCGCCTTGATGCTGTTGCCGTCCAGGGAGACCACTTGCGGATTAAGGCTGGCCGACTCAAGAACGTCACTCACGCGCTCCAGCAATGCGCCATCCGCTTTCAGGCTGGTGCGCAAGGGCGATACCTGCACCGCCGGTGATTCGCCGTAAAAATTCGGCAGGGCGTAAATCAGCCCGGCCAATAGCACAGCCAGAATCAGCAAGTATTTCCACAATGGGTAACGATTCATTGGAATTCCTATGATCAACGCACGCGGCAATTGGCAATATGCCAATTACCGGAGATTATTTGATGGATTTAATGGTTCCCTTGGGCAGCACGCTCTGAATCGCAGATTTCTGTACTGTCATCTCGAAGTTTTCGGCAAATTCCACACCGACATATTCTTCATAAACCTTGCTGATACGCCCCAACTGGCCGCCCGATGTCACGACTTCGTCACCGCGTTGCAGCGCGCCGACCATTACTTTGTGATCCTTGGCACGTTTGCTTTGCGGGCGCAGGATGAAAAAATAAAACACCGCAACCAGAACGATCAGCGGGAGAAAATCCATAATGCTGCCGCCTTGTACCGGTGGAGCCGCCTCAGCATATGCGTTGTTGATAAACATCATTGCAATCTCCGGAGATAAATCTTAAAGGGGGCGCATTCTAGCATGAAGCAGGCGGCATCTCACCCTGCTCTACGCATATCTGCCCGTTGCGCATCCGCTGAAAATGCACAACGAACGCGGCAAATTCATCCGCCTCGATGGCAGCACGGATTTCACGCATCAAATCCTGGTAATAATGCAAGTTATGGATGGTATTCAGGCGCGCACCAAGAATTTCGCCAAGCCGGTGCAAATGGTGCAGGTAAGCGCGCGTGAAATTGCGGCAGGTGTAACAGGCGCACTGCTCATCCAAGGGACGCGTATCCAGCCGGTATTGCGCGTTCTTGATACGCACATCGCCATGCCGGGTGAATAAATGGCCGTTGCGCGCATTGCGTGTGGGCATCACGCAATCGAACATGTCGACGCCCTGCGCCACCGCCGCCACGATATCCTCCGGCGTGCCCACCCCCATCAGGTAGCGCGGCTTGTCTTGCGGCAGCTGCGGCGCGGTATGCGCGAGGATGCGCAGCATGTCTTCCTTGGGCTCGCCCACCGACAGCCCGCCGATGGCATAGCCGTCAAAGCCGATATTCACCAGTTCGCGCAGCGACTCGTCGCGCAGATGTTCGTACATGCCGCCCTGCACGATGCCAAACAGGGCGTTCGGGTTGTCACCATGCGCCACTCTGGAACGCACCGCCCAGCGCAAAGAAAGGCGCATCGAATCGGCCGCCTCACGTTCGGTCGCGGGATGCGGCGTGCACTCATCGAAGATCATCACGATGTCGGAATCCAGTACGCGCTGAATGCGCATCGACTCTTCCGGCGTGAGAAACAGCTTGTCACCATTGACCGGCGACTGGAACTTCACCCCTTCCTCGGTGATCTTGCGCAGCGCGCCGAGGCTGAATACCTGAAAGCCGCCGGAATCGGTGAGAATAGGTCCATCCCAACCCATGAAACGGTGCAGGCCGCCGTGGGCCGCGATCACTTCCAGTCCCGGACGCAGCCACAGATGAAAGGTGTTGCCCAGCACGATGTGTGCGTCGATATCGCGCAGTTCAGCAGGACTCATCGCCTTCACCGTGCCGTAAGTGCCGACCGGCATAAACGCCGGGGTCTGCACCGTGCCGTGCGCCAGCGTCAGTTGACCGCGCCGTGCCGCACCGGAAGTGTTATGCAAAATAAATTCCATACAAAAAAACCTGTTGTTATCCGCAGAGTTCGCAGATTAACGCCGATTAAACAAAAACCCTGAATGCATTATGTCCCAGAATAGATACGCAGATTTTTGCATTACCTGATCGACAACCTGTTTAATCTGCATAATCTGCGGATGAACCGTTTTTCTCCCTTTCAATTAACATGGCATCGCCATAACTGAAAAACCGGTACTCCAGTTCCACCGCATGTCGATAGGCCGCCAGCATCTGCTTCATCCCGCCGAAGGCGCACACCAGCATCAGCAACGTGGACTTGGGCAGATGGAAATTGGTCAGCAGCCTATCCACCACGCGGAAGCGATACCCTGGAGTGATAAAAATTTCTGTCTCGCCCGCGCCTGCCTGCAATTCCCCTGATTGTGCCGCACTCTCCAGCGCACGCAGGCTGGTCGTTCCCACCGCGATCACCCGCCCGCCCGCATCCTGTGCATTGGCGATCGCCGTCACGGTGGCCTGCGCAATCTCGTAGCCTTCGCTGTGCATGGCATGCTCGTGAACATGCTCGGCGCGCACTGGCTGAAACGTCCCCGCGCCAACATGCAGCGTGACCCAAGCAATCTGTACACCCCTGTCGCGCAAGGCCTGCAGCATGGCAGTGTCAAAATGCAGCCCTGCCGTGGGCGCGGCCACCGCGCCCGCCGTGCGCGCGAACACGGTCTGATAACGTTGTTCATCCTGTTCATCGGCCACATGCGTAATGTAAGGCGGCAACGGCAATCGGCCGTAGCGTTCCAGCAACGCCAGCACAGGCTCTTCACCCGCAAATCGCAGATGAAAGAATTCGCCCGCACGCCCCAGCACTTCAACCCGCAACTTGTCCGCCAGGCACATAAAACTGCCGGCTTTCGGCGCGTGGCTGGCACGCACCTGGGCCAGCACCTCATGCGCGTCCAGCACACGCTCGACCAGCACCTCCACCCTGCCCCCGCTGTCCTTGTTGCCGAGCAGGCGCGCCTTGATGACGCGCGTGTCGTTCAGCACCAGCACGTCATTCGGCCTGACCAGCCGCAACAAATCGGCAAAGCGGCAATCCTCCAGCACATCACCCTGCGCATACAGCAAGCGGCTGGCGCCGCGCTGTGCCAGCGGATGTTGCGCGATTAACCGCCCTGGTAAAACGAAATCAAATTCATCGGTACGCATGAACAACAATGGAGATTTACGAAGCCGGGATTGTAGTTGATGTAGCCCGTTGATTGATGGATAATGCGCCCCGCTTAGCCGGGGTGATGGAACTGGTAGACGTGCCGGACTCAAAATCCGGTGCCAGAAATGGCGTGGGGGTTCGAGTCCCCCCCCCGGCACCACTTGAAGCAGAAGGCAGGATTTCCTGCCTTTTTTCTTTATACAACCTTATTTCTGGGGTCGGCACATGATCTGGAAACCAAACGTCACCGTTGCCGCTGTCATCGAGCGCGATGGGAAATTTCTGCTGGTCGAAGAACACACTTCGCAGGGGATACGCTTCAATCAACCCGCCGGGCATCTTGAAGCCGATGAATCCCTGCTAGCCGCAGTCACGCGCGAAGTGCTGGAAGAATCGGCCTACTCCTTCACGCCCCAGCATTTACTCGGCATCTACCACTGGCACGCACCGGAATCGGAAACCACTTACCTGCGCTTTGCTTTTTCCGGCACGACCACAGACCACGACCCGCAACGCAAACTCGATGACGGCATTATTCGGACTGTATGGCTGTCGCCCGATGAAATCCGCGCTATACAGGAACGGCATCGTAGCCCGCTGGTGCTGCGCTGCATCAAAGATTATCTTGCCGGCAAGCGTTACTCGCTCGATCTGCTGGTGCATTATGAATAAAAGAGTCGTCGTCGGCATGTCCGGCGGCGTGGACTCATCGGTCGCCGCGCTGCTGCTCAAGCAGCAGGGCTATGAGGTGACCGGCCTGTTCATGAAGAACTGGGAGGATGACGACAGTGATGAATACTGCTCGTCGCGCCAGGATCTGCTGGATGCGGTGTCGGTCGCCGATACCATCGGCATCCCGATCGAGGCGGTAAATTTCTCTGCGGAATACAAGGAACGCGTGTTCAGCTATTTCCTGCGCGAATACCAGGCTGGGCGCACACCCAATCCGGACATCCTGTGCAATTCGGAAATCAAATTCAAGGCATTTCTTGATCACGCCATCCAACTTGGTGCGGATGTCATCGCCACCGGCCACTATGCGCAGGTACATGAAGTGGACGGGCTGTTCCAATTGCTCAAGGCAGCCGACGATAGCAAGGATCAAAGCTATTTTCTGCATCGCCTGAATCAATCGCAGTTGAGCCATGCGATGTTTCCGCTCGGCAAATTACTTAAATCCGAAGTGCGCGTGCTTGCCGAGCATCATGGCCTGTCCAACTACGCAAAGAAGGACAGCACCGGCATCTGTTTCATCGGCGAACGCCCCTTCCGCGAATTTCTCAATCGCTACCTTCCCACCCAACCGGGTGAAATGCGCACCCCCGAAGGCATGGTGGTAGGGCAGCATATCGGCCTATCGTTTTACACCATCGGCCAACGGCAGGGGCTGGGCATCGGGGGAATCAGAGGACAGAAAACAGAAGACAGAAGACAGAATGAGCCGTGGTTCGTGGCGGGCAAGGACATGGTTAACAATATTCTGATTGTGGTGCAGGGCCACGACCATCCGGCGCTGCTGAGCAACGGGCTGGCCGCGCTGGACAGCCACTGGGTCAGTGGCACTGCACCGCAGCTCAATCATCCGTATGCCGCCAAGACGCGTTACCGACAAGCCGATGCGCCGTGCCGCATCACGGCGATGGATGGCAAGCGCTGCTCGTTCGAGTTTGACCAGCCGCAATGGGCGGTGACCCCGGGACAGTCAGTCGTCGCCTACGATGGTAATATCTGTCTGGGCGGCGCAATCATCGAAGGAAGCCTCTAACCATCTGCGGGAGGCGTCCTGAACCATAACAACACTGATTCGCGTAAAATGCACACTTTCGCATCGGGGCTTCACCATGACCACACTCACCCAACTCACCGCCCTTTCACCGCTCGACGGACGTTATCACGGCAAGGTGGACGTATTGCGCGATTACTTCAGCGAATTTGGCCTGATCCGTTTTCGCGTGCTGATCGAAATTGAATGGTTCAAGGCGCTCAGCGCGCAGGCCGACATCCCTGAAATCCCCCCGTTTTCCGCCGCGACCATCGCGCAACTGGACGCACTCAATACGAATTTTTGTGAAAACGATGCGGCCGCCATCAAGGCCATCGAGAAGCGCACCAACCACGATGTCAAAGCGATGGAATACTGGCTGCGCGAGAGCCTGTTCGACAATCCGGAAGCTGCCGCGGCGCTGGAGTTCATCCACTTTGCCTGCACCTCGGAAGACATCAACAACCTGAGCCATGCGCTGATGCTCAAGAATGCGCGTGCAGCGGTCATGCTGCCCGCGCTGCAAAGCCTTATTGCACGGTTAACAGACCTGTCTCACCAACTCGCCGACCTGCCGACGCTGTGCCGCACCCACGGCCAAGCCGCCACCCCCAGCACCCTGGGCAAGGAAATGGCAAACGTGGTGTACCGCCTGCAACGCGCCGAGCAACGTCTCGCCAATACTGAAATTCTCGGCAAGTTCAACGGTGCGGTGGGCAACTACAACGCACATCTGTCAGCCTACCCTGATGTGGATTGGGAGGCGTTTGCAAAACGCTTTGTCGAGGCGCGCGGCCTCACTTTCAACCCTTACACCACCCAGATCGAGCCGCACGATTACATGGCAGAACTGTTTGATGCCCATGCGCGCATCAACACCATCCTGATTGATCTGAACCGCGATATCTGGGGCTACATTTCACTGGGTTATTTCAAGCAGAAGGTGGTGGCGGGCGAAGTCGGCTCCTCGACCATGCCGCACAAGGTCAACCCGATTGACTTTGAAAACTCAGAAGGCAACCTCGGTCTGGCCAATGCGCTGCTGAAGCACCTGTCCGAGAAGTTACCGATTTCCCGCTGGCAGCGCGACCTCACCGATTCCACCGTGCTGCGCAACATGGGTGTGGCGCTTGGCTACACCCTGCTCGGCTATGAATCCTGCCTGAAAGGATTGCACAAGCTGGAAGCCAACCCTCAATGTCTGACGGAAGATTTGAACAATAGCTGGGAAGTGCTGGCCGAACCGATCCAGACCGTAATGCGCCGCTATAACATCGAAGATGCCTATGACAAACTGAAGGAATTGACGCGCGGCCAGAGCGGCATCAACCGCGCTTCACTACAAGCCTTCATCGCAACACTAGCAATTCCCGAAGCGGAAAAGCAACGCCTCTTGCAACTTAGTCCGGACACTTATACCGGCAAAGCGGCGGAGCTGGCGAAGCGCATCTGATTCCGTCTTGCCCTCCGCTTCAGCGGTATTTGCTCAAAAAAGCCCCATTATTTGGCAAGAAGTATTTCAAAAAACATTTTCTTATCAGGGAATACAAAGTATCCTTGCACTTTAGTTTTTTCACAGCACCCCTGAACATACATTTGGATGTCAGGACGATAGGTTGATTCATCTTTTTGGAGGGTAGTCATGTCAGCTGGTTTGATGTTTGCATTGTTTTGTGCGGTCGCGGCGCTCTTGTATGGCGCGTTTTCGATTAAATGGATTCTGGGCTTGCCAACCGGCAACGATCGCATGCGAGAAATTGCCGCTGCAGTACAGGAAGGTGCTCAGGCCTATCTGAACCGGCAGTACACCACCATCGGCATCGTCGGCGCGCTTCTGTTTGTCGTCATTCTGGTAGCTTTGCAATGGCAAACTGCTGTCGGTTTTGCCCTCGGCGCGCTTCTGTCTGGCCTGACTGGCTATATCGGCATGAACGTTTCGGTACGCGCCAACGTGCGTACCGCCGAAGCTGCAAAAGACGGCCTTAATGCAGCATTAAACGTGGCCTTCAAGGGCGGCGCGATCACCGGTTTACTGGTGGTGGGTTTAGGCCTGCTAGGCGTGGCTGGCTACTATGCCTTCCTTACACTAGCGATGGGTACCAGCACTACCGATGCAACCCACTCATTGGTGGGGCTGGCTTTCGGCAGTTCACTGATCTCCATCTTTGCCCGTCTGGGCGGTGGCATTTTCACCAAGGGCGCCGACGTTGGCGCCGATCTGGTAGGCAAGGTTGAAGCTGGCATCCCCGAGGATGATCCACGCAACCCGGCGGTAATCGCCGATAACGTCGGCGACAACGTGGGCGACTGCGCCGGCATGGCGGCCGATCTGTTTGAGACCTACGCCGTGACCATTATTGCCACCATGGTGCTGGGCGGCCTGATGATTACCGGCTCCCCCCAGGCGGTGATCTATCCGCTGGTGCTCGGAGGAGTTTCCATTATCGCCTCCATTATCGGCACGTTCTTCGTCAATACCCGTGAAGGCGGAAAAATCATGAACGCGCTGTATCGCGGACTGATTGTTTCCGGTGTGCTGGCGGTCGTCGCGTTCTACCCGGTGACAACCTGGATACTGGGCGAAGGCGTAATGATCGACGGCAAGCTGGTAACGTCCATGAATCTGTATCTGGCTTCAATGATCGGCTTGGCGCTGACTGCAGCAATGGTGTGGATCACCGAGTATTACACCGCCACCGAATACAGCCCGGTGCGTCACATTGCGCAGGCGTCCACCACCGGCCACGGCACCAATGTCATTGCCGGCCTCGGCGTGTCGATGAAATCCACCGCAGCGCCAGTACTGGCCGTGTGCCTGTCGATCTGGGGCGCATATCAACTGGGCGGACTGTACGGCATCGCCATCGCCGCGACTTCCATGTTGTCCATGGCCGGTATCATCGTGGCACTCGACGCTTACGGCCCAATCACCGACAACGCTGGCGGTATTGCTGAAATGGCCGGTCTGCCAGACTCTATCCGCAACATCACCGACCCGCTCGACGCCGTTGGCAACACCACCAAGGCCGTGACCAAGGGCTACGCCATCGGCTCTGCCGGTCTGGCCGCGCTGGTATTGTTCGCCGATTACACCCACGCCTTGAATGCCAAAGCGCTTCTGCTTGACCCTAGTGCAGTTTCCATGACCTTTGACTTATCCAACCACATGGTCATCATCGGCCTGTTCATCGGCGGCATGGTGCCTTACCTGTTTGCCGCGATGGGCATGGAAGCTGTGGGCCGCGCCGCCGGCTCGGTGGTAGTGGAAGTGCGTCGCCAGTTCAAGGAAATCCCCGGCATCATGGAAGGCACCGGAAAACCGGAATACGGCACCTGTGTCGACATGCTGACCAAAGCAGCAATCAGGGAAATGATCGTCCCGTCGCTGCTTCCCGTTGCTGTTCCGGTGATCGTCGGGCTGACCCTCGGCGCGCAAGCACTGGGTGGGGTACTGGTCGGCACCATCGTCACTGGTATCTTCGTGGCGATTTCCATGACCACCGGCGGTGGCGCATGGGATAACGCCAAGAAGTACATCGAGGAAGGCAACTTCGGCGGCAAGGGCTCAGAGGCCCACAAGGCGGCTGTCACCGGCGACACCGTGGGCGATCCCTACAAGGACACTGCGGGCCCTGCTGTGAACCCCTTGATCAAGATCATCAACATCGTTGCACTGATGATCGTGCCGCTGATTTAAGCCTGAACTGCGGGCACAAGAAAAGGGGCGGATTTCCGCCCCTTTTCTTTTGGCCAACAAAAAGCAAAAAAGACCTGCATCGCTGCAAGCCTTTATTTAACTGGTGGGCCGTGAGTGACTCGAACACTCGACCTATGGATTAAGAGCCGTACCATCTCAAACGAGATGAATTTTTTATCAATGTCTTGCGTCACCCGCAATGATTTCAAAGCAGCTACAGAAAGCGCATGGATACTGCGTTACATTTTTAACATGGTTACGTTTTGGCTACGCTGGATGGAATAGGAATAATTATCAGTTTGTGGTTATCCTCTTTCATTGTGCGCGGTGCTTCGCGTCGGCAGCCCGGCTTCGGCCTGCTTCAAAAACCCAATAATCTGCTCTTCTGCAAATCGTTTCTTCAAGTCCGTTCTCCTTCTCAAAAACGAACTTTACTAAGTTTACGCTGGCACTAAAACTGGGGAGCAGGTCACCCGGTGCTTACAAAACGTCAAAGCTGAATTTGTTTTCAGTGAAAAGTTTTATGCAAGCGTCCACGGCCTGACTGTCGAAACACTTCCCGCGTTTGGCCATGATTTCATCAAGCCCCATTTGAATTCCTAATCCAGGACGGTATGGACGGTGTGAGCTTATCGCTTCTACCACATCGGCCACAGCGACTATCCTTGCTTCAAGACAGATGGCTTCACCCTTCAGGCCTTGCGGGTAGCCGGAACCGTCCAGTCTTTCATGATGCTGATAAGCTATTTCGGCTATTGGCCATGGGAATTCAATATCTTTCATAATATTGTAACCATGTAGGCAATGATCTTTGACCAACTCAAATTCGGTAACACTCAATTTCGCCGGCTTGGAAAGGAGCTCTGAGGGAATCTGAATCTTGCCGACATCATGAATCAGTGCTCCCAGGTGTCAAACAGCGTGCAAAACTTTCCAGATTAGGGGTGGAAACAGCGTCCAATAG
>CAYHEM010000006.1:0-132831 GCA_964355765.1 uncultured Gallionella sp.
CTGCTTTCTTGGCCACTGGCTTCTTGGCTACTGCTTTCTTGGCCACTGGCTTCTTTGCTACTGCTTTCTTGGCTGCTACCATTTCAACCTCCTTGCAATTAAAAAGTTAACGAAAAACTACATGTACCGCCGCTACACCTCCAGCCTACGCCTAAATTCAGGCGCAGCCCAAAGTCTGCCGAGTGAATTGATCGCATTCAGAGCTCATCGAGGCACCCCATTCGCCAATCCACAAAAAAATTTTGGAACCCTATCTCGGTATTTCTGGCGCGATGATCCCCTGCAATAGTTCGCGCGCAACCGCCCAGAAACGCATTGGCCAATGTTAGGCGCAAGCAAGATCGCAACAATTTCAGGCATGGTCGCCGAACCGCCGCGACAGATGCTTTGTATTGATCGAATACATTAAAGAGGGGGGATGAAGAAGTACTGCCAGTAAATACTGAGGGGGTTGATATACACGACAGCGGCGACATGTTGCATGTACGCGCTACCTGAGAATTTTGTAGACTCTTAAAATTCCTGAGGTCAATAATCACTATATATAGTATTTTTTTACATCGACGACGCTAATTGTAGTAGTTAACTAAAATATTGCAAGCAAAAAGATGACCTATATATTTTTCCTGTTTTACGGGCAAACCTTCATGACCTGCACAGCTCCGCAAGGTAGCGCGTCCACTCAAAACATCCCCCTGGATCTGTCTTGCGGTGCGGCGCAATATCACTGTGCCCGGCGATACCATATATTGGATAGGCGGCGCGCAACGCCATCGTCAACTCATGGAGCGCGTCATACTGCATATCTGTGAACGACACGGAATCACTGCCCTCCATTTCAATGCCAATCGAAAAATCGTTGCAGCAGGGTTTGCCCCGCCAACAAGACTCGCCCGCATGCCACGCCCGCTTCAAACAGGAAACAAACTGGGTAATTCGCCCATCGCGACGCACAAAGAAATGTGCCGACACTTTCATGCCGGCGACAGACTGATAATAACGATGCTCGCTCGCATCCAGGGTATTGGTAAACAATTGCTGAACACCCTCACCACCAAATTCGCCCGGCGGCAGACTGATGTTATGTATTACCAACAGCTCGATGGTTCCGGTGGGACGGTCGTCACAATTCGGTGACGGGATAAATTCACCGCCAACCAACATACCCTGCGCATCAATCCGCATCGTCTGCATCGTTTGGGCCTTTGATGTCCAGTCGCTCCATCCGGTAACGCATGGTGCGAAACGTCAACCCCAGCAACTTGGCAGCTGCAGTACGATTGAATCCGGTTTGCTCCAATGCTTCCAGCAGAGCCTGTTTCTCGACACGATCCAGATATTCCGGCAGCGGATATTTGCTGCCAAGTGCCGCACTATCAGACGGGTTATAGTCCACGGGCACCAGCAATAAATCCTGATTCTCGATCACCCCCCCCATGCACAGCGCCAACGCCCTTTCAATAATGTTTTCCAGTTCGCGCACATTGCCCGGGAAGCTGTAGCCTTGCAGCTCATGCAATGCACTTTCGGAAAAATGCGCCTTCACATTACCACGCAAACGCTCCAGAATCTGCTGTGCGATTTCCGGTATATCCTCGTGCAATTCGCGCAGGGCAGGCATCTCGATCGGGATCACATTCAGGCGGTAATAAAGATCCTGACGAAATTTACCCTGTCGCACCCACTCGGCCAGATCATGGTGCGTTGCGCTGATAATCCGCACATCTACATCCTCTTCACCAGTGGCGCCTATTTTACGCACCCGCTTTTCCTGTATTGCACGTAACAGCTTCACCTGCATATCCAGCGGCAAATCGGCCACCTCATCGAGGAATAGGGTTCCCCCGTGGGCGGCCTGAAAAAACCCGTCCCGATCCTTGTCCGCCCCGGTGAATGCGCCCTTTTTGTAGCCGAAGAATTCGCTCTCCATCAAATTGGCCGGAATGGCTCCGCAATTCACTGCGACAAAGGGTTGATCATGCCGCACACCGCTTTGCACGATGAGTCGCGCCGCTAACTCCTTACCGCTGCCCGATTCGCCACTGATATGCACCGGCGCCTGGCTGCGCGCCACGCGCTTAATGAGATCACGCACTTTCTGCATCGCCGGTGAATGGCCGAGCAGCACCTTTCCATCCGGCGCAACCGTATGGGGCAGCTTTAATGCGGATTTGACCAGGGCGCGCAGCTGATCCAGAGAAACCGGTTTGGCCAGATAATCGAATGCGCCCGCCTTGAGCGCGGTAACGGCATTTTTCGTGTTGCCATGCGCAGTAATCACCGCCACCGGCACATCGAGATTATTTTGTATGATGTGCTGCACCACCTGCAGGCCATCGCCGTCAGGCATGCGCATATCGGTCAGACACAGGCCATAGCGGCCCGCTGTCAACTTGGCCAGCGCCTCGCGCACATTGCCGGCCGTATCCACCTTCAATCCCATCTTGAGCAACGCCAACTCAAGCAGTTCAAGAATGTCCGGCTCATCATCCACCAGCAACACGGCAGGGGACTTTCCAAGATGATTATCCGCCATACTTACGCACCTTCCTTTTCACCCAGCATATTTGCACACACGATACTGAAACAGGCGCCTGGCAGAGCACCCCCTGCACGATATTCCAGCGACGCGCCATTTGCCTCGCATAACTCCTTGGCGATATACAGACCCAAGCCGGTACCCTCGGCCGAAGTAGTGAAGAAGGGCTCGAACAGCTTGCCTTGGTATTCAGCAGATATGCCAGGGCCATCGTCCTGAACACTCAGCACCACTCGCTCCCCCTCCATGTTCACCGTCAATTTCAGGCTGCCGGGCAACTTGCGGCTATAACGCAATGCGTTGCGGCACAAATTCCATAACACTTGGCGCAAATGCCCCCTGTCAAAGGAAACCTCGATGACCGGCATTTCCGCCAACACCATGACATTCGCGTCGACTCGCTCTGCCAAATTAAACTCCTCCACAAAAGTCCGCAACATGGCGCCCAGTTCAAACACTTCAGGCTGTACACGATCGCGCCGATTCAATTGCATCACGTCCTGCACAATCTGGTTAATACGCTGCGTGTTATCCAGCACGATTTGCAACATTCGCCGCTGCTTGGCATCGGGCTGCTCTTCCCTTAACAATTCCGTTGCGTAGCTGATTGCCGACAATGGGTTACGTACTTCGTGTGCAATGTTGGCAGTCAACCGCCCCAACGCAGCCAGCTTGATTTGTTGCGCTTCCGCCTGAACACGCTGCATGTCTTCCAGAAAAATCACCGAACCATGCGCCGCGCCACGCTCAATCGAAACAAAACGCAACCTGGCCTGCACACCCGCACCCAGTTGCAACGTGCCCCGGCTCACGATACCCGTTTGCTTCCACATCGCGTATTGCCCATACAGCACCGGCAATATTTCCGACAGCAATCTTCCGGGGCTGATGCTTCTGCGTAACAACCGCTCGGCGCCAGGATTCATTTGCACAATCTCTCCCTGTTCATCTACCACCAGCACGCCATCCTGCATATCGCGCATCACCAGGCTGCTCGCCTCGGACAGTCTGGCCAGATCCTGTCCGCGGCGCTGTGCCAGTTGCTGGCTTTCCACGGCATATTTTGTCAGCGAATGCGCCAGCCATGCCACCGCAAAATAGGACATGCACAGCAGCCCCACCTGCACATACTGCGCCGCCACCGCATCGTCATACAGCACTGAGTATGAATGCTCCAGCAACGCGGCAATGCTGGCCAGCGCGGCAAAAAACAAGGTTATCCTGCCACGGCTGATCATCCCGGCCGCTGTCAGGGAAACCAGCAGCAACAGACCAATATTGCTCTGGATCCCGCCGCTGGCATGAGAAATCACCGTCAACATCACAATGTCGATGCAGATCTGCCCTGCCAATTGCACCGCAAAACGCGGCCATCGCATCCGCACCAGCACATAAGACAACCATGCTGATGCCATGTATATCATGCTTGCGGCAAAGAATATTTGCCAATCGCGCGCACCCAGGGATAGCGAGGGGCCCAATGCCAGGGCGAGAAATACGAAGAGGCTGGACAGCGCCAGCCGGTACAGATTGAAATAACTCAGGGAACGCCAAAAATCGGCGGAAGGAGATTCTGCAAAAGCTTTTTCAGTCATTGCCTTCCGCGTGTGCTTGGATGCGTTCGGTTGCGTCACATTTTTTACTTGCGATGGATATCGCGATGTTCCGTGCCGCAAAAAAATTGCCCCCCCGCCTCGATGCTTTCGCCCTTTGGCAAATGCATGCCGCAATGTGCACAGCGCACCATATCCTCGGCGGGGATTGTTTTATCCTGCTGCAACGGTTGCTTGCGGAATGACCTGAGCAACAGGTAAATCACTACCGCAATGACGATTATCAGTAACAGACGGCTCATTTGCATGCGCTCCATGTGACCAAGTGTGGTGCGGGAATTGTACTACGCAATCAGCGCCACGCTCTTCATCTGCGCGAACACTTCCAAGCCCGGCACCAAACCGAGCTGGTTGCGCGAGCGGCGGGTAATGCGCGACAACAGTACCTGGCCGCCACCTGCGACCAGGCGCAAACTCGCGCGATCCGCCCCCCATCCTGAATACAGGCGATGCGCAAAAACATTGCTGGTACTGGGACTGAATGTATCCTTCTGACACCCGGCAGATAGTTACTTTGCTTTAGCGTGTGCCGGGCGGAATACCTTGCATTGTTCCGGGTCGGATTCCAGGTACGCGCCTTCGATCAGATCGACGCAATACGGGATGGCGGGGAACACGGCGTTCAGGCAGTCGTCGATGGCGGAAGGCTTGCCGGGCAGGTTTACGATCAGACTCTTGCCGCGTATCCCGGCAGATTGCCTTGACAATATCGCAGTCGCCACGAACTTCAGCGACGCGCTGCGCATCAGTTCGCCGAAGCCCGGCATCATTTTTTCGCACACCGCTTCGGTGGCTTCCGGCGTGACATCGCGCAAAGCCGGGCCGGTGCCGCCGGTGGTGACGATCAGGCAGCAGTTCTCCATGTCACTCAGCTCGCGCAGCGCTGCCTCGATCTGCGGCTGTTCGTCGGGAATCACCTTTGCCACCGCCTGCCACGGCGAAGCCAGCACGCGCGTGAACCATGCGTGAATGGCCGGGCCGCCCTTGTCCTCGTATTCGCCGCGGCTGGCGCGGTCTGAAATGGTCAGGATGCCGATTCTGGCAACTGTCATGACAACTCCCTGAAACCCGCGTCATCCTGAAAAACCGTGCCGTCGAGCAACTGCACCATCACCATGCTGCCCGCCGCCAGGTCGTTGCTGGCGGCCGGCATGATTGCCAATCCGTCAGCCTTCGCCATGGACAGCAGCATGCCGCTGCCCTGAGCACCGGTGGACGTTGCCGCGTAGCCACCGTCTTCTTGCGCCAGCATCACGCGAATGAATTCGGTACGCCCAGGCTGGTGCCTGATGGTGTGCGTCAACCGCGCAGCAAGGGTACGACGGCGGGTACGTGTGTGCCCCATCATGCGACGCAAGGCCGGCGCGACGAACTCCTCGAAGCACACCATGCTTGAGACCGGGTTCCCGGGTAATCCAAAAATGACCTTATCACCGGCCTTGCCGAATGCGACCGGATGCCCCGGCTTCATCGCCACGCGCCAGAACAGCATCTGCACACCCAGTGCCTCGATGGTCGGGCGGACATAGTCATGCACACCGACCGAGGTCCCGCCGGAAACCAGCAGCACGTCATATTCCAGCCCGCGCTTCAGATAGCGCGTGAGTTCGTCGGGATCGTCGCGCGCGATGCCGAGCAGCACCGGTGCGATGCCGAGTGCCTGCACCTGCGCCATCAGCGCGTAGCTGTTGGCATCGGGTATTTTGTTGAGATCGATAGATTCGTTGAGTGCTTCCAGTTCGTTGCCGGTAGACAGAATCGCCACACGCGGCCGACGGGTCACCTGCACCTGGGCGCGCTTCACTGTCGCGAGCACGCCGATCACACCCGGCGTGATTGGAGCGCCCGGGGTCAGCACCGTCTCGCCATTGCGCATGTTTTCGCCGGCTCGGCGAATGTCGTTGCCCGGCTTGGCCGTCTGGTTAATCCGCACGCGGCTGGCCGACAGCGCCTCGGTATCCTCGACCCGAATCACCGCATCGGCGCCCTGCGGCAGCGGTGCGCCGGTCATGATGCGCGCGCACTGGCCGGACACAAGTGCTTTGCTCGGCATATCCCCGGCCTTGATGTCCTCGATGGTCTCGAGTATGGTGGGAATGATCGCCAAGTCTGTGCTACGCAGCGCGTAGCCGTCCATCGCCGAGATGTCATACGGCGGCTGATCGCGGTTGGCGCGCACTTCCTCGGCCAGCACGCGCCCCAGCGACTGTTCGAGCCTCACCTGCTCCGCACCGAACGCGGTCACCGATTCGAGTACAAGGCGTTGTGCCGCTGCTACTGACAAATATTCCATCACTTCACTCCATTCATGGCCGCCGCGACATCCTGCGGCGTATCCAGATCGAAAAAACTGCGCAGATGCGGATCGGTTACCCGCATCTCGGTTTCGCCCACGTAACGCACATCCAGTTGTTTCAGCACACCGCACAAACCCTTCTGCTGTGCCGCGAGGCTGGCGCGCAGCGGCGCGAGGCAACTAACCGCATAAAAGGCGGCCAGCGGCTGCGGATGCCCGTGCACGACTGGTACAACCGCCTGATGCCGGTTGCGATATCCTGCAAGCAGATCGACCACTTCCGGCACAACGAACGGCATGTCGCAGGCCACCATGAACGCCCATGACGTGGTGATCTGCCCCATGCTCGCGACCAACCCAGCCAACGGACCGCCGTCGGGTTGTTCGTCGCAGACCTGCGGCAAGTTGATCCCTGCCCGCGGGTGGCGCACACTGACAATTACATGAGAAAACAGTTGCTGCATTGTTGCAGCAACAGTCTGCAGCAGGGTCTTTTCGCCCAACGTCACGTTCGCCTTGTCGCGCCCCATGCGCTTCGAATCGCCGCCCGCCATGATGATCGCGGTGCAATCCGTAATCATTTGCGGTCGATAATAAACTGCACAATCGCGGCGATGTCTTCCAGCCCAAAATGCGGCAACTGCGGATAGACCTCATCCATGTCTGTGACGACGGCAATCAGTCCATCCTCAATCGTGCAGCGCGGCGGTTTGGCGCACTCGCGGCGCAACACTTCGATCTTCGCTCCGGCACTGTGGGAAAATCCTTCCGCCAGCACCAGGTCGACCTCACCGAGGAAACGCTCTGCCAGTTGTTCCGGGTCGCGCCGGTCAACCGCATCGGCGACCAGCTGCAACTCGTTGGACGTGACCAGCATGCTCATCACTGCACCGGCCTGTTTGTAGCGGAAACTGTCCTTGCCAGGGGTATCCAGCATCACCTTGTGATGCGCATGCTTGATAGTCGCCACGCGCACCCCACGGCCGCTCAGTTCGCGCAGCAGTTTCTCGACCAAGGTAGTCTTACCGGAACCGGAATGTCCGACGATGGTAAATACGGTTGTCATGGATGCGGTGTCACCCACGAGTCGCCCTGTGGTGTGATTTCCTTTTTCCAGATCGGCACGCGCTGCTTGAGCTCGTCTATCATCCAGCGGCAGGCTTCCAGCGCGGCGACGCGGTGCTCCGCACCCGCTGCGATGAACACGATGTTTTCGCCGCCCTTGACCGTGCCGATGCGGTGCACGATACGCGCATCCAGCAGTTCGTATTTCTCGATTGCATCGTCGCGCAACCTTTTCAGTTCCGTCAGCGCCATGCTGCCGTAGGCATCGAAGCTGATTTCCGATATCTCGCGGCCTTCAGAAAAATCACGCGCGCAACCAAGAAACGTGGCAATGCCACCCATGCGTTTCGAGCTCGCCTGCAATGCCCTGATCTCCTCATCCTGGGAAAAATCTTCCTGCTGAATTCTGACCGCTTCTATCATTTCACCTCCACCTGCAATTCATCCACCCGAAAATTTTGCCATGAAAGCTACCTCGCTATTATCTGCAAGCAGCAGCGACATGTCGCGCACATGCTCGCCATTGGCGGCCGCCAGGCAGACGATCTCGAAGGCCTGTGGATATTGCGCCGCCAATTCGTCGCGCAAGTCCTGCAGGCGGAGGCCATGGCGATATTCGACTTGCAGCACATTGCTGCCAATACGTTCCGCGACCGGCCCGAAGAACAGCACTCTGATCATTCCGATTCCTTCGCAGCTTCCCGGCGCCAGACGCCGCTTTTGCCGCCGCGCTTCTCTTCGAGCTGAATATTTTCGATACGCATACCCCGGTCGATTGCCTTGCACATGTCGTAAATGGTCAGCAGCGCCGAGCTGGCGGCGCACAATGCTTCCATCTCGACACCTGTCTGGCCGGTGCAGCCTGTTGTGACGGCTACCCTGATCCCCACGCAACCGCTTGCATCCGGCTCGGCAATCTCGCCGAACTCTACCTCCACGCCGGTTAACGCAATGGGATGGCACATCGGAATCATGTCTGAAGTGCGCTTCGCCGCCATGACCGCGCCAACATCGGCCACCGTCAGCACGTCGCCCTTGGCAATCCGCCCGGCTCTAATCCGCTCCAGTGTTGCGGGCTGCATGCGCAGAACGCCGCTGGCAATCGCGGTACGCTGGCTATCTGTCTTTGCCGAAACATCCACCATGTGCGCCCGTCCTGTTTCAGAGAAATGCGTGAGTTTGTCCATTTGCATACCTGTCCTGTGTTTATGAACGCGATCCGCCGCAAGCGTGGCAAGCGGGATCTGGGCTCAACCTGCTGCGCATGACGTGCATGTCCAGCGCGTTAATCGTCAGCAACGTGCCGCTCAGGCCGCGCTCCACGCTCATCAGCAGCTTGAGTGCTTCCGCCGCCTGCAGCGCACCGATAATGCCAACCAACGGTGCAAACACACCGGTGGTCGCGCAGCGCAGCTCGGCAGTTTGGCTGTCTTCCGGAAAAAGGCAGTTGTAACAGGGCGCATCTGCTTGTTCAGTTGGATCCGGGCGGCGAAAGTCGAATACCGAAACCTGTCCGTCAAACTGGATCGCAGCACCCGAGACCAGAGGTTTACATTGCGCCAGGCAAGCGCGATTGATTGCATAGCGCGTGTCAAAATTGTCGCTGCAATCCAGCACGACATCAGCCTGCGCAACCAGGTCAAGCAGTTGCGCCTCATCGACGCGTACCGGCAGCGCCACGCATTTGACCTCGGGGTTGATGTCATGCAGCGCAGCCTGTGCGGAGGCGACTTTTGACTGGCCGACCGACGAGGTGCGATGAATGATCTGGCGTTGCAGGTTGCTGAAATCCACTGTGTCGTGGTCGCACAAGGTCAGTTGCCCGACGCCGCTGGCCGCAAGATACAGCGCGGCGGGCGAGCCGAGTCCGCCGAGACCGACGATTAGCACCTTCGCATCGAGCAGGCATTGCTGCCCTTCGATGCCGATTTCCGGCAGCAGAATATGCCGGCTGTAGCGCAGCAGTTGTTGGTCGTTCATGCGGGCAGTCTACAACTTTTCAAAAATCAGCGGGCAATCTTATCCGCCGATGTAGGACATTTCTATTTTTCCTGCAGTGCTCACCGTTGCAGCATGGCGTAACTGCGAATAGCGGTCGCTGCGCTGTTCCCAGCAGTTTGCGATCAGGTCGGTCAGCAGCTGGTCGCTCTCACCCAGCCGCAGGGGGGCACGCAAGTTTGCGCCACCGGATGCAAACAAACAGGTATAGAGTTTGCCGTCAGTAGAAAGTCGAGCACGGGTGCAAGTGTGGCAGAATGCTTGGGTGACCGAGGCTACCACGCCGATTTCACCGCCGCCATCCGCATAGCGCCAACGCTTTGCCACTTCACTTGCATAGTTCGGACTGACCGGTCGGATTGGGTAGCGGCTGTTGATCTGTCTGATTATTTCCTGCGCCGTAACCACTTCATCCATGCGCCAGTCGTTGGTACAGCCCACATCCATGCATTCGATAAAGCGCAACACGATGCCGCTGTTGCGAAAATGTTCCGCTATCGGGAGGATTTCGTGGTCATTTGCGCCACGCTTGACAACCATATTGACCTTGACCGGCGCAAGACCAACGTGCTGCGCAGCAGCAATGCCGTCCAGCACGATTTTGACCGACACATCCGAATCGCTCATGCGCCGGAAGGTCTTTTCGCTTAACCCATCCAAACTAACGGTAATGCGTGTCAGGCCGGCATCTTTCAGCGATTGCGCCTTTTTGGCCAGCAACACGCCATTCGTGGTCAGCGCGATTTCAACAGGATTACCCTCACGCGTGTGCAGTCTGGCGAGTGATTCGATCAAATGCTCAACACCGCGGCGCAGCAGCGGTTCTCCACCGGTCAGACGGATTTTTTGCACGCCCAGTTGAACAAACAGCCTAGCCAAGCGCTCGATTTCATCAAAGCTGAGTAGTTCGGTGCGCGGCAGAAAATCGTGATTTTCATCAAAGATTTTGCGCGGCATGCAGTAGGTACAGCGCAAATTGCAGCGGTCGGTAATTGAGATACGCAAGTCACGCAGGGGCCGCTGCAAGGTGTCGGCAATACGCGAAACATCCGGTGCACAATGTCTCTGAATGGCACTCGTCGAGGTAACAGCTGCGGGAATATTTTTCAATGCGTCATTCATGTTGGCGTGAATTAGGTGAGCAATTGTTAACAGCCTGTTGAAATTCTCCAGGATTCACACATCGCACATGGATAAAGCCATGGCAGAGGCCGGACAAATACTCTCACTGCTCTAAGCTGCGTAGACGTTAACCACAAAATACAGCTTAGAGACAGTTCGCGCTACATAAAGGCTAGCTTAATATTTTGTCAATTGCAGCCTTGGGCTGCATCTCATCGAGCTCAGATCGTGAAATTAACCGATGCGCCAAGGGAATGACCACATTATCTTCCCTGAAAACATGAAGGCGCAGCAGCTCAATCAAAAATTGGCACTGCTCGATCGCGGCATCCAGAATAGTGAGCTTTGTCTTCTCTTCCGGAAACCGAAACGCCAGTCCCAAGAAATTAAGAATAACCGCCGCCAGTTGAGCTGCCTTGGTATGCTCATCCTCCATCCTGTCGATGGCCGTGGCTGGATCATCACCCACCCCGTGCTCGCCGCTGGAAAGCAGCCGTTCGCGCAGCAACGGAAAAACTGTCGCTTCTTCACGGCGGTTATGAGAAATGAATTCCTCATCGAAGAAATTAAAAAAATGTTTGAGCTTGTTGTCCGCTTCCCGGGTATACCCTTCTTTCCGGATTGAAATGACCGTGTTTTCAAAAGCGTCCACTTCAGCCAGAAAAGGAACATGCTCCTCTACAATGTTCCTGAGAAAAGGATGCAGCTCAGCCAGCGGAACAGGCTCTATGCTCGGAGGCGCATAGGCCTCCGGCGCATCCATGGGAGACAGGCCATCACCAAGTCTTGGCTCTATTTCAGCTTGCTTATTGAGCGGGTCTATCCGATTCAGTTTAAATTCCATGGTAATCAATTAACCTCTTCAATTATTCTTTGGACGCGCTTCAGACCAAGGGGTTTTCGGATCACGGATCTTCCTGCGATCCCAGTTCCACATAACCACCTGAAATTCACGGTTAATGTAATGGAACGGCGCCACCATAAAATGGATCAACCTGGTAAACGGAATCAACCCAAGAATGACGAAAGCGATAGCAATATGAGCCATGATCACCGGCGGCAAGTTGCTGACTGCGTCAATTTTCGGATCGAGTTTCAGGACAGACCAGAGGTACGGTGAAAGGTCTGCCGCAAACCAGGAAGATCCCCAGCGATAGCCAATTGCGATCCAGCACCCAAGGATAAACTGGACGAGAATCAGCAATTCAATGAAGATGTCCATTTTGGTGGTCACCATTTGCACCCGCGCATTGCCAAGCCGGCGGATAAATAACCATGTCAATCCAAAAATTGCGGCAAGGCCAAACATGAAGCCTACACCTTCGTGGACAACCAGGTTCACAGGATTGCTGTTGAGCGCCAACACCACATTGGGAAACAGGAAAACAAACAGATGCGCCAGGAAAATGATCAGAATACTCCAGTGGAACATCATGCTGCCAAAGAACACCGAATCGCTATTCAGAAATTGGGATGACAGGGATGACACCTTGAATCCCTTGCTCGTGTATCGGTAAATACCTCCGACCACACAAAGCGCAATAGCGATGTACGGCAAAGCAATAAAAATAAAGTTAGTAAGTGCGTTCATGGTTTATATCCAATTCTCCGTAGGTTCAAACATCCCCGCCACTGTTTTGCGGATTTATCAACTCAACTTCCATTTCCTTCTCCAGCATTCCAAGGAAATCCGAGGTCGCAGGCCTCTTCGCAGCATCGGATAGCCTGTCCAGCACTTCAGGTACTTTTTGAAAATCCTTTATCATCACTTGGAGCACTGCCTTAAACGCCCTGCCAAAGATCAGCTTGTCGTTTCCTGGTGAGGCCTCGATGAGAGTCTTGAAATGCTTTTTGTAATTCTCATCTTTCTTCATGACACGTTCAGGGTCAAACTCATGAATGATCAGCGTCAACGCCGGCACCAGAAGTTCCTCGACCAACTCTTCCCTGTCATTTTGATCCTTGAGCAATGGAATCAATCGCAGTACGTTCGGCAGATAGTCAGACAATTCGCCGCGACAGTCGTTAGCGACCTGCAAATGCTCACGGTTCAGGTTGGCCAGCAGATCGCCACGTTTGTAATCGTCGCCAAACATGACATAGCCAATACCCAGAGTCGTCAGCGATTGAATCTCAAAGGTGCGCGTATGCAGTTCCTGAAGAGAGATGATCTCCTCAGGAATGACATCCAGAAAAAGTCCCAGCTCCGCCGCCGCCTCCGGGTAGTTTTCACTGAGGAATTCCAGCAGTTTCTTCCCCCGAGCCTTGTAAACAGGCTCGGGGTAATCAAACAACTCGGCCAAGTCGGAATAATGTGCATAGTTCATCAAAATCACAATCCTCTCTGCATCGTGTCTTCCTTGAAGCCGAAGCCAGCATTGCCTTTTCTGTCACCCGAAAATTCCAGCATCTCGATTGCGTATTCGCGGTGCGCTGCAGGAATCACGAACCTTTGATCGAATTTGGCAAGCGACGTCAGCGTATAGACATTTTCAGCCATCTCTGGCGTATAACCCACTTCGCGCAGCACTGCCAACGCCTTCTGCTCAGAGATGTCGCCGACCGTCTTCCAGCGGCGATAAATCCTGACAGCCATCAACTTCTTCAGGCGATCCTTGACCTTGCTCTCATCACCAGCGCTAAACATGTTGGCGAGGTATTTCAGAGGGAAACGCGCCTTGTCAATCGTGCTGAAGTAATCCGGTGTGCTGGTGTCGTACAGCCAGTTATCGTCCCAAGCCTTGCCTAGTGCATTGATCTTGCTATTTTGCGCCTTGTTGTCCACTTGTTTGACGCTCGCCATCACCGGCAGCAGTGGTGGAACATAGAACAATGACGGAAGGGTCCTGAATTCCGGATGCAACGGCAGAGCCAAGCCCCACTCCTTGACAAACTTGTAAACCGGAGAATACTGAGCCGCGTGTATTGTTGAATCCGCGATGCCGTTTGCCTTGGCAGCAGCGATAACCTGCGGGTCATTCGGATCCAGAATTATGTCCATATGCTTGTTGACAATATCCTTTTCGGAAGCGGATGCCGTTTCCTGGATACGGTCAGCATCATACAGAAGCACGCCGATATAACGGATACGTCCAACGCAGGAATGCATGCAGGCCGGCGCAAGACCCGCCTCGATGCGCGGATAACAAAGTATGCATTTTTCCGATTTGCCGGTATTCCAGTTGTAATAGGACTTTTTGTACGGGCATGCCGTAACGCACATTCTCCACGCGCGGCAGACATTCTGATTAATAAGAACCACACCGTCCTCGCCACGCTTGTAGATCGCGCCCGATGGGCATGACGCAACACAAGCCGGATTCAGACAGTGGTTGCAAACGCGCGGCAAGTAGAAGAACGCCATTTTCTCCAATTGGAACATGGCTTCCTGTTCGGCGGGTGACAAATTCTTAAGATTCGGATCGTTTCTGGCAAAATCCGGCGTGCCACTAAGATCATCGTCCCAATTAGGTCCCATCTTGATATCGATGGGTTTGCCGGTGATCAGCGAAACAGCTCTCGCCGTCGGCTGATCGTTACCCTCGGGTGATTCGATCAAATCAAGGTACTTGTAGGTCCAGGGCTCGTAATAATCATCTATCACTGGCATGTTGGGGTTGTGGAAAATATTCAGCAACCCCTTCCGCTTGCCGGCACCTCGCAAGGAAATCGAACCGCCAACCTTCTCCCAGCCACCCTTATAGATGCTCTGATCTTCCCACTTCGTCGGATAACCAGTACCTGGCTTGGTTTCCACATTGTTCCAGTACATATATTCGGCGCCCTTTCGGTCAGTCCAAATATTTTTACACGCGACGGAACACGTATGACAGCCGAGACACTTGTCCAAGTGAAACACCATCGCAATTTGTGAGCGAATATTCATGTCTATTTATCCCCAATCAAAATTCTACTTTGTCCATCTTCTTGATAGTCACATGAGTATCCCGGTTGCATGCAATGGGTCCCCAGTAATTGAAGTGGTACGAAAACTGGCCATATCCGCCACACAGATAGTTAGGTTTCAAATGAACCCGTGTGAAGCTGTTAAGACCTCCCCCTCTCTTGCCTTCCCTGACCCGCGACTTCGGAATATTGAGTGTCCGGTCGGTCGCGTGATAAACAATGCACATACCCTTGGGAATGCGGGAGGACACAACCGCTCTGGTGCAGAATGTGCCGTGGTCATTGTGCACATCACACCAATCGTTGTCCTTGATGCCCAACGTCTCAGCATCCTTCTCGCTGAGCCATACAGGCTCGCAACCACGGTGCAGCGTCATCATGCGGAGATTATCGCCGTACGTCGAGTGAATGTGCCACTTGCCATGCGGTGTGATGCAACTCAGCACCAACGCCTTGCCAGCTTTCGTCGTTTCCTTCAGATCGCCATGCGCCTCAGGTGATGGCGAAGGCTTGTAGGTCGGCAAATGCTCGCCATAAGCAATGTACATATCGTGATCGAGGTAGAAATGCTGACGACCTGTCAACGTCCTGAATGGCACTAACGTGTCAATATTGTACGTATAGGCGCAATAGGCTCTGCCGTCGTTCATCAAACCCGACCAAAGCGGTGAATTACCATATCTCTTTGGCGATTCCTGAAGATTCGCATAGTTGATTCGCATGTCGCGATTACCCGCTGCCAGATGCGCAAGCTGCAGACCGGTCTTCTTCTCCATATTCTCGTAG
This sequence comes from uncultured Gallionella sp., assembly GCA_964355765.1. Classification (GTDB taxonomy): domain Bacteria; phylum Pseudomonadota; class Gammaproteobacteria; order Burkholderiales; family Gallionellaceae; genus Gallionella. Next base: position 15,326 of record CAYHEM010000006.1, read on the forward strand.
GCTTTGACCGCCAGCACGCCATTGGTCAGTGTCGACAAGTGCAGAATGGTGTTGCAAACCGACACATCTTCCTTCAGTGACGGGTAGGTCTTGCCATCTATGGTCTCCGTAGGGAAATGCTTCGAATTCAGCATTTGGTCATACTCTTCGGTGCAGAGATAGTGGTTGCCGTGACCGCCCAAGCCGCCATTTCTGACGCCTTCGCCTAAAGTGATATATTTATCGTAAAGCTTGGTGTAATCGCGGTGCATCACGCTGAGCTTGTGCATGGTCTGTCCAGGTATCGCCTCGCATTCACCCTTGTACCAGTCCTTCAGGCGCGGCTGAGTAATTTCGTCCTTGGAATCGTGCGACAAGGGCGACATCATGACGTCAACCTGTGGCTCAGGCATATACTTCTTGGCGTATTCACTGGTTGCTCTTGCCAGCTCCTTGAAGATGTGCCAGTCCGACTTAGCCTCCCAGACCGGCGCAACGGCTGCTGACAGCGGGTGAATGAACGAATGCAGATCGGTACTATTCAAGTCCGCCTTCTCGTACCACGAAGCTGCCGGCAGTACGATGTCAGAATATAGCGCCGATGTTTCCATACGGAAGTTCAAATCCACCACCAGATCCATCTTTCCTTTTGGCGCGACTTCATGCCACTTGAGTTCCTTGGTGCGATCTTCGGAATCCTTGGCAATCAGGTTGGTGTGCGTGCCCAGGTAATGGTTGAGACAGTACTCCATTCCCTTCATGCTGCCGCCAATAGCGTTGCCGCGCCAGATGTACCAAATCCGCGGATGATTTTCCGGTGCTTCTGGATCACCTATCGAATATTCAAGCTTCTTAGACTTGAGCTGCTCGAGAACGTAATTGGTGATGCCTGCATCATCCTTGGCGCCTTTCGACATGGCTTCCTTCGAAAGCTCCAGCGGATTTTGCTTGAACTGCGGGTAATACGGCATCCAGCCATTGCGCACCGACATGAAAATGGAGTCGGCATTGTGCATTTCGGTCAGCTTGTTCTTGGGTACGGCGTTGTAACGGGAATAGTGTCCGTCATAACGGTACTGGCAGGTATTAATGTAATGCCATAGCGGCGCCTGCTGCAGTCGGTTGCTCTTGACCCAGTCCTTGGCCATCGCAATTCCACCCCATGAATCCACGGGAGCCAGCTTTTCCTGCCCCACATAGTGGTTCAGACCACCACCGTTTTTGCCAACGCAACCACAGAACATCAGCGCCATGGCGCCAGCACGGTACATCAAATTCGAGTGGTACCAGTGATTGATGCCCGCGCCGAGGATGATCATGCACTTGCCCTCGGTTACATTGGCTGTATTGGCCCACTCCCTGGCAAATTGCAGCACAGTATTGGAGTCAATGCCGGTGAAAATCTCCTGCCAGGCCGGTGTGTAAGCAGCATCTTTGTCCGCATAATCCTTAGGATAATCTCCGGACAATCCACGGCCCACACCATATTGACCAAACATCAGGTCATAAATCGTGGCGACGGCGACTTTGCCGTCAGTCGTTTCCAGATATTTAACCGGGATGCCGCGCAAGACCTTCTTGTCCAGGCCGAATTCGGTAAACTCTGTCTGCAATACTTCATCGTGATTATTTAACAGGGTCAGCGTCGGATCAAATTCCTTGTTATCCGACGAGTTTTCGTACTTCATATTCCAGTTGCCGCCCGCCTTTTCATAGCGGTGCCCCATTGCGCCCTTCGGCACAACCAGATTCCCGGTCTGCGCATCAATATTTATAAACTTCCATTCGCCGTTCTCGATATCCTTGTACTGGGAAATCTGGTTGGCACGAAGCATCCGCCCCGGCGTGTAGTTATTGCCATCCTTCTCGAGCACGACCAGCATTGGGCTGTCGGTGTAGCGTTTGCAGTACTCAAGGAAATAAGGTGTCTTCTGCTCGAAATGGAATTCCTTAAGGATAACGTGCGATACCGCCATCCAGAATGCACCGTCGCTACCCGCATGCACCGGCACCCACTGATCGGCGAACTTGCCAACCATGCTGAAATCGGGCGAGAACACCACTGTCTTGGTGCCATTGTGCCGTGATTCGGCAAAGAAGTGACAATCCGGTGTACGCGTCATGTTGAGGCACGCGCCCATATCGGCAATCATTTTAGAGTTATACCAGTCTGCACTCTCGCAGACATCGGTCTGCTCGCCCCAGATTTCCGGGAATGCAGTTGGCAAGTCGCAGTACCAGTCATAGAAACTAAGATTCGCGCCGCCAAACAATTGGAAGAAACGCGCTCCTGCTGCGTAACTGATCATGGACATTGCCGGAATAGGCGAGAAGCCAAATACACGATCCGGCCCATACTTCTTTGCCGTATGGAGATTGGCAACCGCCATGATTTCCAGAACCTCATCCCAGGACGTCCTTCTAAATCCGCCCTTGCCGCGCGCATTCTGATATTTCTTGCGTGCCGCCGTATCGCTCTGCAATGCTTCCCAGGCTTTCAGCGGGTCGCCGGTTCTTTCCTTCTGCGCACGATAAGCGTCTACCAGCGCGCCACGAATCAACGGATACTTGATGCGCAACGGGCTGTATAAATACCAGGAAAAGGAAATACCCCTCTGGCAACCACGCGGCTCATACGGGGGAAGCGAATCCTCCAGAAGCGGATAATCCGTCTGCTGCGTTTCCCAAACAACAATTCCTTCCTTAACATGAACCTGCCAGGAACAGCCGCCTGTGCAATTAACACCATGCGTGCTTCTGACGATACGGTCATGCTGGAATCGATTCCGGTAAAACTCTTCCCACTTACGTGTATCCGGCGAAACAATGTCTTTGATCCAACCCATGTGATTCTCCCTAAATCAACCTGAAAACTTGCAATAAAAAAACATATACTGAACTTCGATCACTGAACATCAGTAGACTTCAGTTGCCGATCGTAGATAGCGGAATTAACCGACCTTTTCTTCCGCCCCTGACCAACGAGCCAGAAAAAGATCAGCATTACAATCACACCCGCAACACCGGCAATGAACATTCTCCACTCATAATGACTGGGTTTCTGAAGCGCATTTTGCGCGTCGGCATTTTGCAGAAATGCGACCAATGCCTTGGCCTCGTCTCCGGTAATTTCTCGTCCCTGATATGCTGCCTGCATCACCGGAAAAGGCGATTCAGATCCGTCATGCGGGATCATCATTGCAATCCCTTCAGCGCCCATGCGCGAGAATGCCTGGGTCAGATCCCTTGCCAGCACACCACCGCCAATCACCGCGTCATTCTGAACGTGATGACAGGTATTGCACGACGGCCCACTGTTTGTCAGGCGAACAACGCCCTCAAAAATATTCTGTCCCTGCAAAATTTCCGCCTGCGTTGGAGCCGCCGCTTCTACTGGCGCCTCTTCTACTGCTACGGGCGCCTCTTCTGCTGGCACCTCCTGTGCGGGCGGCGCAGCAGCATACCCGGCGGGTTCCTCGGCAAAAACCCCATGGGAACCAATCAATAATCCCCCTGCCGCAAAGAATCCAACTAACATCTTGTGAATCGCAACACCTCGATTAATCATGTCGACAACCTTTCCATATATTTTGTCGTGCTACCAGCTTTTGCGGCAATCGTCTTTTTTCAACCAGAACGAATGATTTGTCCGGACAATCAAAAAAATTACCACTCCAAAATTTATTACCCATCTACAGCTTTGACGGTGCCTCTTTTCTCACCTTTCTAAAATGCTAGGGGTTCTTGAACTCGGCTTTAGGGCCGAGGTAATACCACCAGTTCAACAACAGGCATACCACATAGAACATGGCAAAGCCATACAAGGCATTCTCAGGGGTAGTCGCCTTGATTTGCTCGCCGAATACCTGCGGGATGATGAAAGCACCATATGCCGCCACCGCAGAAGTCCAGCCAAGCGCCGGGCCAGCCTGCTCCTTGGGGAACACCTGGGAAATAGTACGGAAGGTGGAGCCGTTACCAATTCCTGACATCAGGAACAACAGCAGGAACAACAGGAAAAACGGCATAAAGAACTCTTCCGGGGTAGCCGATTGATAGGCTGCTTTCATGTAATAGGCTACACCAAAGGCCGCACCCACCATGACGATAGTGGTGTACTGCGTCACCTTGGCGCCTCCCATCTTGTCGGAAATCCAGCCGCCAACCGGGCGAATCAGCGCACCGATGAAGGGTCCTATCCACGCATATGCGAGCGCGCTCGGGCCATTTGGATTGAGGTCAGTGTGAACCATCACGCCATCTGCGCCCATTACATGGGTGTAGCCGAAGATCACCTGGATCGCCAGGGCAAAGGCTGCGGAATAACCGATGAAGCTACCAAAGGTCATGGTGTAGATGATGCTCATCACCCAGGTGTGCTTGTTGCCGAAGATCTTGAACTGACGTTGCAGATTGGGTTTGATGTCGCCGGGAATCAACTTCATCAACGCCACGGTGGCATACAGAATACCCGCCAGCACAAACCACTTGGCCCAACCCGGTGCGCCAAGACCCAACGGGGCCGGCAGAATGATGTACAAGCCGGCAGCGGCGGTGATTAAGCCGATAGTCAACATGCCGGCAATTTTCGCCATAGCCCCCAACGCGGAACCCGGGTTGGGAGTCACTTCTTCCGTCTGGATGTTGTTCATGCCGAACCAGCCTGCGAAAGCCAACGGCACCAGCAGAAGCAGCCAGAGGAAGCCGGCGTTCTGGATGTAGGTAGCCGTGCCTGCCGGGATCTTGCCCAGAATCCAGCCGCTGTCCTTGACCAGCGTTACCGGGTCTCCGCCAAACGCGCCGAAGGCGCCGATCGTCATAAACAGCGGGATCAGAATCTGCGTGGACGTCACACCAAAATTACCCAACCCGGCGTTAAGGCCAAGTGCGGTGCCCTGCATGCGTTTCGGGTAGAAGAAGCTGATATTGGACATCGAGGAGGCGAAGTTGCCGCCGCCAAAACCGGACAGGAAGGCCAGGAACTGGAACACCACCAGCGGCGTTTCTTTATCCTGCAGCGCGATGCCCGTAAAGAACGCCGGAATCATCAGCAATGCAGTAGTAAAGAAAATGGTGTTGCGTCCACCGGCGATTCGCACGAAAAAGCTTGACGGGATGCGCAATGTCGCGCCAGACAATCCGGCAATAGCCGCAATGGTGAACAGTTCGGCAGGTTTAAAAGGAAATCCGGCGTTTAGCATCTGCACCGTGATCATGCTCCACATCATCCATACGGCGAAACCGCCTAACAGACTCGGTATCGATATCCACAGATTGCGGCTGGCAACTGCTTTGCCCTCGCTTTCCCAGAATGTGGAGTTCTCAGGATCCCATTTTTTTATATTAGCCATGCCACTCCCTTACTGTTAATTTACCGCCAAAGACATCTAACAATGTCCACGCAATACACTTTTGGGACTCTATCTACATTCATTTAAATTCAGTAGGGCCTACTCAAGCATCCTCTAAATTTTTATCTTCTCAGCCTGATTGCCGCACTCTTGTCGAGGGCGCGAATTTCAGTCCAGTACATCCACATCAGCGAAACCCACACAATACCGAACATCAGCATGAACGCAGATGAGCGAATACCGGTCAAATCCACAAGCGCGCCAAACATGATCGGCAGAAGAAAACCGCCCATGCCGCCGGCCAAGCCAACCACACCGGAAACCACACCTATGTTTTGCGGATAGTCGTCAGAGATATATTTGAATACCGACGCCTTCCCTATCGCAAAAGCTATACCCAAGGTGAACATGATGACGGTAAACAGGACCGGACCGAGCCCCACTTGAAAAGTCTGCGGACCCGTCACGGTCTTGATGGTGAATTCGGTCTGCGGGTAGGACAGAAGGAACAGGCACGTCAGGGATACCAGCATCACCCACCAAGTAATGGTATGCGCCCCAAATTTGTCCGAAAAGTAGCCCCCCATAGCGCGCAACACACCCCCTGGTACGCTAAATGCGGCGGCGAGAAATGCAGCCGTCTTGAGGTCGAAGCCGTATTCGCTGATGTAGTACTTGGTCATCCACAGCGCCAAAGCCACATAGCCACCGAACACGATGGAGTAATACTGACTGTACCTCCACACCGCGGGATCCTTGAGCACAGCAAGCTGCTCGCGGACTGACACACTCTTGCCCGCCACATGAGACGGATCGGTATACGTAAAAATCCAGAACACAATTGCAGTGAGCAGCATCAGCACCGCATAAACCTGAGGCACCATCTGCCACCCAAAAGCCACCACAATGGATGGCGCCACCAGTTTAGTCAGCGCCGCACCCGTATTGCCCGCGCCGAAAATACCCATCGCCAAGCCTTGCTGGTCCTTCTGGAACCAGCGCGCGCAATAGGCGATACCCACCGTAAACGCACCGCCGGCTATGCCGACAAACAGGCCGGTCACCAGGTAATGCCAGTACTGCGTGCCGAGCGAGATAAAGTAAATTGGAATAACGGTGGAAATCATCAACACAAAGAATACGAGGCGGCCGCCAAACTTGTCAGTCAGCATGCCGAGCGGCAAACGGACCAGCGATCCGGTGAGAACCGGCATGGCTATCAGCAGGCCGAACTCGGTCTCGTTAAGCCCGAGCTCCGCCTTGATCGGAATGCCGATCACCGCGAACATCATCCAGATCATGAAGCACACCGTAAACGCTAATGTGCTGACGATGACGACGGACCATGCCTTGTATTTTTGTGATGCCATTTTCCCTATCTCACACTATATATATGGTCTGGAACATTAAAAGTGGCGCCAATCAATTCGTTTCGGCGTTCCCGCGGAGGTGATAAATTGATCAGTATTTACCGATACTAAACAACACCCTGTCTATACCCTGTCTATACCCTGTCTATTTCTTATTTGAATTTTCACAAGGACAGTTGAAGCAACTCCTGTGTTGGAAGATTAATCTGGCAAGAGTCATCTGTCTATTCTTCGAAAGTATAAACTTGCGAAGAAAACGAACTAGTTCTTTTGGGTAATATGAAAGATTGAGGAGTGTCCAAACGCGAATTGAACAACATCAATTGATTGGCGCAAGCAAAGATACGGGCGACTACGAAGTGTGCGTAACCATTTGATCAAAATGAGTTCTCTCGGACATGGTGAGTCTCATGATGAGTAGCATTTCGTGGCGTGAAGCGTCTAAATTGAGTCGCTTCCTGATGATGGCAAGGCATAGGTAATTCGTTAATAATACATATGCAATTTATAACGCATCTAACTTAACGCGTTACCAATTCATATCCTTGAGGAAGCGAGCCTTGATCAGGTTGTCCGTCCGGGCAGCATGCGTCGCAATGTGTCGTCGCGTCGCACCCATTGATGCCATAGCGTTGCAGCCACATGAATAAAGATCAGCACAATCAAAAAATTACCGAGCGACTCATGAATTATCTTGAGCGTCCGAGCGAGCTCCCTGTCCTGGTTCAGGAAGAAGTTGCCCATGATCATGCCGAGAATCGCCAACGTCAGCAAAGTTGCATAGATCGTAACATGAGCCACTTTCCTCGCCGCCAACTCCCAGAGCTGCGGAGTGGGCGTAATCGGCGGAACGGGGTTGCCCAGGCGCCAGCCCAATTTCATGAGAGTCAAAAAGAACAAGAGAAAGCCAAGTTGTTTATGGATTGTTTTCAGGGTGTTGAACCAATAGCTGTCCTTCGGATAGATGTCGTGCAGTTCGATGCACGCAACCGACACAATTACCATCAAAGCAAGCCCCCAATGCAGAAACATGGAAACCGGGTCAAAACGGTTAATGTCATTTTCGTTGGGCATGTTATCTCCTCCTAAGTTAAGGGTAAACGGTATCGCAACCCGGCATAACTATACATAGCGACAGAGCTCGGGGGGCTGGAGAGGCAGAAGCAAATCACCCGCAACATACGTCGCAGTATGTGAGGAGCGCAGCAACGAAGTTGCAGTGTAGCTTCACGCATGTAGCGTATTGTGCCGGAACCACACATCCACGCCACAAAGTGCAGCCCCCCTAAATGAGACCATGCTCCACCGCATACACAGCAGCCTGCACGCGTTTAGCGATATTGAGTTTGCGTAGGATACCCTGCACATGAATTTTGATGGTTGATTCAGACAGCGTGAGCGTGCTGGCGATTTCTTTGTTGCTGGCGCCACGTGCAAGCATGATAAGGATTTCCCTTTCGCGCGTGGTCAGTCTATTCTGGCTAACCTCCGCCACAGGAACACTATCCTTGGGCGCAGCACGTAAGGAATCCGCCAATTTATGCGCTATTTGCGGCGACATCACGGATTCACCGTGCGCTACCCGCCGGATGCAATCCAACAGAAATTCGGTATCGATATTTTTCAGCAGGTAGCCGCGCGCGCCAGCGCGCAGCGTTTCCAGCAAATCTGCGGCATCTTCTGAAACAGTCAGCATGATCACCTGCACTTCCGGAACATCTTCAACCATTACGCGCAGGGCTTCCAGTCCGCTGGTTCCGGCCATGTGCAGATCAAGCAGCACCACGTCCGGCCTGAGCTGTTTAGCGCGCTTGACACCTTCCAGCCCGTCACCGGCCTCGCCCACTACTTCGAACGACTTGCAACGCTGCAATACCAGTTTAATGCCGCTACGGAACAGCGTGTGGTCATCAACGATCAGAATGCGTATCGGTTTCATGCTCCAGAGTCTCTCCTGTGCGACAGCGCAAGGCGCACCCGTGTGCCATGCCCGGCCTTTGATTCCAACGCCAATTTGGCGCCGATACGATATGCCCGCTCGCGCATGATACTCAACCCCACATGAGTATTGCCGGCATCATACGCGGTATCGAAGCCGATGCCGTTGTCACTGATATAGAGCACGCATTCTCCTTCACAGACAAGCTCCACGTCAACGCGACTTGCCTTGGCATGCTTGCGTACGTTGGAAAGCGATTCGTGCACAATGTGCATGGCCTGCAGCACATGCTCTGGCGGAAGATCCGGCACTGCCCCGCGATGCGAGAAAGTGGCACAAATACCGGTTTGCCCCTCGAATTTTTCCAGTGCGCTGCGCACGGCGGTTTCCATATCGGCGCTTCCGACCCGCGTGCGGAAGTGCACCAGCAATTCACGCACATCGTCATAACTTTCCTGCACTCCTTTGCGTATTTGCTCCAGGCTCTGCATGGCAATAGTTATCTCCCCCTCCTGCAAATCGTTGTGCAACAGTTGTATCTGGATGTTCAGGAAGGCGAGCGACTGGGCAATACTGTCGTGCAGTTCCTGCGCCAGCAGATTGCGCTCCTCCGACACCGCCATTTCTTTTTCGCGCGCGACAAGCCGCTGGTTTTCAATGGCGACGCCAAGGTGTTGTCCCACCGACTCCAGCAGCCGGATTTCCGATGGCGGCAGGATGCGCGGCGTTTCGAAAAACAGGTTAAGTATGCCCATCACCTGCTGTTTGGAGCGAATCGGGACTGCCACCACCGCCTGGAATCCGTCCCGTTTGCACATATACAACTGCGGGCGCGTCAACAGAGTTGAAAAATTGGAACTGACCGCAATACCATCACTCGCCACCTCTCCGCACAGGCAGTCGCCAACGGCAAGGCAAGTCTCTTTTGCAAGAAATGATTTTGAAACTCCGCGCGATGCGACAATTTGCATTTTCTCTCCCTTGGTGTCGACCAGACGTATCACACCATCGTGCGCACCGATCAGGGTAGATAGTTTATCCAGCACAATATCGCACAAAGGCTCAGTTGCAGTCGACGAATTGAGGAATGCAGCCACATCGTAGAGCGCCGCGAGCTCGCGGTTCTTCACTTCTATGCTATGTGATTTTTCTTCCACACGCTGCTCCAGTGTGGCGTAAAGATCCTGCAATTTATCAGCCATCTGGTTGAACCCCTCAGCCAGCTCGCCGAATTCATCACGACTGGAAACTTCCAGACGCACGCCGAAATCTGCCTTGCCCATACGCTGAATACCCTCCCTCAAGCTGTTTACAGGGCGTACCACCATCAGTGAAAAAAGGCTCATCAACAATACGGTACCCGCCAATGCAAGGATGGTCAGGCCAATCTGGATAGAGCGCAGCAGCGTGGTTGCATGTGCGTTGCTGCGCTCTATCATGGCCACCAGATCGTTCACGCTATTGACAAAATTTTTCAGGGCAAACCGGTACTCCGCCAACATTTTTTCCTGTTCAGCCTGTTGCGAGATGTTGAGTATGCGCTCGATGCGGGGCTTGATATCGGCCTGCCAGGATTGTTTAAATTTACCCATCTGGACGCGTACCTCATCATCCTTGGGCAAGGAAAGTGGTCGCTGCGGGTCACCACGGTCAAGTTCTAAGAGGACTTTATCGAACTGCGCGACCTCTGTTTCGATGTCATGCCGCAATTCAACAGAAGGGTACTGCACCTGTTGGGCAAGCATAAAGGCAATGCGGTACGAACGCATGCGTTCGCTGCCGGCGTCGTTAATCGCCGCGGCACCGCCCTCCAGGCGCCAGGACACATACAGCGTCGAGCTGATAGCGACCATGGCCACGAGAAAATAAAATGCCAGCAGTCCGGTGATTTTTTCCTGGAGTTTTAATCCAGATAATCCATTATTGAGCTTTTCATAAATCATGACATTTCCAAAGCGTAACCTGCATTCGGCAAGCAGCAATGATCGAAGGACGCTTTTGCGCACTCTTGAGCTTGTTGTGAGTGTTGGTATGCGACTCGTCCCGACTCGCCAGCAGCGGTTACTTGAGAAGGGACTTGAGTGCCTTCAGGAATTCGACGATCTGTTCTTTTCTGATGCTTCTTTCGTGCAGGCGGAACAGACAATTGGAATGCGTCAGCCCGGCAATGACCGAGGCGTGGTCCCAGTTGAAGTGAAACTAAATGACCGGTGTGCATCCTCATTGCGCTCCAGCGTGTTTCCCGGGCTTTTGTACGCTGAAACCCAGCGCCCCGAAAATTCGCCAAAGCTGAGTTGTACCGTATTGGGCGCCCTATTTCCACAGTCGGAAAATTCAGGCTGGTCACCCGTGCGAACCATTCGGCATCGCGAATGATGAATTGCTGCAAACCTTGGGTAAACCTTGTGCTGATGATGTAATTCATACACTTCCTTCGAGCAGCTTGAACGCCGCTTGATCGAAAAATCACTGTCTGCACGCAGCAAACCAACGGTCTTGTACCCATTGCAGGGTGGACGATGAATGCAGTACGTTGTAGCGCTGCCAGCATCGCCCGAGGGTAACCAGAAGTTCATTACCCTGCGCGCCTCTACTACAAGTGCCCGCAGCGGATGATGCGATAACCGCCCACGTTTATTCGGGTTACAGCCCCGTGCCGCGCCTTGTTGCTCGCCAAGGCGGGTAATGACGGTAGAACCCACGCCGCAAGTATACTGTATAAGGTGTTGACCGTGTCGAAGCGCCAGCGATAACACTGGCCTGCACCCTAACAAACAGCTCACTTTGCATGAACTCCATGTGGCAGGAACGGGGTGAGAACGGCACTACGCAATCAGCGCCACGCTCTTCACCTGCGCAAACACTTCCATGCCCAGTGCCAACCCAAGCTGGTCACGCGAACGACGCGTGATGCGCGACAACAGCATCTGCCCGCCACCTATGGTCAGGCGCAGGTTCACCCGGTCCGGGCCTTCATCCTGAATATCGGCAATACGCGCCACGAGGATGTTGCTGATGCTGGAACCCTGCGGCGCGGCGGTGGCGATACTCACGTCGCGCGCCAGCACGCGTGCACGCGCCACGCTGCCAATGGCGCATTCCATTCCGCTTACCCACAGACTGCCGCCGGGAAATTCCAGCCGGGTGAGATGATAGCCCTCGTCATGCGCAGCCACCTTCGTCTCGATCACCGCGCCCGCGTCATCCCGATGCGCCGTGGACAAGTCCAGCCGACCGAGGATTTCGTTAAGCGCACCGCACGCAATGACGCGCCCCCGCTCCATCAGTACCAGATGATCCGCCAATCGCGCCACTTCATCCAGCGCATGGCTGACGTAAATGACCGGGATTTCCAGCTCAATGTGCAGCCGTTCCAGATAGGGCAGAATTTCCCGTTTGCTGGCGTCATCCAGCGCCGAAAGTGGCTCATCCATCAGCAGCAGGCGCGGACTGGTGAGCAGCGCCCGCGCGATGGCGACACGCTGCCGTTCGCCGCCGGACAGGCCGTTCGGACTTTCGCGCTCAATCAGCCGCTTCAGGCCGAGCCATTCCACCGCTTGTTCCAGTTGCACCCTGCGCTGTTCGAGCGGAATGCGCTTCAGGCCATATTCCAGATTCTGCTGCACTGACAAATGCGAAAACAGACTGGCCTCCTGAAATACATAGCCGATGGAACGCCGATGCGTCTGCAAAAATTCTGCACCGCCCTGCCACACCTCATCCTGCACCTGCAGTCTGCCGTTGGCCGTCCGTTCCAATCCCGCGATACAACGCAACAGCGTGGTTTTGCCCGAACCGGACGGACCGAACAGCGCGGTAATGCCGCGTGCGGGAAGCTGCAAATCCGCATTCAATGCAAAACCGGGATAGGCGAGATCGAAACGCGCCCGGATCATTTGCGCCGTCCAGTCGGATTAAGCGTATATAAAACCAGCAGTACCACAAAGGCGAACACCACCATCCCCGCCGACAGCCAGTGCGCCGCGGCGTATTCCATCGCCTCGACATGGTCGTAAATCTGCACCGACACCACGCGCGTCTTGTCCGGGATATTGCCGCCGATCATCAGCACCACGCCAAATTCGCCGACGGTATGCGCGAAGCCGAGCACCGTCGCGGTGAGCAGGCCGGGTTTGGATAAGGGCAGCACCACGCTGAAAAAAGTATCCCGCGCGGTCGCGCGCAGTGTCGCTGCGGTCTCCAGTGCGCGCTCCGGAATCGACTCGAAGGCATTTTGCAGCGGTTGCACCACAAACGGCATGGAATAGAACACCGAGGCGATCACCAGCCCGGCAAAGGTGAATGGCAGCAGGCCAATACCCATTGCCTGCGTAAGCGCACCGAGCGGTCCGCTCGGCCCCATCGCCACCAGCAGGTAAAAGCCGATCACCGTCGGCGGCAGCACGATGGGCAGCGCGACTACCGCGCCGACCGGCCCCTTCCACCAGGATCGGGTGCGCGCGAGCCACCACGCGATCGGCGTGCCAACCAGCAGCAGAATGATGGTCACCACAGCAGCCAGCTTGAAGGTAAGCCAGATCGCGGACAGGTCGGCGGCAGAAAAGAATGATTCCATCCGGCTATTCTACTTCGGCAAGCAACACAAACCCGTAACGGATCATGATCGCGCGCGCTTCCTTGCCCAGCATGAAACTGGCGAATGTCCGCGCCAAGGGGTTGTTCGCTGCGCGTTGGGTGATGATGAAACCCTGCTCGAGCGGCTGATGCAGGTGGTCGGGGATCAGCGCATGGCCGCCCTGCTTCGCCAATGCCGGGCTGAGCCCCAGCGACAACGCGATGATGCCGACCTGCGCATTGCCGCTCTGCACGAACTGCGCCGTCTGGGCGACGTTTTCGCCATACACAAGCTTTGCTTCCACCTTCTCCCATATGCCCGCCGCTTTCAGCGCCTCCTCGGCACGCTTGCCGTAGGGCGCGTGTTTCGGGTTGGCAATGGCGATTTTCTGAATTGAGGAATCGGCCAGATCAGTGAGCGTCATGTTGCCGGCATCGCGTTCCGTGCTCCACAGTATGATGCGCCCCACCGCGTAAGGCTGCGCTTCGGAGGCGGAAAATCCTTCCGCCTGAAGCGCGCGCGGATAGGCGATATCTGCGGAGAAATACAGATCGAACGGCGCCCCCTGTCGGATTTGCGCCTGAAACTTGCCGGACGAGCCGTAGATGGTCTCCACCCGGTCGGCTGGATGCGCCTTGTTGAACAACACGACGATCTCGTCCAGCGCAAACTTGAGGTCGGAGGCCGCCGCGATGGTAATCTTCTCGCCCGCGTGCGCGCCCTGCCCTGCGGCAAACAGACAAAATAAAATCAGCAACTGCACCGCAAACCGATTAACTATGCGCATAGTGCTTGCGTACCCTTAGAGAGGGTCGGTATTGTTTTTTGATTAAACATCAGGTTCCGACCCGGTGTTGATGTTATCAAATACATGATGCCATGGATTATACAAATTTCGTTTGCATTCAAATTTTCCTCATACCCGCCAAGAGTGCGCACCTCATGTCACTTCGCCAACACGCGCCAGCCTGGAACACCTCAAACCCAGGCATTCCGCCGTGCCCGACGATTCGGGCGCAAGCAGTTTATTGGAGCCATACAGATTATCGGGCGGCGAATTCCTTTTTTCCACCGATCAGCCACACCCTGGGCTGCGCCAGCATGCGCTGCGTGCCGGAAGACAGTGTGTCGTACAAACTGGTGTGCGCCGCGGTGACGTAGGTTTGGGTCTCATACCCACATTGGGCATCCTGCTGCCCTGTTGGCCAGAAAAACCCGTAAACACCCGCAATGTGAAATACCCTCTTTTCGTTGCCTAAATGGCCGTTCGTTCAATGTGAAAAAAGTTGCCACCAATGCTTGCGATTATTGGGAGTTGGAACGCCAGTTTCAATGGACGCCGGCAGCGTGGTGCTGAGTATCCAGCCCGGCAAAACAGGCGTAGTACTGTAACCACATGAAGAACCCAGATTGTTGGGATCATAGACCTTGATCAGCGCAGGCTGTGCTTCGTCATCTGCATAAACAATACCGCAATAGTGGTAGTCATGCTCCTGCCGCAGCAGGTTATCCAGCGCATCGACACGCCGTGCGAGCTCGTCTCCCCGCAAAGGTTTGTCGGGAAGGGTTTCACCGATTTGATAGAAATACCACTGGCCGTTTTTCACGCGCTGCCAAAGTGCATCAAGCTGCTGCCATTGCAGCATCCCGAAAAACTTGCCCTGCAATCTCGCGTGAAACGCCGATGTTTCTGTGTTATCCATGATGGCTCATATTACGAAGCAGGCATTTACCCTGGTTTGGCATACGCCGGACGAAACACCTTGCATTGTTCCGGATCGGATTCCAGGTTCGCGCCCTCGATCAGGTCGATGCAGTACGGAATCCCCGGGAACACGGCGTTGAGGCAGTTGTCGATCGCGGATGGCTTGCCGGGCAAGTTGACGATCAGGCTCTTGCTGCGTATTCCGGCGGTCTGACGCGACAGGATCGTGACAGACACGAACTTCAGCGGGGCACTGCGCATCAGTTCTTCTCATCACTTAATTCGCGCAACGCTGACTTCATACGTGCTTGAATTTCTACCCCCACCCTGGCCCCCCCCTGCAAGGGGGAGGGAATAGTGTCGCTAAATTAATGGGTTAATAAAACAGCTGCCGCTAACCTCGAATTCAAGCATCAGGAGAATGCTGTCCCCAGCAGTATGTTGACAACGCTTCTTGTCCTCCGTGCGCTTCGTGGTGAATCGTCTTTTTAGGACTCATTACTCACTCACGAAAACCCGCGTCCTCCTGTCAGCCAGTGCTCCACCCGCGCGGCCGTTTCATGCCCGCGATCTTGCAGGCCTGTTTTACATAGCCGTACGGAAAAAGCTCGAATATCCTGTTGCGTGAATTCTGGCCATGCTTCTGGGCGAGATGCTTGATGACATGGCGAACATCGACCGCGATCTGGCGCTCCATGTAATAGTCGCGCATGAAACGAATCGCGTCCCAGTGATCCTCGGTGAGTGTAATATTTTCCCGACGCGCGAACTCCTCCGCCACGCCCTCGTTCCAGTCCAGCGGATCGATCAAATAGCCTTCGACATCGGTTTCCGGAAGCTCCCCGGTTGCGTCCATCTTTTACCTCCACAAAAAAACGGTCGGCGAGAAGCCGCGCCAAAACCTCTTACTTACGAACAGTCTCCTGCAATACAAACCGTATCGCTTCGGGCGTTTTCATGATGTTCATAAAACTGTTCTTCCCCATCATGCTCAGGTCCGGGAAGTTGATCGCAATACGGAAACGCGCATACAGGGCATAGACCTTGCCACCCGAGACCAACACTTCATAGGGTAGATGCGCCGTGGATTTCGTATCGCGAAAATCGATTTCCTTCATGATGAACTGGTCATCCCGGTATTTGCTGTCGCCGTCACCCTTTATCGATACGCCAAATACGCTCTCGCTCTTGCCCGGCATATCCACGCGATAGACCTTGGACACACCATTCCCATTGCTGGACAGCTTGGCATCGACCGACTGCACCGCTTCGTCATAGCTCGCGTATTCTGCCAGTACGCTGGGTTCGTCAAAATACTCCATGCCCAACATGTAATGGTATTTACGCGCTTGTTTCGCAGTCATGCCGCGCGCGCCGAACGCTTCCATATTGCCCAGGGCGTCCGCCAGCTTTCCGGCAACATCGCTCAAGTCTGATTCCATGCGATAAACGTTGGCCATGTATACAGGATTGGTGTAGGCCACTTGCACCTCCTCATTCACTTTGGTAACCGCTACCCGTTGCACTGCACCATAGCCACCATGCTCAGAGGCGGACGCGTTCTGTTTCAATTCGTCGCTGGTGACAATCAGCACCTGCGCTTCCGGGTAGGGAGAATAATCGCCAACGATGCTGAATCCGGCGCCAGTCAGGGCGACTTTGGTCTGCGCAACTTTCTCTGCGACTGTATCCGCACTCTTTGATGCCAGCACAAATGGCTTGAGCAACGCATCGGCCGCCTGCGCACCCGTGATGACGAACGCCAGCATTGCAGGTAACAACAGATTGTTGATTTTCACCGTACCACTCCTTTTTTGAATTGGACTGCGTATAGATCTCTCAGTGCTTCTGCGGATGAAACCAATCCAGCTTGTCGCGCAACGTGACCACGCCGCCGACAATGATCAGCGTTGGCGCCTGCGGCTGTTCGCGCTCGGCGATGCCGGGCAATGTCGCCAGCGTACCGGTAATGACGCGCTGGTTCGGTGTGGTGCCCTGCTGCACGATGGCAATGGGCGTGGTGTCCGGCAGGCCGTGTTCGATGAGTTTGGCACACAGCGTATCCAGTCCGTGCAGCCCCATGTACACCACGACGGTCTGCTTCGGTCTGGCCAGCGCGTCCCAGTCGAGGTTCATCGTGCCGTCTTTCAGATGCCCGGTGACAAACATGCAGGACTGCGCGTGGTCGCGGTGGGTCAGCGGAATACCCGCATAAGAGGCCACACCGGAGGCTGCGGTGATGCCGGGCACGACCTGGAACGGAATGCCCTCGGCCGCCAGCGTCTCGATCTCCTCGCCGCCGCGCCCGAAGATGAACGGGTCGCCGCCCTTGAGGCGCAGCACGCGTTTGCCCTCCTTGGCGAGCCGCACCAGCAGCTCGTTGATTTCTTCCTGGCGCAGCGTGTGATCGGCGCGTTTCTTGCCGACGAAGATGCGCTGCGCATCGCGCCGCGCCATATCGACGATGGGTTTCGACACCAGATTGTCATAGACCACCACATCGGCCTTCTGCATCAGGCGCAACGCGCGGAAAGTCAGCAGATCGGGGTCGCCGGGGCCGGCACCGACCAGATATACCTCGCCGCGCCGGATGTTGTCTTCGTCAACCAGCATCTGTTGCAGCATGGCCTCGGCGGTCGCTTCGTCGCCGGTCAGCACCTTTTCGGCAACCACGCCCTCAAACACGTTTTCCCAGAAGATGCGGCGCTTGGCCGGATCGGTGACGCGCTGCTTGACGGACGTGCGGAGACGTTCTGCAAACGCTGCAAGGCGGCTGTAATTCTGCGGGATGAAAGTCTCCAGCTTGCCGCGCAGCATGCGCGTCAGCACCGGCGAGGCACCGCCGCTGGAGAATGCCACCATCAATGGGGAGCGGTCGAGGATGGCGGGCATGACGAAGCTGCACAACTCCGGGTCGTCCACCACGTTGACCGGGATATTGCGCGCCTGCGCCAGCTCGGAGACCTGCCGATTGACGCCGCGATCATCGGTGGCCGCGATGACCAGTGTCACGCCTTCGAGATGCCGCGCGTCGAAACGGGCGGAAACGCACTCGACGCCCTGCTGCCCGGCAAGTTCGGAATTGGTCTCGGGCGCGACCACGCGCACGCGCGCGCCGGCTTCCAGCAATACACCCGCCTTGCGCCGGGCGACTTCGCCGCCGCCGACCACAAGGCATAGCCTGCCTTTAACGTTAAGAAATATCGGCAAAAAATCCATGCTAGTGCAGCGCCTTCAGGATCAGTGGCTTCAGCATCTCAGGTAATTTGATTTTGCCCGCAAGCGCAAATCCATAAGCACGCGGCGACATCTTCTGACGGATTCTGCGAATCGCCTCTATCCGCTTTGCTTCGTCATGCTTCGGGTGCTGTGCGGTGAGAGGAGCTTGATAAGGTTTCTGTGTCATCTTGCTTGCTGGTTGGATCGAAGGGCTTTGGCATGTTGCAGCTCGCATTGCCGCCGAATGAATGCGACAAAGCGCGTGGCCCAGTAACAACTGCCGATGGTGCGCAAATGGGTATAGGAGGCGAGCAGGTTATGCAACACCAGTCCGTCGCGCGTCCCGTCTATACCGTAACCACGCTCGACATGATAAGCGAAGCGGGTATCCGGCGGAAGATTCTCTAGGCTGGAATAATGGAACTCATGCGCCTTGATCCGATGCGATGGCCCATTCGGACGCGGCCACGGATGCGCCTCGTCTTCCTTCAGATGCACGTAGCCGCGGCCGATAGGCCGGTCATGCATTTTCACGTCGCCGGGAATCGCGCCAACCATCTGATACGTGCGCCCCTGATAGGCGACGCTGCGCGACAGATACATCAGGCCGCCGCATTCTGCATAGGCCGGCATGCCATTTTCGATGGCCTGTCTGATCTCGCTACGCAATGTCGCATTCGCCTCCAGTTCGGCGGCGCAGGTCTCGGGGAAACCGCCACCGATGTAGAGCGCATCCACTTCTGGCAGGCAGGCATCGCGCAGCGTATCGAACGGCACCAGTTCCGCCCCCGCCGCTTCCAGTGCATCCAGATCGTCGGCGTAATAAAAGCCGAAGGCGCGGTCGCGCGCGATGCCGATGCGCACTTTCTTGCTCCTTCCCCCTTGCGGGGGGAAGGTTAGGACGGGGGTAGAACTGCTGGGCATGGTCGCTTCTACCCCCTCTCCCTTGTAAGGGTGAGGGGGTATTTCGGCATCACGTGCCGATACATCAGACAGCGCGAGCAGCTTGTCCAGATCAACTTGTTCCGCGATGGCATCACCGATCTGCTGGATTTTGGCGGCCGCGACATAGGACTCATTGCTGGGCATCAGACCGAGATGCCGCTCGACGATGCTGAGGCGCTCGTCATGATGGATTGCACCGATCACCGGCACGTCGGTGTAATGTTCGATGACTTCGCGCAGCTTGGCTTCGTGGCGGCTGCCGCCGAGATTATTGAGAATCACGCCGGCGATATGGATATCGCGGTCGAACGCCTGATAGCCGAGTATCAGCGGCGCGATGCCGCGCGTCATGCCGCGCGCATCGATCACCAGAACTACCGGCAGATCGAGCAGCCTAGCCAGCGCGGCATTGCTGTTGCTGCCGTCCAGCGCGAGGCCGTCATATAGTCCCTTGTTGCCCTCAACCAGATTCACTTCCGCACTGTGGCGCGCAAAGGTGGCAACGATATCGTCACGTTCCATCAGATACAGGTCGAGGTTGCGGCAGGCGCGTCCGGCAGCGAGTGACAGCCACATCGGGTCAATGTAATCGGGGCCCTTCTTGAATGGCTGCACGGCGTGACCGCGCGCCTTCAGCGCGGCACACAAGCCAATGCTGACCATGGTTTTTCCGGAGGACTTGTGCGCTGCAGAAATCAGCATCCGGTTCATGGTCTGTCAATCTGCAACGTAAGGTTTGTCTTGCGGCATGAAGTTGAACACATGCATGCCGATCAGGGTAATGATGAAAGCGATTGCCAGCCCGCCGAAACCCAGCAGAAATTCAGGCAGCGAAGGATGGTAGGCGGAGATCTGGCCGTCGCCGAAGCTGCTGCTGACCTCATGGCCCGGAAAAATGTTCAGCGGATAGGCTTGCCCGCCGATGATGAACACGTACAGCAGCGCAAGCGCACCGAAGATCACCAGCAACGAAGCAGTCAGCACGCAGCGGGTCTTGCACAGGCCCGGCCAATAGATCAGCGCCAGCGGCAGCAGATTGCCGAGCACGAGGTAGCCTCCCCATAACAGGCCCGGATAGATGCCGCCATCCAGCAGGATGAAACGCTCGAAACCGGACAGATGCGCGAAGTACAGATTGGTGAGGTGATAGGCAGCAACCATGTACAGCGAGCCGATGACGAAGATGCCGAGCAGGTTTTTCTGGCGATTCAGGATCGCCGGGTCAAGCTCCTTTTCGTTCCACGCAAAAATCACGGTCTGCGCCACATGAAATACCGCCAGCCCCCAGGAAAACGACAGCACGATGAACATCGGCGGCAGCAGGGCCGTGCCGTATGACTGGCGCGCGATCAGAAAGGCGAAAATCAGGCCGGTGCCGGTGGTGAGGATGAAACGCCAGGCAAATACCGCGAGGCCGGCCGGCTTGTTCCACCTGTTCATGCGCTGTTCCATCAGCGTCCACAAATAGACGACCACCAGCGCGAACATGCCGGAATAAAGCAGCACGTTCCACGCAAACATCGAAGTGATGTTGTAGTGGGTGGCGGCGATGATGATGCGGTCGGGCCGCCCCAGATCGAGCATCAGCACCGTCAGGCCGCCCGCCAGCATGGCGATGGACAGCAGGCCGGCCAGCGGCGCGCGCGCCTTGTAGGACGCCTTGCCGAACACCGAGCCGATGGAAGCGACATTGAGCACGCCGGAGGCGGCAACGATCAGAAAGATGGCGAACACATGCGGAATGCCCCACACGATCTGGTTGTTCATCCCGGTAATGATATGGCCGTTATGCTCCATCAGATACACGGCATACAGACCCGCCATGACCACCAGCCCCGCCACAGCCAGCAAAGCGTAGTACAGGCGAGTCTTGAAATACATCGGAGGATAGGCGCTCATTTATAACCCCTGATAACGGATGCCGGTATTGAGCCCCAGATCGGCGCGCACCTGGGCGCTTGCAACGGTGCGTATCTTCATGCTGATCTCGCTGTTTGCATCGTTCAGGTCGCCGAACAGGATAGCCTTGTTCGGACAAGCCTCGGCGCAGGCGGGCTGCAATCCCTGGTCGACACGATGCACGCACATCGAGCAAGCTTCCACCGTGCCCTTGCCGCGCGGCACATCCGGATTCTGGTCGTGCAGCGGTTCATGCACAAAGGAGCGCGCCTTATACGGACAGGCCATCATGCAATAGCGGCAGCCGATGCAGAGGTGCCGGTCCACCAGCACGATGCCGTCGGCACGCTTGAACGAGGCACGGGTCGGGCAGACATCCACACAGGGCGGGTGCGCACAGTGCTGGCACATCATCGGGAGCGACATCTCGCGTCCGCTGCCGACATTTTTGATCTCGATCTTGCGTATCCATTGCGAATCGGTCGGGCGAGTGCCGCCGGAAAGGCCGTTCTCGCGGTTGCAGGCGGTGACGCAATCGTCGCATCCGCTTTTGCATTGCGTGGTGTCGATCAGCATTCCCCAGCGCACCTTGCTACTGGCGGGCTGCGACTTGCCGTGCGCTGTGTCCAACAGCAACATCCCCGGCGCAATCGCAACCGCCGCCGCGCCAAGCGTGGTCTTCAGGAAAGTCCTGCGCTGCTGATCGATGTCGCTCATTTCGCGTTCCTTTGCAGCCACGCGCTCTTGCGCGTGCCGGAGTGGCACTCGAAGCAATCGATTTTCACCGCTTCAAAACGATGGCATGCCACGCAAAAACTGTCTTCGCGCGCGATCACACTGTCGTCCTGCAGGCTGGCATGGCATTCGATGCAATTCTTCAGACTGTGCTTTTCCTCGCGCACCCCCTTGCGCACGGTTTCGTCGCGCTGATGCTTGAGCAGGTGCATGTGGTTCTTGCGCATCCATTGCACATCTTCCACACACTGCCCGCCCCTGCCGATGTCCAGTTTGGGCGCAAATGTTGCCGCTGAAACAGGGCTTGCCATCATGCACAGCACAAGCATTACGAACGCGATAGTAACGCGGACAGGAACCGTTACGAGCAGGTCAAGCTGCAAGGCGCGGCGGAGCGAACCGCGAGACATACCTTGCGGGTAGGCGAGCTGCGAGTGACAACGCAGTTGCGGTGTAGGCTCATACGCGCTTGCGCGTGTTATGCCGAAACCAGTACGCAACACAGCAGATTGATCGCGCAATAGGTTCATGCCGCGTTACCCGCCTAACCCCATCTGGATATACCCCGTCGGACACACATCTGCGCAAATATGACAGCCGATGCACTTGCTATAATCGGTGGCGACATACCGGCCGGTGGTCGCTTCGGTTTTCTTGACGCGATATACGGCGGTCTGCGGGCAATACACGACGCAGTTGTCGCACTCGAAACACATGCCGCAACTCATGCAGCGCTTGGCCTCCGCAACAACCTGTTTCTCATCCAGCACCCCCAGGCGTTCCTGGAAATTGCCCAGCGCCCGCTCCTTGTCGAGGGTGATGACATTTCTCTGGTTGCGCGGGACATAGGAGAAATGCCCGAGATACAGCTTATCGTGCGGGATGATGTAGCGGTCGGAGCGGTTGTCGACGTTGTGCAGCGCGACATTCGAATTGCAGGTGCCGCGCATCGGCTCGTGCGCCTCCTCGATCTTGATGCCTTTCTCATCCATCTTGCGCATCATGTCGAAATGGTGCACGTCGACCTTGGGGCGTTTTTCAATTTCGTGGCCCAGCAAGAAGTTGTGTATGCCGTCTGCCGCGATGGAACCGTGGCCGATTGCAGTCGTCAGCAAATGCGGGCGAATCACATCGCCGCCTGCAAACACGCCCTGCTGACCCGCGACCCGGTAATGACGGTCGGCGCTGATTGCACCCTTGCCGTTGTCAAATGCTTCCAGCCCGGTGAAATCCACCGATTGGCCGATTGCCGAAACAATCAGGTCGGCCGGGATATCCTCCTCGGTGCCCGCGACCGCGTTGATCTCCAGCTTGCCGCCCGCCATTTTGGCTTCACACTGCGCGACACGCAGCGCCGTGGCGCGGCCCTCCGCGCCGCGCACGATGCCGATCGGCATCAGGCTGCCGCGGATGTGGATGCCTTCGGCCAGCGCCTGCTCGATCTCGTGCTTGTTGGCCTGCATCTTGTCGATGTTGAACACCGACGTCAGCACCACTTCCGCACCTTGTTTGGCTGAAATGTCGGCGACATCCTGTGCCATGCGTCCGGCGATGGCATGTTCGGCGTCGGTCGGCTTGGCGTGTGAAATATGGCCGAGACGGCGCGCCACGGTGGCCACGTCGATGGAGGTGTCTCCGCCGCCGATCACCACCACGTGCCGGCCGACATGATGCAAACGTCCGTCGTTGAAGGCTCTCAGGAAAGCGGCCGCAGTCACCACGTTCGGCGCTTCGGCATCGGCAATCGGCAGCGCGCGCCCGGCCTGCGCACCCATGCCGAGAAACACGGCATCGAATTCCTGGCGTATCTGCTCCAGCGTGATGTCCTTGCCCACATGGCACTTCATGCGCGTCTTCACGCCCAGATCGAGGATGCGCTGTATTTCCGCATCCAGCACTTCGCGCGGGGTGCGGAAACCCGGGATGCCGTAGCGCATCATGCCGCCGAGCAATTCATGCTCCTCGAAAACCGTCACCTCATGGCCCTTCAGCACGAGCTGATAGGCGCACGACAGGCTGGCAGGACCGCCGCCGAGCAGCGCGACCTTCTTGCCGGTGGGCGCAACTGCCGGCTTGTTAAATTTCAGTTTGTTGGCGATCGCATATTCGCCGAGAAAATGTTCCACCGAGTTGATGCCGACATGGTCTTCCAACTCATTGCGATTGCAACCGCTTTCGCACGGCGCCGGGCACACACGCCCCATCACCGACGGGAACGGGTTGGCTTCGGTCAGGCGGCGCCAGGCATATTCCTGCCACGGCATGACGGGCTTGCCATCCGCGCCCAGCGGCGGCTTCTCGGTGCCGCGCACGATGGCCAGATAGCCCCGGATATCTTCACCCGCAGGACAGCTGGCCTGGCACGGCGGCGCAGACTGGACGTAGGTCGGACATTTATAGGTGTGCCCGGCCTGGAATATTTTCTGGTTCAGGCGGCGTATCTTGTCGTCGCCATCCTTGTAACGGCGGAAGTTGATCTTTTGCGGGGTTTCAATTACTGCAGACATTGCGCTACCTCCAATGAATTACCTGTTTTCTCTGTCCATGATTTAATTCTCGCCGAGAATGATTGCGTTGCTGACCAGCTGGTGCACACCTCCAACCATCCTTCTGTCGAATCCGTAAATGGGCATGACCTTGGTGAACTGGGCCTTGCAGATGGCGCAAATCATGGCCATAAAATTGACGCCGTGCTCGTCCACCACGTGCTTCAACACTTCCATGCGCGGCAGCGCACCCTTCACCCGCACGTCTATCAAATCGTCGGTGAGTATCCCGCCGCCGCCGCCACAGCAGAAGGTCTGCTCGCGTATGGTTTCCGGTGACATCTCGACGAAATGATTGGCGACGGCCTTGATGATGTTACGCGGAATTTCAAACTGTCCGCCGGCAAAATCGCCCATACGCGAACCGCGCGCCACGTTGCAGGAATCATGGAAGGTGATGATGTGCTTGTCGTTTTTCGACTTGTCGAACGACAGCGCACCGCGCTCGATCAGGTCCCAGGTGAATTCACAGATATGCGTCGGCTGCCTGTAGCGGTGGTCGAGCTGCTTCTGCAGCATTTGCGCGAAGCGATCAGTCTCGTCCGCGCCTTCACCCACGCCACTCAGCGTGTTCCAGAAACTGTAGGCGACGCGCCAGGCATGGCCGCATTCGCCCACCACGATGCGCTTCACGCCGAGCTCCAGCGCAGCTTGGCGGATACGCAGTGCAATTTTGCGCATTTGCTCGTAGTTGCCGATGAAGATGCCGAAGTTGGCCGCCTCGGAGGCCATCGAAGACAGTGTCCAGCTGGTGCCGGTGGCATGAAACACCTTGGCATAGCCGATCAGACTGTCGATATGCGGCTCGGCAAAGAAATCGGCGGACGGCGTGATCAGCAGCACTTCCGCGCCCTTCACATCCATCGGGAAACGCACGTCGATGCCGGTGTCTTCCTTCACATCCTCTTCCAGCCCTTCCAGCGTGTCCTGCAAAGCCGGGGGGGGCAGGCCAAGGTTGTTGCCGATCTTGTGCACCTTGCCGATGATCTCGTTGGAATACTTCTGGCCGTAGCCGACGGAATCAAGGATTTCGCGCGCCGCCATGGTGACTTCGGCGGTGTCGATGCCATAGGGGCAGAACACCGAGCAGCGGCGACATTCCGAACACTGGTGGAAATAGTTATACCACTCGTCCAGCACCTCGCGCGTCAGATCGCGTGCACCAACCAGTTTCGGGAACAGTTTGCCCGGCAAGGTGAAGTAGCGGCGATACACGCTGCGCATCAGGTCCTGGCGCGCCACCGGCATGTTCTTCGGGTCCTGCGTGCCGATGAAATAATGGCATTTGTCGGAGCATGCGCCGCAGTGCACACAGGCATCCATGTAGACCCTGAGCGAGCGGTACTTGGACAGCAACTCGCCCATCTTGGCGATGGCGCGATCATGCCAGTCGTCCACCAAATGGCCGGGAAAGCCGATTGCCTCGTTGATCTTGTCGCTGGCGACGAACGTCTTGACGTCTTCCATCGCGCCCGGTTTCAGCGCCGGAATGATCGGTATGACGCGGTAGGCTGGCGGCGCAATATCGCTCATTTGCCGGACTCCGATTCCATTTTCTGCGCCCAGGCGGCAATGTGGCGCTTCTCGCGCGGATTGTCAGTCTGGTTGCGCGAGGGTGAAAAAAAGACTCCTGGTGCATGCAAGAGTTTGCTTGTAGGGAGGATCACCAGGAGTAAAAGAACCATGATCAAATGCAGAAAGAGGGGGGCGTCCGCAGGCAGCGGCTGAATGCTGAATTGCATCCAGCCGAGAAAAAAGTTTTTGACGGCGATCACGTCGGTATGCGCAAAGAACTTCATCGACAGTCCGGAAGTGGCGATGCCAATGAGCAGCACCAGCATCAGGTGATCGGACGGCGTGGAGATATAGCGAATGCGTTCGACAAACAAACGGCGCACCCACAGTCCGCACAGGCCGAGCAGCAGGGTCAGTCCGGCATACACGCCGAACGGCTGGATGAATGCGACCCAGCCCCACACCGGCTCGGTGAAATAACGCAGATGACGCAGCAGCACCAGCGCCAGGCTGGCATGAAACAGCCAGCCCATGCTCCAGGTCCAAAGATTCGCCTTGAACAGGCTTTCGAACAGCACCACTTCGCGCGTCATGCGCAGCGCCACGCCGGCTTTGCTGGTCGGCGCCGGCGTAGTGGGGATCTTCAGCGGCGCCGGGGTGCGGGCATAAGTGTTGATGCGGTAGAGCAGCCCCACAACAAACAACAGCGTAGCAAGATAGAACAGGATCGCGAAGACGATGCTCATTATCGATATCCAGGAACTAGAGTTTTGGATTTTGGATTTGGAAACCGTGACTCAGGAGGGTGAAAGTCGGACATTCGTTCATTCCCAAATCCTGAATCCAAAATCCTGCCTATTAAATGCAGCCGGTCGGCTTCGGCAGGCCGGCAATTTTGCACGCCTGTTTGCCCGGGCCATAAGGGAACAGGCTGTACAGGTATTCGCTGTTGCCCTTGTCTGCGCCCAGTTTTTTGCCGATCGCCTTGGTCAGCACACGCACGGCCGGCGCGATCTGGTATTCCTCGAAATAATCGCGCAGGAAATTGACCACTTCCCAGTGTTGTTCGCTCATCTCGATGTTTTCTGTCTTGGCGATGAAACTCGCGACATCGGTGCTCCAGTCCGCCAGGTCGGTGAGGTAACCCTCCTCGTCCGTTTCGTATGTTTTGCCATCGACTTCGATATTGGCCATGCTAATTCTCCTTATGTTGATACGACGTTACAGCCAGGATTGGCAAGTGGTATTACTAATGGTGAGATTGACGAAGCCGCTGTAATCCACGGTGGTGACACCCGCGATGAGTCGGTCGCCCATGCCGCGCGCATCCAGATCGGGCTGCAGCACATAGACCTTGAGTCGTCCCATCGCTTCGCGCAGCTTGTCCTCGAATGCGTTGCCGGCAGTCGCCGCGTACACGGCATCCTCGATCAGCAATACCTCGCCCGTTGCGGCAACGTTCAGACAATTTTCCAGCGCACTGTTGATCAAAGGTGATTTGTTGACAATATGCAGCATGTAATTCCCCTTAGAAGCTCAGGACAACGTCTTGTTGATCCATCAGCGCACCCATCTCGGCACGGCTCAGGACGGTCACCGGCACGAGCAGGTCGTCTTCGCTCAGCCCTCGCGCTTCCATTGCCTCTTTTTCCACATATAGTTTCTCGACATCGTAATCTTCGAGCGCGCGGTAGGTCGGCGAAAAATTCTTGGTCTCGATGCCCTTGGTCTGTTGCCCCTTTTTCAACTGATACACGCCGTCATTGAGAAATACCAATGAGACATCCTGATCGAACGCGGCGGTGATCAGCACCACCTCCAGTGATTCCAGCGCGTAAATCGTGCCATAAGGCGCCTTGCGATTCACGAACATGAATTTTTTTACGTCACTCATCCCGCTCTCCCTCAATCGCCGAAGGTGACCAGGCGGTCACACTTGATGCCCGTTTCCACCAGTTGCCCCAGACCGGAGATACGAAAACCCTTCGCCAGGTTTTCCTCCTTGATGCCACGGCGCAAGGCGGCGGCAACGCACACCACCAGGTCCAGCTTGTGAGCCTCGGCCAGTTTGGCCCAGCGGTTCACAATATGGCGGTCATCCTGCGGCGGCTCGGTCAGCTTGGACGCATTGTTGACGCCATCGTGATAAAAGAACACACGCCATACCTCGTGCCCCTCCGCAATGGCTGCCTTGGCGAACAGATAGGCCGAATCGCTGGCCTGATGCTGGTAGGGTCCTTCGTTGACTACGATACCGAACTTCATTCTCTTTCCTTCCCGATCAGAAGCGGATATGCGTCGAGGCGTTCAGGTTGTAGCGCGAGCCTGTCCAGTCATCGACCAAATACTTGGTGAACGGCAATCCGGTCTTCTCGAAGAAGCGTGCCCAGCCGATACGATCGATCCAGTCCGCCATGCGCTCCCACGGGCGCGCATCTTCCTTGTACACGCGCAGGATGTTTTTCACGACTCCGGCGACTTCAGGCCAGCGTGGCGCGTTGTTGGGCAACCCGGAGGCAACCATCTTCATGAAAGTCGGCTTGCCGCGCGCGTTGGAATTCTTGCCGCCCACCCATATGGCCAGCTTGGAGTTAACCGGGTCGTTGATCTGCATTGGCGGGCAGGGTGGGTAGCAGGCACCGCAGCACATGCACTTGGCTTCGTCGATCTCCAGCGACGGCTTGCCGTTCACCATCGCGGGACGAATCGCCGCGACCGGGCAGCGGGCAACCACCGTCGGGCGCTCGCACACGTTGGCAACCAGATCATGATTGATGACCGGCGGCTTGGTGTGCTGCATGATGATGGCGATGTCAGCCTGACCGCCGCAATTGATCTCGCAGCAGGAAGTCGTGAGATGCACCCGGTTGGGCATCTCCTCGCGCACGAATTCGTCATACAGCTCATCCATCAGCGCCTTGACCACGCCGGATGCATCGGTGCCCGGGATGTCGCAGTGCAGGAAACCCTGCGTATGCGAAATCATCGAAATCGAGTTGCCGGTTCCGCCGACCGGGAAACCGTTTTTCTCCAGCTCCGCGATCAGCGGCGCAACCTTCTTCTCTTCCGACACCATGAACTCGATATTGGAGCGGATCGTGAAACGCACGCGACCTTCGGCGAAATTGTCAGCGATGTCGCACAGCTTGCGGATGGTATGCACGTCCATCTGGCGCTGTGTGCCGGCACGCACCGACCACACCTCGTCTCCGCTGTGCGAAACATGATGCAGCACGCCGGGACGCGGACGATCGTGGTATTTCCAGTTGCCGTAATTTTTTGCCAGCTTTGGATGCAGATACTTCTTGTTGTCGGGTACACCGGTCTCTTTCGGGCGGCGCATCTGTACGGGTGCATTCATGTTCTGTCTCCTCAGGCGGCTTGTTTTTTGGCGTTAATTTTGGCAACTTCCTCATCCCAACCGTCGGTGCGGACATAGGGGTTCATGCGCGGCGAATTCACCATCGCCGGATCAGCATCGATCTCCATGGCATCGAGGAAGTGGGACAAACCGATACGCTCGATCATCTCCCCGGTGCGCTCGTGCTCCAGGGCGTTTTCGGCAAAGAAATCGATGGTGCGCTGCGAAAAATCAATCAGCTTTTCGAGATCCTCATCCGTCTCCATCTTTATGAACGGAATAATCACGGTGCCCATCAGCGCGCCGATCTTCAGGTGGCTCTTGCCGCCGATCAGGATGGTCGCACCCTTGTCCTTGCCCGGCGCCAGTGCACCCGTCATCACGTTGATGCAATGCATGCAGCGCACACAATCCTTGTTATCGATCTCCAGCGCCTGCGTGTCGTTCAGGGCAACTGCAGAGATATGCGCATCCTTGCGCACCGCGCCGGTCTCCTTGATCTGGATTGCCTTGGTGGGGCAGCGCGCCACCACGTCGTTGACCAGTTCATTCATACCATGCTTGGCGAACCACTTCCTGCCCAGCGCATCGTCGGTGCGTATATTGTCGCGCCAGGTACCGATAATAGCCATGTCCGAACGCTGAATGGCATTCATGCAGTCATTCGGACAGCCGGAGAACTTGAACTTGAACTTGTAGGGCAAGGCGGGACGGTGCATGTCGTCGAGGAAGGTGTTGACTACCGCCACGTGCGCCTTGGCCTCGTCGTAACAGGATTGCTCGCAACGTGCCGCGCCGACACAGGACATCCCCGTGCGCACTGCAGGCCCGGCGCCCCCCATATCGAAGCCCATTTCATTGACCTCGTCGAACGCCTTCTGCACATTCTCGGCGGTACAGCCCTGCAGCATGATGTCGCCCGACTGTCCATGCAGGGCAATCAGGCCGGAGCCATGTTTTTCCCAGATATCACAGAATTTGCGCAGAGTGTCAGTATCGTAATGCATACCGGCGGGCGGCATGATGCGCAGGGTGTGGAATTCTGCCGCATCCTTGTAGATGGGCTCGCCCTTCTCATCCTTGAGTTCGGTGAAGCGTGGAATCACACCGCCGCCATAACCGAACACGCCGACTGTGCCACCCTTCCAGTAGCCCTTCATGGTCTGGTATGAAGTTTCCAGTTGCCCGAGCAGATCGACCACAGAATCCTTGTCCTTGGCCAAGGCCTTCAGGCCGGTCACAAAACTGGGCCACGGACCAGACTCAAGCTCGTCAAGATTGGGGGTGTCATACAACTTTTTAGCCATAATGTTTTCCTTTCAATCGCGTTATGTCTGGGCCAACAAGCTCGGCCGGGCTGGACTCTCGGATCTGTATGAATTTTGCTTCAACGGAATGACCCAGCTTCATTGATCCAGCCTTTTGCTTGTCCTGCATACTACGTCGCAAGCCATCATCAAACCATTACCCGTAGCGGCTATCCAAAGTAACCCTAAAGGGTAGGAGCTTTCGCTACCCCAGCAGTATTCCAAATACGACCACATTGCGGATAGACTTACGCCACGCTACCCATTCCGGCTTCCCTTCCTGATTCGGCGAACCAATAAACTGACATGGCAAAAATAATCGAACTGGACAAACTCATTGTTCCGCTGGGAGGCCAGCAGATCGAATTACAGCAAATCGACCATGCCGAAGGCGGCATGAGTCTGTTGCGTGTGCGTATTCGCGAAGGAAAACGCTTCACCATCTTCGACATCGATCCCGACACCGCTGCGCATTGGGCCGGCGCCATGCAAAAATGGGCAGACTCGCAGAAGCCATAATGGACAAGAAACCCTGCGCAATGATCGACATGCTGTTCGAGCTCAAGGGAGATGTGTTACCAGCCTCCTATCCGTTCGCGCTGTGGGACGAACTGTTACGCTGTGCACCACAATTGGCAAACAGCGATTCGGTCGGAATCATTCCGCTGCGCACGGTGCCAAGTGACGAGAATAGGCTGCTGCCAAGACGCGCGAAACTGGCAATACGCCTGCCACAAGCACAGGCAGGAATCGCCAGGGATCTGACCGGCAGTGAACTGGATATAGCAGGCAACACCTTGCGTTTAGGCGCGTGCCAGCTCCGGGCGATACAGCCCCACTCGACATTGCATGCCCAACTGGTCATCGGCACAGACGACGAGGTGGTTTTTCTGAAGAAAATACAGGCGGATCTCGATGCGATGAACATCCGGGGGCGACTGATCTGCGGCAAGCGCCAAACACTGTCAGACGGCAGCCACACACTGACCGGTTATAGCTTGGTGATATACGACCTTGCACCATCAGCTTCGGTGCACCTGCAAAGCGCCGGACTGGGGGACGGTCGGCGATACGGTTGCGGTATTTTCATCCCCTACAAGACCATTTCCGGTCTGGAATGACGTTTTTACTTACGAGAGAAGGAGAATAACGATGGGATATACGCTCGCGGGAAAGGAACTGGAAACCGATGCAGACGGCTATCTGCTGGAACCGGATTACAGCGAGGACGTGGTCAACCTGATTGCGGCGGCGGATAACATCGAATTGACGCCGAAGCATTGGGAGATCGTCAACTACATGCGTGAAGAATATCGCGAGCAGGGTCATACACCGAATTTCCGCAACATGTTGAAGGGCGTCAACGAATTCTGGCCGGAAGCGGATAGCAAAGCGTTGTATGACCTGTTCCCGCTCGGTCCCGCAAAGCAGGCAGCAAAAATCGCAGGATTGCCGCAGCCCTACGGCAAGGGTGGTTATTAAGGAGATGAAAATGGAAATAGATATGGTCAACGTGGTGCTGGACATGAAAGGACTCTCCTGCCCCAGGCCACTCATTGGCGCCAAGCGCATGGTTGATGAGCTCGGCACAGGGCAAGTGTTGCTGCTGATATCCGATTGTCCGGGCACGCAGGACGATTTGTTTGCCTGGGCTAAACAGACCGGCAATCAGATACTGAAGACCGAGCGCATGCCTGACGGCGGAACCGGTTATTACATCCAAAAAGGCGCGAACGCGAAACACTTGGCCGCCAATGTCACGCTCGACATACGCGGCGCAGTCTGCCCCGGCCCCATCGTCGAAGCGAAGAAATTGCTCAACGGCATGCAGCCCGGCGAGATACTGAAACTGGTCAGTGATTGCCCCGGCGTGCAATCCGATATCGGCGGATGGGCTTCTGCCACCGGCATGACCTTGCTGGAGACCATTGAGGCGTCAGCCGGAGTGCACGAGTTCTATATCCGCAAGGGCTAGTTTCCCTATGCGCATCAAAAGCCACTGGTTCAAGGGCGGACGTGAACACACCCCGGAGGAACTCGCGGGGGCGGTGTCGTTCGTCGTCTGGCGCATCGCCGATAACGCACTGAAAAATACCCGCAAGGCAAACTTCGGGGTCGCGGTCGGCCCGCAATATTTCGCCTTTCTCACCGAATTCCTTATCTTCCTGGTGCAGGTGGCCGACCGCATCGCCTTCCGCCAGCAGCCGCAAGAAGCGCGCTTCGCCTTCACGAGCGCGCTGGCAAACCGCGTGGCGGCCACCTATGCCGAAAACCATAGCCGCCTGCTGGATGGCAGCCAGCAAGAATGCAAGCAGCAATTCATCGACCTGCTCAACCAGCGCGCCGACGGCTATGCGGATTTTGATTACGGCGAAGAGGGCCCGTCGTTCAATTTTACCCGCTACCTCGGCTACTGCATGAATCAAATCATGGACGAACGCGACAGCGGCTGGATCATCGACCAGATAATCAGCATCGAAGCGCCAGGTGCGGTGGAAATGGTGGAGAAGACCCTGCGCGACTTGCTGGATACGGCGCCGCGACAACCACGCAACAGCGCATCAAGCAACGGTGATTGAGTAACGTCCCTGATTGCACGCTGCGCAATTGCCCCACCTCTGGCCACGTCGCCATATCTGGCGCACAAAAAAACCCACTCCAGAGAGGAGTGGGTTGCTTGTTAGGCTGCTGTGATGTTTAGAACTTTATACCATATGCAATGCCCAGAGTGTTTTGGTACATTTTAATTGTTTCTGTCCCGCTGGTGCTATTGGTCCAAGTGTTAAACAAGCTGCTGCCCGATACACTGTTTTCCTTGGCATGCATATAAGACATAGTGATCTCTGAATCTTTGGCCGTCTCATAAGTAAAGCCCAGTGTGTAATGGGTCGTTACCACGCCCGGTGCAATGATGTTGAAGGTCACGTCGCGAGATGTAATCGGGTTAGTATTATGGCTATAACCGGCCCTCAATGTCAGCGCTTCGCTGTAATTGTATTCCGCACCCAACTTCACCACCGTTACATCTCCCCAGCCAAAGCCTCGGCCATTGCTTGGCCCCAGGGTAGATGCAATAACAGCGCCAAGGTTAGTGCTGGGATTGCCAACAGAATTTACTCCGCTGTAGTTGATCCGCTGATAGTCGACGGCCACAGTCGTTTCTGGGGTTGCCTTGATCGCGATACCCAGATTCCAGTTTTCCGGAGTATCAAAGTCCCCCTGGTCGGCAAACAGGCCCCTGTATTTATCAAACTTGCCATAATTCATTTTCGTCGCATAAGCGGCCCCCAAGGTAACCATGTCGCTTACTCTTCCTTGCCAGCCGAGGCGCACACCAAAGCCTGTCGCGCTGTCATAACCCTTATTAGTAAGGTTGGCCGAGTCTGCAGAAAAGCCTGAAAACGCATGCAAGCCGTCAGCCTTGAAGCGCTGATAACCCAGCAAAGGAGAAACCCCTATGGAATTGGTTTCGTTGACCTTGTAGGCAACGGTTGGCGCGACAATCAATTGCATCATGTCCATACCGAGATTGCCGTCGCCGCACAGCAGGTTATAGGTTCCCCCTGCTATTTGGATGGGATTAAAGCCAGTGCCACCACCGTTTGCGCACGACCCGCCGTACGAGAGTTGTCCGCCCTGATAATTGGTGTTCATGCCACCATTACCGTAAACCGTAACGCCCAGCGACATATCAGGCTTGATCATCTTGTTGTAGCCAAACTCAGGTATGGCAAAATCGTTGCTGCCACTATCGGCGGCGCCATTCATAGTTGAATCGGCTGCGCCGGTACGCGCACTGCTACGAATCGGCTTGAACCAATCCACACCGATATCTAACCGGTCTCCCACCCACACCATGCTGGCGGGATTATTTGCGCCGCCGAAGGTATCAACAGCCATCGCAGTGGATGCGCCGCCCATCCCTTTGGCTTTCATGCCGTAGCCATGCGAAAAATAACCGTTGGTGGCATTGGCCAGTGGCGACGCCACTATGCCGATTGCGAACAGCGAAACAACAATCCCCTTGACCTTCATGCGATTCTCCCTGTGTGTTTGGCTACGAAATAATATTTGGTATTTCTACTGCGCAATCAAAGCGATCCGGCGACCTAAACAAACAGACAGATGTCGGTATCCCCCGCAAATCCCATAAACGTCGCCGCACCGCCATATTCGACGTTGTCGATGAATTCGCTCTTGTCAAATTCGAACAGATCGACGGTCATCTGGCAGGCGACAAACTTAACGTCCGCTTCCAGGCACAGATCACGCAGTTCCTGCAGCGAGGCCACGCCATGCTTCTTGAGCTTCTGCTTCATCATCATGGTCGCCATGGATTCCATGCCGGGCAGCATCTGCACCATCACCGGCATCGGTACGGGCATTGGCATGGCCGGGTTGGCCAGCGGACTGATCATCACATTGGTCAAGTCCTTGCGCAGCAGCTGCAGGCCGTAGAAGGTGAAGAACACCTGCACCTCATAGCCCAGCGCGGCGGCTGTCGAAGCCAGAATAAACGGCGGGTACGCCATGTCCAGCGTTCCCTTGGTGGCGATGATCGCCATTTTCTTGGTGGTCATGCTTTCCCCTTTGGTGATTGACTTGAGACGTCCGGGTTATTTCTTCTTCACGTAGAAAATGTATTCACCCTTTTCTTCGACGGTGGACAGCAGCGGATTGCCGGTTTGTTCGGCAAAAGCAGCCATATCCTTCAGTGAACCAACGTCGGTCGAAATGACCTTGAGCACCTGGTCTGAGGCCATATCGTTGAGCGCCTTCTTGGTTTTCACAATGGGCAATGGGCAGGACATGCCGCGTGCATTCAATTCCTTATCGAAGTTCATCATTTCCTCTTGCATTAGATTAGTTAAGTTACCCGGGTTGCCGCCAGGAAATATTTCACGACCCCAAACCTGGAGCGCATTATAGAAACACCCTGGCCCCCGGCGTCCATACCCATGACGGGTAAAGCTGATAGCCCGTCAGGGTTATGCTATTGCGTTAGACGTCGGGCTGTGATGCTCAAAGATCACCGTTGCTGGCGGCCAGCATGCTGTCTTTCATCGCATCCATGATGCGCTGGGCGTTCTTGCGTATTTCAGGCGACAGCTTCTGAATCATGGTGTTGTCCATCATCATCGAAATAATCCAGCGCGCGCCTTGTTCGTCTTCCACGATGGAAATGCGACAGGGCATGAAGGAAATCATCAGCGGATTGGCCGCGATCATCTGCTGCGCCACCAGCCCATCGCAAAAACTGAATATTTCCATGCGTCTGGCCGGTTTTCCGGTCAGCGCTTCGATCTCCTTGTAGAGCGGGCTGGCGCCGACAAATTTGAGGTTATGCTGATTCGCTCGCAGCTTGAGGGATTCCACGGCATCGTCAAAACTGACCCCCTGCTGGATCTGCACGCGCGCAATCTGCACCCTCATGCCGGTGTAGGAAAGCGCCGGCGGTGCCGCCAGCGCCGGGGAAACCGCGAACATCAGCAACAGAACAACAACAAATGGAATGTTGCGCACGTTCGCCCCCTCAACCCATTACATCAGCACGTCGTTCAGAACATTCTCGAGCCAGTAACCAGCCAGCGACCCTTCGACTTCGGAACGCTTCGCCGAGACGCCACCGCCCTCCCCTGCGATCATGGCCTGCTTTTCCGCATCGAAGCGGTACATATGAGCCACGTGCATGGCTTCGCTGTCGCTCACCATGCTGTAGCAGGTATTGGCGATGGTCGGAACCGGATCCGGCGTCTGCCCCTGCATCAGCTCGATAATCGCCGCCGCACATATTTTGGCTTGCGAAGTCGCCATATAGCCTGACTTGGGTAGCGCCGCCGAAACCGCGTCGCCAATAACATGGACGTTCTTGTGCACCTTGGACTCGTAATTGGTGAAGTCCACCGCGCACCAGCGGTTGTCCACATTGACCACACCCGCCATGGTGGCGATGACACCCGCCTTCATCGGCGGGATGACGTTCAGCACATCTGCCTTGACATCCTCGAATTCGGTGCTGACCGTTTTTCCGGCCACGTTCACTTTGGTCACCATGGCATTGGCGCGATATTCAACCATGCCCGGATATAACTCTTTCCAGGCCGCCATGAACAACCCTTTTTTCGAGGTGATGTCGGGATTCGCATCCAGAACCAGCACCTTGGACTTGGGCTTGTTGTTTTTCAGGTAGAACGCTATCTGACAGGCGCGCTCGTACGGTCCCGGGGGGCAGCGATACGGCGCCTTGGGAATGCCGATGACACAGACACCGCCGTCCGGCATGGCTTCCAGTTGTTTTCTGAGCAAGACTGTCTGTGCACCGGCTTTCCATGCATGCGGAACACTCTCCGCAGCAACCTCGGCATTTAATCCTTCAATCTGTTCGAACATGAAATCGACGCCCGGCGCGATAATCAGCCGGTCATAACCGAGATGTCCCTGCGCCAGCATGACCGTCTGCTTCTGCGTATCGATGGCTGTCACCTCGCCCTGCACCAGCTTGACGCCATACTTCTTCTTCAGCGTATCGTAACTCCGCGTAAGCTCGGCGATGGTTCGGCTGCCGCCCAACACCGTGTTGCTCATCGGGCAGGAAATGAACTGCGGATTGCGCTCGACCAGAACCACATCGATCTTGTTGTTGCTCCACATGCGTATGTATTTGGCCGCAGTGGCGCCACCGAAGCCGCCCCCCACAATGACGACGCGCTGCCCTTTTTTCGGGATAAGTTCACTCGTAGCAAAGGCCAATCCGGGAAAAGCTCCGATTGCGATACCTGCCACACCCAATTTCAAAAAATCACGACGATCTAGCGACATTTTATGCTCCTCAAATGGTCTGTCTGAATACTGCGCTGTCCTGCTTAACGCTTCTGGGCCGCAAAGAAGCTGCCCATCAGCTCGAATTCCTCATCCGTGAAACCCTTGCTCAGCTGATGCATCACCGTAGCCGGGCGCGCGCCTGATTTGAAATCTTTCATTTGGGTAACGAAGTATGTCTTGTCCAGGCTGGCCAGCATCGGAAATCCTCCCGCGCTGTTTCCGTTGGTGCCATGACAGGCCGCGCAGGACGCTGACAAATCGCGTGCACGTTTATCAACGTCGGCGTGCGCGCAGATCATCGGCAACATCAGTCCGATGGCGATTACCAGCTGCTTGATCATTTTCATCATTACTCTCCCTGTTGAAAAAATTTACTGCAAAAATATCGACCTCCCGCATTTTCCGGTCAGTGCGAACCCATCAACTTATTTCCACCTCATCCGAACGCGTATTGCCCTGATTGTCCAGCCAGGAGAGCGCGATCTTATCTCCCGACAACCCGCCCGCGAAGCGGAACACCAGATAGGGGTTCTTG
This sequence comes from uncultured Gallionella sp., assembly GCA_964355765.1. Lineage (GTDB taxonomy): Bacteria > Pseudomonadota > Gammaproteobacteria > Burkholderiales > Gallionellaceae > Gallionella. Next base: position 53,130 of record CAYHEM010000006.1, read on the forward strand.
GATACAGATGTGCCGAACCGCCCTTCCAGCACGATTTTTCCATTGTGAAGCGCTTTGATTTCGGTGATGTACCAAGCGGGGATCAGGTTGCCTGCCTCATCCTTGCGGCGGCCGTTGTCCATCTCATGCTGCATCAACACGCGAACTTCGGTGATCCCGTCCTTGGCCGTCGCGCGAATTTTGGTTGGGGCCGTCATCAGCACCCCCCCTTCGTAACCTTGACTTCTTTGGAGGCGCGATAGAACTTGCCGTTGACCTTCACCAGAGCGATGACGTTCGACGTCTGCGCCATTTTGATTCTGGTGGCGAGATAACCTTCGGTGCCTTCCGGTATGACAAAACTGGCGACCAGCATGGTAGGGTTCTTGTCCACCAGAATGAGAATTTGCTCGGTACGGGAAAGCGAACTTGCCACCGTAACCGGAACGACCGCGCCGTCTGCGGCGACATCGGGAGTGGCGAGCTGAATGGCTGAACTGTTTGCAGGAAGGAGGACACCCAGGGCATTCAGCGCCTCGTCCATGGTTTTGGCTTCAAAGGCGGCTTTCAGACCCTCGGCCGATGCGATTCCTGGCCGGATCAGTCCGGCAACGGCAAGCAGGCCAAACAAGCCGAGTCCTCCGCCAGTTTTAAGGGCTTTACGCCGCTCCAGATTGACTCCTGCTTCCAGCACGTGAATTTCCTTCGGAATATGCGAAAAAAGCAACAGCCGCATCGTCCGCGATATTCCGCATGAGCGTCTATACCTATAAATGGGGGGCGAGCGTAACCCGTTAGGGTTATTTGCCAGAGATGCGTTGAATCTTATTCAACCTGCAATGGGATGACCAGCGTGGTTACATCCAGCGCACCGGCGATCTTCTGCATGATGCTGGCGTTGCCGCGCGCGAAGGGAATGAGATGGTAGCGTTGCCGCCCAATCACGATCAGGTCGGCGGAAGTTTCCTGCACGATGGCAAGCGTCTGCTCCACCGGCGTTCCGATCGCGACACGACCGGTTACGCGACTGCACAGTGTCGCCGCAAGCGCGACATTCTGTGCATTCATTTGCTCGGTCGCCTCCTGGGTTTCGCGCCGTTCGGCCACGCTGACGATAGTCAGCGTCAAGTCACAAGTGGCGGCAATGGTGGCGGCATGTGTCACGATACCCTGCGCGGCGGGTATGTTACCGATTGCTGCAAGGATGCCGCGCCGCCAGAATTCTGCCTTGCGCGGCACCATCAATACGGCACACGGCGCATCGCGGATAACCTTGCTGACCATTTCGCCGACCAGCAGGTTGGCCAGAAAACCGGGCTTGCCGCGACGGCGTATCACAATCAAGTCGGTCTCCGCGCTCGCCGCTTCCGCCACAATCTCGCGATAAGGCTCCTCGCCGTGGCGGACGTGAATATCGATTTCGACGTTCAGTTCAGCCGCGCGCTTGCGCAGGTCGGCAATTTTTTCCGCCGCAGCGTGCTCGTCGCGCTGCACCAGCCCCGGTGCCTCGACTTCATAGACGGAATTGCTTACTACCGGCAACACTACGCGCAGCGGTACGCCGCAGCGTTGCGCCATCGCGAATGCGACACGCTCGGCACCTGCATCAAACTCGGTGTGCTCGGTGGCCAGCAGAATACGGTTGAATGGATAAGCGTTCATGGTGTGCCCTTTAATGTCCGACGCCCAGCGTACCCGAAGCAGCGAGCAGCTGCACCAGCAATGCGATCACGCAGATGACGACAAACGCCCAGTCGCTGCGACGCACATAGGTCGGAATCACGGCCAGCAGGCAGATCAGCGAACAGCCCGACAGCACCATGATGCCGATCAAACTGGCGAAATCGCCATAGCGGATCAGATCCAGCCAATGCCAGCCGGTCGGTGTCTGCGTCTGCTCCAGATAGGCACCCACCGGCAGACTCCACACCTGCGGCATTTGATCGAGCGGCACATGCGCCGGCAACCCGCCAAAGATGTAAACGAGAAAGCTGACGGCCAGTATCGCCAGTCCGGAACGCGCACCCCAGTTCAGCAGCGTGGCATAACGTTGTTGTTCGGCGGAAATGTGAGGCTCGTTGTTTTCACTCATAACCATACTCCCAATCCTTTGAGCAAGGCGCGCAACCCGGCAAACAACAGCAACGAGATGACCAACTTGCGCACCACCGAGGCCTTCAGCGTATGCAGCAGGCGCGCACCAATCATCGCGCCCAGCATCATGCCGATCACCGACGGCACCGCAATCATTGCCAGCACCGCGCCCTTGTTGAGATAGATCCATGCGGCCGAGGAATCGACCAGCGTCAGGATAAAACTCGACGTGCCAGCAGACACCTTGAGCGGCGCACCCATCAACAGATTCAGCACCGGCACGTTGGCCCAGCCTGCGCCCATACCGAACAGTCCGGCAAGAAAACCGATGCCGATGAATAACATCAACCCCGTGACTGTGCGATGCACCTGCCAGTTGATGTACTGGCCGCGTGCCGCATCGTGAAACACACCGTGCATGGACAATGCGGCAGACAGCTTGTCCGGCGCGGGCACATCGGGAAACTCGGATTTCTTTGCCAGCGCCATCAGCACGACGATGCCGAGAATAGTAACACCCAGCGCAATCTGCACGATATTGACCGGGATGGCGAGACCGACCATCGCGCCGACGATCGAGCTGGCCGAAGCGATGACGGCCAGCGGCAAAGCCAGGCGCAAATTGGCGAGGCCGCCGCGCAACAGCGAAGGGCCCGCCGCCAACGCGCTGGCCAGCGCGACCAGCAAGCCCGCGCCGCGCACAAAGTCGAGGTGAAACGGGAAAAAGCCGCCGACGATGGGCACAAACAATACGCCGCCGCCCACGCCGGACGGCACGGCGACGATGCCGAGAAAGAAACAGGTGACGAACAATGCCAGCGGCCAGCCCCACCACGGCATCGCGCTCTCTGCCGGCATGTTTCCGGCGGCATAGGCACTAGCCGCAAACAACGACAAGCCAAACAGCAGCAGTAGCGCGTTGGCCTTTAAGAAATACCCGGCGCCCTCCATGGCGGAGCGTGTTTTATTGAACATTGTGACTGGCCTCGCTGGTTCGATTTCCCCCCCGAAACCGCACTTCCTCCTTTGAAAAAGGTGGATGGGTATAGGGTTTGCATGGGTAATGGATATTCAAGTCAACCTATGGTCTGGTAATAAAGATTTTGCGGGTGGTTGGCCTGCGCAAAAAAGAACCAGCGCTCTGTCAGCAATCCGATGTACTGAAGTATAAACGCAACGCCCAGCAGAGCGGAGCCGGATGCGCCGAAGGCCAGCAGGGTCAGCGGGATCACGAAGGCCAGCAGCAGAAACGCCGGCTTGATCGCACGCAGGAATGCTGCGCTCCTGCCATGAAAAAACTCGCGTGTATTGAACGAGCCGCCCATGAAACCCTGTGAGCGCTGCACGATATGCGGATGCTTGATGCCAATGGCGGTCTGGATTGTGGATTTTGGTTTGAGGCGCGCGTTGCGCAGCAGCGAGGCACCGCGTCCGGCAAACGCCAGCAGGGTCGTAATAATCGCCCAACCGACGAAGAAACCAGTCTGCGCCGGTGCTGCAAAGGCAGCATAAAACGCCGCCAGAATGAATCCGGAAGAACTGCCGAGCAGGATGTAGTTGATCACGGTGAGCGGCGTATGCCATTCGCGCAGGAAACGCAGGCAGGCGTAGATCATTCCGGTGCAGACAAACAGCATGAGTGATATCAGCGCGCCGATGACGCCCAGCACAACGGACAGATCAATAGCCAAGTCACCGGGCAGCAACAGCATTTCCGGCCGGTATCCGGTCAAATGCACCGCACCGTAGAGAAACACCACACCCATGAACGCGGGTAGCACGATGACCTCGCGCGACAGCCAGGAAGTGCGCCATTGCGTTGCCGAGCGCCAGGCGCGTTCTGGCCGCCCGAGATGAAAGAATGAAGCGATCAATCCGCCCGTCAGGAACAGCAATGCCAACACGCTGCCGTAGCCGTAAAAAGCCCCTGGCAAGACCGGAGCCAGGCTGAATAGCGCGTAGGATTGATGCGTGAACAGGGCAAGGAACAGACCCTGTCCGGCGCCGAGCAAGGTCGTCAAAAAGATCACGGAATAAGCTGGCTTCATAACTGATGTCAGTCTGAGAAATTATCCATCGCACCACTTTCCTTCCCCCTTGCAAAGGGGAGGGGGTTTCGCATCAAAGGGTTGTCCAAGTTCATCATCACCAGGCCGAAGCATCCTCCATCGATGGCTCGCTCTTGTTCGGTTTGGGCAACTTGCCATCGACCTTGAGCGGATTGTCCGCGCGCTCCAGTTCATCCTCGTGGATCTTGATTCGGGTCTTGCGGCGCGGCAGGTAATGATTGGCCGGGTGCGTGCCCCACTCCGGCATCAGCGCATAACCGCCGTCTTCGCGGATCGCCTGCGACACCGCCGATTCGGGATCGTGGATGTCGCCGAACAGGCGCGCGCCGGCCGGGCAGGCTTTCACGCAGGAAGGCTTGCGGTCGATCTCGGGCAGCGACGGGTCGTAGATGCGATCCACGCACAGCGTGCATTTCTTCATCACCTTCTGCTTCTCGTCGAACTCGCGCGCACCGTACGGACATGCCCATGAGCAATACTTGCAGCCGATGCATTTGTCGTAATCCACCAGCACGATGCCGTCTTCCTTGCGCTTGTACGATGCGCCGGTCGGGCACACCGGCACGCACGGCGGATCCTCGCAATGCAGGCAGGACTTGGGGAAATGCAGCGTCTCGCTGTGCGGATACCGCCCGACCTCGAAGGTCTGCACGCGGTTGAAGAAAGTACCGGTCGGATCGGCCCCGTAGGGATTCTCATCGCACAACGGTCCGGCCGAGCCGGAAGTGTTCCATTCCTTGCAGCTGGTCACGCAGGCATGGCAGCCGACGCAGACGTTCAAATCGATTACAAGTGCGAGCTGGGTCATTGCGCACCGCCCTTCCTGTTGCCACCGAAATACGCCAGCCAGGACGGTGCTTCTTTCATGCCGGGGTATTTTTTCATGGGTTCGAACTGCGGCGCGGTCTGTTCGGGCTCGCCCTGCTCCACCTTGAAGATGCGCACGCGCACGTCGTACCAGGCGGCCTGTCCGGTGACCGGATCGGAATTGGAATAGCGCTGGCCGTCCGGCGTTGCGGGCAATTCTTCCGTGATGACATGATTGAGCAAAAAGCCCAGCTGCGATTCATTCGCGTCGGGCGACAAATTCCATGCCCCGGCAGCCTTGCCGATGGCGTTCCAGGTCCACACCGTGCCCGGCTCCACCGCTTCGCTGTGGCGCGTCATGCAGCGCACCCTGCCCCACTGCGACTCGACCCAGATCCAGTCGCCGTCGGCAATGTCCGCGTCCTGGGCGGTGCGCGCGTTGACGTAAAGATCGTTGTGCGCGTGGATCTGGCGCAGCCAGGCATTCTGCGAATCCCACGAGTGATACATCGCCATCGGGCGCTGCGTTACCGCCGACAGCGGATACCTGCCCTTGTCGCTGACTTGCATCTCCAGCGGCTCGTAGTAAAACGGCAACGGATCAAAATAGGTTTCGACGCGCTTCGCCAGATGCGCCGGCGGCTGACGCGTGATGCCCTTGCCCTGCGCGGCGAGGCGAAACTTCTGCAACACCTCGGAATAAAGATGAATCAGGATCGGTTCGGCGTAGCGCGTGATGCGGTTGCGCTGCGACCATTCGAGGTAGCCCTTGTTCCAGTTGCGCATGTACTGATAGGAACGCGGCAACTTGTGGTGATGCACGCAATTGTTTTTGGCATACATTTCCCACTGATTCGGGTTCGGCTCGCCGCGCAGAAATTTCTCACCGCCCTTGCCGCGCCAGCCGGATAGGAAGCCGATGCCGGAACCCGGCTCGGTCTCCCAGTTGACGATAAAATCCGGGTAATCGCGATACTTGCGCGCGCCTTCTTTGGTGACGAAGACGGGCAGCTTCAGACGTGTACCGAGCTCGATCAGCACTTCCTGGAACGGCTTGCATTCGCCGCTCGGCGGCAGCACCGGGATGCGCACCGCATCCACCGGCCCGTCGAACTCCGAGATCGGACGGTCGAGCATGGACATCACGTCGTGGCGCTCGAGGTAAGTCGTATCCGGCAGGATCAGGTCCGCGAACGCGGTGGTTTCCGAATGGAAGGTATCGCACACCACGAGGAACGGTATCTTGTACTCGCCGTTTTCCTCCTTGTCGGTGAGCATCTTGCGTACTTCGCCGGTGTTCATGGTCGAGTTCCATGCCATGTTGGCCATGAACAGCAACAGCGTGTCAATCTTGTACGGATCGCCGCGCCACGCGTTGGTGATGACGTTGTGCATCAGGCCATGCACCGACAGCGGATACTCCCACGAGAAAGCCTTGTCGATACGCACCGGGCTGCCGTCCGGATTGACGAACAGATCGTCCGGGTCGGACGGCCAGCCGAGCGGCATGCCATCGAGGGGCGTGTTCGGCTTTATCGCCAGCGGCGTGTTCGGCGTGCGGGCGCAGGGCGGAATCGGGCGGGGGAAAGGCGTTTTATGGCGGAAACCGCCGGGCCGGTCGATCGTGCCCAGCAGCGTCATCAGGATGGACAGCGCACGTATCGTCTGGAAGCCGTTGGAGTGCGCCGCCAAACCGCGCATCGCATGGAACGAGACCGGGTTGCCGGTGATGGTGTCATGTTCCTTGCCCCAGGAATCGGTCCACGCGATCGGCAACTCGATTTTCTGGTCGCGCGCGGTGATGCCCATCTCGTGCGCCAGGCGGCGGATCGTCGCGGCGGAGATACCGGTAATCTGCTCCGCCCATTCCGGCGTGTAATCCTGCACGCGGTCATGCAACAACTGGAACGCGGGCTTGACCGGCGTGCCGTCCGCCAGCTTGAATTCGCCGAACAGATAGGGGTCGGCGCCTTCGCTGTGCGTAACCACCGCCTTGCCGGTGTTGCGGTCCCACCACAGTTTGTTCTGCGGATCGTAGCAGCCCTCTTCCTCCGGCACCTCGGTGCGCACGAACATGCCGAACTCGTCGTGCGCCGCATCGAGATTTACCAGCTGTCCGGAGTTGGTGTAGCGCACCAGAAAATCCCGGTCATACAGGCCGAGCGCGATGAGCTCGTGGATCAGCGCCAGCAGCAGCGCGCCGTCCGTGCCGGGGCGAATCGGCACCCACTCGTCGGCGATGGCGGAATAACCGGTGCGCACCGGATTGATCGAAATGAAGCGGCCGCCCTCGCGCTTGAATTTCGCCAGCGCGATCTTGAGCGGATTGGAGTGATGGTCCTCCGCCGTGCCGATCATGATGAACAGCCGGGAGCGCTCCAGATCGGGGCCGCCGAATTCCCAGAACGACCCGCCGATGGTGTAGATCATCCCGGCCGCCATGTTCACCGAACAGAAGCCGCCGTGCGCCGCATAGTTGGGCGTGCCGAACTGGCGCGCGAACAGGCCAGTCAGCGCCTGCATCTGGTCGCGCCCGGTAAACAGCGCAAACTTCTTCGGATCGGTGGCGCGTATTTTCCCCAGCCGTTCGGCGAGGATGGAGAAGGTCTCCTCCCAGCTGATTGCCTCGAACTCCCCCGCACCGCGCTCGCTCCCGGCCTTGCGGCGCAGCGGTTGGGTCAGCCGCGCGGGTGAATACTGTTTCATGATGCCGCTTGATCCCTTCGCGCATATCACGCCGTTGTTCAGCGGATGATCGGGATTGCCGTCGATGTAGCGCACCTCGCCGTTGCGCAGGTGGACGCGGATACCGCAGCGGCAGGCGCACATGTAGCAAGTGGTATTGCGCACTTCGATCTTTGCATCCGCCATCGGCGGAGTGAATGGATCGTGCAAGGGAGTCGATGACATGGAATCGGCGGCTGGTTTTTGTGTGGTTATCGGGACGCGTTAGCCGCTACCAATATGGCCGGCCTTGCAGGTGTGGAAGTATGCGCATCGGATGCTGCTGCCGCCATAGCCGTGATGAGCAATGCTGGCATAACCCATAAGGGGGGTACAACTTTCAACCCATGAGGGGTATCGCCGATTCGCCGATGTTGCTTTAGTGTGTCGAACCTGAAATTCCTTAACCTATTGACTGAATTGGAGAAGCACGTATGGCATTAGTGAGCCCGCACGGCGGGGGCGATCTCAACTCCCGGCTGCTGGCCGGCGAGGATCTGATTGCAGAACTCAAACACGCTCGCGAATTTACAAAAGTGACCGTGAGTACGCGCGAAAAAGGCGATCTCATCATGCTCGGCATTGGCGGCTTTACACCGCTTGACGGCTTCATGACCCATGCCGACTGGCAGGGCGTCTGCGACGGCATGACCATGACCAACGGCCTGTTCTGGCCCATCCCGATCACCCTCTCCACCGACAGTTCCACCGCGGAAACCCTCTCCACCGGCAGCGAAATCGCACTGATCGATCCCGATGACGGCAGCATCCTTGCCACCATGCGGATCACCGAAAAATACATTATCGACAAGGCACACGAATGCGCCACCGTGTTCGGCACCACCGACATCAAGCATCCCGGCGTTAAGATGGTAATGGAGCAAGGCGAGGTGAATCTCGCCGGCCCGGTAAAGGTGTTGTCGCAAGGCGGGTTTCCACAGAAATACGGCTCGCTGTTCATGACCCCGCGCGAAACGCGCGCCCTGTTCGAGAGCCTGGGCTGGAGCAAGGTTGCCGCATTCCAGACGCGCAACCCGATGCACCGCTCGCACGAATATCTCGCCAAGATCGCCATTGAAACCTGCGACGGCTTGATGATCCACTCGCTGCTCGGCAACCTCAAGCCCGGCGACATTCCGGCCGAGGTGCGCACCCACACCATCATCGCGCTGACCAAGAATTATTTCGTCGCCAGGACCGTGGTGCAGGCCGGCTACCCGCTCGACATGCGTTATGCCGGACCGCGTGAGGCGCTGCTGCATGCACTGTTCAGACAGAACTACGGCTGCTCGCATCTGGTAGTCGGGCGCGACCATGCCGGCGTCGGCAGTTACTACGGGCCGTTCGATGCGCATCATATTTTCGACAAGATACCCAAGGAAGCGCTTCAGACAAAAGCGATAAAAATCGACATTGCCTTCTGGTGCTACAAATGCGGCGGCATGGCTTCCGGTCGCACCTGCCCGCACGGTGATGCTGACCGCCTGCAGGTCTCCGGCACGCAATTGCGCAAGATGCTCTCGGAAGGTACCGAGGTGCCGGCGGAATTCAGCAGACCCGAGGTACTGAAAATACTGCGTACCTATTACGCGAGTTTGCAAGCAGGTGGAAAGTAATGGCGGCAGGTTCGTAGAGTGAAGAATATTTATGCAAGCAATCTTTTCCATACTCAACAGCCAACCGGTTTAAGGATGGTCATTCGTCTGCAATTTTTGAGGAGAAACTAATGTTCACGAGCAATCCCTTTGCCGCTCTTTCGGCATCGATTCCAACCATCTACATGCAGGGGTATATCGTCGTGATGATCCTGCTGGTCATGGGCGGGACGATACTTGACATGATGCACAAGAAAAGCGCGCAGTACTTTTTCGAAAATGCGAAAAAAGCGAAGAAGAGCGCAAAACGCTCAGTGGGTGGTGGCGAAAAGATAGCGATTGCCGCCTCAGTGCTTGCAAAAGAAGTATTAACTTCCGGCGAATTCAGCAATCCAAGGCGCAGGCTTTCCCATCTGTTGACCATGTGGGGAACCATTATTTTTATCGTGGCTACCGCGATTATGATTTTCTCGCCGACAGCATCAACATCTACCTTGCTGCCACAGCTATGGCATATCGGCGCACTGATGCTGGCCGTTGGTGGATACTGGTTCTGGTTCTTCATCCGCGTTGATGTGGCTGCGGAAGGTCTTCCATGGTTCCGATTCGAACGTGCGGATTTGTTTATTCTCTCGCTTCTTGCCACCTCGACCTTCGCATTGATCTGGTCGTTTACTGGCGGTGGATTAACCGTGTACTTCGCCTTGTTCATCCTGTCCAGCACAGTGCTCTTTGGCGGCGTATATTTTTCCAAGTTTGCCCATATGTTCTTCAAGCCCGCTGCGGCCTACCAGAAAAAAATCACCGTGGCCGATGGTTCTCGGGAGAATCTGCCTCCTGACTATGACCTGACGGATCCTGAAGTGCAGCGCAAATTTCCGGATATCCCTATGTATATGGGCAAGAACCCGCCGAACATGGGGCTTTGCATCAAGGCTGAAAGAGCCAACCACTACTAATGCTGACTTGACTGATTATCTATAGGGAATAGAGGAGTAACTTATGCCAACCTTTGTATATATGACACGTTGTGATGGTTGCGGAGAATGCGTTGACATTTGCCCGTCCGACATCATGCACATCGACAAGAAGCTGCGCCGTGCTTACAACATCGAACCCAATATGTGCTGGGAATGTTACTCCTGTGTAAAAGCCTGCCCGCACCACGCCATTGATGTACGCGGTTATGCCGACTTTGCACCACTGGGACACAGTGTCCGTGTGATTCGTGACGAAGAGAAAGGCACGATCGCGTGGCGCATCAAGTTCCGCAACGGCAAGAAAGACATGGAGTTGTTAGCGCCGATCACGACCAAGCCCTGGGGCTCGGCGACACCGAAACTCGCAGACGAGCCTGCTCCAAGCAAGGAAATGCGTGACAGTCAGTTATTGTTCAACGAGCCCAAGTATATTCGTATGGATGCAGGTGGTTTACATACACTGGAATCCAATGGCCTGGAAATCAAAAAAGGGGTGCAATACTGATGAGCTACCAGACAATCATTGAAGACGGCATCGACATCCTGGTTGCAGGTGCGGGCCTGGGTGGTACCGGTGCGGCATTTGAAGCAAGATATTGGGGCCAGAACAAGAAGATCGTGATCGCCGAAAAAGCAAACATCATGCGTTCTGGTGCGGTAGCCCAGGGCCTGTATGCGATCAACTGCTACATGGGTACACGCTTTGGCGAGAACAATCCCGAAGATCACGTGCGCTATGCACGTATCGACCTGATGGGTATGGTGCGTGAAGACCTCGCTTTTGATATGGCGCGTCATGTTGACTCCACTGTGCATAACTTTGAAGAGTGGGGCCTGCCCATCATGCGCAACGAGAAGAAGGGTTCATATTTGCGTGAGGGGCGCTGGCAGATCATGATTCATGGTGAATCCTACAAGCCTATCGTTGCTGAGGCGGCCAAGAAGTCCGCAGACAAAGTTTTCAACCGCGTCTGTTTGACCCACCTGCTGATGGATGAAGCCAAGGAGAACCGCGTTGCCGGTGCTGTAGGCTTTAACGTTCGCACGGGCAACTACCACGTGTTCAAGTCCAAAACCGTTATCTGTGGTGCCGGTGGCGCTTCCAACATCTTCAAGCCGCGTTCTGTCGGTGAAGGTGCGGGTCGTGTCTGGTACGCGCCGTGGTCATCTGGATCTGCCTATGGTCTGATGATCGAAGCAGGCGCGAAAATGACACAAATGGAAAACCGTATCGTACTGGCCCGATTCAAGGATGGTTACGGTCCTGTCGGCGCCTACTTCCTGCACCTCAAGACCTACACCCAGAATGCCTATGGTGAAGAGTACGAATCCAAGTGGTTCCCTGCCCTGCAGGAGATGGTCGGCAAGGAATACCTGGATCCGGAGGTTTCGCACCGTACTCATAGACCTATCCCGACCTGCCTGCGTAACCATGCAATCATCTCTGAGGTGAATGCCGGCCGCGGCCCGATTCACATGGTCACCATGGAAGCCTTCCAGGACCCTCATCTTGAAGAGATCGGCTGGCACAACTTCCTGGGCATGACTGTTGGTCAGGCGGTACTGTGGGCGGCAACAGACGTTGATCCGAAATACGAAAACCCTGAACTGACAACTTCCGAGCCTTACGTCATGGGCTCACATGCAACGGGTTGTGGCGCCTGGTGTTCAGGCCCTGAAGACCTGTCTCCACCCGAGTACTTCTGGGGATACAACCGCATGACCACCATTGAAGGTCTGTTCGGTGCGGGTGATGCGGCTGGTGGTACACCTCACGCATTCTCATCAGGCTCTTTCACTGAAGGTCGTTTGGCTGCCAAGGCTGCCTGTAAATATATTGATGATGGCAAAGCTGAGGGCATCCGTGTTTCTGACGCTCAGATCAATCGCCGTAAGGAACAGATCTACAAGCCTCTGGAAACGTATCGCGTGTACAGCAACGAAGTGGTTGCGGGCACCGTCAATCCGAACTTCATCAATCCAAAACAGGGGCTTGATCGTCTGCAGAAGCTGATGGATGAGTACTGTGGTGGTTTTGGTGTCAACTACATGACCAACGACAAGCTGCTGAACATCGGTCTCAAAAAAATGTACATTCTTGGGGAAGATCTGGAAAAAGTAGCCGCTACAGATATACACGAGTTGTTACGTGCATGGGAGTTGAAGCATCGTTTCCTGACTTCTGAAAGTGTGTTCCATCATACGCTGTTCCGTAAGGAGACACGTTGGCCGGGATACTACTACCGTGGTGATGCGATTAAGCTGGATGATGAGAACTGGCATGTACTGACAGTTTCTCGTCGTGATCCCAAGACAGGTGAATACACGATGGAAAAAGCACCGCTCTACCACTTGGTAGGTGATGTAGAGAAAGCGCCGCCAGAAGGTCACCACTAAGCAATTGCAGGCTTGATTTATGCGTTCTGTTCAATCAGGACCATGCAGCTATTTGCGATAGCTCGTCAGTGTATTTAATGAGGACCGGCATACTCCTGTTGGTCCTCTTTTTATCTATTTCGCCAGAGTGGAAAATTGTTTCCATGAAAGATCATAATCAGGTGAAATATTTTTAATAGAGTGGGCTTGATGAATATCATTGATAAGACAGACGAAGAGATATTGGAGCTCGCAAATCCCATGTGGGCGGATTTGGTCAAATACTCGAATGAAGGCAACTACGGTGCTTTCACACGTAATTTTTCGAGCACTTTTATTGCGGGCGCCAACGAAGTAGAAATGGGCAAGCAGTTTGCAAGAAGCGAACTGGCAAAGAACCTGTCACCGGATTACGAGTATCTTGGCACCATACGCCGTGGCGAATATGTCACAGTGCTATACAAACAGAGAAGTTCAAAAAAAGATGGGGAATGGCTGGGAAGGCTTGTGCTGGGTTATGAAAAGGATAAGGTGAAAATTTTTGGCGCCACCCTATTTTAGGACCCTGTTTTTAACTAATTGATTCGCCATGACAGACACAATTGAAGACGAAAAATTCGTTGAACTGAATTACAAGGTCATCGATAACAAAACCGGCGACATCCTGGTCACTGTGGATTATCCGCTGGGATATGTTCATGGTGTGAATGATGTGATGTCTGAAGAAGTGACAAAGCTACTGTATGGCAAAAAAGTCGGCGACATCATCGATGTGCCAATCGACACGACACTGCTATATGGCGAGAGAGATGAATCACTGGCATTTACCGATCATATAGAAAATGTCCCGAAAGAGTATCGGGAGATCGGCATGACCATCACCATGGAGAATGAAAAGGGTGAGCCGAGGAGCTTCATCGTCACCCGCTTCGACGACAAGACATTGACTGTCGACGGTAATAACCCCCTTTGCGGCAGAGAAGTCACTTTTATGCTGGAAGTCTTGTCCATACGCGAAGCCACCGAGGAAGAGATCGAGCTTGGCGGAGCAGTCGGCGCTGATCCTGAATTAAATGAAATACTTGACCGGGCAAAATGAAATTCTCAGCTGATTACATCATCTTCCCGCCAAACAAGGCTCTGGAGCGTGCAATAGCGAACTCCATAGGCATGCTGGGCAAAGAGATGGCCGCTGCGGCCATGCCGGATACCAAGGTTGCCGTAGCGGATAATTTTCGTTTCACACGTGGAAACTATGAACAGCACCGCTTCAGCTCCAAAATCTTTGAGCAATTACGCGAGGCGCTTGAGGCATCGCTGGCTGACCCTTCCACTACAGGCACCCTTGCCCCAAATGTAAGTCGAGACAAGAAGCCAATGGTTTGGGCAGAGGCACAGAATAATCTCGGAAATATTCTTGCCGCAACGGGGCAGCAGCGGAGAGATACTGAATTGTTCGAACGGGCCATCCTGTGTTTTAGCAATGCATTAGAGGTGTTCGGACAAGAGAGCTCTCCTCTGGAATGGGCAGCTACGCAATATAACCTGGGCACGGCCAACCAGGCGCTTGGTCGATTGCTTGAAGCTACACAGCCATTAAAGGCCGCTGTAGATGCTTACACCAATGCTTTGCTGGTCTGGACGCGGGATAAGTCCCCGGAAGACTGGAGGCATACCATGCATCAACTGGGTGTCACTTTACATACCTACGGAAAACTCCTTAAAGGTAACCGTCAACTTCAAAAATCCGTTGTTGCCTATAAAAATGCGCTTGCCGTACTCGACGCAGATAATTACGCATTAGAGCTAACCGCTACACATAATAATCGTGCTGCCGTTTTGCATCATCTCGGTGAGTCAGAAGAAAATCCTGATCGTTTAACAGAAGCGATCAATTCCTACGAAAAGGCATTGACGGTCAGCATGGAACAGCAGTTGCCCATCCATTTGGCAGTCATCTGTCGGGTGAATAAGGCGACAGCACAAAATGCACTCGCTCAATTAACAAACGATGCTGTGCTTGCAGAAGAAGTTGCAGATGAATTTGAAGTGATCATGGAATGTTTTCCTCACGCACTACAACCACTCTGTTTAAGGCATTGCGAGGAACAGCAGAAACAGGCGCGGTCACAGTTAAAAGCGCTTAACAGTCAGATTGCTGAGTGAAGAATGAATCAAACCCGCTCGGAAAGTTTATGTTCCATTTCAATGAATGTGCCGGTATCCGCAAGGAAGCGGATTGTTCGGACACCAAACCCGACCTCCGGGCTGGATTCGTTTTTATCAACGGATAAAGTCAGCGCCACCCCCAGCCTTGGAGACAGATTGTGGCTTTTACAGACTTCAACGATCTTTTCTTTTACAGGTTCCAGCTGTTTTACGATGATGTCCGTTAAAGCGAATACATCCACTGTTCCAGTAATCGTCTCCGTTGATAACTCCCATGAACTTATCACGGGTTTATCCAGGCCACCGTATGCGCCAGCAGCATCGACGGAGGTGGGTTCTATCCCAAGCAGGCGTGTAACGTCGTCGGGGTTGAAATGATAGCCAAGCAGTGCAAAGTAAGCCCGTCCTTTATTCGATGCCAAGATGGTTTCCCCGTTAACAAGATTCTGTGTCGAAGTATAAGGTATAGGTCAAACAGGAGGTGTTCCGTTGTCGCCTGAAGCCACACAGAAAAAGAAAAGAGACCCCAATGACCCGTGCCTATTTTGCAAGGATCCGCGTGGCGTATCTCTGGAGCATGAACTTGCATACAGTGCTCTTGACTCCTACCCGGTGAGTCCGGGGCACACCTTGATCATCCCGCGTCGGCATGTCGCCAGCTTTTTCGACCTGACGCCCGAAGAGATCAATGCCTGCATGGGGTTGATCACCGAGGAGCGCATGCGACTGGACGAGGAATTCAAGCCTGATGGCTACAATATCGGCGTCAATGTCGGACCGGCGGCCGGACAAAGCGTCTTCCATGTCCATATTCACATCATCCCCCGCTACAAAGGTGACGTTGAGAATCCCCAAGGGGGCGTGCGGCATGTAATTCCAAAGAAGGGACATTACACGCGCTAATAATACAATTTAGTCAGCCAAGTGGGAGGGGCTGATATATCAGTTTATCTTCCTCCCGTTTTCCACCAGCAAGGAGATTTGAATATGAGTGATGACAAGAAGCCTTTTACCCGCCCCAAGGTTCCGGATGGCCACGCATTCCATGTGACGACCCGCCAGAAAGAAATCGTACCGGGGCAGTTCTTTGTTGGCTATGAAACCATATGGGAACCACACCAGAAGGAAGTGCCCTACACCACGCCCAAAAAGCCCTAAAGTAATCAGCAAAGAATAATCAGCCTCTCCAACCACAAAAAGGAAAATTTCATGAAAACACTGCTCATAGCCGCTGTAATCCTGGCTACCCCATTTGTTACTTCTCACGCCCATGCCGGGGACGACGCCATGTTGAGCGAGGCACGCAAGGTGGCGATGTCCATGCCGCCCAAGCTGCTCGCCACCCTGCAGGAAGAAATGGGCAAGTCCGGCCCGGAAGGCGCGATTCCGGTATGCAGGGACATGGCGCCCAAGATGGCCGGCAAGATGCTCCAGGAGACCGGCTGGAAGGTCAAACGCGTCAGCCTGAAACCGCGCAACGAGGCGCGCGCCATTCCAGATGACTGGGAAAAGGCTGCCCTCGAAGATTTCGACAAGCGCGCGGCTGCCGGCGAGCCGCCTGCACAACTGGAAAAAGGTGAGACGGTTGGCAGTGAATATCGCTACGTCAAGGCACTACCGGTACAGCCACTGTGCCTCGCTTGCCATGGTTCGACAGATGAGATCAGCCCTGCCGTCAAGTCCGTTCTCGGTGAGCTCTACCCCAACGATCGCGCGACCGGATACTCTGTCGGCCAGATTCGCGGCGCAATCAGCGTACGCAAACCGCTTTAATGCGAATCACGCGCAGCGACCCGCCTGTACCCCTCGCCCTCCGGGATAACCAGCGACTTGGCTGCGGTTGTTTGCAGCCTAGTCGAATGGCTTGTTGTTTCACCCAGAGGGGGAACGGGGATGAGGGAGCGATCAGGGCGCGGACGATTCATCATTCTGGTTGACCTGCGCCATGATCGTTAGGATTATAGAAGTACCCTAAGGAACCTCTGATCAAGTCCGCCATGAACCGCGTTGCTAACAAAAACTGGGTGATCGCAAGGCGCGCGACGCAGGTCGTAGTCATTCTACGATGCCAAGAAGCGCAACGCCGCGAGCGCCAGTTTTGGTTGCAACCCTTCAGAGTATTGGCTTTGCAGGCGATCTGCGGTGTCAGGCTCCGAGCGAAGGGAAGGGCCATTCGCGTCGCCGCCTTCCTTGCATCTCACCCCGCAAAGCCGAATGCGCGGCCATGTGGGACTTGATCAGAGGTTCCCTAAGTGTCGATTCAGTAACTTCGCCAATGACCAGCGTGCGGCGAACAGGCGAATCGAATCACTGACCGCTTTACGGTGGCGAGCTACGTTAAAATTGGAGCCTCCTAAATGACCACGCAATATGAAGCACCATGAAAACCCTTGAAATATTCGATCCTGCCTTGCCCTATTTCGACCCCGTACTCGTCCAGTTCGTTGCCGATCTGAAATGGGTCGAGAATCATGGGGTAAAGGTCGCGCGCCATAACCTCAGCCGTCAACCGCAGGCCTTCGCCGCCAATCCGGCGGTGGTCAAAGAAATGGAAGCCGGGATGGATCGGCTACCCGTAATCATGATCAACGGTGACATCGTCTCAACAGGCACATACCCCTCTCGCCAACAACTGGCACAGAAACTCGGCATTGCAACGACACCCGAGGAAATCTCACCCATCGAAACTGCGGGGTGCTGCTGCACCCCCAAGTTTGGCTTCTACTGAAACGCGATCATGCACCGAACCTTGCTGCATCAGGTCTTCCTCATGCGGAGATAAATTTATCAGCCTATCGAAAAACCAAGCTATGCCGAATAAGCATGGGCACGGCATAGCCGTTGACTGTTTTAATGACACCCGCCAAATGCATGTTTACATCGGCGAGCTGGCGTCCCTCCTATATATTTTCGAAGCGAAAGTGCCGGCGTACGAAAAGCCCGGCACAACTCCGCCTTCAGAGCCGCCCTACCGTCCAGGCGATGCGCGTCGAATATACCAGGGAAAAAACCGCTTGAGATTATGGGATGGCTGGAAGGCATATTGCGAATTTTTAGTTGAAAAGCAAGAGGTCAAACCTGCAGGCCACTGAAATGTCAGATGAACCACATTCATAGGTTCCTCCTTTTGGGCGATTTCTAGATCGCCCATTTTTTTGTCTGTAATTTCGCGAGATGGGGGTGACGGCGCGCGTGTCGCCTAAGTGACGATTGCGCCATTTCCCGAACAACCGCTATGAGGCGGCCTGTCACGTGCGCCCCTGCCGGGAAGCGTGGCAATAAGTCTGTCTGGACATTTCGTACCGGCCGGAAGATATGGGCATTCCATCTGCCAAGTGCTCTGCTATACGAGTTCTCCGACTGCGGCCGTATCAATGGCAACGCGATTCCTGCCTTCCATTTTCGCGCGGTATAGCGCCAGGTCAGCGGCTTGCACCAATTTTTCCACGTCATCAAGACTCGCGCTCAAGCCCGCCACACCGATGCTGATGCTGATCTGAATGTTTTGGTTTGCGCCGGCGCCATCAGGAATCTCGAATGTGTGTGATTCAACCCGCTGACGAAGGCGTTCTGCCACCAACGCGGCCTCATCGACAGCAGTATTGGTAACAATCACCAAAAATTCCTCTCCCCCATAGCGCGCGACAACGTCTTCATCACGAAAATCGCCCTTGAGCAGGCGGCCGAATATACTCAGGGCAACATCACCGGCCTGGTGCCCATGGGTGTCATTGATCCGCTTGAAATGATCGAGGTCGATCAGCAGTATGGAGAGCTCGAGCGCGTGTCTTTTTGCTCTTGCAACTTCTTCCTCAAGGCGACGATTCAGGTAGCGGCGGTTGTAAACCTTCGTCAGGGCGTCGGTAATATTCTCTGTTTCCAGCAACTCCATGCGCTGCAGACTGACAGCGGTTTGCAGCGAAAGCTTTATCGTCAACCAGACAAACAGGGCGCCAAATAACAGGATGCCGGGGATGGCCGGCCTGACCCACTCCTCAGGCTGACCCCAGATTGCTGCGATGTAGACAAAGTAGGCGGCGATGAAGAAGAAAATCAATCCGTTCATGACGCGCCACTTGTTGCGCAGCGATCCGGCAGGGATGATCGCCATCAGCCTGCGCAATGGAACAAGTGCGACCACCAGGATAACCAGGCCTATCAGAGGCAACATCAAGCCTAATATGGCAAGCGAGGGGAACAGGTGGGCAATCATGATGCGGTTGGGGTTGGGGGTTGGGGGTTGGGTGTCAGGTCTCAAGGTAGCGTGAAGATATCACACCAGCTCATCCATGATAGCTCAGTGCATCATGGGATAACTTCTCCTTCTTGTCACGCACGTTGGCCGCCCCTCATTTCGACAGGCGAACCTGGATCATCAGGTTGCCAGCGGCCCGTGATGATCGCCGTCGCTGGAATTGACAACGGGAGCGTCGGATAAAACCACTCGCGAGTGCTGATCAGGTCTGCGCCCAGGGCAATTCGTCATGGCGCCAACCATTATGGGAATTGCGGTGATGACCTTCATCGAGGTCGCCTTCGAAGCCATGTGTGACATTGTAGATGTCTTTCATGCCGGCATTTTCCAAGGCCAGCCCGGCGTCGGCGGAACGGCGACCGGAACGGCAGATGAGCACGACCGGACGGTTGACGCTGGAGGCCTTGCGCGCATGCGCGACAAAATGCGGATTGATTTCCCAGTCCGGGCCGTCCACCCATGGAATCAGGATGGAGCCGCGCGGGTGGCCGACGAACATGTATTCCATTTCGCTGCGCACGTCTATGAACACCGCTTCGGGAGTGGCTTGCAGGAAGTCGTAGGCTTCTTTCGGGGTGAGGTGCTGCATGGTGACTCTCCTTGTAATCTGTTCAGCGTGAATTATATCGCCATCAGCGGCCTGCAAGGTCATGCAATTTTTTTGGCTGAATAATATGCCCGTCCAGTCCGGCCTGCTTCGCGCTGCCGCCGTAGGCCACCGTCATCAGCTGCGAGTAATACACCACTGGCATGGCGAACTTTGTGCCCTGTTTCCTGTTGATTTCCGACCGGTAGATTTCCACGTTGGCCTGGCATAACTGGCACGGCGTGACGATCATCCCCGCGCCGTGATCGTAGGCAGATTCGACGATGCCCAACTACTGCTTCCTGTCCGTGGTAGATGAACATTCCGCCGGTTTTTTTCATCATGCGATACAGCGCATCGATGTCGCCGACATTGTTGCCATGGACTGCATGGATAGGAATACCCACATCGAGTGAGGCACGCAGGGTGTTGACGCCGATCAGATCGCCACAATGGATGACAGCCTGCACACCACAAGCCTTTGCCGCCAGAATCGCCGCTGCCATGGAATCGGAGCGATCGTGACAGTCGGAAACGATACAAATTTTCATGTCACTGGTCATTTATACTTCAGTGCATTAAGCATAATTCGCACCCCAGGTGTCTATAACCTTGTCGGGTAAGTCTGGATATAACCCAGATGGGTTGGAGGGCGGAAAATTCTTATTCACCATGTTAGTATTCGCGCAGAAGCGCAATAACCTGAAGCGGCTTGACCCGTTGAAATTTCGGCTTTATCCCCTTTCGCCTAACAACATCCGGGGATATTTTTTATTGAACGCCAGGAATAGAAAAATGGGACCTGAAGAGAATCCGGAACGGACTGGTTTTTTCTGGATGCGCATTCCCAACTTCACTCCCCCCGCCAGAAAGGGAGGCATCGCCTCGTGTGTCGAACAGGAGTTCGCGCCCCACCGTGCAAGCGATCTCAAAACGCTGCTGAACGTATTTCTGGAGACAGCGCTCCGCATGTCTCACGCAAGCGCAGGCATGATCCGGGTTATTCTGCCCGACGAACAGACTTTGCAGATTATCAGTTCCGTCGGCCTGTCCAGCGAACAGCTGAAAGCCGAAAGCATCACCGAACTGGCCTGTGAAGAATGCGGCAAGGGCGCATTCAGACGCGGCTTGTGCTCCACCAATACCGAAGATTGCGAAGCCCGGCAAATCGGGGAAACGCATCAACAATTCCGATCGGTTATTTCGGTTCCGCTCGAAAGCCGCACCACGCCCGACGCGCTGCTTGGCGTTTTCACACTGTTTTTCGATACCCCGCAATCTTCCTCCGATCACGCCGCGAACGCGGCGGTCTCTTTCGCAGATTTGCTGGGCACACTTATCGAACATATCAGATCGAACCGTGAAATCAGGCGGGCCGAAATGCTCATGGAACGCCAATCCATCGCCAACGAAATACACGACTCGCTGGCGCAGACGCTGAACTATGCGCGCATGAGCATCACCCTGCTGACCGATGCGATGCGCAACAACGATGAGGCCATGGCAACCGGGTATGCGCGCGATCTCGATGAAACACTGGAAATCAGCCAGAAAGCAGTGCGCGCCCTGATTACCGATTTCCGCAGCGAGATGGATCCTGCCGGTCTGTTGCACGCACTGAAAAAAATGGTCAGACGTTTCCGCCAGCAAAATAGCATCGTGCTCGATTGCGCCATCCGCATCGCCGATCTCGATCTGCCCCTGGAACATGAGATACAGGCCTACTACATCGTCCACGAGGCGCTCTCCAATGTCGCCAAGCATTCCAACGCAAGTCATGCGCGCCTGATCGTGGATCACCGCGCCGGTTATTACGTCTTTACCGTCGAAGACAACGGGGCTGGCGACGACCTGGCCCCGGTGGAGGGCCATTACGGGATTGTCATCATGCGCGAGCGTGCGCAACGCATCGGCGGCGAAATCAGGACTGAAAGCGCCAAGGGGTTGGGAACCAGCGTACAATTACTTTTCCCCGAGCCGGGAGCGGACTGGAGAACTGTGCATGACGAATGAATTGAAAATCGCTCTGGTGGATGATCAAAGCCTGTGCCGACGCGGACTTCACGAATTGCTTTCCCGCTGCTACGGGTTCAACGTGCTGGGCGCGGTGGGCACCATCGAAGAGGCGCGTCCCCTTCTGGACGAACAACCCGATCTGCTGGTTATCGACCTGCGCATGAAACCGATGGACGGCTTGGCGATGCTGGAACAACTGCGCAAAGAGGGTTACACCGTCCCCGCCGTGATGCTGACCATGAGCGATTCGGAGAAGGACCTGGGGAATGCGATTCGTGCCGGCGTGCGCGGCTACTTGCTCAAGGACATGGCACCGGATGAAGTCGTGGACGCGATACGCCGCGTCGCTGCCGGCGAACTGGTGGTAGCCCCCGCCATGACTGTGAAGATGATCTACATGTTGCGCGGCGATCAGCCCGAACAGGAACCAAGGAATTCACTCAAACTGCTGACTGAGCGCGAACGCGAAATACTGCAATTACTGTCGCGCGGCGACAGCAACAAGGCCATCGCGCAAACCTTGTCGATCAGCTATGACACGGTGAAGCAGCATGTCCGCCATATCCTCAACAAGCTCAATCTGTCTTCCCGTGTGAAGGCCGCCGTACTGTTCGCCAAGGAACCGGGCATGGGCGGCGACGAAGATATCTAAAAAACACGTCACAAGTCCTCCATGATCCGCATTGCTGCTCCTCGCTGCCGACATCCGGCAGCAGGGTTGTCGGATGTCGTTCGGAGGCAATCGAAATTACGTTGACAGATTCAATCAGCCGCAAAATAAATGGGGGGGGGGAAATGGGTCAGAGCAATACCCGCCAGGCCACCAGCACGTAGCGCTCCAGCACAAACAGCAGGGCCGCCACCAGCAGCAGAATCACGCTGAAACGTATTATTTGCCCGGCAAAGCGCAGATAGCGGCGGTCGCCTTTGAAAACATACATGCCGACGCTCCAGATCAGCAGCAGCGCAATCAGTATCAGGAATAAACGCAGGATGATCATTTACCCGCCATTCTGAGAGTGCTCAGGCCGTCTGTAATTGCAGGCGCAGGAACGCCGGAGCGTCCTCCACACTATCAAACGTGACAAATTCCCATGCCTGCTCGTCGGCGATCAACTCGCGCAGCAAGGCATTGTTCAAGGCATGTCCGGATTTGTAACCGGAAAACGCGCCAATCAGCGGATGGCCCAGCAGATAGAGATCGCCGATCGCATCCAGCACCTTATGCTTGACGAATTCGTCCTCGAAACGCAGGCCGTCTGCATTCAGCACGCGATACTCGTCCATGACGATGGCGTTATCCAGACTGCCGCCCAGGGCCAAGCCTTGGGCGCGCATGTTTTCGACATCCTGCATGAAGCCGAAGGTGCGCGCGCGGCTGATGTCGCGCACATAGGATTCTTCACCCAGATCGACCACCACATGCTGTTTGGCACTGGCAAATACTGGATGGGCAAAATGTATGGTAAAGATCAACTTGTAACCGTTGAAGGGTTCAAAGCGCACCCATTTGTCGCCCTGCCTGACCTCGACCGGCTTTTTGATGCGTATGAATTTTTTGGCGGCGGACTGCTCAACGATACCCGCCGATTGCAGCAGAAAGATGAACGTGCCGGCGCTGCCATCCATGATCGGCACTTCCGCATTGTCCAGGTCAACATACGCATTATCGATGCCCAGCCCGGCCAATGCCGACATCAGATGCTCGATGGTTGCCACGCGCACACCATTTTGCTCCATGCAGGTAGACAGGCGTGTGTCATGCACCCGTTCGGCATGCGCACGAATCTCCTCGGCCGGTTTGACGTCCACTCGGCGAAATACGATGCCGGTGTTGGCCGGGGCGGGGCGCAAGCCAAGCGTGACCTTTTCGCCGCTGTGCAAGCCGACACCCGTCACGCTGACGGAACTCTTCAAGGTGCGTTGTTTAACCATGGTTGTCTTGCGTGCTGAAATCATGGCGTAATTTTACCATGTCCCCAGTTCTCAATTTTCGCTCCTCAATCCTCGATCCTCGATCCCGCTCCTAATCCGCCTGTTTGCGCAAGAATGTCGGGATGTCGTAGGTATCGGCTCCGGACTTTTCCATTGCTTCAATCTGCCCCCTGCGACCGGTTCGTATGACGGTAGGCGTATCCAGCTGGGTATAGTCAACACCGGCATTGGCGACTGGCTGATTATCCGTGCCGGTGCGCAGACCAGCTTCTTCGTTGCCGCGATAGACCACCTCCGGTTTCTTGATACGCGGTGTGCCAAGTCCGGTCGCCACGACCGTCACGCGCAGATCATCACCCATGGCCTCGTCAAATACCGAGCCAACAATGACTGTCGCCTCTTCTGCGGCAAATTTGACGCATTCCATCACATCTTCCAGTTCTTTCAGTTTCAACTGGCTGGACGAGGTAATGTTTACCAGTACGCCGCGCGCACCGGACATATCCACATCTTCCAGCAGCGGGCTGGCAATGGCGCGCTCCGCAGCGGAACGCGCACGGTCCGGGCCGGAAGCGACGGCAGAGCCCATCATCGCCATGCCGTTCTCCGACATCACGGTGCGCACGTCGGCAAAGTCCACGTTGATCAGGCCCGGCACGTTAATCACCTCGGCAATGCCTGCGACCGCGCCCTGCAGCACCCCGTTGGCGGCCCGGAACGCTTCCGGCACGGTAACGTCGTTCCCCAGCACCTCCAGCAACTTGGCATTCGGCACGATGATCAGCGAATCGACATGCTCATGCAAGGCTTCAATTCCAACCTTGGCAAAACGCATCCGGTTGCCTTCGTAGGCAAACGGCTTAGTGACCACCGCCACGGTCAGAATGTCCAGTTCGCGGGCAATCTTCGCGATGATTGGCGCAGCACCCGTCCCGGTGCCCCCCCCCATGCCTGCGGTGATGAACACCATGTGCGCACCGCTGATCATCTCCTTGATGCGTTCATGATCCTCCTCGGCCGCCGCCTGACCAACTGACGGCTTGGCGCCCGCGCCCAGCCCCTTGGTGATCGCCAACCCGATCTGTAACTGGGTGCGCGCCTTGCTGCGTTTGAGCGCCTGAGAGTCAGTGTTAACAACGATAAACTCGACACCCTGCACGCCCTGCTCAATCATGTGGTCTACGGCGTTACTTCCGCAGCCGCCTACCCCGATCACCTTGATTACCGCATCCTGCGTTTCTGCTTCCAATAGCTCAAACATCGTTTCCTCCCTTTCGTAATTACAAATCAATCCTGAATCTGCCTATCAAATCCCGCTAAAAGTTTCCCTGAAACCATGCCTTCATTCTTGCCAGCACATCTCCAAACGAACCCGACTGCATGCGCTTCTCTTCGTTACTCTGAAAATGCTCCAGACCGTACAGCAGCAACCCGACACCGGTCGCCATGCGCGGCGTCTTCACCACGTCGGACAACCCGCCGACATATTTCGGGATACCCAGGCGCACCGGCATATGAAAAATCTCCTCGCCCAACTCGACCATGCCCTGCATGGCACTGCTGCCCCCGGTGATGACGATGCCAGACGACAGCAAATCCTCGAATCCGCTGCGACGCAATTCCTGCTGCACCAGCGAATACAATTCCTCGACGCGCGGCTCGATCACCTCGGCCAGCGTCTGGCGCGACAACATGCGCGGGCCGCGCTCGCCCACGCCCGGCACCTCGATCACGCCGTCATCTGCCATCTGACGCAACGCGCACCCATGCTTGATCTTGATATCCTCGGCATCCTGCGTCGGCGTACGCAGCGCCATCGCGATGTCGTTGGTAATCTGATCGCCGGCAATCGGAATCACGGCGGTATGGCGGATCGCGCCGCCGGTGAACACCGCGATGTCGGTGGTGCCGCCGCCGATATCCACGAGGCACACGCCCAGCTCTTTTTCATCCTCTTCCAGCACCGCCTTGCTCGACGCCAGCGGCTGCAAAATCAGTTCGTTGACCTCCAGCCCGCAGCGATGAATGCATTTCATGATGTTCTGCACTGCCGCCACCGCGCCGCTGACGATGTGCACCTCGACATCCAGGCGCATGCCGCTCATGCCGAGCGGTTTTTTGATGCCGTCCTGTCCGTCGATGCTGAACTCCTGCTCGAGGATGTGCAGGATCTGCTGGTCGCCCGGCAGGCTGATCGAACTGGCGGTTTCAACCACACGTTCGATGTCGCTCGACACGACTTCTTTCTCCTTGATCTTCACCATGCCGCGCGAGTTGATGCCGCGGATATGGCTGCCGGCGATGCCGGTATGCACCTCAAGGATCTTGCAATCCGCCATCAGCTCGGCCTCTTCCAGTGCACGCTGGATCGCGCCTACCGTGGCTTCGATGTTGACCACCATGCCTTTTTTCATACCGTCGGATTCGTGCATGCCCATGCCAATCACCTCCAGCATGCCGTCCGGCTTGACCTCGCCGACAATGGCCACAATCTTGGAGGTGCCGATGTCCAATCCGACCACCAGGTTTTTAGCTTCCTTGTTTCTGCTCATCGCTCGTTCTCCACTCCAGAAGACAGCAGACAGAAGACAGCAGACAGAAAAACCCGTCCATTCCCTGCCAACCTTCTTGTGTCCTCAATTCTCAATATCTTCAACCTTCATTCCACAGTTTTCTGCCTTTTGCCATCTGCCTGATGGCAAGCCCGTTCCGGTAGCGCAAATCCACATGCGCCCATCCTCTGCCTTCTGTCCCATGCCCCCTGTCCTCTGTCTGCTGTCCTCTGCCTTCTGTGTACGGGAACATCGCGACAAAACGCGCCATGCGTAGCTGCATCTGTTCGCGCCCCAACTCCAGCGTCACCCCGTTGTCCAGAATCACACGCCATGCGTGGCGCGGTGTCAGTGCAAGCTGCGCGATGCGCAGATTCAGCACGGCAAGCTGCCCGCTGAATTCTTCATAGCGCTGCGCCACCTCGAACGAATCGCTTTCCTGGCTGATGAACTCCGGCAGCGGCTCTGCGCTGGATGCGTCAAACACCTCGCCATGGGTATTCACCAAACCGATTCTGGATAAAGCCTGCCCCGAGCCTGCCGCAGAATCAAAGCGGGCCAAACCTTGCCATCGGGCCAATGCCTGATGCTCTTCCAGTGCCACCACCAACCGGGCCGGAAATTCGCGCCGGATGCTGACGCTACGCACCCACGGCAACTTTTCCAGCGCCAGCCGCAAGCGTTCGATATCCACGGTGAATAGGTTGCCATCCACCTCGCTGCGCATCACCTGCAACAGGTCTTCGGTCATTACCCGCTGCGGAGCCGCGCGCATCTGCACGCTATGCAACGGAAACAACCCAGGCAGATGCACCGCGTAGGAGATCGCGCCATACAGCAGCGCGAACGTGCTGAAGGCTAACAATGCGTTAGAGACGCTTCTCATCAGTGCGGGGTTATCCCACATACATCCTTCTCTCTAACTCTCTGGGTAAAACAACTAGCCATTCGACTAGGCTGCAAGCGACCGCTGCCAAGTCGCTGGTTATCCCGCAAGCGGGAGAAAGAACAAACGTGCAATGGGGTAAGCAGGCAATTCGCAACGCGGATGCTCGCAAAATCATTTGTTACCCCCCGCCAGCGCCAGTACTTTCACAACCAGCTCCTCGAAACTGATGCCTGCCTGGCGCGCTGCCATCGGCACCAGGCTGTGGTCTGTCATCCCCGGTGAAGTGTTGGCTTCCAGCAGATACGGTCGGCCACTCTCGCTCACGAGGAAATCCACGCGCCCCCAGCCCTGGCCACCGATCAGTGCGAACGCCTGTTTCGCCAGTTGCTGCATCTCGGCTTCCCGCACCGCGTCCAATCCGGACGGACACAGGTAGCGCGTGTCGTTGCGCAGATATTTCGCCTCGTAGTCATAAAATTCGCTGGCCGGTTCGATTTTGATCACCGGCAAGGCCTGCTCGCCCAGGAGCGCGACCGTATATTCGCCGCCGCCGATAAAACTTTCCGCGATCACCAGCTTGTCGTGCTTCGCGGCCTCGCGGTACGCGGCCGGCAATTGCTCCACCCGCTTCACCTTGCTGATGCCGACGCTCGATCCTTCGTTCGCCGGTTTCACGAATAGCGGCAACCCCAGTTGGCGCACCACCGCATCCCAATCGCTTTGTTCATTCAGCAGGGCGTATGCGGGAATCGGCAAGTCCGCCGCCTGCCACACCAGCTTGGTGCGCCACTTGTCCATGCCCAGCGCCGAAGCGAGTACCCCGCTGCCGGTATAGGGAATGCCCAGCAGTTCCAGCGCGCCCTGCACCGTGCCGTCCTCGCCGAAGCGCCCGTGCAGGGCAATGAACGCGCGCTCATAACCCTCGTCGTGCAACCCCAGCAAATTTTGCACGGCGGGATCGAATGCATGCGCGTCCACGCCGCTGCGCCGCAATGCCGCCAGCACCGCCGTACCGCTTTTCAGCGACACTTCGCGCTCGGCGGATTTGCCGCCGAACAGCACCGCGACTTTTCCGAATGCGGCAGGATCAAGGGTCGGGGATCGGGGATCAAGTTGTTCATTCATGATTCGCGTGCTCTCCAATAATGCGCACTTCGCATTGCAGCTCCACACCGGTTTGCTGTTCCACCTCGGCCTGTACTTCGTTGATCAGGTTCTCGATATCCGTCGCCGTCGCCTCGCCTGTATTTACAATAAAGTTGGCGTGCTTTTCCGACACCTGTGCGCCGCCGATGCTTTTGCCTTTCAGCCCGCACTGCTGAATCAGCCGCGCGGCATGGTCGCCCGGCGGATTGCGGAATACCGATCCGGCATTCGGCAAATTCAGCGGCTGGCTGGCGGTGCGCTTGGACAGCAGTTCTTTGATTTCCTGGCGCGCCATTGCGCCGTCACCGGCTTCGAACTTCAGCCATGCGGCGGCGAAAAATTCTTGGG
The DNA here is from genome assembly GCA_964355765.1 of uncultured Gallionella sp. Classification (GTDB taxonomy): domain Bacteria; phylum Pseudomonadota; class Gammaproteobacteria; order Burkholderiales; family Gallionellaceae; genus Gallionella. The sequence continues at coordinate 81,650 of CAYHEM010000006.1, forward strand.
ACTGAGGATCGAGGACTGAGGGCTGAAGGGCGAGAGAGTTTTTCTCAGCACTCAGTCCTCTTCCCTCAGTCCTGACCGCATGCCGATACCCGATTTCATATTCGTCCGGCGTGCGCGTCAGCAATTCGCCGCCGCGCGTCACCACCTGAACGCGCAGCACCTTCTGCCAAATCTCGCTGCCGTGGCAGCCGGCGTTCATCGCCAGCATGCCGCCCAGCGTGCCCGGGATGCCGGCGAGGAATTCCGCGCCGCGCAAATTGTGCGAAGCGGCGTAGCGCGCCAGCTTCGCGCCCGGCACGCCGGCTTCGGCATAGAGCGAGCCGTCGGCTTCGAGATGCAATTCGCCCAGTGCGCCGTGCAACAGCAGCCCCGTCCCGCGCAATCCGCCGTCGCGCACCAGCAGGTTGCTGCCCAGGCCGACGGCAACCAGCGGCTCATCGCTCGGCAACTGGCGCAGAAATGCCAACAGATCGTCCAGGTCGGCGGGCTGGTACATGCGCTGCACCGTGCCGCCCGCGCGCCAGCTGGTGTGACGGCTCATGGGTTCGTCGTGGCGCATTTCTCCGCGCAAGCCAGAGGACAGAGGGCAGAGGGCAGAAGATAAAGCGTCGAGCGGCTTTGCCACGCCTTTATTGAAAGATGGCCGCGCAGCGGCAACAAAACCTCTGCCTTCTGTCTTCTGTCTTCTGTCTTCTGACACCATCATCTGTCTTCCGTTTTCTGTATCAGTGCGCCCGGCACGTTGCCGATTGAGCCCGCGCCCATCGTGATCACCACGTCACCAGCGCGCGCCATTTGCATGATGGTCTGTGGCATCTCGGCAATCTGCTCGACAAATATCGCTTCGTTCTGGCCCGCAACACGCAGCGCATGCATCAGCGCGCGCCCGTCTGCCGCGACGATGGGCGGTTCGCCTGCCGCGTACACTTCCGCCAGCAACAGCGCATCCACACCGCACAGCACCTTGACGAAATCCTCGAACAGATCCCGCGTGCGCGTATAACGATGCGGCTGAAACGCCAGTACCAAACGCCTGCCGGGAAATGCACCGCGAACCGCTGCGAGCGTGGCGGCCATTTCCACCGGATGGTGGCCATAGTCGTCGATGAGAGTAAAACTCCCTTCATGGGGAAGAGGGAAGGGGGAAGAGGGAAGGGTAAAATCTTCGCGCGCAGTTGCCTCACCACCCTTCTCCCCTCTCCCCTCTCCCTTCTCTGGTGGCAAGGCGATTTCCCCGTAGCGCTGAAACCTTCGCCCCACCCCTTCAAATTCCGCGAGTGCGGAGATGATGGCGTCATCCTTCACACCAACTTCCAGCCCGATTGCGATCGCGGCGAGCGCATTCAACACGTTGTGCATTCCCGCCAGATTCAGCGTGACGTCCAGATCTTTCGGCGTGCCGTTCTGGCGGCAGGCGGCGGTAAAGCGCATTTGCCCGTCCTGATGGCGCACATTCACCGCGCGAATCTGCGCGTCTTCACTTAAGCCGTAGGTACACACCGGCTTGGTGATGCGCGGCATGATCTCGCGCACGTTGGCATCGTCGATGCACAGCATGGCCATGCCGTAAAACGGCAGATGCTCAACGAAATCCACAAACGCCTGCTTGAGCCGGCCGAAATCATGGCCATAGGTTTCCATATGGTCGGCATCTATATTGGTGATCACCGCGATAATCGGCAGCAAGTTGAGGAACGAGGCATCCGACTCGTCAGCCTCCACGACGATGAACTCACCGGTTCCCAGCTTGGCGTTGGTGCCGCTGCTGTTAAGCCTGCCACCGATGACGAAGGTCGGGTCATAGCCTCCCTTGGCGAGCACGCTGGCAACCAGCGAAGTGGTGGTGGTCTTGCCATGTGTGCCGGCTACCGCAATCCCCTGGCGCAAACGCATCAACTCCGCCAGCATCATCGCGCGCGGCACGACTGGGATGTGGCGCGCACGCGCCGCCAGCACTTCCGGGTTGTCCTGACCCACGGCCGTGGACACCACCACCGCATCGGCATCGGTGAGATGCTGTCCGGCATGACCGAGATACACCTTCGCCCCGAGCTGCTTGAGGCGTTGTGTGATCGCGCTCTCGCCGAGATCGGAACCGCTCACCTGAAAACCGAGGTTGAGCAACACCTCGGCAATGCCGTTCATGCCAGACCCACCGATGCCGACGAAATGCAGATGTTTGACTTTATGCTTCATGCTTGTTGCCTCATCATCCGCATGCCACTCCACAACACCGCGTTTCGGCAACGGCGCATTCGCGGACGCTCACATCCCGCAAGCGGGAGCCCTGTTCGCTGCTCATGCCGCCACCAATTCTGCGCAAACCTGCGCCACACGTTGTGCCGCATCCGGCTTCGCCACACTGCGTGACAACTGCGCCATCGCCAGCAATTTCTCGCGGGTCAACTCACGCAACAGCTGCGCCAGCTTCTCCGCATTCAGTTCACTCTGCGGCAGCAACCGCGCCGCGCCGCGCTCGCTCAGGAAGCGCGCGTTATGCGTCTGATGATCATCCACCGCGAACGGGAACGGAATGAGAATGCTCGCCACTCCCGCCGCCGCCAACTCCGCAACGGTCAGGGCGCCGGCGCGACAAATCACCAGATCAGCATTGCCGTAGCACTTTGCCATTTCGTCCAGAAAAGGTTTGATGACGGCCTGCACGCCGGCCTGCTGGTACGACCGCCTCACCGCCTCGAAATGCTGCTTGCCGGTCTGATGCAATACGACGGGGCGTTCATCCAGTGGCAACATCGCAAGCGCCTTTGGCAGCGTTTCGTTGAGCGCCTTCGCTCCCAGACTGCCGCCCACCACCAGCAGATTCAGCTTGCCGCTGCGCATCGCATAGCGCTGCTGCGGTTCGGGCAGTGCGGCGATGCTGCTGCGCACCGGGTTGCCACACCAGATCGCCTGCGGCAACACGTCCGGAAAGCCGCTCAGCACTTTTTGCGCGATGCGCGCCAGCACTTTATTGCTCAATCCGGCGATGGAATTCTGTTCGTGGATCACCAGCGGGCGGCGCAGCAAAACCGCCATCAACCCACCCGGAAAAGTGATGTAGCCGCCCATGCCCAGCACCACATCGGGACGGTGGCGCAAGATCGCTGCCGCACTCTGTCCCAATGCGCGCAGCAGCGTGAACGGCAGCAGCAGCAGGCGCAATGCACCCTTGCCGCGCACACCGGAAAAGTTTACCCATGCCATTTCATACCCGTGCTTGGGCACCAACTCGGCTTCCATGCTGCCTGGCACACCAAGCCAGGTCACGCTCCAGCCCTGGGCGCGCAGGATGTCGGCGACGGCCAGTCCCGGCATGATGTGCCCGCCGGTTCCGCCCGCCATGATCAGAATTGAGCGGCTCATACCGGAAGCCCCCGCGCAACCCGTCTATTCTCGTAATCGACTCTTAATAAAACGGCTGCTGCGATGCAGTTCACCACCAGACCGCTGCCGCCGAAACTGAGGAACGGCAGGGTCAGCCCCTTGGTCGGCAGCACACCCATGTTCACCCCGATATTGATCATCGCCTGCACGCCCAGCCACACACCAAGACCCTGCGCGACCAGCGCGGAGTAATAGCGTTCCAGAAACGCGGCGTGACGGCCGATCTGGAATGCGCGTATGACCAGCAAGGTGAATAGCAGAATCACGGTGGCCACGCCGACCAGCCCCAACTCCTCGGCAATCACCGCCATCAAAAAGTCGGTATGCGCCTCCGGCAGGTAGAACAGTTTTTCCACGCTACTGCCCAAGCCGACGCCGAACCATTCGCCGCGCCCGAAGGCGATCAGCGCATGGCTCAGCTGGTAGCCCTTGCCGAACGGATCAGACCACGGATCCATGAAGCCGATGACACGCTGCATGCGATAGGGCGAGGAATAGATGAGCGCGGCAAACGCCAGCGGCAAAGCCAACAGAAGTGCGGCAAAGACTTTGAGATTGAATCCGCCCAGCCACAGAGTAGTCATCGCGATCGCGCAGATCACCACGAAGGCGCCCATGTCCGGCTCAAGCAGTAGCAGGCTGCCGATCAGCGCCATCACCACGAACATCGGCATAAATGCCTTGACGAACAGATGCCCCACCTTGTCCTTGCGCACCACGTAGCTTGCGGCGTAGAGCACGGCGAACAGCTTCATCAGTTCCGAAGGCTGCAAATTGACGACGAACAGCGACAGCCAGCGGCGACTGCCGTTGACCTCGCGCCCAACGCCGGGAATCAGCACGAATACCAGCAACAGGGTGCCGGCCATGAACAGGTAAGGCGCATAGTTCTGCCATACCTGCAGCGGCACGGTGAAGGCGCACGCTCCCAGTGTCACACCCACGGCGATAAAGATGCCGTGGCGCAACAGGTAATAGGTCGACTGATGGCCGGTAAGCTTGCTGCCTTCCGCCGTCGCGACCGAAGCGGAATACACCATCACCAGCCCAAGTGCGAGCAGGCCGGCCAGCACCCAGAGCAACAGCTCGTCGAATTGCGCCTGCGGCGGACGGGTGCGTGTTTTGATGAGCGACGCCATCACGCAGCTTCCCTGTGCAAGGCGCGCACCGCCGCGACGAACACCTCGGCGCGATGCGCGTAATTGCGAAACATGTCAAAGCTGGCGCAGGCCGGAGACAGCAGTACCGCATCGTTATGCTGCGCCAGTCGCGCCGCTTGCTGCACGGCATCCGCCATACCCACAGCGCGCACCAGCGGCACGCCGCAACCTTGCAGCGCGGCCTCGATCAATGGGGCCGCGCGCCCGATCAGCACCACTGCGCGCGCATGCTGCGCCACTGCCGGATGAAGCGGTGCGAAATCCTGTCCCTTGCCCTCGCCGCCGGCGATCAGCACCGCCTTGCGCCCCAGGCCCTGCAGCGCCGCCACGGTCGCACCGACATTGGTGCCCTTGGAATCGTCGTACCAAGTCACGCCGTCGCGCTCGAGCACACGCTCGACGCGATGCGGCAAACCCTTGAAGCTAATCAGTGCATCCAGCAACGCTTGCAGCGGCAGATCCAGCGCTCGGCACAGCGCCAGCGCGGCCAGCGCGTTGGCGACGTTGTGCAGTCCCGTCACCTGTAACTCACCCGCCTTGAGCAACCGTTCGCTGCCCTGCATCAGCCAGAGGTCGCCGCCAGCGCGTTCGACACCCCAATCCCGCGGGTTGCGCGGCGCGTCCAACCCGAAGGTGACGATCTTTCTCCCGGGCCGCGCCATCTCCGTACAGCGCGCATCATCGCGATTCAACACCTGCACGCCGCTGCCCTGAAATATGCGCGCCTTGGCCGCCACATACCCGTCCATATCGCCGTAACGATCCAGATGATCCTCGCTGACATTCAGCACTGTCGCTACATCGGCATTCAGAGTGAACGTTGTTTCCAGCTGAAAACTGGACAGTTCCAGAACCCACAGCTGTGGCTGTTTAGCGCCGCGCGCCGTGACGGCATCCAGCACCGCGGGCGAGATATTTCCCGCCGCGACGGCATCTGCACCCGCCGCCCTGCATAAATGCTCGACCATGCTGGTGACCGTCGTCTTGCCATTTGCGCCGGTGATCGCAAGGAGCAAGGGGCGCCCTTCTCGTTCGCCTCCTCTCCCCTCGCGGTAACGAGCGACTTGGCTGACGTTTCTTGTCAGCCTTGCCGAATGGCTAGTAGTTCCATCAGAGAGGGATGAGGTGCTGGCGGGCGCATGCTGCGCCTGGATCCATTGCGCAAACAGTTCGATGTCGCCAACAATGGAAATGCCGCGTGCGGCGGCAAGTTGCACAAAAGGATCGGACAGCGGCACGCCGGGGCTGATGGCAATGAATTCCACGCCCTGTAACAACGCCTCGCAGAACGGGCCGCAAGCGACTTCGACCAGCGGCAGCATGCTGCGCACCATGTTGATACCGGGCGGCGACGGCCTGCTGTCTGCGACGCGCACGCGCGCGCCCTGCGCGCTTAACCAGCGCGCCAGCGACAGTCCGGTCTCACCAAGACCGAGTACCAGCACATTTTTGTCTTTAATTTCAGTCATCTCAACTTAAGCGTCGCCAATCCAATCAACACCAGCAGCATCGTGATAATCCAGAATCTGACAACGACTTGAGTCTCCTTCCAGCCCTTCAATTCATAGTGGTGGTGCAATGGCGCCATGCGGAACACGCGCTTGCCAGTGAGCTTGAACGAACCCACCTGGATCATCACCGACACGGCTTCGACCACAAACACGCCACCCATGATGAACAGCACCAGTTCCTGGCGCACGATCACTGCCACAATGCCAAGCGCCGCACCGAGCGCCAGTGCGCCGACATCCCCCATGAACACCTCTGCGGGATAGGCGTTGAACCACAGAAAAGCCAGCCCGGCACCGGCAAGGGCGCTGCAAAACACTGCCAGCTCCCCCGCGCCCGGGATATAGGGAATGCCGAGATATTTCGAGAACACCGCATTGCCCGCCACGTAAGCGAACAGCGCCAGCGCGCCGCTGACCATTACCGACGGCAGGATCGCGAGTCCGTCCAGCCCGTCGGTCAAATTCACCGCGTTGCTACTGCCAACGATGACAAAGTAAGTTAGCACGACAAACAGAAATGCCGGCAACGGGAACACCAGAAATTTCAGAAATGGAACGATGAGTTCGGTATGCGCGGGCAATGTCGCGGTATTCCATAAATAGATACCGACCAGCACCGCGATAATGGATTGCCAAAACATCTTGGCCTTGGCCGACAGACCCTTGGGGTTGCGATGCACCACCTTGCGATAATCGTCCACCCAGCCAATCACGCCAAAACCGAGGGTGGTAAACAACACCACCCACACATAATGATTGTACAAATCGCCCCACAGCAAGGTGGTAATGGCGATGGAAACCAGAATCAGCGCGCCCCCCATGGTCGGAGTGCCGGCTTTGACCAAATGCGTCTGCGGGCCGTCACTGCGCACCGATTGCCCGATCTTGTATGCGGTCAGCTTGCGTATCATCACCGGTCCGATCAGAAACGAAATGACCAGTGCGGTCATCGCAGACAGCACAGCGCGCAGCGTGATGTAATTGAACACGCTGAAGAACCTGATGTCTTCGGCCAGCCATTGAGCCAATGTGAGCAGCATCTTTTTCCTCCGGTCAGTGGGAAGCGGGAGGACGGGAGCGAATCGTGTTTTGCCCACGCCCCATTCCCCACTCCCCACTCTCCAGAAAATTCACCACGCGCTCCATTTTCATGAAGCGCGAGCCCTTTACCAGCACAGTGGTGTTTTCGTCCAGTTCACCTTCCAGCGCCTTCTGCAAATCCTCGATGCGCTCGAAATGCTGCGCGCCGCTGCCGAATGCGTTTGCCGCATTGCGGCTTAGCGGACCCAGCGAAAAAAGTTTTTCGATTCCGGCGCGGCGCGCTTCGCTGCCGATCTCGGCATGAAACGCAGCGGCGTGCTCGCCCAGTTCGCCCATGTCGCCGAACACCAGCACGCGCTTGCCGGCGGGCTTCCCTGCATTACTTTGAGCCAATACGCCGATCGCAGCGCGCACCGAGGCGGGGTTGGCGTTGTAAGTGTCATCGATCAATGTCGCGCCATTTCGTGCAGCCTTGCGCTGCAGGCGCCCCGCCACGCCGCCGAATTTCTCCAAACCCGCGACTATGGTTTCCAGCGGCACGTTCAGTACGAGCGCGGCGGCGGTTGCCGCCAATGCGTTGCGTGCGTTGTGCGCACCGGGTACTTGCAAATCCACGCTGAAATTTCCCGACGGGGTTTGCGCGTTCAGGTGCAATCCGCTGCCTTGCGGCTGCCATTGCCCGGATACATCGGCAGGCTGATCCAGGCCAAACTCGAGTATCAGATGCGTACCGGCCAGGCCGCGCCACAGCGGAGCATGCTCGTCATCTGCGTTAATAACCGCCGTGCCGCGCGACTTTAGTCCGGCGAAAATTTCACCTTTGGCATGTGCTACCGCTTCCACCGAACCCAGCCCCTGCAAATGCGCACCGCTGGCGTTGGTGATCAGCGCCACATCGGCGTTGGCAATATGCGTCAGGTAATCGATTTCACCGGTATGGTTCATGCCCATTTCGATCACGGCATAGCAATGCTGCGCAGTCAATTGCAGCAGGGTCAGGGGCATGCCGATGTCGTTGTTGAAATTGCCCCTGGTTGCCAGCACTGCCGCATCACTGCCAGACGCTGCGCGCAAAATGCCGGCCAGCATTTCCTTCACTGTGGTTTTGCCGTTGCTACCGGTAATGGCCACCAGCGGGATATCGAATTGCTTGCGCCAGTGCGCCGCCAGTTGTCCCAGCGCGCGACGGCTATCTTCTACAAGCAGGAGTGAGGATCGAGGATCGAAGATCGGATGGGGAGTTTCGCTTCCGCAACTGTCGGCATTGACCAGTGCCGCGACGGCGCCGGACTGTAGCGCTGCGGCGACAAATTCGTGGCCGTCGAAATGTTCACCGCGTAGCGCGATGAACAGATCGCCGGCCTTGATATTCCGGCTGTCGGTGGAGACCGCGGCGAAGCGCACGTCCGCGCCGACCAACCGGCCGTTCAGCACTTGCGCGGCTTGCGAGAGCAATATCATGCCGGTGCCCTCCATGCATGCAGCGCCTGTTCGGCAACCGTCGCATCGCTGAACGGATGCTTGACCCCGTTGATTTCCTGATAACCCTCATGCCCTTTGCCGGCCACCAGCACGGTATCGCATTGCCGGGCCAATCCGATGGCGCGCGCGATGGCGGTGGCGCGTTCGACGATGGCCTCGTGGTTGTTTGCAGTCATGCCGCCGAGTATTTCGCTGATGATATGTTGCGGATCTTCGCTGCGCGGGTTGTCGCTGGTGACGATGCAATGGTCGGAAAATTTCTCGGCGACCAGACCCATCATGGCGCGCTTGCCGCGGTCGCGGTCACCGCCGCAGCCGAATACGCAGATCAATTGCCCTTCTGATGGCGCACTGACCTCGCGCAACGCCAGCAACACTTTCTCAAGCGCGTCCGGCGTGTGCGCATAGTCCACGACGACGGTCGGCTGTTCTGCAGCGCCCACCCGTTGCATCCGCCCGGCGACTGGTTGCACCTTATTCAGCGATTGCACGGCCTTGTCCAATTCAATGTCGCTCACCAGCAATGCCGCCAATGCACCCAGCAAATTCGCCGCGTTGAAACGGCCGATCAACGCGCTGTTTATTTGCGCGCCCCCCCAGCTCGAATGAATATCCAGCCGCAATCCCTGCCCGTTCATCTCCGCCAGATGGCCGAACACCATGCGCAGGCCAAGGCGTTCTGCCAGCTGTAGTGCGGAATCACTCAGACCGTAGCCTATGACTTCTGCCACCCCGCCGCTTAACGCCTCGGCCAGCCCAGCACCGAACGCGTCATCGAGATTGATCACGGCAAATTTCAGTTCCTGCCAGTCGAACAGTTTGCGTTTGCTCGCCGCATAGCTTTCCATATCGCCGTGATAGTCAAGATGATCGCGACTCAAATTGGTCAGCAATGCCACATCGAAACGCACGCCGTTCACCCGCCCCTGTGCCAGCGCATGCGAGGACACTTCCATCGCTACAGCTTGCGCCCCGGCGCGCACATAGTTCGCGAGCAAGCCATGCACGCAAATCGCATCCGGCGTGGTATTGGCACCGGGCTGCAATGCATCAACAAAACCGTTGCCCAGCGTACCGATCAGCGCGCATTTTTTTGTTGAATCGTTGAGCGCGTGCGCGATCCAGTGGCTGGTCGACGTCTTACCGTTGGTGCCGGTGACACCGATCATGTGCAATTTTTCGGAGGGCGCGTCATATACCACATCTGCCAGCCAGCCCGCCTTGTGGCGCAGATCGCTCACCGCGAGATTGGGTATTTTCCACGCGTCGTCCCAAGTGAAATGCTGCTGTTCCCAGATCACCGCATTCGCGCCCTGCGCAATCGCCTGGGCGATGAATTGCCGGCCATCCGCTTTTTCGCCCGGATAGGCAACAAAGGTATCGCCTTGCCGCACCATGCGACTATCAGAAGCCAGAGGGCCGGGGATTGAGAGCAGAACGTCATGCGCCTCGTCAGAAGACAGATTAAGGACGCGGCGCAGCCGCGACAGCGCTTCTGTCTTCTGTCCTCTGTCTTCTGTCCTCTGGCTCATCAGACTTCCTCCCTGACAACTTCCAGCGGCGCTTCGATGACGTTATCCAGCGGCGCGTCATTCGGCACATTGAGCGCGCGCAACGCCTCACCCGTCACCCTGCTGAACACCGGGGCGGCGACCAGCCCACCGTAATAATCACCGTTGCTCGGCTCATCGATCATCACCGCCACGATCAAGCGCGGATTTGACACCGGCGCGAACCCCACGAACGATGCAACATAGCGGTCGATGTAACGTCCGCCCGCCAGCTTGTGTGCCGTGCCCGTCTTGCCCGCCACACGATAACCTGCTACCTGCGCCAGCGGCGCCGTGCCGCCGGGCTGCGTGACCGTTTCCAGCATGTCACGCAGCACGTGCGCGGTGCTTTCCGAGAACACCTTCCTGCCCGGCGCCGGCGCATCGAGCCTGAGCAACGACACCGGCTTCAGTTCGCCATCGTTGGTAAACACCGTATACGCGCGGGCCAGTTGCAGCAAACTCACCGACAATCCATGGCCATACGACAGGGTAGCCTGCTCGATGGGGCGCCAGATTTTTGGATCGCGCAGCTTGCCCACTGCCTCGCCCGGAAAATTGCTGCCGGTCTGGATACCGAAACCGTTATCCGACAGGCTCTGCCATAGTATTTGAGGGTTCAGCGACAACGCAATTTTGGCCGAGCCGATGTTGCTTGATTTCTGAATGACCTGTGCCACGGTCAACATCGATTCCGGATGCGAGTCGTGAATTTTTCTGCGGCCCACCATCAGCAAACCATGTTCGGTATTGATGACGGTTTCCGGCCGCACCTTGCCCTGCTCGATGGCGGTCGCCACGGTGAACGGCTTCATGGTCGAACCCGGCTCGAACAGGTCGATGATGGCGCGGTTACGTAGCGCCTGGCTGCTGACCCTGCCGCGATTGTTGGGGTTGTATGCGGGATAGTTGGCCAGTGCCAGCACTTCGCCAGTGCGCGCATCGAGTACCACCACGGCGCCCGCCTTGGCGCGATGCTGTTTAACGGCGTGCTCCAATTCGCGGTAGGCAAGATGTTGCACATTACTGCTTAAACTCAGCGCGATATCGCTGCCCGGTTTGGGCGCGCGCAGGCTGCCGGCGTCTTCCACAATACGGCCATAGCGATCCTTGATAACGCGCTGGCTGCCCTGTTTGCCGACAAGCTGTTCCTGCAATGCGAGCTCCAGCCCTTCCTGCCCGTTATCATCCTGCCCGGTAAAACCCAGTGTCTGCGCGGCCACTTCGCCAGTGGGATAGTAGCGACGATATTCGCGTTGCAGGGAAATGCCGGGAAGGTTCAGGCTCACCACCTTTTCTGCCTGATCGGGAGGCAGTTGTCGCTTGAGATAGACGAAATCGCGCGAGGTATCCGACAGGCGATTCTTCAACTCTTTCACATTCATGCCGAGTATCCGCGCCAATTGCCTGACCTGTTGGCTGTCAACTTCCACATCCGCAGGGCTGGCCCACACCGATTCGACCGGCGTACTGACAGCGAGGGGAATGCCGTTGCGATCGGTGATCATGCCGCGGTGCGCGCTGACTTCGATCACGCGACTGTAGCGTGCGTTGCCTTTCTTTTGCAGGAAGTCATTGTGCACCACCTGCAAGTACACACCGCGTCCGAACAATCCGGCCAGCCCAGCCAGCAACACTATAAATAACGCGGTGGCGCGCCATCCGGGCAATTTCGCCGTGATGTCAGGAAGTGCGCTAGCCGCGTAATTCATGGTTGATTGTTTATATCGCCGTCAGGCTCTACCCGTATAAATTGAATTTGCCCACTCTTGGGAAATTGCATCTGCAACCGCTGTATGGCAATTTTTTCCACCCGCGTCAGTGCGGCCCAGGTGCTTTGCTCCAATTGCAACTGCCCCCATTCCACCTCCATCTGCTGTGCCTGTTCTTTTTGTTTCTGCAACTCGATGTAAAGTTTGCGCGCCCGGTGTTGCGAAGTGACCACACTCAATGCGCACAACACCACCGCAACCAACAGCAACACATTCAACCCGTTTCCGCTAGGCAACATCGCTGCGCTCCGCTACGCGCATCACCGCGCTGCGCGCGCGTGGATTGAGCTGCACTTCATTCCGCGCCGCACGCATGGCCTTGCCAATCAAACGCAACCGACCCTGCGGCACTTCCCTGGCGCGAATCGGCACATTGCGCGGCAGCTTGTCGCCTTCCGCCATGTCGCGCATGAAATGCTTGACCATACGATCTTCCAGCGAATGAAAACTGATCACCACCAAACGCCCCCCGGCCTTGAGGCGTGTCACGCACTCTGGCAGCACCCGCGCAAGCTCTTCAAGTTCCCGGTTGAGATAAATCCGTATAGCCTGAAAGGTGCGTGTCGCCGGATTTTTCCCAGCTTCACGGGTACGTACCGCTTGGCCAGCCAACTCGACGAGCTGCCGCGTAGTTTGGATGGGTTCCGTTGCGCGCGCCGTAACAATCGCCCTTGCAATCTGCTTAGCAAACCGTTCTTCGCCGTAATCACGTATCACCTCCGCAAGAAAATCTTCCTCCACCTCCGCCAGCCACTGCGCCGCCGTCATCCCGCTGCTGGTATCCATGCGCATATCCAACGGCGCATCGAAACGAAAACTGAATCCGCGCTCGGCATCATCCAGTTGCGGTGATGACACACCCAGATCAAGCAGGATACCGTCCACCTTTTCCGCATCCAGTTCGCGCAACACCGCTGCCAGCTGCGCAAAGCCGCGATGCACGATCTGAAAACGTGCATCGCGCCATTCTTTTCCTGCCACCACCGCTGCCGGATCTTTGTCCAGCGCAATCAATCTGCCTTTGCTGCCAAGCCGCTCCAGTATCAGTGCGCTGTGCCCGCCGCGCCCGAACGTGCCATCCACATAGATGCCATCCGGCTTGATTGCCAGCGCTTCAATCGCTTCATCTAACAGGACGGTGGTGTGGGCCAAGCCCTCACTCACAAAAACCTCTGCATAACTACTGCGCTTGCCGATGCCGCATTAAAAAATGACTCGAAACCCTCATTTAGCATTTTGTAAACTCCGGTTCCTCGCCATTTTTTGCCTTGCTTCGGCTGCGCTCGCTGCGTTCTGCAAAGGTTTTACAGAGAAAACCCTTCCAGTTCGGGCGGTAACTCGCCTTCCATGAACGACAGCGCAGCTTCCTGCTGCGCCTGCCATTTCGCCTCGTCCCACAATTCGAATTTATTACCCTGTCCGACCAGCATCACGCGTTTGTCCAGCGCGGCGTAGCTGCGCAGCGCCGGAGAAATCAACACGCGCCCGGCACCGTCCATCACCACGTCTTCGGCATAACCGATCAGGCGGCGTTGCAACGCACGTATTTTTGGATTGAGCGCGGAAAGCTTGAGCAACTTTTCGCGGATCGGCTGCCACTCGGGCTGCGGATAGACCAACAGGCAACCATCGGCGTCGGCAGTCAGCACCAACTGACCCGCACAATGCGCAAGCATCATGTCGCGATGCCGCGCCGGTATCGCGAGCCTGCCCTTGCTATCCAGATTAAGTTGTGCCGCCCCCTGAAACATCCCGTTAACTCCCACATTTACCCACTTTTTACCACTTAAGCCCACTATATTGAAAAAAAACCAGCAGGTCAAGCGGAAAAACATGTTTTTTCTTTACGCGACAATGAGTTAGCGTGGAAAGCTAATGAAAAACTAATTCACTTAAAAAGCAATGGATTGCAGAAACAAGCTAAAGTTGTTTGTGATGGAATGACTAGATACTCTGGCATGTTGCCCGACAAGAAAGCCGGGCAACCGTTAGAAGGGATAAAGATGCCGAGGGTCAAATTACTTTCAGGTTGAGTCCAAGCTTGAGCTTGATAAATGAGGTGAAGCTGGCCGGTAAGCCGGGTTCTGTCGTGGACAGTCATTCCTCTAGGCGTTTCGTTACCTGACGCTCAAGCAACCTACCCGCAGGCGACGCGAGCAACGTCATAGCCTGCTTATTTGGTCTTGCTCCGGATGGAGTTTACCGTGCCGTCCGTGTTACCACGTCCGCGGTGGGCTCTTACCCCGCCGTTTCACCCTCGCCTGTTCCCTTCTCAATATTCGCAGAAGCTTTCGCCCCTGCTCTTCTTGAGAAAACTTTGCCACCCTTGCGGGCGGCGAAGTCGGGCCATCGGCAGACTATTCTCTGTGGCACTGTTCATCGCCTCACGGCGTCCGGTCGTTAACCGGCATCCTGCTCTGTGGAGCCCGGACTTTCCTCTCCGCACTCGCGTGCGCAGCGACTGTCTAGCCAGCTTCACCGTGGAGTCTATCACGGGAACATTTCGCAAGTCCTGAAACGCAAAGTCCTGTTACGACATGATCCGCAGCAAGCATGCCAACAGAGGCTCTCAGCGAGCTATGCCAGAATGCATATGCATTCTGGCATATGGTTTTCTTAACTCAGACACAATATAAAGCGGCCATCATCAAAATTTCAGGGGATGCAGGATGGCACTATCGACCAACATGAAAGGTTTTTTTGGGCTCGCCGCTCAACCAAAGCGCGAGCTGCGCAGAAGACTTAACCTCGTTGCAGCTGCCGAGGCGCATATCTTGTGGAAGACGCGCCTGGGACACCATGTTAACGGAAGCATTCGTGAATCCCTGGAATCCGCTCCGATTGGCCAGGATGGCATCTGCCAACTGGGAAGCTGGATCGACGGCTCGGCATTCGACTCGTTTCGCGGGAGTGGCGTATACCAAGAATTAAGCGATGCACACCATCAGTTTCACCAGTTGGGCGCACTCGTTGTTGAAAAGCTAAAAGCAGGTGACCGCAGCAGTGCAGAAAAAATATTCATGAACGAATACAGCCAAGCGTTGCGCCAAACCATCCAATCGCTGATAGAAATCAACAAAGCCCTTCAAGAAAATTAGGCTGCCGACTTAAGCTTCTGATCCCGGCATCTGGAATCAGATTACGCTCATCAGAGCGACCTTCCCCCAAAGAGTACCACCGTCCGCAACAAACATCGGCGCTCCATTACCCCCTGCGCCAAGTGTGAAATCGTTCCAGCCAGGACAATATACGCCGAGAAGCATGCGCGCGTTTCCATGCGCCGGCGGCATATTTATTAGCCTCGGAAAGTGTCGGATAGGTATGAATGGTAGACAGTATCTTGTTCAGACCCAACCCCCATTTCATGGCCAGCACAAATTCCGCCAACAGATCGCCGGCATGTTCGCCGACGATGGTGACGCCGAGGATGCGGTCCTTGCCGGGTGCCGTCAGCACCTTCACGAACCCCTGCGCCACGCTGTCTGCAATGGCCCGATCCAGGTCATCGATGCCGTAACGGGTCACCTCATAAGCAATGCCGCGTTCTTTGGCCTCCTGCTCGTTCAGCCCAACGCGGGCGATTTCGGGTTCAATGAAAGTCGCCCACGGGATGACGCGGTAATCAACCTTGAATTTTTTGAAGTCCCCAAATAGTGCGTTAACCGCCGCATACCATGCCTGGTGCGCGGCAGTGTGGGTGAATTGATAAGGGCCGGCCACATCCCCGGCAGCAAAGATGTTGGGATACAAGGTTTCCAGATATGCGTTGGTGGTCACCGTGCGCTGGGTCGGGATACCCAGCTCTTCGAGGCCGTAACCCTCAAGCCGCGCCGAGCGGCCAACGGCACAGATCAGCGCATCGAAGGCGATCCGCCGGTTCTGCCCCTCATTTTCGACGACCAGATACTTCTCGCCGTTTTCAAGCTCGCAACGCAATGCCTTGTGGTTCGTCAACACGCTGATGCCATCCGCCTCAAGCGCGGTGCGTGCCAGCGCGGAAACTTCTTCATCCTCGCGGACCAGAATACGGGGGCCCTTCTCCACCTGGGTCACGTTCGACCCCAGCCTGGCCATCGCCTGGGCAAGTTCCGATCCGATGGGACCTCCGCCCAACACAACCAGACGCGCGGGTGGCGCATCCAGCCTGGCGAATTCATCCCACAGGGTATCGCTCGTGACATAGCCGACCTCATCCAGACCCGGCAGGAGCGGGACGAAGGGTTTTGCGCCGGTGGCGATGATGATGCTGCGCGTAGTCAGACGCCGGATAGCGCCATCGCCGAGCGTCACTTCCACAGCCCAGGGATCGACGATGCGGGCATGTCCCTGCAGCACCTCGACGCCAAGTCCGGCATAACGCTCGACACTGTCATGCGGGGCGACCTTGCGAATCACGTCATGCACCCGCGCCATCACCTGACCGAATGAAAAATGCGCGGTGAATGCATCGAGACCATATTGATCGGCGTGACGCATCTGGTGGGCGAGCCTCGCACTCTTGATCAGCGCCTTGCTCGGCACACAGCCGTAGTTGAGGCAATCGCCCCCCATCTTGCGTTCCTCGACCAGCGTGACCCTGGCCTTCACCGCCGCCGCGACATAGGCAGAAACCAGCCCCGCCGCACCCGCGCCGATCACGACGAGATTACGGTCAAAGCGTACCGGGCGCTGCCAACGCGCATAGACGCCGCGCCTTTGCCTGAGCCAATCACGAAGGAAAAATGCACCCATCAAAAATGCTGCTCCCGGACAAAAACGAAATTGAGCAACACTCCTACTTGCCGCCCCACAACTCTTTCAACCTGGCATCCCGGCCGCAACCCCTGCGGTAAAAAGAATAACGTATCGGATTTTTCTTGTAATAACTCTGGTGATACTCCTCGGCCGGATAGAAAGTGGTAGCAGCGACAATTTCGGTATGTATTTCCCGGAACTTGCCGCTTTTCAGGAGTTCATCGCGACTGGCTTCCGCAACCCTGCGTTCCTCCTCGTTTTGCCAGTAGATGCCGGCCCGGTACTGCGATCCGATATCGCAGAACTGCCTGTCCTTGACTGTCGGATCAATATTTTTCCAGAAATATTCGACCAGTTGCGGGTAGCTCACCTTGGCCGGATCGTAAGTGATACGCACCGCTTCGGTATGTCCGGTGCCGCCGGCGCTGACCTGTTTGTAGGTCGGATTGGCAATCTTGCCGGCGGTATAACCTGACTCGACGCCGAGCACACCCGGCAGTTTTTCGTAATCCGCCTCCATGCACCAGAAACAGCCTCCCGCAAAAATTGCGCTTGCGGCGTGTTCCGTTGCCGTTCCCGCGGCAGGTTCGGCCGCAGAGGCGGTGACGCTCATCGCGCCCAGCATGCAGGCAAGAAGCATGGTCAGCTCCAGTTTCGCGCTCATGTCCGCAGCTCCGGCAGTTTCTCGGTGCTCGGCACAAATTTCAGCGCCAGGCCGTTATTGCAATAACGCAAACCGGACGGTTTCGGGCCATCATTGAAGACATGGCCCTGATGACCGCTGCAACGGGCGCAATGATATTCGGTGCGCGGCCAGATCAGCTTGAAATCTCTTTCGGTCAGCAACGCGCCGGGAAGATAATCGTAAAAACTCGGCCAGCCAGTCCCGCTATCATACTTGGCCACACTATCGAACAATGGCAGATAACAGGCGGCACAGATGTAAATCCCCGCACGTTTTTCGTTGTGCAGCGGGCTTGTCCCTGCGGGCTCGGTGCCCCCCTCGAACAGAATGGCGTAGCGATCCGCCGGCAACAACGCCTTCCATTCAGCCCTGGATTTTACAAACGGTCTGACCTTGTCGCTTTCTTTTGCAAATGCAGGTAACAGGCTGCTGGCAAGCAACCCCGAAGCACCGATTAATAGTTGACGACGGTTCATGATGGTCTCCTTATGAAGGTATACGACATGATGTGGGACACTGCGGGTGCGCTTAAGGTTTAGAAAAAACCCCTTCAGATATCACAGTAGTCCCGGGACTCGCCGATGGGGCTCCATTTGTGGCCGTTGTGCGCCAGCAGGGCGTCCGCTTCCGGCGGGCCGTCACTGCCTGCGGCGTATCCCGGCAACTGCTCGATTTGCTGTGCTGCCCATGCCTCTTCAATCGGGGTGATCAGCCGCCACTGCGCCTCCACACCGTCGTGGCGGTTGAACAGCGTGGCATCGCCGCGCATGATGTCCAGCAGCAGCGTGGCATAGGCCGAAGGCGGATTCTCGCCAAAAGCGCTGCGGTAGCAGAAAGCCATTTGCACCGGCCCGGCCTTTTTCACTGCACCCGGCAGCTTGGCGCCGAACGCCAGGCTGATGCCCTCGTTAGGCTGGATGCGCAGGCTAATGGCATTGGACTCCAGGCCGTCGGCGCGCGCGAACAGTGCAAGCGGGGGATGGCGAAAATGCAAGGTGATTTCAGTCAGGTGGCGCGCCAGACGCTTGCCGGTGCGCAGGTAAAAGGGCACGCCCGCCCAGCGCCAGTTGTCGATGGCAAATTCCAGCGCGGCGTAGGTTTCCGTATTGGATTCTGGGCTGGCCCCGGTTTCTTCGCGATAACCCAGAATATCTGCGCCATTGATACTCCCGGGAAAATATTGCGCACGCACGGTGTGTTTGGCAACCTGTTCCGGCGTCATGGGACGAATGGAGCGCCACACCTCGGTTTTCTTGTCGCGTACCGCGTCGGCATCGAAGGAGACCGGCGGCTCCATGGCGATGAGCGCCAGCAATTGCATCAGGTGATTGGCCACCATGTCGCGTAATGCGCCGGATTCCTCGTAATAGCCCATGCGATTCGCCACACCCAGCGGCTCAGCAGCGGTGATTTCCACATAGTCGATGTGATTGCGGTTCCACAGCGGTTCGAACATGGTATTGCCAAAGCGGAAAAACAGAATGTTCTGCACTGTTTCCTTGCCCAGGTAGTGATCGATGCGATACACCTGTGGCTCCGCGAAAGCCTTTGCGATTTCCGCGTTGAGCGCCTGCGCCGAGGCGAGGTCGCGGCCAAAGGGTTTTTCGACAACGATGCGCGACCAGCCGCTTTCTTCCCGGTTCAGTCCCGCCTGCGCCAGGCCGTTGACGATAACGGGTGCTGAAGAAGGCGAGGTGGCCAGATAAAACATCCGGTTGACGCCCACCGGCGCATCGATCTGCGCCAGACGCTCGGCCAGGCGCCGATAGGTATCGGGGTCGTCAAAACCGCCAACCAGATAATCCACTCGCGGCATGAAAGCCAGCCACTCGTCTTCACTGAAGTTACGTATTTCGCGCGAATGTTCCACGCCCTCGCGCATCATGTTGCGGAAGGTATCAACATCCATTGGCTTGCGCGCCACGCCGATGACGAGAAAATTGTCGGCGAGGCAACCGGTACAGGTCAGGTGAAATAGCGCCGGCATCAGCTTGCGTGCGGTCAGGTCACCCGATGCGCCAAAAATGACGACGACGCACGGTTCGCCATGCGGTAGCGCGGAAGGCTGCTGTTTTTCCCGGCTGTCGGCCATGCTGGTTCCTCCTGGGATGGGTTGGGCAAGCTGCTTGCCCGGCAATGTTACTCCTTCTTTGGCAATGATTACATTGGGGAAATTTTTTGCAGGCGGTGCTGCGCAGTCTGACACCATCAGGCAGCCAGCGAAATACCAAGCATCTCTCGGCGCGATTCCGAGAATTGTCTGGTGGGATTCGTGAAGAAGTTAAATTACCTCCGGCAAAGCGGAAGTTTATTGGGTGAGCGCCTCAAAGGCGCGGATAAAACCGTGAGCCGCCCAAGGCGGCTGGCTTGCACTCCTTCCCCCTGTCAGGGGAAAGGTTGGGATGAGGGTACACACTGCTGACTTCATACATGCTTGAATTTCCACCCCCACCCTAGTCCTCCCCCTACAAAGGAGATGGAAGGGTGTCGCTAAAGCTTAACGCTGTTCCTTTGACCGCAGAAACGGTCAAACCTGACGATCATGGCGCAGCCCCCCAGAATGATGAATCGTCTGCGCCCTCTGATCATTTTATTCCCCACGCATGGGAGGCTTGGCAAGCTTGCGCTGCAAGGTGCGGCGATGCATGTTGAGTGCACGGGCGGTGGCCGAGATGTTGTCGCCGTTTTCATGCAGCACACGCTGGATATGCTCCCATTCCAGATTGTCGATTTGCGTCGGCTGCGCCTTGATGGGAGCCTCGCTGTCGGCGACATGGCCGAATGCCGCCACAATTTCATCCGCATTGGCGGGTTTGGCGAGGTATTGTGTCGCACCCAGTTTGATGGCTTCGACGGCAGTGGCAATGCTGGCATAGCCCGTCAACACCACGATGCGTGTATTCGGATCGAGTTCGTGCAGCGCCTTGACCAGAACCAGCCCCGGCGCCCCATTCATCTTGAGATCGATCACAGCAAATTCCGGCGGGTTGACGCTGGCCAGCGGGATGGCCTCCTCGACACTGTGCGCCACGCAAACACAGAAATTACGTTTCTCCAGGGCGGCACTCAACACCCTGCAGAAGGTTTCATCGTCATCGACCAGCAGCAGCGAGGCCGTTTCTTCCAGAGATTCTGTCATGCCTGCGCTCCGGCTATCGGTAAAATAAGTTCGGTGGTCGCGCCGCCGCCGTCGCGGTTGAACAACCGCACAGAACCGCCCATGCGCTCCACAGTGGCATTGGCGAGGAACAGTCCGAGTCCGCGCCCCTCCGTCTTGGTGGTAAAGAACGCTGAGCCCGCCTTGAGCTCGACTTCTTCGCTCAGGCCTTTGCCCTGGTCGTGAATTTCCAGGGTGAAGTTGGCGGCATCCCAGTGTGTGCGTATGTCTATGGCTTGTGCCGCAGCGTCCGCCGCATTGTTGAGCAGATTCATGAGCGCAGCGCGCAATGTCGCATCCACGCTGACAAGCGGTGCCGGCGTGTCATCATCGTTGTGGTACTGGTATTGCGCAGTGGGGCGCAGCAACTGCCACTCGTCCAGCACCTCGGCAATCAGGCGATCCGCCGGTTGCAACGAAGAGGCCACGCCGCCCTGGGCATTGGCCAGAATCTTGTCGAGGATGCGTTTGCAGCCGCGCACCTGGTCATCAAGGACGGTCAACGCGTCGCGCCAGGCGGGGCGCGTTTCGTCATCGCCCCGCAACTCGCCAATGACCACCGCCATAGTGGACAGTGGCGTACCCAGTTCGTGTGCAGCACCGGCAGCCTGTGTGCCAAGCGCCACAATGCGTTCATTGCGCAGGATCTCCTCGCGTACGCGCACCAGCATCTCATCACGTTGCCGCACTGCCTGAGCCATTTTCACCACGAAATAAGCCACGACCACTGCACTGAGAACAAAACCGAGCCACATTCCCACCACGTGGGCATTGAAAGCGCTGTCGCCGTCATGCTGGTGACTGTGCGGTAGCGGAACGTAATAGAACATCAGCACGCTGTAACAGGCGGCGGTAATTGCCGCCATGGCCCAGGTGTGACGCCCCGGCAATGTCGCGGCGGCAATCACCAGTGGCAGCAGGTACAGCGAAACGAGGGGATTAGTCGAGCCACCGCCATAGTAAAGCAGGATGCTGAGCGCCAGCACGTCCACGCACAACTGGGCGAATAATTCCAGGTTGGAAACAGGCTTGCTGCTGCGCAAACGCAACAGCGTGAACAAATTGACTGTAGCCAGCACGGCGATGGCCAGCAGCATCGGCGCCCAGTCAAGCTCCAATTCCAGAATTTTCCTGACTGCCGCTAGAGTCAGAAGCTGCGCCGCAACGGCCAAGCTGCGCAAGGCGGTCAGGCGACGCAACTGCCCATGCCCGGGCAGGGAAGAAAGTATCGTGCTGTTCATGCGACTATTGTAAGCGCACGGGTATGCATATGGGTGCGGCATTATGCCGCATTCCAGAATCTTTCCCTCTGGCCACCCATACGCTTCTGTCGAAAATCTGGCGCGCAGCATTGAACCCAGATTGTTTATCAGGCTCAATAGGGTGGTGTTTGTCAGCATACGTAACCGTGATTCGGATAGACACCTTTCATTCACTTCAGCAACTATATTTTCGGGAGGAGCTTTCATGACTCATTTCTTGTATCGTTTTGCCGGGCTGCTGGCCGCCTTGATGCTGAGTGCCGCTGTTCATGCCCAGGATATTCAGGTCGAAGGGGCATGGTCACGTGCCACCGCCACCGGACGCGATTCGGCCAGCGTCTTCATGTACGTTACCAGCAAGCAGGGTGCAACCCTGGTCGGCGCATCCAGCCCCGCCTCCAAAGCCGTGGAATTGCGTACCATGTCGCACAAGGGCGGCATGATGAAGACACTGATTCTCGAAAAAATCAGCTTGCCGGCCAACAAACAGGTAGACATGACCAGCATTCATGGTTATCACCTGACGTTGACGGGTCTGAACGCACCGCTCAAGGCCGGCGAGACCCTGCCACTGACGCTGAACATTGAAACCGCTGAAAAGAAAAACATCCAGATTGAAGTGCGCGCGGAAATCAGACCGCCGAAAAAATGACCCTTGAAAGCTAACCGTCGGCATGGCTGGTTTTTGCGCTTGAAATCACACGCATAGCCCTCATCTTGCAGGTTACGGGGATGTCCCGGATGGCAAAACCAAGGAGAACAGGATGGCTAATATTTTGCGCTATAACCCGGCCGACGATGCATTCGACGATCTGTTTCGCGGCTTCTTCATGCGTCCGGTGCGGGTAGAAGGGCAACCGGACGTGCAGATCAGGATGGACGTAAGCGAGGACGACAAGGCTTATACCGTTCATGCCGAGATTCCCGGCGTGAAAAAAGAGGATATTCATGTCACCATCGACGGCAACCAGGTTGCCGTCAGCGCAGAAATCAGAAATGAGAAGGAAGTAAAGGAAGGCGAAAAAGTGCTGCGCAGCGAACGCTATTACGGCAAGGTATCGCGCGCCTTCACACTGGGGCAGGACGTGGACGAAGCGACTGCACAGGCAAAATACAAGGATGGCGTGCTGGAGTTGACGCTGCCCAAGCAGACCGCAGCCAAGGCGAAGCGCCTTGCCATCGAGTAAGCGTTAACTTCTACGCAAAATCAGGCGGCACATGCCGCCTGGTTTTTTTCTGTCCATATGAATTTTCTTCTGGTGTAGAATTCGCGACAAATTTGCGAGCTTTTGCCTGACGTCAAAATGCCTGCTTGACCCGATTGCGAGCTTTTGCCTGACTGTAACCTGAGGAAATTTCATGTCCCTGACCCCTTCCGCCGCCGACAAGAAAGCACGCACACTGTCCGAGGCGATGCCCTATATCCAGCGCTTCTTTGACAAGACTATCGTGGTGAAATATGGCGGCAACGCCATGACCGATCCGCAGTTGCAGGATAGCTTCGCGCGCGATGTGGTGCTGCTCAAACTGGTGGGAATGAATCCGGTGATCGTGCATGGCGGCGGCCCGCAGATCAACGACCTGCTCAAACGTGTCGGCAAGCAGGGTGAATTCATCCAGGGCATGCGTGTCACCGACGAGGAGACCATGGACGTGGTCGAGATGGTGCTGGGCAAGATCAACAAGGACATTGTCAGCCTGATCAACAAACATGGCGGCAAGGCGGTCGGATTGACCGGGCAGGATGGCGCGTTCATCCGTGCCGACCGGATGATGCTGGAAAGCCGCGACGAGCCCGGCAAAATGCTGGATATCGGACAAGTCGGCGAGATCACCAGGATCGACCCGGCCATCATTTCCTTTCTCGATTCCGGGGACTTCATTCCGGTGATTGCACCGATCGCTGTCGCACCCGACGGTGAGACACTCAACATCAATGCCGATCTGGTGGCGGGCAAACTGGCCGAGGTATTGCGAGCCGAAAAACTGGTGCTGCTGACCAATACGCCAGGCGTGCTGGACAAGGACGGCAATCTGCTTTCCGGCCTGACGCCGAAAAATATCGATGATCTGGTTGCGGAGGGCACGCTGTCCGGCGGTATGCTGCCCAAGATCAGCTCCGCACTGGATGCCGCACGCAGTGGCGTAAAATCGGTACACATCATCGACGGCCGCGTGGAGCATGCGCTGCTGCTGGAAATCCTGACCGATGAAGGCGTGGGGACGCTGATCAAGAGCAAATGACAGGTCCTGTTAATCGAAGAAAGTAAAATTTAAAATTTTTAAGCCAGACTAGGCGCGCGAAAAAAATCGCAGCGCAGCATATGTGGTATATGTAAGCAAGATTTTTTTGAGCGCAACAACGTATGGCGACGAAATTTTGGATTTTTGATCTGGATAACACGTTGCATAACGCGACGCCGCACATCTTTCCGCACATCAACCGCAGCATGACAGCCTATTTGCAACAGCATCTGCAACTGGATGAAGCGGCGGCGAATGCATTGCGCGTGCATTACTGGCAGCGTTACGGCGCAACGTTAAGTGGCATGATGAAACATCACGCCACCGACCCTGGGCATTTTTTGTGGCACACGCATCAGTTTCCGCAGTTGCCGCAGATGGTATTGCGCGAGCCGCGTCTGCGCCATGTGCTGGAAAAGTTGCCGGGCAGAAAGGTGGTGTTTTCCAATGCGCCGCAGCACTACGCGCAAGCGGTGCTAAAACTGTTGCGGGTGGCAGACATGTTTGATGACGTAATGGCGGTGGAGCAGACGCGCTTCCGCCCAAAACCGGACAGCTTCGGCTTCATGCGCCTGCTGCGACGTCATCGCATGCCAGCGGCGCGATGTGTGATGGTCGAGGACAGTCTGGAGAATCTGGTTGCGGCGAAACGGCTGGGCATGCGCACGGTCTGGGTGAATGACGGCCAGAAGAATGCGCCCTGTGTGGATGTGAAAATACGCGATGTGATGCAGTTGCCGCGTGCGATGGCTCGTTTGAATTGATTTTGAAAAAGGCAGTCGTCCACGAAACTCACGAAACACACGGACAATATTGGCAGAATAACTTTTCAGACTTGACGGGCAACTGCCAATAACAACTCATCGTTTTTCATTTCGTGCCTTTCGTGTTTTTTGTGGACCGATTACTGCTTCTCTTTTGAAAGGAAACAAGATGGCAGCAAAACCGGGCGAAAGAAAATTGCAGATCCTGCAAACCGTGGCGCACATGCTGGAGCAGCCCAAGGGTGAGAAAATCACCACGGCAGCACTGGCGGCGAAGCTTGAGCTCTCTGAAGCGGCGCTATACCGCCACTTCGCCAGCAAGGCGCAGATGTTCGAAGGCTTGATCGAGTTCATCGAGCAGACGGTGTTCGGGCTGATCAACAAGATCACCCAGGAAGAGAAAAGCGGCTCGCGGCAGGTCGAGGCAATCATGGCGATGCTGCTCGGCTTTGCGCAAAAGAATCGCGGCATGACGCGCGTGCTGGTCGGCGATGCACTGGTGAACGAGGATGAACGCTTGCAGCAGCGCATCAACCAGATGCTGGATCGCATCGAGGCGACGCTTAAACAATCGTTGCGCATGGCCGCCACGCAGGGCGAGATCGGTGTGGCGACAGATGTGGGCGCACACGCCAATCTGCTGTTATGTTATGTCATCGGCCGCTGGCTGCAGTTTGCCAAGAGCGGTTTTGCGCGCGATCCGGTGGCGCACTGGCCGGCACAGGCAACAATTCTACAAATAAGTCAGGGAAATACATGATTCTGATTCTGGGTTCGAACATCAGTGAGCATGCACCGGAATACCAGCAGTTGCTGGCGCATCTGGCGACGCTGGAGGGCATCCAGACACGCGTGCATGCGGAGCGCGGCACCGAGCAGACGCTGACGGAAATTTACCTGATCGGCAACACCAAGGCGCTGGATATCGAGGATATGCAGAACCTGCCGTGCGTCGAGCGCGTGGTGCGCGTTTCGGAAGAATATCGCATCCTCGGCCGGCACAGGGACGAACAGCGGCCCACGCATTTCGATTACAACGGCGTACGCTTTGGTCAGGATACCCTGCATGTGTTTGCCGGCCTGTGCGCGGTGGATAATCGCGAGCATGTCGAAATCATGATGAAGGCGGTGGCCGACAATGGCCAGGTCTGTACACGCATGGGCGCGTACAAGCCTCGCACCAGCCCCTATGCCTTCCAGGGGCATGGCAAAAGCTGCCTGCCTTATGTGTTCGAATTGGCCGGCAAATACGGCATCAGGGTGATTGCGATGGAAATCACGCATGAGTCGCATCTCGACGAAATTCGCGCTGCGTTGCACCAGACCGGCAACCCGACCGGCGTGATGCTGCAGATCGGCACAAGAAACACGCAGAATTTCGAACTGCTCAAGATCGTCGGGCGCCAGACCGAGATGCCCATCCTGCTCAAGCGCGGATTCGGCATCACCCTGGACGAGTCGCTGAATGCGGCGGAATACCTCGCTTCGGAAGGCAACCGCAAGGTGATCTTCGGCCTGCGCGGCATGAAAACCAACATGGGCGACCCGCATCGCAACATGGTGGATTTCGCGCATGTGCCGGTGGTGAAGCGCTTGACGCGCATGCCGGTGTGCATCGACCCGTCTCATTCGGTGGGGACGCGGCAGGCCTCACCGGACGGCATACTCGACGTCATGCATGTCACCGCACAGGGCGTACTGGCCGGCGCCAACATGGTGCTGGTGGATTTTCACCCGGTGCCGACCAAGGCATTGGTGGACGGCCCGCAGGCTTTGCTGCTGAAAGAGTTGCCGCATTTCCTGGAAGACGTGCAGATCGCGCGCGAGGCCTATCTCAAGCGCGTCGCGTTGCGACAACGCTACCGGGACGAATAGCTTATTGCTTTTCCAGGCAGGTCATATAGACGGCCGCGTCCGGCTGCGTGTGATTGCGTTGTGCCTGCCAGACCATTTCCCCCAGGCATTCCATTATGCGATGTTGCGCCTCATGTTCCGACTCCAACTGCTGTGTCAGGCGCGCAAAATGCGCACGTATTCCCGCCGGCTGGTTGATCGAGATCTGTTCTTCGATACTGAGATGCATCATCAGATGCAGAAAGGGGTTGGCCGCGCCCTGTTCGGGCGGGTAATCCTGATCCTGATGACGCTCGGGATTTTCCAGCACGGCGTGGTATTCCGGATGCTTGGCTATAAGCTGAGCAACGAGATCCTCCAGCGGCGAGAGTAACTCCCCGGCCCTGCGTTTGCGCCAGGATTCGAATAAAAAATTCCGTGCTTCGTCGCGTGATGGATTGAACAACATTAGTATTCTTTCTTTTCATATTCGCACAGGTCGCTGATGAGGCAAGTGCCGCATTCCGGTTTGCGCGCCTTGCAAACATAACGGCCATGCAGAATCAGCCAATGGTGCGCATTGTGCTTGAATTCGTCCGGCACGACTTCGAGCAGCCTGTTTTCCACCTCCAGCACAGTCGTGCCGCGTGCCAGCCCGGTCCGGTTGGCAACGCGAAAAACATGCGTATCAACCGCGATGGTGGGTTGCCCGAAGGCAGTATTGAGAATCACATTGGCGGTTTTGCGCCCCACGCCGGGCAAGGCTTCCAGCGCTTCACGGGTTTGTGGAACGGCGCCACTGTATTGATCCACCAGCAACCTGCAGGTTTGCATCAGATGTCTGGCTTTGGTCTGGTACAGGCCGATACGCTGAATATATCCGCGCAGCCCCTCTTCACCGAGGGCAAGCATGGCTTGCGGAGTATGGGCTACCGGGAATAATTTGCGCGTAGCGGCATTGACGCTGATATCGGTGGCCTGCGCCGAGAGCAGCACGGCAACAAGCAATTCAAACGGCGTGGCGTATTCCAGTTCGGTCGCCGGTTGCGGATTGGCCGCCTGAAAACGCTGGAAAACGGCGCGCCGTTGTTCTGCATTCATCTGCGAAGATTCGCTAATGAGCAGTTGAGCAGCCGCCTTCTACCGGAACGATGGTTGCTTTCGCGCCGTGAGCCTTGTGCTCGGCGCGCAGGGCAAGCCAGTTCTTCCATGCGATCAACAAACCGAGTGTAATGAATGCGCCCGGCGGCAGGATTGCGAGCAGGAAACCGTGATAGTCAGGGATGACGGTGATGATGAAAGGCTTCGCCGCTTCACCCAACGCCAGATCGATGCCGGACAGCAAGGTGCCCTGCCCCAAAACCTCGCGAATACCGCCCAGCACCACCAGCACCGCAGTCAGCCCCAGTCCCATCGCAATGCCGTCGAGCGCGGAAGCGAGCACACCATTCTTGGACGCGAACGCCTCGGCGCGCGCCAGTATGATGCAGTTGGTGGTGATCAGCGGCAGGAATACTCCCAGTACCACATACAGTGGATAGGCATAGGCATTAATCAGCAATTGCACGATGGTCACCAGCACGGCGATCAGCAGCACATACACCGGGATGCGCGCCTCATTGGAAATGAATTCGCGTATCGCGGCCACTGCGCTGCCGGACAAGGCCATCACCAATGTGGTGGCCAAACCCAGACTGAGCGCATTCACCACCGAGCTGCTGATTGCCAGCAGCGGGCACAGGCCGAGTAGTTGCACGATGCCGGCATTTTGTTTCCACAGGCCATTGTAAAAAATGCCCCTGATTTCTTGAACGGTCATTTCTCCTCCTCCCTGGCGACTTCCGGCTCTCCCCCTTCAACTTCACTCGGGGCGGGCTCTTCAGAAGAAGCGGATGCGACTGCAAATAATTCATCGCGATGCAGCGCGTAATATTGCAATGCCTTATGCACTGCCTTCACGATCGCACGCGGCGTGATGGTGGCGCCGGCCCTGTAATCGAAGGTACCGCCGTCCTTCCTGACTTTCCATTCACCCGACTTGCGGTTTTCCAGCGAGGCGCCGTTAAAGCCGGTGATCCAGTCGCTCCTGGCAATCTCGATGTAATCGCCCAACCCTGGTGTTTCCTTGTGAGACACCACGCGCACACCGCTGATTTTGCCGTCATGGTGGATGGCGACAATCAGGTTGATCCTGCCATAGCCGTCGGGTGCGAGGGAGTGAAGGATGGCAATGGAAGGTTGTCCGTTCAGGCGGCCAATGTAGGCAAGGGTGGGTTCGTCACTGCCCAGCAATTCATCTGCGGGCAGTTGCACGGTGTCCCTCATGATGTCGTTATTGTAAGTCTCGGTCGGCGCGATTTGCGCAATCAGCTTCAGCTTTTCTTTTTCGATACTCAGCGCGATGGTTTCATGCGTCAGATCATAAGTCCAGGCCAGCAGCGCCGTGCTGACCAGCGCAAAAAACAACAGGTTTGCAGCGGTGTAAAAGGACGCCTTTGCCATGGTGCGCCTCATGACCGCTTCTCCTTTTTGCCGAATACCGGGGGTTGCGTATACAGCACAATCAGCGGCACGCAAAGATTCATCAATAGCGTGGAAAACGCCACACCATCAGGGAAGCCGCCCAGAATGCGGATCAAATAGGTAAGCACCCCCGCGCCGGCGGCATAAATCAGCTTGCCCCTGGATGTGGTGGGGCTGCTCACCGGGTCGGTCAGAATGAAAAATGCGCCCAGCATGGCCGCGCCGGAAAACCAGTGGAACAGCGGCGCAACATAATGGGCCGGGTCGGCCAGGTAAAAAATGCCGGCCGTCGCGAACAATGTACCGAGAAAGGCAACCGGGACATGCCAGGTAATGATGCGCGCAGCAAGCAGGTAAAGTCCACCGAGCAGGAATCCCAGCGACACCATTTCACTGCCTTTTCCGGCGAGATGTCCGTAGATGGGCATACCGAAAATCTGCTTGATCGACTCGTCAAGATGCAAGCGCGTTTTCAACGTGTCGAGCGGCGTCGCCGTTGTAAAGGCATCCAGCGTCATGTTCGGTGGCAGCGCCCTGAAAAAAACATATTCCAGCTGCTCGATAAAACCAAGTTCGGTGGTTCCCAGTCCTTGCGGGCTGGGCCATTGCGTCATCTGCATCGGAAACGAGATGATCAGTACCGCATACCCAATCATCGCCGGATTGAACGGGTTGCACCCCAAGCCGCCGTAAAGGTGTTTCGAAATCGCGATGGCAAATGCGGTGCCGACCACAACCAGCCACCACGGCGCCAGCGACGGTATGGACAGTGCCAGCAACCAGCCGGTGAGCAATGCGCTGTTGTCGCTGAGAAAGGGCATCACCGGTCGGTTGCGCAACTTGAGCATAAGTGCTTCTGTGCCGAGCGCGGTAAGACTGCCCAGCGTGAGCGTAACCAGGATCGCCGGACCAAAATACCAGATGTACATCGCGATGCCCGGGATCAGTGCCAGCAACACCTTGAGCATGATCCGGGAAACGGTGTCCGGCTTGCTGATAAAGGGAGAATAAATTGCGCCCATGTTATTCCTTAACTTGAAGCTCGCGCAGCGAAACGTTGCCCCCTCGCCCGCTTGCGGGAGAGGGTTGAGGAGAGGAAAACGGGCGTGGGGTATTAATTTTTATCATGACCGTTCGTATGCTCGACTGCCGATTTCGCCCGCTCGCGGATATGCTCACGCTGCGCCTCGATCCCGGCAGTTTCCGACTGTTGCTGTGCGGTGGGATTGTCCGTGTTCTTCGGTTCGACGCCAGCGGCCTGTTCCTTGGCCCGATCGATTGCTGCCTGGATTTCCGGTTGGACGGCGGCGTTTGAACTGTTGGTCGCGACAGCCTCCCTGACAGCCTTCTCTTTGGCGGCCAGCTTCTCGGCCTTTTCCTTCTTTTCGCGCTCGAAACGGAATTCGCGGTATTCGTGGCGTTCGCGCGCGCGTTCTGCGGCTTTATTATCCTGCTCGCGCGCGCGGATTTCGCTCTTGGCGAACTGGAAATACTGCACCAGTGGAATATGGCTGGGGCAGACATAGCTGCATGAACCGCATTCGATACAATCAAACAAACTGGATGCCTGCGCCTTGCCGAAGTCTTTGGATTGGGCGAACCAGTACATATCCATCGGCTGCAAATCCGCCGGACAGGCCTGCGCGCACCGCGTGCAACGGATACAGGGTAATGCCGGCGGTGCGGGTGGAAACAGCTTTTTCGAAGCGGCAATGATGCAATTGCCGGCCTTGACCAGCGGAACATCGGTCGAGGTCAACTCCATCCCCATCATCGGACCGCCCATGACGTAACGGTTGGTGTCAGGCAACGCCTCGCCCAGCGCGACCAGATCCTTGACCGGCGTACCGAGCAACACTTCGATATTTTGCGCATTGCGCATGTTGCCGGTGAGCGTAACGATACGCGACAGCAACGGTTCACCCTGCGCCAAGGCGCGATACACGGCGCAGGTCGTGGCGACGTTGAAACATTGCACACCGATATCAGTAGGCAGCTTGCCGGACGGCACCTCCAGCCCGGTAAGGATGCGGATCAACTGTTTTGCGCTGCCGCTCGGATAAATCGTCGGTATGACGACCACCTCAAACGGCAGGCCGCTCTCCGTCACCGCCTGCTGCATCGCGGCAATCGCCTCGGGCTTGTTGTCCTCGATGGCGATCAGCACTTCCCCGGCTTCCAGCATGAAGCGCAGCATTTCTGCGCCCTGCACGATTTCCGCAGCGCGCTCGCGCATCAGCAGGTCGTCGCAGGTAATGTAGGGTTCGCATTCCGCACCGTTCAGGATCAATGTGCAGATATTTCTGTTCGGATGATTCCGGAGCGGTCGCAACTTGATATCGCTGGGAAACACCGCACCGCCCAGCCCCACCAGCCCGGACATGCGCAGATACTGGCGCAGTTCAGCGGGATCGGTATTGCGATAATCAACCGCCGCATGGGGGAACCATTCCTCCTTGCCGTTTGGGATCAGTGTGGCGCACAAATCCTGCATCCCGGATGGGTGGGCGATGGGTTGCATGTCGATAGCGGTGATAGTGCCTGACGTGGAGGCATGCACCGCACCCGAAATAAATCCGTTCGGCATGCCAATCAGCTGGCCCTTCAGCACCTGGTCGCCGACCTGCACCACCGGCTTGGCCGGCTCTCCCGCATGCTGGCGAAATGGAATAACCAGCCTGGATGGCAGCGGCGCGCGTGCAATGGAGCATTGAGTGGACTGAATCTTATTGCTGGGCGGATGAATACCGCCATGAAATTGGTAAAGCTTTCTCATTTCGATAATACCCAGGTCTGCTCCGGATATTTCCGTTTCCAGGTCGTGATTTTTTCCTCGATGGGCACCATGCTGATGCAGTCCACAGGGCAAGGTGCGACGCATAGCTCGCAGCCCGTGCACTCGGATGAAAGAATGGTATGCATCTGTTTCGCCGCACCCATGATGGCATCTACCGGGCAGGCCTGGAGGCACAAGGTACAACCGATACAGGTATTATCGTCAATGAAGGCAACCGATTTCGGTTTGATGACCGTATCGCCTCCGAACGGCTTGAATTCCACCCCGAGCAAATCAGCGAGCTTTTGTATGCCGTCTTCACCGCCGGGCGGGCACAAATTGATTTCGGTCTCACCGCTTGCAATCGCCTCGGCGTAAGGATGGCAACCGGGATAGCCGCATTGCCCGCACTGCGTCTGCGGCAGGATGGCATCGATTTTTTCTACCAGCGGATTGCCTTCCACGCGGAACTTGATCGCGGAATAACCCAACGCCGCACCCAGTACGATGGCGATGATCGCCATCACAAGCAATGCGCTCAACATTATTTGATAAACCCGGAAAATCCCATGAACGCCAGGCTCATCAACCCTGCCGTGACCATGGCTATCGCCGATCCTTTGAAGATTCCCGGCACATCCGCACCCTCCATGCGTTCGCGCATTCCGGCGAACAGCACCATCACCAGCGTGAAGCCCAACGCACCGCCAAAACCAAAGATGATGGATTCCATGAAATTATATTTCGCCTGCACGTTGAGCAGCGGAATGCCCAGCACCGCACAATTGGTGGTAATCAGCGGCAAATAAATGCCCAGCACCTGGTACAGCACCGGGCTGGTTTTTTTGATCACCATTTCAGTGAACTGCACGATGCCTGCAATCACCACAATAAATGACAGGGTAGTCAGGTAGGAGAGTTCCGGTCCCAGCAGATAATGATTGACGAGATAACTGGCACCCGAGGCTACAGTCAGCACAAAAGTAGTGGCCGCGCCCATGCCTATGGATGCCTCCAGTTTTTTGGAGACCCCCATGAACGGACAAAGCCCGAGAATCTTGACCATCACGATGTTATTTACAAACACCGCGCTAACCAAGATGAGCAGATATTCAGTCATTTACGCGCCTTCGAAATCAGGCGTGGATTATCCATTGATTCATGCACCACTTCAACTGACTAATTGATATCCAAGTGAAAAAAAAACTTCATTGGTGCCGCTTGTCGGATTCGAACTGACGACCTACCGCTTACAAGGCGGTTTACATATACTTAATTTGCAAGGCTTGCAGAGGTTTGTTATAGTTATTGGGACAAATTTGGGACAATGAAAATAAAATGGCAACCATTACGCGGCGTGGCGATTTACAGTGGCAAGTTAAAGTTAGAGCCAAGGGACATCCGGCGCAAAGCCGCACGTTCACACTACGAACTGATGCCGAGCGCTGGGGAAAGGAAACTGAGATTGCCATTGAGCGCGGAATGTTCTTTGATCGCACGGTCGGTGAACGCACGACGTTGACTAGCCTTATAGAGCGTTACCGCGAAGATGTGCTGCCCACGAAAAGTGGAAAGCACCTCGCACCTGCACTCAACCAACTTGATGCCGTATTCGGACAATATGCCGTATCGAGCATCACCAGCGAGATGATCGCAGATCATCGAAATACTCGGCTTAAAACAGTCTCGGCTTCCACCATCCGAAAAGAGCTTAACCTCTTATCCAAGCTGTTCGACCTGGCAGGGCAAGAGTGGGGCATCCCCATTGCCGCAAACCCCTGCGCGATGGTCAAGCGACCGGCTGAACCAAAGGGACGAGACAGAAGACTAGAGGAAGGTGAAGAGGCTACGCTGCTGCAGGCTTGTTGTCAGTCAAGCGTTGAACTTGAAGCTATCGTGCAAGTCGCTCTGGAAACAGGCGCACGCCTGGGCGAACTACTCAAGCTGCGATGGAAGGATGTAAACCTCACCAAATGCACCGGCAAGCTGTTTGACACGAAAAATGGAGAGGATAGGATGATCCCGCTATCATCAACGGCTCTGTCCGCGCTTAAATCGCTTCCTCGGCATATTGGCGGGCGAGTGTTTTGGCGGTGGTCAGCGTCCGATAGCTTTAACAAGACGTGGACTCGTGCCTGCGTTCGTGCCGGCATCGAGGACTTGCGATTCCACGATCTGCGCCACGAAGCCGTATCCCGGCTGTTTGAAAAAGGGTTGAATCCAATGGAAGCGGCAAGCGTGTCTGGGCACAAGACACTTGCGATGCTCAAGCGGTACACCCACCTCCGCGCCGAGGACTTGGCAAAAAAACTAGGTTGAAGAGGTAATGTCTCAGTTTGAATTCCCCATCCATTGACATAAAAGCACTCTGGGCAAGGTAGAATCAAGCATTCGGATTATGCTGGACATTACAGCACATCCGCATTTAGCAGCAGAACAATAAAAAACAGAGGGATGTGGAGTGAAATTGGCGCGCGTAGTGCAGGGGATTGAATGACAACAAAAACAATTGCGAATACTCAAGGCATCCGTGACAACTATGGACGCGGCAAAGTAGCAGATTTTTTGGCTGAAAAAATATCGGACAGTAGCATCCTCTCTGTTGTCTCTGCCTACTTCACCATTTACGCTTATGAGGCTTTGGCAGGCCGGCTTGACCGTGTCGAAACCCTGCGCTTCCTGTTTGGCGAACCGCGTTTTATTTCGACGCTTGATCCGGAAAAAACCGACAAAAAATCCTTCAAGATCGAGGACGAGGGGCTGGAGCTGGCCAACCGCCTGCAACAGAAGGAAATCGCTCGGCGCTGTGCGAGATGGATTCAGGACAAGGTCGAAATTCGATCAATACGCCAAACCAATCTGCTACACGGCAAGCTCTACCACATTCACGACGGCCACCGCGAACACGCCATCCTTGGCAGTTCCAACTTCACCCTGCGCGGCCTCGGGCTTTCCGCCACACCGAACATTGAACTCAACCTGATCGTTGACAGCGACCGCGACCGGGCCGACCTCAAGGCATGGTTTGACGACATCTGGGCGGACGACAAGCTGGTGGCCGATGTTAAAGATGAGGTTTTGAGTTACCTGTCGCAGCTCTATGTAAATCACCCGCCTGAGTTTATCTACTTCAAGACGCTGTTCCATGTTTTCGAGCGCTTCCTTTCTGGCCAGGCTGATGATGCCCAGCTTTTTGACCGAACCGCTATTGTCGATACTGATATTTGGAAAGCGCTATTTGATTTCCAGAAAGATGGGGCCAAGGGTGCAATTCACAAAATCAATGCACACAACGGTTGCATCCTTGCCGATAGCGTCGGCTTGGGCAAAACCTATACCGCGCTGGCGGTAATCAAATACCACGAACTCCGAAACCTTCGCGTCCTCGTCCTGTGCCCAAAAAAACTGCGCGACAACTGGACGGTATTTCTCGCCCAGAACAACAGCGAGCTGAACCCATTCCTCAAGGATCGCTTCGCCTATACGGTGCTTTCTCATACCGACCTATCCCGCCAATCCGGCAAGGTTGATGGCATTGATCTTGCCACCCTTAATTGGGGGAATTTCGACCTGATCGTTATCGACGAATCGCATAACTTTCGCAATAACGTGAAGGGCAAGCGCGATGAGGACGGCAATGTGATTCGCAAGAGCCGCTACGAGCGGCTGATGCAAGACATCATCCAGACCGGCGTGAAGACCAAGGTGATGCTGCTTTCGGCCACGCCGGTGAATAACGACCTCAAGGATTTGCGCAACCAGATTTACTTCGTCACCGAAGATATAGACACGGCGTTTTCACAAAGCTTTGGCATTCACAGCATCAAGGAAACCTTGGGGACTGCACAAAAAACCTTTATGGAATGGGCGATGCGTGCAGGCGAGAAGGATGCGCAAAATTTGATGGATCGGCTTCCTGCCGGATTTTTCACCTTGCTCGATGAACTCACCATCGCACGCTCGCGTAAACATATTCAGCGCTACTACCGCGCTTCACTGGCTACCATCGGCCAGTTTCCAAAACGCGCAAAACCAATATCCATTTCCGCCGACATAGACAGCAAGCATCGCTTTCCGACTTATGACCGGCTGAATGAGGAAATCGAAAAATATCAACTGGCCTTATTCAAGCCTTCTGCCTATGTGCTGCCGCAGTTCAAAAGCTTGTACGCCGGTGAAGGTGCCATCAAGAACTTCAGCCAGGAGACTCGTGAGCGCTTCCTGATCGGCATGATGAAGGTCAATTTCCTCAAGCGACTGGAAAGCTCCGTGCGTTCTTTCGCCATCACGATGGATCGCACAGTCAAAAAACTTGAAGACCTGGAAGCGCGTATTGGTCAGTATCAGGGATTGCGCGATGCCAAAGCGCAGGAATTGCAATCAGAACTTTTTATTATGGAAGCAGAGGAAGACGAAGAGCTGCGTGAGGCCTTTGAGGTCGGCACGCTCAAATATCGCCTTGAGCACATGGACGTTGATCGGTGGCTGGCAGATTTGGCCAGCGACAAGCAACAACTATCAATGCTTGCGGAAAGTGCCGATGGCGTAACCCCCGAGCGCGATGCCAAGCTCGCTGAACTGAAAAAAATCATCGAACAAAAAGTCAGGCACCCAACCACCAATAACCTTGGCGAAGAGAATCGCAAGATTATTGTCTTCTGTGCCTTTGCCGACACGGCAGCTTACCTCTACGAAAACTTGGAGGACTGGGCGCGCAACAAGCTCAGCGTCCACATTGCGCTCGTGTCCGGCGGCGCGAAGCCGAATCGCACCACCTTCGGGCAAGCCGAATTCACGCAGATACTTACCAACTTTTCGCCGCGCGCCAAGCAGCGGGCGAAAATGAAAACCATGCCACAGGATAGCGAGATCGACATCCTGATTGCCACCGACTGTATTTCCGAAGGGCAAAACCTTCAGGATTGCGACCTGCTGGCAAACTACGACATCCATTGGAACCCGGTGCGCATCATTCAGCGCTTCGGTCGTATCGACCGTATCGGCAGTCAGAACAAGGAAATTCAGCTCATCAATTTCTGGCCGACCCCTGACCTCAACAAGTATATTAACCTCAAGAATCGTGTTGAAGCCCGCATGGCGCTGGTGGACATCTCCGCCACAGCCGAGGATAACATCCTACAATCCGATGAGCTGCAAGAGCTGATTAAGGGCGACATGCGCTACCGCGACAAACAACTCATGCGCCTCAAGGATGAAGTGCTCGATCTGGAAGACTTCAACGAGACCGTATCCATCAATGAATTCACCCTCGACGATTTCCGCATGGAACTGGCAACGTATATCGAGGCCAACAAAGCCAAGCTGGAGGAAGCCCCTTTCGGCCTCTATGCTGTTGTGCCGCCCCATCCAGAATTTCAGACTATCCAACCGGGTGCCATTTATTGTCTGAAACAACGTATCGAGGCCAGTGGCAACGAAGCCGTCAACCCGCTCCAGCCTTATTTCCTTGTCTACATTCGCGATGATGGCGAAGTGCGCTACAACTTCACCAGCCCAAAACAGGTGCTCGAAATCTTCCGCACTGTGAGCCAAGGCAAAGTTGAACCCTATGCGCAACTTTGCGAATTGTTCGATGCAGAAACCAAAAATGGTGAGGACATGAGCCAATACAGCGGCCTGTTGGATCGTGCCGTAACCGCCATCGCCGCGCAGTTCGAGCGGAAGAATGCGGGCAATCTCTTCGCCGGGCGCGGTGGCAAGCTTACAGATGCGGGCAAGCAAATTAAATCCACAGGTGACTTTGAGCTAATCACATGGCTGGTCATCAAGAGCACAGAAAAGGCAGCAACCGATGCTTGAGTTCAATCCGCAAAAACTAGCCGCGCTCCTCACCACACTGACGGATTTCCAGAAACATCCATTGAGCGAGGCTGGCACAGGGTTGCTGTCATCGCTTGGCTACAAGAGCGACAAGACCGCCGACTTTGGCTCGAAGCCGGAGCAGTTCATTGCAGCGGTAGAAGAGGCAACCCACAGCACTTTTAACCGCGACAAAGCGCACGTTTCACGATGGAAGCAGTGCGCCTTTTTGTTCCAGCTTACCAACGACGAAATACCTTCGCTGGCGATGGGTCAGCAAGCATTTTCCACCGATACCAAACTGGCGCGCAGCCTCATTGAGTCATTCGTTTTTCTGGCCATCGAATTGCAGGGCGAAAGCTGGTCGCGCACCGACCTTGCCGCTATCGCACGGGAACTGAATCGCCGCTTTCCGATGCCTGCCATCGTGATTTTCAAACATGGCGAATTACTTTCGCTGGTGGTGATTGATCGGCGCGCCAATCTCAAGGATGCCGCCAAAGACGTTATTGATAGCCGCATCACCGTTATCAAGGACGTGCGGATTGCCAACCCGCACCGCGCGCATCTGGATATTCTGGCCGGGCTGGCAATGGAAAACCTGGGCGAAAAACGTCGCCCGACAAACTTCCGTGAACTCTATGACGCATGGATCACCGCGCTCTCGATACAGGCACTCAACAAGCGTTTCTACACCGAGCTGGCCTATTGGTATTTCTGGGCGGTTAAGCAGGTTACCTTTCCATTGGGCGGTGGTGAAGACGAATCCAAGCGTAACTCGGTCGCCGTCATCCGGCTGCTTACGCGCCTGATCTTCGCTTGGTTCATCAAGGAAAAGGGTTTGATCCCGGAATCCCTGTTTGATCCGGCGCAACTCAAAACGCTGCTTAAATCCGATCCCTCGGTGAACGGTGAAGACAGCACCTATTACCTCGCAATTTTGCAAAACCTGTTCTTTGCCAGCCTTAACGTGGAAATGGGCGCAGACCGCAAATGGGCTGCGGACGGCGGCGGCATGAAAGGCGACCGGCTGATTCATTCGCTCTATCGTCACAAGGATATGTTCCGTGACCCGGATCATGCCCTCAAGGAATGCTTCTCGAAAATCCCCTTCCTGAACGGTGGCCTGTTCGAGTGCTTAGACCGCGAACTCACCGAACGCGATTTCCAGCGCAACCCTGAATTGAAAGCGTTGGCAGTGAAGGAAGGCAATGGTTATGTGCTGCGCGTGGATGGCTTTTCCCGTCGCAAGGACGCACAACCCATCGTGCCCAATAAAATATTCTTTGGCGGTGAAGCGCAGGCCGACCTCAATGATGACCTTGGCACCAAGGGCAAGCGTTTCGACGTATATGGCCTGATTGATATTTTCGGTCGCTACAAATTCACCGTAGAAGAGAACACCCCGGTGGAAGAGGAAGTAGCGCTTGATCCCGAGTTGCTTGGCAAAGTTTTCGAGAACCTGCTCGCCAGCTACAACGTAGACACACAAGCCACCGCCCGCAAACAATCCGGCTCGTTCTACACGCCACGCGAAGTGGTGGACTACATGGTGGATGAAGCGCTCATCGCCTATTTCGAGCGACACCTCCCGGAGTCGGAAAGCCGCGAAGGAAAACTCCGTCGCCTGCATTCCTACAGCACCGAGAGCAATGACTTCTCACTCACCGAAACAACCAATCTCATCGCCGCTATCGAGTCCCTGAAAATCCTCGACCCGGCCTGCGGCTCCGGCGCATTCCCGATGGGCGTGCTGCAAAAACTTGTGCATGTGTTGAAAAAGCTCGACCCTACCAACGAACTGTGGAAAGCCCAGAACCGTGCCCCGTTGGCGGCTCAGCTCGCCGAAGCGAAAAAAATCCCCGATCCGTCATTGCGCGAAACCAAGGTGGAAGAAGCGGAAAGCGCGCTCACCAAATTCGACCTTGACTTCGCCAACGCCAAACACGCCGACTACACTCGCAAACTCTACCTGATCGAGAAATGCATCCACGGTGTGGACATCCAGCCCATCGCCGTGCAAATCGCCAAGCTGCGCTTTTTCATTGCGCTGGTGGTGAGCCAGGAAGTCGATAAGACAAAAGACAATTGGGGTATTACCGCGCTCCCCAATCTGGAAACCAAGATCGTCGCCGCCGATAGCCTGACCCCCATTCGTGAAGTCAAAAGTGGCATGACTGAAAACTTCCAGCTTGGTTATGACGCCATCAAAGCGATTGAAACCGACCTGCACGATGCCAGTGAACGATATTTTTCAGCGCGCACCACCAAGACCAAACGCAAGTACCGCGAGATCATCCAAAACCTGCGTGACAAACTAGCCAGCGAACTGGAGCAAAGCGGATTTTCTACCGCAAAAGCCCAGCAACTGGTGCATTGGAATCCCTTTGACCAGAATGCCGCTGCTGACTTTTTTGACCCGGAATGGATGTTTCAACTTGCCGAAGGCTTCGACATTGCCATCGGCAACCCG
Organism: uncultured Gallionella sp.; assembly: GCA_964355765.1. Lineage (GTDB taxonomy): Bacteria > Pseudomonadota > Gammaproteobacteria > Burkholderiales > Gallionellaceae > Gallionella. The sequence goes on from CAYHEM010000006.1 coordinate 121,821, forward strand.
CCCTATGTGCGGCAGGAAGAAATCAAGCACCTCAAAGACGGCCTCAAGGCACACTACGACTGCTACACTGGCACCGCCGACCTCTACGTCTATTTCTACGAGCGTTCCATCAAGCTGCTCAAACCTTACGGTGCATTTGCCTTCATCACTTCCAACAAATGGTATCGCGCCAAATACGGTGAAAAGCTGCGTGACTGGATGAACTGCAACACCCGGCTCAGGCGCATCATAGATTTCGGTGACGAAGCCGTATTCACGGCGATTGCCTACCCCACCATTGTCATCGCCACACGCCGCGCACAGCCTTTGCTCCCCTCGCCCGCAGGCGGGAGAGGGGCCGGGAGAGAGGGGCATAATGAAGAGAACGTGCTCGCCTTAAATTGGACGCAAGACCACCCGGTCGAGCAGTTCCCCCAAGTGTTCGCCCAAGCCGCCTTCCCCGTGCCGCAAGCGGAGCTATCCAAGGACGGCTGGCAACTGGAGCCGCCCCTCAAACGCCGCTTGTTGGAACGCATCCGCGCTGCCGGCAAGCCGCTGGGCGAGTATGTGAATGGGCGGTTTTATCGCGGCATTCTGACAGGCCTCAACGAAGCCTTCGTCATTGACGGCGCGACACGGGCGCGGCTGATTTTTGAAGACCCAAAATCGGCGGAGGTCATCAAACCGTTTTTGCGCGGGCGGGATGTGAAACGGTGGCAAGTGGAGTTCGCCGACCAATATCTCATCAAGATCGAATCCTCCGAAAACGTGCCGCACCCTTGGAGCGGCAAACCAGCAGCGGAAGCAGAAAAGGTATTTGCAAAATGCCACACTGCGATACACGCGCACTTCCAGAATTATCGGCAAGCGATGATCGACCGCACGGATCAAGGACACTTTTTTTGGGAGCTTAGGTCATGTGCTTATTGGCAGGAGTTTGAAAAGCCGAAGATCGCCTATCCGAACATCTGCTCAAGCAATCAATTCGCATGGGATGATGGGAATTACTACATCAATCAAAAAGCATTCATCATTCCCGAAGCTACAAAATATCTGCTCGGATATTTGAATTCATCTGTCGTGATGTTTTTATTTATGCAATTGATTCCAAAATTGCAAAATGAGTTTTATGAGCCGGGTGCTGCGTACATGCGAAACTTTCCAATTCCGCACGCAACCGATATTCAGAAGGAAATTGTCAGCAACTTGGTGGATGCCGTACTCGCAGGCGTGAGTGAAGTCCCTCGCTTCGAGCAACTCATCAACGGCCTCGTCTTCGAGCTGTTCTTCCCCGACGACCTGCACCGCGCCAACATCTGCTTGTTCGATGCCTGCGAAAAGGCAGGCATCGCCAAACTTGCCACCCTCAAGGACAAGGCTCTGACGGATGCCGCCAACGACTTAGCCACCCGCATCTTCGCCAACGATCATCCCATATTCGGTATGCTGTTCGACCTGCAAGGGCTCGATGTAGTGCGCATCGTCGAGGGGCGTGAATGACCGCGCAGCTCAAGCCGCTGCGCATCAAGCGCCTGACGCTCACCGACTTCCGCGCCTTCCCCGGCCCGGCACCGACACATTTTGATCTGGATGGCGGGAACCTCCTCGTCTATGGGGAGAACGGTGCTGGCAAGTCTTCCCTCTTCTACGCTTTGCGCGAATTCTTCGCGTTGAAGTCGTCTCGCTATCTGCGAGAGTACAAAAATGTTTTTTCCGGAGAACCAGACACCACCTGCCGGGTAGAGGTGACCTTCGATGATGGTGCGACCCCGGCAGCTTGGTATGTGCAGCCTGGGTCGGTTGAGGCTGGAGCAAGCATCATCGCCCGCCATCCCATTGAACGTCACCCAGCCAAAGGTTCGCCTGGTGACCAGCGCGTATTGCAAGCGGCTCTGCGCCGCGCCTGTCTGGACTATCGGGCTTTGCTCGACACCAATTACAAGCACGACGATGTAATCAACTTATTTGACATCGCCGTCAATCACTTGGTCCACGATTTTCCGGTCCCTGTTGCCGGCGGTCTGAGCAAGACCGTGGGGGAGCTTTGGCAAGCGGTAATTCTCGCTAAGCCAAACAAGCACGGCCCCAGGCTAATCGCACGTGTGAATGCTGCTTGTGCCGATTTCAATGCGGGCTTCAAACAGGCCCTATCAGACCTGCACCCCTTCATTGGCACACTGTTGAGCGAACTCATCGGAGCGGATGTGACCATCGCCCCTTTTGTTTTTGCGGGGGTGACTTACAACCAGGCTTATTACAAGCGAGATCGGGATTTCGACGGCAAGACGCTCAAGCTGGACGTGAGCTTTCGCACCCTTGTACTTACTCAGCCCCAGCACTTCCTCAACGAGGGCCGCCTCTCCGCCTTGGCCTTGGCAATCTACTTGGGCGGACGGCTGGCCTGTACGCCTTCCGCTCCCGGCCAAGCACTCAAATTGCTGGTGTTGGACGATGTGTTGATCGGGCTGGATCACTCCAACCGACTGCCGGTTCTGGATGTGCTGCGCACACATTTTGCCGATTGGCAGACCGTGCTGCTGACCCATGATCATGTCTGGTTCGAAATGGCGCGATTTCATTTGGGCACGACGAATCAATGGAAATGCGTGGAGGTTTACGAGGGAGCGGACGTGACGAGGGGGATCCCTGCACCGACTGTCCGATCTGTTGGCAATAAGGCTGCTAAAGCGAGCCTTGAGCAGGCACGAAATTTCCTGAGCGACCATCACATCCCGGCAGCAGCCAACTATACCCGTGCGGCATTCGAGTTGGCTTTGAAGTCTTTTTGTGAGCGGTTCGGAGTGCCGGTGGCGTTTAAGACTGACCCGCGCCATCTGGATACCGACAAGTTGCTTTCAGCCGTTGAGGCTTGGCTGAAGGCACATGCTGCCAAGGGCTGCCTGCATGGTGTTATAGAGCGCGTCAAATTATTCCGCAAGGTTGTGCTCAATCCCTATTCCCACGCCGCACCGCCCAACATTGCTCGCGCCGAGGTGGAGGGAGCCATTGCGGCGGTAGCGGAATTGCTGGTGGTCGTAGAGGTAGGCGGAACTGAGGGTGATCAGTTCCAAGCTGCACAAGCGCTGATAGCCAGGATGCCAGCCTCGACCGTGGAGATACACGCCGCGCTTGGTTTCTTGCGAGCAGCATTTATCAGCAGCTTACGCAAGTTCTGCGACCGCAAGCACGTGCGCATTGCTTTCAAGGTGCAGCCAATTGATGACCTGGCCTTGTGGCAAACTGCTTTTGCCGATCAAGCAACGCTGTTCCCCGCACCAAACGATAGTCTGCCAGGTCAAATTGATGCCGAGCGCCGCTGGCTTATTTCGCCCATTACCGATACTGATCTCGCAGCAGTTACTCAAGCAGACCTTGCACGACTCGCTGGATTGATTGTCCCCGCAGGCGGCTCAGGGCTGATATTTGATATGCTCTGAGGTGCCCCCATGAAAAAAAACCAAAATCCGGAAACACAGGTTCTTCTCTACCAGACCGACGACGGCACCACCCGCGTTGAAGTGCGCATGGCCGGTGAAACCGTCTGGCTGAACCAGAACCAGATGGCCGATTTATTCCTCACCACCAAGCAGAACGTCGGCCAGCACATCCGCAATGTCTTCGCCGAAGGCGAGTTGGCACCGGAGTCAGTAGTAAAGGATTTCTTTACAACTGCCGCCGATGGCAAGCAGTACCGCACCAAGCATTACAACCTAGACGTGATTATCTCGGTTGGCTACCGGGTTAAATCCCAGCGAGGCACACAGTTCCGCATCTGGGCGACCCAACAGTTGCGCAGTTATCTGGTTAAAGGTTTTGCCATGGACGACCGGCGGCTGAAGGAAGGCGGTAGCACTGACCGCTACTTCGACGAACTGCTAGAACGCATCCGCGACATCCGCACATCGGAGCGGATGTTCTACCGCAAGGTCGCCGATATCTACGCTACCAGCATCGACTACGATCCGGCCTCGGACATGAGTCGTGAGTTTTACGCGACCGTGCAAAACAAATTTCACTTCGCCATCACCGGCCAGACTGCTGCCGAACTTATCGCCCAGCGTGTGGATGCCGATAAACCCAATATGGGACTGACCAATTGGCCAGGCAGTCGGATCATCCGCAAGGATGTGACGGTGGCAAAAAATTATCTGTCCGAGGATGAGTTGAGCTTGCTGAACCTGATCGTGGATCAGTATCTGTCCTTCGCGGAAGTTCAGGCACGACAGAAAAAAGTGATGTCCATGATGACGTGGATCGACAAGCTCCATGCCTTTCTGACACTAAACGAAAAGGAAATTCTGCAAGGTGCGGGCAAGGTATCAAAGCAACTCGCCGATGATCTGGCCTTGCGCGAATATGACAAGTTTCAGGAACAGCGGCGGCTTGCCGGTGAGGTGGACGCATCGCTTGATCGCGTATTGGGCATAGTTGAAAATGAAGTTAAGATGATTGCAAAATCAACCGTGAAAAAAGGCGCGTAAACCAGACAAACCCGACGTTGGATGAACCCGCCATAAACCGGACAAAGCAGACATCGCCGACTGTAACCGTGCCGGGGTAATCAGAGGAGGATGAAAGTCATGGGTGAATTGTCCCCTTGGTGCGAGTTACTGGCAGGCTATATCGAGAAATATGGTACTCGCTGATGATTCAGGAAAGTGTCGAACACGCTTTGCCGGAGCCGGATTTTGCTCAGTTAACTGACCGTCTGCACATTTGCAATTGGCGCTTGAATCCAGCTCAGGTTGAAATAACAACTGGGGTCTGTATTTTTGCCGCGACTGCACTATAAAGGTCAATATCCGTTTCCGGTGTGCGGATGGAGACGATCAAGCTGTAGTGGGCCGGAAGATCATAACGTTCCAATTTTTGGCGAGTGCGCCACCAGCCCATAGCGGGATAAACCGCAAGCCCCCCTCGGCTAGCCAGTTCGGCAGCAGTGCCTTCCCATACATCCTGATGCAGCGATCCTTTATGTCGCTGATCACCAAGCCACCAGTCTGCGTCTTGAGGAGTTGTGTGTTGCCCATTATCTTCCATGGCGGCGGCTGCATTGATTCGCGCGAGAAAATTCTCATCGGACTCTTGATGGTGGCGCACTTTGAAGCGCAAGCGGTGGGAGGGGTAATGATACTTTGAAGTCGAGCCACGAGCAGAGGGATTAGGCTCGATGAAGTAGGAAAGCGTGACTCGCATTTGCACCTGAGTTGCGCCGAGCGCTTCCAGTTCATCTTTCGGCCAAGGCAACGTATGAAAATTCATATCACGAGTCTTGCCATTACTCCCACCCTTCATGTAGGGATGGACGCTGTCTTCGACGATCAATGTCAGCGAATTGGCCGCACTCCATAACGCGAGTTCCAAGTCAGGCACACCCCAGCCGCAATGACGCACAAGGTTGATGTAATCGTTCTTGGTGCGAGATTTTAAATACATTTCTCGCATGGCATCTGTCCATTCTGCGGAATGAACGATAAGCGCGCGAATAGTTTCAGGCCGCAGTTGTGGATAGGCCGCCATCAGTTGAGCCGCCATGCGGGCACACAAGGCCGATGCGGCGCTGGTGGCGTTTGTGGTGGTAAAAAGTTTTTCGGTATGTTTGAAATGCGTGGTCAGCAGGTTGAGGCTGGGCAGCATTCCTGCGAATCCATCATTTTTTCCAACATTCCCACCTTCAAAAACCACATCGGGTTTCAGGGGCCATGCTCTGTCCCAAGTTGCCGATGTTGTCGTGTAGGGACTGATTCCTCCAAAGGGTGCGACCGGCTCAATGTTGCCATCTTCCGTTTCAACTTTCTCCGTGAAAGCGCCAACTGTCAGCGCATTCCAGGCTTGACCGGGGTCGTGAATCAGATTTCTTGTCGAAAGGCTTTCAGGATAAGCCAGCCACTCGTCACCATCCTTGGTGTTCCCCGCAGCCAGCACGATCAACCTTGGAAATTGACCTTCCCCCAACGCATCTGCCGCCAACGAATCCACCATCGAAGACCACGAAGAGGGACGACCGCGATCACGAAAATCTGTAGCTGTCACCGCCGAACTGAACACGCGCAGACGCTGTGGAGCAGCAACTTCTGGACGGCTTATCGCTTCCGCAAAAAGGTTAGCATGGAACTCGTTGTTTCCCGCGTTCGCACCCTCGCCCCGAGTGAGCTTGACCGATTCCAGAAGGTGATCAATTTGAATCGGCATCGCCGTCGTAAGCGCATCGGTCAAATCGCCGTAGATGGCTATACCGGCCAAGCCCGTGCCGTGATTGCACTCGTCATCCTTCCCCCATGCGGGTTCAACGGTATGCAGGTCATCGCTCGTCAGCACAGGCGCGAGCAAAGGATGTCCACGGTTTATGCCACTATCGAGCAGGCAGACGCGAGGCACATTATCTGTGTGAACAGGAAAGGTTGTCCGCGCCAGCAATTCATCTTTCCAGTCCTGCTGTTCCTCGGTATTCATTCCGTCAAATAACTCAGCCGTTTCCTTGGCGCGGCGTAGCTCGGCCACACAGTTTAGCGTCATGACCGTCTGGGAAAACTGGCGCTCAGAGCCGTGCATCATGACAACGGTTCGCTCGGGAAAATCTACGCGGCCTGCGCTGACCGTGCAGCCGACCGCAGAGGCCAGTTTGCGGAAATCCTCTACCACGAGTTCAGGGTTGCCGCGTTCGGGTAGCCACACTTCCCACCAGAATGCCTCGTCTGGATTTTGTGGGAGCAGTGCCGGATCATCCGTCCACAGCGCGCGCAGTTCGGCCGATCGTATGGATTCGATGGTGTCCAGCAATGCTTGATGTCTAGGCTTGCCTGTTTTACTTTCCTCCTCCAGATAGCTGGTCACATATTTTTCAAAATGCGCGAGCTTGCCATCGGGCACGAATACGTTGGCGTAGGTGTATTCCCCTTCATCGCGGATGCTCAGTAATTCTATGTGCTGCGTATCGTTAGCGAGACTTTCAAATGCCAGCGCTATGCCGGGTTGGCTTTGAAACTGGATTTGTAGGCCTACACCACCTTCAAGCCCCATAACCTGCTGTGATGCAGCCGCCCAGTCTGCAATCGGCTTGAGTGCTTCGAGTTGTGTTTGCAGAGATGCGCCGTGTTGGGTGCGATTTAACTCTGGGTGTTGTGGCGATTCTCCACGATTACTGCGGGGTGTTGTGAACGGCTTGGCTTCGGAAGTATTGGATAGGACGAAATGCGGGCGCTGATCTTGCGCTTTATTCGCCATGACTTGGCAGCTCGTTGTTGTTGGCGAGCTTGCCGCTGATCAATTTTCGTTCCTCCAGCATGCGCACCAGATCGGCTTCGGCAACCGTGTCGCGATCATGGATGATGCTGTCTTTGATCGCCTCGTCGGCAGCCCTCGAAATTTCCGCATGACTTAATCCCGCTGCATGTTCGGCAATTTTGCTCCAGGCAAAACGCTTGGACTGAAACCCGACCAGTCGCGCCTTGAGTACCGAAATGACTTGCTCCTGATTGGGCAGGCCGTATTGAATCATGTCGTCAAAACGGCGGAACAGCGCATAGTCGAGAACATCCGGGTGGTTGGTCGCGGCGATAATCACGCTATGCGACTGATCCTGTTCGATCATTTGCAGAAAGCTGTTAAGCACGCGCCGAATTTCGCCCACATCGTTGGCCATACCTCGCTGCGAACCGATAGCGTCGAACTCGTCGAAAAAATAGATGCCACGCACTTCGGTAATGGCGTCAAAAACCTGCCGCAATTTAGCCGCAGTTTCCCCCATGTATTTTGTAATCAGTGCATCAAGACGAACCAGAAATAGCGGGACACCCAATTCCCCCGCAAGCGCCGCCGCCGTCATCGTTTTGCCGGTGCCCGGCGGCCCCACAAAGAGGAGCTTGCGCCGTGGCGACAACCCATGTTCTTTAAGCTTGGCGAAAAAACGCTGCTCCTTGATCGTGCGCTTGAGTTTCATGGACACACTATCGTCGAGAATCATCTCGGACAGGCGGGTGTGGGGATAAGAAACACTAAGAAGGCCGACCAGTTCGCCGCGAGGTTTGTTGAGCGGAACCAGCTTGCCCGCCCCGGCCAGATTCTGGCTGCGGGACTTTGCAGTATCAATCATGTCACGCAGCTCTTCAGCCAGCTTCCCATGCCCCAACTTGGCCTCATGTGCGGCAACCTGCATGGCAATAGACAAAAAACGCCCCCCATCACCCTCGATGTGTGACCTGAGAAGTGCTTTGAGTTGCTCCGCGCTTGCCATTTTCTCTCCAATCTTGCCGTTTCAGAATTATACAACTCTATTGATGGATCAATGGGGATAGCAACATTAAGTTTTCTATCGACTATTGGAGGCAAGGAATGCCAAGAGCCACAGAATCTAATGGCACGATGCGGGCTACGAAAAGCGCAAATCACCTTTCCTGAAGCAGTTACTGGAAACAGTATTTATGAAACAAATTGTTGCCACACCATGGTCTTTGTCAGAAAGGGCGCCAGCACCAGATAAGCTCTTGTCCAACCAACTTTTTGTAGCGCCCTGATTGGATTGCTTGCAACCAATGTGCGTTTTGACTTCTTTCATTTACCCTCACTCCTGATGATGAGGTTAAGCTGCCCGATGGCCTTGCCAATAAATGTCGCCTCGCGGCGTATGGGAAGCAGTTCCTGTTCAATGTCTCGCACCATGTCCGCTTCCCACGGTTGGGCCAATTTGAGTAGTGCGTCCAAGTTGTACCCGTGTTTGTCTTTGGGTTTGCGGACAATCTTCTTTGTCATCCGACGAGTTTTGGCGGCCTTGGATCCGTACCAGTGAACCTCGTACCATATTACGCTTAGCGTGTTATCCCGCATTCTGGCTTGTGCGTATAAAACGCTCTTGCTCCCCCAAGGCTGAACCTTGTTTTCTGCCATGACAAAATCAAAATGTCGCTTGCCTAGACCGGTTGCCATCGTTTCAAGTGTTTCCACTCTGACTCGCAGAAGATTGATTGAGCCCCTGACTTCCGTTGCGGTGATGAAGTGATCTTCCATATTTACCTCTACCCATACAAAAAAATAGAAATTTATTGTGTGGCGGAATCGGTCGTTTCCGCGCAACTTTACATCAAGGCGCTCCGTCGGTTCCGCGCGGGAAACGTACCCGTTTTACAGCGCCAAAAAGATGTGCATGTACCCGATTTACAGGAATTATCCATATAATATTCATGTGGATAATGGCGTACCCGTTTTACCGGATTGCTTTGATGAGCGGAACGTTTTACAAGCCGACACACAAGCGTACCCGTTTTACAGCATCCGAATAAGCCGCATGCACCCGATTTACAGAAATTATCCATATAACATTCATGTAGATAATGGCGTACCCGTTTTACCTGATTGCTAAATCAAAGTGCATTCGTTTTACAGAGCGCGCTCTGCTGATGTCATTCCTGGCGCGAATGATGGGATTTATTGCGCAAGCCGATAAAAGGTCGGGGTCGCATTCTGCGCGTCCACCTCGATCCGATATTCGGGGATTGAATTATCGTTAAGTGCCTGCACAAATTGTTTGAATTTACGGAAAGGCGACGTACCGCCCGTCAACTGGTGTAATTCATTGATGGATATAGTCCACGGACACCACTCGCCACAATGTATTTTGGCGAGGATGTAGGTCAGCCTGTGCAATGGTGTGAGCGAGAAATAGCCTGGGTGCATGGCGCATACATGTGTCCAGTCTGTCGCCAACCGATAAAGTTTCTCGGGCAGCGCTATATTCACGGCCTCAATGCGCCCGTCGCGGTCAAGTTCTGCCTCGTAACAAATCAAATTAAAACTGTCACACTCATTGATTCCATGTGGATGCGGTATGTTCGTAGCTAACTTGCTTCCGGCCAACCTCTCAAGTGACTGGGCCAAACTATCGTACTGAGCACCACCGATACTGCGTTTGCTGAAATCAAAAAAATCGCGTGCGGCAAATCGCAGGTTACGGCTCAAATCCATTTCCTTCTCATCAAACATGGCATTTGCCAGCCAGCTCGTGCAGTAAATCAAGATATCGTAATCGCGGATGGTCGGAAGCCCTGCCGCGCTGGGTGTTACCTCAATAAACTTTCCGTCGCACTCAAAGCGTCGCGCTTCTAACTCTCCGACAGATAGTGCAAAAGGCGTGCAATAGACAGGATTGCTGGAAGTATCAACAGCACCCAACGAACCATCGTGAAAAATGCCGGTAAAAATATCGGAAAAGTAAATGTAAGTGAAGGAAGCTGGCGAAATGAGAATTGGCATTGATGGATGTCCTGATGATAAATGTACTGGAAGCATAGTTGGTTCTGCCCAGAAATAAAGGCAGATACTCTGCATTTTTGCAGAGTATCTGTACGCGAATTTAATTTCATGGATCGTAATTATTCTCAGACGTTCTGTGGACGTGCTGACATTGTTATGCGGTTGCTAACTTAAGTCTCAGATGTGCTGTGGATGTGCTGGAATAGCACGGCGCTGAGTTTATTTCATACCGCCCTAGATTTTTGCGCAACTTTATTCCGGTGGTGAAGTTGCGCCGGCCATTTGCGCAGCTGAGTTGTTGACGACGGAGCAAATCCGCTAATAAATGCCACCACATGAAATGCGACGAGGCAAAGCCGCGCATGCAATGGCACTACAAGTAGCAAGACAGAAGGAAAATACCGAAATGGATTTGTTTTTTTGCATAGCCGCTTTACAGCGCATAACGGAACTTCATTTTTATGTACTGCCACCTGCCGGCCCATCGCACGAAGCGGACCGTTAGGAAACTCGCCATGAATGCTCACTGCTCGGCCATTGCTGCCGGTGGCATTCAGATGGGCCATCGTCCGTTATTGAATAGTCACCGGCCACTAGGCAAGGAAACCATCCCGAATGGTGGCTTTCTCAAAACGCGACTACATACATGGAGTATCCTTGCAGCTGAGAAAATTGAACGGCGGCAATCGAGGCTCACTTTTTGGTTGCGCGCTTCATCATCAATAACTGGGGAGTGTCAAACAGCGTGCAAAACTTTCCAGATTAGGGGTGGAAACAGCGTCCAATA
>CAYHEM010000007.1:0-118119 GCA_964355765.1 uncultured Gallionella sp.
GAAGTTCTCTACACCAAGCAACCGCTAGCAGTTGCACTTCGAACTTGAATCCGCGGGGCGATAAAGCCACTGTTCTGCTGAAGCAAATGGACGAAATCGGCAAAATGCTTACCGGCCTAAGAAAATCGTTATCCGAAAAACCTGAGTAGTCATTATGCCCACCACGCCCACTCAATCCTCGCTCCTCGATCCTCAATCCTGTCTCTCCATCATCGTCGCGATGGCAAGCAATCGCGTCATCGGCATCAACAACACCCTGCCGTGGCGTATTCCCGCAGACCTGCAGCACTTCAAGAAGCTGACTATGGGGCATCACCTGATCATGGGGCGCAAAACCTACGATTCCATCGGAAAACCCCTGCCGGGGCGCACCACTGTCGTGTTATCGCGCGACCGCAATTTAGCCATCGAAGGCTGTTTGGTCGCATATTCATTGCCGGAGGCGATTGCTGCTTGTGCGGGTGATGATGAGATTTTTGTGGTCGGTGGCGCGGAGATTTATGCGCAGGCGCTGGATCTGGCGGACACGCTCCACATTACCGAGATTCAGCAAGTGATAGACGGCGATGCGCATTTTCCGGAGTTCGACAAAAATATCTGGCAGGAGGTCGGGCGCGAACAGCATGCCCAGGCAGCGCCGCAGCCACGGGAATACCACTTCGTCACCTATCAGCGCAGGAAATCATCCGCCCTTTAATCGCTCAATCACGCGCCGGTCGCGCTTGGTCGGTCTGCCCTTGGAAGTGAAGGGCCGCGGCTGTGACTTGAGCAGGGCGACGAGGGCTGCGCGCCGCGCGCGGCTGGCTTCACTCTCGCGATAAAGTTCTTGCGCCTCTGGTGCGGGGCCGCGTTTGGCGGAGAGTGCCAGCACTTCGATTTCGAAGCGGTATGGCTCGATGCGGATGTCGAGCGCATCGCCTGCAGCGATCGTCTTGGCGGGTTTGACGCGCACTTCGTTGACCAGCACTTTGCCGCTTTCCACCGCATCGGCGGCGAGGGCGCGCGTCTTGAAGAAGCGTGCCGCCCACAGCCATTTGTCGATACGTGTTTTGTCGTTGTCGGTGATCATTGCCGCGCAGACGCTAATGACGGCAACCTATCTGACGCAGTCCACAAAGTAGTGCTTGATGCCGTTCACCTCTTCCGCAACCAGGCCATGAATGTCGGTCTCAAAACCCGGCAGATTCTGGTTGAAATCACGCGAAAATTTGAGGTAATCGACGATGGTCCGGTTGAAGATCTCTCCCGGGATTAGCAGTGGGATGCCAGGCGGATAGGGGGTCAGCAGTACGGCGGTGATGCGGCCCTCGAGCTGGTCAATTCCGACGCGATCAATTTCATCGTGTGCCATTTTTGCAAAAGCGTCGGAGGGTTTCATCGCCGGCTGCATGTCGGAGAGATACATCTCGGTCGTCATCTTGGCGATGTCGTGTTTTTTGTAGGTATCGTGAATCTGCTGGCACAGGTCATGCAGGCCGACCCGTTCGTAGCGTGGATATTTTGCGGCGAATTCCGGCAGGATGCGCCAGATGGGCGCGTTCTTGTCGTAGTCATCCTTGAATTGTTGTAACGCGGTAAGCAGCGTGTTCCAGCGTCCTTTGGTGATGCCGATGGTGAACATGATAAAGAAGGAATACAAGCCGCACTTTTCGACAATGACGCCGTGTTCGGACAGGTACCGGGTGACCATCGAGGCGGGGATGCCGTTGTCGGCGAAGTCGCCATCCACGTCCAGGCCCGGTGTGATGATGGTGGCCTTGATCGGGTCGAGCATGTTGAAACCGGTGGCGAGCTTGCCGAAACCATGCCACCGGTCGGTGGCTTTCAGCACCCAGTCCTCACGCGAACCGATGCCTTCTTCGGCGAGGACATCAGGCCCCCATACCTTGAACCACCAGTCCTCACCGAATTCCTGTTCGACTTTTTTCATCGCGCGACGGAAATCCATCGCCTCGGCAATGCTTTCTTCAACCAGCGCCGTGCCGCCCGGTGGCTCCATCATTGCCGCCGCCACGTCGCACGAGGCGATGATGGCGTATTGCGGGCTGGTGGAGGTGTGCATCAGGTAGGCTTCGTTGAACACGTGGCTGTTGAGCTTGCGGGATTCCGGTTCGCGCACCAGGATCTGCGAGGCCTGCGACAAGCCGGCCAGCAACTTGTGGGTGGACTGTGTGGCGAAGATCATCGACTCTTTCGCGCGTGGACGATATTTGCCGATAGCGTGCATATCTTTGTAAAAGTCGTGAAACGCCGCATGTGGCAGCCAGGCTTCGTCAAAGTGCAGTGTGTCGATGCGACTGTCCAGCATCTCCTTCAGCATCTCGACGTTGTAAACGATGCCGTCATAGGTGCTCTGTGTGATGGTCAGGATGCGCGGTTTTTTGCTCTTGTTCTTGATGAACGGATGGGCGTCGATCTTTTTCTGGATGTTGGCCGGCTCAAACTCGGACTTTGGAATCGGCCCGATGATGCCGTAATGGTTGCGGGTTGGCATCAGGAACACCGGCACTGCGCCGGTCATCATGATCGAATGCAGGACTGACTTGTGGCAATTGCGATCCACCACCACAATGTCGTCCGGCGCGACCGTTGAGTGCCACACGATCTTGTTGGAAGTGGACGTGCCGTTGGTGACAAAGAACAAGTGATCGGCATTGAAAATGCGTGCGGCATTGCGTTCCGATGCCGCCACCGGCCCGGTGTGGTCGAGTAATTGCCCGAGTTCGTCTACCGCGTTGCATACGTCGGCACGCAGCATGTTCTCGCCGAAGAACTGGTGGAACATCTGCCCGACCGGCGATTTCAGAAACGCCACGCCACCCGAATGGCCCGGGCAATGCCATGAATAAGAGCCGTCCTGCGCGTAATTCAGTAACGCGCGAAAAAAAGGGGGTGCCAGCGAGTCCAGGTAGGACTTGGCTTCGCGGATGATATGGCGCGCCACAAATTCCGGTGTGTCCTCGTGCATGTGAATGAAGCCGTGCAGCTCGCGCAGGACGTCATTCGGAATATGCCGCGAGGTGCGCGTTTCGCCGTACAGATAGATTGGAATGTCGGAATTCTTGAAGCGAATTTCCTCGACGAAAGCGCGCAGTGATTTCAGTGCGATTTCAGTTTCTTCCTTGCTGCCGGCGCCGAATTCCTCGTCGTCGATGGACAGCAGGAACGCCGAGGCGCGGCTTTGCTGTTGCGCAAATGAAGTCAGATCGCCGTAGCTGGTGACACCCAGTACCTCCATGCCTTCTTTCTCAATGGCGTCCGCCAGCGCACGGATGCCCAGGCCGCTGGCATTTTCCGAGCGGAAGTCTTCGTCGATGATGACGATAGGAAACCTGAATTTCATAATATCCTCCACACCTGCAAGATGCTGCCATGCTCACAAAATGTACCGCGGCCGACGAAATCGTTCAGGTTCAGAGAAGACTCATATCGGCCGCAGGCCGATGTGATGTCGCAACTAAAGCGGAACTTCATGAGGCGCTCTCGATAAGGAAAGAACAGCTAGACAAACCACTATGGCCGGAATGTATCGGCACGCAGAGTTTTAGTGCAGGCTCATATTTGCCGCAGGCCAATGTGATGCCGAAACTAAAACGAAATTTCATGAGGCGCTCCCGATGGGGATTAAGAGTTGGCGCGGATTGTCTCAGATTTGCGGCGCTAGGGTAAAAAGGATTTTTGCTGCCATTATTCCTGTGGCGGGTAAGGATTTTCCAGCGATACGAGCAACTCGGCCAGCACCGACCGGAACTGAAGCTCGTCACAGCCCATCAGGATTGCATCTTCCAGCGCGTCTTGGCAGACCTGGCGAATCTCGGCAAGGTTCTCTTGCAGCACCTTATTGCGCTCCACACAGGCAATGACATCGCCTTTGGAAGATCGCCAGATAATGGTTTTGTCGTGTGTCATGCGGATTGAATTCTGGGGAGTGGGAAGTGGAAAGTAGGGAGTGGGGGCGTCGCCAAAGGGCATCCCTTTTCCATCTCACGCTTCTATTTTCCCGCATCTCTCTATTTAATTTAACGGGTGCGATTTTAACCAATTCGCCGCCGCTGCGCGCAGATTTGCTAAAATCCGCGCCTTAAAGCAATTCGGCACGGTCACCATGTCCAACAGAAAAATTCTTGTCACCTCCGCGCTGCCCTACGCCAATGGCAGTATTCACCTTGGCCATCTGGTCGAATATATCCAGACCGACATCTGGGTGCGTTTCCAGAAAATGCGCGGACACGAGGTGCATTATGTGTGCGCCGACGACACGCATGGCACGCCGATCATGCTGCGCGCCGAGAAGGAGGGTGTCACGCCGGAGCAGCTGATCGACCGCGTGTGGCATGAACACAAGGCGGATTTTGACGGCTTTCACGTTGAGTTTGATCACTATGGCAGCACCAACAACGTCGAAACCAAACAACATGCAGAGGCGATTTATCGCAAACTGAAGGCCGCAGACTTGATCGAAGCGCGCTCCGTTGAGCAATTTTACGACCCGGTCAGAAACATGTTTTTGCCGGATCGTTTCATCAAGGGTGAATGTCCCAAGTGTCACGCCAAAGACCAATACGGAGACAACTGCGAGGCCTGCGGCGCCACCTACGCGCCGACCGAACTGATCAATCCATATTCTGCCGTGTCCGGTGTGCAACCTGAGCGGCGCCACTCGGATCACTACTTCTTCAGGCTTTCCGACCCGCGCTGCCAGGAATTTCTGCGCGGGTGGACCACCGGTGGCGCACTGCAAGCGGAAGCCGCCAACAAGATGCAGGAATGGCTGGGCAGCGAAGGAGAGAACAAGCTCTCCGACTGGGACATTTCGCGCGACGCTCCCTATTTTGGCTTCGAGATACCCGATGCGCCGGGAAAATATTTCTATGTCTGGCTGGATGCGCCGGTTGGCTACATGGGTAGCTTCCAGCAATTGTGTTCTCTCCCCCCGCCCGCAGGCGGGATAACCAGCGACTTGGCGGCTTCGCCGCCGAATCGAATGGCTAGCAGTTCCATCAGAGGGGCTGGGGGAGAGGGGGCGTCCATTGATTTCGACGCATTCTGGGATAAGGAAAAAGCCGCACAGGAAAAAACCGAGCTGTATCATTTTATTGGTAAGGACATCCTCTATTTTCATGCGCTCTTCTGGCCGGCCATGCTGGAACATGCCGGCCTGCGCACCCCAACGGCAATTTTCGCGCATGGCTTTCTCACCGTGAACGGCGAGAAAATGAGCAAGTCGCGCGGCACCTTCATCACCGCAAAGAGTTACGTCGATCACATCAAGAATACCGAGTATCTGCGCTATTACTACGCTTCCAAGCTGAACGGTACGATGGAAGACCTCGACCTGAACCTCGACGACTTCGTGGTGAAGGTGAATAGCGATTTGATCGGGAAGTACATCAATTTGGCTTCACGAGCTGCGGGCTTCATCACTAAGCGTTTTGACGGAAAACTTGCAGCATCTCTCTCTGCCGAAAGAGATCGTTTCCTTAAAGGCCTTTTCGTTCTGACCGTCGATATTTCCGGAGATCCTGAGGGCTTTATTCAAGGGCAGTTCACTGAATTGCACCCCCATGATGGTGGTGGTCGCACCACTTACATTGCCGAACTCTACGAGCAACGAAAATATAGTGAAGCTCTTCGAGAAATCATGTATCTGACAGACACCGTGAACAAATTTGTTGATCGCAATAAGCCATGGGAATTAGCCAAGCAAGATGGCCGAGATGCCGAACTACACGAAGCTTGCACCGTCATTTTGAATGCGTTCAGAAGCCTCACTGTTTACCTTAAACCCGTTCTGCCCAAGTTGGCCGAGGATGTAGAAGCTTTCCTCAATATTGCACCCCTGCAATGGAGTGATGCTCAAACTTTATTGCTCGGACACACCATAAACGCGTATCAACACTTGGCCACCCGCCTCGATCCCAAGCTGATTGAAGCAATGGTCGCCGCCAACCAGGAAAGCCTGAAACCCATGACCGAATCGCATTCGCAACAACGCCATGCCGAAGCGCAACAGCACCAATCCTTACCCCCGGCTCCTGATGCAACTACTAGCCATTCGACTAAGCCCGCTAGCGGGCAAGTCGCTGGTTATCTCCCGCCTGCGGGAGAGGGGGATATGATCTCGATTGACGACTTCAGCAAGATCGATCTGCGCGTGGCGAAGATCGTAAACGCCGAACATGTCGAAGGTGCGGAGAAGCTGCTCAAACTGACGCTGGACATCGGCGAGGAGAAAACGCGTACGGTGTTTGCCGGCATCAAGTCGGCCTATGACCCGGAGAAACTGAAGGGGCGCATGACGGTGATGGTCGCCAATCTCGCGCCGCGCAAGATGAAATTCGGTCTGTCAGAAGGCATGGTGCTGGCGGCTTCCGGAGAGACGCCCGGCCTGTTCATTCTTTCACCGGACGAGGGCGCGCAGCCGGGAATGCGCATCAAATAACCCCGCCGGCTATTCTGGAAAAAGCCGAAACCCAATTGCTTCATCAATGACATTTGATTTCAGGGGGTGCTGACACAGCCTGTATGAGCAGTTTTTTACTGAAGTTTTCGCAATATTTCCGTCCGCGCCTGATCGACGCGCTGCGCGGTTACGACAAGGCACGCCTTTCCACCGACATCACTGCCGGCATCACCATCGGCGTCATCGCGCTGCCGCTGGCCATTGCCTTCGCGATTGCCTCCGGCGCCAAGCCGGAAGCGGGCATTTTTACCGCGATCATCGCCGGCTTCATCATCTCGGCACTGGGCGGTTCGCGCGTGCAGATCGGCGGGCCGACCGGCGCATTCATCGTTATCGTGTACAACATCATTCAGCAGTACGGCTACGCCAATCTGTTGATCTGCACCATGATGGCGGGCGTGCTGCTGGTGGTGATGGGGCTGACGCGTATGGGCAATCTCATCAAGTTTTTCCCGCGCCCACTGATCATCGGCTTCACCAACGGCATTGCGGTGCTGATCATCCTGAGCCAGGTGAAGGAATTCTTCGGGCTGCAGATCGAGGTGATGCCCGCCGACTTCGTGCACAAATTGCAAGCCATTTACCATGCGGCTTCCACGGTCGATATTGTCACCCTGTCGCTGGCGACCGGTTCGGCGTTATTCATTTGGTTTTATCCGAAGGCATGGGGGCAAAAGCTGCCTTCGCCCATTGTCTCACTGGTGCTCGGCACGCTCGTCGTCGCGCTGTTCAATTTGCCGGTGGAAACCATAGGCACGCGCTTCGGCGGTATTCCGCAAGGCCTGCCGGCTTTCGATCCGCCGGAGTTCACCTTTGCCACGCTGCGCCATCTGATGGCACCGGCCATCACTATCGCGCTGCTTGGCGCCATCGAATCGCTCCTCTCGGCCGCCGTGGCGGACGGCATGATAGACGACAAGCACGACCCGAATCAGGAGCTGATCGCGCAGGGCCTGGCCAACTTCGTCACGCCGTTTTTCGGCGGCCTTCCTGCGACGGGCGCCATCGCGCGCACTGCCGCCAACGTGCGCTCCGGCGCCACCAGCCCGGTCGCGGGCATGGTGCATGCGCTCACCCTGCTGGTGATCGTGCTGGTCGCCGCGCCGCTCGCGGTCTACATTCCGCTTGCCACGCTCTCAGCCATCCTGCTTGTCGTCGCCATCAACATGGGCGAATGGGAGGACTTTCGCACCCTGAAAAAATACCCGCTCAGCGACAGCGCGGTACTGGCGGCGACCTTCTTACTCACGGTGGTTTTCGGCCTGACCGTGGCCGTCGAAGTCGGCATGTTCATCGCGGTTTTTTTCTTTCTTCAGCGCATTACCGATCTCACCCATGTCAGCATCTCGGAACGCTCGCCCATGCCGGATGACAGCGAAACGACGCTGACACGCAAGGCGGTGCCGAAAGGAGTGGTGATCTACCGCATATACGGCGCGCTGTTTTTCGGCGCAGCGGACAAGCTGGAAACCATCCTGCAGCAGACCCATACCGAGCCGGACGTGCTGATCCTGAAGATGCATGAGGTCATCAGCATGGACGCCAGCGCGCTGCACACACTGGAGCATCTTTACGGCAAGTTGCACAAGCGCGGCAAGAATCTCATTTTGTGCGGGCCGCATGAACAGCCGTATTTCCTGATGCATCAGGCCGGGTTTTTTGACAGGATCGGCATCGAAAACGTGGTGACGAATCTGGATGACGCGCTGGTGCGCGCAAGGGATCTGCTCAGGTAGTCTGCTGTTCTGGCATCAATGCCTGGACAGCATGTGTTTCTTCGGGTGTCAATACACCACTTTGACGTTCTCCGGTTGCAGCAGCTCGCGCAGGCCGTGCAGCAGGTCGTCGTGCAGCGTGACCTGCCAGCTCTCGTCGAGGCGCAACTGGCAGCTCGCGTCAGGGTTGCGGTAATGGATAATCACGGGGCATTTGCCGTCGCGATACGGGGCGAACAGTTTTTTCAGTTGCGCGATGCTGATTTTGTTGCTGCAGCGCAATGCCAGTTGCTGCGCGAAGATGGAACGCGCCGAGGCGAAATCGAACAGCTCCTCGCCGCTCACGCGCACGTTGCCGGAATATTCGTCCAGAGTGGCTTTGCCGCGCACCACCAGCAATTCGTCCTCGCGCACCCAGGGTTTGCTGCGCTCGTATTCCTCGTTGAACACGGTCATCTCGACCTGTGCGCTGCCATCATCCAGCGTCACCACCGCCATGCGTCCACGCCGCGTCTGCTGGATGCGCATCCCGGCCACGATGCCTGCCAGCACGACCGGTACACCGCGCCGCGATCTGTCCTCTGCCCTCTGTCCTCTGTCTTCTGATCGCCCGACGAATTGCGGGGTAAGGTCGCCCAGTTTCACCTTGATGAAGCTCGCCAGCTCTTCTGCATATTCCTGATAGGGATGGCCGCCGAGATAAAAGCCAAGGCTGGTCTTTTCGTGCGCCAGTTGTTCGCGCAAGCGCCAGCGCGGCACATCGGAGTGCTGCACGGTCAACACGGCGTCCGCTTCGCTTTCGCCGAACAGGCTGTTCTGGTTGGCGGCGCGCGCCTGCTGGTCGGCGCTCGCCAGCGCGGCATCCAGTGTCACCATCAGACAGGCGCGATGGTCGTTGATGCTGTCGAAAGCCCCGACCCGGATCAGCGCCTCGGTCGTGCGGCGATTGACGATGCGCTTGTCCACGCGCCGGCAGAAATCAAACAAATCCTTGAATGCGCCCTGTTCACGCGCCTGGGTAATATTGTCGATGGCCGACCGGCCGGTACCCTTGACTGCCCCCAGTCCGTAAGCAATGGTCTGCTCATCGACAGGCGAGAAAACGTAGCCCGAACTGTTCACGTCCGGCGGCAAAATGCGCAGCCCCTGCTGCAAGGCGTCGAGATAAAAGATGCGCACCTTGTCGGTGTTGTCCAGATCGCCCGACAGCGTCGCCGCCATGAAGGCCGCCGGGTGATGCGCCTTGAGATAGGCGGTCTGATAGGCCACCAGCGCGTAGGCGGCGGCGTGCGATTTGTTGAAGCCGTAGCCGGCGAATTTTTCCATCAGGTCGAACAGGTTGCCGGCCTGCTCCTGCGACGTGCCGTTGCTGAGCGCGCCTTTGACGAAAATCTCGCGCTGCTCGGCCATCTCCTCGACCTTTTTCTTTCCCATCGCGCGGCGCAGCAGGTCGGCGCCGCCGAGGCTGTAACCGCCGACAATCTGGGCCATCTGCATTACCTGCTCCTGATACACCATGATGCCGTAGGTTTCGCGCAGCACCGACTCGACCGCAGGGTGCGGGTACTCGAATTTTTCGCCGTGCTTGCGCCGCACAAAATCCGGAATCAGATCCATCGGGCCGGGGCGGTACAGCGCCACCAGCGCAATAATGTCCTCGAAACAATCCGGCCGGGCCTGCTTCAGCATGTCCTTCATGCCGCGCGATTCCAGCTGGAACACGGCGGTGGTATTGCTGGCCTTGAGCAGCTCGTAGGTCTGCTTGTCGTCGAGTGGCAGGGTCTCCAGAGTAAAGGATTGAGGATTGAGGGTTGAGGATTGAGCAGAAGCCTCGTCTCGTTCCTCGCTCCCCGTTCCTCGCTCCTGAAGCCTCTTCACATGGCGCATCGCCCAGTCGAGGATGGTCAGGGTGCGCAAACCAAGAAAGTCGAACTTCACCAGTCCGATCGCCTCAACATCGTCCTTGTCGAATTGGCTCACCACGCTGGCCGCGCTGTCGGCGCAATACAGCGGGCAGAAATCGGTGAGCTGCCCCGGCGCGATCAGCACGCCGCCGGCGTGCATGCCGACGTTGCGCGTCAAGTCTTCGAGCCGCCCGGCCAGTTCCAGCAGTTCCGGCACGCCTTCCTCGCGTTCGGCGATGGCGTTGATCTCCGGCTCCATTTCGCGCGCCTTCTTCAGCGATACCGGTTTTACCCCGTCCAGCGGAATTGCCTTGGAGAGGCTGTCGCACAGTCCGTAGGGAAAATCCATTACGCGGCCGACGTCGCGGATCACCGCCTTGGAGGCCATCGTGCCGAAGGTGGCGATCTGTGACACGCACTGCGCGCCGTATTTGGTTTTCACATAGCCGATGACGCGCTCGCGTCCATCCTGGCAGAAGTCCACATCGAAGTCGGGCATCGAGACGCGTTCAGGATTGAGGAAACGCTCGAACAGCAATCCGTAGCGCAGCGGGTCAAGGTCGGTGATGCCGAGGCTGTAGGCCACCAGCGAGCCCGCACCGGAACCGCGTCCCGGACCGACCGGCACGCCGTTGGGAAATTCCTCGGAACGGATGGCCTTGGCCCAGCGAATGAAGTCCGCCACGATCAGGAAGTAGCCTGGGAACCCCATCTGGATGATGGTCTCGGTCTCGAAATCAAGGCGTTCCCGATACTTCGGCAGCGACGCGGTGCGTTCGCTTTCATCGGGATAGAGCAACGCCATGCGCTGCTGCAATCCGAGCAACGCCTGGTCGCGCAGATAGTCTTCCAGGGTTTCGCCGTTCGGTGTCGGGAAATCCGGCAGATGTGGCTTGCCCAATACCAGGGAAAGATTGCAGCGGCGCGCGATCTCCACGCTGTTGTGCAACGCTTCCGGCAGGTCGGCGAACAGCGCAGTCATCTCGGCCTGCGTCTTGAAGTATTGCTGCGCGGTAAATTGCTTGGCGCGGCGCTTGTCGTTCAGTACATACCCTTCAGAAATACACACGCGCGCCTCGTGCGCCTTGAAGTCGTCGGCGGCAAGAAACTGCACCGGATGGGTGGCGACGACCGGCAGGCCGAGTTGGGCGGCAAGCTGTGTCGCGGCGTGGATGTGATGCTCCTCGTCGGCAAAGCCGGCGCGCTGCACTTCGAGGTAATAGCGGTTGTTGAACAGCCCCGCCCATTCCTGGGCAAACTGTCCGGCCTGTTTGGTGTTGCCGGACAGGAGCGCGCAGCCGACATCGCCGAGATGCGCGCCGGATAAAGCGATCAGTCCGGCGGTTCCGTCATGAAACCACTCGCGGCGCACTTCGGCGCGCCCGCGATGCTGGTTCTCCAGGTAGGCGCGCGACAGCAGGCGGCACAGCAGCAGATAGCCCGCGCATGACTGGCACAGCAGTAGCAGGCGGTGCGGACGGTCGCGGTCGGCATCGTTGCTGATGAATACATCGCAACCGATGATGGGTTTGAGGCCATTGGTGCGCGCGTCCTGATAAAACTTCACCAGCCCGAACACGTTGCTCAGGTCGGTCAACGCCAGCGCGGGCATGCCGTCACCCTGCGCGGCCGCGACCGCTTCACTCACGCGCAGCATGCCATCGGAAATGGAATATTCGCTGTGCAGCCGGAGATGAATGAAGGAAGGTTGCGACATGATGAAAACGTAAGATTTCGAGCGGTGATTTTAGCACCGTCGGGTGCATGGGGTCGGTTGAAAAAATGGATGTCAACGTTTTGATCTGCCAATCGGAGAGCCAGGGCGGTTTGGAAGCGGTACGGTGTGAATAGGCACTCTGGCTTAACCAGGGATTTCACCAAAACCAATTTCGGGTCTGTTAATATTTATCCGGCTGTTGCACTTGTTGCGGCAAAATCCCGGGGTGAGTGGTCGATATTTGTGGATTCGTTAAACAAGGACCCGGTATGGTAATAAACCAAAATGAAACGAAGATGTTGATGGCCGAGAGTTTCGGCACCTTCTGCCTGGTTTTTGCCGGCACGGGTGCCATTGTCATTAACGATGTTTCCGGTGGCCTCATCACCCATGTCGGTATTGCGCTCACTTTTGGCCTCGTGGTTCTGGCGATGATTTACGCCGTCGGTGACACCTCCGGCGCACACCTGAACCCTGCGGTCACACTCGGTTTCTTCTTTTCCCGACGCTTCAGCGGGCGGCTGGTTCTGCCCTACATCGTGAGCCAGAGTCTTGGTGCACTCGCGGCCAGCCTGCTGTTACGCGGGCTTTTTCCGTCCCATGCTTCGCTGGGGGCAACGCTGCCCGCCGGGTCTGACGCGCAGTCGTTTGTCCTGGAGTTGGTGCTCACGACGATCCTGATGTTCGTTATTCTGAGAGTATCCAGCGGCTCAAGGGAGCGCGGTATCACCGCCGGCATTGTGGTGGGCGCCGTCATCGCGCTCGAGGCACTTTTCGCCGGCCCCATTAGTGGCGCCTCCATGAATCCCGCCCGATCATTGGCGCCCGCACTGGTTTCGGGTCAGTACGTCAGCCTGTGGCTCTATCTCGCGGCACCGATTCTCGGCGCCCTGCTGGGCGTGGGTTTGTGTCGCTGCATGCGGGAAGAGGGTTGTTGCGGGCCCGCCTGCAAGTAACGCCACTTCGCGGCGGCCAGGCTTATCTCTTCGTGCACACCACATTAAGAAAATGCTTGCCTCTCATGGGGGTTAAGCATTTTTTATTTTTATCAGAGAAGATAGATTGAGGCACTCTAAAGCGGACGCTGGTCAATTGCAGGAATGTGCCACAAGCTGCATCTCAAGTTACCACGCAATGCAGCCCTTCGATCTAGCAAAGTCTCTCTGTTTTAATCATGTTGTCGCTGTGTTGGGCGGCGCACAGATGAACTCAAGATGTCGCCCTAATACGCAGTAAGTTGCCTACTATGGGGAGAAAGAATAAACTTACTCAGAAACCGGAAACTGGGGCAGCAGCCGTTCTGCTGCATGTGAAATGTTACCCTCTTAAACTCGATGCATTATTGTCTTGACGGATGGGTCCACTGTAACCATAAGGGGATTTTAAAGATGGCCAATAAAAAGAGGCTTATTTTATTTATCGCTGCTTCGGTAGGAATGACCTCCGTCGTGCAGGCTGATAATCAGGGGGCAGCGCAGGCCGTGACCCAAGCAGCTGCAGGGGCAGTTGGGAATGCTGTTGACAATAATGGGCCCGATTGGCTTAAGCGTACTGACGTCAGCATTGAAGGCATGGAACACAGCAAGCCAACATGGTCGGTCGAAACCATTCAGCCGCTGTTCCAGACACCCTCAACGCTACAAGATACGGTTTTCTTTCAGGGACGCTGGGGCCATAGAAATTCCGATAACACCGTCAATCTTGGGTTGGGTTATCGTCGCTTGCTGAGCGATGGGACATGGCTGTTCGGCACAAATGCATTTTTTGATACTACAACCAAACACAGTCATCAGCGGGTAGGCATTGGTGGTGAAGCCATTGGGCAGTACATGACCCTACGCGCCAACTACTACGACGCCATCAGCGGCGAAAAAACTATTTCCACCATCGGCGGCGTAACCACTACGGAGAAAGCCTTGAATGGCTATGACTTTGAGATTGATGCGCCAATGCCCTATCTGCCATGGATGCGTGTTGCCGCCACTAGTTATCATTGGAACAGTGCTACAAGTGGTTTAGCCAATGTTAGAGGCGACAAACTCATGCTCAGCGGAAATATCACCAGCAGCCTTTCCATGGAACTTGGCAGGATGGATGATAATTACCGCCCGGCGGAAACCTTTGTGCGCCTTATCTACAACATCGGCGCCACCCCAACCAATGGCACCGAAAGCACCCTGTTCGATGGCATCAAGCCCGCCAGCGCCTTCGAGGCTCGAGATTTGAGCCGGCATACATTGGATAAGGTGCAACGGCAGAACGATATCGTCGTCGAAACGAAACGTAGTGGTGGCGGCGGCATCACCATCGGACGGAGGAATTAATCAATGAACAACTATAAATTGGGTTTACTGGCGGCTACGCTTGCCTGCCTTTCAATGAGTGCCGAGGCCGTCAATTTTGGTGGGGTCGCCGCGACACCCACCGTCTATGAAGTCACCATGACCAAGGTGGAGTTTAAGAACAGTGCTGGCAGCTATGTTATCTTGGCCGAGGGTAATGCCACCTTCGACATCGCAGCGGCAACTGCGGGTGCTGCTGTGGGCGCCTTCGCCTCCGGCCAAACGCTCCCCCCGGGGAGCTATACGCACATTCGCTTTACCCTTTCTCGGACCTTCGGACTTACTGGTTCGATTGCTGATGCGAATGGTGGGCAGCCTTGCCGCACTAATTCCGCCAATTCAAGCGCCGGTATACTACCGGGGTCCATTACTGGCGTGGGTGATGGGACGACCGATGGCGCGGCAGGAACCAAACAATCTGTCCCCATCCCAACCGGAGCTGCAGTTACCACTGCATTGACCACCATGGGGATTACTGAGGTAGGTGGTGTGGGAGGAAGTGCGATTCAGATGGAGGTGGCCGCCCCATTCACTCTGCCGGCAAATGCGACCGTCATGCCCAGCCTCCGCATCGATTTCGACGTCGCTAACGCCATGGAGTTCCTGACTACGGGTACTGGTACTTGCGCCGCCATGCCGCAACCTCCTGTCATCACTTTTACTGCCAACTAATTGCTATCCAACGCACGAAAAGCGCGGGCTTACCCCGCGTTTTTTGTTTCTGAATTGGGTCTGAGAGAACTTTATTTTGGATAAATAGGTCGGCTTGGCTGGGAATAACCCGGCGGGTATTTTTGAGCAGTTAAATATTCATCAATATCTGCAATGTGTCGGGAGCTGCCCATCACAATGAATAATTGCCTGCCAGAAAGCGGAAGGTCAAGTCAGTGAAGCTGACTCTGCGAAAAACGGCGTAGATTGTGGAGCGGGTGAACGGGATCGAACCGTCGTATGCAGCTTGGGAAGCTGCCGTTCTACCATTGAACTACACCCGCCTGGTGTAGAATACGGCGCGCATTCTAACATGGACGAGCAGAGTGATAACTGTCAGTATCAACGGCGAATCACGCCAATTTCCGCAGGCCATCAGCGTCGCAAGCCTCATCGAGGAGCTGGGTATTACCGGCAAGCGTATCGCACTGGAGCGCAATGGCGAGATCGTGCCGCGCAGCCTGTTTGCCACGCAGCAGTTGGCTGATGGCGACAGGTTGGAAGTCGTCGTCGCGGTGGGCGGCGGCTAATAACGGAATCAATCGGAATATATCAATGAACGACAAACTCATCATCGCAGGAAAAAGCTACTCATCCCGGCTGCTGGTCGGCACAGGCAAATACAAGGATTTCGCCGAGACGCAGGCGGCGGTCGAGGCCAGTGGTGCGGAAATCATCACCATCGCGATTCGCCGCAGCAACATCGGGCAAAACCCGGACGAACCGAGCCTGCTGGAAATCCTGCCGCCGTCAAAATACACGCTGCTGCCCAATACCGCCGGCTGCTACACCGCCGATGATGCGGTACGCACCCTGCGGCTGGCTCGCGAACTGCTGGATGGGCACAGCCTGGTCAAGCTGGAGGTACTGGGCGATCCGCAATCCCTGTATCCCAACATGGTTGAGACCCTTGCCGCCGCGAAGACGCTGATCGCGGATGGCTTTCAGGTAATGGTCTATACCTCGGACGACCCGATTATGGCCAAGCAGCTGGAAGACCTCGGCTGCGTGGCGATCATGCCGCTGGCCTCGTTGATCGGTTCCGGCATGGGCATCCTCAATCCGTGGAATCTGCAGCTCATCATGGAGCGCGTGCAGGTGCCGGTGATTGTCGATGCGGGTGTGGGCACCGCGTCGGATGCCGCGATCGCGATGGAGTTAGGCTGCGACGGCGTACTCATGAACACCGCGATCGCCGCCGCGCAACGGCCGGTGCTGATGGCCGGCGCGATGAGGCAGGCGGTGGAAGCCGGACGCAGCGCGTTCCTCGCCGGACGCATGCCGAAGAAACTTTACAGCGCCAGCCCGAGTTCGCCGACGGCGGGCATCATCGCCTCGACGCGCAGCTAAAGCGAAACCCAGTCCGCAGATTACACAGATTCACGCAGATTTTTTTGGTTTTCAATCTGTTTAATCTGCGGACTGGCCTTTAAACGCCATGACCGATACCAATGATCTCAGCAAACGCCACATTCGCAGTTACGTGCTGCGCCAGGGTCGCGTCTCGCCCGCGCAGCAGCGTGCGGTGGAAACCCTGTTGCCGCGTTTTGGCATTCCCTACGCCGCACAGCCGCTCGATCTGAATCAGGTTTTTGGCCGTGAAGCGCCGAAGATCCTGGAAATCGGTTTCGGCATGGGCGATAGCACCGCAACCATCGCGCAGGCATCCCCCGAGAACGATTACCTTGCGCTCGAAGTGCACACGCCGGGTGTGGGCAACCTGCTCAGGGTGGTCGATACACAGCAGATACCCAACTTGCGCATCATCCAGCACGATGCGGTGGAAGTGCTGCGCGACATGCTCGGTGACGCGACCCTGGATGGCGTGCATATCTTCTTTCCCGACCCGTGGCACAAGGCGCGCCACAACAAGCGCCGCCTGATCCAGGCGCCGTTCGTCGCTCAGCTGGTTCGGAAAATAAAACCCGACGGCTATGTCCACGTCGCCACCGACTGGCAGGACTACGCCGAACAGATACTGGCGGTATTGAACGCGCAGCCGTTACTGGAAAATACGGCAGCAGATTACGCGCCCCGCCCCGTCTATCGGCCGCTCACCAAATTCGAGCAGCGCGGTATTCGTCTGGGGCATGGGGTGTGGGACCTGGTGTTTCGCCGTATTTGAAGCGGGAAACCGACAAAGCGGGTTGCATGGATGAAGCCGCAATGCGCTCTTGGCAGCGATATCTACAGTGCATTTGTGTTTATCCAAACTGAGAGTAAAGTGTCGTCCCGTCCTTTCTTAACTCGGGAAGGCCGGTGCAATAAGAGTTGGACACACGACAGGTATGCCCCTATGCAACGGTTGCATTTTACTTTGTGCGCGGTGATTGATAAGTTCATCCATCACATCAATAATCTTGCTTGCCATCAACCTTCCTGAGCGCATAGCACAGATGCAGGAACCGGCTACCAGATGAAACGCGCCTTTACCGTCATCCACGCGCTCGGGCTGATGCTGGTGGTATTCAGCATCACCTACATCATGCCTGTCATCACGTCCGTGATTTATCGCGACAGCTCATTGTTGCTCGATTTCCTGCTGGCGATGGTTTGCACCGCTGCGCTGGGTTGCCTGATGTGGCTGTTGACACGTCATTACAAGGGGGAGCTGTCGATTCGCCATGGCTACTTGCTGGTGGTCGGGATGTGGACGGCGATGCCGGCTTTTGCCACGATCCCGCTTCTGCTGGCAATTCCGGAAATGACCTTTACTGACGCCTACTTTGAAACCATGTCCGGCATGACGACGACAGGTGCGACGGTGCTGGTTGGCCTGGATAATTTACCCCCGGCAATCAATGTCTGGCGACATGAGCTGAATTGGTTCGGTGGCCTGGGAATCATCGTATTGGCAGTGGCAGTCCTGCCCTTGCTGGGTATCGGCGGGCGCCAGTTGTTCATGGCGGAGGCTCCGGGCCCCGTGAAGGATAATGCGCTGACACCGCGTATCGCCGAAACCGCGCGCTACCTGTGGATGGTGTATCTGGGCATCACGCTGGTTTGCATCGCAACGCTCAAGTGGGCGGGAATGAACTGGCTGGATGCCGTTTGTCATGCATTTTCTGCCATGGGGCTGGGCGGATTTTCCACGCATGACGCCAGTATCGGCTATTTCAATTCCCAGTTGATCGAGTCTGTACTGATCCTGTTCATGCTGATCGCGGTGGTTAACCTTTCCACTCACTTCTCGGTGCTGCGAAAAAAGACGCTTGCGCCCTATCGAGATGACCCGGAAGCTCTCCCAGTGCTGAAACTGATTATTGCCAGTTGCATCGGAATTGCCTTCCTGCTGTGGTGGCAGGGGGTATATCCGGATTACTGGATTGCGTTGCGCCATACCAGTTTCAATCTGGTATCGATTGCGACCAGCTCGGGCTACAGCAGTGTGGATTACGCTCAATGGCCGATATTCGCGCCGTTATGGATGATGTTTCTCACCGCCATTGCGGCCAGCTCCGGCTCCACGGGCGGTGGCATCAAGATGATCCGCACCCTGGTCCTGTTCAAGCAGGCCGGGCGCGAATTTCTCAGGATGATGCACCCAGCGATCGTGAACCCGATGAAAATTGGCGGCCATATCGTAGCCAACAACGTTGTCTTTGCAGTGCTGGGTTTCATTTTCCTGTATTTCGTGGTTATCGCCGCATTCACTTTCGCGCTGTTGATCAGCGGCATGGATCTGATTTCTGCTTTTTCGGCAGTGCTGGCCTCGATAAATAATTGCGGGCCGGGATTGGGGACGGTCGGGCCGGCCACCAATTACCAGGGGTTGAACGATTTTCAGACCTGGGTATGCACGCTTGCCATGCTGATCGGGCGCCTCGAGATTTTTACCGTGCTGATTTTGTTCTACCCGCGTTTCTGGCAACGCTGAATCCGGAAAAATAAATGGCACTGTAATGATAATAAGTGCCGGCTTGGCTGTTAAACCGGATTGTCCTGATCGAAAAAGCGATGCTCCAGACCGAAGTGCGCTGCCAGATGTTCACCCAGTGCCCTGATGCCCGGCCGCTCGGTGGCGTGGTGTCCGGCGGCGATGAAAGCCACGCCGCTTTCCTGCGCGAGGTGGTAGCTCTGCTCGGAAATTTCTCCGGTGAGGTAGGCATCCGCGCCCAGTGCGATGGCCGCCTCGAAGTAACCCTGCGCACCGCCGCTGCACCACGCCACTTTTTTTATGACTCTTGAGCCATCTCCGATAATCTGCGGAGCGCGTTGCAAACCACGTTCGATCTGCTGGCTGAATTGGGCGAGTGTCTGCGGGTGTGCTAGTTGGCCGATGCATGCCATATCCTGCTCGCCGAATCTGCCCTGTATGGGCAGTTCCAGTAATTTCCCGAGTTGCGCGTTGTTGCCCAGTTCGGGGTGCGCGTCGAGCGGCAGGTGATAAGCCAGCAGGCTGACATCGTTGCGCAGCAGTTCGGCGATGCGGCGTTTCTTGATGCCGGTTATCGTCGCGTCTTCGTTGCGCCAGAAATAACCGTGGTGCACCAGAATCGCATCTGCGCCCCACGTAATCGCCGCGTCCAGCACAAATTGTGATGCGGTCACGCCGGTGGCGATACGCCGCACTTCCGTGCGCCCTTCCACTTGCAGGCCGTTCGGGCAGTAATCCTTGAGCAGAGCGGTTTGCAGCAGGCTTGCGTTATAATCACGCAATTCGTTGAGCAACATGAGTTTTCCTTTGATATGAAACAGGCGAACCAATCATACCATGCGTAAATACTGGCTATTATTCACCCAGGCGGTCACCGTTGTATTGGCGCTGTTATTCATTGTGCAGACGCTCAGGCCGGAACTTCTGCCGGGTGCCGCGCGCAGCGGAGTGGTGACCCTGCATGAAAGCATGCAGCCGGCAGCCGGCAGCAGACTGCCGGCAGTCGGGTTGAACGCTGCCGCGCGCAAGGCCATGCCTGCGGTGGTCAATATCTTTACCAGCACCGCCATCAAGACGCCTGTCCATCCCCTCATGGACGACCCGAAGTTCCGTTTTTTCTTCGAGGATTCACAGGACGGCGAGCCACAAAACAGTTCCAGTCTGGGCTCCGGTGTGATCGTTAGCCCTGATGGCTATATTCTGACCAACCGTCACGTGGTGGAAGCCGCCGATCAGATCGAGGTCGCGCTGGCGGATGGCCGCAAGGCCAGGGCGCACATCATCGGCTCTGATCCGGAGACTGATCTTGCCGTCATCAGGGTCGATCTGCCGGATAAACTTCCCGCCATTACTTTCGGGCCTCCGGATCGCGCCCAGGTTGGGGACATCGTACTTGCCATCGGTAATCCTTTTGGCGTAGGGCAAACCGTCACGATGGGTATTGTCAGCGCGCTCAAGCGCGACCACCTGGGAATCAGTGTTTTCGAAAATTTTATCCAGACCGATGCCGCAATCAATCCGGGTAATTCCGGTGGCGCATTGGTGGATGTTGACGGCAATCTGATCGGTGTGAACAGTGCGATTTATTCTCCGAATGGCGGGTCACTCGGCATTGGCTTCGCCATCCCCGTCAGCATGGCGAAAAAAACCATGGAACAAATTATTTTGACGGGTTCTGTGACGCGTGGCTGGATCGGCGTGGGTGTTCAGGAGCTCACGCCCGAACTGGCCGAGTCTTTCAAACTGGGCAGCACCAAAGGCCTGCTGATTACCGAAGTGGCGCGCAACGGCCCGTCTGAAAAAGCGGGCATAAAGACGGGCGACATTCTGCTTGGGATAGACGGCTGGGATGTTGAGGAATGGAGTGCCATGCTGGATGTCGTGACCAGCCTGCAGCCCGGCAGGGTCGTCACGCTCAAGCTGGTGCGTAACGGTGTGGCACTGAATTTGCCGGTGACCATCGGCAAACGCCCCAAACCCGCGGCGTCATAGCGCATCGGCTTGAGCTAGCAGGGGGCGGTCGTCTTTTTCGCACCCATCCCGCTGGCAACTACAACGGCCGCTTCACAGAGCAGCCACATCGGAATGGCCAGAATCACTTCCGTGGCTTCCCCGCCGATTTTTCAGGATGGCGTCTTCACCCTGGCTGAACAGTTTGGCGAAACAGGAATTTTCCGGCGACGCCTGTTTGCGCGCCTCCAGAGTTTCCGTCAGTTTCTGTAAAATATCCTCTGGTTCATCTTGCTTGCACTCACTTCTTGTAAATATCTTCGGGAGATTTAAGCACGCCATCAACCTCTAACCACTGCCCTTTTTCCAGGCGGAGGTAGAAGCAACTTGCGCGCCCGGTGTGGCAAGCGATGCCGCCTTGTTGTTCAACCTGCAGCAGGATCACATCGCCATCGCAATCCAGCCTGATCTCTTTCACCTTCTGGATATGGCCGGATTCCTCTCCCTTGTGCCATAGCTTCTTGCGTGAACGCGACCAATAGACCGCTTCGCCTTTTTGCCAGGTCAGCTTCAGGGCATCGTGGTCCATCCACGCCACCATCAAGACGCGTCCGGTCGCAGCATCCTGCGCGATGGCCGGCACCAGACCGTCTTCCGACCAGTTGATCTTGTTGAGCCATAACTCGTTCATAGTCGCACCTCTATGCCTTGCAGCGTCATGAATTCCTTGGCCTGCCGCACGGTGTATTCGCCGAAGTGAAAAATGCTCGCCGCCAGTACCGCATCCGCCCCGCCGAGTTTAACGCCGTCGGCCAGATGTTGCAGGTTGCCCACGCCGCCGCTGGCGATCACCGGGATTTCCAGCGCGTCGGTTACCGCGTGCGTCAATGCCAGATCAAAGCCGTTTTTCTGCCCGTCCCGATCCATGCTGGTCAGCAGGATCTCACCCGCGCCCAGGGCCTGCATTTTCTTCGCCCACGCTATCACATCCAGCCCCGTTGCCTTGCGTCCGCCGTGAGTGAACACTTCCCAACGATCCGCTTCGATCTGCTTGGCATCGATCGCTACCACGATGCATTGCGAGCCATAGCGTCCGGCGGCATCCGCCACCAGTTGCGGGTTCAGCACCGCGGCGGTGTTGATGCTAACCTTGTCGGCGCCGGCATTCAGCAAATTGCGCACATCCCCCACTTCGCGCACCCCGCCGCCGACGGTCAGTGGAATGAATACCTGCGAGGCAACCTGCTCGATGATGCGAAAGATGATACCCCTGTCATCCGAACTGGCGGTAATGTCAAGAAAGGTCAGCTCGTCCGCGCCCTGATCGTCGTAGCGGCGCGCGATTTCCACCGGGTCACCGGCATCGCGCAATTCGACAAAGCTGACGCCTTTGACTACGCGCCCCGCCGTGACGTCGAGACAGGGGATAATTCTTTTGGCGAGCATCCAGGCTTAATTGTTGAAAGTTAGTTTGATCGGGGTCAGCTCGTCGGCCAGCAGTTGCGCGGCGCGCAAATCCAGCGAGCCTTCATAGATCGCACGACCGGTAATTGCACCGGTGATACCTTCCTGATACACCGCACACAATGCATGCACGTCGTCCAGACTGGTGATGCCACCGCTGGCGATCACCGGCACATGCAGCGGGCTGGCCAATGCCACTGTGGCCGGGATGTTCACGCCGGACAACATGCCGTCGCGACCAATGTCGGTGTAAATAATCGCTTCCACACCATAGTCTTCAAACCGTTTGGCCAGATCGGCAACATCGTGGCCGGTTAGTTTCGACCAGCCATCCACCGCCACTTTGCCACCCTTGGCATCCAGTCCGACCATAATGTGCCCGGGAAAGGCATCGCAGGCCTCATGCAGAAAACCCGGTACCTTGACCGCCGCCGTGCCGATGATGATGTAAGTCACGCCGATGTCGAGATAGCGTTCGATGGTTTCCAGGTCGCGAATTCCGCCGCCCAGTTGTATCGGTACATCGCTGTCGCCCATCGCTTCGATGATACTGCGCACCGCCGCGCCGTTTTTCGGTTTGCCGGCGAACGCGCCGTTCAAGTCCACCAGATGCAGGCGGCGTGCGCCCTGCCCCAGCCAGTGCTGCGCCATGGCAGCGGGATCTTCGGAAAACACCGTGGCATCTTCCATCACGCCCTGTTTGAGGCGCACACAATGACCGTCTTTTAAATCAATCGCAGGAATAATCAGCATGGCAGTACGTTAAGAGTTAGGGGTTCCATTGGATAAAATTTTGCAGCAGTTTCAGCCCTGCTGCTTGGCTTTTCTCCGGGTGAAATTGCACCGCGAATAAATTGTCTTGCGCCACCGCGCACACGAACGGTTGCGGATAGTCGCTGGTCGCCTGAATCAGGGCCGCTTCGTGCGGTTGTACATAATAACTATGCACAAAGTAGAAACGCGCATCCTGGTCTATGCCGCTCCACAACGGATGTTGCGCATTCAGTCCTCTATCCAGCTTTCTGATGGAACTACTAGCCATTCGACTAAGCCCGCTAGCGGGCAAGTCGCTGGTTACCCCCGAGGGGGAAAGGGCAACCGTCGCACCCCCTTGCGGGGGTGCGGATTGTTCGATCCTTCGCACCTGGTTCCAGCCCATATGCGGCACCTTAAGCTTGCAACCCTGCGCATCGCGCAGGTTTCCGGCGAAGCGTACCACCTCGCCGCGCAGGATGCCCAGGCCCATAACGTTGCCCTCGGTGCTGTGTTCGAAGAGCATTTGCAGGCCAATGCAGATGCCGAGAAAAGGCTTGCTGCGCGCGGCCTCCAGCACGGCGTTGCGTAAGCCGCGCATGTCCAGCTCGCGCATGCAGTCCGGCATCGCACCCTGGCCGGGGAAGACCACGCGTCCGGCACCCGCAATTACCGCGGCATTGTCGCTCACGACGACTTCGGCATCGGGCGATACCTTGCGCAAGGCCTGTTCAACCGAACGCAGGTTGCCCATTCCGTAGTCTACAACGGCAACATCGACCATTTTAGTTTACAGCGTTCCCTTGGTAGAAGGCATTACGCCAACCATGCGCGGATCAAGCTCCAGCGCCATGCGCAAGGCGCGGCCGAAGGCCTTGAAAATAGTCTCGGCCTGATGGTGAGCATTGTTGCCCGCGAGATTGTCGATATGCAGCGTGACCAGCGCGTGATTGACGAAGCCCTGAAAAAATTCGTTAATCAGATCCACATCAAATTCACCGATGCTGTCGCGCACAAATTCGCAGTTGAACACCAGGCCGGGACGACCGGAAATATCCAGCACGGCGCGCGACAATGATTCGTCCAGCGGCACGTAGGCATGGCCGTAGCGGCGCAATCCTTTCTTGTCACCGACTGCCTGGTTGAAAGCTTGGCCGAGCGTAATGCCAATATCTTCCACGGTGTGATGCGCGTCGATATGCAAATCGCCCTTGGCGAGAATATTGATATCCAGCAGGCCGTGCCGGGCAATCTGGTCGAACATGTGATCGAGAAACGGCAACCCGGTATCAAATTCGGTTTTGCCGCTGCCGTCGAGATTCAAATCAACGGTGATTTGAGTTTCCAACGTGTTGCGTGTGACATTCGCGCTACGCATGATTTTCGCCTTGTGCGGGTTGGTTAAGGGTGTCCTGCAATGCCGCCACAAACTGTGTGCTTTGGTTGCGACATAACCTGAAGGTTAGTCTCCACCGAAACTCGCTATTCATGACGCAAACTTTCCAGCAACGCTGAAATGAACCGCTCGTTTTCATCGGGTGTGCCGACCGTCACACGCAAGCAGTCATTCAGCATGGGGTGCCCGCCATTCAGATTCTTGATCAGCACTCCGCGTTGCTTCAGGCCGTTGAACACCTCCGTGGCATGCGCGATGCGAAACAGCAGGAAATTTGCCTCGCTGGGGTAAACCTGTACAGCGGTGATTTTACTCAATTGCCGGTAGAGCGTGACGCGATCCTGTTTGATTTGCGCCGCTTGCTGCAACAGCACCTGGTGATGTTCCAATAGCTTCTCGGCGACTATCTGCGGCAAGACCCCGACATTATACGGCAAGCGCAGCTTTTCCAGCTGTTCCAGCCAGGCTCTGTCGCCCGCCAAAAAACCGAGGCGCAGCCCCGCCATACCGAGCTTGGAGAAAGTGCGCATCACCAGCAAATTTGGATGGCGTGCCAAATGCGGGATGAAACTGTCGCTGGCGAAGGCGTAATAAGCCTCGTCTACCACCACCAGCCCGGGTGATGCCTCGATGATTTGTGTTACCGCGCTTGCCGGAAACAGATTGCCGGTGGGATTGTTCGGGTAGGCCAGGAATACCAGTGCAGGCCGTTCGCGTTGGATCGCGGCAAGGGTAGCGGGTAAATCCAGCGAAAAATCCGCTGCCAGCGGGACGCCCACATAGCGCATTCCAGTGAAGGTCGCGATCATCCGGTACATCACAAACGATGGCTCCACACTCAACAGGGTTGCGCCGGGTTTATTGAGCGCCAGCGCCAGCAACTGGATCAGCTCATCCGAACCGTTGCCCAGCAGCACCTCCATCCCCTCCGGCAGGTCGAGCACGCCGTGAATTTTTTTTCTGAGCGATGCGGCAGCGGGGTCGGGATAAAGGTTGATGGCGGCGGCTGCAACTGCCGCGGCGATTTCGCTGCGCAATTCGTGCGGCAAACGATAGGGGTTTTCCATGGCGTCCAGCTTGACGTAGCCGCTGCTGTCGGGCACATGGTAAGCATGCAGGTCAAGAATTTCGTCGCGCAGCAAAGTGCTTGCAAGGGAGGATGCAGCAGAGGAAAGCATGAGATGAATCGCTCAGTAAACGAGTGGAATCACAATGGCGCGGAGCTTATCACAGAACCACTCGTCGGGTGGTTTCCCCGCCTTGTTCCGGCAATAAGCGAACCCGAACGAACGGACATGCTTCAATGCAATCCCCGTTTTCTGGAGGCGATCGCACGGGTGCGCGCTTTTTGTATTTCGGTGGGAATAATGTTGCGATCGCTGCATCCTTTGGCGATTTCACCCGCATCCACTGCGCGCGCAGCGGCCAATAATTCCAGCAAATAGGCCGCCTGCGGGTAGCCATCCTGTTCGTGTCCGCTGCGACCGCGCGCATCCGAGGCGCAGACTTGCAGCAAGTGTGAGAAACGTTCCGGTCTGCGCCAGGCATCTGTTGACTGGAACAATTTGAAAACGGTTTCAGCGCGCAATTCACCGGCACGATGGATGTCGCCGTGATAGCGTGCCGCCAGCAGCGCCAGATCGCGGCACTCGCCCGGTACGCGCAGTCGCTGGGAGAGATTTTTCAGCAATTCCGTGCCGCGCAATTCGTGACCGATATGGCGCGGCAAAATGTCTTTCGGGGTGCCGCCTTTGCCCAGATCGTGCGTCAGTGCGGCGAAACGAACTTCCAGCGAATAATCGTGACGCGCGGCATCGTCCGCTACCAGCAGGGTGTGGATGCCACAATCGATTTCCGGGTGATGTCTTTCCGGCTGTGGCACGCCAAACAGCGATTCCAGTTCGGGCAGAAGCTTCGCCAGTGCACCGCAACTGCGCAGCGTTTCGAAAAAACGCGACGGTTTCTTTTCCATCAGGCCGCGCGCCAGTTCTTGCCAGACACGTTCTGGCACCAGCGCATCCACTTCGCCGTTGTTTACCATGTCACGCATCAGCGCCAGGGTTTCCGGTGCGATGGCAAAACCAAAGCGTGCCACAAAGCGCGCCGCGCGCAGGATGCGCACCGGGTCTTCGCTGAACGCGCTGCTGACATGGCGCAAAATACCCGCGCGCAAATCGGTGATGCCGTGGTGTGGGTCGATCAGATTGCCGTTAGCATCCTGCGCAATGGCGTTGAGGGTGAAGTCGCGGCGCAGCAGGTCCTGCTCCAGCGTGACATCCGCTGCGGCATACACGGCAAATCCCTTGTAGCCGCGTGCCGTCTTGCGCTCGGTGCGCGCCAGCGCATATTCTTCATGCGTTTTTGGGTGCAGGAATACGGGGAAATCCTTGCCAACTGGCTGGAAATCTTGCGCTGCCATCTCTTCCGGCGTGCTGCCCACAACCACCCAGTCGCGATCCTGTACCGGCAGGCCGAGCAGTTGGTCACGCACCGCTCCACCGACGCAATAGATTTTTGCTTCATCCTTCATCTGGCGTGACTCTCTGATTCTTCGCTATCCCAGCCGGGACAATGCCCATGCGCTGTTTGAGCGAGGGCGAGGGCGCATCGAATTGTCTGGCGTAATGCATGGTGTTGCTCATCACTTTTTTTACGTAATCGCGTGTTTCATCGAACGGGATGGTCTCGGCGTAAATGGCGCCTTCCAATGGCTGGTTGCCACGCCAGCGGTGTGCCCGCCCCGGACCGGCATTGTATGCTGCCGAGGCCAACACCGGGTTATCGTCAAACTGTGACAATACGGTTTTCATGTAATAGGTGCCGAGGCGCAGGTTGGTGTCGATCTGGTGGATCAGCGAGTTGCGGTAATCCTTCAAGCCCAGCTTTTTTGCCGTCCAGCGCGCTGTTGCCGGCATGAGCTGCATCAGACCGGCTGCCCCCGAGTCGGATTTGGCGGCGGTGACGAAGCGGCTTTCCTGGCGTATCAGGCCATACACCCACGCTTCTTCCAGCGCCTGCTCGCGAATATGAGCTTGCAAGGCATCGCGATAGGGCGCGAGGTAACGCAAGCTGAAATCATGTATGTTCACGGTCCGGTCAGCCGCGTTGATGGCGCGATCGTACATTTGGTTGCGCCGCGCGATTTCTGCCGCGGTGAGCAGCTCGAGGTCGTTGAAATTGCGTAGCGCCCAGTTCCATTCCGCGGAGGCCTCGCTGCGCATATCCATGCGATACAGTGCCAGGGTGCGCTGGATGCCGGGTAGCGCCAGCATTTCTGTAACATCCCGTTTTCCGGGTTTGTGTTTGATCGCTTCGCTTAACATCGGCAGGTCTGCCAGCTCGTCGCCGGCCAGTTGCCCGTAAAAATTATATTCGGTGCTCAGCGTTGCAAACAGTGTCCTTGCTTCGGCAAGTTTGCCTGATGATTGCAGCGCGCGCGCCTTCCAGTATCGCCATGCCGCCTCGCGCTGCTGTTGCTCGCCCATCGCATTGATGCTTGCCAGCACGATTGGCCAATCCTGCGCGCGCAGTGCCGCGCGCACGCGCCATGCCAATTGCTGTTCGTTAAGCGGCGTATCTTCCGCCGCCTTGAACCATTGTGGCGCGCGATCGTCCAGCTTGCGCGCTGCTTCGTAAGCCAGCCAGCCATAAAAATAATGTTGCTCAGGCTTTGTGAAGTGGGTTGCAATTTTTTCCCAGCGTGCAAGGGATAATTCAGGAGATTGTTTGGCCATGCGGTGCAGGGCGAACAGCGCGACCGCCCGCTGGCCTTCATTTGCATTATGCAGTGCCAGTCTTTTTAGATAACGATCCGCATCAGTTGCCGCACTTCCCAGAGCGGCAGGCGATACGGCGTAATTGCCGCGCAGTTTTTCGGCAAGCTGTTTTGCGAGCGACACATTGCCGGCCTCCAGCGCCAAGCGCAGGCGTTGCCAGATATCCTGTTCGCCGATGACACCGGTGGACAGCGCCATTTCAAACAGTGAATCGCAACTGTCCGGCTGACGCTTGCCGTTGATCCACAGGGTGCGCGCTGCATCCAGTGCGGCTTGCTCATGGACGCGCTGGCGCGATTGCAGGGCATAGCAGGTTAGTTCGGTGTCCTCCTTGAGCAGGCGCGAGTATTCCGCATCGAACAAATCCCACCGCTGTTTTTTGCCGAGCAGCTTGAGCCATTCGCCGCGCAAGCGGTCGATTATTGGCGTGTCTTCCGGGAGGGATAGAAAATTGCTTACTGCCCCCGTATCCGCATTTTCCAGACCGAGGCGCAATTGGTAATAGCTGACGTATACCTCAAGGGGGGTGTTTTTAAGTCGTTGCGCAAGCCGCTCCAGCCTGGCCGAGTCACTCGCCCGGAACGCGCCATGCGCCGCCAGGAAATCCGCATCGCTTGAAAGCGATGCGCCAAGGGCGGGCAGGGTAATCGACAATAAAAAGCAAAGGATGAGCTTCATCACAAGCGGCCGGCTAAACAACCCCGATGAGCATAGCATACCCGCGCCGCCATGATTTTTGGCGTTCATGGCATATGCGGCGTTCGTGCCTGAGGTAACGTTGCTTGCACCGGGCCGGAATGAGTTGCTTGTCGTGGATATGCTGCGGAATGCTGGAATCAACCAGAAAAGGGGGCGCCCATGATGCGGTTCGGAATGGTTGCCAAGGCATGTTGCTGCGAGTGATTAGGCCGAAATGCATAGGCATTTCGGCATATAGGCATTACCGGATAGAACGGATATAGTTCACGCCGAGTGTCTAGATTAGCGGTTTGCAACAACGCTTTTTTTCATACTCTCCTCCTATTTGGGCGATCCCTAGATCGCCCACTTTTTTGCCTGCTATTTGCCCAGATCGGCGCGCGCCCGCGCAATAGCGGCTTCCACTTGTCGCGGTGCGGTGCCACCAATGTGGTTGCGGCTGGCGAGTGAGCCTTCCAGCGACAACGACTGGTAAACATCTTGATCGATGAGGGTGGAGAATTGCTGCAACTCGGCGAGACTGATATCGCTTAAATCACAGCCGCGCTGCTCGGCCATGCGCACCGCCAGCGCGACTGCTTCATGCGCATCGCGAAACGGCAAGCCCTTCCTTGCCAGATAATCAGCCAGATCGGTCGCCGTGGCGTAGCCTTGCAACGCCGCGCTGAGCATGGCTTCCGGCTTGACCTTGATGCCGCTGATCATGTCGGCGTAGATGCGCAACGTCTGCGTCAGCGTTTCCACGGTGTCGAACAGCGGTTCCTTGTCTTCCTGGTTGTCCTTGTTGTAGGCCAGTGGCTGGCCCTTCATCAGCGTGAGCAACGCGACCAGATGCCCGTTCACCCGTCCGGTCTTGCCGCGCACCAGTTCCGGCACGTCGGGGTTTTTCTTCTGTGGCATGATGGAGGAGCCGGTGCAGAAGCGATCGGCAATGTCGATGAAGCCGAAGCGCGGGCTCATCCACAGGATCAGTTCTTCGGAGAAGCGCGACAGGTGCGTCATGATCAGCGCGGCGCACGCAGTAAATTCGATGGCGAAATCGCGATCCGACACCGCATCCAGCGAATTCTCACATACACAGTCGAAGCCCAGCAGTTCTGCCACCATTTCACGCTTGATCGGATAGCTGGTGCCGGCCAGCGCCGCGGCGCCGAGCGGCAGGCGGTTCACGCGGCGGCGCGCATCGCACAAGCGTTCTGCATCGCGCTTGAGCATCTCGAAATACGCCATCAGGTGATGCGCGAAGCTGACCGGCTGTGCCACTTGCAAATGGGTAAATCCTGGCATGATGGTGTGGGTGTGGTGCTGGGCAAGGTCGAGCAGCGCATTTTGCAAGCCCCTGATCAGCGCCAGCAGGTCATCGATGGCGCTGCGCAGGTAGAGACGTATATCGGTCGCGACCTGGTCGTTGCGCGACCGTCCGGTGTGCAGGCGCTTGCCGGCATCGCCGACGAGTGTGGTGAGTCGTCTTTCGATGTTGAGGTGCACATCCTCCAGATCGAGCAACCAGACAAAATCGCCGCTGATGATTTCATTTTCGATTTGTGCAAGGCCGCGCTGAATGTTACTCAGATCCTGCGCGCTAATGATGTCGCAAGCAGCCAGCATCTGCGCGTGTGCCCGCGAGCCCTGAATATCGAACAGGGCCAGCTTGTGGTCGAAGCCCACCGATGCGGTGTAGCGTTTCACCAGCTCCGCCACCGGCTCGTTGAATCGTCCCGACCAGGTATCTTTATCTTGCATCGCTGCCCCCATTTGTCCCAGAATGAAGCATGAAAAACGGTATGGCTTCCTGCCATGAATAAGGCGCGCAGTATAAAACAAAATGCCTCGTCCGACCTGTTGCCCAACTTTCGCAACCTCGGTGTGGTGTTGCGTATCCTGCTGATCGGTAATGGCCTGGCATTGCTGCAGGCGTTGCTGCAAGCAAACGGCTGGGCGGACGTGCCGCCGCGCATGATGCAGATGGCCGCGCTGCTGACACCCATCCTGTTGTTCAGCCTGCTGTCGCTGTGGGCCATGCAGCCGTGGTTGAGCCGCCTTGTTTATTGGCGCGGTGTGCTGGTGGTGAATGCACTGGTGATCACGCTGACGCTGTTCACCTATTACTTCGGCGGCGAGCTGTACTACCCGCCGGGCCGTGAGGGGACCAGTTTCGATGTGGTGCGCTACTTGCTGATGGGCGTGCTGGTATGCAGTGTCCTGCTGATGTATTTTCGCTGGCGCAGCCAGACGTTGTCGAGTGCCTTGCATGAGGGGCGCCTGCAGGTGTTGCGCGCGCGCATCCAGCCGCATTTCCTGTTTAACACCATTAACGCCGTGCTCAGCATTGTGCGCGACCAGCCCAAGCAGGCCGAGGTGGCGCTGGAGGATATGTCCGACCTGTTCCGTATGGCGATGGCGGATTCGCAAGACCTTGTGCCGCTGCGGCAGGAAATCGAATTGGGCAGGCAATATATTGCGCTGGAGCAGTTGCGCATGGGTGAACGTCTGCAGGTGGAATGGCAAGTCGCGGAGATGCCGGGGGGTGCGCTGATTCCCCCGCTGCTGTTGCAACCGTTGCTGGAAAATGCCGTGTATCACGGTATTGAGCCGCTACCCCAGGGCGGCAGCATCCGCATCGAGTTGCGGCGCAGTGGCGCCGAGTTGCGCATCAAGGTGGAGAACCCCTGTCCGCTGCGCGATACTGCGCCGCATTCCGGAAACCGGATGGCGTTGCAGAACATTCGCGAACGCCTGGAATTGCTGTTCGATCTGGAGGCGCACTATAAGGTCGAAAACGCTGCGGACTATTATCGTGTCGAAATAACCCTGCCGTACATAAAGGAGAAAGCCCTATGAGCACTGTTGAGCTGGCGCTGCGCGTTCTCATCGTGGACGATGAGTTGCCTGCACGCAACCGCCTGCGCGACCTGCTGTACGATTGCAGCGAGCAGTTGCCGCTGGAAATTGTTGGCGAAGCGGGCAACGGCCAGGAGGCGCTGGACAAGCTCATGGGAACGTCCGCTGATGTGGTGCTGCTGGACATTCGCATGCCGCAGATGGATGGCATTGAACTCGCGCAGCATCTCAACAAGCTGCCCCGCCCCCCCGTGATTATTTTTACCACCGCTTTTGACGATCACGCAATCAGGGCATTCGAGCTGCATGCCATCGACTACCTGCTCAAGCCGATCCGCCTGAAACGGCTGTTCGATGCGCTGACCCGCGCGCGTGAAGCGGTGCCGGTGCAGACCGAAGTGCTGCGCGATCTGCTGCCGGAGCCGCGTAAATTTCTATCCATTCATGAACGCGGCAAGATTCATCTGGTGCCTATCGAACAGGTGCTGTACTTGCGCGCCGAGTTGAAATACGTGACCGTGCGTACTGCTGAGTGCGAATACCTGCTCGAAGAATCGCTTACCCTGCTGGAACAGGAGTTCGCCATACGCTTCGTGCGCATTCACCGTAACTGTCTGGTGGCGAAGGAGGCGATTGAGGGGTTCGAGAAGGGCGGAGAGGAGGGGGGGGATAGCTGGCAGGTCAAGCTGAAGGGCTTGGACGAACTGCTGGCAATCAGCCGTCGACAACAGCATATCGTCAAGGAATTCAGCTAGGGGACCTCTGATCAAGTCCCACATGGCCGCGCATTCGGCTTTGCGGGATGAGATGCAAGGAAGGCGACGACGCGAATGGCCATTCCCTTCGCTCGGAGCCTGACACCGCAGATCGCCCGCAAAGCCAATGCCCTGAAGGGTTGCAACCAAAACTGGCGCTCGCGGCGTTGCGCTCCCTGGCAGCGTAGAATGACTGCGACCTGCGTCGCGCGCCTTGCGATCATCCAGTTTTTGTTAGCAACGCGGTTCATGGCGGACTTGATCAGAGGTTCCCTAGGCAGTTTCTTGCCGCTTGGCGGGATACCTCAAGTTAACGGTTAGAGCCGGAAACGATAGGCGTGGCTTCTGAATCGTCACACGGCGAATTTCAGGCGGACGCGCAACTCGCGGAATGCATCCCGGTCCATCGCATCGGGAAAAATGATACGGGAAATCGTCCGGTAACGCCCCTCCGGCCTGATACGCAACAGGACAAGATAGGGGCTGACAAGGCTCTTGCCCGCAATCCGTCCGGACAGCTTTGAACCATCCCGCGCAATCACCGACAGGCCGCTCGGATTGAGTGAAATCTCACGCCAGGAATCAGGGGAAATCAGCAAGGCATCACGTGCCAGATGGTAGGGCAGGCTCAGTGCAATCGGCAGAAAGAGCACCAGCCTGGCTGTCCATGGCAGCGCGGTCATATA
The DNA here is from genome assembly GCA_964355765.1 of uncultured Gallionella sp. Taxonomy (GTDB): domain Bacteria; phylum Pseudomonadota; class Gammaproteobacteria; order Burkholderiales; family Gallionellaceae; genus Gallionella. The sequence goes on from CAYHEM010000007.1 coordinate 33,050, forward strand.
CACCACCGACGCGGCCATCGCATGCGATAGCAGCAGGACCGTGGCGAAGCGCACCGAGGGCTTGATCGTCATGCTCCCGGAGGCGGCAAAAAAATCAGGAGGCAAAGAAGGCAGCAATGCCCAGCAGCAACAACACAATGACAATCAGGAGCAGATTGTTGTTGTCGGGTTGGTCGGGCGGTTGCGCCGGGCTGTGGCGAACGGCGCTGCGGGGAATGGCGGGTGAGGGCGGGTGGTCTGCCGCCTGCTTGATGGCCTCCGTGCTGGTGCGCTGTATCTTGAGCGTCTTGGCGAGTTCGTCAACATCTTCGCTGGTGGTCGTCAGGGCGGCCAGGCGCAGGGTGGCCGCGCTGGAATCGAAAGCTTGCGACAGACCCGTTATGATTGCCGGCTTGGTTTCTTCGTCACTCGCTTCCAGGGTATCGGCAGAAGCAATGGCATCCGGCAATTTTCTTTCGCCGCCGACGGATGAGGAGTCTTCCGGCTGTTTGCCGGTGCGTGGCAGGGTGTCGCGGCAGGCGCGCAAATCAGCGGCAAAATCTTTGGCGTTTTGGTAGCGATCCCCCAGTTTTTTGGCCAGCGCCTTGGCCACGATAAAATTGGCCATTTCCGGTACGGCAGGATTCAATGAGTTTGGGGGTGCCGGAACCGCATTCAGCGTTTGATACATGATGGCATTGACGTTTTCGCCATTAAAGGGCGCCTTCCCGGTCAGCATCTCATACAGCATCACGCCCAGAGAGAAAATGTCCGAACGCTGGTCTATCGTCTTGCCCACCACCTGCTCCGGCGACATGTATTTGGGGGAACCCAGCACCATGCCGGTCTGGGTGCGTACCGCCGAAGAGGCCATGCGCGCAATCCCAAAATCGGTGACCTTCACGTGTCCATCCTGCACCACCATGATGTTCGAAGGCTTGATATCGCGATGCACGATTCCATGCTCGTGCGCATATGCCAGCCCCTGCGCAACCTGGGTCACAACATCCAGCACCTGCCCAACAGGCAGCAACCCAACGTCGTTCATGATGTCGCGCAGCTCACGCCCTTCCAGGAACTCCATGGCAATGTAGGCCACCTCACCACTCTTGCCCACATCGTAAATGGTCACGATGTTCGGGTGATTAAGCCGTCCGGCTGCCTTGGCCTCCTGGTAGAAGCGCCCTTCATATTCTTCTTTTTCATCCAGCGCGAGACCGAGATTGATCGTTTTGATCGCAACCACGCGATCAATCAGCGGATCCTTGGCTCTGTAGACGACGCCCATTGCGCCCTGGCCGAGTTCGCCAAGCACCTCGTAGCGGCCTAACTGGCTAATCATGAAATTCGCTCGAATGAATTGTTATCGTGCTGTTCATTGGTATAAACCCGATAATCATAATTCGTTAATCACAAAAATCCGGCCTGATACTCGCTGTCTTGCCTTCGGCCAATTCAACCTGTTTAGAGTAAACCTCGCCAGTGGCGCTGGTGACAATCACCGTATGCTTGCCCGGAGGAACGTCTACCACCAAAATCCCTGAAGTGATCTTATCTTTTTGGGAGCCATCTACAAATACCTGCGCGCCAGGATGGCATTTGACGGAAATATGAGCCTGCGGGCCCTGTTGTTCGGCATTGCCGCCGATGATGTCTTCAAGCCAGCTTTTCTTTTCGGCAGGTTCCGCTGCCGTCTTCTTGCGCTGAGCAGTTGCCTGTTTGGGCTGATCGATTCTGGCTTGATCGACAGAGGGTTGATCGCTTGTTTTAGCGTTGCCTGCAAAGCTGTCGGCGGGTTTTTTAGGGGCCGGCTTGCTTCCGGTCGTTTTCTTTGTAACCGGCTTGGGAGCAGTCGCGGGCTGTGCCGGGCTTGTTTTCTCCATTTTGCTTTCCGTAGCGGGTGCGACAGGTCCCGCTGAATCAACCGCCGCTGTCGACTCGGTGCCGCTTGCCGCTGTCGCCAATTCGGCGGCCGGCGGGGCGGGTAGTTCATCGCGGTCACCGAGCGCCAAAATGAGGATGCCAAGCAACACGGCCGGCACGGTAATCACCCCGGCATAGAGGGCGCGCTGTCTTTTATTGGCCTGCTTCAAACGCGACTTTAAGTTTTTAATCGCATTGTCCGAACGCAAAATCATGGCATTCCAGTTCTCCCGGACGAATGCCCGGATGCGCTCGGATGCGCCAAATTTTTGTGCCGCCAGTACGCTCGTGGCAATCAGTTCGGCTGTCTTGTCGCCCAGATGACCAATGGCATACACCTCATGCTCGCGCACATGCTTGTCGGTGCGCGAGCCCTGATAGGTGAACATTCCGGCGTACTGTGACGAGAGGCGCGATACCGCATCGTGATAGGAGCGCGATACGAGTATCTGGTCGACATCCGCAAACCCCATGATACGTTGCGCGACATTGATGCCGTCACCCACGATATTGGGTTGGCCGTTGATGTCCCTGACCAGACGCACCGGGCCGAGGTTAATCCCCGCTCGTACCAGCAGGGGCGGGTTCAGGCCGGAGTCTTCGTTAAGCAGGCTTTCGCGCAGGCTGAGGGCGGTTGTTAACGCATCCTCTACATCGCCGAGGAAGTTGATGGCTGCCCCATCACCGGTATCCAGGATAATGCGATCCTCTATCGGCATGTCGCGAATGGCGGCGGAAAGATAGCTGTTGAAGCGGTTTTTCAGCGCAATTTGCCCAGACACGGACTGCTTGGAATATTCCACAATATCCAAGAACAGCACACTGCACATGACGGTTTTATTGCCGCGCTCTTCCATTCAAATATCCGGTACCTTGCCTGTTGTTTGCCAGTGTTCCGGCCTGAAAGATTGACCGACTGTAACGTGGTAGATTCTAGTGAGAGTTAACGTTTTACTCCAGTTTTACTTTTTCTGCTGCCGGGTCGACCAGCGATTCTTGCCGTTCGCGGCGCTGTGGCCTGTCGTTGCGAGGTTTTTGCGGGTTGTTGCGAATCGGGTTGCTGCAAAGCCGAAGGGATCTGCTGCGCTTCAGCGCTGTCGGCGGAGATTCCTGCCCAATCCAGCACCTGTGCCACCTCACCTACACCCAGTTCGGCGGTCATTCCACGCTTCAAGCGCGGCGGCAGATTGATAATGCCGAAACGTACGCGCATCAACCGGCTAACCGGCAACCCCAATGTATCAAAGGTGCGGCGCACCACGCGATTGCGGCCTTCCTTGAGCATCACGCGATACCAGTGATTAAATCCTTCGCCGCCCTGATCTTCGAGCTTGTCGAATTTTATCAGCCCGTCTTCCAGTTCGACACCCTGCGTGAGCACCTGGTCTATCTGTGCTTCCGTCAGGGTGCCCTGCACGCGTACCGCATATTCACGTTCGACTTCAAAGCGCGGGTGCATCAGGCAGTTGGCCAGTTCCCCGGAAGTGGTAAAGATCAGCAAGCCGCCGGTATTGAAATCCAATCGTCCGACTGCGATCCACTTCTGCCCGCGCAATTTGGGTAATTTATCGAACACGCTGGCGCGCTTCTCCGGATCATCGCGGCTGACGATTTCGCCTTCCGGTTTGTGATACAGCAGCACCCGTACGGCGTGCTCCCTTTCGCCGACACGGAGGGTGCGTCGCTCGGTCTTCACCAGATCACCCTCCACTACGCGCATCCCCAGCGTGGCGGGTTCGCCGTTTACGCTGACACGTCCGGCGGCGATCCATTCTTCCATGGTGCGGCGCGAACCGAATCCGGCTTGTGCCAGCACCTTCTGTAATTTTTCGCCATGTTCATTCATATTGATATTTCACGTCGTTCCAGTACGGCTTGCGCCAATGTGCCGCTGTCCACCTGATCCAGTTCACCGCCGACCGGCAAGCCGCGCGCGATGCGGGATACCTTGACGTTCTGCGATTGCAGCAGGGTTGCCAGATAGTGCGCCGTGGCATCACCTTCCACGGTGAAGTTGGTCGCCAGAATCACTTCGCAGGGATGTTCCTGTACCCGCTTGACCAAGCGGTCGAAATGCAATTCTTTCGCGCCGATACCATCCAGCGGCGACAACCTGCCCATCAGCACAAAATACATGCCCCGATAGCACTGCGTTTGCTCCATCATCAGCAAATCTGCGGGCATTTCGACCACGCACAGCAAGCTTGTATCGCGCTTGGACGAGGCGCATAAGGAGCAGACTTCCGCTTCGGAAAAATTATTGCACTTGCCGCAGTGGCGGATGTTGCTGGCAGCCAGTTGCAGCGATTGTGCCAAACGCAGCGCCCCGGCACGATCGCGTTGCAACAAATGGTAGGCCATGCGCTGCGAGGATTTCGGCCCTACCCCCGGCAGGCAGCGCAGGGCCTCAATGAGTTCATCTAGATGGGAAATCACGGGATAGTGGACATTAGAATGGTAGCTTCATCCCCGGTGGCAGACCCATGCCGGCGGAAAAAGCACTCATGCGCTGCTGCGAAATGGCTTCCGCATTTTTCAGGGCGTCGTTGAGTGCCAGCACAATCAGGTCTTCCAGCATTTCCTTGTCATCTGACAGCAGGCTGTCGTCCAGCGACACGCGCCGCACTTCATGCGCGCAGGTCATGGTGACTCTGACCATGCCGGAACCGGCCTGGCCTTCGACTTCCACGTTTGCCAGTTCGGCCTGCGTCTTCTGCATGTTCTGTTGCATCTGTTGCGCCTGTTTCATCAGACCGCTCAATCCACCCTTCATCATTTTTGTGCCCTCCGTGACTTACCGTATTGATTTAATTGATTCCGTTATCAGGCTCGCACCCAACTCGGATTGTGCCTCGCGCACAAAATCATCCTGCGCGATCGAATCACCCGCTTGTTGCTGTTTGAGTTGTTTGGCCTGCTGCTCAACCACGGCTGGTGTGACGGATGTCGTCTCGCCCAGCAACACATCCAGCTTTACCGGTCGGGCAAAATAATCGCTCAGCGCCGCCTGCAGTTTCCCGGTTGCCGTTTTGTTGGCTTGAAGGTGCTTGTGCTCCTGCGATAAACACAGGGTGATGCGCCCATCGGAGAAGCTTTGCAGTACACAGTTTTTCGCCAGCTGTTGCGCCATACCCTGCACATTCAATTGAGTGAGCAATGTTCCCCAGTCCGGCGGGCTAGTCGATGTGCTGTCTGAAGCGCTGTCATCCGCAACGGAGTTGATCGGAGCGGCCGCTGCCGCAGCATTTACGGATTTCGCGGCTGACGTAGTCTTGTCCGCTTGCGCTGCGACTAGCTGGGCAACTGGCGTGGCCGAGACTGCCTGCGGCAGGTCTCTGGCAGGTGCAAACGCCAGCATGCGCAACAGCGTCATGGTAAAGCCGGCGTATTCATCGGGCGCCAGATCGATTTCATCGCGCCCGTGAATGGTGATTTGATAGAACAACTGCATTTCTTCCGGTGTGAAAGCCTGCGCCAGTTCCAGCAGGCGCACCCGCTCCGGCTCATCGTCGCCAATGGCCTCGGGGACGGTTTGCGCCAGCACAATACGATGCAGCAGGGTCGCCAATTCCTGCAAAGCACCGTCAAACGCCATGCTGCGCGCGGCCATGCTGTCGGCAATGCCAAGCAACGCGGCGCCATTCTGCGCGCGCAGCGCAGCCAGCAGGTCGAACAGATAACCCTGATCTATTGCCCCCAGCATGGTGCGCACCGTTGCCTCCTCCACCTTGCCGGCAGAATAGGCAATCGCCTGATCCATTACGCTCAACGCATCGCGCATACTGCCCTGCGCAACCCGTGCAATCAGATTAATGGCTGCGGGTTCGGAGGCAATCTGCTCCTGCTCCAGCACATGCTGCAAATGCGCCGCAATCAAGGCGGGCGGCAATTGCTTCAGATTGAATTGCAGGCAGCGCGACAACACCGTAACGGGTATTTTCTGCGGGTCGGTGGTGGCAAGAATGAACTTTACATGCCCCGGCGGCTCCTCCAGCGTCTTCAGCATCGCGTTGAACGCCGACTTGGACAGCATGTGCACTTCGTCGATGATATAAACCTTGAAACGCCCGCTGGTCGGCGCATACAACGCGCTTTCCAGTAATTCGCGCATATTGTCTACCTGCGTATTGGACGCGGCATCCAGCTCGATCAGATCGATAAAGCGGCCGCTATCGATTTCGGTGCAGGCGCTGCATTCGCCGCAGGGTGTGGCGGTGATGCCGGTCACACAATTCAACGACTTGGCAAAAATGCGCGCGATGGTGGTCTTGCCCACGCCGCGCGTCCCGGTGAACAGATAGGCGTGATGCAGGCGATTTTGCGTGAGTGCGTTGCTGAGCGCCCTGACGACATGCTCCTGCCCCGCCAGTTGCGCGAAAGATTTAGGTCGCCATTTGCGTGCGAGGACGGTTGTGGCTGACAAGTTACACCACCCTAGAAATGGTAAGCAAAACGGATCTGGTTGAAGTTGATGCCCTGGTTCGGTTTCTTGAAGCCGCCGTTGGAAAGGTGCTGGAAGCGATAGCCCAAGTCAAACTGGCGGCGGTCGCCGAAACGTGTACCCACACCGATATGATCGCCGAATTGAAAGGCGCTGCCAAAATTCCGATTTGCGTAAATAAAGGTGGGCGTGATCAGGTGAAAGCCGATGGCAGCCTCCGCATAGGGTGCAAACGCGCCCGGATTTTTCTGCTGCAGGCGAAATACAGGCGTAATGCCCACATCGGTGACGGTCTGGTTGTTGCCGCTTGTGCTGCGCCCACGCCAGCTGCCCAGGGAGGCTTCCCAGTAACCGGCTACCAGCCAGTCGCCCTCGGTAAACCACTGCTTGTCCCAGTTCCATGATAGGCCGACGCGCGTCATGTCGGTCGCATCGCCATTGCCGTATTCAACGGAGGCGCTGTCCACAGCAAGTGCATTACCGCTGAAGAACAGCACGCTTACCAGCAAGCCAATTTGCTTCATCGCGCTCCCGCCTTGAAATAGGAGGCGAGCCTTACCCCCGGCACTTGCAGTAATCGGCTGTGGCTGCTTCCTTCCGGACCTGACCAGATTCACCAACCCACAATGCGGGGAGACCCGCCAATTCTTTATATATCGCCAATATTGCGGCGACACCTTGTATGTTAATTCCGTCGCTTCGGCACATGTTCAGTTTCTTGCCCAACGGCCTGCCATGATAAAGGAAGTGGTGGGCAAAATCCATGAGGGATACAAATCAACGCCGGCAGGCAGGCAAGATTTGCGTTACCGAAGTTCGCCGTGGCTGATGCGATAGATCGCCCCCGCCTTGTCGTCCGACACCAGCAACGCGCCGTCCGGCATCACCAGCACGTCCACCGGGCGGCCCCACGCGGTCAGCGTGCCCAGCCAGCCTTCCGCAAATGTTTCGTAGCTCGATGCCTTGCCGTCCTTTAGTTGCACCAGCGTGATGCGGTAGCCAATGGGCGGAAAGCGGTTCCACGAGCCGTGTTCGGCGATGAATACCTGCTTGCGGTAGGCTTCCGGAAACATCCTGCCGGTGTAGAAGCGCATGCCCAGCGACGCCACATGCGGGCCGAGCTCCATCGCGGCCTGGGTAAACTCACTACAGGTATGCTGACCGCCGAATTCGTCGTCGCTGATCGCCCGCCCATGGCAATAGGGGTAGCCGAAATGCATGCCGGGGCGCGGCGCGTGGTTCAGTTCGTCCGGCGGCAGGTTGTTGCCAAACCAGTCGCGCCCGTTGTCGGTAAACCACAGCTCGTGGGTGTCGGGGTGCCAGTCGAAGCCCACCGTGTTGCGTACGCCGCGCGCATATTGTTCAAGCGCCGTGCCGTCCGGCTGCATGCGGAAGATCGCGGCATAGCGCGCCGGATCCGGCGCGCAGATGTTGCACGGCGCGCCCACCGGCACATAGAGCAGGCCGTCCGGGCCGAAGCGGATGAATTTCCAGCCGTGGTGGGTGTCGGTCGGAAAGCGGTCGCTCACTACCGACGGTTTCGGTGGATTGCGCAGACGCGACTCGATGGCGTCGAAGCGCAGGATGCGGTTGACCTCCGCCACGTACAGCGCGCCGTCACGAAACGCCACGCCGTTCGGCGTATCGAGATCGTTCGTCAACACAATGACCTCATCCGCGCGTTTGCCAAGGTTGCGATTGGGCAGCGCATAGACTTTGGAGCCGCGCGTGCCGACGAACAGCGTGCCGTCCGGACTCAGCGCCATAGAACGCGCGCCCGGCACGTCGTCGGCATACAGGCTGATGGTGAAACCGGGCGGCAGTTTGATCGTATGCAGCGGCAGGTCGCGAGCGCCGGCGGACAGGCTCGCGGTTAAAAGCAGGATGAAGACAGCGAGTTTCTCGACCATAAATAGCCTCCTATGGCGACTTGGAGAAAACCAACTCTGGCATAACCACTTCCCATCGTTCGCATTCAGGTGCTCGATATTGTTTATCGGTATTTTCCTTGCGTTTAACAATAATCGCACTCACTCGCGCTTCGATGCATTGCATGCCTTGCGGAGGAGTGAAGGCGCTTGCCATTTTGCCGACCCTCTGACCCTGCGCATCCAGCAAAAACCAAGCGCCGTTCACATTTTGAAGATTTAATGGTGAACCGTGAGTGAGCTGGGCAATGTGATTGTGCACTGGGTGAGTTGATTCGTAGCGTCCAGCGAAACCAATATTGATTTCCTTCAGGCTGGGTTGTATGTATTGCCGGTCTAGCATCGCCTCTGGTGCCGCAATCGGAGAAGGTGGGCGGCGCAGCAAGCCGGGAGCATCGGGAAGCCTGTCAAACAAACCATTACCTGCATCAAGTCGAGCTAAAGCCAGGGTTTGCCGGGCGCGGGTCATGGCAACGTAATAGAGGCGACGAACTGCATCGGCATCTTCGTCACGATCAGACTGCCAGTTCCCATCGAGCACGACCACATGATCGAACTCCAGCCCCTTCGCTCTGTGGGCTGAGACCAGCAACAATCCCACCGGCTTGCGCCGAATTTCCCGTCCCCACTCGGCCAACCAATCCTTGAAGTGCTCCGTCGGCAATTCGCTGCCTTCTGTTTCCAACGCATACTCTGCGATGGCCTCGCTCAACATTGCCCATCCGGGGCTGTTAATTTGTGCCGAGATAAATTCGTTCAGTTGCGCTGTATCAACCAGCAGTTTTTTATTTACAGTCAGCCAGTCCAGCAACGCTTGAGTCTCGCGCAGACGCCAGAAATGAAAACTGTCTTCCTTGGCGAACTGCGCCGGGATGCCGCGCCACTCACAATAGCAGCGCACCGGATTCAGCCATTTCCATTCACGGGCGATCACGGCGCACATAGCCCAGTTCCATTCTGGAGTGCATTCAGCAAGGCGCTCCAGCTCGGTCATGATTGCCATCGCCTGGGTAATTTCAGTATTGCCTGCAGGCAGAACCTGAACTCGCCCTTGGCTTACTACATCCAGCTTTTGCCAATCTCCACCCGGCGGATTCTTTGTCCGATTCTTGTCTATGCGTATGGGATGCGATGCCTTCATGCGCTCTGCGGCAGGGGCAATAAGTGCATTGGCGGCATCAATGATATTTTTAGTGGAGCGGTAGTTCTCGATCAAGTAAACCGGCTTGGCCTGATAGTCGGCTTCAAAGCGGCGAATGAAGCCGACTGACGCGCCCTTGAACCCATAAATATTCTGGTCATCATCACCTACGGCGAAGAGGTTTATTTTCCCGTCCTCATCCGTGCGTGTGCGTCCGGCAAGCGCCGAGATCAAATCGTACATTGTCTCGTCGATGTCCTGATATTCATCCACTAGTATCCAGCGGAATCCAGCCAGCAACCGATCACGTTGCGTGTCTGCTTCGTCGGTAAGCAAGCCGTCACCACGCAACAATGCGGTGGCTTCGAGCAAGAGTTTTTTGAAGTCATCCTCATCTGTTTTATTCGTTCGCTCGGTAAAGCTTGCACCGGCTAAGCGCATGGCCAAGCCGTGTAAAGTGAGTATAGTGACACCGCGCGCATCGTCACCAATCAAAGCGCGAAGACGTAGACGAATCTGCACGGCAGCGTGGCGGTTGTACGCCAGCGCAACGATGCCATGCGGATTTTCGCGCCGCACTCGCACCAGATAGGCGATACGATGCACCAGCACGCGCGTCTTGCCGGAGCCGGGGCCAGCCAGCACCAGGACATTGGTCGTTTCCCGGTCATCGGCCACGATGTGTTGTTGATCCTTGTTGTCAAGGGATTCAACTATTTTCCGCCATGATTTGGGTGTGGTCTGGCGGGTTAATTCTTCCTCTCGGTCAGGCAGCCAACGACGCAAAAACGCATCCTGCTGCATGCTGAAATAATCCTCGATCAGGCGCTTGGCTTCCATCATGACGGCCAGGCCGCGCTGCACATATTCGGCCATCACGTGAATTTGAATGACTTGTTCGTCATAGTGAAGCTGGAGCGGCGCGAATTCGGATTGGGAAAACTGGTTTTTCCAATTATCACCAAGGCGTATAGTCATCGCGCTGCGAAACACTGCCAGCCCTTTGTTGAGGCGAATGATTTCCTGCTCATGCAACCATAGCAAAGCGTGATCCAGGCATTTTTGTGGATTTTTAATTTCGGACTTGAGCAACAAATCCGCATCCATCGCCGCCAGCAGTTTCCCCAAGGTGGTTTCAGCCAGCAGGTCAACGCCTTTGCTGCCTTGAGGAAGGTTGACGATTAAATGGTCCAGCAAACAATGTGCTGCGTTACGCCGCAGTTGTGCCGTTTTGTCGAGGTCTTTCCATTCGCGATTTAGGGTGATGCGCACACACTCGTTATCCAATCGTTTCAGCGACAAGCTGCCCACGTTATTGGCCTCGTCGCGCCCATCGGCGGTCAGGCTTTTCAAGAGGCGGCGCAAGGTTTCAGGATGAGCAGAGGCATGGCCCGCATCCTTCAGGTGTTGGCTGGCGACCCGTAACAGCAAAATCGAATGCTCGCCTTTGCACAGGTCAGGCGCGCTCAGACGCAATTCCTTAATCAGCGCCTCTTCGAGTAGCGACGCCATCTCGAAGCGTTTTTTCGATGCGCGCTCAACGCCAACATGAACATAGGCCGTTAGTGCCGTGTCATTGCTGGCGATGCCAAAGTGTTCGAGATCGGCAAAGGCGGCGCGGATTTTCTCTGAGGAAAGACGTGCGATTCCCATCAACTCATCAGTCGAAATGCCCTCGTCGGCATCGGCTGCAATCAGGGCATCGACGATGGCAAGCAACTGTTGTTTGTAAGCTTCCGGCAGCGATTTGCCCGTAAGCTTGTTGCGCGCCTCTTCCAGCGATGCCACCCGCAGCGACGAGGGAAAAATCTGCACCAGATTTTCTTCCCGTGTCAGCAATTGCGCTTCTTCCAGCCAGGAAACCGCCGTGCGCACCCGCGTGTCATCGGTGCTGGAATCGCGCTCGAAATCAGCGTTTTGATCTTCCGCCAGTATTTCGCCCGGCGTGGCGATGACTTCGCCCCCCTGCTTACCCTCCTTGCGTCTTTTTATGTCCAGATTGCGCAAGGATCTGAGGATGGATTGAATTTCCTTGCGGGTCAGCCGCGAGCGCGCCGACATGCCGAATTGCCGTTCCACATCTTCCGGTGTGTAGAGCAGAACACAGCGCGCAGGCGAACGGTCGCGACCAGCGCGGCCCGCCTCCTGCAAATAGTTTTCCAGCGAGCCGGGAATGTCGGCGTGAATAACCAGCCGTACATCCGGCTTGTCGATACCCATGCCAAAAGCATTGGTGGCAGCCATCGCCCGCAACTCACCCCGGATGAAGGCTTCCTGTACTGATTTCTTCGTCTCCGGTGGTAACTGGGAATGAAAATGGCTGGCGGCCAGCCCTTTTTCTTTCAGGAAAGCAGCAATCTCTTCAGTCTGTTTTCTGGTGGCGCAATAAACAATCACGCCGCCCGGCATCTCCGCAGGCAAATGTGTTTCGATCAACTGGTGGATATGCGCAAATTTGGCGGCTGGAGAGGTTTGTATTACATCAAATTCAAGATTCTCCCGGCGCGCGCCGCCGTCAAAACATTGCAGCGTGATGCCAACTTTTTTATTGAAGTAGGCAAGGATGTCGGCCATCACGTCAGGCTTGGCTGTAGCGGTAAGGCAAAGCACCGGCGGCACTTTTCCATCACCGGCTTTTTCCTTGATAAAGCGCCCGACATAGCGATAATCGGGGCGAAAATCATGCCCCCACTTGGAGAGACAGTGCGCCTCGTCCAGCACCCAGGAACCAATCTCGCGCTGCGCCAATACCTTCCTCAGCGACTTATTGCGCAACTGTTCCGGCGAGACAATGAGGATGCCAATGTCGCCCAAACGTACACGATCCAGTACGTCGGCGCGCTCCGGCATTGAAAGCATGCCGTTCAAAGCCGCGCAAACGCCATTGTGTTTTGACAACCCCGCGACCTGATCGGCCATCAGTGCCACCAGCGGCGAGATGACTACCGTGAGTGCTCCCGTTTTTTCAAATCGTGAGAGCGCCGGAATCTGGTAGCACAGCGACTTGCCCGTGCCGGTCGGCAAAATACCCAGCACATGCTGACCAGCCATTGCCGCCTCGACAATCTTTTGCTGTAGCGGCTGCCCGGTCTCTGGGTCTGCGGGTTCCGGGCGAAATTCCGTATGCCCGAACCAACGCGTTAATTGCTTTCTGGCATCGTGATGCACACTGCACCACTGGCAGGATGGATCGGTGCAGGCGGTACCGCGCAGACGCTGGATAATCTCGCCCACCTCCGGAAATTGGTGGCGCACCCAAGGCGGCATAACGGAATTGCCGCCCGCGACAGAAAGCCAAGCCAAAGCATAGGCAAGAGGCCAGCCATTGTGCGTCGCCTCATCAAGAATTTGACGTTGCTGAGTCAAGCAAACCTGTCCCTCCAAACACAGTGCCATGGCAGCATGTGCATCGTCCAAAGATGGCCGCAGTTTGTTGCGTAAATTTGCGAAGAATCTGTTAACGCCGCTGACCGTTTCATCCTGCGTGGTCAGCCAATGCCATGCGGTGAGCAATTGCGGGTTGCTTGCGTTTAGCGCCTTGAGTGCTTCGTGTTGGTCTTGAAAAACATCGAGCGCCAGTTGGGCGTCTTTCAGCGGGTCATTCAGATGGCCGCCTTGCAATCTGCCATCCTGATAATGCTTTACCAAGTGATGGTACGGATTGCGAGGGAACGCCAGCGGATTCAGCCAAAGGGTGTCAACGGTAGGTTTGCTGTGCAAGCGCAGGTCGGGATGCGCTGCTTTCAGGTGGGGCAAATCGAAACGAATTAAATTGTGACCAAGCAAGAAAGCAGCATCGTCGGCGAGTGAATCAAGCCGGTTCAGTGCGTCATTCAGGTCGCCGCGATCAAAACTAATAGTCTTCCCATTGTCGCCGCGCACCGCACCGAATTGGTAAATACGGAGGTCTTTTTTTCCAATTTCAAGATCAATGGAAAGACATTGAGGAGCAAAATCATCAGACATCAGCCTTGCTCCTTATGAAGCTCCATATTCTAGTGCGCCTCATCCCAATTCTTCCCCTCACCCAGTTCCACCAGCAGCGGCACTTGCAACTCGGCGACGCCGCACATCAGCCTGGGCAGCATGTCCTTGATCAGGTGCAACTCCGTTTCCGTCACTTCCAGCACCAGCTCGTCGTGCACCTGCATGATGAGTCGCGTTTGCATTTTTTCGGTTTCCAGCCAGTGCTGCACGGCGATCATCGCCAACTTGATCAGGTCGGCGGCGGTGCCCTGCATCGGCGCGTTGATCGCGGCGCGCTCGGCGCCCTGGCGCTTCATGCCGTTGCTGGCGTTGATCTCCGGCAGCCACAGGCGGCGACCAAACACGGTCTCGACATAGCCCTGCTGTCTGGCCTGGTCGCGCGTGCGCTGCATATAGTCGGCGACGCCGGGATAGCGCGCGAAGTAGCGGTCGATATAGGCGGCCGCCGCGCTGCGCTCGATACCGAGCTGCTTGGCCAATCCAAACGCGGACATGCCGTAGATCAGGCCGAAATTGATGACCTTGGCGTAGCGACGCTGTTCGCTGTCCACATCACCGGGCGCGACCATGAATATTTCGGCGGCGGTGGCGCGGTGGATGTCTTCATTGTTGGCGAAGGCCTGCAGCAACCCCGCGTCGCCGGACAAATGCGCCATGATGCGCAGCTCGATCTGTGAGTAATCCGCCGAGACGATACGGCTGCCTGAAGGTGCGATGAACGCTTCGCGGATGCGCCGGCCTTCGGCGGTGCGTACCGGGATGTTCTGCAAATTGGGGTCGCTGGAAGCGAGCCGGCCAGTGACCGCCACTGCCTGCGAGTAGCTGGTGTGCACGCGCCCGGTCTGGCGATCGACCATCTGTGGCAGCTTGTCGGTGTAGGTGGACTTGAGTTTCGCCATGCCGCGATATTCCAGCAGTATCTTCGGCAGCGGATAGTCGAGCGCCAGTTCCTGCAGCACTTCCTCGTCGGTGGACGGATCGCCGCTCGGGGTTTTTTTCTTCACCGGCAATTGCAGTTTGTCGAACAGGATTTCTCTGAGTTGTTTTGGCGAATTCAGGTTGAATGGCTGCCCGGCGGCTTCGTGCGCTCTGGCCTCCAGCGCAATGAGCTTTTCACCCAGCTCGCGGCTCTGGATTTTCAGCAGTTCGCAGTCGAGCAGCACGCCGTTGCGTTCCATGATGTACAGCACCTGCATGCTCGGCAGCTCGATGTCGCGATACACATGCTGCAATCCGCTGTGCACCGCGATCTGCGGCGCAAGCGCATGGTGCAGCTGCAACGTGATGTCGGCATCTTCGGCGGCGTAACGCGTGGCCGTATCGAGATCGACCTGGTCGAAACAGATTTGCTTCGCGCCCTTGCCGACCACCTCGGCGTAGCTGATGGTCTTGATGTTGAGATGACGCAGCGCGAGGTTGTCCATGTCGTGCGGCTTGTGCGATTCCAGCACATAGGATTGCAGCAGCGTGTCGTCGTGTATGCCCGCCAGTGCGATGCCGTGGTTGGCGAAGATGTGCAGATCGTACTTGAGGTTCTGGCCGAGTTTTTTGTGGTCTGCGCTTTCCAGCCAGGGCTTCAGTTTTTGCAGCGCGCGTTCACGGGTGAGTTGCTCCGGCGCGCCGGGATAGACATGCGCCAGCGGCAGGTAGGCGGCGTGGCGCGGTTGTATGGCGAACGAGATGCCGACCAGTCGCGCATTTATCACGTCGAGGCCGGTGGTCTCGGTGTCCACGCTTACCCGTTCGGCGGCGAGCAGTTTTTCCAGCCAGGCGTCGAGCACGGCGTCGGTGAGGATAGTTTCGTAGTGGGCGCCGTCGCTGCGGGTGGGGTCGTCAGAAAATGAATTCTGCGCCATCTCCCTTCTCCCGCCAGCGGGAGAGGGGAGTGAGAGCTCGCGCAGCCAGCTCTTGAATCCGAAGTGTTCATACAGGCTGCGCAGTTGTTCCGTATCTGCCGCAGGCGGGGCCAGTTCGTTGTACGGTTGTGGCAGGTCTACGTCGCATTTTACGGTGAGCAGGCGGCGCGCCTGCGGCAACCAGTCCAGCGCACGGCGCAGATTTTCGCCGACCACGCCGCCCACTTTATCGGCGTGCGCGATTAAATTATCCAGCGTGCCGTACTGGGTGAGCCATTTCACCGCCGTCTTGGGGCCGACCTTGTCCACGCCCGGGACGTTGTCTACCTGATCGCCGGTCAGCGTCAAATAATCGAGGATGCGTTCCGGTGGCACACCGAATTTGGCATTCACCCCCGGCACGTCCAGCGTCTCGTTGTTCATGGTGTTGATAAGCGTCACATGTTCGTTCACCAATTGCGCGAGATCCTTGTCGCCGGTGGCCACGATGCTGCGCACGCCGTCCTGCGTGGCCTGTTGCGCCAGCGTGCCGATTACGTCGTCCGCTTCCACGCCTTCCAGCGCCAGAATGTTCCAACCAGCGGCGGCGATGGCCTGGCGCAACGGCTCGACCTGGCGCACCAGGTCATCCGGCATCGACGGGCGGTGCGCCTTGTAGGCGGGATACAATTCGTCGCGAAAAGTTTTGCCTTTTGCGTCAAATACGCACAAGCTATAATCCGCTGGGTGGTCGTGGCGCAGGCGGCGCAGCATATTGAGCACACCGTAGATCGCGCCGGTCGGGAGGCCTTCGTGGTTACGCAAATCCGGCATCGCATGGAACGCGCGGTACAGGAAGGACGAACCGTCCACCAGGAGTAACGTTTTACCCGAATCCGTTTTATCCGTTTTGGCGAAACTCGTTATCATTCGTTTTCATTTTCAGCTTGAAGGGTCATTGCATGAACACTCTATCCAAAATGCCTGTCCCCTTGATATCAGATGGGTGGAACTCCAAAGAGGCCTGGCGCGTGTTCGGCATTATGTCAGAGTTCGTCTCTGCCACTGACCGCCTTAACCGCATCCATCCCGCGGTCAGCATTTTTGGCAGCGCGCGTACCCAGCCCGGGCAACCCTATTACGAACTCACCGAAGAAATTGCGCGGCTACTCTCCGATGCCGGATTTTCGGTCATCTCCGGCGGTGGGCCGGGCATCATGGAGGCTGCCAACAAAGGCGCGTACTACGGCAAGTCGCCCAGTGTCGGCCTGAACATTCAATTGCCCAACGAACAATCCAGCAATCACTACCAGAATATCAGCCAGACCTTCCAGCATTTCTTCGCGCGCAAGGTGATGTTCGTGAAATTCGCCAGTGCCTATGTGGTGATGCCCGGCGGCTTTGGCACGCTGGACGAACTGATGGAAGCCCTGACGCTGGTGCAGACCGGAAAAACGCGCAAGATGCCGATTATCCTGGTTGGCAGCCAATTCTGGGGCGGGTTGATCGAATGGTTTCGCACCACCCTGCTGGATGAAAAGGTGATCAACCCGGAAGATATGGACTTGGTTCGGCTGATCGATGAACCCGAAGCGGTGGTCAGCGCAATTTTCAAACATTACGAAACGCGCGGTTTCGAGCCTTCGGAAGAGGAACGCGAGCGGCAGCTTTATCTGTAGCGTCAGAATCGCCTATAAATCGGCTAAAATGGCCACACTCAAACTTACTCGGACTACTGCGATGCGCTTCCTATCTTTCTTGCTGCTGATCAGTTTCTCATTGACCCTTTTCGCCCAGCAGCCGGTCCCGCCCGATCTCGAGCCGCTGCCGTCAGCGCCCGCCTTTGACGCCGGGCCGGATGGGGCGCCAGATGATGTGCCCGATGTGACCATCACCAAGGAGACCGAGCAGACTGTCGAGGAATACCGACTGGGTGGCAAGCTGTACATGATCAAAGTTACACCCAAGCACGGCGTCCCTTATTACCTGGTAGACGATCGGGGCGACGGCAAGTTTGTGCGGCAGGAGAGTCTCGATTCCGGTCTGCGCGTGCCGCGCTGGGTCATCTTCAGTTTCTAATGGCGGTTTTTACCAGCGTATCGGAGGCGGATCTGACCGCATGGCTGGGCGATTTTTCGCTCGGGCAATTGCTGGAATTGCAGCCCATCTCATCCGGCGTCGAGAACACCAATTACTTCGTCACGACCAGTAACGGTCGCTTCGTGCTCACGCTGTTTGAGCGGCTTGGCGCCGATGAGTTACCGTTCTATCTCAACCTGATGGCGCATCTGGCCCGGCACGGCATTCCCTGCCCCTGCCCGGTGGCAAACCGTCGCAATCAATTTCTGGGTACGCTTAACGGCAAGCCGGCCTGCATTGTCAGCCGTCTGAACGGCAAGTCGACCACCGCGCCAAATAACGAACAGTGCGCTGCTATCGGTGCAATGCTCGGGCAGCTGCATATTGCCGGACAAGGCTTCTCGCAGATCATGCCCAACCCGCGCGGCGCTTTCTGGCGTGCGGCAACTGCACCGAAAGTACGCGTATTCCTCGATGCGACGCAGGCCGCATTGCTGGACAGCGAGATTGCGCTGCATGCCAGGCAGGACTGGGCGGCGCTGCCGCAAGGCGTGATTCACGCCGACCTGTTCCGCGACAATGTGTTGCTGGAAGGCAATCGCGTCGGCGGGTTGATCGATTTCTATTTTGCCTGTAGTGACGCGCTGTTGTATGACGTGGCGATTACCGTGAACGACTGGTGCATGAATGCCGATGGCATGCTGGACGCTACACGCGCACAGGTATTCTTGCGCGCCTACCAGACAGTGCGCCCGTTGCTGTGCAGCGAACGCACTGCCTGGCCGCTGATGTTGCGTCTGGCGGCCTTGCGCTTCTGGCTGTCGCGCTTGTTCGACAAGCATCTGCCGCGCGACGGCGAACTGATTCACGCACATGATCCGTATCACTTCGAACGGATACTGAAAAAACACATCGCCACGGCACAGGCACTCGGGGAGGAATGATGGAACCGCAACGATTACAGGCCATACAGGGCTGGCAATGGATCAAACGCGGCTACGCGCTGTTTATGAAGGCGCCGCTGCTGTGGATCGTCATTCTGCTGATCTGCTTCCTCGCGGTGGTCGGATTATCCGCCGTGCCGGTCGTGGGCGAGCCGCTCGCCAGCCTGCTGCTGCCGGCAGCGCTGGTTGGGCTGATGTCCGGTTGCCGCGCACTGGAGCACGGCGAAGAGTTGGAGCTGGCACATTTATTCAGCGGTTTTCAGCACCGCACCGCGCAACTTGTCACGCTCGGCGGCATCGCGCTGGTAGGGCAGTTCCTGATCTTGGGGGCGATGATGATGCTCGGCGGCGCAACGCTGGTCAGCGTTTTGACCAGCAATCAACCGATCCATGATCCGGACATTATTGTGCAGGCTATGCTTGGCGCCGGCTTCGCTATTTTCCTCGGCATCACGCTGTTCAGTACGCTGCTGATGGCCATGCAGTTCGCGCCGATGCTGGTTTTCTTCAATAATATTGCACCGCTTGACGCGCTGAAACTCAGCCTGCGCGCTTTCCTCGTTAATGTTGGGCCAATGCTGGTATACGGCGCAACTTTCATGTTGCTGGCCTTTCTGGCGAGTATCCCGTTGATGCTCGGCTGGTTGGTGCTGATGCCGGTCGTATTTACGTCGCTGTATATCTGCTTCATTGACATCTTCCCCGTCGCAAAGGAGAGCCAGCAGACACTCGTCGAGGCCGTCACGCCGGACGAAGGTTAATTCTGGCCGCGTGTCAGACGGCGGTGAGCTTCGCGTATTCCAGCGCCAGCCATTTGCTGCCGGCATGTTTGAAATTTACCTGCACGCGCGCATCCGCGCCGCTGCCCTCTACGCCGGTAATGGTTCCTTCGCCAAACTTCTGGTGAAACACGCGCTGGCCGATGCGCCATGGCGAACTGCCTGACGCGCGTGGCGCCGGTGTGCTGTTTTGCGCCCCTCCCCAGCTGGCGGGTGTTGCGGTTTGCGGAGAAAGGAAGGAATCAAAGCCCTTGCGCGCACTGAATCTCGGCGTCAGCCAGTGCAGCAATTCATCCGGCAGTTCCCGTAGAAAACTCGATGCCATGCCGTAATTCACCTTGCCGTGCAACATGCGGCTCTGCGCGAAGCTCAGATATAACCGGCGCCGCGCGCGCGTGATCGCCACATACATCAGGCGGCGTTCCTCATCCAGTCCGCCGTCCACATTCTGGCTGTTCTGGTGGGGAAACAGACCCTCCTCCAACCCCGTGATGAACACCGTGTGGAACTCCAGTCCCTTGGCGGCATGCACCGTCATCAAATGCAGCGCGTCCTCACTGTCGCCCGCCTGATGTTCGCCCGCTTCCAGCGAGGCGTGGGTGAGAAAAGCGGTGAGGCTGTCGTCCTCGTTCTCGTGCACGAACAGCGTCGCCGCGTTGGTCAATTCGTTCAGGTTTTCCAGGCGATCCTGCGCTTCGCGTCTTTTCGTCCCGGTCTCGTTCTGGTAATGCGCGATCAGGCCGCTGTGTTGCAGCACATGGTCGATAATTTCCGGTAGCGGAAGATCCCTGGTCGCACTGCGCAACGCTTCAATCAGGCCGACAAAGGCCGACACCTTGCCGCCCGCGCGGGCCGCCGCATCCCACAGCGTCGTTGAATTCATCCGGGCAGTTTCCTGTAACTGCTCGATAGTGCGCGCGCCGATGCCGCGCGTGGGAAAGTTGATGATACGCAGCAGCGCGTTGTCGTCGTCGGTGTTTTCCATCAGGCGCAAATAGGCCAGCGCATGCTTGATTTCCTGGCGCTCGAAGAAGCGCAGCCCGCCGTATACGCGGTAGGATAATCCCGCCGACACCAGTGCGTGTTCCAGCACACGCGACTGCGCGTTGGAACGGTACAGCAGCGCGATCTCGGAGAGCCTTACCCCCTCGCGTTTCAGTTGCTGCGCTTCCTCGACGATGAACCCGGCCTCGTCCACATCGGTCGCGGCCTCGTACACGCGCAGCTGCTCGCCGCCGCTTTCCGATGTCCATAAATTCTTGCCGAGGCGGTTGCGGTTGTTCTGGATCAGCGCGTTAGCCGCTGCGAGGATGTTGCCGTGCGAGCGGTAATTCTGCTCCAGGCGGATGACATTCTTGACGTGAAAATCGCGCAGCAGCTCCTGCATGTTGCCGACGTTGGCACCCCTGAACGCATAGATCGACTGGTCGTCATCGCCTACGGCAAAAAGCGCCGAGGTTGGAGATTGCATTTCACGTTCGCCTCCTCGCCCGCTTGCGGGATAACCAGCGGCTTGGCCGCCGTTGTTTGGTGGCCTAGCCGAATGGCTAGTTGTTCCACCAGAGGATTGAGGTGAGGGTGTCATCCCCGCCAGCAGCTTCAGCCAGCGGTATTGCAACGGATTGGTGTCCTGAAATTCATCGACGAGAATATGCTTGAAGCGCTCCTGGTAATGTTCGCGCAGCTGCTGATTGCGCGACAGGAGTTCATGGCAGCGCAGCAGCAGCTCGGAAAAATCCACCACGCCTTCGCGCTGGCATTGCGCGTCGTATTCGGCAAAGATCTCCACCTTGCGTCGCGTGTACGGATCGTAGGCTTCCACCTCATGTGCGCGCAACCCCTGTTCCTTGCTGCCGCTGATGAAGTTCTGCACATCACGCGGAGGATGCTTCTCGTCATCGACATTCATCGCCTTCATCAGGCGCTTGATCGCGGAAAGCTGATCGCCGGAATCGAGAATCTGGAAGGTTTGCGGCAGATTCGCCTCGCGAAAATGCGCGCGCAGCATGCGGTTGCACAACCCGTGGAACGTGCCGATCCACATGCCGCGCATGTTGATCGGCAGCATCGCCGCCAGCCGCGTCACCATTTCTTTCGCCGCCTTGTTGGTGAAGGTCACCGCAAGAATCCCGTGCGGACTCGCCGCGCCGGTGCTGATGAGATACGCGATGCGCGTGGTCAATACGCGCGTCTTGCCGCTGCCCGCCCCGGCAAGAATGAGCGCGGATTGGGCAGGGAGTTCGACAGCAGCACGTTGTTCGGGATTGAGGCCGGAAAGCAGGGAAGAGTTCATCACGGAATTATCCCATAGCAGGGCTGGACACCTGAAATTTCATTGGCAGCTTTTCTTGACGTACAATCGTTCCGCTGAATCGTGACGGGAGAGTCGATCATGGGTGTGCCTCGATGAAACGGGAAAAACCCTGGTCCGCAGATTGCGCAGATTACGCAAGATTAAACAACAGCTCCGGAATCTGCGTGAATCTGCGTAATCTGCGGATTGAACTGAGGTCTTAGGATGAAAGACATAGCTATTTGATTTTTGGGAATGCATAAATGAAAAAAATAACCAAGGCTGTCTTTCCGGTTGCCGGGTTGGGCAGCCGTTTTCTGCCCGCCACCAAGGCGAGCCCGAAAGAGATGATGCCGGTGGTGGACAAGCCGCTGATCCAGTACGCGGTGGAAGAAGCGGTGGCGGCAGGCATTACCGACCTGGTGTTCATCACCGGGCGCAACAAGCGCGCCATTGAGGACCATTTCGACACGGCCTACGAACTGGAAGCGGAACTGGCTGCGCGCGGCAAGGAAGAGCTGCTGGGCATGGTGCGCGAGGTGATTCCAGGACATGTGAACTGCATCTACATTCGCCAGCCCGAGGCGCTGGGGCTGGGGCACGCGGTGCTGTGCGCGCGGCCGGTGTTGCAGGATGAACCGTTTGCGGTGATCCTGGCCGATGACCTGATCGATGGCGATACGCCGGTGGTCAAGCAGATGGTGGAGGTGTTTGAACGGCATCAATGTTCGATTCTGGGTGTGCAGAACGTGCCGCGCGAGCAGACGGGAAACTACGGCATCGTCAGCTACACCGCTCTGGAGCCGGGCGTGGAGCGAGTCAGTGCCATCGTCGAGAAACCCAGCCCGGAAACGGCACCCTCCACGCTGGCCGTGGTCGGGCGCTATATTCTGACGCCGCGCATTTTTCATTACCTGGCCCAGGTGCAGTCTGGCGCAGGCGGCGAAATCCAGTTGACCGATGGCATCGCCGCGCTGCTCCAGGAAGAGCAATTGCTGGCCTATCGTTTTAACGGCATCCGTTACGATTGCGGCGCCAAACTGGGCTATTTGCAGGCGCAGGTGGCGTTCGGCCTGAGGCATGCGGAAGTGCGTGACGCGTTTGCCGCCTATCTGGGTAGTCTGAAATAGCGCGTGACCATTTCCATTCAGCGCGTGTACGATATTCTGCAGCAGGCCGAATTGCTGTATTCGGCGGAGCAGGTGCAGACAGCGTTGCATCAGGTCGCACGGCAGATCAACGTCGCGCTGGTGCAGGCGCATCCGCTGGTGTTGTCGGTGATGGGCGGCGCGGTGGTGTTTGCCGGACAGTTGCTGCCGCTGCTCGATTTCCCGCTGGATTTCGATTACGTGCACGTGTCGCGTTATGGTGATGCAGGGCGGGGCGGAAAACTATGCTGGAAGGTTGGGCCGCATGAAAACGTGCGCGGTCGCGTGGTGCTGGTGCTGGATGATATCCTCGATGAAGGCCATACCCTGGCGGCGTTGCGCCAGCGTGTGATGGAACTGGGTGCGAGCAAATTCTACAGCGCGGTATTCGCCGACAAGCAGCATGGCAGGGAAAAACCGATCCATGCCGATTTTGTCGGGATGCAGGTGCCGGATCGTTTCGTGTTCGGATATGGCATGGACATCGAAGGGGCGTGGCGTAACCTGCCTGCCATATATGCGGCGAAGGTTTAGTGTAGGAGCGCAATTCATTGCGCGATTGTTGTAAACATTAATCGCCCGATAAATCGGGCTCCTACGCCATAAAAAAAAGGAAAATCTTATGTTGGCAATCATCGGCGGTCGCGGTTTGACGGAACTGGCAAGCCTGGAAATCACCCACCGGCAGGTCATGCGCACGCCTTACGGCGAGCCGTCCGGCGCGTTCCTGTTTGGCACGCTGAATCAGCATGAGGTGATCTTTCTGGCGCGCCACGGCTATGGGCACACCATTCCGCCGCACCTCGTGAACTATCGCGCCAATCTGTGGGCGTTGCGCGAGCAGGGCGTGAGCAATGTCATTTCTGTCGCGACGGTCGGCGGCATCCGCGCCGATCTGACACCCGGCGTCATTGTCGTGCCGGACCAGATCATCGACTATACCCACGGGCGCGACGCCACCTTTTTCGATACGCGCGATACGCCCTACTCGAACATCAATTTTGCGCTGCCCTACTGTCCGGAATTGCGCAAACGCATCTTGCGCAGCGCCGACCTCGCGCAACAGGCCTGTCAGGATGGCGGCGTCTATGCAGCTACGCAGGGGCCGCGCCTGGACAGTATTGCGGAAATCAATCGCTACGAGCGGGACGGCGCCGACATGGTCGGCATGACCGGCATGCCGGAAACCGCACTGGCCATGGAGCTGGACATGAACTATGCAACCATCGCCGTAGTGGTAAACCACGCGGCGGGGCGCGGCGACAGCCGGCAAGGCGTCAATCGGGAGCAGGTCGGCGCCACCGCGGCGGCGGCGGTGGAACGCGTGCGCAGCATTTTCGAATGCGTGGTGAAATGCAATGGCGATTAACATGAAACTCGCGCAGCGAGACCTCGTCCCTCTCTCCCGCAGGCGGGAGAGAGCTAGGAGTGAGGGAACGGGCGTGACGGATTTTTTCATCAAGGGAACCGGCTATGCCCGTTAAACAGGTATTGCGTATGGGCGATGCGCGCCTGTTGCGGCATGCCGAGCCGGTTGATGATTTCGGCAGTGATGCGTTACATGAGCTGCTGGCGGACATGCGCGACACCCTGCAGGCGCTGAACGGTGTGGGCTTGGCCGCGCCGCAAATCGGCGTGAACCTGCGTCTGGTCATATTCGGCGTGCCACAGCCTGTTGCGCAGGGCGGGCAGCATGCGCGTTACCCGGATGCGGAAACGGTCCCGGAAACCGTGCTGATCAATCCGGTGATCAGGACGCTGGACGACAGAATCGAAGAAGACTGGGAAGGCTGTCTGAGCCTGCCCGGCCTGCGCGGGCTGGTGCCGCGCCACCGAAACATCTGTTACCATGGTTTTGACGAACACGGCGCGCCGGTTGAGCGGGCTGCAATCGGGTTTCACGCGCGCGTCGTGCAGCATGAATGCGATCATCTGGACGGAATTCTGTATCCGATGCGCATGCGGGATATGGCTCGGTTTGGTTACACCGGTGAATTGTTTCCAGGACAGGGGCCGCAGGACGAATAGCGATAACCTCTGCCGGTTGACGGTAACAGCAAGCCTGGAGCAGACTTCTCTGACGCCGGGGCGGGCCAGTCAGTTGAATCTGGCCCATGAATTCAGTAATCAAGAATGACCTCTCGGGGAGCATGATGGATCGTCTGATATTCCTGCTGAAGCTGTCCGGTGTGGCCGCGCTCTATGTGGTGCTGGCGCGCGCCACGCTGACCTATCTTTCGATTAACGGCGTGGTCAGCCTCATCTGGCTGCCCAGCGGACTGGCGCTGGCCGCACTGCTGCTGGGCGGCAGGCGTTATGCCTACGGCGTGTTCCTCGGCGCATTCCTGGCCAATGCAATGGTCGCCGATACTACCCCGGGCATGGCAGCGATTATTGCCGTGGGCAATACCGCAGAGGCGCTGCTGGCAAGCTGGCTGCTCACTCGTCAAGGCCGGTTTTCCGCAGATTTACACTCATTGAATGACTATCTGTGGCTGATTCTGGCTGGCGCCATCGGCAGCCTCGTCTCCGGCCTGAACGGCTCCACGGTATTGCTCGTTTCCGGTCTTATTTCCGCCGACCTGTATCCCCTGAATTTGGCCAATTGGTGGATGGGCGACATGCTCGGCATCCTGCTGCTGACCCCCCTGATGCTGCTGTGGCGGGAGATGCCCCGGGACTGGTTCGGCTGGAAACGTTTTTTCGAGATTGAGCTGATACTGGGGCTGACCGTGCTGACCGGCCAGATCGTCTTTCTGGGCTGGTTCGACGACAGCATCGGCCTGATATCCAAGGGCTATTGGATGTTTCTGTTCGTTGCCTGGGCGGCGGTGCGTCTGGGTGCGCATGGCGTAACCGTGGTGCTGCTGGTGACGGCAGTGCAGGCGCTGCTGGGCGCGTGCCGGGGCATCGGTTTTTTTGCCGGCGATGTCGCAGCACGCCAGCTGCATGATTACTGGTTTTACATGATGATCCTGTCACTGGTCGGCATGATGCTGGCCGTGTATTTTGCCGAGCGCAAACGGGCCTGGGAAGGATTTCAGCGCTTTTTCGATCTGGTGCCGGATATGGTGTGCATCGCCACCAGCCAGGGGCGCTTTCTGAAAATCAATTCCATGTGGGAGAAAACGCTCGGCTACAGCGAGCAGCAAATCCTGTCCACGCCTTTTTTCGACCTCGTTCATCCCGATGACCGGGAAGCGACCGTGAAGGAGGTGACACGGCAGATGACAGGCGAGGCGACCCTGCGGTTCACCAACCGTTATCGCTGCAGGGATGGCAGTTACAAATGGCTGGAATGGGTATCGGCGCCGGCAGACAACTCACTGCTTTACGCTTCCGCGCGCGACGTCACCGAGCGCAGGCAGGCCAAGGAGGCCTTGCGGGAAAGCAGGACCCGGCTGCGGGCCACGTTCGACGCGATTCCCGACCTGTTGTTCGAGGTCGGGGTGGACGGGCATATTTATGACTATCATTCCCCCCGTGACGACTTGCTGGCCGCACCGCCCGAGGCATTTCTGGGCAGGAAATTTTCCGATGTGCTTCCTGCGGAGGTGGCGGAGGTGATCGGGTCGGCATTGATCGAGGCGCAAGAGAAAGGCAGCTCGGTCGGCAAACAGTACCCATTGCAGCTTGCGCAGGGCAGGTTCTGGTTTGAGCTTTCCATTGCCCGCAAGGCGGTCGACACCGGCGAGGAACCGCGTTTTGTCTTGCTTGCGCGCGATATCACCGCGCGCAAGCAGGCCGATCAGGTGTTGCAACTGCACAAAATTTTCATCGATACAGCTATGGACGGTTTCTGGATGATCGATCTGCAGGGCAAGCTGCAGGGCGCCAATCAGGCCTACGCGGAAATGTCCGGCTATACCGTGGATGAATTGCAGAACATGCACATCAGCCAGCTGGAGGCTGAAGAAACCACGCCGCAGGCAGTCGAAGCGCATATCGAAAAAATCATGGCGCAGGGCGCCGATCAATTCGAGACGCGCCACCGCCGCAAGGATGGACAGGAATTTGATGTCGAAGTCTCCGCCAGGTATATGCCTGAAACGCAAACGTTTTTCGCCTTCCTGCACAATATCACCCAACGCAAACAGGCCGAGCGCGTGCTACGCGAGCTGAACGAACACCTGGAAGAGCGGGTTGAAGAACGCACGCACGAACTGGCCGAGGCCAAGGCAATGGCCGAAGCCGCCAACCGCGTCAAGGGCGAGTTCCTGGCCAACATGAGCCACGAGATCCGCACCCCGATGAACAGCATTCTTGGCATGACGCATCTGGCACTGCGGGCAGGAAATGGCACCAGCAGCCGCAACCACCTCAAGAAAATCCAGGTCTCCGGCGAACACCTGCTGGATATCATTGATGACCTGCTCAATTTCTCCAAGATCGATGCCGGAAAAATCAGACTCGAGGTGCTTGACTTTGAATTGGGCCGCATCAAGGAAAGAGTCCTCAACCTGGTTGCCGAGAAGGCTGCGAGGAAGAAGCTTGCGCTCACCTTTGATGTCGAGCAGGACATTCCCAATAACCTGCGCGGCGATGCGTTGCGCCTGGTGCAGGTGCTGGTCAATTTCGCCGACAATGCCATCAAATTTACCGACAAAGGCCAGGTCATTATTCGTGCCAGAAAACTTGACGAAGACGCCACTGGCTGCCGGGTGCGTTTTGAGGTGCAGGATGCCGGCATCGGCATGAGCGCAACGGACATCGCCAAGGTTTTCCAGCCATTTCAGCAGGCCGACACTTCCATCACCCGCCTGTATGGCGGCACCGGTCTCGGGCTGGCCATCAGCAAGCAATTGGTCGAGATGATGGACGGGGGTGAGGTGGGTGTGGAAAGCACCCCGGGTCAGGGCAGCACCTTCTGGTTCAGTGTGCGGCTGGGCAAGGGCACCGAGTCGCACGCGGTTGAAGAGGCTGAACAAGCAGCGGTGGCGCGAAAAGTCCCGACAGTGCTCAGCGGCGCCAGGATACTGGTTGCGGAAAATCACCCGCTCAACCAGGAAGTCGTTACCGAATTTCTTGAGAGTGCCGGTGCCACCGTATGCATTGCGGAGAATGGAAGAGAAGCGCTCGACCTGTTGCAGCAGGAATATTTTGATTGTGTGTTGATGGATCTGCAGATGCCGGTGCTGGACGGTTATGAGGCGACCCGGCTGATTCGCGCCAATCCCGCCCTGGCAGGCATTCCGGTGATTGCCATGACGGCCAACGTTTCGGATGAAGATCGCGCGCGCTGCCTGGATGCTGGCATGGACGACTTCATCAGCAAGCCGTTCAAGCCCGGTACGTTTTATGCCATTGTCGCCAAATTGCTGAAGCGGTCTCCGCAACAGCCGCTGGCTTTCGGCGCGCCCGCGGAAGATGAGGTCATGTTCGCAGGCAACCCGGACATCATTGATTTTTCCGTACTGGCGGAACTGATAGGCGGCAACAAGCCGAAGATGGGCGACTTTGCCCGAAAATTTGTAGCGTCAGCCCGGCAGGACATGGCCGAAGTCGACGCGGCGCTGGCACGCAAGGATTGGGCGGCGCTGGGCAAGCTGGGTCATCATCTCAAATCGCCGGCCGGCATGGCGGGGGCCATGGGATTCGCTGACCTGTGCCACACACTGGAGCGCTGCGGCAAGACTGGTCGGGGCGTAAGACAGATGCCGGGTATTGTCAGCCAGATGCGCCCGCTGCTGGATCAGATCGAAGCGCAGATAAATAAAAACCTGGAATAGCCAGCCTTCCGCTACGGCGGAAAACCATTTTACTGGGGTGGCGCGATCTTCAATAACACCAGTGCCGCGCCGCTGCCGCCGTCCCGGGGAAGCGCGTCGCAATAGGCCAGCACTTCGGCGCGCTGCGTCAGCCAGTGGCGCGTGAGCCTGCGCAACACCGCCTCACCGCCCCGACTGTTCATTCCCTTGCCGTGGATCACCCGCACGCAGCGCAAGCCGCGCTGCGCCACCTCATACAGAAATTCCTGCAACAGTTTGCGCGCCGCGCTGCTGCTGTTTCCGTGCAGGTCGAGACTGTCCTGCACCGGCCAGTGGCCGCGCCGCAGTTTGCGCAGGGTCATGCGCGACAGGCCGTTGCGCAGGAATTCATCGGGGGCATCCCCGGCGGCGAAATCCGCAGAACTATTGGCCGGGTACCCGTCGGACAGCGTGTCAGGGATGACAGGGGGGTGTGCCGGCGTGCGTGGCAGGGGGCTGCGTGGCGGTCTGTGCGGCTGGTTGCGGTTCTGCTCGGGCAGCGGTTTCACCTCGCCGACAGCCGCGCGGAACAGCGCGGCATCGTCCGGGGATTCTTGTGGTGGTAAAGGCCTCTTCACAACGTTATGAGCGAAACTGAGACAAGGCGAAAAATACCGAGAACCCGGAGTTTGCAAATGGCAAATGAGGATTTTGAGGTGCTTTTCAACGCTGTATCAGTGAGCGTAATTGTTGTGTGGAGGCCTTTTCAGGTTTTGCCGAGCGCAGCCAGGTATTTGTCCGCATCCAGCGCCGCCATGCAGCCGGTCCCCGCGCTGGTGCAGGCCTGGCGATAGATCTGGTCCTGCACGTCGCCCGCCGCAAACACGCCGGGGATGCTGGTTGCCGTGGCATTGCCCTGGTTGCCACCGTTTGTGCGGATATAACCGTTGTCCATTTCCAGCTGCCCGGTGAAGATATCCGTGTTCGGCTTGTGGCCGATGGCGATGAACACGCCATGCAGCGCGATATCCTGCTTGGCATTGGATTGCACGTCCTTGACGCGCATGCCGGTGACGCCGCTGTCATCGCCGAGCACTTCGTCCAGCACGCTGTTGAGTTGCAGGGTGATCTTGCCCTCTTTCACTTTTTCCATCAGGTGATCGATCATGATGGGCTCGGCGCGGAAGGTATCGCGCCGGTGTACCAGCGTGACATGTGCGGTGATGTTGGCCAGATAGAGCGCCTCTTCCACCGCGGTGTCGCCTCCGCCGATCACCGCCACATTCTTGCCGCGATAGAAGAATCCGTCACAGGTCGCACAGCCGGACACGCCGCGCCCCATGAAGGCTTCCTCGGACGGCAGGCCCAGGTATTGCGCCGAGGCGCCGGTGCAGATGATCAGCGCATCGCAGCTGTAACTGCCCGCGTCGCCGGTTAGCAGAAACGGTTTTTGCTGCAGCTTCGCGGTATGGATGTGATCGAAAATGATCTGCGTGTTGAAGCGTTCCGCATGCTGCTGGAAGCGTTGCATCAGTTCCGGGCCCTGCACGCCATTCGGATCGGCCGGCCAGTTGTCCACGTCGGTGGTGGTCATCAGTTGGCCGCCCTGCGCCATGCCGGTGATCAGCACCGGATTGAGGTTGGCACGCGCGGCGTATACGGCGGCGGTATAACCGGCGGGGCCGGAACCTAGAATGATGAGGCGGTGATGTTGAGTATTATTTTCCATGAGGGGGGCTTTGTTTCGAGTTGAGATGAACGGGCGAAATTTAGCAGTGGTGCGCCGGCCTGTCGAGTTAAAATACGTCCACTATGCGATTTGTCTTATTCCTGCTGCTGTTATGCCCGCTTGCCCTCGGGGCGGCTGAACTTCCCGGTATCCCGCAGTTCATCGACGACATGGTGGTCAAGCATCAATTTGAGCGCGCCGAGCTGGAAAGCGTATTTGCGCGCGCCCAGCATCTTCCTGCGGTCATCGAGCTCATTTCCCGCCCTGCGACCACCCGGCCGTGGCTGGAATACCGCGCGTCCTTCGTGAACCAGAAACGGATCGAACTCGGGTTGGAATTCTGGAAAAAATACCGGAAGACCCTGCGTCGTGCCAGCCGGAAATATGGCGTGCCGCAGGAGATCATCGTCGCGGTGATCGGTGTGGAAACCATCTACGGTTTAAATGCCGGCAATTTTCTGGTGCTGGATGCGCTAACCACGCTGGCGTTCGATTATCCGCGGCGTGAGGATTTCTTCCGCGGCGAGCTGGAAAATTACCTGCTGCTGGCGCGTGAACAGCAGTTCGACCTGCTGGAAATACGCGGCTCCTATGCGGGCGCGATGGGCATACCGCAATTCATGCCGAGCAGCTATCGCAACTATGCGGTGGATTTCAGCGGCAACCACACGACCGATCTGCTGCGTGAAAATGTGGACACCATCGGCAGCGTGGCCAACTATTTGCGAGGCTATGGCTGGATCAAGGGCGGGCCGGTCGCCGTGATTGTGCCGCTCGGTACAGAACCTCCCACCGCTGCGGGTGAAGCATCGCGCACGATGGCGGAATGGGCCGCGGCCGGAATAGTCTCCGGCGTGAAAATTGCACCGAACAAATCCGCGCGCCTGATCGATTTCACGGTGGAGGACAGCAAGGAATACTGGCTGGCGTTCAATAATTTCGAGGTGATCACGCGCTACAACAACAGTGACTTTTACGCGATGTCGGTATTTCAGCTGGCCGAGGAATTGAAGGCGGCGCGCAAGGCCGCAAAGCCATGAAGTGGGTTAAGGCAATCCGCGTAGCGAATGCGCGCAAAAACCTGCTGGGCTGTGCGGGCATGGCTTTGCTGCTGTCTCCGCTTGCGGCGGCCAACGAACTTGAAATCATCATGCTCAAGCATCGTAGCGCGGAGGAAGTGCTGCCTGTCGTTCGACCGTTGCTGGAACAGGATGATGTGGCCAGCGCCATGAATGACCAGCTCATCCTGCGCACCTCGCCGCACACCCTCGAGCAAGTCAAAAAGTTGCTGGAGCGTATCGACGTCGCCCCGCGCCGCTTGAAAATCACCGTGCTGCAAAACGCGGACAGCGCAACCGTCGCGCGCTTGACCGGCATGTCCGGCAATGTCGGCTTGAGCCGTGAAGCGCGTATTGCCGTGCCGGAAGGCGACGACGGCAGCGGTCTGAACGTCGAGCTTGGACAGGGGCGAGACCGGCTGAGGGCCAGGGTGCTTTCCACGCGCGCGCTCGAAGATGAGCGCAATACCCAGCAACTGCAAGTGCTGGAAGGCAATCGCGCCCTGGTGCGCAGTGGTCAGTCCGTCCCCGTGCCGCAGCGTCAGGTCATACAGAATCAGTGGGGCACGCAGGTGATCGACAGCACGCAATATCAGGAGGTGGTCAGCGGATTCTATGTGCTGCCACGCATCAGCGGTGACCGGGTGACGCTGGAAATCAGCGCGCACAACGATGCCCTGCTACCCGGTGGCGGCGGCCAGCCGGCCACGCGTGTTCAGCAGACTTCCAGCACCGTCTCCGGTCGTCTGGGCGAATGGCTGGAGGTGAGCGGATCCGGGCAGCGCAAAGACAGTGGCGATGTAACGATCTCCACGCGCGACATGTCCCGGACGCAGGCGCAACACAGCGTGCTGATCAAGGTGGAAGAGGTCGAGTAGTTTTGGTCGGTGAATAGCCGGGGGTAAATGCTGATCCCGGATTGCCCATTAGGCGTATGGAAAACCGCGTGTTGCCGCAAATAGGGGAAACTCAACAATTCAGCAAGAAGGGAAGAATCGAATGCCAATAGCCGTTTTGCAACAAGCTTGTTTTGACAGCCGGAGGGTAGTGTGAAGCTGTCCGCGTATCCGCTCTGGCTGGTGGGATTTCGCCCGTTTTTTGTGTTGGCCTGCCTGTCCGGATTAAGCCTGCCGCTCCTGTGGGCCCTGTCTTTTTCCGGCATTATTTCGACATCGTCCACCGCGTTTTCACCGGTGCAATGGCATGCCCATGAGATGTACTTCGGCTTTGGCTGGGCGGTTCTCGGCGGCTTCCTGCTGACCTCGACCAAGAATTGGGTGAAGGTGCGCGGTTATCACGGTTACGCGCTGATGTTCCTGGTTTTCGCATGGCTTTTCGAGCGGGTCGGCATGTGGTTTGCCGATGTCTGGCCGGCGTTGCTGTTTCGTCTTTCAAACAACCTGTTTCTGGGATCGATCGTGGTGATGCTGCTGTGGACGCTGATCCGCAATCGCAAAAACGATGCCTATCCGGAGAATTATTTTTTCCTGCTGATCCTGCCGATTTTTCTGCTGGCGAAGAATCTGCTGCTCAGCGCCGAATACGCACAGGTCGGCTGGAGCATGGCGCTGGGGCTGTTTCGCGTTGCCTTTCTGGTGATGCTGGAGCGGACGCTGGCGCAGTTCATGAAGAGCGTGTTCAAGGTTGCCATTCTGCAAAATCCGGCGCTGGACAAGGCGATCAAATTTCTGGCGCTGCTGCTGGTTTTTGCCGGCCTGCTGCCGGGGCAACTGTCCGGCGGGATAGCGCTGCTGCTGGCGCTGCTGCTGGCCGGCCGCTTTGTTTTCTGGAAGCCGCATCTGGCCATGCAGCGGCTCGACATCGGCGTCATGTATCTGGGTTATCTTGCCATTGTCGCGCAGTTGCTGGTCGAGTTTCTCAACGGTTTGGCTCCGGTTGGCTGGGTCGGCTCCGTATCGACCCACCTGTTTACCTTTGGCGCGATGGGGCTGATTATTCCCGGGATGATCATCAGGATATCGAAGGGGCACACCGGCAGGAAGGTGGTCTTCGATGTGCTCGATAAACTGTGCCTGTGGATCATGATGCTGGCCTTCTTGTTGCGCATCGTTGCACCACAAATTTATCCCGCCGCTTATGCGCTCTGGATTGATCTTGCGGCATTGTGCTGGTTCACCTGTTTTGCGCTGCTCGGCGGGCGCTATATTCCCTTGCTCATGCAGCCGCGCATCGACGGCAGGGAGCATTAGTTGAGCCGTCCCCGAATCGGCCTGGCGCTGGGCAGCGGCTCGGCGCGCGGGCTGGCGCACCTGGGCGTGATCCGCGCCATCGAGGACGCCGGTATCGAGATTGACTTCATCGCGGGCACCAGTATGGGGGCGCTTATCGGGGCGATTCATGCCGCCGGCAAGCTCGACGAGCTGGAGGCCACTTTTCTGACCTTTGACTGGAGGAGGACGGCCTCCTTTTTTGATGTCGTGCTACCCAAGTCCGGCCTGCTCGACGGCGTCAGGGTTAGCGAACTGGTGCGCGCACATATTCGTGCCGATACCATCGAGACGCTGGCGAGACCTTTTGCCGCCGTGGCGACTGACATTGTCAGCGGCGAGGAAGTCGTCATCCGCAGCGGCGACGTCATCGAGGCGGTGCGCGCCAGCCTGTCGGTCCCCGGTATCTTCACGCCGGTGCGCAGCAACGGGCGCATTCTCGTGGACGGCGGTATCACCAACCCGGTGCCGGTGACCGCAGCCCGCGCGATGGGCGCCGATATCGTGATCGCGGTCGATCTCAACCACGAGATCATTGCCGGCAAGAACCTGAAGCCGCTGCTGCCCGTGGAAAGTAACGCGGAAGATGGCCCAGTTGGCATGTTTTCGCGCTGGGTGGGCGACTATCGCCTGTCGATGAAGGACATCAGGCAGAGACTGCTCGCCGGGGATAATCCCGCCTCGGCGCAATTCAGGAAGTGGGTTTCCCGGGAGCCCTTGCCCAGCATCTTCGAAGTGTTGCTGGCCTCGATCAACATCATGGAAACGCACATCACCCAAACCCGTCTGCGCCTCGACCGGCCGGACGTCATCATCCAGCCGCCGCTGGGGCATATCCGTTTTCTGGAATTTGATCGCGCCGAGGAAATCATCGCCATCGGCTATGAGCATACGCGGCGGCAACTGGCCGCGCTGCCCTCCCTCACGAACGGATACTCAACGTAGCCCAGGTAGTGAAATAGAAGAAATAAATTGCTTAAGGAACCTCTGATCAAGTCCCACATGGCCGCGCATTCGGCTTTGCGGGATGAGATGCAAGGAAGGCGACGACGCGAATGGCCATTCCCTTCGCTCGGAGCCTGACACCGCAGATCGCCCGCAAAGCCAATGCCCTGAAGGGTTGCAACCAAAACTGGCGCTCGCGGCGTTGCGCTCCCTGGCATCGTGGAATGACTACGACCCGCGTCGCGCGCCTTGCGATCATCCAGTTTTTGTTAGCAACGCGGTTCATGGCGGATTTGATCAGGGGTTCCTTAACAGTCGGGCACTGCCAATGTCGTGCAATCCAGCCGTAGCGCACTCGCCCATCGGGTAGCAGTAAGAAAACTCTTCACCTCTCCAATGAAACTAGGCCGGAATATATAGATATTTTGGCATATTCAAGTTTTGTCAGAGTGCTTGTATAACGCAGGCCTTGACCAAAAACTCCAAATCCCACGATGTTGCTTGCAGAAAAATTCAGCGTTGGAAATCGAGCCATCGATTTAGAACACAACAACCTGTTTACCACGATTAACTGGCTATTCGAGGCGATAGTGGCCGGTAAGGTTCGAGCGATGTCGGAAAGACTTCATTTTCCGGATGGGAATGGCGCGTGGTTAAAGTTGGAAGAGAAGCGTTGCGTTGGTTCACTGGTGAATTGTCTGTTCCGTCACATCAAAGGAAGAGGGCCGGTTGTTAAAGCGGGTGATGGGCACCCATTTTCATGGCTAGAGGCTGGATTGAAAATCATTTGTCGTGCGTAGCACGTTAATCACTTTCCGTAACTTTATTGGTAATGAATCTATGAGAGAAATATTGCAATACCTAAAGAAAAATGGCGAGCAACTCGATGCGGAGATTGCTGCGGCGACCGGCCTCACACTTGCGGACGCACACCTTCATTTGTCAAAACTTGCTGCTAATGGAGAGGTGGTGGCATGTCATTCGATAAAGTTTGAGAAGGGCAGAAAAATTGAGGGGATCAGTTGCCGGCTAACCGGATTTATTCCTTCAGTCGCGCCTGGCAGGAAGTCGAGGGCGCAGTTAAAGACGTCGTAGCTCCCCACTCGTCACATCTGAACATCGAGTTTGTGCCGAAAAATCATTCGGTATCTTTTGGTTGTTGCGACTCATGTCACGCTTGATTTTGTCGATTTCGCCGCCTGCCTTGCGAGTGCAATCGTTGGCGTAGCCTTTGCCCCAAACCCCGGTATGACCCGTGGCGAATGCCTTTGTGGGTGATTTTTTTGTGATACCTAAGGAGAGCGAAATGAGCAAGTGCCCCTTCATGACCACTGCTGCCGGCACACCGGTGGCCGACAACCAGAATTCCCAAACCGCCGGTTCGCGCGGCCCGGTGCTGATGCAGGATTATCAGCTGATGGAGAAAATGGCGCATTTCAACCGCGAGCGCGTGCCGGAGCGTGTGGTGCATGCCAAGGGTGCGGGTGCGCATGGTACCTTCACGGTGACCGGCGATATTTCTAAATATACCCGCGCCAAACTGTTTTCCAGGGCAGGCAACCAGTGCGAAATGTTCGCGCGCTTTTCCACCGTGGCGGGCGAGATGGGTTCGGCCGATACGGCGCGTGATCCGCGCGGTTTTGCGCTGAAGTTCTACACCGGGGAAGGCAACTGGGACCTGGTCGGCAACAATACCCCGGTGTTTTTCGTGCGCGACCCGCTCAAATTTTCCGATTTCATCCACTCGCAAAAACGTGACCCGGCCACCGGCCTGCGCGACAACACCATGCAGTGGGATTTCTGGAGCCTGTCGCCGGAATCGCTGCATCAGGTCACCATCCTGTTTTCCGATCGCGGCATTCCCGCCAGTTTGCGCAACATGAACGGCTATTCCAGCCACACCTTCAGTCTGTGGAACGACAAGGGCGAGCGCTACTGGGTGAAATGGCATTTCAAGACCCTGCAGGGCATCAAGACGCTGACCAACGAAGAGGCTGCCAGAATCGCCGGCGAGGATCTGGATTATCATCGTCGCGACCTGCATGCCGCGATCGGGCGCGGCGAGTTTCCAAAGTGGAAAGTGCAGATACAGATCATGCCGGAGAAGAATGCCGAGACCTATGCCATTCACCCCTTCGATCTTACCAAGGTGTGGCCGCACAAGGATTACCCGCCGATCGATGTGGGCGTCATGGAACTGAACCGCAATCCGCAGAACTACTTTGCGGAAGTGGAGCAGGCCGCCTTCGAGCCGGCCAATATGCCACCCGGTATGGGCGCTTCGCCGGACAAGATGCTGCAGGCGCGGCTGCTATCCTACCCGGACGCGCATCGCTACCGTATCGGCGTCAACTATGCCGCGCTCGACGTCAACAAGCCGCTCTGCCCGGTACACACCTATCACCGCGACGGCCAGACTCGCTTCGACGGCAACTATGGCGGCGCGGTCAATTATCAGCCCAATAGCTTCGATGGCCCGATCGATGATCCGCGCCTGAAGGAGCCGCCGCTCAAGATCAGCGGCGATGCCGACCGCTACAATCACCGCGATGGCAACGAGGACTACAGCCAGGCCGGCAACCTGTATCGTCTGATGAACGAGGATCAGAAGGCGCAGCTCACCGGCAACCTGATCGGCGCGTTGAAGGGGGTGCCGCGCGAGATACAGGTGCGCCAGGCCATCCATTTCTACAGGGCCGATCCGGACTATGGCAGTCGCGTGGCAAAGGGGCTGGGCATCAAGGTCGACGAGATCAGCGGCTCAAAAAACTGATCATGACGGTTCAGCCGCGCGCTTATGGAATGCTGCTGCTGTTCCTGTTGATCGTGGCAGGCGTGTCTTTTTCCGGTGCGCAGTTCCGTCCCGGGGAATGGTACCTGCAACTGGCCAAGCCAGACTGGACGCCGCCGAACTGGGTCTTCCCGATCGTGTGGAGCATCCTTTACCTGATGATTGCAGTGGCCGGCTGGCTCATCTTTGCGGGTCCCGACACCCTCCCCAAAATGCTGTGGGCCATGCAGATGTTCCTGAACTGGCTCTGGTCCTGGCTTTTTTTCGGCCTGCACCTGATTGGTTTCGCGCTGATCGACATACTCGTCCTGTTTGCCTGCATCTTCATGCTGCTATGGGTGGCGCGCAAAACTGACAGGGCTGCGGTGTGGCTCATGACGCCCTACCTGATCTGGGTTGGCTATGCTGCCGCGCTGAACCTTTCCATCTATTTGTCGAATCCCGCTTGAGTTTCGGTGCGTGGAGGATGTGCCCGGCTGATCGTCTTGCCGGTTCATGATGGAGTAGACCTGATGGATACTATTGCGCCACTGATCATCGACGACCGCAGCAGCAAGGATTTGCATGCCAGCAACGGTGCCTGCTGGAGAGCCATCACCGATACGGTCATGGGTGGCGTGTCCAGCGGGGATCTGATTGCGACGGAGGTTGAGGGGCGGCCGTGCCTGCGCCTGACGGGCGTGGTCAGCCTGGAGAATAACGGCGGTTTTGTTCAGGCTGGCCTCGATCTGAGCAAGGGCGGGCTGCTCGATGCAAGCGCCTGTCGCGGGGTCGAAATCGAGGTGCTGGGCAACGGCGAGATTTATAACCTGCATTTGCGCACCGCTGACACGCGCATCGTCTGGCAGTCCTATCGGG
This sequence comes from uncultured Gallionella sp., assembly GCA_964355765.1. Lineage (GTDB taxonomy): Bacteria > Pseudomonadota > Gammaproteobacteria > Burkholderiales > Gallionellaceae > Gallionella. The sequence goes on from CAYHEM010000007.1 coordinate 70,823, forward strand.
CCAGTTTTCAGGCTCACGCGCATTGGCAGACCATCAGGCTGCCATTTGAAAGCTTTCAGCCCTATCGTATCGACATGCCGTTTGATAAACGTCGGCTGCGCCGTCTGGGGGTGGTCGCCATCGGCAGGGAAATGCGGGCGGATGTCTGTATCGCAGGTATATCGCTGTACGCGTGAGCGGTTGCCCGTTGTTTGCAGTACCTGTCAGGCAGTTTGTCCGGCAACCATGCCAGGCCGATAGAGCTTCACATTGCTGCGACCGCTGTTTTTGGCGTGATACATGGCGGTATCGGCGTTCTTGACCAGCATCTTGCCGTCGCTGCCGTGTTCGGGGTAGAGCGCGATGCCGATGCTCGAGGAAATGTGGATGCTGTGACCGGCCAGTTCAAACGGCTGGAGGATGGACTCCAGTATTTTCTCGGCCACCTTGATGGCGCCCTGTCCGGTTTCGGTCGTTGGCAGCAGGGCCACAAATTCGTCGCCACCTTTGCGTGCAACAGTGTCCGATTCGCGCACGCAGTCGCGCAGGCGCCTTGCCACCTCCTGCAGCAGCAGGTCGCCGATATCGTGGCCGAAGTCATCGTTGACCGGCTTGAATTTGTCGAGATCGATGAATAATACGGCGAGGTGTGTCTTGCCTCGTTTGGCCGTGGCAACGGCCTGATGCAGACGGTCGGAAAACATCACCCGATTTGGCAGGCCGGTGAGTGCATCATGAAGCGCCTGATGCTCCATCTCTTTCTCGACCCGCTTGCGCTCGGTGATGTCGCGCAGGAAGCTGTAGAAGCGCCCCCCCTCGAAATCGTTGTAGTTGACACTGACCTCGAGGTCCAGGTGTTGGCCATCCTTGCGGCGATGCCGGGTTTCGAAGCGGTCGCCGCCCGTTTTGAGCATGTCCTTGATATGTAGCGCGGTGTCTTTCGGCGCCTCGATTGCTTCCACATCGCTTACATTCATGTTCAGCAATTCTTCCCGGCTGTATCCCGTCATCTGGCAGTAGGCATCGTTTACTTCCAGCAAACGGCCGTGCCGGTTTGCTATAAAAAAACCGTCCAGCGAGGAGTGAATCATGCTCTTGAGCTGCTCTTCCCTGTTTTCCAGCAGCGCAGCCTCGGCCCGCTGGCGTTTCTCGATTTGTGCCACCATGGGCCGGAACAGAAGGAAGTAGAGCATCGGCGAAACAAACAGGACCAGCAGGACGCCGTCGATGAGTGCCATGATCCAGAGGGGTTGATCGGGCACAAGGAAAAGCAGCAGCATCACCAATATTTCCGAGATGAATACGGACAGGGTGATTGCCAGAAGAATGGCAACAGGGGATTTCAATGCCAACGATCCTGTTGTTGGGGGGAATGCATAGCTCGCAAATACCTGAAGGTTTGAGAACAGGTTTGCATTGTAATTCCAAACGGCTGGATGATGTGCGGAACCTCCAGACTTCAGTCATATGCCGGAAAGGGACGCTGACAATACGTCTGGCCCGGTCTGTCCGGGGTCAGGCGTGCGGTGCCGCAGGAAATTTCGCGCCGCGCCGCACCGCCATCTTGTTTCCCAGCTCCATGATCTGTTGCGGACTGAGCAGGCGCGCCGAAAGCGACAGCAGCTCGGTTTCTTCGAGTTCGATATGCGGGGTGTAGCTGCCGACCAGTTTCTCGACCAGCGCTTCCGGCAGCGGCGCATTTTGCCCTTCGGCGAGTTTCACCAGCACCGCGCGCACCGCGTTCCAGGCGGCGAACATGACGGTGTGCTGGGCAAGCAGTTGCTCGATCAGGTCTTTTACCCGCGCTTTTTCGGGGGTGTCCAGGGCAAGCAGGGTGGGAAACAGATTTTCTTCCTCATCCTGATGATGGAATTGTCCGGCCATGTCGAAATAGCGCAGGATGCCCTGCGCAGCCTGTTGCACCTGCGTATCGCAACCGTGAACGGGCAAGTGGGCGGTAATTTTCTGCAGGGTGTCGAGTTGCTGGTGAATCTTGCCGTGGCAGGCATGCAGCAATTCCAGCGGGTGGTCGAAGCTGGGGGCGGATGCACCGGCGTCAAGGGAGATCATGTCGTGAACCTCAGGAAATGAAGGGTAGGGGATTGTGATGGGTGGCGACCAGCACGATGTAGGCGAATACAACCTGCGCCCCCAGCCAGGCGGCGATGCGGATGTTCCTGGTCTTGCCGTGTTTCAGCGCGACAGAGCCCAGTATGATGAACACCACCAGTCCGAAGAATTTGGCGGTCAGCCACGCGTCCACCAGCGGGTACTGCTCGATAAGGTAGGCCATGCCCAGCGCGCTGGCGAGCAGCAGCGTGTCCACGGCATGCGGCACCACCTTGGTCCAGCCCTGCCGCATGATGGGCGAACCCTTGAAACTCCAGATGCCGCGCAGGAAAAAAAGCGTGAAGCTGATGACGACACAGGTGACGTGTATGTGTTTTAAAAGCATGAAACTCATGATTGGGTCTGTTCGATTCGTTGCAAGGTGCGCCGGTAAACCGCGATGCCGGTAAAGGTGGCATAGCCCAGCACTATTCCCTGCAGCAGCAGCCCGAGCGCGACCAGCCAGGCTGCCGCATTCCACCAGGGTGCAAATGGTGCCGCCAGCAGCGTGATGACATGCAGCCGGAAATGCCACCATATCCAGGGTTCCGGAATGATTTCCTTCATGTTCGGCACGCCGACACTGACGGCTTGTGTGCCGCCACGAAACAGGTGGAACCAGACCAGGAAGGGAATGATCTTGTACAGCATGCCCTGCATCACGGACAGCGTAAAACCCAGCAGGAAAGCCAGCGCGGACAGCGTCCGCAGATCATCACCCAGTGTCGGCGTGAGCAGCGCGGCCAGCGAAAACGTGGCGGCAAGCAACAGCGAGACCGTGCCTGTCTGGAAGAAACTTAGCGGCGCATCCGGAATGCGGCGGCGGCGCTGGCTTTGCAGCCTGAGCGTGACCACGGCAAAACTGCCGGCCAGCGACCAGTAAAGGCTTTCCGCGATGAAACCGGCCCAGCCCGGCACCGATTCGGGCAGGAGCAGCAGCAGATTCAGCAGCAAGGTGGCAAAAATGGCGGGGCCCAGGCTGGCGGTCATCCACTTCGGATAATTGGGCGTCAGCTGGAACATCGGTACCACCTGATAGGACACGCCGACGATCAATAACATCACCCAGCCGCCCAGCGCGAGGCTGATGTGAGCGTTTGCCAGCTTGCTGTAGGGCAGCGGCAGGCCGTTGGCGTGACCCGCGGCAAGCAATGCGCCGAACGTGGCGGCGCCCGCGAGTGAGAGCAGGGACAGCAGTAACGCGGTTTTTGTCGCATTCTTCGCGGTGGCGCGGATCAGGCTGGTCAGGCCGGCAACAACGAATACTGTAAAGGCCAGCCCGAGCAGCGGCCAGGCAAGATTGAGCAATACCGGATCACCCAGCGCGAAGCCCATGGACAGCAGCAGCGCGCCTGCGATCAGCGGAAGGAAGGTGAGCCAGGTCACCAGCCGGGGGGCGGGCATCGGGCTGCCGATGACGACCGGCAACAACTGCTGCACGGCGCCCAGCATGACCATCGCCATGAACCCCAGCGTGATGGAATGCGTGGCGGCAATCTGCGCGGGGGAGCGCAGGTCCGCAAACGGGTTGCCGTCGGCGCTTGCCAGCAGCAGTGCGGCCAGTGCCATAAATACCGGCACCACGGCGAAAAAGCGCAGCGGCACGCTGATGGGCGGCGCCTGATCGGGGCTGAGCGAGGCTATTTTCATGCGGCGCGCCCAGGGGATGAATCTCGCGTAATCAAAATTTCGAAATCGCCATCCGACAGCGCGGTGGTCTGCCACGCGTAGCCGTTGTCGCGCAATACGTCATAGAGCGGATAGGGTTCGCGGTGAATATGCACGCGCAGCGTTTCCCCGGCGGGAAGTGTTTGCAGTGTGCGCATGACATTTTCGAACGGCTCCGGCGGCGGCAGCCCGCGCACATCGAGTTCCGGCATGGTCGTCAGGCTGCCTGCATCTGGGCGAGCAACGCTTCCTTTTGTGCTGTCAGAATCTGATCCGTGATCGGATAGAGTATGTTCTCTTCCTTGTGGTTATGCTGCTGCATCACCATCAGTATGGTTTCCGAAAGGCCGCCGTATTGCTGCGCATCCTTGCGTTCTACCGCCGCGCCCATCTGCTTGAGGAGCTCCTTGATCTGCGCGTGTTCCATGAGCATGACATGCACCGGGCCGGCGGGGCCGCCGGCAGATGTCAGCGCGGGGAAAAGCACCTCTTCTTCCATGCGGAAATGCCGCGCCATATCGTCACGAAAGGTATTGAACGCGGTTTCAGCCTTGCCCCAGTCACCGGCGAGGGCGGTTTGTTCGGCAACGGCAAATTCGTTGTCGCAGGCACTGTGGTCGGCGGTCATGAATTCTGCAATAGTGGTCATGTTGATTTCCTTGTAAGTGGGTAAGTGGCACTGCGGTACAACCGCTTTTCAATCGGGCCTGAATATTATCCGACAATGAAAGTTGAGCATTCGTGTCGCCTATTATAACAATAAAAGTCGTGGACGCATCATCCCGCTCCTGAAATCAGGCTGGCGCAGCGTAACCCGCTTGTTACCGCGCCTTCCAGCGTGGCAGGGTAGTCACCTGCGGTATAGTCGCCGGCCAACAACAGGCGGGGCAGGGCAGTTTGCTGCGTCGGGCGTTGCAGATTGGGTGCGCAGCAGAAAGTGGCGCGTTTTTCGGCGATGACTTTGGACCATTTCGGCATCTCGGCAATGCTGAATTCTTCACGTAATTCATGAATCACTTTTTGCACCAGCTCATTCTGTGACAACTCCTGGTGAAGACCTTCCGCGCTGATGACGGCGGCGAGCAGGCCGTGCTGACCGGCAATTTGTCCTTTGTCGAACAACCACTGACTGAAACGTTGATGCAGGCCAATCATGGGATGGGGAAGTTTTACCCGGGAAGCGTATTGCAGGTACACGGTGTAGATCGGTTGATGCTGCAAGGCTTCGATTTGTGCCACAGCGTTATCAAGTTCGGCAAGCGGGCGCAGCAGTTTCGCGGCAACGGTTGGCGCTGTGGCGCAAATTACGTGGCTGAATTGTTGCGTTCCTTGTGCGCTGGAGAGTTCGATGCCGTTTTCAACCGGGCGCAATGCTTCCACACTGCACGCGATGCGCACCATACCGCCGCGCTGTTCGACATAATCTGCGGCACGCTGCGGAAACAGCGCGGTAAAGTTCACGCGCGGCAACAGCATGTCGCTGTCAGCGCGCGACTGGTTCAGCGCATCGCGCAGCACGTTGAGCAGCACCTGTGCGGAGGCCTTGTGAATCGGCGTGTTGAGCGCGGCGATACACAGCGGCTCCCAGAGTTTTTGCGTCACCTCGGTATCCTGGCCGTGTTCTGCGAGCAGGTCGGCAACTGTCATGTCGGATGATCCCTCACCCCCACCCTCTCCCGCCTGCGGGAGAGGGTGCTTGTCCAGGCGAAAATTTGAGCGGCGCAGTGCGAGCATGAAGCGCACGGCCTTCAGGCGCGCGTCGAACGGCAAGCCTTTTGCGTTGAGCAACGCAGCCAGAAGATGCAATGGTGCGGGCAGGCGCGGAGCGCGCAAGGAAAATTTATTATGCAGATCGAGTTGCAGCGGCAGTCGCAGAAAGTCCCGTTCAATGTTGCCGCCAACCCGTTCGATCAGGCGCAAGGTCTGGCGGTAGCAGCCGAGCAGCAGATGCTGGCCGTTATCGAGTTGCGTGCCGTTGTGCATAGCGCCACGCGCGCGTCCGCCGAGTTGCCGGGCGCTCTCGAATACGCTGACGGAAATGCCGCGTTCAGACAGGGCAACCGCGGCCGCCATGCCGGCATAGCCACCGCCGATGATGGCTGGGTTAATAAATTGTTTTTTGCGATTGCTCCCTCTCCCGCTAGCGGGAGAGGGTTGGGGTGAGGGATGGTTTTTCAGTTGCCGATCCATGTCCTGAAGGCCAGCCACAGCTTACGCACTGGCGTGAGCGATACGCGTTCCTTCAGCACATGGCAGCCGCTGGCAACCACCTCGTCCAGCGTGGTGCGATAGATGGCCGCCATGATCAGGCCGGTGCGCTGTGCCTTGCGGTCAACCGCAGGGAGGTGTTCGAGTGCCTGGCGGTAATAGCCTTGCGCGCGCTCGACCTGGAACGCCATCAGTTTGTGGAAGTTGTCCGTTTCGTGCGCGTTGAGAATGTCTGCGGCCGCCACGCCGAACTGCTGCAGTTCGTCCATGGGCAGGTAGATGCGGTTGCGGCGCGCGTCCTCACCGACATCGCGGATGATATTGGTGAGCTGGAAGGCGATGCCGAGGTCATGCGCATATTTCAGCGTGTGGCGGTCGCTATAACCGAAAATTTCTGCCGTCAGGAGTCCCACCACCGATGCGACGCGGTAGCAATACAGTTGCAACGATTTGAAATCCGGATAACGCGACTGGTCGATATCCATTTCCATGCCGTCGATGATTTCCAGCAAAAGTTCCTGCGGCAGATTGAATTGTCGCACCACCGGAGCCAGCGCCAACGCGACCGGATGCTGCGGACGGCCAGAGTAGATTTCCGCCACCTCGCCGCGCCACCAGTTGAGCGTGGTGCGCGCCACATCGGCATCCGAGCACTCGTCCACGACATCATCCACCTCGCGGCAGAAGGCATACAGCGCGGTGATGGCGCGGCGTTTGTCCGGCGGCAAAAACAGGAAGCTGTAGTAGAAACTCGATCCGCTCTTTGCGGTTTTATCCTGGCAGTATTGGTCGGGCGTCATGGTGCGGATTTTAAAGTGGTGCGCTCTTGGCCAGCATGATAACCCAGTCAAACGGGCGTAATGCCGGGCGTTGGCGGAACATGTCGTAATCGGCAGTTTTAAGCTTGTCGAGAATGCGTAACCCACCTGCGATGATCATGCGCATCTCAAGACCAATACGTCCGGTAAGGATGCTGCCCAGCGGCGCGCCGAGGATCATCATGGCGCGGGCGCGATCTGCCTGGAATTGCATCAATGCGCGCCAGCTGTCGTCGCTGATGGCCTGTGCAATCTGTTCCTCATTCACGCCGAATTGCGCCATGTCATTCTGCGGTACATAGATGCGCCCGATGGCGTAATCCTTGGCGACATCCTGCCAGAAATTAATCAGTTGCAAGCTGGTGCAAATGGCATCGGAATAGGCAAAATTGGTGGGCGTGGCTTCTTCGTAAAGATGCAGCAGCAGCGTGCCCACCGGATTGGCGGAGCGGCGACAGTAGTCAAGCAGCTCGTCGAAGTTCGCATAGCGTTTCTTCACCACATCCTGCGAGAAGGCATCGAGCAGATCATGGAAGGGTTGCAGCGGTAGCGCGAATTCCGCAATTTCTGCGGCGAGATGGCGAAACAGCGGTGTGAGCGGTGTTTCGCCCGCAGCGATGCGAGCCAGTTCGGCGCGAAATTCATCAAGGTGTCTGAGCCGTTCCGCATCGGGTTGATCACCTTCATCGGCGATATCATCCGCCGCGCGCGCAAAATGATAGATCGCCGCCACCGGCTTGCGCAGCCGCTTGGGCATCAGGATCGAGGCGACCGGGAAGTTCTCGTAATGATCAACCGACATCAAATCCATTTTTCGGGCGAATCGTGGTGTCGCGTGCTCGCTCATGCCTCGCCTACCTTTGCGGTAAGTGGCTCCGACATAACCTGAAGGTTAGTCTTCGCCGAAACTCGCATTGCTCGTTTTCTCGTCATTCGCTGTGCGGTTCCTTGCGCTTCATCCCGAAATTCTGAATTTAAGTTACAGCAGATCGTTCTTGTGCAGCAGGAAAACAAATTGGTCGCCTGCGCTGACCTCCAGCCAGGTGAATGGCAGGTCGGGATAGGCAGCCTCCAGTATTTCGCGGTTGTGGCCGATCTCAACGAGCAGAATGCCATTTTCGCTGAGGTAGTGCGCGGCATTTTTAAGGATGATGCGCGCCGCATCCAATCCGTCATGGCCGCTACCGAGCGCCATTTTCGGTTCGTGCAGATATTCCTGCGGCAAGGTAGTCACCGAGGCGGCATCGACATAGGGCGGGTTGCTGATGATCAAGTCGTATTGTTTGCCGTCCAATTTGGCGAATAGATCGGACTCGATTAAATGTATGCGATCCTGCAAGTGGTAGTCGGCGATATTGTGCTTCGCGACGGATAGTGCGCCCGCCGACAGGTCCACCGCATCTACGCTGGCACAAGGGAATGCGTGTGCGGCGAGAATGGCAAGGCAGCCGCTGCCAGTGCACAGATCCAGTACGCTGCCAATTTCCTCCGGCTCGGCAATCCAGGGCGCAAGTTGTTCATGCAGCAATTCGGCGATGAACGAACGCGGTACGATAACGCGCTCATCCACATAAAAACTGAACTCGCCCAGGAAAGCCTCGCGGGTCAGATAGGATGCCGGTATGCGCTGCTCGACGCGTCGCCGAATGATGCTCAATATTTCACTGCGTTCGCCATCGGTCAGCTGCGCATCGAGAAACGGCTCAAGTTGATCAAGCGGCAGATGCAGCGTATGCAGGATCAGATAGGCCGCTTCGTCGTAGGCGTTGCTGCTGCCGTGCCCGAAGAATAATTTTGACTGGTTGAAGCGGCTCACCGCGAAGCGCAACCAGTCGCGCACGCTGTGGAGATGCTGTATGGCTCCGGAAAAGTGATCACTCGTTTGGGTATTCATCAGTCGCCTCCGCCGCTGTCACCACCGCTGCAAGCACCATTGTCACTGCCGCAGTCGGGGGAAAAGAAAGTGTCGCAAGAATCGCCTACGCTGCTCCCATCGCTGCCGTTGCCGCCATAAGTGGACTTGCGCCGGTTTGACCAGGCAACGGAAGCGATCCACAGCAGCGCAATAATGAGCAAAATTGGGAGAATAATTTTCATTGGGGGTATCTCTATTCGGTCAGCAGCTTGGCCAGTGTCAGATAATAAATTTCGGACAGGGCATCGAGGTCGGCCACGCTCACGCATTCGTTGATCTTGTGGATGGTGGTGTTGAGCGGACCAAGTTCAATCACCTGCGGACAGATATCGGCAATGAAGCGCCCGTCGGAGGTGCCGCCGCCGGTGCAGAGCTCTGTTTCAAGGCCGGACACTGCGCGTATCGCCGCACTGACGATGTCCACCAGATTGCCGCGCGGGGTGAGGTAGGGCTTGCCGGACAGCTCCCAGCGCAAGTCATATTCCAGGCCGTGCCGGTCAAGAATCGCGCAGACTTTGTTCTTTAATTCGTCCACCGTGCTGGCGGTGGAGAAGCGAAAGTTGAACAAAATTTCCACTGTGCCGGGTACCACGTTGTTCGCGCCGGTGCCGCCGTGGATATTGGAAATCTGCCATGAGGTCAACGGAAAATATTCGTTGCCCTCGTCCCATACCGTGGCAGCCAGTTCGGCAATCGCGGGAGCGGCAAGATGGATGGGGTTTTTCACCAGGTGCGGATAGGCGATGTGGCCCTGCACACCCTTGACGATGAGCGTGCCGGAGAGCGAGCCGCGCCGCCCGTTCTTGATGGTATCGCCGGTTTTTGCGACCGAGGTCGGCTCGCCGACGATGCAGTAATCGATCAGTTCGTTGCGTTTCCGCAGCGCATCGACCACGCGCACCGTGCCGTCCACTGCGACGCCTTCTTCATCGGACGTGAGCAGCAGGGCGATAGAGCCGCGATGCCGCGGATGATCGGCGAATAATTTTTCAACGGCAGTGACGAATGCCGCCAACGAACCTTTCATGTCCGCCGCGCCGCGCCCGTATAACATGCCATCGCGCACGGTCGGCGTGAATGGATCGCTGAGCCATTGATCCAGAGGGCCGGTCGGTACCACGTCGGTATGTCCGGCAAAGCACATCAGTGGAGCGGCGTTTCCGCTTCGCGCCCATAAATTATCCACCTCGCCGCAGCGCATTTTTTCCAGGCTGAAACCAAGCGCCGCGAGGCGTGCAGCAATGATGTCCAGACAGCCGTCGTCCGTTGGCGTGAGCGAGCGACGGGCTATGAGTTGCTGGGCAAGTTTTAGTGTTTCAGACATGGCGTAGAGAGTTGTTGATCAGTTTTATTGGGGTTGATCCAGATTGAGCTTGATGCCGCTGAAGTCGGATTCTGGATTCAGGCCTTTCGGAGCGGTCTGGCTGGGGTCGAACGCCGGCACCTTCAGGGTGCTGGTGCGCTCCGAGAAGTCGATCAAAGTGGAAAGGTTGCTTGCCGAATCGGCGTTACGCATCGCTTCTTCTTTGGTGATTTGCCCGGTTTTGAACAGCTTGTACAGCGCCTGTTCGAAGGTTTGTGATCCGGTAGAAACGCTTTTTTCGATGGCGTCGCGGATCTTGTCGATTTCGTCGTTTTTGATCAGATCCGAGATCAGGGAAGTGTTCAGCAGCACTTCCACAGCGGGCGTCTGCTTGCCGCGCACGTTGCGCACCAGACGTTGCGAAATCACTGCGCGCAAACACATCGACAGGTCGGACAGCACGCTCTGCCGCGAGTCATAGGGGAAGAAGTTCACGATGCGGTTCAGTGCATGATAGCTGTTGTTGGCATGTAGCGTGGTCAGGCACAGGTGCCCGGTCTGCGCGAAGATCAGCGCGTGCTTGAGGGTGTCGCGGTCACGCACCTCGCCGATCATCAGTACGTCTGGGGCTTCGCGCATTCCGCTGGACAAGGCGCTCTGGTAGGTGAGCGTGTCGGTGCCAATTTCACGCTGGTTTACGATGGATTTGGCGTGCCCGAAAATGTATTCAATCGGGTCCTCGATGGTCAGGATATGGCCGCTCTGAAGGGTGTTGCGATGTTCGATCATCGCGGCCAGTGTCGTGGATTTTCCGGAGCCTGTCGCGCCGACCACCAGCACCAGCCCGCGTTTTTCCATGATCAGCTCTTTTAGTACACTGGGCAAATGCAGGTCTTCCACGTTGTCGACCTTGCCCTTGATATAACGAATCACAATGGCAATATCGCCGCGCTGGCGGAATATATTGATACGGAAGTTACCGATTCCCTCGGCGCGTAACGAGAAATTCATTTCCATGCTGGATTCGAATTCGGAGATTCTTTTGGGGCTCATCAACTCATAGGCGATGCGCTTGGTAATCGCGGCATCCAGCACCTGTGCATTGACCGGAACGGTGATGCCGTCGATCTTGATGTTGACCGGTGCGCCGACCGAAAAGAACAGATCGGAGGCCTGTTTGTCGGCAGCGAGTTGCAGTAATGGTGTGACGATCATCATGCACTCCTTAAAACAAAAATCGCGTTGCATACTGTGTTGTGCCCCAAAAATCTTGCTTGCATATCCCTACATATGCGGCGCTGCGATTTTCATCGCACGCCTTGTCTGGCTTAGCAATTTTGATTTTCAGTAGCACATGGACAGATCATTAAATGCCTCTTAGTAGCTCGTTAATGCCAACTTTGCTTCGTGTCTTTTCATCCACCTTTTTCACGATCACCGCGCAATACAGGCTGTAGCTGCCGTCCTTTGAGGGTAGGCTGCCGCTGACCACCACCGATCCGGCCGGTACGCGGCCGTAACTGATTTCACCAGTTTCGCGGTCGTAAATCCGGGTGCTCTGACCGATGAACACACCCATCGAGATGACGCTGTTGTCTTCCACGATCACGCCTTCGACAACTTCCGAACGCGCGCCGATAAAGCAGTTGTCGCCGATGATGGTGGGGTTGGCCTGCACGGGTTCCAGCACACCGCCGATGCCAACGCCACCGCTCAGGTGCACGTTCTTGCCGATCTGCGCGCACGAGCCGACCGTCGCCCAGGTGTCCACCATCGTGCCTTCATCCACATAGGCGCCGATGTTGATATATGACGGCATCAGCACCACATTCTTCGCGATGAACGCGCCCTTGCGTGCCGCTGCCGGCGGCACCACGCGAAAACCACCTTCGCGAAAATCGCGGCTGTTGTAGTCGGCAAATTTTGACGGCACCTTGTCATAGTAGTTGGTGAAGCCGCCTTTGACGAAAGCGTTGTCTTCCATGCGGAATGACAGCAATACGGCCTTCTTCAGCCATTGATGTGTGACCCATTCGCCGTCGATTTTTTCGGCGACGCGCAGTTTGCCTTCATCGAGCTGGGTGATGACAGCATCGACCGCTTCCTTGAGCCGCGCATCGGCATTGTGGGGGGTAATCGCGGCGCGACCTTCAAAGGCCTGTTCGATGATGTGCTGCAATTGATCCATGACGATTTCCAGTAACTTTAGTTAAATATTGACTCTTTGTCCGCAGATTACGCAGATTACGCAGATGGGCACAAATTATTTTGACGCCATGCCCTTTATCAAATCTGCGTTAATCTGCGGACCGGTTTTTTATCGGGTTGAAACAAACTTCACGATGCGCTGCGCGGCTTCCACGGTCTCTTCAAGACTTGCGACCAGCGCGAGGCGGATGAAGTTTTCGCCGGGATTCACTTCCTGTGCCGTGCGCGCCAGATAGCTGCCTGGCAGAACGGCCACATTATAGTCGCGATACAAGGCCTGCGCGAAGACGGTGTCGGCAACCGGTGTGCGTGCCCACAGATAGAAACCCGCATCTGGCAGGCTGACCGGAAGTACGGGCTGCAGCAGTTCGACGACGCGCGTGAATTTTTCTGCGTACAGGCGGCGATTTTCCGCAACATGTTCCTCATCATTCCATGCGGCAACGCTGGCGGCCTGGATCGCCGGGTTCATCGCGCAGCCGTGATAGGTGCGGTACAGCATGAATCTCTCGATGATAGACGCGTCGCCCGCGACGAAGCCGGAGCGCATTCCCGGCACATTGGAGCGTTTCGACAGGCTGGAGAATACCACTAGATTTCGGTAATCATTGCGCCCCAGTTGTTGTGCGGCCTGCAGCGCGCCGAGCGGTTTATCGCAATCAGGATAGATTTCCGAATAGCATTCGTCCGAAGCGATCACGAAGCCGTAGCGGTCACTCATTTCGAACAGAGTCTGCCATTCCTGTAATGGCACCACATGCCCCGTCGGGTTGCCTGGTGAGCAGACATAGACCAGTTGCGCGCGCCGCCATACTTCATCCGGCAGTTGCGCAAAGTTCAGCGCATGGTTGCCTTCAGGCAGTGTATTGAGGAAATGGGGGGTGGCGCCTGCCAGCAGGGCGGCACCCTCGTAAATCTGATAGAACGGATTCGGGCAGACCACGACCGGATTATTTTTGCTGCGGTCAATCACCGCCTGGGCAAAAGAGAATAGCGCCTCGCGGCTGCCGTTTACCGGCAACACCTGCGTCTTGGCATCGGGCAGCGGCACGCCGTAGCGCGCGGCCAGCCAGTTTGCGATGGCATTGCGCAACGCGTCGCTGCCGGCGGTTGTGGGATAATTCGCCAGCCCGGCGAGGTTGGCAGTCAGCGCATCCTTGATGAACTGTGGCGTGGCGTGCTTCGGTTCGCCGATGGACAGACTGATCGGACGATAGTTCTTGTTGGGTTGAACCTCGCGAAACAGCGCCGCAAGCTTCTGGAACGGGTAGGGTTGAAGGCGTTGCAAATCCGGGTTCATCAGCTATCTCGGGGGGCGCAAATCATGATGCATTATAAGGGGCGGGACAGTGCCATCAAAACAAAATCTATTACCAGTGGCCGGCGTGCTGGGCGGCGCGCTGGTCTGGGGGCTGATCTGGTATCCCTATCGTGTATTGCAGGATACGGGCGTGTCCGGTGTGCTGGCGACGTTTATCATCTATCTGCTGGCCATGCTGTGCGGCGCATTCATGCTGCCGCGCGCGTGGCGCGAAATCCCAGGGGCAGGCTGGTGGGCAGTGGTCCTGTTGTTGAGCGCGGGCTGGACAAATTTCGGCTATGTGCTGGCGGTGCTGCATGGCGAGGTGATGCGCGTGCTGCTGCTGTTCTATCTCGCGCCCTTATGGACCATCCTGTTTTCCTATTGGCTGCTGGGCGAGCGGCTCAACCGTTACGGCTATTTCCTTATCGCGCTGTCGCTCAGCGGTGCACTCATCATGCTATGGGAGCCGCAACTTGGCTTGCCGCTGCCGGGCAATCTGGCCGAATGGATCGGATTGTCGGCGGGCATGGGCTTCGCGTTGTCCAATGTGGTGGCACGCCGTGCCGCGCATCTGAGCCTGGGGACGAAGTCCTACATCGTGTGGCTCGGCACGGCCACGCTGACCGTGCCGCTGCTGTTGTGGCAGGGCGGCTTGCCAGAGCAACTGCTGGCGATCGATGCGCAAGCCCTGTTGGTACTCGTGCTGCTCGGTATCGTGATATGCACCACCAGTTATGCGGTGCAGTATGCGCTTGCCAATCTGCCCGCCAATCGTGCCATCATTTTGTTTTTGTTCGAACTGGTGATTGCCGCCGTCTCGTCGTATCTGCTTGCCGACGAAGTGATGCAATTGCGCGACTGGATCGGCGCGTTTCTCATCGTCTCCGCCAGCCTGTTGTCGGGTAGATTGCATGCCGATCCGGTCAAGTAGCCCTTGACGAAGGGGTCGCAGCGCGGACGATCACCTGTTGCTCTTCCGGCGATGAGCCGGATTATTTTCCGCTGTTCATCATGAATGCGGCCAGCAACCCGGAAATAAAACCTGCCGCTGCCGTCAGAAAGAGCAGCACGATGGCCGGAAGTTCCGCCGTGAACCAGAGAAAGCGCGTCTGAACCGGAGCAGTGTTCTGTATGATGATCAGCGCCAGAGACAGACCGAGCGTCAACAGAATCGCGTGTTTTATGCTATTCATGAGGGGCCTCTCATTTCCGACAACAATTTTGCAACCGCCTGAAGGTTGATCCCGCTACGCAACCGTTACATCCTTCGCAGCGTACACATCCTGAATCGCATTCAACAAGGTCACGCCGTCCCGCATCGGTTTCTGGAATGCCTTGCGCCCGGAGATCAGGCCCATGCCGCCGGCGCGCTTGTTGATGACCGCAGTGCGCACGGCCTGGTGCAGGTCGTCCTTGCCGGATGCGCCGCCGGAATTGATCATGCCGACACGTCCCATGTAACAGTTCGCCACCTGGTAGCGCACCAGGTCGATCGGGTGATCGGTGGTGAGCTCGCTGTACACCTTCGGACTGGTTTTGCCAAACTTGATTGCGTTGTAGCCGCCGTTGTTCTCGGCCATTTTTTGTTTGACGATGTCGGCGTTGATGGTTACGGCGAGGTGGTTGGCTTGCCCGGTCAGGTCGGCGGCGACATGGTAGTCCTTGTCGCCGACCTTGAATGCCGGGTTGCGCAAATAGGCCCAAAGGATGGTCGCCATGCCGAGTTCATGCGCGTGTTCGAAGGCCTCCGACACTTCCAGTATCTGGCGGCGCGCATGTTCCGAACCGTAGAACACCGTCGCGCCGACTGCCACGGCACCCATGTCGAATGCCTGATCGACGCTGGCGAACAGCGTCTGGTCGAATTCGTTGGGGTAGGTGAGCAGTTCGTTGTGGTTGATTTTTACGACAAACGGAATTTTGTGTGCGTAGCGACGCGCCACCGAACCCAGCACGCCGAGCGTGGAGGCGACCCCGTTGCAGCCGCCTTCGATCGCCAGCCTGACGATATTCTCCGGATCGAAATAAATCGGATTGGGTGCGAACGATGCACCGCCCGAATGTTCCACGCCCTGATCCACCGGCAGCAGCGACAGATAGCCGGTATTCGCCAGCCGCCCGTGGTCGTACAGTGCCTGCAGGCTGCGCAGTACGCCAACCTTGCGGTCTTTCATTGCAACCACACGATCCACATAGTCCGGCCCCGGCAAGTGCAGTGATTCTTTGCTTATGCCGGTGCAGCGGTGCTGCAACAGATGCTCGGCTTCATCCCCCAGTAATTGCACGATGTTGGTCATGGTGTTGCTCCTTGCGCTTGAAGTGGATTTCTCATGTTACTCCTGTTGCCGCACAATAAAAGCGGCGCTCCGGTGTGTATAATTTTGCGCAGTTCAGACACGTCGACCCAAACAGCATGCCTACTCAAATGAAACCGCTGATCATCGGCACCCCGCTCACCCCTTCCGCGCTTCGCGTCATGCTGCTTGGCAGCGGCGAGCTCGGCAAGGAAGTCATCATCGCATTGCAGCGCCTCGGCGTGGAAACCATTGCCGTGGATCGCTACGCCGACGCGCCCGGCCAGCAAGTGGCGCATCGTGCACATGTCATCAACATGATGGACGGCGCGCAGCTGCGCGCGCTGATCGAACGGGAAAAGCCGCATATCGTCGTGCCCGAGATCGAGGCGATTGCCACCGACATGCTGGTGCAAATCGAACAGGAAGGACTGGCGCGCGTCATCCCGAACGCGCGCGCCGCAAGGCTCACCATGAACCGCGAAGGCATTCGCCGCCTGGTCGGAGAGACGCTGGGTCTGCCGGTTTCGCCGTACCGGTTTGCCAACAGCCTGCACGAATTGCGCACCGCGATCGAGGTGATCGGCTATCCGTGCTTCGTCAAGCCGCTGATGTCCTCCTCCGGCAAGGGGCAGTCAAAGGTGGACGACGCAGAAGAAGTCGAGGCCGCCTGGAACTATGCCGCCACCGGCAGCCGCGTCGATCAGGGAAGAGTCATCGTCGAAGGCATGATCCGCTTCGATTACGAAATTACCCAACTCACCGTGCGCGCCCTGGGCGTAACTGGCGAGATTGAAACGCATTTCTGCGAACCCATCGGGCACAGGCAGGTACACGGTGATTACGTCGAGAGCTGGCAGCCACAGGCCATGTCGCCGCTGGCCCTGCAACGCGCACGCGACATCGCAAAAAAAGTCACCGACGATATCGGCGGTGTCGGTATTTTCGGCGTCGAATTTTTTGTCAGGAACGATGAAGTCTGGTTCAGCGAAGTCAGCCCGCGCCCGCATGATACCGGCATGGTGACCATGTGTTCGCAGGTGCAGAGCGAATTCGAACTCCACGCCCGCGCCATCCTCGGCCTGCCGGTCAGCACCGCGCTGCGCGCACCCGGCGCTTCCGCCGTGATCTACGGCCAGCTGGAAGAAAAAGGCATCGCATTTGCTGGTGTGGAAGAGGCGCTGCGCGTGCCGCAAAGTGACATACGCCTGTTCGGTAAGCCGGAATCCTTTGCGCGCCGCCGTATGGGTGTGGCGCTGGCAAACGGCCAGGATACCGACGAGGCAAGGAAGCGGGCGCTGCTGGCGGCGGGGAAGGTGAGGCCGGTCAAGCCGTAGTTGGTTTCAATCATATATACGCTCGCTGAACTGCGCTCGCTAGAAGTAGAAATTGGGGGCATCTGGCTAGTGCCATGAAATGCCGTTCGATGTTTCAACGGGGAATGCACCCTCATCGGCCTGAGCGGACGGTCGCAGGCTATCCGATTCGTTGACTTCGAACGTCTGCTTATCTGAAATGTGGAGGTATTGCTTTCTGCTCCATTAGTACCGGTCGCACATCTTCAGTTGATAGACCCCTCGGCATATCGTAATACCCTCGCTTATATGATAGCCTTCGCCGGATAATAAAAGCGGTCTGTGTAATGCCAAAACTGCCCCAGACAAACTTTGCGCACCTAGAACAGCACGACGAACAGTTGCTGCGCTTGGGCATGCTGGCGGAGAAATATTTCGCAGAAGATCCCAATACCTGTTTACTCAAACTACGTCAGCTTGCCGAGTTATTGGCCCAGCTTGTCGCCGCGAGAACTGGCCAACTCGCAGCACCGGAAGAAACCCAATACGACTTATTGCGCCGCCTTCAGGATAGCGGCATCGTACCGCGCGAAGTGGCACAGTTGTTCGGCGAGGTTCGGCGCACGGGCAATGCCGCCAACCATGCGTTTGAAGGTGATCATCGGGGTGCGCTGAGTGTCTTGAAGATGACTTGGCAGTTGAGCCTGTGGTTCCACCGAACGTTCAAAGAGCCATCGTACAAATCCGGCCCCTTTGCGCCACCTGCTCCACCCAAGGACGAAAGCGACGAACTGCGCGCCGAAATGGCGACGTTGAGCAAGGCCCTCCAGGAGTATCGGGCAACCCATCACCAGACTGCCGAGCAACTTGAAGCAACTGAGGCAAAGCTCCTTGATGCCAAGAATGAACAGGCTTTCTGGGAGCAGATGGCGGCAGAGGCAGAACAAGCCAAGGTTGCGCTGGAAAAACGCCTGGCCGAGCAGCAAGCCGTGTCGGTAGCACAGCCCAAGAGTGTGTTGATACAGCTGGTTTCATCTGCCAATACCGCCGCCAGCGCTGTTCAATTGGATGAGGCTGATACCCGCAAACTGATCGATCAGCAGCTGCGTCAAGCTGGCTGGGAGGCGGACTCTCTGGTTCTCAAATACAACAAAGGCACTCGCCCGACCAAGGGGCGCAATCTGGCCATCGCCGAATGGCCCACCGAAAGCGGCCCAGCCGACTATGTGTTGTTTGCGGGTTTAATGCCCATTGCAGTAGTTGAAGCCAAGCGCAAAAACGTGGACGTTTCCGGCTCGCTGCAACAAGCCAAACGCTACAGCCGTACTTTCACCCCGTCACAAGAAACCTTGATGCATGAACAAAACTGGGGTGAAGGTGCCGCTGTCTATCGCATACCCTTTGCCTTCTCAGCCAATGGCCGTCCCTTCCTGCGCCAGCTATCTACCAAGAGCGGCATCTGGTTCTGTGATCTGCGCCGCGCCGATAACCACGGCCACGTACTCGATGGCTGGTACACCCCGGAAGGGCTGACCACGCTACTCAAGCGCGATGAAGCTCAGGCGCATGAACAGCTTGCAAATGAACCCTTCAACTATGGTTTCCCATTGCGCAACTATCAGCAGGATGCCATCCGCGCAGCCGAATCGGCTATCGAAGCGGGTCAACGAGAAATGCTATTGGCGATGGCGACCGGCACCGGCAAGACCAAAACCTGCATCGCGCTGATCTACCGTTTGCTCAAGGCAAAACGTTTCCGTCGCATTCTCTTCCTGGTTGATCGCTCATCTCTGGGTGAGCAGGCCGCCAATGCCTTCAAAGATACACGCATGGAAAACCTCCAGTCCTTCGCCGACACCTTCGGCATCAAGGAACTGGAAGAACAAGCGCCGGATACCGATACCGCAGTACACATCGCCACCATACAGGGCATGGTGCAGCGCCTGCTCTATGCGGCAGAAGATGCAACAACACCCGCCGTAGATCAATACGACTGCATCGTGGTTGACGAATGCCATCGCGGCTACCTGCTGGACCGTGAATTGTCCGATACGGAAATGACCTTCCGGGGGTACGAGGACTACATCTCCAAATATCGCCGCGTGCTCGACTACTTCGATGCCTACAAGGTCGGATTGACTGCCACGCCGGCGTTGCACACCACGCAAATCTTCGGTGCGCCGATCTACACCTACAGCTATCGCGAGGCGGTAATCGATGGCTACCTGGTCGATTACGAACCGCCGGTGCAGATATATACCGAACTCTCTACCCAGGGCATTAAATGGAAAGCGGGTGAGGACATCAAGATCCTGAACGGCCAATATAACCAGATTGAACTCTTCAAGGCCCCGGATGAAATCAAGATGGATGTGGAGGATTTCAACCGCAAGGTCATAACGGTGCCGTTCAACCGGGTGGTTTGTGAATTTCTGGCCAAGGAGCTTGACCCGGCCTCCCGTCGCAAGACGCTGATCTTTTGTGCCAATGATGCTCACGCCGACTTGGTTGTTGATCTGCTCAAGACAGCTTTTAAAGATCAATACGGCAGCGTGGACGATGATGCTGTCATCAAGATCACCGGCGCAGCCGACAAACCATTGCAACTGATCCGCCGTTACAAGAACGAGCGTAATCCCAATATAGCGGTTACCGTCGATCTACTTACTACCGGCATTGACGTGCCGAAAATCTGCAATCTGGTATTCCTGCGCCGGGTGAATAGCCGCATCCTGTTCGACCAGATGCTGGGCCGCGCTACTCGCTTATGTGACGAGATCGAAAAAGAGGCCTTCCGTGTTTTTGATGCGGTAGGGATATTCGAAGCGCTGGGCGACATGACAGCCATGCAGCCCGTGGTGGTCAATCCCAAGATCAGCTTCGCGCAGTTGGCGCAAGAGCTTGTTTCGGTCGGGGATGAAACGGCACGGCAGTTGATACGCGACCAGCTTCTTGCCAAGCTGCAAAGCAAGAAGCGCCACCTCTCTGAAAAATCCGCCCGCGACTTTGAAACCAAATCGGGCATGTCCCCGGATGACTTCATCAAGAAACTGAAAGCCATGCCCGTCAACGAGGTGGCAGCCTGGTTCACGCAAAATTCGGATCTCGGTGAGATATTGGATCGCAAGGGTGAAGGCACCGCAGCGCCGATATTCATCTCTGATCACGAAGATAAAATCCTGCCTGCCGAACGCGGCTATGGCAAGGCAAAGAAGCCGGAGGACTACATTCAGGAGTTTTCTGCCTTCATCAAGAGCCACAGCAACGACATCCCCGCGTTGATGACCGTGCTCACCCGCCCGCGTGAACTTACGCGCAAACAGCTTCGTGAATTGGAGCTTGAGCTGGATAAGGCAGGGTTCTCGGAAATCAAACTCGCCACAGCATGGCATGACATGACGAATAAGGACATTGCAGCGCGCATCATCGGTTACATCCGTCAGGCCGCCCTCGGTGATGCGCTCGTGCCCTACAACGAGCGAGTCGATCATGCGCTGCAAGAGCTGCTGGCATCTCACACCTGGACTGGGCCGCAGCGCGACTGGCTGAAAAGAATCGCTGCGCAAACCAAAGCCAACTTGCTGGTGGATCACGCCGCACTGGATGATCCAGACCTGATCTTCAAGCGTGAAGGTGGGGGATTTACCCGACTCGACAAGATGTTTAACGGAGAGCTCCAGCAAGTGCTGGAAACCTTCAACGAATCGATCTGGGCGGCGGCTTGAACGCGGGTTTTCCTTTAGCCCGTCATTCCGGCGCAGGCCGGAATCCAGTTGATTGAATAATCCCCGCGTAGCGGGACAGCATCGCGGTTTTGTCTGCTACGTGGGATGTTTGTGTTTGCTGGATTCCGGCCTGCGCCGGAACGACGAAGCTGATAAATTATTTAGCTTGAAAGCCTCGCCAGCAGATGGTATAAACCACGGTATATACCAAACAGAAAAGGAGCCCCACCATGCATACCGCCAAGCTATTCAAGAATGGCCGCAGCCAGGCCGTGCGCCTGCCGGCCGAGTTCCGCTTTGATGGCGACGAAGTGTTGATACGGCGCGACCAGGCTACCGGAGAGGTCGTCCTGAGCCCGCGCAACCGGAAATTTGAAGAGTGGATCAAGCTGCGCGACCGCCTGATCGCCGAAGCGCCCGAAGAATTCGAGAGCTTCGAAATACCGCGCGACCCCGCACCCCCCGTTGACCGGGATTGGCCATGAGCCATCCCTACATGCTGGACACCAACGCCGCGTCCACGCTGATTCGCGGGCGCGTCAGCGAGGGCTTGCAGAACTTGCTGATGGAACACAGCGCCTGCGTTTCCGTAATCACCGAGGCAGAAATGCGTTTCGGCATGAAGCGGAGGCCGGATGCCACCCGGCTGGCAAAAGCCGTCGAAGCCTTCTTGCAAGACACCCCGGTATTGCCGTGGACATCCGCCACCGCGCACACATATGCCGAATTGCGCACCCGCATGGAAACCCAGGGCATCGGCTTGTCGGCGATGGATATGCTGATTGCCGCCCATGCCATAGCCGCTGGCTGCACGCTGCTCAGCGCCGACCGCGCCTTTGCGCAAGTGCCCGGCCTGCATGTGATCGACTGGTCCGCAGCGGCAACACCCGCACAGAAAGTGCGCGACAAGCTGGCCCGTGCCGGTATCACAGAACGCGATGTTAAAGATGCCGTAACTCATGCGCGAAGCACCGGACGACGCGCAGCACCGAAAACCAAAACCGTAAAAAACCCCAAAGCAAAATAGGCTACTCGCCACTCGCTTTTAATTGAATAAAGAGCACATGACCACCAACGACATCGTCGGCAAACTCTGGAACCTGTGCAACGTCCTCAAGGACGACGGCATCACCTATCACCAGTACGTCACCGAGCTGACCTACCTGCTGTTCCTCAAAATGGCCGAAGAAACCGGCACCGAAGACCAGCTCCCTGAAAATCATCGCTGGAGCAATCTGGAAAATCTCGCCGCCCCGGACCGGCTGGAGTTCTACAAGATATTGCTGATTCATCTGGGCAGCCACGGCTCGCCGCTGGTGCAGGAAATCTTCGCCAACGCCAGCAGCTTCATCAAGAAACCCGCCACGCTTTCCACGCTGGTGAGCGAGATCGACAAACTCGATTGGTACAGCGCCCGCAAGGAAGGCCTGGGCGACCTCTACGAGGGCCTGCTGGAAAAAAACGCCAACGAAAAGAAATCCGGCGCGGGCCAATACTTCACCCCGCGCGTGCTGATCGACAGCATGGTGGCGGTGATGAAGCCAGAGCTAAAAGACATCATCCAGGACCCCGCAGCGGGCACTGGCGGCTTTCTGATCGCGGCCAACCACTACCTGCGAACACACACCAAGCCGGATAGCTGGACCGAGGCGCAACAAAAGAAATACCACACCAGCACCTTCTACGGCATGGAGCATGTGCAGGACACCCATCGCCTCGCGCTGATGAACCTGATGTTGCACGGCATCGACGGCGGCATCCGCTACGGCGACACCCTCAGCCCGGAAGGCCAGGCGCTGCCCAAGGCCACGCTGATTTTGACCAACCCGCCGTTCGGCACCAAAAAAGGCGGCGGCCTGCCCAGCCGCGATGACTTCACCTACCCCACCAGCAACAAGCAATTCGCCTTCTTGCAGCACATCTACCGTGGCCTCAAGCCCGGTGGCCGCGCCGCCGTGGTGCTGCCCGACAACGTGCTGTTCGAGAGCAACGTCGGCAGCGACATCCGCCGCGACCTGATGGATAAATGCAACCTGCACACCATCCTGCGCCTGCCCACCGGCATCTTCTATGCGCAGGGGGTCAAGACCAACGTGCTGTTCTTCACGCGCGGCGAGAAGGACAAGGGCAACACCAAGGAAGTGTGGGTGTACGACCTGCGCGCCAACATGCCGCAATACGGCAAGCGTACCCAGCTCGTGCGCGAACATTTCGCCGAGTTCGAGGCCGTGTTTGGCGACGATCCGCTCGGTGGCACCAAGGCGCTGGCCAAACGCAAGGACACCGGCGAGCATGGGCGCTTCCGCAAATACTCCCGCGAACAAATCGTCGCACGCGGCGATAGCCTCGACATCGCCTGGCTCAAGGACGACAGCGACACCAGCGCGGACGAGTTGCCGGAACCGGCTGTGCTGGCACAGGAAGCGATGGGTGAGTTGGAAGCGGCACTGGATGAGTTGCGCGGGATACTGGAAGAGTTGGGCGAGGACGTTGAGGTGGAGGCGTGAGCGCCAGAATTCCAGCTTCATGGGCTGAAAGCACTTTCAGCGAATTGAATCAATTCGATTCGAAGACAATTGATCCTGCACAATTTCCAAATGAGGAATTTGAACTCTACAGCGTACCTACCTTCCCAACCGGGACGCCCGAGTTTCTGAAGGGTGCTGCCATTGGTTCAACTAAGCAATCTGTTGAGCCAAATGACGTTCTAGTCTGCAAAATAAATCCGCGCATTAATCGTGTATGGCAAGTGGATGTGGCGAAGCAATATCGGCAAATAGCTTCGTCAGAATGGATAGGTTTTCGAAGCCATGTTCTACACACAAAATTTTATAGGCACTATTTCACGAGCACTGATTTTCGCGAGTTGATATGTACCGACGTAACTGGAGTTGGAGGATCACTTACTCGTGCGCAACCCAAGAAGGTTGCAACCTTTCCGGTGCCGGTAGCGCCGCTCCCCGAACAAAAGCGCATCGCCGACAAACTCGACGCGGTGCTGGCGCGGGTGGATGCCTGCCGCGACCGCCTCGACCGCATTCCCGCCATCCTCAAACGCTTCCGCCAGTCCGTCCTCGCGGCCGCCACCTCCGGCAAGCTGACGGAGGATTGGCGACAGGGCAAAAATGAATGGGTTTATTCGAAAGCCGAAAATTTATGCGAATGGATTACTAAAGGCACGACACCACCGAAGTCTAGTATGTATGAGGGGCGTGGGGATGTCCCCTATATAAAAGTCTATAACCTTTGCTTTGATGGGAGGCTGGATTTCACAATAAATCCAACATTCGTTGATAAAGATACGCATGAGGTTCTACTGAAGCGTTCCAAGGTATTCCCAGGTGATGTTTTGATGAACATCGTTGGACCACCGTTAGGAAAAGTATCGATTGTTCCAACCTCTTTTCCTGAATGGAATATTAATCAAGCAATCGCCGTATTCAGAGTAAAAGGGGAAATCTACAATCGATTTCTTGCTTATTTTTTGATGTGTGAGACCACAATTGCGGGTTTAATTAGAAAATCAAAAGCAACTGCAGGACAGTTTAATTTAACACTTGAAGTTTGTAGGCAAATCGAAGTACCGTTACCTTCAATGGAAGAGCAAACCGAAATCGTCCGCCGCGTCGAAGCGCTGTTCGCCTATGCCGACCGCCTCGAAGCCCGCCACGCCGCCGCCCGCGCCCAGGTCGAAAAACTTACCCCGGCCACGCTCGCCAAAGCCTTTCGCGGTGAACTGGTGCCGCAAGACCCCAACGACGAACCGGCCAGTGTGTTGCTGGAACGCATCAAAGGGCAACATAGCGATCAGACAAGAACCAACCCCAAGCGCAGTTGCAAAGTAGCAGCGTGATTTGAAGGCTAACAGAGATGAGTGACCTCGATAATTATTGGCCCAAGGCGGTTGCTCATCTGAGAGAACCTTATGACAACGGCGCTTCGGATCATGTTGTCATCGCCGAAATTACTGAAGCGCCTCAGAATGGCTACAAAGGCGCCCGCAAATTAAGCACCGCACTAATCCCTCTTGATTTGGTTGATGAGGTTCTGAAGTCCCCCGGAGGCATAGGTTGGGAGGTGCAGTCATGGGGGCCTGGACCTTGCGTTGGCGAGGGGCAAGTTTACGAAACAAACTTTTGGATAGCGGGTCGCCATAAGCGTGACGAGCGATTCCAGACAATAATCAATTCGTGGAGCCGCCACAATCGAGAAGTGCTTCTTCCCGACAACGTACTGTTGATGGCTTATGGGTTGGTACCTCGCTATCTAAGTGATGGAATGGTCTGTTGGGATGATCCGCATGGGCCAGTCTATGACGTGCTGCGGGTGAAATCTCACGTCGATTATGGCAACGAAAAAGACGCTCCATTTGGTTTCATCTCGATACGCCGAGATTATTTGGAAGATTTCTGTCATCTGAAAAGATGTGCAGCAGTTGCGACATATTATGAGGAGCGATTTTCATCCGATGATGAATCCTTTGCTCTAATGCTGAAAGGTGAGGAAGCCGTTGAATTTGAATTGCCTGGGCGTTTGTTAGACATGAGATTGATCAAGGGTAAATATCATGCTGATGCGCCTCAGATGTCGAAAGTCTGGGGAGCGCGTCTGATTCTTATTCCGCAAGGGCGCCCAATTTCGGATGACAAAGACCCTGAGCTGATTTGGCCCGACGATACTGAACCAATGTCCTATCAGCGAGCATCAGCTAATTGGGTATACGGGTATGTGACTGATGAAGTCTTGCAGGAATACGAGGCTCAACCAGAATATGATCTTTATCCAGAATCTGGCGGTGTGGGTTATGGTGGCTGGTGGGGAACTGACAGGACACATCGCATTGGGCGTCACCACATTAAGATTGAATTGAAGAAACTTTATGAGGGCTGTCCGCCACACGTCATAGCGCATTGGCACCGATTTGCTGTTCCTAAAAATGTTGCGCAGCATGATCTGGATCAGCATGGCAATCACAATATCGCACTTCGAGCCAAGAGCGTTATTCAAGCATATCTAGATTTGACAGCTTCTTTGGTGACACTATCGGATAGGCTGGGCACTGGGCTGACTCAGGAAGAAATCGGGAGTTTGGATAGTAAAGACGTTGCCTATCGAGGATGGACGTCTGCTGAGGTAGCCCGCCCGCTGTATGCTGTCGTGCCATTATCAGCGTCGCGCGAGCAGTTCCTTGATAGGTCGGTTTCATTATTTAAATTGTTGGAGCTCTTGAAGCCTGCGGCGTTTAGAAGCATGGCAATTAGGCTAGGCGTGCCCAAGGATAAAATCAAAGATTTCGGATCACTCAAGCTACTTGCGACACTGTGCCAGTTGGCTGACATAGCAAGAACTCAGGGACACTCGTTATCTGAGGACGCTGGTGCAATTATCCCAAGTTGGAATCCGACTGAGGCACTGCCCGAATTAAATTCGCTGTTTGCACTTAATGGGCTGCGTGTATGCCAAGCACATACGCCCGGCAGTGCTCGTGACAAAGATATTGCGAGAAATGCTGGCGTATTTGGTATTGATGTTGCTTCAACGGCTTCTGGTTGGGGCTATGCAATTGACGCCCTTTATGATCGGCTTGCGGTGGATTTGTCAGCGCTTGCCAAGTTGATTGAGGATGTTGAATAGCACTGGTGAGGATTAAATACATTATGAGCGACATCAAACTATTCCGCCTCACCCAAGGCCAGGCCACCGAGCTGCAAGGCGATGCCTCCGATCTGGAAAAGCCGCTGCAAACGCTGATCGAGAACAACCTCGAACCGCTGCTCGGCATCCGTTTTCTCGCCAGCGAATATTCCACTGGCAAGACTCACGCCGGGCGTATCGACACGCTCGGGCTGGATGAGAACGATTGCCCGGCGATTCTGGAATACAAGCGCTCCACCGGCGAGAATGTGATCAAACAGGGGTTGTTCTACCTGGACTGGCTGATGGATCATCGCGGCGATTTTGAGCGCCTGGTGACGAAGCAGTTGGGCCATGAAGCTGCCGACCGTATCGACTGGAGCGCGCCGCGTCTGGTGTGCATCGCGGCGGACTTCACTAAATATGACGCACACGCCGTGCAGCAGATCAACCGCAATATCGAGTTGATCCGCTACCGCCTGTTTGGCGATGAGCTGTTGTTGCTGGAGCTGGCGAATGCAATCAGCGCTGGTAACGGCGGCGCTGCCGTTATTAAGGGTGGCAAAGCCAGCAAGGCGGCAAGCAACAAGGGAAAGGCCGCCACAGGTGACAAGACCTACGCGGAGTGCCTGGAGTCAATTTCCGACCCGCTGCGGGAAGTGCTGGCGTCGCTGGATGATTACATCATTTCGCTGGGTGACGATGTGCAGAAGAAGGAGCTGAAGCTCTATGTCGCCTTCAAGCGCCTGAAGAACTTCACCTCGGTAGTGATCCAGAAAAACCGCCTGCTGCTCTATCTGAATTTGAATCCGTCCAAGCTTGCCCCACTTCCCGTTATTGCCCGCGACGTAAGCCAGAGCGGCCATTGGGGCACCGGCGACCTTGAACTGGCCATCTCCAATGCAGCCGACCTCGACCTCGCAAAGCCGTTGATCCGAATGGCCTATGAGGGGCGTCGCAATATTCGATAAGCAGACACTCGCAGTCACCGAATCGGATAGCCTGCGACCGTCCGCTCAGGCCGAACAGTGAGCATTCATGGCGAGTCTCCTGACAGGCAACAGCGTGTCGATAGCGCCACATCAAGATTACTTGCTGCCTGAACAACAGCGGAAGCTCAATGCGCCAGGTCATTCATCACGGTGCCGGATTCGGGTACACCCGATGTACCGCCTCGATCTGCTCCAGCACTTCCGCCGTCAGCGTCATCTCCGCGCTGTCCAGGTTTTCCCGCAACTGCCGCACGCTGGTCGCGCCGAGGATCACGCTTGAGGTGAACCAGCGCGTGCGGGCGAATGCTAGCGCCATCTGCGCCGGAATCAATCCGGCTGCGTGGGCGATGCGCACATACTCGCGCGCGGCGGCGGTCACGTTGGGCTGGTCGTAGCGCTGGCCGAAATTCGGAAACCGGGTGATGCGCCCTGGCGCCCGCGGGTCGGCAAGATATTTGCCAGTGAGCCAGCCGAACGCCAGCGGGCTGTAGGCGAGCAGTCCGACCTGCGTGTGACGGCAGGCTTCCGCCAGCCCGGCCTCGAAGGTACGGTTCATCAGGTGGTAGGCGTTCTGTATTGAAACAATCTTCGCCAGGCCGAGCGCCTCGGCGCAACGCACGAATTCGGAAACACCCCACGGCGTTTCGTTGGAAACACCGATGCAACGAACTTTTCCCGCCCGTACCTGTTCCGCCAGTGCCTGCAGCTGTTCGGCAATCGGCACGCTGTCGCGCTCCCGAGACGCGTCATAACCGGTTGCACCGAACATCGGCACATAGCGATCCGGCCAGTGAATCTGATACAGGTCGATGTAATCGGTCTGCAGGCGGCGCAGACTGCCGTCTATCGCCGCGTTGATCTGTTCGCGGCTGATGCGGGGATCGTTGCGTATCCACGAAAAACCGCGCGCCGCGCCGGTGATCTTGGTGGCGATGATGAGCTTGTCGCGTGCCTGATGTTTCAGCCATGAGCCGATATAACTTTCGCTGCGATGCACGGTTTCGGCGCGTGGCGGAACCGGGTACATTTCGGCGCTGTCGATGAAATTCACACCACGCGCCACGGCCAGGTCGAGTTGCGCGTGCGCTTCGGCTTCGCTGTTCTGCTCACCGAAGGTCATGGTGCCGAGGCCCAATGCCGACACCTGCAAATTGCTTTCGCCCAGTCGCCGATATTCCATGGTTACTCCCGTGAGATTCTGGCGGCGATTTTCTTCAGCGCATCCTGCGACAAATCGTCCAGCGGAAAGCGCCGCGCATTGACCAGTTGAATATAGTGGCGCGAGGTCGCGCGGAAATAGCTCGGATCGTAGTGCAGCGTGAGTAGTTCGGACACAAAGGCAGGAAAATCGTCGGCACGAATCAGCGCAGCCCAGTGATCCAGTTGCTTGCTGCCGTGAAAACGGTGCAGTGCCTGCAGGCGTTCGATCAGGCTTTCCGGGTCTTCGATGAAATGCCGGTAGTCCTTCAACAGCTCGGCAACGCGTACCTCCAGCGGCACCTCCAGCACCACGCATTCGCCGGCATGCATCGCGGTGAGCAGCCCGGCGGGCAGGGTGATGTTGCCGATCTTGCTGCTTTCCGCTTCCACGTACACCGGTCGCGCCGGGTCGAGTTTTCGCAGGGCTTGCAGCAACAGGCTGCCGAACTGTTTCTGCGAGGGTTGCGCCTGTTCCGGCAGCTTGCCCAATACCGAGCCGCGATGCTGCGCCAGCCCTTCCAGGTCGAGCGTTTGCTGGCCGCAGTCTGCCAGCGTGGCAAGCAGGCTGCTCTTGCCCGATCCGGTCGGGCCGCAGATCACGTGGAAGTTCAGGCGCTGCGGCAAGGCTTCCAGTTTTTCCAGCACATCGCGGCGATAGGCCTTGTAGCCGCCATCCAGTCTGCACGCCGACCAGCCGATTTGCGCGAGTATTATGGACATCGCGCCGCTGCGCTGCCCGCCGCGCCAGCAATAGATCAGTGGGTGCCAGGATTTCGGATGGTCGCGAAAGGAGGCTTGCAGATGCCTGGCAATGTTCTTCGCGACCAGCGCCGCGCCGACCTTGCGCGCCTCGAACGGTGACACCTGTTTGTAAAGCGTGCCGACGGCGATGCGTTCCTCATCGGAAAGAACCGGGCAGTTGATTGCGCCGGGAATGTGATCCTCGGCGAATTCAGACGGGGTGCGCACATCGATAATTTCGTCAAATTCACCGAGCTGTGATAGGTTTGCGGTCTTGAACAACATAGAGAATAAGGAACGACTTGTGTCCGAAGTGAAGTTGACCCAATTGTCGCACGGCGGCGGCTGCGGCTGCAAAATCGCACCGGCGCTTCTGCAATCGATTCTGGGTGATGTGAAGCCGAAACTGCCGTTCCCCGATCTGCTGGTCGGCAAGGAGACCAGCGACGATGCGGCGGTGTATCGCTTGAACGACCAGCAGGCGATCATCGCGACCACGGATTTTTTCATGCCGATTGTGGATGACCCGTTCGATTTCGGGCGCATCGCCGCGGCCAACGCGCTGTCCGACGTCTATGCGATGGGCGGCACCCCCATCATGGCGCTGGCGATCGTCGGCATGCCGATCAGCAAGCTGCCGGTCGAATCCATACGCGCCATCCTGCAAGGCGGCGAAGCGATATGCCAGGCCGCCGGCATTCCGCTGGCGGGCGGTCATTCCATCGATTCGCCCGAGCCGTTCTACGGCCTGGTGGCGCTGGGTATCGTGCATCCGGAGCGGCTGAAAAAGAACAGCAGCGCGCAAGCGGGCGATGTGCTGATTCTCGGCAAGGCGCTGGGCGTGGGGGTTCTGGCGACAGCGCTGAAGCAGGGCGTGCTGTCTGCCGACGGGTATGCGCAGCTTGTTGCCACCACCACGCAGCTCAACACCGTGGGCAGTGCGCTGGGCATGCTGACGGGCGTGCATGCGCTGACCGACGTGACCGGATTCGGGCTGCTCGGGCATTTGCTGGAGATATGCCGCGGGTCCGGGCTGGGTGCCGAACTGGAATTCGAACGCGTTCCCGTCCTGCCTGCAGCCCTGCCGCTGGCGCAGCAAGGTTGCGGCCCTGGAGCAACCGGGCGCAACCTCACAAGTTACGAACATGAAGTGGATTTCGATGCGCGCCTGCTGGACTGGCAGCGCCGTCTGCTGGCTGACGTGCAGACCAGCGGCGGTTTGCTGGTGAGTGTCGCGGCGGAGGCAACGGAGGAGGTGCTGGAGATCTTTCATCGCAGCGGATTCGATCAGGCGGCGGTGATTGGCACGATGCGAAAGGGTAAGCCGCGCGTGTCAGTGGTCTGAAGTGGGCCTGGCAGGCAAGTCGCGAAGAAGCTAACCCGAGTATTTCTTTGCGCTGCCGCGCACCTGTTCCGCCGGATACTTGAGCGCGTTTTTTTCCATCTTGCGCAGTGCGGCTTCGTGTAAATCGATGCCCAGCCTGTCCGACAGACGCACCAGATAGAGCAGAATGTCGGCCAGCTCCTCGCCGACCGCCTGCTGGTCAGTGGGGGGCAATTCGGCCGACTGCGCCTCGGTCAGCCACTGGAAATGTTCCATCAGCTCGGCGGCTTCCACCATCAGCGCCATGCTCAGGTTTTTTGGCGAATGAAACTGGTCCCAGTCGCGCGCCGCGGCGAAGGCGCGCAGCTGGTCGCGCAACATCAGCAGATCGGACGGGTTGGACATGGCGTGGCTCCGGTGAGTGGCAGGATGATTGTGGACGTATTGTAATACGCGGCGGCGCCACGAAACGTGGTGCAAGATGCGGGGCGAATTTTTAACCTGTTCGGAGTCAAAACGAAATGATGTGGAGTCAGGCAATCGTAACGGGCAGGCTGATCCGTATCGGCGAGGGCGCATGGTCGGGCAATACCTTCAAGGCATCTGCCATTGAAATTGGGGGGCAGAACCTGCGGGACATCCGCGTTGCCAGATGTCTGCTCGACTGTATGCAGACGGGGGTGGAAATGGAGCTGCTCATTTGCAGCGCCCATATTTACGGCGTGAGGGTCAACGGAAAGGTCTGCAAGGAAGGGGCGATCAGGCAACTGGGCTGGGCGCTGCTCGTGGCTGTGGCGCTGGGCTGGATATTTGTGCCGCTGGCCGCCTTTGCAATAATTTTTGTCAGAAGGTCTTTTGCGATTTACGTGTTTTAATTGTTGCGCCTGTTCGACATCTCTCCGCAAATTTTTTTGCGCTAATTTGCAATCCCCATACAAAACCCGCTTCCTGTCTGCTAAAATTCGCGCCGCTGTCGTACTGGTTTCTGGTTGGCTCGCCGTAACGCCGTAATTAATTTCCTGTTGGGAGAATGATTCGGGTCTGACGGCCAGCGTGTAGCTGACCTGTTTCTGTTGCGATGGAATGTGCCGTATCAAAGCGCTGCCAGTGAGCAGGTCAGCAGATCATTGAGGTGCGAAGCTCCAGCCGTTACGCGGTAACTTGTTTGCATGCGAGTGCCGGAGCCTTCTATTCACATGAGTTCCCCGCGGGAGTTGTGTGAATATTCCTTCATGCCTGTTTTTCCTTCCAGGATTTCTGGTCGCGCCCTTTTGTAATGACAAGGGTGGCTATGATTTATCCCGTAAAACCTGATGTTCCCATTCGCGTTACTCGTTTGCCGCGTGATGCCATTCGCATTTTGGGCAGAGCCATGCGGCGCGGCTTTGCCAGCGCCAGGCTGTTTTCCCGGTACAAGAGCAATGACTGCTCCGTCGGCGTAACAACTATTTCGCAGGCAGAGCTGATGCAACGCATCGAGGCAGGCCGCGAACATCTCATTCTGGACGTGCGCAACCCCGGAGAATACAAGAGTGGGCACATCCCGGGCGCAATAAACATCCCCCATGATCGGCTTGATTCCCGTCTTGTTGAAATTGTTTCGCATAGCAACAGGGATGTGGTGCTGTACTGCGGCAGCGGCGTACGCGTGAGGATAGCCGCAAACATCCTGCAATCCGCGGGGTTCAGCAAGTTGCTGCATCTGGAGGGTGATATGAATGGCTGGGTCAGAAACGGCGGCTTGCCGGTTGCGAGGTGAGCGGTGCGGCCTGATTTTGCCGGTTTTTCCGGGTTGTTGAAACGGGGTTGCCTCATCATCGGCTCGTTAACTTACAACTTATAACTTGAAGGAGGATTTGAAATGGCCAGGGAACGTGGAGATATTCTGAAGGATTTGATGGATGGCGTTTTTCTGATGGACGAGGCGCTCGTCATCAAGGCTGCCAATGAGGTTGTGGAAGCCGAATACGATGCCTATGACGCCATCAACAATGGCCTGATCGCCGGCATGAACAAGGCGGGCGTGCTGTTCGACGAAGAAGAATACTTTGTGCCGGAACTGCTCATTTGTTCGGACGCGATGTACGCAGGAATAGAGATACTTCGCCCGCATCTCAAGAAAAGCGATGCGCATGAAAAACACAAGGTAGTCATCGGTGTGGTGGAGGGGGATACCCACGACATCGGGAAAAACCTGGTGAAGATCATGATGGATGCCGCCGGTTTCGAGGTGCATGACCTCGGAAGAAATGTGCCGCTGGCTAGTTTTGTCGAGAAGGCCAAGGAGGTCGGCGCAAAACTGATCTGCCTTTCCACACTGATGACCACCACCATGGACGGCATGGCGACGGTGATCGAGATGCTCAAGGAAGAGGGCATTCGCGATTCCTACAAGGTCATCATTGGCGGCGGTCCGATCTCGCAGGCTTTTGCCAACAAGATAGGAGCGGACGGCTACGCAGACAACGCGGCCGGTGCGATCAAGTTATCCAAGAGTCTGCTGGCGCAGGCCGCAGCCTGACGAGGAGGCCCTATGAATACCACAGCTACCATTCCTGCCGATACGCAAACTTCGCTTGAGCGGGTGATGTGTTACCTGAAAGGCGAAAAGCCGCAACGCGTCGCCTGTTTTCCATTGATACTCAATCACGCGTGCCGCGTGCTGGGGGTTCCGGTTGGCGTTTACAACCGCGACGGCAAAGCCATGGGCAATGCCCATGTCGCTGCGTTCCGCCGCTATGGAAATGACCTTATCCTGATTTTCTCGACCACCTCCACCCTTGCCGAGGCGATGGGGACAAAGATGAAGTTCTTCGATGAAGACGCCCCCCAGATTGAGGAGCCTTTTCTCAAGCAGCATTCCGACATCAGCAAGCTGAAGCAGCCCGATTTCAGCAAGGATGGCCGTCTCTCCGTTTACATGGAGGCGACCGAGATATGCGTGAAGGAAGTGGGCAGTGAAGTGGTGGTCAGTACCGTGTTCGGCGGGCCGTTAACCACGGCGGCGGCGTTGTATCCGGTGGAGCTGCTGACGCGGGACATGATCAAGAACCCTGCCTGGGTGCATGAGCTGCTGGAGATCTGCACGCAGGCCGGCATAAAGTTCATCGATGAAATCCTGAAGCGGGGGGCGTTGCCGATCATCGTGGAACCGATCGGCTCCGGTAGTCTGGTCAGCCCGCGCCATTTCAAGGAGTTCGTCGCGCCGTATCTCAAGCGGCTTGCCGATCACATTCACAAGACCGGTGGCGGCATGCCCGCCGTGCTGCACATCTGCGGCAAGACTACGCCCAATTTCAAGGCAATGCTGGAAGCCGATTTCGACATCTGGAGTCTCGATGCGTGTGATCTGGGTGAGGCGAAGGCGGTGGCCGGACACCGCGTGGCACTGGTCGGCAACGTCATTCCGGCCAACATGTTGAAGAATACACCCGAAGAGATAGACGCCGAGGCGCGCGAGATATGCGAAAAAATGGGCGACAAGGTGGGCTTCATTCTCGCTTCCGGGTGCGAGGTGCCGATCAACACGCCACCCGAGAATGTCGATGCGCTGATCAACGCGGCGCGTAAATACGGCAGGTTTGACAGCTGACAGTCTCTGCCGAAAAACAACCAACAATTTTCTGAGGAGGTTCAAGTGAAGTTATTTCAAAGTCGTACAGGGAGGGTGGCGGCCGCTTTGATTCTGGCCATGGCCGCAACCCGTTTTGACCATTTCGGCTCGGCCGTTTCCCTGCCCGATGCTTCCTGGGCGGTATTCTTTTTGTGCGGTCTGTATCTGGCCAAATTTGCACGCGCATCCGGGATTGTTTTTGTCGCGCTGCTGCTGGAAGCGGGTCTGGTGGATTACTACGCAACCTCGGTGCAGGGCATCAGCGACTGGTGCATGACGCCGGCCTACTGGTTCCTGATCCCGACCTATGCCAGCCTGTGGTTCGCCGGCCACTGGTTTGCGACCCGGTACAGCATGGAAGGCAAGGGACTGGCCGGGTTGGCAATGACGGCATGGGCAGCCAGCAGTTTTGCCTTCCTGTTTTCCAACGCCAGCTTTTATGTATTCTCCGAGCGTTTTAGCGACATGACGGCAATGGAATACGCCGCGCGCGTGGCTCAATACTATGGTTCCTATGTCTCGGTGGCGCTGTTCTATGTTGCCTGTGCGGTCGCGATTCAAATGGCCATTGGCATCACCAGCAAGGAAGGCGCGCATGCATCATCGTGATGTTGCGATGAACAGGAGCGGCTGACATGAATGAAAAAATCAGGCTGCTGAACGCGCTGCGCGGGGATGTCGCCGACCGGCCTCCCTTCATCTGCCCGGGCGGGATGATGAACATGGCGGTGACCGAACTCATGGATGCCGCCGAGAGCTGGTGGCCGGAGGCGCACTCGGATCCGGAAATGATGGCCCGCCTCACGCTGGCCGCGAACCGGGTGGGCGGCATCGAAAATACCGGCGTGCCTTTCTGCATGACCGTGGAAGCCGAGGCGATGGGTGCGCAGGTTGACCTCGGCGCGCTGGGAAACGAGCCGCGGGTCACGGAATATGCCATCGAGCGTCTTGACCAGATCGACCGCCTGCAGTCCATCGATCCCGGCAAGGGGCGCGCCAGCGTCTGCGTTGACGCGATACAGATCTTGAAAAAAGAGGCGCCCGAGACACCGGTCATTGCAAACCTCACCGGGCCGGTGAGTCTGGCCTCATCCCTGATCGAGCCGATGGTCTATTACAAGGGCTTGATTACTGACAGGGAGAAATCCCACAAGCTGATGGAGCTCGTCAACGAAAACCTCATCCGCTTTGGCGACGCGCTCATCGAGGCGGGCGCCGATGTGATCTGTATCGCCGATCCGTCGGCTTCGGGCGAGATATTGGGAAAGAAATCCTTTGCCGAGTTCGCCATTCCGTACATCAACAGTCTGGTGACGCATTTTCGGGAAAAATACGGCACCCCGTCCATCGTCCATATCTGCGGCGATGTGCGCTGCCTCGGCAATCTGTTGTCCGAAATTGCCGCCGATTCCATCAGCGTGGATGCCATGGTCAGCATCAAGACACTCAAGGAACTCGCCCCCGCCAAGGTATCCATGGGGAATGTAAGCACTTATCTGCTGGAAAAGGGTGAGCCGGATGACATCATGAGACACGGCGAGCGCTGCCTGAAGGGCGGGGTGGGGATACTTTCACCGGCCTGCGGCATCAGCCCGAGAACGCCTCTGGTCAATATCAGGGGTCTTGCGCGAGCCATCCCTGAAGGTGATTCAGCCGTTAACGTCAGACAGGTTACAAGGACAGCGTAATGGGTAAAGTGGAAATCAAATTTCTGCCGCAGAACAGGGTGGTGGATGCTGACAAGGGCGACTGCCTGATGCAGGTGGCGCGCGACGCCTTTATCGACATCGAGTCGTCGTGCAGCGGCAAAGGCACCTGCGGTAAATGCCTGGTTCAACTCGTGGACGGCGGGGCG
Organism: uncultured Gallionella sp.; assembly: GCA_964355765.1. GTDB lineage: Bacteria > Pseudomonadota > Gammaproteobacteria > Burkholderiales > Gallionellaceae > Gallionella. The sequence continues at coordinate 107,007 of CAYHEM010000007.1, forward strand.
GATGAGCCGCACGAAGACGAGATCAAACATATCAGCGCAGAAAACCTCGCCCAGGGGGTGAGACTGGCGTGCCGCTCGAAAGTCACCGGCGTGGCCGATTACCAGGTGCTGGGCATGGCCGGAAAAAAACACCGCATCCTGTCCGAAGGGCGCATGCCGGAATTCTGCCTGAATCCGAATATCCGCAAGCAATACATCGAGATCGAGAAGCCGAAGCTGGAAGATAATCTGGATGATGTGTCGCGACTGGAACAGGCGCTCGGCCTGGGCTTTTCCGAAAAACTGCCGCTCTCCCTGTTGCAGCAGATTCCCGGTGTGCTGCGCAGCAGCGGGTTCAAGGCAACCCTGGTGCTGGCAGGTGATGATCTTGTCGGCATCGAGCACGGCGACACCACGGCCCTTTGCTACGGCGCGGCGGTGGATATCGGCACCACCACGGTGGTGGTCTCGCTGGTGAATCTGGTCAGCGGCGAAGAACTGGCCGCGTGCACGATGATCAACCCGCAGAAGAACCACGGACTCGATGTGTTGAGCCGCATCCAGCATGTGCGGGAACATCCGGAGGGACTGGATGAATTGAGCCACATGATCCGGGAGTGCATCGATACCCTCATCGGCGAGGCGTGCAAGGATGCGGAAGTGGAGCGGCACAATATTTACGAAATAGCGGTGGCGGCGAATTCCACGATGATGCATTTCCTGCTCGGCGTCGACCCGTCCGGCATCGGAAAATCGCCTTATGTTCCTTCCTTCACCTGCGGCGTGAATGTCACGGCGCGGGAACTGGGAATCACCATATCGCCATTCGGTACAGTCTACTGTCTGCCGTCCGTTTCCGCGTATATCGGGGCGGACATCGTGGCGGGAATCCTCAGCGCGGAACTGGCCGGCAAGGACGAGCGGGCGCTATTCATCGACATCGGCACCAATGGCGAAATCGCCTTCAGCTCGAAGGAAAAGCTATGCGCCTGTTCATGCGCGGCCGGTCCGGCGTTGGAGGGGATGAATATCAGCTGCGGCATGCGCGCGGCCAATGGCGCGATTGAAAAAGTTTTCATAAACGATGACGTGGAAGTGCACACCATCGGCGGCAAGGCGGCGGTGGGGCTGTGCGGCAGCGGCATCATCGATGCCGTGGGGGAGCTGGTAAAGGCCGGCATCGTCCTGCCATCCGGGCGCTTCCTGAAATTGCAGCCGGGAGAGGCGCCGCCCTGGGCGGAGCGGCTGCAAAGCGGCAACGGCCCGGCCAGTTTCGTGCTGAGCGCCGGCAAGAAGGGCTTCGGGCCGATTGCGATAACGCAGAAGGACATCCGCCAGGTGCAGCTCGCCAAGGGCGCCATCCTCTCGGGCATCCTGGTGCTGTTGAGCAAACTCAGCATCGGCCTGCAGGACATCGACCGCGTTTACATCGCCGGCGCGTTCGGTTTTCATGTGCGCATGGAAAGCTTCGCACGCATGGGTGTGATCCCGACGGAGTTGCTCGATCGCGTCACCCTGATCGGCAACTCGTCCAAGTCCGGGGCCATCCTGTGCCTGCTCTCGAAGGAACAGCGCGAAGAAGCGGCGCGCCTCGCGCGAAAAATAGACTACACCGAACTGTCGTGCTTCCCGGATTACGACAAACTGTTCACCAAGTGCCTGTCATTCCCTGACGCCGATCCAGCATGAAGTACGGTATTGGCATCGATACCGGCGGCACGTTCACCGACAGTGTCATTGCTGATTTCAGCGAACGCCGCCTGGTTTCCAAGGCGAAGGCGTTGACCACCAAGCAGGATCTGCGCATAGGCATAAAAAATTCCCTCGCCGCGCTGGACAACAGCTTGTTCCCCAAAGTCAAACTGGTGTCGCTCTCCACCACGCTCGCCACTAACAGTGTGGTGGAAGGGAAGGGGTCAAGGGTCGGACTGATCATCGCCGTGCCGGATGAAAACAGTTTCAAGCTTCCCGCCAACGTCCCGGCGGAAGAAGTTGTGGTCATTCGCGGCGCGCATGATCTGGGCGGAAGCGAAACGGCACCGCTCGATAGCGACGCCGCCCGCAAGGCGGTGCGGCGCATGACAGACCGTGTGGACGCGTTCGCGGTGTCCGGATATTTCAGCATCTACAACGCCGCGCACGAGTTGCAACTGAAGGAACTGATCGCGGCGGAATGCGCGCACCCGGTAGTTTGCGGGCACGAGCTGTCCAGCGGCGTTGGCATGGTGGAGCGCGCCGTCACGGCGGCGCTCAACGCAAGCCTCCTCCCCGTCATCGGCGAACTGCTGGACGCGGTGATGCACATCATGGCGGAAAACAACATTCATGCGCCCTTGATGGTGGTGCGCGGCGACGGCTCGCTCATCAGCGAAAAATCGGCGCGCAGCCGGCCGGTCGAAACCGTGCTGTCCGGCCCTGCGGCCAGCGTGATCGGCGCCTGCTGGCTGACCGGCCTGAGCGATGCGGTGGTGGTGGACATGGGCGGAACCACCAGCGACATCGGTGTTGTCAGCGGCGCGATCCCGGCTGCCAGCGAGAATGGCGCGGTGGTCGGTGGATGGCGCACGCGCGTGCGCTCGATCGACATGTGGACCGCCGGCCTCGGCGGCGACAGCAGGATACTCGTGAAATCGGCGGACGAAATTCATATCGGCCCGCGTCGGGTGGTGCCGCTGTCGCTGGCGTCCAGCCAGTGTCCGGCGCTGATTGATGCCTTGAAATCGTTTGCAGTCAAGCAGGGCACCGCGCTGAAGGGGCTGGACCTGGATTTTTTCATGCTGGTGAAAATGCCGGCGTTTGCGGTTGGGAAATATGAGCGGCTGATGCTGGAGGCGCTCGACGGCAAGGTGCTGCACCGCGCCGACATCGAAATGATATCCGGGCCGTCGGTAGACCTGGACCAGTTTGTGAAGCTCGGTTTCGTGGCCGAGGTCTCCTTTACGCCGACCGACCTGCTGCATGTAAAAGGAATGCTCGATCTGTGGGATAGCGCCGCGTGCGAAGAGGCGATGAAGTTTTACGCAAACAAGACCGGGCTGGACAGGGAGCAACTGGTTGCGCTGTTCTTTGACAGGATAATCGAAAAACTCAAGTTCAACATTGCCGCGAAATCGCTGGAAGAAGAGGGGATCGCACTGCCCACGCGCGAGAGCCGCGAACTTCTCGGTAGCCTGCTGCAGCTGGACGGCAACGGGGGCATCGCGGCCCGCTTCAAACTGAACCGGCCGCTGGTGGCAGTCGGCGCGCCGGTCAAGGCCTATTTCCCCCGGGTGGCAAGCGATCTCGGCGCGCAACTGGTGGTGCCCGAACATGCGGAAGTGGCCAACGCCGCCGGGGCTGTTACCGGCCGGGTTACCGCCATGGCGCAGGTTTTCGTCAGGCCGCTGCGCCCCGTCGGCTTTGCCGTGGTGGCCGCCGGCGAACACAAGGTTTTCGACGATGTTGAACCTGCGATCATTCATGCCGAGCAGCTTGCGCGCACAACGGCAGAGCGCATTGCGGCGGAAACCGGCGGGAAAAATCTGGAAACCACCGTGCACACCGAAGAAAAATCCGCGCCCCTCGCCAGCGGCTGGGGAAAAACCATTTTTCTGGAGCTCAAGATAACCGCAATGTCCATCGGCCAGCCGTATGTATGACGCACTTATTTGAGGAGCATTTTTTGGAACTGATTTCGTTTGGCAAATTGAATGGGACGCTCAGGAATGGGCGGCATACCCTTCAACCACGGAGGTATCGACCATGAGAATCGGCGTTGTTGCATGCGACATCATGAAGTTTGAACTGGACAAGCTGTTAAGCAAAACGCCCGGTATCACCGAGATCATCTATCTTGAGGCGGCGCTCCACTGCTATCCGAAAAAGATGAAACAGACCATCCTGGAAAATGTGAATGCCATCAAGGACAAGGTGGACGTGATCTTCCTCGGCTACGGTTTTTGCAATACGCTGGAAGGGATCGAGGACGAGATCGACATACCGGTGGTGATGCCGCAGATGGATGACTGCATCCAGATATTCATGACGCCGCAAAAATATCGCGAATCCATACGCAAAGAAGTCGGCACCTGGTTCATGAGTCCCGGCTGGGCGGAGATCGGCGTCGAAATGGTCATCAAGGAAAATCATCTGGACCGGGTGGTGAAGTACGGCAAAGACCCGATGGAAATGGCCAGGAGACTTTTCACCCACTACCGGCGCGGGCTCTTCATCGATACCGGGGTGGGGAATGACGATTACTATATCGGCAAGTCGAACGAGTTTTGTGACGCCTTCTCGCTGACGCTGGAGAAGACGACGGGAACTTCCGCAGTGCTGGAAGAGCACCTGGCAATAACCCAAAAGGTCGCCGCAAAGGTGGCAGCAGCGCAGGCAAAAACGTAAACAATCCCTGAAGTGAGACAACCATGACGCACGATGAAGTCCGTCAAGTTGTGCAGGAACGCTACGGCAAATTCGCAGAAACGGCCGGGCTCGCCGCGGATTCCTGTTGCGGCAAACCGGCTGCTCAGGCCTGCTGCGCGCATGAGCAGGCCATCTATAGCGAATCAGAGCTTTCCTCGGTACCGGAGATTGCGCGGAATCTTTCGCGCGGTTGCGGCAACCCGACCGGCTTTGCGAATTTGCAGCCGGGCGAGGCCGTCGTTGACCTCGGCTGCGGTGGCGGCATCGATGTGATTCTCGCGGCGCGCCAGGTGGGTGCGGGCGGCAAAGTGTACGGGGTCGATTTTACGCTGCCAATGATTGAACAGGCGAAAGAGGCGGTGGCGCAGGCCGGCCTGCCGGATCACAGCGTCGAGTTTCGCCATGCCCCATTGGAAAATACGACGCTGCCGGACGCCTGTGCCGATGTGGCAATTTCCAATTGCGTCATCAATCTGTGCCCCGACAAAAACGCGGTTTATCGGGAGGCATTCCGCATTCTCAAGCCGGGCGGGCGGCTCGCCATCTCCGATATCATGTTGACCGGGCCGATTGACGCAGCGTTGCGCGAGCGGCTGCAATCGGTCTGGGCGGGTTGTACCGGTGGCGCGATACCGGAAGGCGAATACCGGGATACGTTGAAGAACGCGGGATTTACCAAAATTGAAATCGTCGCGCGCCATCTGTTCTCCGATCCGGAACTCGACGGCATGGCGTGCTGCCCCGGTAAGGAATACACACCGACCCCGGCAGCAGACGACTTGAGCGGTGTGCAAGGCAAGGTGGTGAGCGTCAAATTCACCGCAATCAAGTGACCACGCGATAGATTGACCCTACGCAGCAAATGAAAAATGTCGCCCAGAAAGGGGCGGCATATCCTGCAATTCTGGAGGTATCGGCTTTGAGAATCGGCGTGATTGCGTGCAACATCATGAAGCTTGAGCTGGACAAGCTGTTGAGTAAAACTCCCGGTATCACCGAGATCATTTATCTTGAAGCGGCACTCCACAGCCATCCGAAAAAGATGAAACAGGCCGTCCTGGAAAACGTGAAGGCCATCAGGGATAAAGTTGATGTGATCTTCCTCGGCTACGGCTATTGCCAATCGCTGAAGGGGATAGAGGCAGAGATCGACATACCGGTAGTGATGCCGCAGATGGAAGACTGCATCCAGATATTCATGGCGCCATGAAAAACATGGCGAAGCGGTCCGGAAAGAAATCGGGACGTGGTTCATGAGTCCGGGTTGGGCGGAGCTCGGGGCCGAAATGGTCATCAAGGGAAACCATCTGGACCGGGTTGTGAAGTACGGCAAAGATCCGATGGAAATGGCCAAAAGACTTATGTCCGCCTTTCGGGTCGGGCTTTACATCGATACCGGGGTGGGAAACGACGATTACTATATCGGCAAGGCAAACGAGGTTTGCGACATCTTCTCGCTGACGCTGGAGAAGACGACGGGAACTTCCGCAGTACTGGAAGAGCATCTTGAGCAAGCCCGGACGATCGCCGCACAGGCAGCCGTAGCTCGGGCAGGGGAGTGAGATCTTGCGGGTTGATGCGTATTCAGCGTTTCCTTAAAGCGTTTATCAGAGGGTTTGGTGCCGGCTGTCCGGCCTGGGATTTTTATGAAAACTACCATAGTGTGTGGATTGCTGGGTTCAGGAAAGACGACGTTCATCAGGAACTTCGTGACCGGAAATACGGAGAAGGTCGTGGTGCTCGTCAATGATTTCGCGAAGGCAGGCATCGACGGCGACATATTCTCCGCAGGCGGAATCGAATCGGTGGAACTGCCGAGCGGTTGCATCTGCTGCACCCTCAAACTTGACCTTGTCACCACTATCCAGGGTATCGTGGCGCAGTTCTCCCCCGAACACTTGCTGATCGAACCGAGCGGCGTGGCCTCACCGTCGGGTGTATTGGAGGCAATCGAAAGTGCCGGCACCGGCTCCGCATCGGTCGTCGGCATCGTCGACGCCACGGAGTTCGCGGAGCTTTACGAATCAGAAATGTACGGAAGCTTCTTCGAGGACCAGATCGTGAACTCCGATGTGATCCTGGTGAACAAGACCGACCTCGCTGCCGTGTCTGCAATCGAAGCCGCAGAGCGCCTGATCAGCAGCGTGAATCCCCGTGCCATCCTGTTTCGCACCGTCAATGCGGAAATCGACATGCCCCTGCCGGATGCGCCACTGCAGCGAACGATTGTTTCAGGCAACAGCCATCTTCATTTTGAAACATTCTCCTTCCCGCTTGCGGACAAGATGGAGTTCGCCTTGGTGCAACAAATATTCGGTGATCTCTCACGCGGGAAGTTCGGGCGTGTGGCGCGGGCAAAGGCACTGGTCAATACAACGAATGGTCCCTGTCGTTTCGATAGCACCTTCGGAAAGGTAGATGCGGTTCGCTTTGATAAGGACGTTACAGCCGGCAGGCTGGTCGTTATCGGGGGAAACCTGGATGCCGCGGGAATCGAACAAGCAATACAATTAACGTGAAACCCGCATAGCGGGTAATAGCTCAAGCCTGACCTGACGCAAACCATCAAATTGCGGCGTTTTTCCCCAATAACGCCATGCAATCTTGAATTGTCACTGACCGTATTTCAGCAGTTGCGACAGATCGCCTGAGGTTTGCGCTGCTGGTTGCGGTCCCTCTATCTTGTTTTGTATCCAGTCCACCATTTCCCCCGAACCCCACGACATCACAGAACCCAGTACAAGCACAAGCATGCCGCGTGTCATGCCCTTGGGGATTCCCTGTTCGTCCAGATGGCGGTTGATATACCAGGCGGCGATAAAGAACACAATGGTGGAGATGATCAGGTTCCAGATGGAGGGTAGCGCGAGCATATGTTATTTTTTCCTGAAAGAATTTTGTATCCAATAGCAGCGTTCACTATTCCAGATGGCAGCCAGTCACCAAGCTTGGTAAATGTTAAGGGTTGTCGGATGCCTGCCCTCAGCCGCAGGCCGTTCAGGATACAGCAGCACTTGCCGGCCAATAGTAGCGCTTCAGAAAAACCGAGGAGTATGTCGAATGCACATTCTGTAGATTCCTCTACCATTTTCAATGATGCATAACTGTTTGCCATTGAGAAGCGCAATTTTCTGGAATGTGCCGGGTGATTCAACAGGTTCAGGAAGATTGCCCGGCAAATTTGGTATATTGGTCACCGGGCTAGGCAGGTGCAATCTGTGCCGTGGGTTGGCGTCGATATATACGGATAACGAAAATGATCAAGTTGTTAATGCAGAGGTTGCTGGTTTGTGGGTGTTTGTTTGCGTCGTCAGGGCACGCAATTGTCGAGCCGCCAGCCATTCCGGTCGAATCCATCACCCGCGCCCTGGCAGATGCTGAGCGCGCCTACGTGCGACGCGATTTTCTGAAAGCGGAAACGCTATACCGATCCCTGGCAGAAGCAGGCGTCAGCGAGGCGCAATTCGTTCTTGGCTCCATGTATGACGTAGGGGTGGGTGTTCCCCAGGATTATTTGGAGGCGCTGAAATGGTATCGGCTGGCCGCGAAGCAGGGCAATGTCAAAGCCCAGTCAAAACTCGGGGCGATGTATGACATCGGACTGGAGGTTCCCCAGGATCGCCTGGAGGCCATGAAGTGGTGGCGTCTGGCAGCGGATCAGGGCGATATCTTTGCCCAATACAACCTGGGCGCGATATATGACCACGGAAAGGTTGTTCCTCAAGATTTCAAGGAGGCAGTGAAGTGGTATCGACTGGCAGCGGAGCAAGGCAATGTTTTTGCACAGGAAAAGCTCGCGTGGAAATATATTCTGGGGGAGGGCGTTCCCCAGGATGACGAGATTGCTTACATGTGGCTCGAAATCGCGATCAAATATGATCAAACACCAGCATGGAAAATGGCCACGAATCAGCGCATTCAGCAACGTGATGCCATCGCAAGGCGCATGACGGCCGGGCAAATTGAAAATGCGCGCAAACTCGTCAGCAAATGCACTATGAATAAATTCAAGAGATGCGGGCGAGAGTGAAGCTCAGTAGCGCTCTCGCGCACGCGTCGATAAGCGTGTATATCTGACCAGAAACCCGGCTGAACGGCATCCGATTATACAGCCGGCATTTGCGCTGCTACTGACTGATCGCATATTCTCGACGCCATCATTGGCATCGGCTGTTTTACATTTTGTTCGATAGGAACAGGCATGGCTTATCTACTGGCATTGGATCAGGGAACGTCGAGCTCACGCAGCATTGTGTTTGATGACCGCGGCGAAATTGTTGCCTCAATGCAACAGGAATTCAAACAGATATTTCCGCAACCCGGCTGGGTCGAACATGACCCGCTCGACCTGTGGCAAAGCCAGCTTCAGACCTGTCGGTCGGTGCTGGCCAAGGCGGGAATAAGGGCGGATGAATTGGCGGCGCTGGGTATCACCAATCAGCGCGAAACCACGGTGGTATGGGAGCGAAAAACCGGCAAACCGATTTTCAATGCGATTGTCTGGCAAGACCGCCGTACCGAAGCACTGTGCGAAACATTGCGAGGCCGCGGCTTAGCCGACAGCATCAAGCGCAAGACCGGATTAGTGCTGGACCCGTATTTTTCAGCCACCAAGTTGGGATGGATACTCGACCATGTCAGCGGTGCGCGCGAGCGCGCCAACCGCGGAGAGCTGGCCTTCGGCACGGTCGATGCGTGGCTGGCTTGGAACCTGACCGGCGGCCGTCTGCACGTCACTGACATTACCAATGCCTCGCGTACCATGCTGTGGAATATTCATGACGGCTGCTGGGATACGGAGTTGCTGCAATGGCTGGATATCCCGCCTGAAGTACTGCCGAAAGTACTCCCCTCAAGTCACCTTTATGGTGAAACCGACCCGCAGTGGTTAGGCCATCCCGTGATGATCGGCGGCATGGCCGGTGACCAGCAATCGGCGCTGTTCGGACAAGCCTGCTTCAAACCGGGCATGGCCAAGAACACCTATGGTACCGGCTGCTTCATGCTGCTCAATACCGGCGACGATTGTGTCGACTCAAAACACGGACTGATTAGCTCTCCCGCATGCACCGTCGGCACCCCTCAACAATATGTACTGGAAGGCGGCGTGTTCGTGGGCGGCGCGGTGGTCCAGTGGCTACGCGACGGCCTCAAGGCAATCGAACACTCATCCGATATCGAAGCGCTGGCTGCCTCGGTGCCGGATTCCGGTGGCGTGGTATTTGTTCCCGCGTTTACCGGCCTGGGGGCACCGTACTGGATGCCGTCCGCAAAGGGTGCGATTCTGGGTCTCAGTCGCGGCACGACCATGGCCCATATTGCGCGTGCGGCATTGGAGTCGATCGCATTCCAGAATGCCGTATTGCTGCAGGCCATGATGGCTGATGCTGCATCGCCGATTACTGAATTAAGGGTCGATGGGGGTGCCTGCACCAATTCACTGCTGCTGCAATTTCAGGCAGACCTGCTTGGCATCCCGGTCATTCGGCCGAAAGTCACCGAAACCACCGCGCTCGGTGCTGCCTACCTGGCGGGTCTTGCCACAGGCGTTTACCGTGACACCGGAGAACTTGGCTCGCAATGGCGCGTAGACCGTATCTTTGAACCTCGGATCAGCCGCGATCAGGTTCAGACGTTGATGCAGCAATGGGAGACTGCAATCAGGCAGGTTGCATCTGGAACGTGAACGGCAAGCTAATAGCAGCTTTGGGGCAGTGATTCTAGCGCGTTAGATTGCAGGTATGTGCCATAACCGGACCCACAAGAATTTGCTCCATTGCGGCCAGTCGCGCCAGAAATTCAAAACTGCGCTTGCATGTTTATATCAAACTGATATAGTTTCGCCATGCATATCATTTCCATCAAAATGCTTCGCGAGTTCTGGCAAAAGCACCCCGAGGCAGAGAAGATGTTGCGAGAGTGGCACTCAGTCGTTGAGCACGCTGAGTTTGCTGACTTCAATCATGTGCGGGAGTTTTTCAACTCTGCTGATTATGTGCCACCTTACACAGTGTTTGATATTGGCGGAAATAATTATCGTTTGGTCGTGATTGTCAGATACAGGTTCAAGAAGGTTTATGTGCATAAAGTGATGACACATCGCGAATACGACAACTGGAACAAGCTATATCGGAAAGGTAAGGATTAATTATGCGTGCTACACAAACTCAATTTGATATTCAAGCGATCCAATCCTCTTGGCAGGCCTTTGATGAGATGGCCCGTCTTCGCTCAATTAATAATGAAAAAGAGTACGACCGGATGGTGGCATTCATGAACTCACTGCTAGAGGCTGTCGGAGATGATGAAGATCACCCGTTAGATAGCTTGCTTAATTTAGTGGGTGAACTGGTCTCAAAGTATGAACAAGAACATCACGCCATCGAAGCTGCAGCGCCCAATGATGCCCTCCGCTTCTTAATGGAGGCACGCGGCCTAAAGCAAGAAGATTTATCTACCGTTGTTCCACAGAGCAATTTGTCGGCAATCTTGGCCGGTAAACGAAAAATCAGCGCAACGCTGGCCGGGAAGCTGGGCAAATTCTTTGGTATTAGCCCTGCTGTATTTGTGCCAAGCTAATTGGCGGCTCCCAATGTTGCGTTATCTCAGGCCGTACGTAGCTGATGCCAATGGCGGTAATGCGGCAGGCAATTCGTAAAATCCAATTCACCCTACGTGCCATTAGCTGCACTTCGCATTTTTTCCCCAAAGGAGACATTCGCCCCTGCAC